>CAXBME010000036.1:0-83635 GCA_963976765.1 uncultured Planctomycetaceae bacterium
AACTCAGATTCATCCATTCCGTGGAACCCGAACTTTGCCCTCTGACGAAGCACTATGCGAGTTTTATAGTGCTGCCGTCGGTAGGCTTCGCTTACGAGTTTTCGCAGTCTTTGCAATGCTGATTTGAGAGGTTCTTCGTCGCCGATGGTCACTTTTGGCATAGGGGGCGTCTTTGAGACTGACGCTGCGCCGGAGTCAGAGGGTTTCACTCTATTGGAACGGCAGTGTGGCCTGAGGATAATCTCACCTCGGAATAAACGAAAGTCGCAGGTCGTCGACGCTCATTGTTCCGGCAGCTCCGTTCAGCCCGATGCGAAGAATGGCCTCCCGCGCGCCTACGGGAACTGGAATGCGGCGGCCGGTACGTTCCCAGTCCTGAGATCTCAACCACGGGCCGGCCTGGAAGTCTCCGAGTGAGCGTCGGATATTATCGTAGAAGTGGATGTAGAATGCCGGTTTTTCCCACTCCTCATCGCCCGCCCGGATGTTTTCGAGTTTCAGATCTAACGACAGATTTACGAAGGCGATCTTGCGTCCGTCGATGGCGATGCCCTGCAGCATTCTTGCGGGGCGACCTGTTTCGTCATTTTTAAAAGTGACGTAGTAGTCTCCTTCCGGGGCGTCGCCTTTTACTCGTTCCGCCTGACGCTGGTAGTACCAGCTGTCGACTTTTCCGTCTTCGTTTTCGTCGATTTCCAGGCCACCGTTGACGATCTGCGGATTGGCCGGGTCAGGCAGCACCCGGCGGCCTTCTTCAGACAGACCGGTCATGGGGACGAAGAGGGTCGGGATCAGTTTCTCCTGGACGAGCTTTCCGTTCTTCTTTTCAAACAGGTAGAAGACTTGCTGATAACGCTGGCCAAGTGGCACGATCATTCGACCGCCTTCGCGAAGCTGCTCAATCAACGGCAATGGCACGCTTTCCGGCGAGCACGTCACGATGATCCGGTCGAAAGGAGCGTGTTCCGGCCAGCCTTTGTAGCCGTCTCCGGCGAGTGTGTGCACATTGTCATAGCCGAGCTTGCTGAGTCGGCGGCCAGCCTCGCGGCTGAGCTGAGGGACGATTTCGATCGAATAAACTTCCTTCACGATTTCTGCCAGAACGGCTGCCTGGTAGCCGCTACCGGTTCCAATCTCCAGAACTTTGTCGGTGGGTTGAGGATCAAGGGCCTGTGTCATGTAGGCCACGACGAAGGGGGGCGAGATTGTCTGCTGGTAGCCGATTGGCAGTGCCTTATCGATATAGGCTTCGCGGTAGAGTCTGGTTGGAACGAACTCGTGCCGCTCTACGGTGTTGAGAGCTTGAAGTACCAGCCGGTTAGTGATGCCTTCTGCGGCGATGTCCTGAGCGACCATCCTGGCGCGAGCTTCGCGGTACTTGTCGTCGGCGCCGTTCGACGGGTTGGACGCAGTGGTCAGGGCAAAAGTCAAAAGAAACAACGCTGTTGTTCGCGTGAAACTGTTTCGCCGGCTGGCAGATGGTTTGAGCATGCCGCAATTCCGTGTTCAAAAGTCTGTGAGCGAATTTCGAAACGTTCAAGAGGGCGACTGAACATGCCGCCGCCTCGGATCGTCCGATGGTGCGTCAGGATTGGTCCGGCAGCGATGTCGCGCCGCTCTGTTTGGGGAGTAGCTGCTTTCAGACGGAGCTACGCCGCGTTATTCTCAAGGAAGCGTGATAGCGCGAGCAACCCGGGAGCGTCAGGAAGTCCACTGAAATCTGGCTCTTTCGCATCTGGATTACTGGATTGCGAGAGTTGAGCCAGCAGGTCACGGATGATCCGCTCCGCCTCCAGACGTTCGCGTTGCCAGTTGTCCCGCGACTGTTGCCACGCCGTTTCCTGAGCTTCGATCTGCGTGAACTGAGCCTGTAATTGTTCTTCCCGGCGCCGTAACTGCGACTCCCGTTCAGCCACCCAGTCGGTCAGTTGTTGCTTGTCGCCGCGGAACGATTCCTTTTGAGATTCGAACTGCGACCGTGCCTTGTCGAGTTCACGTCGCTGCTGATTGAGTCCTTCCCGCAGGCTTCTGACGTATTTAGCAAGCTGTTCGCGAGCCTGCTCGACTCGTTCTTTTGCTCCTTCGTCGCCGGTTACCTGAGCCAGTTGAGCCCACGCTTCGTCGACAGCGATCTGAGTTTGCAGCAGCTCCTGATGTCGTGTTTCCAGATCCTCACGGAGTTGGTCGAGACGGTCGCGTCGTTTTTCCAGATTTTCAGCGTGCAGCGACATCATGTCCGTCTGGCGTCGATTCTCGGCTGTTTGTGTCTGAACTTTCAGTTCCCAGGACTGTCGCTCCGCAGTCAGCCGTTCGCGTTCACGGCTGGCGTGCTCGTCCACCGACTTCTGGATTTTGCTCAGCGTTGTCTGCTGGCGTTCAAGCGAACGTTCCAGCTCTTCAAGAATCACACGTCGTTGAGAAATTTGTCTGTCACGTTGTCTCTGAATCTGAACGAGGTTTTCCAGCCGTTGCCTGGCTCGCTGGTACTCGCTGCGAAACTCGTCGCGAGCCAGTTCCAGCTCTTCTCGAGATCGTTCAAGGTGGTCCTGTTGAAATCTGATGCGGCTCTCGAGCAGCGCACGCTGTTTCCGCAGTTCAGCTTCTGTGGTGTGACGCTGTTCTTCGAGCTTTTCGAATTCGCTATGCACTCGCCGCTGCTGTTCGATCTGCTCCTGCTCGATCTCTTCCCAGGTACGACGTCGCAGGTCATCGATTTCCTGTTGGAATCGAAGATGTTCTTCATCGAGTCGGTTCTGACGTCGTTTCAGTTCGGCTTCCGCGTTCAGCTTCTGCTGCTGCCAGTCTTCGATTGACTCCTGTAGCGATTCCCGTTCACGGGCGAGCAACGTTCGCTCGGCGACGATTTCGTCCGTCAGGGCTTCTGTGGTGATCTGCTCAGCAAGCTGCTGCCGCTCGGACTCCAGTTGTTCAGCCATTGCCTGGCGTTCGGCTTCGAGCTGTTCGATCAGTCGGCCCTGCTGTTGTGCAAGCTGGTTGCGCTCGCGTTCGAGTGTTTCTCGCAGCTCTGTTTCCTGTTCGACGAGTCGCTGCTGAGTCTGGGCAAACTCCTGACGTTCGGCTTCAGACTTTGCGAGCGACTCCTGCAA
This sequence comes from uncultured Planctomycetaceae bacterium, assembly GCA_963976765.1. Lineage (GTDB taxonomy): Bacteria > Planctomycetota > Planctomycetia > Planctomycetales > Planctomycetaceae > JABMPE01. The sequence goes on from CAXBME010000036.1 coordinate 3,108, forward strand.
CGCCGCACGTTGTTGCTCAAGTTCCTTCGTTGCCTCCTGGCGAAGGCGTTCGCGCTGTTCGTTGATCTCGGCGCGTTCACGGTTGATGGTCGACGTTCGCTCGACCATCGCGGCCTGTTCACGGCTGAGGGCTGCTTTTTCAGCTTCGACGTTGTCTCGAAAGCCATCGACTTCCTGCCGCGCAAGTCTCAGTTGTTCCTCGTCGTCACAGACCTGCTGGTCGTGTTGCTGCTTTTCGAGTCGGAATGCGCGCCGGTCCTGTTCGAGCTGCCCGAGCTGAGTATTCAGTGATTGCTCGCGCCGGCTGAGATCCGCCAGCTGTTTCTGGACCTGCTCAACAAGCTCTGCCGTTTGAATCAGCAGATCTTCTTCAAGATTATTCAGCTCGGCACCGACCGGTGAGGGGGGCGATGACGAAGCGGATGGCCAGTCGTCAGCGGCCCGCGTAGTTCGCTCGGAGTTGCCACTCCCTGTCGGCAAACCCATGTTCGCGATCGCTTCGGCCTTGCGTGGCCCGGGTGATTGTTGAGTTGAGCGGAATTCCTCGCTCATTCCGGGAATCCTTTCCCTGTGGCGAGATCGTTTTCTGGAAGACTCGCCCAAGGCCAGGTTCAGGCCAGGGGCGGTCAATATTTTCGCTGATCCGTAGCTTCTAAACGAGTCGATTTTTAGAGGTGAGCGTCGAGTTTTTCAGTGATCTTTTCTTTGGGCAGGGCGCCAACCAGACGCTCAACAACCTGGCCGCCTTTGAAGATCATCAACGTCGGGATTGAGTTAATCTGATGCTGGGTGGCGATCTGCGGATTCTCGTCCGTGTTGACTTTTCCGACCGTCACTTTGCCTTTGTACTCTTCGGCAATCGCATCAATCGTTGGAGCCAGCATGCGGCAAGGTCCGCACCACGGAGCCCAGAAGTCAACCAGAACGGGGGCTTCGCTCTTCAGAACATCTGCATCAAACGTGGCGTCTTTAAATTCCAGTGCCATTGTGTTGCTCCTCAGTCTTGAACGGTAAACGTGACCACTTGCCAACTGACCGGTCGCGGTTGTTGACGCTCCAGTCAGAACCCGACACAACAGGTCAGGTTCGCTTAGAGTCACGGTGGATTTGCTCTAAATGCAGGGCAGGCGAGGGATTATAGGTGGATGCTGAAGTGTGTCAACGTGCGCCTGAGCGGTACAAAACGGCTTAGTTCTGGCGGATATTCTCACGGGATCGTCGCTGTTTTTGTGCTGCTTCGATGCAGGGATTCTACGAATTCCAGTCGATTGGTCGGATGAATCCGGTCGCCAGGCAGAGCCCGAAGATGCCCCCCGTGACCAGAACGCCTCGCCAGAGCCAGACTGCCTGTCGCTCGCCGAACTTTGCCACCAGGCTACGTCCTTTGACGGTGCGAAGCACAAACCATCGGTCATAACGAAGCGCGACCGTGCAGAGGATTGCGACAGTTCCTCCAATAAACAGGTGCGGGCTGATCAGGAGAATTCACCTTTTTGACAAGGAAATATTCGGCACCGTCGGCGGTCAGGGCAGAAGGAACTTCATTGTGAGCTGCTCAGGCTTCAACGACTTTGAGGAACGCCGCGAGCCATGCCGGGTGTGCTGGCCAGGCGGGGGCGGTGACCAGGTTTCCGTCAACGTGGACACTGTCGACGGCTGTTTCGATGTAAGTTCCTCCGGCCAGTTTCACCTCAGGACTGCAGGCCGCGTATGACGTGCAGCTCCTGCCTCGCAGCAGATCGGCGGCGGTGAGCAACTGAATTCCGTGACAGATTGCGGCAATTGGTTTGTCTGTTTCCGCGAAATGGCGAACAACATCGAGCACCCGGTCGTTCAGACGCAGATATTCCGGAGCCCGGCCACCCGGCAGCAGCAAAGCGTCGTAGTCAGCGACATTGATCTCGTCGAACGTCGCGTTCAGCGTGAAATTGTGCCCTGGTTTTTCAGTGTAAGTCTGGTCGCCTTCGAAATCATGAACCGCCGTGCGGACCTGGTCTCCAGCCTTTTTGTCCGGGCAGACGGCGTGAACCTCGTGGCCGACCATCTGCAACGCCTGAAACGGCACCATCACTTCGTAGTCTTCAACGTAGTCGCCGGTCACGATCAGAATTTTCCTGCTGGCCATCGTCGGTGGTTCCTGTTGAGTGCTCGTATGAATTTACCGGTCCCTAAGTGAGCCCGCAGGTTAGCAGCTCATTAATCGGCTGGGAATTTACCGAAGCAATTCCAGGGAGCGGTCACTCGGCAATAGCGAAAGCCACAGAGTTCTCAGAGAATTCGGATCACGAACATTCCTGTATTCTCTGTGGCCAAAACTGTTTGCGGTGGAGCGCGAGCTGGCGACTGGAAGAGTGCAGGTCACTGACCGGCTCGTTCGATTTCGTCGCCGATCTGGTAAAGCGGCAGGAAGCGGTAGTAGACCTCCAGGCAAAGCGTGCTGAGGGCTGTCGAGAAGACCCGGCCACCATAGGGGCCCCAGGGAGCTTTGGGATCCCAGCTTCCGGCGGCATGGCCGGTCGTTCGCTGGTCGTCGACCAGATGGTCACGCAGCGCTGTGTTCCAGGCTCGCCATTCGCCGCCGCCGTACTGGTACATCGCGAGCGTGCCGTAGTACCAGTAGTAAAGATCTTCCGACTGCCGGTCCGGAAGTCGGTTCATCAGATACTGGACCGCTTCCAGGCTTTGCGGATTGGAGCGGTTCAGGCCGAGCATCTGCTTGCAGAACAGCGCTTCCGCAGTCATCGACGGCGACGGCGGCAGCGGCGGGAATTCCGGCGGGAGGACGCGGTAAGCCGCCAGACCTTTTCGTTCTCCAAGGCTGCGGTCCCGCAGGAACTGAATCAGCAGTTGACGTGTTTCGACGGGAACCTGGACGCCAGCGATTTCGGCACTCTTCAGAGCCATCAACTGCCAGCCGAACATGCTCATGTCGCTGCGCTGGCCTTTGAGATATCGCCAGCCGCCGTCCTCTTTGTTCTGAGCATCGACGATGTAGGCAATTGCTCTGGTCAGCGGTTCTCGCAACCGGCGGTCGTTTGACCGATCAGTCTGCATGCCGAGCGCTTCGGCCATTGAGTAAGTCGCGATCGCGTGGCAGTACATTTTTGCGTATCGAGTTGCCTTGCCGCCGAAGAACCCGTTGGAATCCTGTTCGCGGACGAGCCATCGCAACGCGCGGTCAACCTGGTCGGCGTACTGACCTTCTTCATGCGTGTAGCCAGCTCCGAGAAAAGCCAGAATGGCAAGCCCGGTGACTCCAGCGTCCGATTCCAGACCAGCGTTCAAGCGGTCGACCTTCTCTTCGTCAATTCTGATCCGGCCAGATCTTCCGGTGCAGCGGTCACCGTTCGGGCACATTCCGGAAAAACCGTCAGCATCCCAGTAGCCGGCAGGGTTCTGATGCAGGGCGAGCCATTGCAGGCTTGTTTCGACTGCGCGTTCCGAAGCTTCCGTGCCGCCGTAACGGCGAGCTGTTTCTTCACGCCGAGCCAGTGAGCGCAATCGATAGGTCGGCGGAATCTTTGTGGTGACGCTGGGATCGACTGATTCGAAATTCGGGCGGATGACATTTGGCTGCGGAGCGTCGGTCGGGAACGGGCCAGGGAGTCCACTGCGAACTGCAACAACCGGCGACGGCAATGGCGTTTCAGTTTGCGGAGTCAGATCCGGTCGAAATCTTTCAATGCCTCCCAGTTCTTCCATTTTCGGCGTGCGGGTCTTCAGCCGGCTGAATTTGGGTGCGGCATTGCCACCGCTGGCCGAACCGTTGGTTGTATTTTCAGCGACGGTTCCGGCCGTTTTCTCCTGCAATGTTGATGGAGCCGGAGCCGTGCGACGTTTGATAGGTTCGTCCGTCGCGGCTCGTTCAAGGAAGGATGTCGGATCAACGATCGTGGCGATCTTTGCGAGCTGGCGAGTGGCGTCGAAGTCGGGAGCGATTTTGTCAACGGCGCCTCGGGTCGGTGCTCGCTCGACGCTGACATCCTTAAGCCCGCTTTCCCGGACGGTTCGCCTGATTGACGACAGAGACGGGAGGTTGATGTCCGGTCGCGCCTCGGCGGTTGAGTCGGTGACCGTTCGCGGCGCTGCCGACTGAATTGTCGGGCCTTCGCTGCCGAAGTCGCGAGGTTCGGGACGCGACACTTCCAGCTCAGGTATCGACCGGGCGTCGGCGATGGTGATATCGGGCTGGGTGATTGGTTCCGGACGTCGTTCGGGACTTTCCAGTGGTTCGAATTCGATCGGTGCATGATCGGTGCGTGCAAGTTGCTGTCTCGGTTGGGTCAGCAGTTGTTCCCACACCGGAGTGTTTCCTGACGTGTCCGCTTCAATCGGCTCTTCACCTTCGAGCAGGATTTTTCGGATCTGAAAAGGTTCTTCGACGCTCGCCATCACCAGTTGTTCGGGCGGTGAAACGGCGACGGCTCCAAAAGCCAGCGAAAGATGCAGCAGCACCGAGCACATGAAGGCTTTGCCGGTCGGGTCGCTGTCGCCCCATTTGGTGACCATCATCGTGATGAAGTGAATCGTCGCGAACAGCATTCCCGCGAGCAGCGAGACCCACAGCGCGACTTCGACCTCTTCGGTGGTCGAGCCGAAGGTCGAAGCCAGCCACTCGACAAATTCGATGGCTGCCAGGGTCATGGTGATTCTCGCAACTGATTCGCGAGCGAAATGTGGCTGATCTTCGCGCGGTGGCACGCGGCCAGTACATCCATCACGTTCTGATAAGGATCGGGGCCGGAGCCGCGGACAACGACTGACTGGTCAGGGTAGTTCTCACGAGCCTGGCTGAGCCGTTGCTCAAGCGCGGCGATGCTTAACTGCTCGTCGCTGATCGAAACCTGACCAGCAGCATCGACGTTGACGACAATTTCGTCAGGGCGACTCGTCAACGGAGGCGCATCACTGACCGACGGAACCTGCACGTCGAACTGGCGCTCCTGTTCGGTGAACTGAGTTCCGACCATGAAAAAGATGATCAACAGAAAAACGATGTCGATCATCGGTGTCAGATTAAGAGTCGGCTCGCTCGATGGGTCAGCGACTTTAAGCGGCATGGCTTCCAGAATCCCGCCAGAACGGCAGGGCACATCGAAGGGGAAGTAAACGTCAAACAGGTGCCCGGTCACTGAAGTCAGTCCGTTCTAATCGAATCGGCCTTCAGAACGTCGCAATAGTTACTCTTTGTGACAGGCACGGTCAAATGCAGCAATCGCCGTTGGCAGCAATCGACGGCACCGACTTCGTAGATGTGGTTGAGTAGGAAGGATGGGTTGCCTTTGGCGATTGTCTTTCCAGACCTGGAGCGATCGATCTGCTTTTTCCGATCGATGAGAGAGGGGCTGCTGCGGAAGCTGGTGGTTTTACGGAAGTGTGCCACTGGCTTCGCCAGTGTTCCGGGCAGTTGGCATTCCAGTAGGGATCTGGCGCTGGCAGAGGCGCATTCAGGCATTCTGGGGGCTCTGGTTACGTTCGTAAACGAATAGAAATAGCGTGAGCAGTCAGGAAGCATGGCAAGTACAGAATCATCGAATCGATTTCGAACAGGCAACGCGGTGGTCGAGCTAATGGTTCGCCTGTCTGTTGCCACTGTTCTGGTTGTCCTGTGCGGAATGTTGACCGGATGCTGCTTCGAGCGGCAATGGCAGGAAGCGACTCGATATTCTTACCCCGAACAGGAACTCGCAGGCTGCTGGGAAGGCACCTGGCAAAGCGATTACAACGGCCATCATGGCGGACTTCGGGCGATCATCAGCAAGCAGGGCGAGGGCTACTACGACGCGCACTTTCATGCGACGTACGCGGCGGTGATTCCGTTCGAGTTCGAACTGCCGCTGTTGGTGACCGATGACGGGCAGGCTTACGCTCTGGAAGGAGAGGCCGATCTTGGCTGGCTGGCCGGAGGTCTTTACACCTACAACGGCAGTGCCACGGCCACCGATTTCGTCGCCGCCTACTGCGCGGAAAACAATGACCACGGCACCTTCACGATGCAGAAAAAACGTCCCTGCGCCGAATGCAGTGGCAGCGAAACCTGCGGCTCGGTTGCTGGAAAGTGCGGCGCCTGCGGTCGGTAATTCTTATCAGTTTGTGAATACTCGTCGGCTCAACCGGAACCTGTTTCGGTCTCAGGTAGCCGCCAGATTCTCTTCGCAGTGTTGAAGGTTGCGGTGTCTCGTCGTCATGATTCGAGCCACTCTGACAAATTCACCCGTGAAGGAGAACTGCCGTGCTGACTTTGATTGACCGTGCTGCTGTGGCGTTGTTTTGTGTATTGCCTGCCGTGGTGGTTGGCCTGAGTGCTTCGTCGTTGTCGGCCGCTGATAGTCCTGCATCGATTGATGTCTGGATCGGGACCAGTCGGTCGAAGCAGAGTAAAGGCATCTATCACGCGACGTTGAATCTGAAGACGGGCCAGCTCTCGGATACCGAACTCGCCGCCGAAATCAGCGGGCCAGGTTTCCTCGCGATGCACCCCAACGGGCAGCACATTTACGCGGTGGGAGATTTGCACGGTCAGCCAGTCGTCGCGGCGTATCAGATCGAAAAGAAGAAAGGGAGGACGTCCCTGAGTTTCCAGAACGCTGTTGAGATCGGAGACGGCGGAGCGGCTCACGTTTCGATCGATTCGAGCGGTCGGACAATCTTGACGGCTCAATATGGAGCTGGCTCGACGGCGGTCTTCTCGGTCAACGAAGACGGATCGGTCCAAGAGCGAACTCAATTGATGAAGCACGAGGGCGGTTCGAAAGTTGTCGGCAACCGACAGGAAGCGCCGCACGCTCACTGGACGGGATTTTCGCCGGACGAGAAGTTTGCGTTTGTGCCGGATCTCGGCCTGGACAAGGTGGTGATCTACAAGGTCGACACTGCAAAGTCGAAAGTCGAGCAACTCGGCTTTGGAGTCGTACCTCCCGGCGGCGGCCCTCGCCACATGAAGTTTCACACGAACGGAAAATGGATCTACGTTTTGAACGAACTGGACCTCAGCGTGACGCGCTTCGATTACGACGCCAAAGCTGGCACGATGACGCCGCAGGAAACCGTGCTGACTGTTCCGAAGGAAGAGCTCGAAAAAGAGAAGTTCAAGAGCTGTTCGGAAATTCGAGTTCACCCAAGCGGCCGTTTTGTCTACGCCGCCAACCGAGGCCACGACACCGTAACCGTTTTCAGCGTCGACCAGTCAACTGGCAAACTAACTCTTGTCGAGCGAGAAAACGTCCGCGGAGCGACACCACGCAACGTTAACCTGACTCCGGACGGCCGCTGGCTGGTCGCTGCTGGCCAGGACTCTCATACGCTGGCCGTCTTCGAAGTCAATCAGGAAACCGGCGAGCTGACCTACAACCGCAGCAACGTCTCCTGCCCGTCTCCGATCTGCGTGCTGTTTGAGCATGAGTGAGACGCACGTCAGGCTCTATCCGGTGAAGTTCTGACCCCGCTGGAAGAGATTTTTGACAACCACGAAAGGTACGAAAATACGAAAAGAGTTCTCATGGTTCGCCTTTGCTGAGTGCAGCAGGGCAGGCTTGATAGAGACTTCCTGGTTTTTGTGTCTTTCGTGGTTGAGATACTGAATGAAGAAAGGTCGCCATCACCAGGTAAGGCTTGGCAGCAGTTAGCTGGGATTGGTCAGGTCGCCTCTTCGTTTTCGATGGTCAGTGCTCGTCGGACTTCGCGGAAGGCTCGCCAGCGGCGGACGGCGAGCCAGCAGGCCAGGGACCAGCAGATGCCCAGCCACCAGCCAGCGACGACGTCGGTGGGATAGTGGACTCCCATGTAAACCCGGCTGAATCCCACGGCGGCTGAGATCGTCAGCGGAGCGACGACGACGAATGTTTTGACCCGGCGTCGTGAGGTCAGGTCGGCAAGCATCAGTCCCAGCGAAAGGTACACCACCGCTGACATCATCGAGTGGCCGCTGGGAAAGCTCGAAGAATGCACGTGCGAAAGCCAGGGGACGATGTGTGGTCTTGGACGGGCGATGGCGGCTTTCAGGATCATGCTGAGCGTATACCCGGCAACAACCGCGAAAACGACGAAGTGGGCTCGTGCCGGGCGACGTTCCAGATGCAGAAAGGTTGTCACAAGGATTGTGATTGTCGACAGAATTCCGTAGCCGCCCATCGCGGTGAAGTCTCGAGTCAGCTCTTTAAACCAGCCCGGCCCGATGGGAGTTGCGGAGTTATCCGCGCTGCGAAGATTGCGGACGATGGCTTCGTCGAATTTCTGCAGAGATGGCTGACCGAGTTGGCTCACCAGGAGCACGAAGACTACGAGCCCGGTCGCCATGACGAGCAGGCCGAACACTTCCGTCTTCTTCCATCGAGGTCGGATGATTGCCGTGTCGCCGTTGCTCATGTCGTGTTCCGCGTCAGGCATCGGTGTGAATTTCATCGGGATGCCTCACGCGTTTCCGTAAGACTGCCGCCAGCTGCTCAGCTCGAGTGGCGATTTCACTGACCAGTTTTCGGTCGGGCTGCGGCGCGAATCTCAATTCTGCATACCGGGTGTACCAGTCCGCCGCCTCACCGAGCGGATCGTGCTGATCGATCGCTCCGTTTGCAAGTTGCTGAGCGTACCCGTCGATGGTTTCTCCTGGCAGCCTTACTCGCCAGACGCGTTTCAGGACGACGTCAATTTTTTGTCTGGCTGTTTGAAGTTGCTCGACGATCGGGGTCGACGCGGTGTAGGCCGCTCGATCAACGTGCCTGCTTTGCCGCCAGCGTCGCAGCATTACTCCGGAAAAAATCAGAACGACTGTTGCGAGTGCTGCCAGGCCAACTGGCGACAGAAGCAGGGAACGCAGCGTCTCGCGAATTGACGCGAAGCCGCGTTGCTGCCAGCCAATTCGGAGTCGGTGAAATTCGTCACGCAGGTATTCGTAAAGCTGCGTCGATGCTGAGACGGACGAGTCGTCAGGAACGCCTGCGGTCGGCGTCGAGTCGACGATCACCCACCCGACCGAATCGTCGTAGGCTTCGACCCAGGCATGAGCATCTTCGTTACGGGCGATCCATTCGCCGCTGTACTTGTTTTGCTCGGAGACGACGAAGCCAACGACGTATCGACACGGAACGCCGGCCATCCGAAGCAGTACCGCCGTGCCCGAGGCAAAGTATTCGCAATGCGCCGCCGGTTTCTCCAGCAGGAACCATTTGAGTGGTTCCGTTCTAACCGGCGGGTCTGCCTTCAGGCTGTAAGCATAGTTGTCCTTGAAGTAGCGACGTGTCGCCGCCAGTTTTTCGTCGATGGTCTCACAGTTTCTGAACAGAGAGTTCGCCAGTTCAAGCAGTTGCTGGCTTTTCTGCGTCCATGCCGGCGGAGTCGCTAATTGCCGGAGTATGGCGGTTGAGTCGGCTCCAAACGGCGCTGATTGATCCGAGGCGTCGTCCGTCGAGTCCGTGGTTTGCTGATGAGCATTCCGGACGAAAACGGTGTAGGGAATGCCGACCGTGGCCTCGCTCGACCGCATGATGTTGTGCGTGTCGACGGTCACAATTCTCGCATCCGCATACAGCCATGAAGTTCGCAGCGGGCCAGCGAAAGTGTCTCCCAGATCCACATCTGGCCACACCTCGAATTTCTGAGTTCCAGGATTTGTTGTGTCGGAAATTCTGAATGCCTGACCGTTATGAGTCTCTGATCTGACGGTGTTGGGAATCGATGCTTGAGGCGAGGTAGCGCGACCTTCGATATTGAAGAGCCACTTGCGGTTTTCATAGATGTCGTAGGCTCTGGCGCGGAAGTAGCCCGGCTCGACGGCCGAGACAACTCGCAAAGCTGTTTCCTGCGAGTTGCTGTCCTTCTGCAGCGATACCGAACCGAGTGATGACGACTCAGAAAACCCAACACTGGCAGGCTCGGTCTGCTGCTGAAGAAATCTGCTTACGAAGTGCTCGACATGGCGTTCGTACCTGTGCATCGAATCGGCCAGAAACCAGCCGAGGCTTCCCACGGCGACCAGAACCAGCACCGTCGCGAGGGGGCGTCCTCGATGGCGAGCAGGCAGGACTTTGATGAACCTTCTCGAAGCATCGCAGAAGAGAACTGAAAGAACGGAAAACGCAACGCACAGAGTCAGTATGACGCTGCGTTCGCCGCCTTCTCGGGACACCATCGTCGCACAGACAAGGGCGATGACTCCAATGCCTGGAAAGCTGAAAGGCAACCGATCGTCGCGGCGTTTCAGGAAGAACTGAATGCACTGCATGGCAAGGACGTACTGAGCCAGCGTAAACCCCATCGACTGGCTCGGGATCAAGTCGTCGTAGCGCGGATTGCTCGGAGTGACCATGTACTTGATCACAAAAATGACGGCGAAGAGTGCGATGATGTCGTACGTTCGTTGTCGATTCATATTGAAGCGACGTCGCGAAACTGTTCCGTACAACGCGACGCAGACGGCCATTGTGGGGAAGATGGCAGCGTTCGAAAGGCGGGCGACCGCGAAGGCTTCCAGCGAAATGAGCGCAAAGGCCAGCCACCGTTGCACGGGAATTTTGGTGGCGGCATCAATCAGAGCCTGGCCCGATGTCAGCAGGCTGCTTCGTTGCCGTGTCCGATTTTGTTTCGGTTGATCACTCACAGAGATTCGACGCCCCCGTTTTGAATCTGACTCGGCGTCAGGATAATGACCTCTCCGAGATCGTCGGGCAGCGGCTTCGAAACAGCATTTTCGCGAACGATGATTAGCTTCAACTGACAGCCGGCTTCGATGATGGTCCGGGCCAGTTCTTCGCGAGAATTGTCCCAGTCGAGAAACACACAGATGGCCGTTGTGATTGACGTCAGCTCGTCGGCCACGGCAGGGGTGACCTTTCCGAAGGGATCTTTCTCGCACGGCGCGACAGAAGCCAGAATCTCAAGGACGTTGTCAAAGTGGGCGAGCTGTCGACCAGCGCGGAAGATGTAAAGTTCTGGCCCGGCCGCGAAGATGTCGATCAGATGTTCGGTCGCTGATAGAGAATCGGCGATCGATGCCGACAGACTGATCGCCGATTCGAGTTCGGGGAAGGCTTCACGGGGCATTCGCCGTTTCGGAATCCAGGTGTCCAGAATCAACGCAATGCGGCAGTAGTATTCTTCCTGGAATTCGCGCACCACTGGTCGAGCAAGTCTGGCCCAGCTGCGGAAATCGAGATGTCGAACGGGTTCGCCTGGCACATAGTCCCGATTGCCGATGTATTCGGGAGACTCGCCAACGTTCGAGCTGAGTGCAACGCCGCCGGGTTGATAACGCAATCCGACTGGCACATCGATTGACTGCAGGGTGTGAAACTGTGGCAACACGATTAAAGGTTTGAGTGGAAACTGCGTCGATCCACTTCGCATCAGGTTGAAAGGGAACGTGCTGTGAGGTCTCAGGTAAGGAAGTTTGTAGACGCCTCGCCGCATGGGCCGAAGTTCAAGCGGCAAGGTTGCTGATTGACCAGGAGCAAGTCGCGGGATCGCCGTAAACGCTGACTCAAACTGAATCGATTTCTGCAGACCAATGAACCAGAGCATCAGATCGTAGGCGGGCCGCCATGACTGATTGGTCAGTTCGATTTCTGCCGTGATCAGATCTCCGGCGGTGACTCGGCCCGGCAAATCGCCTTTGACCTGTAATCTTGGTCGGAAGAGCAGATTGGTCAGCCAGACGACCAGATAAGCGGAAAACAGAGTGCAGAAGATCTGATAGACCGGGATGGCGACCGTGGCCAGACCCGCTGACGTAAACAGCACGCTCCAGAACAGGAACCGACCGGCTGGAGTCAGCTTGTAACGCCAAAGATATTTCGCATACCGAACGGTGAACGGCACGTACTTTGGCCTGTCGACTTTTCGACGTCGCTGCCGTTTGGTTTTTCCAGATGGCTGCGGGTTGTCGGTCATGGTGTGGCCCGATCCCTGTTGATGATTCATGCCCTTCGTGCCGCGTTGCATCTCTGGTTTACCTGCAGAGTCGCAAGGTGTGTATTGGGGAGATCCCCCGACAACCGAATTTTGAATAAAGTTGGAGCAGAACCCTGTGGCTGCTGTGAAGGGTAGTCAGACTGGAACCCGTACGGACTTGAGCAGGTCGTCAATGACCTCGGCCCGATTGACGCTGCTGTATCGACTTTTGGATGTCAGCACGACTCGATGCGGCAACACGTAGCGGGCCATTTTTTGAACGTCGTCCGGCGTCGCATGATTTCGTCCGGTAAGAAAGGCCGCTGCCTGAGCCGCACGAAACAGCATCAGTGATCCTCGCGGGCTGACTCCAAGTTTGAGTCGTTCGTCGGCTCGCGACTGAGTGACGAGTTCGACAATGTACTGGCCGACGCTGCGGTCAACGTGAACCTGTCGCACTGCCTTCTGCATGCTCACCACCTGTTCGCGAGTCAGTACCGGCTTTACGGAATCAATCGGGTGAGCAATCGCCTGGTCGAACAGAATGTCGAGTTCGGTTTCGGCGTTCGGGTATCCGAGATTCATGTAGACAAGGAATCGGTCCAGCTGAGCTTCCGGCAACGGGTACGTGCCGTGAAAGTCGATGGGGTTTTGAGTTGCCACGACGATGAACGGATTCGGCAACTGGTGGCAGACGCCTTCGATCGTTGCCTGCGATTCACTCATTGCTTCGAGCAGAGCCGATTGAGTTCTCGGAGAAGCTCGGTTGATTTCGTCAGCCAGCAACACGTTGCAGAAGATCGGGCCTTTGCGAAACGAAAACGAGCCATCAACCGGGTTGTAGATTGACGCGCCCAGGATGTCCGATGGCAAGAGGTCCGGCGTGAACTGCACCCTGTTGAAGGCAACATCCAGCGACCTGGCCAAAGCTTTGGCCAGAGTCGTTTTACCGACGCCGGGCACGTCGTCCATCAGGACTGAGCCGCCAGCAAGGATTGCCGTGATCAGAACTTCGACCGCTTCCTGCTTGCCGCGAATGACTGCGGACAGGCACGCCGCAAGATCCTGCAGTTTCTGCTGGCTCTTCCGCGCTTCGGTGGATGATTGATCGGACACTGACTGACTGACAGGTTCGCCGTTCAAAATTGGCTCCGACGTTGGTGTTCTCGACCAGGCCGGATGCTGTCCCGGCTTACGATCAGCAGGTTGATCATTATAAGTTCGAAATGTAGTCGCTCGATTCCTGACCGGCCATACGGGCAGATCGACTCACACAGGATTCACCACTGGCGTCGTCGTCGACGTTGAGGAACGATCGTCTGGAGGCGCGAACGCTGAGGGCTTAATACTGTCGGAAATATCGCCGAGGATCCCTGACTGGCTGCCGAACGTTCCAGTACGTTTTCGCTTCACGGTCGAACCGAAGCTGCAGAGCGTCTCGTCCAGTCAGTTTCATCAGGATGCCGATTGGCCAGACGACTCCGTAGAAAACGACGGCCAGGACAACGTTAGAAACTACAAAGCCAATCGGAAAGACGGCGGCCATCCACACGACATACACGATGCGGATGAACGACGGTGCGAAAACTCCGACGCCCCCTACGACTGTGCCACCGCCCGCGATCATCCAGGCTGTTTCGGCCGTGGCTCCCTTGTCGTGAGCCAGCCAGGCAACAATGGAAAAAAACACCGGCAACAGCAGCGAGAAAACCTTCAGCTCTTTACGGGAAGGATTCCAGTTAATATCGACGATGGCCATGTTGAAAGCTTTCGAAGCAATCTGATTATCAAATCGATTTGTGCAGGCAATTGTCATCCAGCTTTGGTTGCTGATTGGGCAATTGAAAGTTCACAGATCAGTCGTGGCTGTTCTGCCGTAAAATTTCAGCAACCGGCTGCGAACCTTGTCAACTTCGGTGTCGATTTGCGACTCATTGAGTTTGCCGGCTCGGACAAGTTCGCCTGCCAGATGTCTGAGTGTGCTGCCGTGAATCGTCGGGTGAAAGATCAGCATCATCCGCCGTTCGACGAGGTCTTCGAGTTTTGTGCACCACTCATGCTTGATCGACCATCGTGCAAACGACCTCGGGATATTCGTTCCTTCGATTGAGGCGTTGTCGTCTTCGGTGAAAATTTCATGAAAGCGGTCGCCGAGCAGCGGCCACACGGCGGCGACCTGGTCTATCGTTAGTCTGTAATTCCGGGCCGCTTCGGCAAGCTGTTGTTCCGACAGGAAATGACTGCCCGCCTTGTTTGCTCCAGGGAGTGGGCGGCTGGTTGATTCGGTGAGTTGTGTGTGCTTACTGAGTTGGCACACTCGGCGAGCGACCTCTTCAGCGAGAGACCGGCATGTGGTGAGTTTGCCACCGACTAACGTCAGTATCGGGGTGCTGCCGAGCCGTGATTCTTCGAGCGAGTGTCCTCGTGGGATCGCGGTTGCAGGTCCGTCGAATTTTGGCAGCGGACGCACTCCTGCGTGGTGCATGTGGACGTCGTCGACTGTCAGGCCGATGTCGGGAAAAATGTCCAGCACCATTCGCAGCAGATAGTCGACTTCGTTTGGCGTTGCGACCGCGTTGCCTGGATCGTCTTCGAACCGTTCATCCGTCGTGCCGATCAGGACGCCACCGGCGCAGGGCAGGATGAAGATCAGCCGACCGTCGCTGGCTTCGGCGTAGATTCCGATTCCGTTCAGTGCGTCAATCAGCGGCTGATGAGTTGTGAATAGATGGCTGCCTTTTGTGCCAGCGAGCAGTTGCCGTTCGCGTACACCCAGTGCTTCGAGCGTGCGGTCGCCCCATGCTCCCGTCGCATTGATGATGATTGACGGTGTGATTGTTTTCGGCGGGCCAGTGATGGCGGTCGACCGGTCGTCATTGACGGGGACAATCGAAATGTTCGTTGGCGATTTCGAGGCAACCGCTCTATGGTAAGGCAGAATTTCGAGCATCTTGCCGTTTGCGTCAGCGGCTCGGCGAGCGTCTTCCAGCATCGCCAGAACGAAACGTTCCGGGAATTCGATCTGGGCGTCCGAGTAAGAACACAGCCAGCGGAAATGCGAAGTCACTTGAGGGCTGTTGTGGCCGGTGCCAGCTTCATCAGTGACGGACCCGATTCTGTGTATCGGCAAGGAATCGGAGCGGGCAAGGCAGTCGTAGATTGACAGGCCGGCTTTGATAGCGAGCAATCCTCGCGGACCGCGTCCGAACTTCAGCAGCGTTTGTCCCAGCGTGGTTTGTGCGAGCTCGGAAAATCTCACGAAACCGGACCATAGTCCTCCGAAACGCCGCTCGACAGGAATGACCAGACGCAAGGGTTTTACAAAGTGAGGAGCGAGTTTCAGGAGTCGCTCACGCTCAAGCAGAGACTCACGAACGAGCGCGATATCCCGGTACTCCAGATAACGGAGGCCGCCGTGAATCAGTCGTGACGATCGAGAAGTTGCTCCGCCAGCGACGTCGCCCGTATCGACAATGCAAACGGGGATTCCGTTGATGGCCAGTTCGCGAGCGACGGCGGCTCCGTTTATTCCTGCCCCCAGAATCAGGACTGGTTTCACGGACACCGCCTCAGAGTCTTCGGAAAATGGTCAACACGAGCGAGCGAGGACATGACATCATTGCCGGGCTGCGACGCCGGGCAACTGCGGTCCAGCCGGGCCTGCTGGCTTCTTCGGGGCTGGCGGAAGCCGTTTGGCTGCCGCCGGCGACGGAACATACCGTTCGTTCGTGCTTGAAAGTGCTTTCATGGACGACGACGGTCCAAACGCGTTGAAGACATGGCCAGATCCGCTGCTTTGCCATTCAAGGATGATGCCGCGTTTCGTGTCAAATTCGACCGTGCCGAAACGTGAATGGTGGATGAGCTGTGCCTGGATTTGCGGGTCACGCTCGACGCTCAGCGGGAAGATGCGAAAGTGAATACTCGCAATGTCGTTGTCGAGTTTCTTCAGGGTGTATGTCCGACGAACGGTGACTCGCTTCTTGAGCGGTCTGGTCAGGTCACCGTCGACTGAAACGTCAATCAGGTAGTTGTCGGCCCATGCTTCACCAATAGCGATCGGTTCTTCAGGAAACGCGATCAGAAAGTTCTGCTTCTCCTGATCGTCTGTCGTTTGTTGTTCTTTATTCTGGGGAACGAGCGGCAAAATCTGCTCGACAGTTCCGTTCGCGGAATAGCGGATGCGCAGCGACGGTTTTCCAATGGTCTCTTCAACTTTCGCGAAGTCTTTGGAAGCTGGCTCTTTGTTGGCTGAGTCGTAGGTCACGGCGGGATCGTTGTCGTTTCGAACTTCCATCTGAACGCGGTCGATGACCGGTTCGACAACCGCTGATCCGTTTTCGTCGACCGCGATGACTCGGAAGTGCTTGTTCGTCCGCCGGTTTTCCTTTGTCGACTGAGTTTGCTCGCGAGCCATCAGCGTCATCTCTGAACGCGAATCTTCCTCGTAGTGAACGTACTGGCCTTTTTTGAACTGGTACCTCAGCAGGACGCTTTGTGGCGTTGGCTCAGTTTCTGAGTCCGTCGCCTGACCGGTGGCGACGTTGCTGCTGCCATCTTTTGAATCGGCCGGCTTTTCAGCAGTCGTGGTAGCGGCTTGCCCGGCGAGTAGCGGACTGTTGCCGGCAGCGAGGCAGAATGCGGTCGCGAAAGTCGAGCAGAGCAGGGCGGGCTTAATTGGAAAAGTAATCATCGAGCGTCCGTGCTGATTGAGATTGACGATTTATTCTGAGTTAGAAAGTCGCGGCCCGCCGAAGTTCAGTCTTCAAACTTCGGAACGTTTCCCGCTTCGGTGATGCTGTCGTCTGTGTGGTCGACGCTGGCGTCGGTGATCGCCTGCGGGCCATAGATCATGACCGGGACGATCAGTTGATCGAATTCTGAGTCGTCTGTTTTGATCAGGATGACTGCCTGGTGGGTGCCTGGCGGCACGGCTCCGACGGCGACGTTGAGCCGACCAACGACGCCTTCTTCACGTTCCCGGCTGGTCAGTTCGGAAGAGGGCAGCACGCTGATGTTCAGCAGCTTTGACTGACTGGTGGCTTCCAGAACTTTCAGTCGATTGAACCGAAGGTCGGTGATGTCGACTGGTCGCTCGGTGACCTGGCTGTTTGGCTGGTGAAAAATCATTGCCTTTGGAGTCACAACGACCGACTGTTCCGGCAGCGTGATGCGGAAGACGAGGTCAGCTTTGTACTCGACATCCGGCTGGTCAACGGGGCCGTAAAATGCCTGGCAGGTGTACTGCTTGCTGCCGGGCGACTGGCTGGCCGTTTGAATCCACAGTTTAAAGCGACCGTTTTCGCCGGGAGCAATGATGTCCTTCTCGAATTGCTGAGTCAGGCAGCCGCAGCTCGTTTCGAGTCGTCGCAGCTGGATGGTCTGCTGACCACGATTGGTGAACGAGAAGTTTGCCCCGTGCGATCGCTGAACGGGCACATCGCCAAGGTTCACCATGTACTGATGAAAGGCCAGTGGCGGTCGTTCTTCGCCAGCTTCCATTGGCTGCGGTCGAGGTCCGACGGCCTGAAAACCGAGCCCACAAAACACAGGCAGCATGGCAACAAGCAACGGCAGAACCTGACGGAACCTGCCGCGTCTGTTGGAGTTTTTTTCTGCAGATGTGTCGACCGAGTGCTGGCTCACGCGACATCCCTTTCGCCGAAACCAGAGTGAAATTATCAGAGGCAGGCTTGTATCAGAAATTCCCGCAGACCGGCAAGACGAGCCGTCCCCGCAGCCCGAATCACTGTCCGGGCTCAGAAAAGTCGGAGTTGGCCGGATGATGGTTTCGGAGGGCGGAAGCCGGAACAGTCCAGTCGATCAATGCCTCGGTCGAGACCGTACTTTGCGGAGAAGACTCGGAACGTCTGTGAAATCTGTTCGGCGATGGGGCCGGAGCCTCGCATGCGGCTTCCAAAGTTGGCGTCGCTCATCGCTCCGTCGCGGCACGACTGAATTCGAGACTCGACGCGTTCTCGATCGAGCGGTCGCACCCGAGCCAGCCAGTCTTCGAAGATCGGATGAACGGCCAGCGGCAGGCGCAACAAAGTCCACGATGCCTTCTTCGCACCAGATTCGAACGCGGCTTTAAGGATTGCCGGGATCTCGCTGTCGTTCAGGCCGGGGATTACCGGGCCGATCATCACCGAGACAGGCACGTTGGCGGCAGCCAGTTTCGAGATCGCTCGCAGCCTCGCGTCGGGAGTGCTGGTTTGAGGTTCCATCACACGAGCCAGTTCAGCGTCAAGAGTCGTCACGCTGATCGCAACGGTAATGACACGATGCCTGGCCATTTCACTCAGCACGTCCAGGTCACGCGTAACCAGAGCATTCTTTGTGACAATCCCGATCGGCTGTCTGGCTGCGGCGGCGACTTCCAGGCACTGCCTCGTCAGGCGGTAATCCCGTTCAATGGGCTGGTAACAGTCGGTGATACCCGAGAAAGCGATCAATTCAGGGTTCCAGTTATCGCGTGCCAGGAAGTCTCGGAAGAGTTCCGGAGCCCGTTCCTTCACAAAAATCTTCGACTCAAAATCCAGGCCTGCGTTGAGTCCGAGATATTCGTGAGTCGGTCTGGCGTAGCAGTACGAGCACCCGTGCAGGCAGCCTCGGTAAGGGTTGAGGCTGTAGTTGAAGTTCAGGTCGGGGCTGTCGTTTTTTGAGACGATAGTCCGGGACGTGTCCGGCAGGTACTGCGTTTTCAGGGTTCGCAGTTTCTCAAGAAATTCCTCGTCGTGTTCGACGTGCTCCAGATCGTCCTCGGCATGAGTCTGGCCGAAACGATTGGGAGGGGTGACATAGGCGCCTCGACCTTTCGCCGTGGGACGTTGGGCACTCATGGAACGCGCCTTTGTGAAAGTCCGGGAAACGTTGTCATCAGAAACCGCCGTCGCGGGAAATCTTATGAAAGGCTCTGCCTTGCGGCAGTCGGCGATTCTCTTTCCACTATGTCGCCTTCACCGAAACAGCACCCGACGAGTGTTTCAGAAATCAGCATCCTCGGCACCACTGTCGAGCAATCATCGAGAGTGTAATGACAAACAGGTTTCCCGCAGCGTTGATCTGCCTTTTGACGATCGTAAACGTCGTCGGTTTTTCCGTTCAGGCCCAGGATGACTGGGAAGTGACGGCTGGTGGCGAGGCTTCGCTGGCAAGTGGGCTGGAATGGCTCGCTCGAAACCAGGGACCGCAGGGGAACTGGGAATCGAATGACCTGGGGCTGGTCGGGATGGGGGCGCTGGCGTTTCTGGCCGACGGCCATTTGCCCGGACGGGGCAAGTATGGTGACGTGGTCGAGCGGGCGCTGGATTACGTCATCCGGAACGCCCAGCCGTCTGGACTGCTGAACATCGCTGACCCGCAGCGAGACATGTACAACCACGGTCTCGCAACATTTGTGCTTGGTCAGGCTCACGGAATGACAAACGACAAGCGAATCTCAGGCGTGCTGGAGCAGGCTCTGCGGCTGATCGCGAATACTCAGTCCCGAGACGGCGGGTGGGATTATCGTGCTCGGCGGCAGAATTACGGGCACGATCTGAGTCTGGTCGTGATGCAGGCGAAGGCGCTGCGAAGCGCGGTCGACAGTGGCCTGGAAGTTCGCAACGACGTGATTCAGCTTTCGATTCAAAGCGTCCGTCAGAAGTACAAAGCGACGAACGGCGCCCGCAGCCTGGACGACCCTCGCATCAAGGAAGGTCCTGGCCAGTTCACCTACGACGGGCACAACGGCACAACCGCAATGGCCGCCGCTGGCGTTGTCTGTCTGCAGGAATTCGGTCAGTACGACGACTGGCGGATTCCGAAAAATCTCGACGTACTCGCGGCTGCGGTCAAAGATTTGAAGGATCCGCGACAGGGCGATGGGCGGGTTCCGTTTGACGCGTACACTCTGTACTACGTTGGGCAGGCTTTGTACCAGGTCGGCGGCGGATCGTGGAAAGAAAGTTACCCGGTGCTTCGAGATCAGCTGATTACTGCTCAGGTCAGAAAGCCCGGCGATCCGGGCGATGATGGCTCGTGGCGAGACCCGCGTTACGTTACCGGAGGCAAGCCGTCAAAGTTGTTCGGAACGTCCGTTGCGTGCTTTATTCTCGCGATTCCAAACCGCTACCTGCCGATCCTGCAGGAAGGCAAAATCGAGAGCGTCCGCAAACGCTTCTGACAAGGGTGGAGCCCTTGACCCGATGCGAGCTTCCGCTCGAAAAAGCATTATTCGCCCTGCGCCCTCCCTGAGCTGACGTTTCATGATCTGGCTGCACCTGATCTGGTTCGCAATTCTGTCGATCGGAAACGCTGAATTTCTGGTGACAATCGTCAATCGAATTCACGCGTTGAAGATTCGTGAGCCTCGGCTGCGGCACGTGCGACACTTCCACGATCTGCTCATCCCGCTGTGGCCGTCGTGGCTGATCGTTGTGATTGGTTTCACGCAGCCCGGTGTGCTACTGATCGATGTCTCGCCGAGTGACGTCTGGTTGCAACTGCCGCTGATGGTTCAAGGCTGGATGCTCGTCTGCATGGCGGGCTTTCTGGGCTTCAGCTGGTCAGTGATTCGATACTGGACGTACCACGCTCCGCGTCAGCAGGTCGAATTCTCATCAACGAACGTCGATTTTGAAGTTGAGCTGGGAAGTCGACCGATCGGCGTTGGACCATACGTGTCGCTACTGGACTTTCCGGTCAATGACTGCTTCAAGGTCGACTTCACCGAACGGACGTTTCAGCTCGAACGATTGCCTCGGGAATGGGACGGGCTTTCGATTCTGCACCTGACTGATCTGCATTTTACCGGGGCGATTGACCTTCCGTTCTTCGAAGCAGTTTTCGAGCGAGTGACTCAATGGGACTACGACATCGCTGTGATTACTGGCGACATTATGGATTCTGAAGAGTTGTTCGGCTGGTTGCCGAAAACGCTTGGGAAAATTGATGCGCCGCTCGGTAACTATTTCATCCTTGGAAATCACGACTGGGGGCTCGATTCGGACCGGATTCGCCAGGCGGTTTGTGATCTCGGGTGGCGGAACGTGGCCGGAACGATTCAGACGCTCGACATTGCTGGGAAGCGACTTGCGATTGGGGGTTCCGAGCGTCCCTGGATGGGTCGCCACCCGGCATTTGAATCCCTCCCGGATGGCATATTCCGGCTTCTGTTGAGCCATTGTCCTGACAATCTCTCATGGGCTCGGCGTCAGCATGTCGATCTGATGCTCGCAGGCCACAATCACGGGGGGCAGGTTCTCCTTCCGGGAATCGGGCCTGTTTATTCACCAAGTGTTTACGGGTGTCGATATTCTTCTGGAGTTTTTAGTTCCGGGTCAGTTGTGATGTCTGTCGGACGCGGCCTGTCAGGCAAACATCCCCTGCGAATTGGAGCGACTCCCGAAGTCTGTCGCGTTGTTCTTAAAGCGTGCTGATTTCAGTGTCTGGGCATTTACTGATTGCTGTTTGAGGATTTCTCGATTCCCACTATGAAACGTGATGAAGGTCCAGGCTACCGGAGCAATGAGACCTCAGCAGTGATCATTAAAAGTGTGGGAGTCCAGAAATGCGAGGACGCATCATTTGCCTTGGGGTCGTTCTGACGGCCATTGCTGGATGTCAAATGGGACAGTTTTCACTGAAGCTGAATCGTGATCATGTGATTCCGCTTCCCGAGGTCAATGTTCTCCCTGAACAATTTGAACCAGAAATATCCGAAGACTGAATTTTCTCGACCTGCCTGCATCTCAATCAAACCTACTCGTCAGGATTTCTGATGATTCCATCGTTTTCGGGCTTTTTGTCACCACTGGTGGTCTGCGTCGCTGTCTTTTCAGTCGGATGTCAGAGCGTTGGTTCTCAGCAATCGGCTGCTGTTCTTGAGCCGCCTGACACAATTCGGACGGTAAAAGCTGATACAGACACCACTGACAGTGGTCCGGTCATTCTGCTGAACCGTGACATTCAGGCTCGCAATCAAAAGTTCAGTGAGGACTCGTCCGGGCAGACTTTATGGTCGAAGTTAAGTTCTCCGACGAGGTTTCTTCTGCCGCGAACCGATTCTGATTCTTCGGCAGTTCTTGAGGACGCTCAAGGGCTCGACGACGGGTTCTGATTTGGCGACGTCGCTTTGCACCTCACCGCCAGGAGCGAGCGTCATTCAGGTCTCACCTGATGCCGATTTGGGTTTGCATGACCTTGATTTAGTCTGCGACGAATCGGGCTGTCACACCATCCGCCGCAGGACTGCCGAAGTTTCGCGTCAGGTGAGGCCGGCACCTGGTGCAATTTGCTGATCCTGGGAACTCAAATGCTTCCCTGGTAGCGTCCCGGAAGAAGCCGGCATATCATCCCGACTGGTTTGCAGAGACATATTTACCAGGCCAGATTCACCATCCTGATCCGGAGAGATTAATTCCGTGCAAATTAAAGTCTCAAGTCGTCACGGCACAGTTCGCCCCGAAGCACATGAGCACATCACGTCGAAAGCTGAGAAGCTGCTCACTTTTTTCGAGCGAGTCACCGAAATCAACGTTACCGTTGACTTTGAGCACGAAAAGGCGGCCGTTGAAATTCTTGTCGACACGGAACATAAGCACGATTTTGTTGCGACTTCTGAAGGCGACGACGTCAGTGCGACGTTTGATGCCGCCCTTCATAAGATGGAGCAGCAGATTCGGAAGTACAAAGAGAAACTGCAGGATCACCGCCGCGATACTCCAATGAGTGGCCCTCCAGAGTAAAGAGCGAGGAGACAACGTCACCTGTTCAGGGCGTCGTCAGGTGTTATAAGTGTTTCGGAGAATGACGCGGGCAAAACGAATCTGTCTGGCCTCAGTGTTTGTGCGATTCCATTGACTCGCTCAGTTTTCCGACCTACCGTCCCCGCGGTTGCAGTTGACGCCGCTGTATTTCGCACATCAATCAAAGCCAGGACTTCGTGATCACTGGTCAGACAACTGCGATCTCAACGTTGTTTACTGAAGCGTGAGTGAGGCAGTTTTTGCGAGTTCACAAGAAAGCGTTGCTGAGGAATTCCGATGAAGTTGAACGAGTTTGTAGTTGCAGACGCTATCGTCCCGGACCTGCAGGCGGCATCCAAGGAAGACGCCATTCGAGTCATGGTCGCCAGTTTGAAAAGTTCGGGAGCGATTCCTGAAGCAGATGAAGAGGGGATCGTCGCTGCGATCCTGAAACGAGAAGAGCTTGGGTCAACGGGTATTGGAAATGGTGTCGCGGTGCCGCACACAAAGCACCCATCCGTTGATCGACTGGTGGCAACGGTCGGCCTTTCAAAAGCAGGGGTCGATTTTGCCAGTCTGGATGGCGAGGACGTTTTTATCCTCTTCCTGCTGGTTTCTCCTCCAGACCGTCCTGGTGATCATCTCCGTGGCTTGGAAAATATTTCACGTCACCTTCGCGATCAGACGTTCTGTAGTTTTCTGCGTCAGTCGAGCACAAAGCAGGACATCATTGACCTTCTCGACGAAGCAGATGGCAATCAGCCGTCGAAGTAGTGCCGTCGCCTGGTCAGCGAATATCGTAGCCTCGTGTCTTGCCTGACCGATTTCACAATTCCAGATTTATGTCAAATTTTATGAGCGACGCCGTCACCGCAAATGTGACTGTGCCTGGTGCGAATGGATTGCACATGGTGCCCTGTTCGCTGATCGCTCAGCGTGCGTCGAAATTTGTATGCCAGATAACGATCCGGAAAGGCAACACGACGGCAGACGCTCGTAACATTTTCGAACTGCTCGGACTTGGGGCTGCAGAAGGCACTGATCTGGAGTGCAAAGCTTCAGGAGAGGATGCTTCGCAGGCCGTCGCAAGCCTCGTGGACCTTTTCGAGTCGGGGTTCGAGGGACACGCTCACCGAACTTCCAATTGAAACTGAGCTTGTGCTTCAAGTGCTCAATAATCTCTGAATGACTCGGCTGGTTTTCCGATGAGTCCCTGCGGTTGTTGATTTCGCCTGTTTTCATTTTTAGCTGGAAGAACGATGCTCACTCGGACGGGAATTGCAGTTTCTCCTGGCGTTGCCATCAGCCCTGCGATGCTGTTTGGTTCGCAGGGGTTTCGTATTCCTCAACGGTTTGTGAGTGTCGACGCTGTTGATTCTGAAGTCAGCCGGTTTCACGCTTCTGTCGAGATTGTCAGCGACGCACTTGGTGAGAACGAGCGGGTTGCCCGTGAGCAGCTCGGTGATCAGTACGCTGCGATTTTCAGTGCTCACCGGATGATGCTTCGCGATCCGAAGTTAAACAGTGAAATCGAGTCTCTGATTCGGACGAAATGTTTTTCGCCCGAATTTGCCGCCAGTCGAGTTCTGCGTAACTACGCAAAGACGCTGCAGAACCTTGGCAATGCGTATCTGGCTGAGCGAGCCGCTGACGTTTTCGATCTCGAAAAGCGACTCCTGAAGACACTCCTCGGCGAAAAGCGCCCGGAGCTGTCACACCTCACCGAACCGGTGGTCGTCCTTGCCCACAACCTGACGCCTGGTGAAACCGCCAATCTCAACCGTGACTTCGTTAAGGGGTTCGCGACCGAAGCTGGCGGACACACCAGTCACACAGCCATTCTCGCGGGGGCGCTCGAAATTCCGGCGGTCGTCGGAATCGGGAAGTTTCTCGCCGATGTCTCTGCTGGCGACGTGGTGATCATTGATGGCAACCGCGGGGAAGTCATCATTGATCCGGACGAGGCAACAATCGCCCGGTATCAGGATTCTCTCAAACAGCGCGAGACCGAGTCAGAGCGGCTTGCCGCCCTGAACACGATTGAAGCTCGAACGAACGATAATGTTCGGATTCAGGTGCTCGGCAACATTGAGTTTCCTCAGGAAGTCGCTCAGTGTGCAAAGCGAGGGGCGGATGGCATCGGGCTCTATCGGACTGAGTTTCTGTATCTTGGCTCTGATCACGAACCGACGGAAGAAGAGCATTACGACGCCTATCGCAGCGTGATTCGCGAAATGGGTGACCATCCGATTGTCATTAGAACGCTGGATCTGGGCGCTGATAAGATTCCTGGTGACATCGAGGAATTCCGTACCAAGGCAGACAATCCAGCGCTGGGGCTGCGGAGTATCAGACTCAGCCTGCGACACCTTGGCCAGTTCAAGACACAGCTTCGAGCGATCCTCCGGGCGGCCGTTCATGGTGATATTCGTATCATGTTCCCGCTGGTGACGACTCTTCTGGAATTGCGACGAGCCAGAATGATTCTTACAGACGTGATCGAGGACCTGGAAGAAGAGAAGGCTGAATTTCGTCGGGACATCCCTGTTGGAATGATGGTTGAGGTTCCGGCGGCGGCTCTGCTGGCGAAGAACTTTGCACGGGAAGTCGACTTTTTTTCGATAGGAACAAACGACCTCATTCAGTACACGATGGCGGTCGACCGGGCCGAGCCCTCAGTAGCCAGCTTGTACCGTGCGGGTGATCCATCTATCCTCCGGCTGATCCAGATGGTCATCGAAGCCGGTCAGATTGAAGGGATCCCCGTGACCGTCTGCGGACAAATGAGTTCAGATCCCAAATTCATTCCACTTTTGCTGGGACTTGGAATCCGAAACGTCAGCGTTACGCCAATCTCTGTTCCAGAAGTAAAGGATGTTGTCCGGAATTTCTCCATCAACGATGCTGAGCAGATCGCGAAACATGCGTTGTCTCTGGATGTGGCCCGTGATGTGGAGAACTTCCTGCGGAACGAATTGAATCGCCTTTGTCCGGACCGACTTTCGGACACGCCGCAAGCTCAGTGACGACCAGCACTCAGCGACAACGAACACTCAGAATCAACCAGTCTTTGATAGCAGACAATTTCATTCAGTGACGGGCGATCGACAGTTTCGTCGCCCATTTCAAAACACCACGACACATCGATAACCACACAGGGTATAAACTCGCGATCTTTCGAATGTTGCTTGAGAATCCGAAAGGCAAAAGTTGACGTCTGCACCAGCCAGTCCATTTCTTACACGAATACCCGTATCACGGATGTTCGTCCGGAAACGCAGACCGAACTTGTCTCGAATCCTCAATCGATGGCCATGCCTCGGTTCTGTACGCGTCGCTGAAACGCAACGATCAGACGTTGCGTCCGCCGCGTTTCTTCAGAGTCTGTTGGCCGCTGGCGATTCAACACTCGAAATTGCACCAGGAACCAAATCCCGAACAGACATCTCTGAATTTTCAGACAGCATCCCACCTGCAGGTGATGCTGTTGAACGAGGGATCCGTTTTCGTACCACGGCAGTCAACGGAGTGCGCGCGACTTGCCGCAGGCCGCTACGACAATGGTGCGTCGCGGACGAGTCCGTCGTTCAGGATGTTCGCCAGGAGACACTGGCTGCTGAAAGATTCGTCCGAGGGAATACCCCAAACATCAGGGGATCCCATGAAGAAAGAAATGTTGATCAACGTTCGCCAGCCGGAAGAGAGCCGGATTGGCGTTGTCGAAGACGGCGTTCTTGAAGAGCTTTACGTCGAACGAAACAGCCTCGAAAGCTGTGTCGGAAATATCTACAAGGGTCGCGTCGTTAACATTGAACCCAGTATTCAGGCCGCTTTCGTCGATTTTGGCGTTGGGCGTAACGGCTTCCTGCACGTCAGCGATGTTGAAAATCAGTACTTCAAACATTTGATTGACGAAGAAACGGAAGCCAGGCAGAAAAATGGCCGTCGCTTCAACGAGCGAAGCGTTCGAAACAAGCCGCCAATTCAGGAGATCTTTCGGAAAGGCAGCGAAGTACTGGTTCAGGTGATCAAAGAGGGGGTGGGTTCCAAAGGACCAACACTCTCGACTTACATCAGTATCCCTGGTCGATATCTGGTGCTGATGCCGGGGCTTCAACGTGTCGGAGTCAGCCGAAAGATTGCCGACGACGATGCTCGCCGGAAGCTTCGAAAACAGCTCGTTGAGCTTGATCCACCTCCAGGGCTTGGATTTATCATTCGAACTGCCGGGCTGGAGCGTTCTCAGGAAGATCTTGAACGCGATCTCCACTACCTGATCCGGCTGTGGAAGGTCATCTTCAAGCGAATCAGCAGCACGTCTGCCCCCGTCGATATCTACCAGGATAGCGACATGATCACTCGGACGATTCGCGACATCTTCAGTAGCGATATTGATTCAGTCTGGATCGACGAACCTCAAGCCTACGAACGGGCCTGTGAGTTCATGAAAGCGGTGCTGCCACATCGAGTCGACAGACTTCATCACTACGCCGGACAGGAATCGATCTTCCACAAGTACCAGATTGAGGAAGAGATCTCCCGGATTCAGAATCGAACCGTCCCGCTGAAAGGTGGCGGTTCAATCGTGATAGATCAGACCGAAGCTCTCGTCGCCATCGACGTGAACAGCGGAAATTTCCGAATTGATGACGATGCGGAGCAGACATCCTACCAGGTAAATCTGCGGGCAGCCGAAGAGGTCGCCAGACAGATTCGACTCCGGGATATGGGCGGCGTCATCGTTATCGACTTCATCGATATGCGGGAAGAAAAACATCGACGAGGTGTCGAGCGTGCCCTGCGTAATGCCATGCTGAGAGATCGGGCGCGATCCAAGGTTCTGCGAATCAGCCCGTTCGGACTGATCGAGATGACTCGGCAGCGAATCCGGCCATCGTTGAGAAGAAGTATCTACAAAGACTGCCCCTGCTGTAACGGGACCGGTCTGGTTAAAACGGCTGAAAGTGCATCGATTGAAATCATGCGAGCACTGCTCACAGCGGCGTCCCGCGAAGAGATTGAGCATCTTTCGGTTGAAGTTGAACACGAGGTTGCGGATTTCCTGAGCAACCGCAAGCGTCGCGAAATCAATGCACTTGAGGATAAGTGCCAGCTGTCAATCAGCATTCGGGCAAGGACTGACGTGACGCCGAACCACATAATTATCGAGGCCAAAGATTCGGCTGGTCACCAGTTCCGAATTCCGATCCCCGGTGACTCGCAATCAGGCAGATGAGGCGGTATTCTGCCCCGCCAACTGGTCATACGGAGTCTTTCCGGATCAGTCATTTTGCTGTAACTCGTTTCAGAACTGGCAGTTCTGACCGGACACGGAAGGCCGACACGGGTTTAATCTGCTCGAAAGCGGCGGTATCAGTACGGGCTCTTCGGAGCCAATCAAGTGAGTTCACAAATGTTTGCAATTATTGAAGACGGTAGCCATCAGTATCGAGTCGCTCCAGGTGAGACTCTGGTCGTCGATTTTCGGGACAGTGCCAACGTAGGGGATTCCCTGCAGTTCGAGAAAGTTCTGCTCGCCAACGGCGGAGGCTCAAGCACGATCGGAAGACCACTGATTGACGGAGCTTCCGTTTCAGCAGAGGTTATTGACGCGGAATTGAAAGGCGAGAAGCTGGAAATTCAGAAGTTCCGTCGTCGCAAGGACTCTCGTCGTCATACTGGCCATCGCCAGAAGTACACGGCGGTCAAGATCACGGACATCAGTGTTCCAGGTCTTGAAGTCGTCGAAGCCGAGTAGGCGATTTCAGCTGACAAGCTAAATAAGAGAACCAGGATCAGTCCTGGTTCTTTTTTTATACCGTCTGCCTGATGTCCCCCTCAACGAGCAGTGCATCAGTCCGCTGACTCAGCGTTGAACGCAACTTGATCCGCACAACCGGTATAACCGGCACCAGCCGCCGTAATCTGTGTGGCAGTGTTCGATCGGTCACATTCTCCACTTCCGGCATAGTCGATACCCAAACGTAAAGCGAATGTGGAAACATATCGCCAAACGGTCGCCCGCCAGGCACTCAAGTCGGAAGAGTGACATGCAAATACGTTATCGGATTCTAGCGACGGTACTGCTCGCAGGCCTTCTTTTGCCTTCGACTGCCTTTACCGCAACAACGGTCGGCCCTGATCAATGGCTGGTTGACTACAGTTTTGCACGTCAGGAAGCAAAGAGACTGGGGCTTCCATTACTGATTCATTTTTCAGCAACCTGGTGTGGACCGTGTAAGCAGATGGAACGGGACACGCTCCATACACCTGCATTGCAGTCAGTCCTGGGGACTCAGGTAATCGCATTGAAAGTCGACAGCGATGAGAATCCGGGGCTGATCGAGGCTTTTCGGGTTGACCTTCTGCCCACGGATATTGTTGTGGCACCGGATGGTAAGATCGTGTCCCGTACGACTAATTACCAGAACCCCGACCAGTACCTCACGAACATCCGGCACTGGTCGAAACAGTTTCCACAGGAACGCGCGGCAGCCATTGCACGACTGACACCGCCTCCGAAAATCAGTCAGCCAGCTTCCAGTACAAAGGCGCCGACATCATCAGAGGCCCCTGTCATCGCAGGCCCTCAACGACCGACCGCTGGTTCAACTGTCGCTCGGAATCCGGAACCTTCGCCAGAACCATCGCGGCTTGTCGGGCTGTCAGGTTACAGTCCAGTTGCCATCAAGACCCGCCGAGTCTGGGTGAAGGGCCGAGAGGATCTCTCTGTGACGTGGCAGGGAGTTGTTTACTACCTGTCGAACGACCACGAATACATGGCCTTCAAGAATGCTCCTCACCGATACGCACCTCGAATGCTTGGTTGCGATCCGGTCCTGTTGTGGAATTCGGATCGGGCCGTCCAGGGCCTCGTCGAATTCGGGGCCTTCTATGACGGAGATCTCTACCTGTTTACGGCCGGTGAGACGCGGGACCGATTCAAAGTAAATCCGAACCAATTCGTCAACGTCCGCCATGTATTGAGTCCCGAAGAAGTGATCGGCACCCGTATTCGGTGATTCATTCATCAGAGTCATCCACACGCCAGCGCGGTAGACGCCTCATTTTGCAAGGCGAGTGACGCTCCATCTGGACTGACTTTGCTCTCGACACCGACAATCGCTCACGGAACCGGCAAGCCTGAGACTGCCACGAAAAGTTGTACGGCGTTGACCGATGGTCGCGGTCGATTAAACGCATATCTTTTGTGCGTTAGTCCAATGACTGTGCCTATTCCTATGAGCAATGCACTACTTATTCTGCTCGCAGCGACTGCGGTGTCGCCGGACGTCGTCGGGCCAGATCAAGAGCAGTCCAGACAGCAGCCCTATGGCACAGTGCTATCGTTCGATTTCGAACCAGACGAAGACCGTGAACCTGATGGTCTGCCCGACGATTGGAATCGGCGTCGCGGCCCGGGATTTCCCAGCTACGTTGTCTGTGAAATTGACGAAAAACACAGCCACGTTGGTGATCAGAGTCTCCATGTCAAAGTAAACGGTGGAAAGGTCGCGTACTACTCACCCTTCAATCAGAAGGTGGCGCAGATCGATCCCAGGTTCAATTATCAGTTCCGTGGATTCATTCGAACCGAACGGCTGAAACACGACTATGCTCTGTTCACGGTTTCGTTTCTGAATTCCCGCCGACAAAGAATTCAGCGATTCGAAACACGGGCAGTTACTGGCACGCATGCCGAATGGGTTCCGCTTGAACTGGGGCCGCTGAAGCCAAAGCCGGAAGTTCGCTATGTTGTGATCGGTTGTCATGTCGATCACCTGGCGAATGACGATATCAACGGTGACGTGTGGTTCGATGGACTCTGGCTGGGCAAAAGACCACGTCTGACGCTGATGCCCGACGCACACGATCATTTTCTTACGCCTGACAAAAATATTGTGATCAATGCGGAAGTGTCAGGCCTCGATTCGAATTCGCTGTTCGAGCTGCAACTGTCGCTGCGCGACGTTGCCGGGGAAGTCCTTGAGCAAAAGTCGTGGGCTCTTGGTGCTAATGCCGAACGAATTTCACCAGAAGGCGTGAGCGGCCAGAAGATTGGATGGAAAATCGCGGCTCGCCAACATGGTTGTTACTTCGTCCAGGCCACTCTTCAACGTGACAAACAAACTATCCAAAGCAATGAGACCACTCTCGTCATCTCGGAGCCTGCCCAATCGCGACCGACAGGTGAATTCGGATGGTCTCTCAGTAATGGTCTGGGGCCATTGACTCCGGATGAATGGTCGTTGGTCGCCTACGAAGCCGGGATTCATTGGGTGAAGATTCCGGTCTGGAGTTCCATGCACGAGGAGTCTGCGACCAGCCCGGTTGAACTCACCAGGTTGCTGGAAGGTCTTTACGATCGATCGATCTCAGTCGTCGGACTTCTCAGTGATCCTCCCCAGACGATCCGAAGTCAGTTTGCGAAAGACTGGACCGGTACGAGCGAAATCTTCGCGCTGCCACCGGCATTCTGGGGGCCATCGATTGAACCTGTTCTGGCGAGATACGGCTCCACCATCGAGTACTGGCAGCTCGGCGGTGATACAGATACGAGTTTCTTGAATTCGAAAGATCTTCCAGAAACGATCGAAAAGGTCACGACTCAGTTCGACCAGCTCGGGCGAAACTCGAAGATTGGAGTTCAATGGCCGTGGCCAGCTGCTATGCCAGTTCCCACCGGTATTCGAAACCTGTTCACGACAATCGGGAACGAAGACGGTCTGACTCTGGAAGAAATTCAACAGATCTTCAGCGACAAGAATTCCGAAACTGCAGAACACTGGACCATGCTTCGTCCAATACCGCTGGAACATTCATTGAAGGTGCGGGCTGGAACGCTGATTCGCCAGATGGTTATGGCGAGGCTGAAAGGCTCGAAAGGGATTTTTCTGAGCGGCGTTTTGGATGGAAACCGTGGACTCCTGAACGACGACGGAGCTCCAACTCCGCTGTTCCTTCCATTCAGAACGACAGCGATGAATCTGCGAGGCGCGAAGCATCTGGGCTCGTTTCAACTGCCTGGTACGCCGTCGAACTATGTTTTTGAGCGAGACAAATCAATCATCGTTGTGTTTCCGGGAGAAGCTCCATTCTCGACAGACTTGAACCTCGGAGACGCCGTCGAACATGTCGACATGTGGGGGCGTCGTTCGAAGCTACCACGTCATGCCGAAAAGCATCAGGTGACTTCCGACGGTGAACCGGTTTTCTGCACTGGCTGCTCGGAGGCGATGGCCCGCTGGCGACTGGAAGCCGGATTTGAATCAGGCGTCATTCCCGCAGAATACGGCGGGCATCCTGACGCCATCGTTGGACGCAACACATGGCCGCAGAGAGTTAATGGAACAGTCTCGCTGAAAATTCCCCGCGACTGGGAAGCCAGGCCAAGCTCCTGGGATATTGAACTTGCTGCCGGTGAGTCTTTCCGACTTCCCACCACAATCAATCTGCCGCAATCGGCGAGCCTTGGTACCGCCGAAGTCGTTATCTCTTTTGCAATCACATCTGACCGGCGACGGACATTCGACGTTCATCGGTCTCTTGAAGTCGGTTTGGGCGACGTCATCGTTGATGTTTACACCAGGCCCCTGCCGGATGGGCAACTGCTGATCGAGCAGTACGTTTCCAATCGAACCCAGCCGCTCGACATCATGAACTTTCGCTGCACGTTGTCGGTCAGCGGGCACAAGAGTCAAACTGAATATGTCACGAAACTGGGTGCCGACAAGGACCGAAAAGAATACAAGCTGCCGAATGCTCAATCACTGCTTGGTCATGAATTGTGGCTGAATCTCGAACAGATCGGCGGTCGGAGAAACCTCAACAAACGGC
This sequence comes from uncultured Planctomycetaceae bacterium, assembly GCA_963976765.1. GTDB lineage: Bacteria > Planctomycetota > Planctomycetia > Planctomycetales > Planctomycetaceae > JABMPE01. Next base: position 35,555 of record CAXBME010000036.1, read on the forward strand.
TGATCATTGGAGACGACTGGCAAACTGGAGTGACCAGTTCATCCACAAACTAATCGCACGACTCGCCTTGGTAGCGAGCGGATCCGACTGGCTTGACGGCAACCGGATCCGCTATGCAGCGGCGATCTGTCTTAGCCGTGTCCGCGTCGAATATCAGACGGCTTGAAGAAAATAACGATCCGGTACACGTACTTGGTTCGAGTCTGGATCTCTCCGGTTGCCAGATCGAATCGTTCCGGTACTTCGCGAATGTGCTTGTCGACGACCGCGTGAAATCCTCGTTCGGAAAACACATCGATCAACATCGAAATCGCCAAAGGGTCCTGGAAGATTTCTTCTTCCGTATTCACATGAGCCCGGCCCGAAAGTGCATGTCGAGTGATGATCGGCACAAAGCGGTCGCGGATCAGACTGACGATCTTTACGAACAGTTCGTTGTGTTCCAGTTCGTAACTGTCCAACCGTCGGACAAGTTCCTGTCGAGCGTGATGGGCAATTTCTTCAGCCAGCGGTAACGATCGAATCCGGTCGTGAGTTCGCTGCTCAAGCTCCAGAGAACTCTGATATTTGAGTTCCTTGAGAATATTCTCCTCGACTTCGCCGATCGGCCCTTCGGCATTGACGAAGTGGTAATGGTACAGTTCTTTGAGCGAATTCAGGGCGTCCCATGTTTTCTCTTTAAATACCTGATACCGCAGGCGAGCCGCATTTTCGTCAAGGTCCGTTGCCCGAAGTTCACGAACTTCGCCAATTCCTGTTTCGGTGACTTCAGCGTTGTAAGCGTCGATTTCCCGTCCACGCTGTAGCTGACGTTCGATGCTTGTTCGTTCGCCAATAAACAGGACCATCGCGTGGATCGTTGGTCGGCGAAAGTTGATCGCCAGGTTTGTATTGGCAAATTCGTTGTGCAACTGGTTGATTTTGTCGACGAGCAGTTTCAGGCATTCGACCTGCACCTTCGTCCTGGGGAAGCCATCCAGCACGGCTCCATCCCTGAAGTCTTCTTCGAGGAGCTTATGAAGCAGAATGTCGACGACTTCTTTGTCACCAACCATTCCGCCACGTGATTTGATCTTTTCTGCCTGTGGAGAGGTTAGCAAATCACTGATCACGATCGGACGGCACGTCAATCCTCGAGCCGCCATGATGAACCGGGTGTGCGTGCCTTTACCGGCTCCTGGAGCACCGCCCAGCAGAATCAGTTCTTTGGGAAATCGAAGATTCGCATGTCCGATTTCTTCTTCAAGGTCTTCCCAGACAGTCTTGAAGATGACCTGCGCGTCTTTGACTTCCAGATCGATCAATCGTTGATTGGTAGAGTTTGCATCAGGCATAAGGAGAGCCGGTACATTTAACCGAAAGAGAAATTCACTTCACCGTCCCGCTGGCGGTTCAAGTGTTGTTGTGAAGATACTTTAGACACCATCCAGAATTGAAGCTGGTCTGACAGATTTCTATATCCGTTCTGATCGTCGCAGTGCACTGACGTCGTGTCATCCCAGACGGCCGAACTGTTTATCGAGTTCTGTCTGACTGAGAACAAGGGCTGTCGGCCTGCCGTGCGGGCAGTGATGAGCGTCATCGCAAAGGTGCCGTTGAGCCAGCAGACTGTCGATTTCTTCGGGCTTTAACCGCTGTCCGGATTTGATCGCCGCCTTGCACGACATCATGTGAAGCAGTTCGTCCAGCACGTCGCGACGTGTTGGCTTCTTTTCCTGGCACTCCAACTGCTCCGCAATGTCTCGAATCATTTCTGAAGGCCGAGCTTTCTTCATCATCACGGGCCACTTGTTGACGAGCACGGTGTTCGTGCCAAACTCTTCGACACCGATACCGATCTGACCGAGTACCTCCGCGTGCTCTACGACAAGTGCCGCTTCCCGCGCCGTTAGATCAATCGTCTCGGGAATGAGCATTCGCTGAGACTCGACCGAGCCGTTCAGCACACGGGGGCGCAGATACTCGTACATGATCCGTTCGTGCAGGGCGTGTTGATCGATGATCATCATCCCCTGTTCGGACTCGACGACCAGGTAGCAGTCCATAATCTGCATCGCCCGTTCGCCGGATTGGCTTCCGACAGATGGCGCGGGTTTGCTGTCGACATCATTTGTCTCAACAGCTGTATTTAGCGATTTTTCGTCTGTTACCTCGCCCGAAATCTGAACCTGTTCGCCGGATTCAGGTCCGCCTTCTCGACCGACAAACATTTCCTCGGCAGCTTCGACGGTCTCAGGAAGTGTGACCGGCGGGGCGAACGCAACATCGGAATTCTCTGGATCGCCTTCCTGAGATGACGGAGCGAGCATTCGAGCCAGGTCAGCCTGTGACTGTCTCACCGACCACGTCGTGATTGGCGGTGTCGAGTTCTGAAAGTCCGACCGTTGTGCCGATGTCGTTCGGGAGTCCGTCGCCCACGCTTCCAGTTCCGCCTGGAGTTTCTGTTGTGGGGCAACGGCCGCTCCGACTGGTTCCCGCTGATTCTCCTCGTCGGATACCCGGCCCCGTCCGAGCTTCATCTCTGAATCCAGGTCCATCGTTAGAAACTTTGTCCGAATCATGGACAGCATCTGACGATAGAGCTGCTGCCCATCGACGAAGCGAACTTCGACCTTGGTCGGATGAACGTTCACGTCAAACGCGCTGGGGGGCATGTCGACAAAGATGAATGAGATGGGCTGCCGACCGACCATCAGCAGACCTCGGTACGATTCTGTCAGTGCGTGTTGAATCGACCGATCCTGAAACCAGCGACCGTTCAGAAACAGGTGCTGCCACTTTCGACCGGACTTGCTTTGACTGGGGTGTGCGACATACCCCGACATCCGTACGTCGCCGACTTCACTTTCCACCCAGATCAGGTGGTCCGTCAGACTCTTGCCATAAAACATCTGCAGCCGGTCGATCAGCCCATCCGATGCCGGCAGGTCAAACACGACTTTGTCGTTGTGTCGCAGAATCATTCGCAGTCGCGGGTTGGCCAGCGCCACTCGCGTAAACTGATCGCTGATATGGCCGAACTCGGTCGACTTCGTCTTGAGAAACTTCCGGCGTACCGGCGTGCTGGCGAACAGATTTCGAATTTCAATGCGTGTCCCGGTTGGGCAGCCACACGGAATTACCTCAGAACGATCCCCGCAGTGAACGTCCAGTTCGACTCCGGCGACGGCATCCTTCTGCCGACTTCGGATGTTGATGTGAGAAACTTCTGCGATCGACGCCAGCGCTTCTCCGCGAAAACCCATTGTCTGGATGAAGAACAGATCTTCCGCCGTGACGATCTTGCTGGTCGCATGACTGCTCACCGCAAGCAGGATGTCATCGGGATGAATGCCCTCGCCGTCGTCGGTGATGCGGATCAGCTCAGCTCCGCCGTCGACGATGTCGACCTCGATGCGCGTCGCCATGGCATCGACGCTGTTTTCAATCAGCTCTTTGACGACGTTTGCCGGTCGCTCGATGACCTCTCCAGCTGCGATTTTGTTGATGACGCTCGTGTCGAGTTGCTGAATTCGTGACATTTCCGTTCGTTTGCTTTCTGCATCCTGCCGAGCGTCGTCCCCAAAAAACTTTGATCTACCATCTGCCTGCCAGGCTACAGCCCCACAGCCAGAAGGCCTTCTCGCGTTCGGAAATAAATCGTTCCGTCGGCTACGGCTGGTGTGCCAAGAATGGGTGAGCCCAGATCGTTTACGCTGAGGATATCGAGTTCTTCTGAGTTTCGCAGGACGACCACATTTCCATTCTCACCCGCGATAAAGATCTTTCCATCAGCCAGAACGGGCGAGGCGAAGTAGTCGCCGGCATTCTGAATTCGGGCTGGGCCGTACAGGAGTTGCCCCGCTTTCGTGTCGAAGCAGGTCGCAATTCCACCGCCCTTAATGAGCAGCATTCGTCCATCGGTAATCAGCGGCGAGACGATATGGTCGGTGTGTTTTGTCGGATGTTTCCATAGAACGTGTGTCGCCGTGACATCTCCTCGCCCGCCGCCACGGACTGCCAGAATGTATTCCGCCGCTGCTTCGGAATCATCGAACGATGCACCAGCAAAATTGTCAGGATGCAGAAACGCGGCATCAAGCTCTGCTCCCTCAAGTACGCCGTCATCGTTGGCATCGCCCTTGTCAAACGTTTTTCGAAAGAACGCCTCGGGAACGGGACGGTCGCCGACAAATGCCTGCACTTCCTCTTTCGTCAGCTTGCCGTCGCTGTTGCCTGTTTCGGCTCGATCGACCGACGCCAGCCACTGGTTCGCAATGCCGCCGCTTTGCAGCGAGATATAGATCACTCCGTTCTTCACAACGGGAGTTGTTTTAATATTTCGGAGCAGCGTTTTGGCACTCCACAGTCGCTTGCCGTTTTTCGGATCGTAACCGACGAGTAATCCTGTGCCGGCAACAACGATTTCGTCTCCGTGTCTGGTTTCGCAGATGACGGGATGGGAGTAGTTCACCGCCATGTCATTGCGATCGTCTTTCCAGCGAAGTTCGCCAGTCCGTTTGTCGAAGGCGTAAAATGCCGGCGCCAGATCGTCGTCCTGCACAAACAGCAGCAGGTCTTTGTAAAGAACCGGCGACATGCCCGCTCCCCACTTGAACACGAAGTAGGGAACCGGCAGCGGTTTGTGCCAGACGTCCGCTCCAGACTTCGCATCAAGAGCGACCATGCCGAGCGTCGCAAAGTAAAAGTAGACGCGTTCTGCATCGGCGGCTGGCGTCGTTGCCGCATGGCTGTTCGTTTTATGAACGGGGGCGATGTCACCAATCGGCCACTTGCGCAGCCAGAGCTGCTTTCCACTGGCCGCATCGAAGGCGTAAAGCCCCATTGTCTTTTCATCGACCATTGCTGACGTAAAAACCCGACCAGCAGCGACGACCGGACAGCCGATTCCGTCTCCCAGCTTTTCGGACCAGCGAACGTTCTTTTCTGCCGAGAACTCTGCCGGCAGAGGTTTCGAAGCCATCGAGACCCCCGCGCAGTTGGGGCCTCTGAAGTGAGGCCAGTCTTCCGCGAAACCTGACCGCTGACACAGCCCCGCAATCAGCAGTTGCGCAATCAGCAGAGCATTTCCGGTTCGAAACATGACACTCTCCCGCAATCTTGAGTTGATTCTCGAACGTACGATGAAAAACCTGTCTTGCTATTCGCCAGTTCCGCCCTGCCAGTTGTCCGTCTGAAATGGCGATGCTGGCAACCCTTCACTGTTCATCAGGTTGGGGTTTGCCAGCTTGTGCCAGCCGAACCGAACATTTCTGGGCTCGGCCACTTTGGACGATGAGACGACGACAGTGTCGCCGTCAATCTTCGCTTCTGCATTGACGAAGTTGCCATCCGCGCCGGCGATCTGGAATTCAGACAGCGCCGCGTCGTCCCGCGATTTCAATCCGGCAGCGACATGTGCGAACTCCACGCGAATGGAATTTCCGTCGACTTTCATCGACTTGAAAAGCGGACCGGAATAGACGACGCCTTTCTTTCCGTAAGTTTTTGCCAGGGCCCATCGCGCCAGGCGATTGCCGACGTCCAGTTTGTTTCGAGGGTGGATGTCCCCGATGTTGTCAACAAGGTCCGTTGTGACTGCCATGCCGGTTCGAGGAATCTTCAGACTGGCCGTTTGAGCTTCCCACAATGCTGGCAGCTGACCGGGCTCGTAACGCTCACCGGACCACGGAGCGATCTGCACAAAGTAAAATGGCAGCTCTGAACTCCACGTCTTACGCCAGCCTTCGATCAGATCTTTTGTCTTGTCGAAGTACGCCAGGCCATTCTTGCCGATCACGTTCGTTTCGCCCTGGTACCAGATGGCACCTCGCACGCCGAACGGCTGCAGTGGCGCGATCATTCCGTTGTACATCCCGCCGGAACTTTTTTCCGTCACGGTCCACGGCTCAATCGGAGAACCGCCCCACGAGCTGTTGATCAGTCCGACTGGCACGTCAATCTCTTCGTGGACTTTGCGGCCAAAGTAGTAAAGCACACCCGAGAACGCCGGAACGGATTCGGGAGTGCAGGCCGTCCAGTGAGCCGTCACTTCGACGTCGTCTGCCGGCGCCGGTTTCTGAACCTTCTTCACGTGGAAGAGGCGAATGTTGGGATGCTTTGCCGCAGCGATAGCTTCGGCGGCTCCGATGGTATTTCGCAGTTGCCATTCCATATTCGACTGCCCCGAGCCGACCCAGACCTCACCGATCAGAATATCCTCAAGAGTTACGGTGTTGTTCCCGGCGACGGTCAGCGTGTGTGCCTTCCCGTCAGACTTCATCGCGGGTAGCGAGACTTTCCATTTGCCGTTTGCATCGGCTGTTGCCGTCGCGGTTGCGTCGCCGATTGAAACAGTCACTTTCTCGCCAGCGTCGGCCCAACCCCAGACGGGAATCGGCATGTCTCGCTGCAGAACCATGTGGCTGTTCAATACCGATGGAAGCTTCACATCAGCACGCAGCGTCGGCGTGTCGACTAATGCGAACGTGGCGAGTATCCCTGCAAAGATTACCGCCAACCGAAACCTCATCGATCGCCAGACGTTACTGAAGTCAGCCATTGTCGTCCCTTTCGAGCACCAGGTTGCGTTTCTTAAGAAGCGTCATGAGACTTTGGACGCAGCGACCGCTCTGCCCGCTGTCGACCGGATCGCATTCTGGTAACTTCAGCCGACGCTGTGAACTGACTGCACCGACAAAGCGAAACAATTCAGGTGACACTCATGCCCGTGAACATCGTCTGCCCCTGTGGACACACCGTGAAGATTCCCGACGAGCTGGTGAAAACCCGGATCAAATGCCCGGTCTGCGGAGAGCTGTTTTCGACCAGTCCTGCACCGCCAGAAAATCAGTCTGGCCGGACATCGGTTCCGCCATCCGACAAACATGCCAGCCCCGCGCCGGCCCCGGTGGTTCCACCGAAATCTGCCACCGCGGGGTCTTCCAGGCCGAAGGCCACGACAATGAATTCAGACCAGCCTGCAACAGACGAACCATCCGGAACAGCATCAAGTTTTCATGCGAAAGGCGGCTTTATGACCGCCGGGCTGCCGATTCCGTCGTTCTTCACGAAGACATCGGTGACCCTGCTGCCCGAGCGAGTCCACATCAAAGCCGCCGGGCTTTTCAGTTCTCGACGTCTCGATCTGAGACTGTCCGAAGTCACCTCCGTCGAAACTCGCCAATGCCCCGACTGGTCCCTGTTTCTGCTTGGAGTTCTGCTCCTGCCAGCAAACGGAGCGGGGCTGATTCTTCTAATCGCGTTCCTGTTCATCCGACATTCGTATCTCATCCTGAAATGTGGAACCGCAACCGCCGCCATCCGTTTCAACGACGACGACATCGACGCCTGCGCCATCGGCGACGCAATTCTTCAGGCGGCTCAGACTGCATGAATCCACTCCCTGGAGCCTGTCAGCGGATTACAAATTGATCGCCGTTCGCCTGTGAGGTGTCGTTGAGGTGGAACGTTTTCATCGGACAGATCCCGTGAGGCCAAAGGTCTGGGGGATGAGCAGGTGGGGCAGGGGACTCATCGTAAAATCGGGCTCGTCGAGTTGGCGTGGCCACTTCACACCTGGACCACTCAACATCAGCCACCGATTGAATACATCGGGCGATCCGGCTGAATGAACTTAGCCGTGTTGATTTCGTGACCTTCCATCTTGGCTGTAATAGAAGCTCGAACGGCTTCGATGATCGTTCGGTCGTCTGTCCCACCGCGAAGCATGGCCTTCAGGTCTGTTTCTTCCAGGCTGAAGAGACAGTTTCTCAGTTTACCGTCGGCTGTGATTCGAAAACGGTTGCAGTTCATGCAGAACGGCTGGCTGACGGACGCGATAAAGCCGACTCGACCGATACCGTCTTCAAATTGGAATTCAGTGGCCGGAGTGCTTGGGGCATGATCACCGATCGGGACAAGTGGCATAATCTCGCGAGTGAGGCATTCGATGATTTCAGCAGCGAACAGAACTTTGTCGCGTTCCCAGGCGTTGTCAGCGTCGAGTGGCATGAATTCGATGAAGCGAACATCAACGTCGGTATCACGAGCGAACTGGCCAAACGGGACGACCTGATCTTCAGTCATACCTCGGATCGAAACAGCGTTTACCTTGACCGGGTTGAAGCCAACTTCCTTGGCGATATGGATACTTTCAACGACTTTTTCGTAGCCTTCCCGGCGAGTGATTTCCTTGAACTTGCCAGCGTCGAGTGCGTCGAGGCTGATGTTCACCCGGCTGAGGCCTGCGTCGAACAGTTGCTGAGCCTGTTCACCGAACAGAATGCCGTTCGTGGTGAGGCCAATGTCAGAGATGCCTTCGATCCTGACGAGTTTCTCAATCAGTTGATGCAGATCTCGGCGAACGAGCGGTTCTCCGCCCGTGAGTCGAATTTTGTTGACGCCGAGCGGTGCGACGATGCGCACGAATCGTTCGATTTCCTCGAAGCTGAGGAGGTCGGCTCGATTCATGAACTCGACGTTTTCAGCCGGCATGCAATAAAAGCAGCGAATGTTGCAGCGATCCGTCACGCTGATGCGCAGGTTGTTGTGAACTCTGCCAAAGCTATCGATGAGTGTGTCGGGCATTGGAACGGCCGAGTTGTTAGATTCGTTGGTGAGAGCAGCGTTTCCTGTTGAGCGGCAAATACTGATCGAGTTATCGGGTGACAGGATTTTCTGCCACTGGTTCGCCGGTTCCCGGGTGAACCCATTCGGTGCTACCGTCAGACCAGTTTTCTTTTTTCCAGACGGGAACTGTGATCTTAAGCGTGTCGATCAGGAACTTGCCAGCTTCGAAAGCCAGTTCGCGATGAGGGCTGCTGACGGCCACGGCGACGCTGATTTCGCCGAGTTCGAGATGTCCGAGGCGGTGGATGATTCCGACATTCGTAACCGGCCATCGTTCGCGAACCTCGGCTTCGAGTTCCTCCATTTTGGCGATGGCCATTTCCGGGAAGGCGTCGTAGTCGAGTGCCAGCGTCTGTCGTCCGTCCGTCATTTCCCGGACTGTTCCCAGGAACAGAACAACTGCGCCGGCCTGGTTCGAGCGGATTTCTTCGGTCAGAGCCTGGTAGTCAATGATTTCGTTCGTCAGTTCAACCATCTGAAGTTGATCCTGCTGGTTGTGGAGCCAGGCCATTGCTCCACGTTAAGCAATCAGCTCAGCGCAGAAGAAATGGCCTGCCGGTGAGATTCCGACAGGCCATTGTAATCGCCTGGTTCGTTAAAGAGCCAACGCTGGTCGGTTCTTTAACTGATTGAGGTCGTTAGACAGTCTTCGTGACGCCAGGAATGGCGATCGGATAGAAGCCGTCTTCGTTCGGAGTGACCTTGGGCATTGTGTCCCAAGTGTAGGTTTCCGGCATCAGGTCGATTTTGGAATTAAGTGCGTCTTCCCACTTGACCTTTTTGCCACCGTAAACAGCCATACGGCCCATGATTGCGGTCAGAGTGCTGTTGGCACCGTACTCGCCTTCATTGTACGGGGTGTTGTTACGGATTGCGGCGAACAGATCGTCATGCTCAGTCTGGTATGGGTTATTCTTTGGAGTCTTGCGACCGTAGTCCCAGGCGTTTGCTCCGGAAATTTTTGCTCCGCTGATATCGGCAGTACCCTTGCTGCCATGAGCGTGCTCAGTGACGCTGTTTTCGCAGCCACGAATGTGACGGCACTGGCTGAACATCTTGGTGCCATCGTCGTAGGTGTATTCGACGGCGAAGTGGTCGAAGATTTCTCCGTACTTCTTGTCGGTACGAACCTGCCGTCCGCCCATCCCCTGGCATTCTACCGGGTGGCTGTTGCCTTTTACCCAGTTGCAGACGTCAAGGTTGTGGATGTGCTGCTCGCAAATGTGGTCGCCACACAGCCATGTGTAGTAGTACCAGTTGCGAAGCTGGTATTCCATTTCGCCGCTGACCTGATCGCGGGACTTGCGAGGATCCCAGACGCCACCACCGTTCCAGTAGCATCGCATGGCGATGACATCGCCGATCTGGTCGTCCCAGATTCGTTTCAGGGTTTCGAGGTACGTTTTTTGATGGTGTCGTTGCAGGCCGACACCGATTTTCAGGTCTTTCTCTTTGGCGACTTTTACCGCTTCGAGAACTTTTCGAACGCCAGGAGCGTCCGTGGCGACGGGTTTTTCCATGAAGACGTGCTTGCCGGCAGCGACAGCAGCTTCGACATGGATCGGGCGGAAGCCAGGTGGCGTTGCCAGGATGACGAGGTCAACTTCCGGCATCGCCATGACTTTTTTGTAGGCGTCAAAGCCGGTGAATTGATGATCCTTGTCAACAGCTACCCGGTCGCCGTGTGCCTTCTGGAGAGTCGGAAGTTTGGCGTCGATGTGGTCCTGGAAAGCGTCGGCGATGGCGACGAGTTTGACAGGGCCAGCCGTGCTGAGTGCTTGCTGAGCAGCTCCGGTTCCACGTCCACCTGCACCGATCAGGGCAATTCGAATAGTGTCGTCATTTCCGGCGAACGCGCCGCGTGGGAGTGCAAGGCTGGCGAAAGCGCTGGCTCCTGCTGCTGCGGCAGTGGATGACTTGATGAAATCGCGGCGTGAGCTGGCGCTTGGGTTCGTGTCAGTCATGGAGTTCTCCAGAATCGGAATTAAGTGGGAAAGTGGTAATCAACGAGGATTCGACAACAACAGCTCAACGTTTCTCTGGCGTCGAGATCGTTAGCCTGCCCGACCTTGTGCTGCGATCTCAGGTTCAGGATCGAACTTGAGTTTCGTTCGTTCTTTCTGTGTTGGCGGGTTTAACGGGCGAATCACGCGGAAGCCAACATGCAGCGCATCGGTGTGATACCAGATGCTTTTTGGGATCTGTGGATCCTGAAATTTCCATTCAGGATCGGAAGCGTAACGTGCTGCACTTCGCAGTCCGTCAGGGTCGTCGTCCCAGGAGCCGCCTCGAACAATGCGAGGATACATGTCCGTTGGCACGTTGAGTGGTGACTTGCCGGCGCCTTTGGCGTACCAGTCGGCGTCGTAGCGGTCGAGCACCCACTCAGACACGTTGCCGTGCATGTCATAAAGTCCCCAGGGGTTAGGTTTCTTCTCGCCAACCTTGTGATACTGCTCGTCACTGTTGTCGTAGAACCAGCCGTAATCATCGAGGGCATCTGGATCATCACCGAATGAATAGGCAGTCGACGTTCCGGCTCGGCAGGCGTATTCCCACTCAGCTTCGGTCGGGAGCCGGTAGTAGTGGCCGGTTTTTTCGCTGAGCCAACGGCAGTACATCTTGGCTGCGTGTTGCGTCATGCAGATCGCCGGGTATCCATCGTGCCCCATTCCGAATGTCATGTCAGTGTAAGGCGGCGTTGGACGTGTTACCGCGTCCGACAATTTGTCACGGTCAGTCGGATTGGTACCGGCGATTTTTCGACGCTGAATGTCCAGTCGGAAGCTCCAGACGTCGTACTCGTCCCAGGTGACTTCGTATTTGCCCATCCAGAACGGTTCGATTTTGACTTTAACCCGCGGCCCTTCGTCTTCCTTGCGGTCGGCTTCTGATTCGGGACTGCCCATCAAATACTCACCACCGGGGATTGGAACCATGTCAAACTTGACATCAATGCCCGTTACTTCCTCCGTGTAAGGCTTCATCGTCGACTGGTCAGTCTGCTTGTCGTCTGCCACAGCCAGTTGACTTGAGCCGAGCACGTTTGCGACAAACATTCCGTAAACGAAGGCGGGAAGTATCCATTGAGGTTTCATGAATATCAGGTTTCCATCAGCAAAGGCGATGATTGTCGGATGCGAACTCTGGCGAGGGAGGTAGGATTGCCGAAGTGTCCTGCGGTTTATCCGACGTGAATTGAGCAAGTTCCATGAACAGACTTACTCGGCGAATTTTCGGTTTCAGCTGTGCCTTTGTGATGGCGATTGCTGCCTTCACGCAGGCCGAAGCCGACGACACGCATCTTCGACGATTTGACTTTGAACGCGTCGAAATGGGCGTGATTTTTCGGCTGTCAGTGTACGGCTCGGATTCTGGCGTTGCAAACAAGGCTGCTGAAGCTGCATACGCTCGCATTCACATGCTCAACGGAATCTTTTCTGACTATGACGGTTCGAGTGAAGTTCGACGGTTGTGTGAGGCCTCTGGACCGAACCGACCGATCAGGGTAAGTGACGAACTATGTACAGTTCTGCAGGCAAGTCTTCAGCTCTCACGTGATACCAACGGTGCATTTGACGTGACGGTGGGGCCACTTACAAAGCTTTGGCGACGTGTGAGAAGACGTGAGATGATGCCAGAGCCGGATCAGCTGTCGGCAGCGCGAAAGTTGACGGGCTATAATCTGGTTCGGGTCGACTGTGAAGCGAAAACTGTGGAACTGGCGCTTACCGGGATGAGGCTCGACTTTGGCGGGATTGCCAAAGGATTTGCCGCTGATGAGGCACTGAGAGTTCTTCGAGAAAACGGTTTCAGACGAGCTTTGGTCGATGCTGGCGGCGATATCGTGGCGGGCGATCCACCACCGAACGCGGAATTCTGGGTGGTAGAAGTTGAGGCTTTGCGGCGGCGCGAACAGGGGGCGAGCTCTGTCGGGCATAAACAGGATGAATCTGATCAGGTCGGCCCGGCTCCACGCCTGAAAATCTGCAATCAGGCCGTTGCTACATCGGGAGACGCGTATCAAAGCGTCGTTATTGCAGGACGCCGATATTCCCACATCGTTGATCCGAAGACTGGCCTCGGACTGAATCAGCGAAGTAGTGTGACAATCATCGCTCCAACTGGAATGTTGGCCGACGGGTTTGCCTCTGCCGTCAGTGTGCTTGGGCCAGAAGCGGGAATTCAACTGCTTGAGCAGCCTGGACACCGTCGCACCGAGGGGTATGTCATGTATGCCGAAGGCGAATTGGACGACGTCACGGCGGTGGAGTCGTCAGGGCTACAGACCTTTCTGATCAAAGTTGAATGATTCAGAAAGTCGTGTTTCGAGGGCCGTGCCTGCTGTGATAACTGTCGACACGTTTTGGATGTCAACGTCCTGCCATTTCAATTCGGGCACTGCGCATAGCAAAGCAGCCCACCGCAAAGGCAGGCTGCTTCGTTTGTCATCATTCTGCGATTACCTGGGAGCAGTTGGTCGGTGAGAAACCAGCTCGGCCTCTTCACTTTTCTCAGCACACAGCTCTTCCCGCACAATGTTCATGTCGCGTGGTGCATCAATCCCGAGTCGAACGGTATTTGGACCAATTCGCACAATGGTAATCGCTACTTGATCACCAATCAGGATTCGTTCGCCTGGCTTCCTTGACAGTACCAACATTCTGTTGCCTCCTCACTGGAGTGTTCCACCTTTGCTTCCATGCTCTTCTGATATCACGCAGCAGTCTTCCGAGAGAAGAGTCCGCGATTTCGCCCGCGTGCGCTTCAAGGTACCACCCAGTTGAAGCGGCTGGACTGCACAACATGAGCAGCCGGATATCGAGCAAACTGGCGGTCAGGATAACGTGACAGACTCGGATGTCCATTCATTTTCGTCGATTCTACAGAATTCGCGGTTCTCAGCAGGAGTTTGATTTGTTTGCATAACTTTCGGTAAACAAAGCGTTTGCGGACGGGCTGACTCCTGGGGAGAGCGGTTGGCTGAGCGAGAATACGGCGGCAAATGGTGTTCTGGCAAGGTCTCCCGGCTGGAGAAGGCGAATGCGCCGCGAAGGCCGGTTCTACGAACCGTCTGGTGGGCGGCTATGTGCCGCGAATCGGCCAGTTCTCTGACAATGGATGCCTCAGTCGGCAAAGTGGCTTGAAGCAATGGCAGCCTTCTGTTGAAGTCCGTCCTCTATAAGCGGTTTGAAGCTCAGCCGACCGTAGATGCCGCCTTGGATTGAGTCGAATTTTCTGCCCGGAGCAAATGGGGAATATCGAGATGGTAAGAATCGGAATCATCGGGATCGGGTTCATGGGCATGACGCATTTCGAAGGTGCCAATCGGTTCAAGGATGATCCGAAATCCGGAAGGCGGCGCATTGCCGGGTCAAAGCTGAAGAATGGCAAAGTTACGGCCATCGCGACCAGAAATTCGAAAAAGCTCGACGGAGACTGGCGGTCAATTCAGGGAAATTTCGGTCCTCCGGGCGCGTTGAATGACCTGTCAGGGATCAAGACTTATTCAGACTACCACGATCTCCTGGCGGACCCGGACATTGACTTGATCGACATTTGCCTGCCGGTCGAGCAGCACGAGCAGGTCGCCCTGGAAGCAATTAAAGCCGGCAAGAATGTGATTGTCGAAAAGCCGATCTCGGTCGATTTGAAAGCTGCGAATCGGATGGTTACCGCCGCGGAGAAGGCCAACGTGCAGTTGATGGTGGCCCACGTTCTGCCATTCTTTCCTGAGTTTGAATTTGCTCTGTCGACGGTTGCCAGCGGCAAGTACGGAAAACTGCGGGCTGCCCATTTCCGACGTGTAATCGCTCCGCCGGCCTGGTCATCGAGTCTTTCTGACTTTCGAAATGCTGGTGGCTGGGGTGTCGATCTTCACATTCACGACAACCATTTAATCAGCACGCTATGCGGAGTTCCCAAACAGGTTTTTTCACAGGGGACTTTGATCGAAGGGTTCGTGAACCATGTCCATTCAAATTATGTCTACGACGACCCTGACCTGGCTGTTTCGTGTGTGAGTGGCGGAATCGCGGCTCAGGGGCTTGCGTTTGCTCACGGTTTCGAGCTGTTTCTGGAAGAGGCAACGATCGCGTTCAGTGCCGGGACGTACGATGGCGAATGGAAAGTCGACCGCGAACTGACCCTCATGACAAACAAGGGCCGGAAGGTCGCAACGCCAAAACTTAAAGGCGGCAGCGAGTGGTGCTCGGCGTTCACTGCTGAGCTTCAGGCTGCGGTCGATGGAGTGGCCGCCGGGAAAGCTCCGGAAACCTTGTCGGGGGCGATGGCTCGCGATGCGTTGAAACTTTGCTATGCCGAAGCAAAGAGCATCTCGTCCGGGCGTCTTGTCAAAGTCAGTTAGTCAGCAGGGACGTTTTCTGACGTGTAAATAGATGATTCACGCGAAGACGCAAGGCCGCGAAAGAATGACGAATGTTTGACCGTTGGCAAATGTTCCACCGACCCTTCGCGCCTGAACGGCTTCGCGTGAGGCCCGGCTGAATGCTGTTTCGAGAAACTGATTCCTGCTGAAGTTGTTTTGCCAGAGAATGGGCATCGAAGTTTCATGGTCGAAAATCTTCCGGTTAAAACGCACGAATTCAAAGGGCTGACGATCGAGGGCTACTCTCGGGCGGCCGTGCAGAGTTACTGGCGTATTCCCGAGCTGAAAGTCTGCTTCGATCTCGGCGGAAGCCCGTGGGATTTCACGGGGACGTCGACGATCTTCATCACGCACGGGCATCTCGACCACATGGCGGCGCTGCCGGCGTTTGTCGCTCGAAGGCGAATGATGAAGATGGAGCCTCCGACGATTTATCTTCCTGAAGAAATCGTCGAGAACACGGACCGACTGCTGAAGGCGTGGCAGCGGCTCGATCGTGGCCGAATGCTTTGCGAACTCAAAGGCGTCAAAGACGGCGACGAGTTCGAGCTTTCCCGCGAGCACGTGGTGACCGTTTTCAGAACGAAACACACCGTTCCGTCGGTTGGGTATCAGGTGTGGGATCGTCGTCGAAAGCTGAAACCGGAACTGGTCGGCCTTCCGCAGAACGAGATTCGTGATCGCAAACTTGCTGGTGAGGATGTGACTGGTGAAGTGCGAGTTCCCCTGGTCTGTTACACCGGCGACACCTCGCCCGCCGGGCTGGACGGTTACGAGCCGTGTTTTGAATCACAGATTCTGATCACCGAGCTGACCTTTTTCCGGCCTGAGCATCGGAAGGAAAAGATCCACAAGTTCGGGCACATGCACCTCGACGATTTCCTTGAGCGGAAAGAAAAGTTCAAGAACGAACTGATCATCGTCGGCCATCTGAGCACTCGGTATCACGATTATCAGCTTGAGAAAGCCGTCGCGAAACGAGTGCCGGATGAACTTCGCGAACGAATGATGATCTGGGTGTAAGGCTCGACAGCAATCAGAAAAGGAAATGATACGCTCACGACGGCTCTGCTCCATCAGAATTGGAATTCGCTCCGCTTTTACGACTCCACAGACTGTCGGCGTGTCGACACCACAATCCGTGACAGTCAGACTTTTTTAGTTGGCGACAACTGGCTGACAGTTGCTGATCGCTTCGCGATCAGAACGTTGAATCGCGGAGCGATCCACAACTCTCTGTCACTTAGAGCCAGCCGTGTGCCAGAGCGAACCGCAGTCGGTAAAGCCGCGCAGCAACTCGGCGATTCTCGTCGTTGCGCACAACGCGTCGTTCAGAGCTTCCGACCAGGGGCCGTGACACGCCGCTTGCCAGGCAGCGACGGCCATCACAACAGCAGTGTCGCCGTCGTTAATGAGCGGATTGTCGGGAATGCTGTCGTAGTAGCTGCGGAACATCGTTGTCGGTGCGAAGAAGTTCCTCATTCCGACTCGATCAGCGAGTGCGGCCTGTAGTCTCAGACAGGCGTGCTCGTGGATTTTTTTCGACGGATCAAAGCTGTGCAGCCCCCAGTCCGGTTTCGTGATCGACTCCGGTCCTTCGATAAGCGCATGGCAAGTTTCGTGAAGTACCATCTGAGCGAGGCAGTCATCTGGATCGAGTGTTTCCGAGGTGCCGATTGTCAGCACGCCGTTCCCGTTCCAGGAAGCGTTGACCTCAGCACTGCGAACAATCCGCATGCTCATCCGGCTGGCCGCGTGCGTCCAGATAATGTCCAGTGGATCCGAATAAACACGGCTGATCGATCGCATTTGAGAGTTGTCCAGACGGTGTGAGTCAGCACGCACGAGGAGAATTCACGCCTTCAGAAGATAGCGACCGTGTGCCTGGCTGTGCGAGGGTCGGCACGCTGCACGCGGGTCTCCGCCACAGCCAGAATGGTTGCGTCGCGGAGCGGCATGATGATTCATCGTGCGGGAACGACTGAAGTGAAAGCGTTTTTTATGCCACGCTGAGGCCGCGGCATCCCGTGTCTGCGGCGCCCAACCACGAGTGGTTGGACCACGTTGCGGCACTGGCCTCTGGATTTTCAGGCCGAACAGTCTTCGAGTCTTTTTAAGACTTAGGCAAACATCGTTGTACTGATGAGATAGCGAGTTCCGAAAACAGGACAGGGATCTCGGATACGGACGTCCGCAGGGCCAGCGATTGCGGATGGATCGGGGGAATGGGGAGACAGCGATGCTTGGGTCGCGGGCGTGGTGTCTGGAATCACTGAAGACGTCAGTTTTAAAACGAGGCTCTGCAGCGTCGGGCTCCCGTCAGCGTCGGCGACGCTCCGATTTTAAATCCGGCAGCGAGGCTCTCGAATCCCGCACTCTGCTGAGCGGCACTGGACTCACGGTACAGACAGGCGACGACGGTCCGAACATCCTGATCGCGGCTCAGGGACCGTCGAATTCGGACATACTGACAGGACTCGGCGGCGACGACACGCTCGTCAGTGACGGCGGGCTCGACGAGCTGAGCGGTGGTGATGGCGACGATCGACTGGTCGTCGTCGCTGCTCCGTTTGGGAACACTCACGGTGGCCCGGGCAACGACGTGCTGGAATTCCGAATAGCCGGAAACTTCGACTTGACGAAACTTTCGACTGGGGACGTGCAGGGGATCGAGGTCATCGATCTGGCCGACACAAGACAGCTCGTGAAATCGACGCTGACGCTCAATCCGAACACTGTCAGCCGTCTCAATCCTGACACGCGGACACTCAGAATTCTTCGCACCCCGGACGACACGGTGACACTCGAAGGAGAGTGGCAACTGGTTGCGGCTGACTTTGCAGATGGTCGCTTCTTCGCTCAGTACACCGCCGAATCGGACACTGGCAGCGTTACTGTCGAGCTGGAGTCTTCGTGGCTGGCACATCTCGATGACGATGCTGGCTACCATATCAATGCGCCGGGGACCGACACGGGACAGTTTGGCTCTGAGGTGCAGTCGATCGGCGACTGGAATCGAGACGGCATCGACGATTTCGCTATCGCCAGCCACACGTACGGCATGCCCGCCAGGGTTTACGTCGTGTTTGGAAGTGCCACTGACTTCGGAGGCCATCGAGACCTGAACAGCGGGCTTGATGGCACCAACGGGTTTCTCGTTCAGGGAGAGAGCCCCGCTCAGTTTTCCGGGCCGGAGATTGACGCCTCGCATGACGTGAACGGTGATGGCATTCCGGATCTGCAGTTCTTTTCCGAGATCTCAGCACCAGGCAACGTCGGAGAGCAGATCACGATCGTATATGGCCGTGCCGACGGGATGTACCCGGCAACTTTGTCTGCGACCGATTTTGATGGCACGGATGGGACGATCGTGACCGGCCCGGAAGGCTCTCAAACAAGTACGTTGACGCGGTCGCTGTTCACGATCCCGGACATCAACGGAGACGGCATTGACGATCTGTACTCGGGCTCAATCCGTCATCGGTCGAGTACTTCAGCGTTTATTGCCTTCGGCAATGACGCAGGAATTGGTGACCGAGTGAGTATGGACGACCTGTTCTTGCTGCCTGGCGTCCGGCTTCAAAACTCGGGAGACAGCGGGCGGTTCTACATCGAGGCGGTCGACGTAGCAGACACAAATGGCGACGGACTTCCGGATCTCATCGTGACTGGCACTGGTTACGACTTTGAGACGCAACCGTATGAACGTGGCCATGAAGTGCGCGTCGTGCTGGGACAGCAACCTGCCGAGTCCGGCGGATCGTTCTTTCCGGAAGTCGTCGATCTCGACGAACTGGATGGTTCCCGCGGATTCGTCATTCGTCCCGAAGTCAAGGAGAGCGTTCTGGACGGCTTTTATCAGCAGGAACTGTTCGCCGGCCCCGTCGTGATTCACGACGTGAATGGTGACTCGGTCGACGACCTGCTGTTTGTGACCGGCGACAGTTTCGTCTGGTTCTACGGCAGCGATCAGCCGTTTGATTCCGTCGAATTGCTTAGTGTGGCGGACACCATTGAGCTGGTTTCGGTCCAGGATTTAGTCCGATCCGGCGCGAATCTCGGCGCAGACTTCAACAGCGATGGGTTGCTCGACATTGCTACTTCCTACAACGTTGGACTGACAATCCAGTCAGCAAGCCAAGGATTGACGCCGTATGACGCGCTGCTGGATCGCTGGAGCTTCCTCCCCGAACTGATTGAGCCGTTCGATGGAGCGAATCCATCAGACAACCCGAATTTTGTCCGCACTGGCGTAGGTACCGAGTTGCCTTTTCCACTGAACGCTCGAAACAACAACAGCGGTGACTTCAACGGTGACGGCTTCGACGACCTGATTGTGTCCCAGTCGTCAAACGGGATCATTCAGCGTTACGACAACGGATCAAGAGTTGTGACTGTGGTGTTCGGCGGTCCGGATTTCGCCGGACTCGAGAACAGCGACGTCACCTATTCGATTGGGGATGAGGGTGATGATGAGTTGTTCGCGTCGGCAGGCAGTGATCGGGCGGATGCTCTGATCGGGGCGCAGGGCGACGACACGCTCATCAGCGACGGCGGAGAAGATGTGCTTAAGGGAGCGGCTGGTGACGATCTGCTGCGGGTTATCGATCATCAGTTCCGCGTGGCTGACGGCGGCGGCGGCTTCGACACACTGCAGATCATGCAGGCTGGCGTTGATCTGGATTTAACATCGCCGTCTGACCACCGGCTGCGGAATCTGGAAGTTCTCAGTCTCGTCAACAATGGTCCGAACACGCTGACGATCGACTCGTCAGCAGTCGTTCGGATGACGTCTTCCGAGAATCGGCTTCGGATCGATCGTGACTCCAGCGATGTGATTGAAATGGGCGACGGATGGACGAACGTCGGCATCTCAGTAGCTGGGGGGCAGCGTTTCGAGGTCTGGCAGAACGGCCCGGCAGTCGTCGATCTAGAGATACTGCCTCCGGAGTCTCCATTTCCGTCATTTGGAATCGTTTCGTTTGACGGGGGGGACGACGACTACGATCAAGTTTTCACACTTTCTTTCGATCAGATAAACAGCGAGATGGTTCTGCAGATTACGGGTGGACCGTCGGGGCCACGTGAGGAGCGTGTTCACGCTGCGTTTACGCAGGACGGAATCCGGTTGGACATGGGTGGGGGTAATGATCGGCTTGTATTAGAAACAACGGGCTTCGATGTGACCGTTTCGGGTGGCGATGGCAACGATTCTGTTGTGGTTTTCGGACGCGATGACGCAGACGAAATGCAGCTCAAATCAGCAGCTTCGATTGATCGTCCCGGCTCGCGTGACTGGCTTGATCTCTCGACCGTCTTCGACGACGTCGGTGAACGGGATTTTCTTCTGGCTGATGGTATCGAGGATGTTCAGTTTGAACTGCTCGGTGGTGACGACTTAGTGACGATCGAATCGTTCGCTCGACACAACACCGAACTTGCCACATTGACGGTGAATCTGGGGAGCGGAAACGACCGGCTGGAAGCCACGGCATTCGACTTAGGTTTGACCGCTGACGGCGGCAGCGGCCACGACATCCTGGTAACCGGGGCGGGCGACGATTCGATCTCTGGCGGAACGGGTCGCGACACGGTCAACGCGGGAGCTGGTAACGATTTGCTTTATGGGAAATCCCAGGACGACTCGCTGAACGGTGAAGCGGGGGATGACACGCTTGTCGGCGACAGCGGAAACGATCATCTGAACGGTGGCGTCGGGGACGATTCCATCCTCGGGTTGAACGGCGACGACGAGATCCACGGTCACGACGGAGACGACATCGTCAACACAGGAAATGGAGCCGACTCGGTCTACGGTGGTGACGGTGCCGACTGGATGATCGGGCATGTGGCGAGTCATGACTGGTTTGACGGCGGCGAGGGCAACGACACGATCGGCGGACTCGGTGGGCACGACACGCTGAACGGCAGCGGCGGCAATGATTCGCTGCTGGGTGCGTCCGGCCACGACTGGCTCGACGGCGGAGACGGCGACGATCTGCTCTTTGGCGATCTGGGAGACTCGGCAGCGGTCAACAAAGGCAATGACACGCTCTATGGCGGCGCCGGGAATGACGACCTCGCCGGTGGACGTCTTGCTGATGAACTGCACGGTGGTGACGGCGACGACACGCTGCGAGGTGACAACGATAACGACGTCCTCTACGGAGACGGCGGCCGCGATATGTTGATGGGGTTAAACGGCGACGATGTCATCTACGGCGGCGACGGCGACGACACGTTGAAGGGCGGCAAAAATCAGGACACACTTTACGGAGACGCCGGACACGATTTCCTGGAAGGACATTCGCGAGGCAACGAGGAGCTGAACGGTGGCGAAGGCAACGACACGCTGCGAGGTCTCGGCGGCAATGATACGCTTCGCGGCGACGATGGGGACGATTCGTTGGAAGGACACGCAGGCAACGATGTCATTGACGGAGGGACCGGCGATGACATGCTCGACGCTGGCAGCGATGACGACACGCTGACCGGCGGCTCAGGCCGAGACACGATGATGGGTGGGACGGGGATCGATCGATTCTTTGCTGATGACGGTGAAATCGACATTCTGGAGGACATGCTGGACGAGGACTCGCTCAGTTTGAGAGACGACAGCGACACCGTTTCGTGAACGGAGACAGCGGTCGATGATCACGGAGGGAGCAGGATGAAGTTTTAAAACCGGTTCTTCGAGGAGCTGCGTAAATGGATGGAAATCCGGCTACCGATTAGTTGACATCACAGGGCTGAACTGCGTCTTGAATTGGATCAGGGCTGAGAAGTTCAGGGAGATCACTGCCAGCCAGCAGGTGCTTGAACTGGTGGGTGTCAAAGACGCGATCGTCAACATGGCAAATCGAGTCGTTCATTCGGGATTCAGGTTGGTCGTGGCGGAGCTTGAAGCGGCTCATTACACGTTACACGTTCAGAAAAACGCGTCGACGCGATGGTGCGTCAGGACGGCAGCCAGCTCTCAGAACCAGAGAGCTGGTCGAGTGCTCGATTCAGTTCGGCGATCACATCCTGCACGGCGTCGATTCCGACTGAAAGCCGCACAAGGCCGTCGGAGATGCCCCACGCTCGTCGATCGCCAGCTTCCATGAACTTGTGAGACGTGCCGGCCGGCCAGGAGATCGTTGTTCGAACGTCTGCCAGCGTGGGCGAAAACGGAATGGAATCCGCAAGTTCTCGCAGCAGCGTTCGTACGCCAGCTTCTTCTGCATGAAGCTCGAAAGACAGCATCCCGCCGCAGCCGTCGGGCAGCAACCGGCTCGCCAGTTCGAAGTCCTGATGACTCGGGAGTCCCGGATAAACCACGCGGCTGACCGCTGAGTGTTGCTCCAGGAACTCGGCCACCGCGAGTGCGTTTGAACTGGCTCGTTCGATTCGCAGTGGCAGCGTTCTTAGACCTCGCGACGCGAGCCAGCATTCGAACGGGTTTGCGTTCAGCCCGTAAAGACTGGCAACTCGTCTGACGCGAGTCACCGCTGCGCGTTCTCCGGCAACAACGCCCAGCATGACATCGCCGTGCCCGTTGAGGTATTTCGAGGCACTGTGAAATACGAGCTTCGCGCCGTGCTCGAACGGTCGGAACAGGCACGGCGTGGCGAATGTGTTGTCGACTACGACCGGCACATTGCCCATCGCGTCGACAAGAGCCGGCAGATCGACGACTTCCATCAGCGGGTTGGAGATGCTCTCGACCAGGCACAGCTTTGTGTTTTCTTTGACTGCCGAACTCATTTCGTCGGTGATTCGGGAATCGGCAAAGGTTACTTCGATACCGAACCGTTTCGACAGTTCTTCGAGCTGCTGCGACGTCCGACCGTAGAGCACTCGTGCGGCGACGACATGGTCGCCACTTTTGAGATGGCTCAACAGAATTGCGGAAACTGCAGCCATACCCGAAGCACAAACGGCGCCGGCATTGGCGTGCTCAAGTTTCGCGACATCCTGCGCAAAAGCGGAGTGATTCGGATTTCCGTCGCGGGTGTAGATGAAGCCTTGTTCGGTACCGCTGACGACTGCTTCGAGTTGCTCGACACCGTGCAGGTCGAAGGCTGTTGTTTGATAAATGGGCGGGTTGCTCGGGCGAGTCGTAAAGTCTTCGCTCCAGCCACCTCGAGCGCACAATGATTCGTCAGAAAATCGCTCGTCCATGACGATCCTTCTTTGATCGCGTCGCAAAAATGTCGGTTCAGGGACGCGTCAGCAGTTCAGCTGTCGATTCGTCGGGCGAGTCTGCCCCAGCGGCGCTGCGTGAATCGTCCACAGACGGCAGCGACTCCTGCAGTTGTACAAGCACGGTCGTGTCCGGTGTTGACGTGCTGTGAAATTCGGTCGTGGATTCATCGGTGACCGTCCCGCTGGCCCCGAAACCGAACAGAGTAACTTTTACCGTTCGCAGAAACCCTTTCAGGCTGCCGAACGTCTGAGCAACGGCCGTGGGTTCATAGCCCGAGTGAACCATGCAGTCGGTGCATTTTGGATTGCCGCTGCAACGCCCGTACGAATTCCAGTCGGTCGTTTCCATCAGTTCTTTGAACGATCCGCAGTAACCTTCCTGGAGGAGATAACACGGTTTCTGCCAGCCAAACAGGTTGTAGGTTGGGTTTCCCCAGGGAGTGCATTCGAGGTCGAAGCGGCCTCGCAGAAACTCCAGAAACAGCGGCGACTGATTGAAACGCCAGGATTTCTTTGGGCGGTCCAGCAGTTTGCCGAACAGCCGCAGTGTTTCGTTACGGTGAAGAAAGTGTTCCTGATCCGGAGCTTTCTCGTAGGGATAGCCAGGAGAAACCATCATGCCTTCGACGCCGAGTTCCATCAGCTCGTCGAAGAACCGTCGGCACGATTCCGGGTCAGCGTCGTTGAACAGGGTGGTGTTCGTAGTGACCCGAAAGCCGCGTTGGACAGCCGCTCGAATGGCCCGAACCGCGACTTCATAGATGCCTTCGCGACAGACGGCTCGGTCGTGCTCTTCCTGCAGACCGTCCAGGTGCACGGAAAACGTCAGATACTTCGATGGCGTGAATCGGTCGAGATGTTCTTCCAGCAGGATCGCGTTTGTGCAGAGGTAGATGTACTTTTTCCGTTCGACCAGTCCGTCGACGATTTCGTGAATCTCAGGATGGAGCAGCGGTTCGCCGCCGGGGATTGACACCATCGGAGCGCCGCATTCTTCGACGGCCTGAAAGCATTCTTCCGCCGCGAGATTCCGCTTCAGAACACTGTTGGGATGCTGGATTTTTCCGCAGCCGGCGCAGGCCAGATTGCATCGAAACAGTGGTTCGAGCATCAGAACCAGAGGATACCGCTCGATTCCTCGCAGCTTTTGCCGCAGAACGTACGACGCGACCGTCCACATTTGCGAGACGGGAACTCCCATAGAATGCCTCCGTGCATCAATTGGCGCCGCTGCCAGAATGCGAAAAAGAATTGACTGGCTGAATACGCGGCAAAGAGGAGTGTGGTAACAGCTTTCGGACATTCTGTCAGCCCCGCTCCGCCTCGCTCGCGGATATCGTCGCCCGAACTTAAACTCCGCGACCGGTCGTCCTGCTGAACCTTCCAGCAGCCGTTGTACTCATGATTTCAAAGCAGAAAACCAGGCAGAACCATGCCGGACTGGCTGGCCGTTGGAATTGGCGGGTTCGTGGGAGCAGTCTCGCGATTCCAGATTAGCCTCTGGCTGAGTGTCTGGAGCACTCAGAAATTTGGTCGCATTTATCCGTTCGGTACGTTCGCTGTGAACGTGGCCGGCTGCCTGTTCATCGGAATTCTGATGGCACTGGCGGTGGACAGGAAGATTCCAGACGTGTGGCAGAAGATTCTGGTGACTGGTTGCCTGGGGTCGCTGACGACGTTTTCCACGTTCAGTTACGAAACGATCGGCTTATTCCGGGATGATCGACCAGGACTGGCGGCTGTCTACGTTGTCGCCAACCTGGCGATTGGATTAATCGCCGTCATGGTTGGGATGGGGATTGCCAGAGCGGTCGTCCGCTGACAGCAGCGTTTCATCACAGAAGCACAACATGAGTTTCCGAGTATCACGAACTCGGATCACCGTTTAGATGGAGAGTCCACGTTGAGCCACGACATTTACTCAAACCCGCTGATTTCTCGATACGCGTCCCGCGAAATGGCGCAGCTCTGGTCGCCGCAGCGACGGCACGAAACCTGGCGTCGCATGTGGGTTGCACTGGCTGAGGCGGAAAAAGAACTTGGTCTGAACATCTCGGACGAGCAGATCAACCAGCTCAAAGCCAACGTCGCGAATATCGATTTCGAAGCCGCTGCGGGATACGAACGTGAGCTTCGCCATGACGTGATGGCTCACGTTCATGCTTACGGAGACGTTTGTCCGGACGCTCGCGGCATCATCCATCTCGGGGCGACAAGCTGCTACGTCACCGACAACGCTGACCTGGTACTTCTGCGCGAGGGCCTGGAACTCGTTCGAAATCGACTGGTCCAGGTGATTGACGCGCTCGGCAGATTCGCGGCGGAATATCGCGACCTGCCGTGTCTGGGCTTCACGCATCTGCAACCGGCTCAACCGACAACCGTCGGCAAGAGAGCCACGCTGTGGTGCTATGACCTGGTGCTTGACCTTGAAGAACTCGAACACCGAATCAGCAAGCTTCGGTTCCGCGGCGTCAAAGGGACGACTGGCACGCAGGCCACCTTTCTTTCGCTGTTCGAAGGTGATCACGGCAAAGTCGAAGAACTCGATCGCCTGGTGACTGCAAAGCTTGGTTTCGAAGAGTCCTACGCCGTCACCGGCCAGACTTACAGCCGTAAAGTTGACGCTCAAATCATCGGCGTTCTGTCGGGGATTGCTCAGTCCGCGAATAAAACCGGCTCCGACATGCGGATTCTGCAAAGTCGAAAAGAACTGGAAGAACCGTTTGAAAAGAAACAGATCGGCTCGTCGGCGATGGCCTACAAGCGAAACCCGATGCGGTCTGAGCGAATGTGCTCGCTGGCGCGTTTCGTGACAAGCCTGCAGAGCAGTGCGGATCAGACGTTCGCCAACCAGTGGCTTGAGCGAACTCTGGACGACAGCGCAAACCGGCGACTGACCATCCCGCAGGCGTTCCTGGGAATCGACGCCGTGCTGATTCTTTACCAGAACATCACCGACGGCCTGGTCGTTTACCCGAAGACGATTGAGAAACACCTCAACGAAGAGCTTCCGTTTATGGCCACGGAGGAAATTCTGATGGCTGGCGTCCAGGCCGGTGGCGACCGCCAGGAACTGCACGAACAAATTCGCGTCCACAGTCAGGAAGCAGCTCGACAGGTTAAGGAAAACGGTCTGTCAAACGATCTGATGGATCGTTTGAAGAGTGATCCTGCCTTTGCGAATGTCGATCTCTCCGGAGCACTTGACGGTCGGCGATTCGTTGGTCGTGCGCCGGAGCAGGTTGATTCGTTCGTTGCGAACGTCGTCCAGCCAATTCGAGATCGCTATGTGGGAGCAGGCTCGGACTTGTCGGGCGAAGTGACTGTCTAGAATCTTCCTGGGCATGATGTTGGACACGTAGGGTGGGCATTGCCCATCAAAAAGTTCAGGTGTTGGTGGGCTGTGTCCACCCTACTGGCCTACTGGCGAAGTGTGTTATGCCGGACTCTTCAACTCAATCTGCTCCCAAACGGATTGCCGTCATCGGTGCTGGAGTGTCCGGACTTGCGGCTGCGCACCGGTTGATTGAGTTATCGAGCGACGGGCGGAGCCAATTAGATGTCACACTTTTCGAGGCAGGTGATTCGCCAGGCGGTGTCGCGGGGACGCGAAAGATCGGGGATTACCTGGTCGAAACCGGGGCGGACATGTTCATCACGAACCAGCCGGCTGCGCTGAATTTGTGCCGCCGAATTGGACTGAGCGACGAACTGATTCCAACCGAGACGACTCATCGTGGTTCTCTGGTTCTGCGGAACGGGAAGCCTGTTCGAGTTCCCGAAGGCTTCATGCTGATCAGTCCGGCAAGAGTCTGGCCGGTTCTTACGTCGTCCATCTTTTCTCCCCTGGGCAAACTGCGGATGGGGCTTGAGTATCTGCTGCCTCGTCGAAAATGCCAGACGGACGAAACCCTGGCGAGCTTTGTGAAACGCCGATTCGGCAGGGAAGCGTTCGACCGACTGATCCAGCCACTGGTCGGAGGCATTTATACCGCCGATCCTGACAGGCTGAGTCTTCGGGCGACATTGCCGCGTTTCATCGAGATGGAGCAGAAGTACCGCAGTCT
This sequence comes from uncultured Planctomycetaceae bacterium, assembly GCA_963976765.1. GTDB lineage: Bacteria > Planctomycetota > Planctomycetia > Planctomycetales > Planctomycetaceae > JABMPE01. The sequence continues at coordinate 62,810 of CAXBME010000036.1, forward strand.
GATTATTGGCTCGCGGAAGCAGGCTGCGGCCCGGGAAACGAAATCTGATGCTGACGGAAGCGGTGCCCGTTACGGACTGTTCACTGCGCCGCGTGGAGGCATGAGTGTGCTGTTCACGCGGCTGGTGGAAGCCGTCAGTCAGAACGCTTCAGTGAGATTTGGTGAACGCGTCGTTGCCGTTTCGTCGAATAAATCAGGCGGCTATTCCGTGATGCTGCATTCGGATGAGCAGCTCAGTTTTGATGGCGTCGTGATTGCGTTGCCGTCGTTTCAGGCTGCCAGCATTCTGGATGCTGGCCAGGCGGATGAGCGAGTTGCTCACAGGTCTGACTCGATGGATGAGCTGATCGGGCATTTGAACGGAATCGAATATTCATCGGCGGCTGTCGTTGTCAGCGGGCATCGCCTGTCAGATATCAGGCATCCGCTTGACGCATTCGGATTGGTCATCCCTGCCATTGAGAATCGGAAGGTGCTGGCGATTTCGTTTACAAGCCGGAAGTTCCCCGGCCGTGCGCCGGATGGCAGAGTTCTGCTGCGCACTTTTGTCGGAGGTGCTATGCAGCCTGAAATGCTCGATCAGTCAGATGAAGGAATTCTGGAATCCGTTCGGTCGGAGCTGCATTCAATTCTGGGCGTTGGGGGCGACCCTGACTTCATGGAAATCTGCTGGCACAAACGGTCGATGCCACAATATCACGTTGGACATTGCGACCGCGTTGCTCGAATTCGCGAATTGGTTACTGACCGCGCAGGGTTGGAACTGGCTGGAAACGCATACTCAGGCGTGGGCATCCCGGATTGCATTCTGAGTGGCGAATCCGCTGCCGAACGGCTGGTCGAACAACTGGCATGAGAACATAAAGAGTAGCGTCGGCTACTGAAGCCACTTTCCGGTTCGCTGGTCGAGAATCGACTGGAAGCTGGACTTAGGATTTCCGGCAGCGTCGATCAGGCCAGCATTGGGAAACACATGGCGACTGGCGTCGGTGAGATGACTCCAGTAAATCCCGACTACTGACTGCTTTGCCATGAGCAACGGAATAACCGAATCGATCCAGTCAGATTGAGACTGCGTGCTCCACGGACTTCGCCAACAGTTTTCGGCAACCGACACATCGTCAGCAGCATGGGGGTCGGCGTCGCAGCAGGATGGGAATGCCAGAGTGACGTTCAGTGGGATCTCAAGCATGCTCCACTGATCCAGCAGCCGCGAAAGATCCAGCAGATCTCGCGGAGCGCTTCCTTTGATTCCGTAGCCGACAGAAATTTCCAGATTCACGCCGGAAAGCCCCACCCCGCATCGAAGCAAAGCATCAACGAACTGAATTGGTGACAGCCGATGCTCACCCGCAGAAAGGTAAGAGCCCCAGGGGTCCTCGACCCGGATCATCAGCTGACCTTCTTCATCGCTTTGTCTGGCAACTTCCAGTGTACGAGCGATGAGGGTCAGCCGTTCTTCCTCATTCAGGTTGAACGATCCGCCGGTGTTGACTCGCGACGAGACTTCCCACAGACGAACTTTACCGGCGTACCGCGAAATGGCCGTTTCGACGAAGTCGCAAAGGAAGCTTTGCAGATTGAAAAAGTCGTGCCCCCACTGGTTCAGCCATTCGGGCAACCCGTTCGACGACAGGTCGAGCAGCGGGCCGCCGCGCATCAGCAGCCGATTTTCCATGCACCAGGCAACGAGTTCATCGCATGAGTCCCAGTGATAAACGCCTTCCTGGGGTTCGATCTGTTTCCATTCGATGGGAATCGCGGCGGCGTTGAATGTTTCGAGAAACGGCTCGCGTTGCTTATACGGCGCATCGACGCAGTTGATGCCGCATCCAAAGGAAACCGGCAGTTGCGGAGATCGCTTGAATCGAACCGACAATCTTTGTCGAACGTACGCGTTGGCGAGCTGATCAATCGCCTCGAAGGCTTTGGCAATGGCCTTATTGGCCAGACGGGTGACCTCGGCGATGTCCGGTTTGGCTGCGGTCGCCTGAGCGAACAGATGGTGTGCTTCTTTGTGGACAGTTCGAAACTCGTCCGGGATGATCATCCCGAGACCTTCCCAGGTTGCGAGCTGATTTCTGACCTGGCAGATTTTTCCGCGAGCAAGCTCCAGCGATAGAATATACGGGTCGTCGTGCTCGCGAAGGCTGGCAGTACTGACGATCGGCTTTCCAAATCCTTCCACAGGATAGGGGATCAGAAGCTTGCCACTGTCAGCATTGACTCGTCGGAAGTCGACGTGGTCGCCATTAACTTCGAAGCGAGAAGCGAAGACTCGTCCGTCAAAGCCACTGATGTAGGCTCGGGGAAGATCAGCTTCGGCATCCAGCAGTCCTTCAGGGTGGACCGTGAACCGCATGACCCCCATATGAGGAACCCCATTGTGCTGGAACGGAATGTTTTCGGTAAGCTGAAAGGTGCGAAGCCTGGTCAATTAAACCGGCGACCAGCGACGCATACGACGAGACAAACTCCGTTCTGCGAGTGCTTCAATATTCCTTTTCTGCTCAAGATTCGAGCAGTAGAAGCATCATCCGGGACCAGACAGTCCTGGAAAGAGCGAGCGAGTGTAGCCCCCGTCAGGCTACTGTTCAACGATCTTTGGTACCGGTACACTCCCGCCGAATCGCGATCATAAAGTGTCCCGTTTTTGACTTTTATGACGGCCATCGTGCCGACTCTGGTGAAAGCCGCAATGTCCACCGCAGTACTCCAGACTACATTGCCAGGAATGCCTGTTCGTCAGGGAAAAGTCCGTGATATCTACGACTTCGGCGACCGACTCCTCTTTGTAGCGTCGGACCGAATCAGTGCCTTCGACTGGGTGCTGCCAGATGGTATTCCGGATAAAGGCCGAGTGCTTACACAGGTCAGCCGGTTCTGGTTCGATCAGCTCGACGTTACGAATCACGTGCTGAGTCTCGACCCGACCGACGTGCCACTTCCCGACGGCACTGATGTGGAGTCGCTTCAGGGCCGCAGCATGGTGGTTCGAAAAACCAAAGTGGTCCCCATCGAGTGCGTCGTGCGAGGCTACCTCGCCGGCTCTGGCTGGAAAGAGTATCAGGCAAGTCAAACCGTGTGCGGAATTCCGCTTCCGTCAGGTCTGCTTCTGGCTGACCAGCTTCCCGAACCCATTTTCACGCCCGCCACCAAGGCCGAAACGGGACACGACGAAAACATCTCGTTCGAAGAAACGTGCAAGGTAATCGGTGAAGAACTAGCGACCAGACTGCGTGATATCAGCATCAGCATTTATCGGAAGGCGTCTGAATTTGCCCGAGAGCGAGGCATCATTCTTGCCGATACGAAGTTCGAATTCGGTCTCGATGGCGACGAAATTGTCCTGATCGACGAAGTGCTCACTCCCGACAGTTCGCGTTACTGGCCAGCGGATCGCTACGAGCCTGGTCGCAGCCCGTTTTCCTACGACAAGCAATTTGTCCGGGACTGGCTGGAAACAACCGACTGGGACAAGAACAGCCCGCCGCCGAATATGCCGGAAGAGATCGCCACGAAAACTCGCGCGAAGTACGTCGAAGCTTTCGAGGTACTGACGGGCGAGTCGTTTCCGTGGAAATAGTCGTTTCCGTCGGAATTGATTGCCGTTGTTGAGAGCTGCGACGTGCAGAATCGGCTGGTTTGGTTTTCGCACGGAGGTCCAATAAACTCCCCGACTTGAGGCATTCCGCGCGGCGCAGCAGCCGTTGGGCAGGTCCGGATTTGAATCAAATCGTCCGGTAATATTCGGTGAGGTTATGGCCAAAGACTTTTTGAAAGATGCAAAAGATCACTACGACGTTGTCGTTATCGGCAGCGGCCTGGCGGGGCTGACCTCGGCCAACACGCTGGCCCGGCAGGGGCGTTCGGTGCTTCTACTGGAACACCATTATCAGCTCGGTGGCATGGCCACCTGGTTTAAGCGACGCAATGGCCACATCTTTGATATTTCGCTCCACGGCTTCCCGATTGGCATGGTCAAATCGTGCCGCAAATACTGGACTCAGGAAATTGCCGACTCCATCGTCCAGCTCAAAGGCATCCGGTTTGAGAACCCGCAGTTCTCGCTGGAGACGACTTTCGACCGCAAAGACTTCACGCGACTGATCACCGAGAAGTTCGAAATTCCGCACCAGACCGTCGATGACTTTTTCACTTTCGCCCGGAAGATGAATTTCTACGACGACCAGCAGATGACGACTCGGGAGCTGTTTGACAAATTCTTTCCCGGTCGCGACGACGTCGTTCGATTGCTGATGGAGCCGATTACTTACGCAAACGGTTCCACGCTGGAAGACCCCGCAATCACTTACGGAATCGTTTTTTCGAACTTCATGAGCAAAGGCGTGTTCACCTTTCAGGGCGGGACCGACAAACTCGTCAATCAGATGAAAGATGAGATGATCAGCAACGGAGTCGACATTCGAATTCGCTCCAATGTTGAGAGCATCGAGATTGGTCCGGACCGGCAGGTAACCGGAGTTGTCGTCAACGGTCGCCGCATCGGATGTAACGCGATCCTCTCCAATGCGAACCTCAAGCAGACGATCTTTGATCTGGTCGGCGCGGACAATCTCGACAGAGAGTACGTGGATGAGGCCGAAGCCGTTCGACTTAACACCAGCAGTTGCCAGGTCTACATCGCTCTGAAGCCGGGCGAGTCGTACGACTATTGCGGCGACCTGCTGTTTCACTCTGAGCACCGTGGGTTTGATATCGACGCGATTCTCAGTCGCGATGTCAGCAGTCGAACTTTTTCGTTCTACTACCCGGAAACTCGACCGGGGCACGATCGGTACGTCATCGTGTCGTCGACGAATGCCCGGTTCGAAGACTGGGCCAACCTGTCAGAAGAAGAGTACGAGGCTTCGAAGCAGGATCTTGTTGATACGACGCTCGACTGTCTTGAACAGTACGTTCCGAACATCCGCGAAAAAGTGGACCACGCCGAAGCATCCACGCCAAAGACATTTCAGCATTACACAAAGCACTGGCGAGGGTCGTCATTCGGCACGAAGTTCGAAGGCCTTGATGTCAGCCGAAAACTTCCCGAGCAGATCGGCGGACTTTTCCATGCTGGCTCGGTGGGGATCATTATGTCGGGGTGGCTGGGGGCTGTGAACTACGGCGTCATTGTTTCAAACGACGTCGATAAATACCTGACGCCTGCCGTGGCCACCGTTTGAGTAGAGCCGTCAGTCTGATTCGAAAGTCCAGCTTGACGGTCGGTTCTTCAAACGAAGCTGCTCAACCACGAGGCTGTCCGACAGAAGCAATGGAGCCGAAGGGGTTTTCCCATGGTTTTCGAGGCTGTCGGTTTAATCCAACTAAACGCTAAAGCCTGGCAGCCGGTGAGTGACTGTTTTGCCATAGCTCGCCAGTCGGCAGTTCCCGTCGATCCTGAATTTCCTGTACCGCGTGCTGTGACCGTACCCGGAAGATGCAAATTCGTGACGCCTGGTGTGACTTCGTGTTGGTGGTGGTTTTCTTGCTGCGGTAGTATCTGGTAGCGAATAATGGCTCCCGGCTTCTGACGCTCGTTGAGCCGGGCGTCAACCTGCATGTCCGATAAACTCCGGTACTCGCGAAGGCTGTCTGGTGGCGACTCGAAAACCGCCGACATACAAAGGCTCCTTCTGATACTGCTTCCAGCTCATAAGGATTGATTCATGATGTTCCGTTTTCGAACTCACTGCGTGGCGCTTCTGGCACTTGCTTTACTGGCTGGTGGAACAGCCGAAGCGGCGAAAAAGGGACAAATTACAAAACCGAAACTCGACCCGGATGCGCCGGTTGTCGAGCTCTTCCAGGGAATGGAAGAGGAAAAGCTGAGTACCAAACTGATCCAGAAGAATTCCAAAACGGGCAACCTTCTTATCGAGAACCTGACGAAAGAGACGATTACCGTCCAGATGCCTGAATCCTTCGTCGGCGTCCACGTTCTGAACCAGGGATTTGGCCTCGGCGGTGGGGCCGGTGGTGGTCTTGGCGGCGGTGGTCAGCAGGGTGGTGGCGGCCAGACAACTGGTGGTGGTGGTGGTGGTCAGCAGGGGGGCGGTCTTGGTGCCGGCGGTGGAGCTGCTGCTGGCGGCGGCGGCTTCTTCTCGATTCCACCTGAGATGGTTGTGAGAATTCCTGTCACGTCGGTGTGTCTTGAACACGGCAAGCCGGAGCCAAGCTCACGGATGGAGTACAGAATTTATCCCGTCGAAAGTGTCAGTAAAGACCCGATTCTGAGGGAGCTGTTGAATCTTGTCGCTTCGGGGCGGATCAATCCGAATGTTGCTCAAGCGGCCGCATGGAACATCGCGAATGACAAGAGCTGGCAGGAACTTGCCGCCATGAAGTTCAATCGTCTGGCTCAGCCTGACACTCCTCAGTTCAGCCACGCAGAACTGGCGTATGCTCAGCAGCTGGTGGCGGCGGCGAAACAACGAGCTGTTGATAAGGCCGAAAAAGACGGGACGAAGTCAGACGATCCGATTCGTCGCGATCGAACTGGACGAGTCGTTTCACAGCGTTAAGCAGGACGTTAATTCAGAAAGATTTGGTCGGTGTTTCGAACGAACCGAACCTCACGACTTTGAACAGACACCTCGATCGCCAATGGCGGTCGAGGTGTTTTTCTTTACCAGCTCGCGTCATCAAATTATCGAGCGTTGAGGCACTGTTGGGTCGAAGTAAGGAAGTCAGCGGTTCCTGACTGCTCCAGTGCGGCCAGGTGTCCGGCCAGTGTGACCACGTCCTCGACGGAGTCGACGTCGTACCACGGCGGCAGCAGACCGAGCGAAAGATCATGCTGCTTTAACCGTTCGACGGTCTGAGCGAGTACTCCGGCTGTGCTCCATTCAACATTCCGAAACGGCGCACCAAAGTCAGCGACTGTTCCGCGAAGACCGATCAGGTAATAGCCGCCGTCGGTCGCCGGGCCAAGGACGCAGTCGTTTGTTTCAAGCAGCAGCCAGGCCTGTTCAAGATACTCGTCAGGCAGAGATGGGCTGTCCGAGCCGATCAGAATTGTGCGGTGGTCTGCCGACTCGGTCCACGTCTCAAAAAAAGTTGTCATGCGCCCGCCCAGGTTAGACTCTGGCTGCGGCCACAGCGTCCACGCCTCGGCATCGGTTAACGGCTGCGAAGCCGTATCAAACCACTGTCGAGCTTCGTCGTTGTCTGGAGCAAAGCCGATCACTCGCCGATTTCCATCGCGAACGAACCTGCTGAGGAGATCCCGGACGAAGCATTCGTAGAGTGCGGCGGCTCGTTCATTGCCCCAGTCTCTGGCCAGACGAGTTTTCACTCGACCGGGCACCGGCTGCTTGGCGAAGATCCCGAGCGTTCTCATGCGGTTGGTTCCGAACCTTCGATCAGACGTTGAAGCAGCATCTCGTCGACAATGCCTCGGAAGCGGACCTTGCCGTCGATCTCGACGACCGGCACGCATGTGTTGAATTGTTCTTTCAGTTCCTCGTCGCCATCGATGTCGACTTCGACCGGTGTTGGCAGCCAGCGTGCGTAGGTTCTGAGGAGAATCTTCGCGTCGTCGCAGAGGTGACACCGCTTCCGAGTGTAAAGAACGACCGATCCGAATCTTGGCCCTGCAAGCGTTGGTTGCCAGTTCAGCTTCGGCTCTTTCTTCAACAGGGCAATGCCGCAGGGAATTGCCAGAATCCCAAGGAATGGCCAGAAACCTCGGTTTGAGTACCAGAGTTCCGGCATCGGAAACGGCAGGTACGATACCTGATCGATGCCCGACAGAATCAGCAGGCCGACGCCTCCGTATAGCAGAATGCTTCCGGCGAGCCAGAATTTCTCGATTTTCGTATGGTGCGGGCGGTGGTCGGAAACCGCAGGCTCCACGCATTTTCTGGCGACTTGAAGCTGGTGGTTGTCCGGGCTGGTGGTCATCAAATCTGCCATTCGTGGGTAACGTAAAGTACGCATTCGCTGTGTCTGTCACTTGGCGAAGGAACATAGGTCAATCGCCAGGCACTCGACAAGCCGAACAACGCGGCTGCGTGCGGTTGTCTGTTGACGTCCTGACCGCGACACTTCGCCACAAACCGACATGACGAACCCCGTTCTCGTTGTTGACTTAATTTCGGCTGGCGATTTCTGCCTGTTTGAAGCTCATTTGCACGTTTGGAGAAGCGACCGTGATTACTCCCGAACTCCGGGCCAGCCGTTTTATGAAGGCGGCGTATAACGAACCAACTGACACAACCCCACTCTGGATTATGCGACAGGCCGGGCGATACCTGCCTGAGTACATGGAAGTTCGAAACAAAGTCACGTTCATCGAACTCTGCAAAACGCCAGAACTGGCCGCGCAGGTCACGCTGGACGCTCAACGGATTCTGGGAGTCGATGCGGCGATTCTGTTTGCTGACCTGTTGCCGATTCTCGAACCGATGGGGATGGACCTTGAGTATCAAAAAGGCGAAGGCCCGGTCATTCACAATCCGATTCAGTCGGCGTCGGAAGTTGATCGGCTGAAACGTCTGGAAGACCTCTCGACGCTGCACTTTGTTTTCGACACGGTCAAGCTGGTGCGCCAGGAGCTGCCGGCGGATATCCCGCTGCTCGGCTTTGCCGGCGCACCGTTCACGCTGGCTTCGTACGCGATTGAAGGTGGCGGGTCGAGGAATTATCTCAACACAAAACGGATCATGTACAACGATCCCGGAGCGTGGCACGCTCTGATGGAAACTCTGACCAGCAGTCTGATTGGATACCTGAATGCTCAGATCGAAGCCGGAGTGCAGGCGGTTCAGGTCTTCGACAGCTGGGCCGGTTGCCTGTCGCCATCTGATTATCGCGAGTTCGTGTTGCCTCACACGAAAACGGTCATCGACGGAGTGACCGACGCACCGGTCATCAACTTCCTTACCGGCAATCCGGCGCTGCTGCCGATCATGGCCGAAGCTGGAGGCCAGATCGTCGGGCTGGACTGGCGAGTTGACATGGCAGACGCCCGCCAGATGCTCGGCCCGGATCGAGCGGTGCAGGGCAATATGGATCCGGTTTCGCTCCTGGCCGACCTCGACACATTAAAGACTCGCGCGAAAGCCGTGCTTGACGCCGCCGGCACGACGGGGCACATCTTCAACCTCGGCCACGGAGTCTTTCCGGAAGTCCCGCCTGAGAACGCCAAAGCTCTGGTCGAAATCGTTCACGAACTTGGTGCCGAGATGCGAGGATAAGCCGTAGGTCAGGCTTTGCCCGACAAAGTTTTTCCGTCTGGCCCGGAAAGCTTCCTGCTTGTTCCCACGCAGAGTGTAGGAACGAGCAGATCTCTGGCTCAAAAATTTAGACCACGGAAGGCACGAAATTACACGGAAGAAGTCAGACTTCGTTTCCGTGTAATTTCGTGCCTTTCGTGGTCTATTCTTAGCGACGTTTCTCAGGGACAGAGACTTCGACAGGCAAAGCCCGACCTACTCTTCGACGCCGACCAGCACGTCGTCGAATTCCTGCTCAAGAGCTTTTCTCGCGGTTTCGGCTTCTTCCAGGCGGACGATCACGTTGATGCGAACTTCGCTGGTATTGATCAGGGCGACGTTGACGTTTGCATCGGCCAGCGAATTGAACAGTCGGTCGGCGATGTCGGTGTGACTTCGCAGGCCGATGCCGGCCACCGAAATTTTCGCGATGTCCCGCAGCGAGCTGACTGGGCCGATCCCCGTTCCGGGAGCAATTTCTTCCAGCAGCGCGACGCAACGTTCGAAGTCTTCTCGTTCGACGGTGAAGCCGATGTTCGTTTTTCCGTTGGTCCCGGCGTCCTGAACAATCATGTCGACATTGATGGCGGCTTCGCCGATCTTGCCAAAGACGGTTGATGCGAATCCAGGTTCGTCTGGAACCGCCCCGATTTTGATCAGTGACTGGCCACGGTGGACGGAAATTGATTCCATCGTGACCTGTTCAAGATGCTTCCCGTCGTCATCACTCGACGTTGCCATGTTCAGCTCAATGGTTGGCGTATCAGGAGCGTCGTCTCCGGTAGCGTATCGGGCAAGCCGTTCTTCAGCTCCGTGATCGTTCAGCTCGTGCAGTCCAAAGGCCGTGTGAACAGCTCCCAGTGCGGCGTTGGCATTTTCCTGACTGACCAGCACCGAGGTCTTAATTTCACTCGTCGTGATCATCAGAATGTTGATGCCTGCGTCGGCGAGTGTCTTAAACATCTTCGCGGCAACGCCCGGAGTATCGACCATGCCGAGACCCACGACCGAGATTTTTGCCACATCGTTTTCGAAATCGACGCCTCCGGCTCCGATTTCTTTCGACGCGACCTTGGCGGCAGCAATCGTGTCCGGGAAGTCGCCTTTCTGAACGGTGAATGAAATATCGGTTGTGCCGTCGTCAGCAACGTTCTGGACAATCATGTCGACCGCGACGTTCTTCCTGGCAATTTTTGAGAAGATCGTGCGAGCCGCTCCTGGGCGATCCGGCACTTTGAAAACCGTGACACGGCATTCGTTGCGGAGCAGGGCGGCTCCTGCGACGGCTCGCCGTGGAGTCTGCTCGTCGGTGTAGATCCACGAGCCTGGTTTTTCGTCGAAACTGCTACGAACGTAAATTGGGATACCGAACCGCTTGCCGATTTCGATCGACCGACTGTGCATGACGCCGGCACCCATTCCGGCCAGTTCGAGCATTTCTTCAAAGCTGACTTCGCTGAACTTGCTGGCTCGTTTTTCCAGTCGAGGATCGGTCGTATAAACACCGTCGACGTCCGTATGAATAATGCACTGGCTGGGGCGCAGAGCGGCGGCCAGAGCGACGGCGGATGTATCGCTTCCGCCTCGACCAAGCGTCGTGATTTCGCCCGCTGAGTTTACTCCCTGAAATCCACAGGCAACGACGATATAGCCGTCGTCGAGTCTGGCACGAATCCGCTCGGTCGAGATTGACAGAATCTTTGCCTTGGTGTGGTGACCGTCGGTCATGATTCCCAGTTGCGACCCCGTCATGCTGACGGCCTTGCCGCCCATTTCGTGAATCGCCATCGACATCAGCGCGACACTGACCTGCTCGCCGGTTGAAAGCAGCATGTCCATGTCGCGGGCTGGCGGCGTTTCAGACAGTTCACCAGCCAGGTCGACCAGATGGTCGGTGCTCTTGCCCATGGCTGAAACAACCATGACGACCTGATTACCCTGGGCCTGGGCGTCGAGTGCCCGCTGAGCTGCCGCCCGGATCTTGTCCGTGTCAGCAACGCTGGTCCCACCAAACTTCTGAACGATAACGGCCACAACAGCGGTCCTTGAAGAAACGTTTTTTAAGTAAGGTAGGCATCGCCCACCACTGCACCTGACGTGAGAATTTCCGTGTGGATAATGAGATTGGTTGTCAGTGCCGCACCCTGCGGCTCTCGCGTTCCACAACACGGATGCGCATTTAACAGAACCAATCGACCGCTTCAATTGCCGACGCACTCTCCCGCAAGGATTCTTACGATTGAGCGTCTCATCAGACGCTATTGGGAGCCGCTTGGGATTCGGTGCAGGGTGTAGTGCCCGGTGGCTGGCCACAGCGGTGTTTCGTTTTCCTTGAAACGGCAGTTGAGTTCGTAGACGTATCCCGTTTTCAGTTCGCTGGTATTCAGGCGGACGCTGGTGCCGTCGGCGGAGAGCGTTGCCGTTTCAACTTTTGGCTGGAAGCGGCCTGAATCATCGGTCGCGTAGCCGCCTTTCCATTCTCGGGTGTAGCCGCTAAGTGAGTAGTTTTCCGGATTCGTGGCGGCGGACCTGTCGACCGATTTCTGAAAGTGGATTTCAAATCCGTCAGGCGTTGCCAGGATTTCCTTAATTCCATTCGGCAGGTCGCCGGACGGTTTCAGCTTGACGATACTGCCCGTGTTCTGTCCGCCGAGCCAACCGCTGTCGTGAATGCTGCCGATGTAGATGTCGCCGTTCGGCGCCGTCGTAACGCTCAGTGGGCCGAGGAAATTTGCATCGGCATCAGGGAAGTCGGGCTTCGACAGGTAGTACGTTGCCCCTTGCAGAATTCCGTCGACTTCGTGATGCGTAAATCGGATGAGAAGTTTGCCATTGAATTCGCAGCCGATTCCGTGTCCGGCGATTCCGTTCTGCGGGTAGGAGTCGGAGAGGAATGTGATGCCGTTAATGCTGCGAGTCCACGGGTGCGGAATCTGAATCGCCGGCGGGTGCGCATCAACTTTCAGAGATTGTTCGTGATTCTTAGGGACGCCGAAATGGAAGCCATCGCGCAGATGGTTCAGCTCGTTAAACGTGTTCTGTACGCCCTGATTGTCGGTCGCGAAGATTCTGCCCTTGCCGTCGATGGCGATTCCGGTCGGGTATCGGAATGCGTGAGCGAATGGTCGAGGTGTACCGTCGGGCGAAATCTGCAGGACTTTGCCTCGCCAGCGTGAAACCTCTTTCGGTCGATCAAGCTGTGCGTAGTCGCTGCCCAGTCCGACGTAGAAGTTACCTTTAGCATCTTTCGCGAAGCCGCAAGTCCAGTCGTGGTAGTTGTCGTTAAAACCCCAGCCGGATGAGAAGACTGCCCGTTCGTCAGCTCGGCCATCACCATCGGTGTCACGCAGTCGAAGGATCTCCGGCTTATGAGCAACCAGCAGACTGTCTCCGTCCTGAATGATTCCGTACGGTGCGGAGAGTCCTTCTTCGAACATCGTCAGCGCGTCTTCCACTCCGTCGCCGTTGGTGTCTTTGGCGATGTAGACATGCCCTTCCAGTGACGTAAAAGCGAGCCGTCCGTCGTCAAGAACGGTCATCGCTGTCGGCATGATCTTTGTCGAAACCGGAAGCTGTACACCCTCGAAGCCGGGCATCGAGGTGATCCTGTGAGCGTTCGCTGGCGGCAGGGGCTTCAGCGTGACGCTGAGATTTGGATGGTTGAGTCGTGCGCTGTACGTGACTTCAAAATCTGATCGCCCCGAGCCGTTGGCAAGCCGCAGATTCAGCGGCAGCTTTACGTCGGGGGACTGAACTTTGGGAATCGGGAAGGCTTTGATACTTCCGCTGGCTTCGATGTTGACAGGGCTGCCGACCAGCGTTTGGGACGTCGAACTCTTGAAGACCAGGTCGTAGTCAGCAGGGATGTCAGTGGTCGAAATTCTCCTCATCCATCCGGAACGATCTTCTGGCTGAATCTTGAGTGGCGCCAGTGTTTCTTCGACCAGGATCTCCTTGATGGTACCTTCGATTTCGAAGTGGAGTTTGAACTGAAGCTTCACGCCTTGCTCAACGGGGCTGTAACCGAGCAGGCGTCCGACGGTTCCATTTTCCATGCGAGGTGCAATTGCCTCTTCAAGAGCGTCGCCGTCGTCAACGCTCGACTTGACGAGCCAGAAATTCGAATCGACATTCAGTCCGGCAACGATGTCCGAGCCGGCCATGTCCCAGTACCAGCTCTTGCCGACCGTACGTTGCCTGGCGAAATCACCGAACGTCCAGCGTCGCAGCGTGAAATTCTGCAGGTCGAGCAGTGCGCTGTGTCCATTGTCGAATCCAATGGCAAAGGCCCGAGGAACATACCCGCCACCGTTTTCGTCGGGGTTCGTGAAGACGTCTCGAATGATCTGCGGGGGACTTCCTTTCTTCACAACGATGTACTGCTCGACTGAGGCCGGGTCCGTTGGCGGTTCGAATCGTGGATCGGCGAGCGTTTTCCAGAGGGCTTCCAGTTGAACGTCAACATCGTCGCCGAGCACTCCATGAACAGCCTTGCTGTACGACGGCATTTCTACGCCCGGCACGATACGAAGCGGCGATCGTGTCCAGCGGACGAAGTACGAATGCCTCATGCGGTTGCCGAGTCCAACGAGGTCTGAGCCTCGCGTTCCCATCGCGGCTTTCTTCGGAACGAAATCGCCGACCTGGTGGCACGCGATACAACTGAAACCTTTCGGTCCGACCAGTTCCTGTCCGACGAGTAGCGTCTGGTCGTCAACTTTCGAAGCGTCGTCGTTGATGTTCCAGGTCGGTGCTCCGTCGGGGATCCGGTCGCTGCTGATGAAGTGGTCAACGAGTGCCTTCCGATCGGCGTCGCTGTGTTTGAACTTTGGCATGCGGACCATTTTCCAGTCCATTCGCCGTTTCTGCTCACCGCTGATTGCCTTGGCGAGAGCTTCGTCGAGCAGTCGATCCCCGACCGCGTTCAGGTTCGGCGGAACCAGCGCCGGAGCTTGCCCTCGAAGTGCGGCGTCGCTTTGCGAGATGTCACCAGCCGTCGAAGCAAGTCCCTGTCGGAGTCCGCGAGGGTGGCACGCTGTGCAGTTTCGAGAGACCAGCAGGCGTTGCCCACGCTGAGCGAGCGTCGATGTCGCGGCGTCTTTCGGGATCGAATTAAGAAACGCTGTGATGGCATTCGTATTGAGCTTTTCATAGGCCGGCTGAGATGGCTTGCCGGTCGATTTCGAGCTGTCACGAATGCAGGATCGACTCCAGTTCGGAGTTTTTCCGTCGGCTGATGTCAGGCCAGGCAGGTTTGGAACGAGCTCCGATTTCTTCGTCGCAACAGTGTGGCAGGATCGGCATCCGAGATCGTGGATGAGTTGCTTTCCTTGTCGAACAATGTTGTCAGAAGCGGGTTTGGGTTTGATGCTGGGGACTGCTTTGCCGCTCGTGCCGAGCGAAGTCAGAGCCAGCGCGAGCTGGCGGCGCTCCTGACTGGAAAGATCGAACACCGGCATGCGGTGCGAGCGGTTAAGCGACTCGGGTTTTCGCAGCCACGTGTTGAACCATTCTGCCGATCGTTTGTTGCCGATATCGGCGAGGCTGCCGCCTCCGAAGAGCAATTCTTCTGCTTGAGTCTCGGCTGAGTCTGAAGCCGTTTCCGGTATTGTCGAGTGACAGGCGAGGCAGCCCAGCGAGTTAATCAGTGTCAGCCCGGCTTCCCGGTCGTTGTTATCGTTGCGGCCTTTGCCAGGTTTCGGCAGCGATTCCAGTTTTATTTTCTCGGAAGAGTCGACGAGAGCCGCTGCGATGGCGGTTGCGTGTTCGTCCGAAAGTTCAAAACGCGGCATCTTGCCTGGCACGTGGCCGGTGAGTTTTCTGACGATCCAATCGGTGGAAAGGCCCGTGACGCTTCGAGTGAGATCTGGCGCTGCCAGCCGCTCTGTTTCCGGCAGGACGTCTTTGTGGCAGGCTCCGCAGCGGAACGCTTCGAACTGGTTGCGGCCGAGTTCGATCAGGGCGAGATCGAGCCGGCCTTCTTCTCGAAAAAAGAGGTGGCCCGGCAAAGGCTCCAGCGGGAAAACGTCGGATGACCAGAAGAGTTGCAGCCGAGCCTCGTTCGCCGATTTTTCGAAAAGGACCGACAGTGGTTGAAAGCCGATGTCCGGTGTGAATTCTTCGCCAGACACCCAGCCTGGAGTTTTTGACTCCGCTTTCAGAACGACTTCGCCGTTGATTTTGACGCTGACTGCTCCTTGAACAAACGCGTGGATCTGGTGCCTGCCTTCCTGACGCACCAGCAGTTGGGATTTCCATTGAGCTTTGAAAACTCCGTCGACTGCTCCGAGCCGCCGATCGGGCAGCGAAGTTCCCCAGTCAAATGAGATCGCTTCCTCGAGTCGTTCGACGGTTCGATTGTTGACCGAGTAGCTCGCAACGAGGCCTCTTGGCAGTTCGGCAGTCTCGTCGAATTGCCCGAACGAAGACGCATTGCTCAGCAGCAGGATTATCCCGCAGATACTCGCAATGAAAATTCGAGTGTGGCTGGTCTGGTTACAGTCCGTCATGCCGGTCTCCATCATGTGGTCACCGTTGGATGATAATTCAATGAAACGTTGGTTGAGGTGTTGATAACCGATCGTGTTCAGGCAGAAAACCCTCGACTGACATTGATGAAGGTTGTCGTCAAAGTTGGAGTCTGAGACGAGTTCTTGTCATCGGAAAAGTGACAGTCGAACGGAGAACGTTTATTGTCTGCACCTCGAACGTGACTCGGTTCGGACCAATTCAAATGGGGCCTGCTTGCGAGACAGGCTGCTGATTGAGTTTTTCGTTCTTTGCGCCCTCGTCAGACAGACTTTGAAGGCCACATCTCATGATCTGCATTTCTGTAACGCCGACGTCTCGGACGTTTGCGAAGGTAGACATCCTGAACGCTGCTCGTCAGTGCGACGTTGTTGAGCTTTGTCTGGACCGGCTTGTTAAAGAGCCGGA
The DNA here is from genome assembly GCA_963976765.1 of uncultured Planctomycetaceae bacterium. Classification (GTDB taxonomy): domain Bacteria; phylum Planctomycetota; class Planctomycetia; order Planctomycetales; family Planctomycetaceae; genus JABMPE01. The sequence continues at coordinate 78,967 of CAXBME010000036.1, forward strand.
CGTTGGTGACCTGATATCTGGTTGCGATAAGCCGATCATGGTTTCGTGCCGGCGCAAGCGGGACGGCGGACAGTTCGAAGGAACCGATGAGCAACGGCTCGCCATTCTTCGCCAGGCGATCGTCGCCTCACCCGCGTACATCGAACTTGATTACGACGCAGCTCAGAGCATTCCCCGGTTTGGTCAGACAAAGCGGGTCATCGCTTACACGAGTCTGAAGGAAGCCTATTCAAAAGAAGATATCGAGGAGATTTTCACCGAGGCCAAGCAGCTCAACGGCGACATCGTCAAATTCACGTGGCCAACGCCGACGCTCGAAGCTGCGTGGCCATTGCTGGCTGCGGTCGCGAAGAAACGTGAGATGCCGGCGGTCGGCCTGGGGTTGGGGAAGGCGGGCGTGACGTTTTCGCTGCTCGGCAGAAAGTACGGTTCACCGTGGATTTACGCGGCTCTCGAAAAAGGTATGGAAGCGTTTGATGAGCAAACGACGCTGCTGGAACTCGACGAAATCTACGGCTGGCGCGAGATCGACAAGGCCACCATGTTTATTGGTGTGGTCGGAATGGGCGGCTCGGAAATTGTCACGACGCAATGCTTCAACAGTGTCTTTCGGCGGCTGAAGCTGAATGCTCGAAGTCTGCCGCTGATGAGCCGTGAGTTTGGGCGACTGAAGTCGATGCTCGACTCGTTGAAGATCAACGCGATCGTGACCAGTCGTCACATCGGCGATCAGATGGTGGCTCTGGCCGACGAACTGGAAGAGTCCGCCAGAATCAGTCAGTACTCGGACCTGCTGCTGCACAAGAAGGATGGCTGGCAGGCCTGGAACGCTGGTTGGAGAAGCGCCGTCAAGATGATCGAGCAGACGGTTTCCGGTTCAGGCAACGACAAACGACCGCTCGACAAGCAGAACGTTCTGGTGGTTGGCTCTGGAAGCTTTGCCCGCTCGATGGTTTACGGAATCGGCAAACGCAAAGGTCTCGTCAGCGTGACCGCTCCGGATGACAAAGAAGCTCAGAATGTTGCGACGCAGTTCGATGTCCGATTCGTACCGTTTCAGCATCTGTACAACACGCTGGCCGATGTCATCGTGTTTGCCGAGCCGGGGCTTCCGGTCGGATCCAGCAAGACGGAATTCAACCCATCGTACCTCGCTCCTCGCATGACAGTCTGCGACGCGACCGAAATGCCGTTCGACAGCGTTTTCACCGCCGAAGCCCGCAGTCGTGGGGCAAAAGTCGTCGAACCCAAGCTGATCTACGCCGACCTTCTGTCTGCCCAGATTAAGTCCATTACTGGTAATGACGTTTCCGCCAGCGACTTCACCGAAATCATCGACGCGGCAATCGAGGCTCGACGTGCCGAAGCCGAACTTTGAATCAAAGGAATGGAACGGGAGTGTAAATTGGATAACTGATGCGTGGCACGTTTCCTGACATGCTTCTTGCGGTGCTGTTGATCGTTCTGACGATTGCGGCCACTTTGGTCATGGGCATGACTTCAATGCGATTTCTTCCTTGCTGTGGCGATTTCATCGCGCTGACTGGGGTGACCTCGGTGACTACCGTTTGTGTCTCGCGGTTGTTTTCGGAGTCATTAGGTTGTGCCTTCTTCTGGGCGACCGTAATGCCTTCGGTTGCGTGTGGTGTCACTTCTGGTCTGTACGTTCTGTATGTTCCTGTTCCCTCGGACATCATTCTGTCATTACCCAATGATTTATCGACCGCGGTTCTGGATGGAATTCTGGCGGCGATCCTGACACTGCCGGTAGGTTTTGTATTTGCAGGCTGCTGCGTTGGATTTCTGAAATTTCGCTCGCGCGTCTCACCCTCATAACAAATAGTGATTCAGATACAGGTTCGACTCTCATTGACCGTCTTTCTGCAAACACCTGTGCGACCGGTGGGAATCGGGCCTACACTTGGCTCCAGTGGTTGTTTTCGATCATTTGCCGGACGACTTCCTGTTTTGATCTGGTCTGCTTGAAGATGTCGAGTTGCTGCTGAGCGCCTGTCGCGGTGGGGATGTTGACGACGGAGCGCAACTCGTCGAGGCAGTCGAGTTTGACGGCGTGCGCTTCCAGTCGTGTGACGAGGTTCGCCACGGTTTCGGCGAGTGATGCCTGCTCGTAAGACTGCCCGAGCACCAGGCGGGCGTCAGCTCCGAAGCGGGTGGCTCGCCACTTATTTTGTTGGACCATCATCGGGTGATAGTCGAGCTGGTAGGTGCCTTGCTCGACCTCGTCAGAGATCGCGACGACCAGACACTGGATCAGAGCGGCGATGCCTTCGACCTGTTTCAGGTTTGGCGGCATGTCGCAGATGCGGACTTCGACCGTTCCAAAGTTGTGATGCGGGCGGATGTCCCACCAGATTTCGCGGATCGAGTTCATGAATCCTGTCTCGATCAGGTGATTCACGATCCAGACGTACTCGCTCCAGTTTCGCATGACATGCGGCAACCCGGCCGTCGGCAGTCCTTCCATGATTTTCGACCGGTTGGAATGCAGGCCGGTGTTGCGGCCTTCCCAGAAGGGCGAATTCGACGACAACGCAAGCAGCAGGGGCAGGTATCGAAGCATGCGATCACAGACGTTGATCGCTTTGTCTCCCGTGTCGACTCCGACATGAACGTGCAGCCCGAACGTCACCAGTCGCCGAGCAACATCCTGCATCAGATCGACGAGTCGGTAGTAGCGGTCGTTGTTGGTGACCTTCTGATCCCGCCACGAAGAAAACGGATGAGTTGCCGCCCACAGGAGTTTGATTCCCATTTCGTCGAGGACGTTTTCGATGGCTTCGAGTTTGCTGTGCAGGTCGTTGCTCGCGTCGGCGACGGTGTTGCAGACGCCGGTGTTGATCTCGATATAGCTCTGCATCAGCTCAGGCTTGACGACGTCACGCAGTTCTTCGGGCAGAGCCGCCAGCACGTCTTCAATTCGATTGGTCAGAGCAAACGATTCCGCATCGATAAGTTGAAGTTCCAGCTCCACCCCGATCGTGGGAAATTCGTTTCGTGCAAAGACAAGAGCTGACATAAAGTTGCCCCCCAGGTGTTGCGGGTTTTGAGTCGCACGATGGAGATCGTCACGCAGCATGCTGGAAGCTGAAATGACAGTTGCATGGTCGCGTGACGTTACTCAGCAGTGATCTGCGGGACAAGCGGCTCTCTCGCACCGGAGTCCAGCTGGACCATTTCCTGGACGTCTTGAAACTGATTGTGCGTCGGCAACGCGAGCCTCAGGCTGACGAAATTCGAAACGGAACTGAGGTTCTGCCTGTCTCGGATTTGTCGCGCAACGCGCCGCTGGCCGGAGTCGCCAGGTCACTATAGGCTCGGTTTTACGGTTCATACGATCGCTCTTGCATGTCGAAAGTCCTACCATCATTGGCCTGCTGACACAAAACTTCTTCAGGAGCCTCGATGATGAAATTCAGTCTGGTTTGTCTTGCTGTCACTGCTTCAAGCGTCTGTCTGTTCCCGGTTGATGCGGCAGAGTTGGCAAAGCCCGTTCGGATGGGCAGTGGGACGATGACCTTCGACACCGTGCCTGGCTGGGGGCTCGGTGATGACGGAAAGTCGATTCTTGGTGCGACGCATGGTGGAGTGGTGATCGACAAAGCGGGGAACATTTACACGAGTGCCAACATTGGTGTCTTTGTGTTTTCGCCAGACGGCAAATTGGTTCGCCGATTCGTTGGCCCCGAATACTCGAATATCCATGATCTCGAGATTCGTGCGGAAGGCGCCGACGAGTTCCTCTATGGAGCCCGCAACGTTGCTGGAGAAGGGATTAAGTTTCACGCGGAGACTGGCGACATCGTTCTAAAGTTACCGTTTCCTGAAGATTCTGGTCTTGATCTGAAAAAGTTTGCTCCAACAGCGATCACCGTCGCGCCAAACGGAGACATCATTCTGTCAGACGGCTACGCCAGTAATCACATTTTCAAGTTCGACAGGACCGGCAAATATCTCAGCCACTTCGGAGAGAAGGGTAATGGGATGAAGCAGTTCAACACGGCTCACGGCATGACGCTGGATACTCGTTACGAGCCGCCTCGACTTCTGATCTGTGACCGCAATCACCAGCCGAACGGACGCCTGCTGCACTACGATCTGGAAGGAAACTTCATTGGGGAAGTTGTGACTGGCCTGCTGATGCCAACCTCGGTGGCCGTACAGGGAGATTACGTTTCGGTGCCCGATTTACAGGGGCGTGTCTGGATTCTCGACAAAGCGAATACGATCGTCGCCGTACTTGGCTACAACTCGAATCTCAAAACCCGCGGCGCTCACGGCGTCAAACAGGAAAGCTGGATTGAGGGCGTCTTCAGCGGCACTCACGGTTCATACTGGGACAAAGACGGAAACCTCTACGTTCAGGATTGGAACGTGTCCGGTCGTCTCATGAAGCTCGTACGTGTGAAATAGACGCCCTTCAATGTGGCGTGTTTGACTTTTTCAGAAGCCTGCCAGAACTCGAATTTCAATGGCAGACTTCTGAATTGTCATGGCTCTCTCGAAAAACATATCGAGCAAAAACGCAAGAAGTCCATGTAAATGGCGGGTTTCGACCGGCTTTTTAAGCACCGTCAAATTTCTACGGGAACTCTCGGCTGAGTTAGTTGACCTTCTTGTTTGGCGTGGATAGTATCCCGCCTCGCCGGAC
>CAXBME010000037.1:0-72306 GCA_963976765.1 uncultured Planctomycetaceae bacterium
CCAGGAATACGCCGCCTGATTCAGTCTCAGGCCACGACATTTGACAATAGCTCAAGGCTCTGCCCATTTGACCTTAGGTGGAATCAACTCGGTTGGCGTCGCAAGGTTTTCTCGATGTGCAAGAAGGTCCTCAGATGAGTTAATCGTAAGCAGTTTCGTAAAAGATGCATTCGATTTGTGAGTTATGCTCAGTACCTGATCCAGATGTCGATGTCGAAATTCGGGTACGTGCTTCTTAAACGTTGCCAGCACCTTGGCATGGCGGTTCAGTACATCCTCTCGATTTTCGTCGGGGCACCGATTCAGGCCTGCTTCACTGACGGCATAGCCGTTAGTCCAGAAGCCATTCTCTGTCGGATTCCGAAAAAACAGACTGTCACTGCCACCATTGTCTCGTTGACGTTTCTTTACGGGAACTTTTCGTGACGGGCAGAAAACCCCATCCGACCAGCTGAATAGATCAGGCATGTCACTTGCATTTTCCCTAAGTGTGTCGGCAATCTCTGGTGAGAACCAGTCGTCATCGTCGACGGGCAAGATGATGACATTGTCCAGACGCTCAAGAAGTGCAGCCTGATGACGGTTGCGAATGACAAGATCCACATTGTGAATCTGACTGCGATTCAGTTCTGCAATGTTCTTAATTTCCTGTCGGTACTCGAACCAGGACATCGAAAATGCCTGATTCCAGAACTTAATTTTTGTAAGTAGCTCACGTTTTCTAGCAGGATTGATCCTGATAACCGATCGGTTGAACTTCTCCTGTTCCAAGTACGAATCCTCAGAAAGACTTCCCCAGCCTACATCAGATCGGAGAAACACCGCAATTATTGGATCCACCATTCCATCTCCGTTGTTGTGCAATGTTGACGTTTTGAGAAGAGCAGCCTGTCTAGTGTCCGGTAGGTTTTCCTTGAATTCCACTTTCTCACCCATGTAGAGCCAGTTTATGACTCAGACCTTGGGGGACTGAGTCAATTTCGACGAAATTGCTTGTCAAATCGGACCCCGATTTCTACATAACTGACTGAGGTGAACTCATATTGAGTTAGGGAACTCCGATCGACGATAATGTAAGATTTTGAGTTTTTCATGCGTCAAGTGGCCAACACGCTGAATTCCAAAAGTCCACGCAATTCCGAAATACGGTCTGAGGTACAGATCGCTTTACGAGCGAAGAAACACCATGATATTTCTACGGAACCATCGCAGCGTGGAAGCATTTCTCAGCCTCTGTCCTGTTTCCCGGCAGAGGCGATAACCTAAACGGATGAATAAATCCTCAACATAGTCTGGATCTCGTTCATTGACATGTCCACAGCCGCCCTGGCCTTTCTGTGCCCAGCTCACGACAATTCCGATTCGATTGTGCTGATGTAAATTATTGATCAGCGTATCCTCGTGCTCCAGTGGAATATGTTCTGCGACTTCCAGGCACAGAACCCAGTCGGCAGGCTCAACGGTTACAGGCCTGGCAATGTCGAGCACCTCGCACTGGTTGTCTGTGAGTTTCCGTGTATTAGGGTTGCCGTCGTAGCCTCGGCACTGTGACAGCTCGTTCAGAATTTCGACGTAGCGACCCGCTCCACAACCGAAATCAATGACGGACTTGCCCACAAGCAAGTCAGACAATGCCTCGGCAAGCGGGCCATCGAAGTGATACTTGTCCGGATCTTCAAATTTCCAGATTCCCGCCGTGCATGGCGGTGCGTTTCTCTGGTGCCCAAAGCACCGTTCCAGTGTTTCCGAGGTCCACGAGGCGTGTCTGGCAGGCGGCGTAATGCCCTCTTTCTCCAGAAATGTCAGAACTGGACGAAGCGAGGAGTTCCTGGACATGACTTCCCGAACGCGTTCCACAACCGGAAGTTCAAGCGAACTGCGATGCAAGTTTCTGTAGCGTGTCTGAAGCTGATCGTCAGTCAGCCTGAACTGATTTCCGAGTCCAGCCTGCACGTCGTGCGAACTCTGTCTCTGCCCGATAGCTGCGTGACGTTTTTGGAGCGACTCAACACTCCCTGAGTAGTGCATGTGAAACAGGCGCAGATCGCTGCGACGGACCGGTGAAGTAGCGCGAGCGCGGTGGCTACCAATCGAGAAACTGATCTCACGAATTTCAGGGCGAAAGACCACTGATTTACAGTAAGCGTCGGAGAAGCTGGCTTTCCATTGAGCCAGCGGCTGCAGTGACATCGATTCAGGGCCGACAAGGTTGAATCCAACACACTTCAATACGTCCGCATCACTTTGCTCCTCAAGGTATTGCAACAGGTGTGGGTGATAAACCAGCTCGTCAACGTCACAAACGATAACCCAGTCGGCCGTGGACCATTTCCAGCAGTTGTTCTTGAGTCGCTGAAGGATGCGTTCCGAATACTCTCCACCGCTGTCGTAGGACATTAACACGGCATTGGGGCAGGCTTCGATCAGCTGCCGGGAGCCGTCATCAGAAAAGTTGTCCCAAACGAAAATGCGCGAAGCAAAGCTCGCGTAGTGCTGCAGGAAAAGTGGCAGCAGTCTCGCCTCGTTCCAACAGATCGCATGGACGTCAATCTTCATTAAGCATGCCCTTCTGTATCGACCTGCTCCGGTGATCATATCTGTCAAGCGAATTACTCTACGCAGGTGCTGTCGTGTTTTCTAGCCCTAATTACTGTGAAGTCTGAGTTTTGAGTACGGAGCAGCTGTCCAGGCATCTTGAGACACTTCGTCAACGCAATGTCATTGAGACGGGCTGATATGAGACCTGACAATCTTGAAATTTGAATATGCGCGAGAGTTGCTGGCGAATTCACTCTGTGTCAATCCAGGGCACATCCACAAACTGATCTACAGAGTCGATCAGATACCCCAAAGCGCACAGTCTTGGGCCAAGTGTCTCTTTGAAGCGTCCGGGCTGCACACCCTGCAGGCGGTCCAGGGACTCAAAATCAGGCTTCCATCGGGCGAAGTACCGTTGGTTGCTTTGGGTATCGATTTCCAGGCGGGGTTGATGCTTATTGACGCCCAGAAAGGTATGAATTCTTGCCAGCAGATGTTGGGGGTTGGCCACGAGATCTTCGTAACGGCAAATGATCAGTTTTCTGATCCTGCTCTTGTCGGCTAACAGTCCCTCATAGCAACGAAGCGTATGCTCAATAAGAGAGAAGGCGGAGGATGGGCACCATTTAAGAGTCGCATACGCAACTGCAACAGGGTGACGAAGGATGACGACAAACGATGAATTCGGAAACAAATGCTGAAAAAAACGCATACGAATAATAGTGGGTGGCGACTTCTCGATTAAGTAGTGCATCCTCAGGTCCCAATGGCTGCTCCAGTCTGAAAAGAGCTTCATGGCATTATCGCGCGTAGCCAACGGGTGGCTCTCATTCATAAAGGATGCCGGATCAAATGCAAATCTGCCGGGGCCACCAAACCGCTTGGCAGCGGGGAAGACGGATTGGAGGTGCTGTCCTTCGTCCATTGGCTTGCCGGTGTTGGAGAAGCCGCTGATTTCTGGGTGGGCGCGCAATGCCGTGTGCAGCAGGGACGTGCCGCTACGGTGAGTACCGGCCACGAATACAAAGTGATTGTCTGGAACTTCGAGCATGTCGCATCTCCTGGGATGCACGGGCCTGCGGCAGTCTTTCCTTAATCTGGGCGATTGTGCTTCAGCTTAAAGACCACTTCGGAAAGTGGGCAGGCCTGACATCCTGAATGCCGATCGATGCAGTTTCAAGATCAGGAAGTTGCCGTTTCGCGCAGATCGCTCGAGACGCTACGTCGCCTTGAAATCAGACGCCAGAAGTACACTGGACGTGTAGAGCAGGACGGATTGGCTGCTCGCAAGTTAGCCTCCAGTTGTTGCAGAGCTGATCGTTCATCGATCTTGTAAATGGTCACATGTCACGTCATTATCATATCACATCCGCTCTGATCTCATGTGCACAAGTTACGGAGCCACTGCCTTGTTTGAGTATTCCGAAACGCTAATGCAGCATGTGCAGGAGCCACTCAATCGCCGCGTCCTGGCAGCGGCAAACGCTGTCGGAACCTCCGGTACTCCCGGGCGCGGCAGATTCTGCGTGGTGTATCTGCGGATTGACGAGCCTCGAGGAGTTGTCGATGAGGCGACTTTTCAGGCGGACGGTTGCGGTCCGACAATCGCTTCTGCATCACTGTTGACGGAAATGATTACAGGGCTCGCGGTCACTGATTGCTGGCAGATGACCGCAGATGATCTTGAAGCAGCACTCGGCGGTCTTCCCGGGCATAGAAAGCACTGTGCAGTCATGGCTATTACGGCTCTGTACAATGCACTTCAGGGGTGGTCGCCATCGGACTTTCCATCGCGGGAGGGCGTAAACTGATGCGTCGCCCGACAGTTGCGTTTGGGCCTGTTCGCGACGGGTTCGGTTCCTGGGAATGGGTTGGAGTCGAACTGGCGGAGGCGCTGTCGCCATACTTCGACGTAACGATGTTTCGTGACGACCCGCCAAAAACACAAGCTGCTGTGTTCGTTAAGTTTCCGCCACCCACCGACTGGCTGCCACGTCTTGAGTCGACCCGCATCATTTACTGTCCCGTCGATTTTTTCGGGAGTGCGAAAGAGATCGACCAATACAGCTCTTATCTCGCCTGTTGCAGTGCGATTATCATTCACAGCCATCGACTTCGGAAGTACTTCAGACCGTATGCGCCGGTAGAATATCTCGACCATCACATCCGGTTTGCGACACCGAACCGCCGCCGCTCAGTCACTGACGGCCCGCTCTTGTATGTAGGCGTCACGTCGAACCTGCCCCCCGTCGTTGAGTGGATCAATCGGTTTTCGCTTCCTCGCGATCTTATTCTTCTAACTAATCATACGGAAGCTGGCGATGAAGCTTCCGTGAAACGCTTTGGGATCAGTCAAGGTAAACGGGTTCAAGTGCTCCGTTGGAGTCCGTCACTGCAGATTCAGCTTCAGGGCGAGTGCAGCGCGGCAATCGATATTCGAGGCTCTGACTTTCGCGCTCGACACAAGCCGCCCACAAAGGCGATGGACTTCCTGGCGTCTGGCATTCCTGTCGCACTAAGCGCGTCGTCGAGCACGGCTGACCATCTTCGCTTCATGGGGTTTGAGCCTGCCATCCTGCCTGGGTCTGATGCCGTGAGCGATAGCGCATTGATACGGGGGTTTGATCGGCTGTTCTCGGCTGAGTACGCCTCTGAGGCCGGGCGTTTCGGGGCGGCGATTGCCGAGCTTAACTCTCTGCCACGCATTGCGTTGCGTATGAGACGTTTAATTGACGGCGTTCTCGGTGGGGACACCGACCGGTTGCTGTAACTCTGGAACAGGAATGAGCTGTCGATCGCCTCCATCTGGAAAATGTGGCATTAGCCGAATTTTGTATGGACACTGAGCGCATGATCGTTACTCTCCTTCGAGGCCATTGTGAAACGATATACACATGACGAATTGTGGCTCACTTCTGCACATGAGTATGCGACATCCAGAATCAGCACGTGATTTTGTGGGCACAGTCATTCTGTGAACCGATGTCGCTTTGTTGATCTCTGTGATTATCACGAGCAAGTATCACGTCGATTGATCTGAATGTCATGACGGCTGCCAACGGCAAAAACTGTCCAGTGCAGCCTTGAATTACATGTACTAGCAGCTGGACGTCATATGAACCCTGACCAGTCTCCGCCTGAGCCTTCCGAATACCGTCGCCACGTTAAGTCATCGAACGAGGAGCGAAGGTCGCACGAGGAAACAGAAGAACGCCGCCAAACGCCAGCGGGGCGTTATGAGAAAAAAACGGTCACAGAAGAGACTGTAGAGTCGAGCACAAAGCGGACGGAGACATACGAAACCGGCCCATTGGATGCGGGAGGCCAGACGTCGATTCCAGAGGAAGGCCCCGGCCCGGGAAATGGATCCGGGGCAGAGAACCATTCGAAGCCAGAGACGCGTCCTGAATCGGAAGACGGTTCGGGCAACTTCACGGGACACGAGTCTGCACGCGAAGAGAGACGTCATGCAAGGCTCATCGCGGACAGTTCACTGCCTTCTGACTGGGTGGATCACGCTCCCGAGCAGATTCGCGTGTCGATTTCTGGCGTCCAGCCTTCCCCAGACGAAGAGGCGCCAGATTTCGATGGCGATTATATCCTCGACCTGATCGATCGTCGCACGGTCGAATGCCGCTGGGAATATACCTTCCGGTCGCGGTGCGGACTGTACCGAGTCTGTGTTGTTGGTCGTGGTGACGGAGCTGGTGGCGTACTGCTGCGAACTCGTCTGGAGGGGTCAGTGCCGGGCCCCGAGTGGACGTGTGGCATGCTTGGCGAATTCGTCGGGGCTAACGTGCAGGTCTTTGACCGCAACGTGGCCGGGAATCCGTGCGCCAGCTGCCGCTGGCCGGAGCAAGTCTACATTTCACCGCTCTACAGCGTGCCTTTCAGTGACTTGGAGCGGCGAAGCGAGTTCGAGGCCAGTCGCAGTGCTGGATTTCCATTGATGGGCATAGCATCAATGGCCGACAGCGCCCCGCCTCCGCCCGCACCTGTGACCTACTATTCGTCAGGCGGCGGTGGAACTGGCTGCACACCAGGATCGAGCATCAATTCAGACGGTACGTGCAAGCCATATGAGGGTGGCGACCTTTGCTGCTGCAAGAAAAATGAGTGTGGCTGCACAGATGAAGAGGGGCCGCTGTGCCCTGGCGATACACCCGGAACGCTCGGTTATAAGGGGTGTCGCTGTGCCTGTGATGAGCATGTTGTCGACCCCGATGGCGTGCCAATGGATGATGGGTGCAGTTGCACGTATTCGTGTCCGACAGGGGATGAATACAGCGAAGGGACCTGCCCCGAAGAAGAAGAAGAGGAGGAGGGAGGCGGCGACGGAGGAGGTTGCTGCTCAGGTAAGTCAACATGCGACTGCGCGAAGCCAACACTCGCCAGCTTCAGTACTGCAGGCCCGGCTAAGGTCAACATCGACAGCGGCAATATCATGCTGTCAGTCAAAACGGTAGAAGGGGACCCCCTCTCTCCGTCAGTCGGCCTGAGCTATAACTCATTGTCTACAGCATCTTCGGCGGCTGGCTTTGGCTGGAGTGGTCAATGGTCCCAGGAAGTCTTCGAGCTCGACGATTCAACTGTGGATGTCCTCAAGGGGCCTGGCCAGGTTCTACGTTATACGGATCGTGATCCAGCCACGGGGCTGTATCAGCCTCCAGCTGGCGTTCAGAATGGGCTGACTCGCAATTCGGACGGCACATGGACGGAAACTCAGAAAAACGGTTACGAACTGCGGTACGACTCCGACGGTTTGTTGCACCAGTTCGTTAGCCCAAACAGTATTCGATGGACGCTAACCCACGATCTCGATGGTAACGTCCGGACGATCGAATCTCCCGAAGGTGGGAGTGGCTTAAGTGAGGCTGCGTCCCCCGCCAGCCATCTGACGACTTTCAGCTATGATGCTGGTGGTATGCTGCGGCGAGCGACAGACACCGCCTCCCGGATTACGACTTTCGTTGTTGACGACAGTGGCGACCTTGTTCGGACTGTATGCCCGGAACTGTGTGTCGCCGAGTACCGATACGACACGCTTCACCGGATGACTGCTGCTGTTAACGCTGAAAACGAACGTACGAGCTACGTTTACGATTCATCCGATCGACTCAAAGCCTTCGTGCTGCCGGATGGCGCACGAACGACTTACAGTTACGGCAACGGTTCGCGATCGGTGGTAGACCCTGGCGGCAACGAATCCAAGGTTGTTCTGAACGGCGAAGGCAATGTGCTGTCAGTGTTAAATCCTCTTGGAGAACGTACTACAACACTCTGGGATCGCAATCAGAAGCGGGCAACGATTGACGCACTCGGAAACAGGACGAGTTACCTCTACCACGAGTCAGCCAATGGATCGCGACCACTGCGTGTCACCATTGACGCTCTGGGCAGCCGCTCTACCTACGTTTACGACAGCCAGGATCGCGTGGCCGCGAAAATCGACAAGCGAGGCTATCGGACAACACTTGTGTGGGATGGTAATGGCAATCGAATTGGCACGATCAACGCCGAAGGCAATCGATCGTCCTACGTCTACGATTCCAGTGGCGAACTGACGGCGTACGTCGATGAACTCGGAAACAGGACCTCTTACGTCTACGACGCATCCGGGGCCACCATTGCCTCCGTTGATCCCGCTGGAAACCGCACAACATACGTAAAGAACTCTGCCGGACAGACAACAGCGACAATCAACCCCGTCGGCCAGCGAACCACCTACGTCAAAGATTTGATGAATCGTCTGACTGCAACAGTCAATGCGCTGGGCGAGCGAACCAGCTATCTCTACGACCTCATGGGACGAAGAGAAGCGACTGTCACGCCAATGGGAAGCCGCACGTCACTCCTCTACAACTCACGAAACCAATTGAAAGCTCAGATCGCATCCGACGGTACACGTACATCGTACGTCTACGATTTACGAGGGCACCGTATCGCCACTGAAAACGCTGCTGGCGCGCGAACAACGAATATCATTGACCCTGCCGGCCGGGTTCAAGCGACAATCGATGCTGAAGGGGATCGAACAACATTCACGTATGCGGCAAATGGCCAGCGCATCCGCGTCGAAAATCCGCTGGGAGCCATTTCAACCACGATCTATAGCGTTGATCGTCGCCCCGTAGCGAAAATCGATGCGTTAGGAAACCGGTCCACCGTTGTCTATGACGCTGGTGGCATTCCAGTTGTCTCGATCGATGCACTGGGAGATCGCACCACAACCGTGTACGGAAGCAGCCGTGCGCCCGTTGCGAAAGTTAATGCGATCGGTGCCAGGAGTTCCACGTTGTACGACGCTGCTCAGCGGCCAATTGCATATGTGAATCCGCTGCAGGATCGAACGACAACTGTATATAGTGTGAATGGAAAATCCATCGCAACGGTAAATCCATTAGGCGAACGCACCTCGTCTGTATTCGACCAGGTCGGCCGCAAAATAGCCACCGTCAACGCGCTCGGTAGTCGGACGACAACTGTCTATGACGACGCTGGACGGCAAGCAGCGACAATCAACGCAGATGAAGACCGAGTTACGACTGTCTATGACAACAATGGCAGGCGAGTCGCTTCAGTTAATTCGCTTAGCGAACGCAGCACTGTAGTTTACGGTGCCGGAGGGCGACGTATCGCGACGGTTAATCCTCTTGGGGACCGAGCCAGCACTGTCTACGATCCTGCGGGACGTCCAGTCGCTTCTATAAATGCCAATGGAGAACGGTCTACAAGCGTGTACGACTCTATGGGGCGGGTAACTGCTTCAGTTAATCCATTAGGGGATCGGTGGACTCAGACGTATGATGCAGCCGGGCAGTCCATTGCGACCATTGATCCTCTTGGGGACAGAGCTACGAGAATCTACGACCTGCAGGGCAACGGTGTGGCTGTAGTAAGCCCTCTCGGTTTCCGAACAACTTCGGTCTACGACCGCCTCAATCGAACCATTGCTGGAGTCAACCCATCCGGAAGTCGGATGACAACCGTTTTTGACTCTGTCGGAAACGTGATCGCAACCGTGCAGCCAACAGGCAGCAGGACAACGTCTATATTCGATCTTTCAGGTCGACTAGTCAGCAACATGAATCCCCTCGGCGATCGGTTCACAACCGTCTATGACGTCGCCAGTAGGGCGATCGCCTCGATTGATCCAGCCGGAAGCCGATCGACGACAGTCTTTGACGCCGCAGGTCAGAGAGTTGCGGATGTCGATCCCGCCCTGAATCGTACATCAACAATCTACGATAATGTCGGTCGGGTAATTGCTGGTGTCGATGCACTTGCTCAGAGAACCTCTTTCGCCCACGACGCCACGGGGCGCCAGGTCCGTGTTGTGAATTCACAAGAAGCCACGACGACGACAGTCTACGATGCCGCGGGCCAGTCAATCGTATCGATTGATGCACAGAGGAATCGCACGACCACCTCCTATGATTCAGTTGGACGTGTGACTTCCAACGAGAACGCATTAGGTGATCGGAGCACTTTAACGTACGACGCTGCAGGCAATACTGTCGGACGGACGAATCCTGCAGGGGACCGAATGACTTTTGTGTTCGATAGTTCCGGGAAGCAGATCGCTACAGTCGACCCGTCGGGACATCGCACTACGACTATTTATGATGCTGCAGGACAAATGATAGCGGATGTCAATCCCCTTGGGATTCGAACAACGTCTGTCTACGACGCCGATGGTCTTGTCATTTCCACAATTAACGGGCGTGGCAACCGGTCAACGACAGTCTTTGATGTTGACAGCAGGCCGGTCGCCGAAGTCAATGCATTAGGGAATCGTACTACTACAGTCTATAATGCGGCAGGCCAGCAGCGTGCATTGATAGACGCAAATTCGGGGCGGAACACGTTCACCTACAATTCCGATGGCGTGCAGACCGAATTGATCGATCCGCTCGGGCGTCGAACAACAAGCATCTACAATGCTTTGGGGCAGCTGACGACACGGCTCGCCGCGAGCGGATCTCGAACGACCTACACATACGATCCCGTTTATTCAAATACTGGGCGGCACTATCCAGATGGCACGCGGGTTACTTTCGCATACGACTCAATCGGGAATCGAACTTTGATGCACGATCCCACCGGACGGTACACCACGTCCTGGGACAGTCTTTCCAGAGAGAGACGAGTCTCGTATCCGCAAGGGTTTGTAGTTACGACGACATACGACGCGGCAAGCCAGATCAATTCTGATTTCGATTCGACCGGCCGCAGAACAACATACCAGTACGATTCACGAGGCTTAAACACTGTTGTGAATGATAGCGACCAAGGGCGAACATCAATTGCATTTGATGCCACCGGTCGCGAAGTGCTTCAGTTGTTAGCCAATGGCGCCAGAGCATCTCTGGCTTACGATGCAGCGGGTCAGGCGAGCAGTGTGTTTAATCTCAAAAGCACCGGCGATCTAATATCGAGCTTTCAGTACAAATACGACGATGCCGGTAACCGAATCGCCGTTTCAGAGTCCGGTGGAGATCGAGTGACATGGACATACGACGACACGTCTCAACTGATCAATGAACACCGCTCTGGACTTACCGCTTATAACACAACGTTCGTTTACGATCCGCTCGGAAACCGCCTGCTGAAGAACGAAACTGGAGCCCGAACAACATCCTCTTACGATGTCGCCAATCAGCTGGAGCGAAGCGAAGATGCCTCTGGTGTCACGACCTACACCTTCGATCGTAATGGAAACCAGCATGAGTCCACTGACCCTTCCGGGGCTCGCACAACCTACCAGTGGGACTATGAGAATCAGTTGATTCAGATTCGAAATCCCGACGCGTCGCGTGTGACAATGTCGTACAACGCCGATTTCAGACGCGTCCAGAAAATTGAATAGAGATTGATGCATGGTTTCCACGACTGACTACATCTGGCATCGGGACGCAGTTCGTGTTGAATTTGACGACATTGGAATTGTCAAAGCATCCTACACGCGACAGCCTGACGGATTTAGTCGTATCATAAGTCAGGATCGAGGCGGCCAAAAACGTTTTCACAGTTTTGACGCTCTTGGCTCAACGTCAGAATTGACTGATACTTCCTCATCGGCGACTGACACATTCCGTTACTCCGCATTCGGGAATGAGGTTGAACGAACTGGTGAGACAGTAACTCCACACACATGGATTGGGAGGGCAGGTTATCAGAAGGATGGCTTGGATCGATTCTATGTACGTCGAAGATATTTTTATGTTGACCAATCTTCATGGTTATCTGTTGATCCTTTGCAAGCTGCGAGTCGACCACTTAGCCCTTACGCATATTCGCGTAATTCGCCCGTTGACCGTATTGACCCTTCTGGGCTAGCGTGTTTCACTGCGGGACAAGAACTGGCAGACAGCGCCCTGCCGCCGGAGCCATTCACGCATACTGTCTGCTACAATTCTGCAGACATTGCAGCGTGCGACTCTGGAATCCGACTTGGGACATTGGTTGCGCGTAGTACATCTCCCTGTGCCGCGCAATTACTATATAACTTTTTGAGGCAGCCACCGATTGACCCATTCTGCCCAACACAGTGCTTGGTCCAGTTGGATCGCTCGTGTTTCATTCGTTCGTTCAAGATCGACGATGCGTTAGATAAGCAACTGAAGTGTTGTGGAGAAGGCAGTCTTGAGCCGATTGTTCTTCACTACGGCGGTCCCGGAAAGGACCCTTTCAAGAACCCTCCCTCGGGCTGTGAATCCATCGATAAGGATGACTTGTCCATTGCGATTGGTGCTGTAGACCAGTCCACTATGACAGTCAAAGGGTCTTGGAAGTGTGAATCATCAAAACCCGGTGAATGTTGTCTCTGCGCTGTAGACTACACAACTAAGCTCGAAATTAAGGACAAATACGACTTTGTCAGCACACTGCCGAAATCTGAAGCGACACGGTACACCCCATTTTTCTGCGCTGCCATTCTGGAGCACGCCGGGATTGGGACTCCATATACAACCAGCTGTGTCGTAAAAAACACGGAAAGGTATTCTTCCCAACTTACAACCGCATCCGTTATCAAGTGTCCAGACAAATGATGATCACCAAAAGACTTCACCCCGATAGTAGGAGCCATCGACCACTAAATGCCTGCGGAATAATTTGGATCGAATCTTTCGGATGCGACAGGAATGGATTGGGGCAGTTCATCTGTGAGACGACGATATTTACGTTAATCGAGGAAGGCTTAATTTTTTCGAGGACCGCGAAACTGAGTATGCTTCAAGCAATGAGAACGCGACATGCTTCTTTTGTGTGGGCAGATTATGACAAGAAGAGCGTGGCGAGGATTCGGAGTGCCTTCGGGGCTTCTATGCATCAGTTTCATGGTGCAGATAGTGTGCTTGTTGATCGTTGCTCGATCTGGTGACTCTTCTGGCTGGCCGGGGTTCATCGTGGCAGCGCATTTCGTATTTCCTTTCATTGCATTTACTTTTGGATGCATCGCAGCAGTTGAAGGCGCATGGGACTATGTCCTGATCGCTGCTGGGCTGTTTTGCGGTGGATGTGCGGTGCAGGTGGTCTGGGTGTGGATGTGGCTGCGCTAATAGAAGGGCCTGCAAGATATGGTGCGGGATGATGCAGGAACAATTCCTGGCTTGGTGCCTTTGGGTTCGTTGAACTAGTCAATTGCGTTGGGTCGGAGTCTCAATCATGTCAGTCACAAACTATATTTGGCATAGAGATTCAGTGAGACAGGAAGCCGACAGTGTCGGTAGTGCCACTGTCCACTTCAATCGTCGACCGCACGACATTGACAATTTGATAAGCGAGCAGCGAGCTAAAAGTATTCGAATACATACTTATGACGGACTTGGATCAACCGCTGAGTTGACTGACGCTACCGAGACGGTCACTGATGTATTCAGGTACTCGGCATTCGGTCGAGAAATAAAGAGGAGTGGCACTACACCAACGCAATACAAATGGGTTGGGCGTTCGGGATACCAGGCGGAGCGTCACGGGGTGTATTGTATTCGGCAGCGACATTACTCTTCTGCGATGGTACGTTGGCTAAGCCCGGATCCTATTTTCAGTAGCAACCTATATCAATACGCTGACAATAATCCCATCATTGCGATTGACCCGAGCGGGCTTCTCGCGGCCTGGCCAATCAGCGTTAATATGGTCGATGAAGGTCAGCGGGACAAAACTGGCAGCTGTCCTCAGTGGCATTCCAAACTCAAAACTAAGGTTACTGTCCCGGCATCGGACGTTAAGAAATTAGGATTAAAGTCACCTTTCAGCCTGTATGTGTTCCAACAGTTTACATTCGTTTGCAGCGCACAGGAATGCAGAGGCTGTGATTGTGAATGCGGTGGCGACGCCAAGAAGTCGACTACGACAGTCTGGGAACTGCTGGGCGGAAAGGCTAAAACGACTAAAGCTAACCCTGACGGTAGCCTCGATTACGCAATGACTGACGGCCACGGTACATTTAAACATGGTCTGCCGGATCCAATATCAATTCCAGAAGCGTGCGAAGATCGCGTGTGCAATGAGTTTTCAGTCAGCGTCCACATGCGGTTCTTTCTGTCTCTCCCAGCAGGGGCTAAAGCCACTTGGTCCAATGCTAATGTTCCGGTTGACAACGGATGCCTGACGACGTTGTCAGGGCACATTTCGGATTCGGAACCAAAGTGGTGGCCCAAAGGAAAGTCGACACCGTGGTCGTGGATTCACTATTCATACTCAATGACGAATCAGTGCTGCAGCGATGCTGAAATGACAATTACTCCGTTGACCGTCAGCAAATCCAAGCCAAAAATCGAATAATGACACTGGGTAAGAACCAAATTCGCCTTGCGGTACAAGGTCTTATTGCTTTTGTACTTATTGCAATACTGCTCATAATTGCTAAGTTTCATCAGGCAGAGACGTATCTTCTTGGTGTGGGGTTTACTTTGTCCTGCCAGGAGTGCAACTTATTCCATCCAGTTGGTTGCCAGCGAACCCTGAGAGTTCAAGAAGGCACTGCAGAACTGAATGTAGATGGGCGGCGATTCGCAGGTGCAGCAGCATATCTGAACGTGGGAACTATGCGACTAGGCAATGAGCATCCGATCTCTATTAGCAACGAACTTTTCACGCACATGCATATCATACCCCTTCACACTTTAGATCTCTCCGGAACGTATTGTGACGATTCTGATTTGCAAACGCTACGTGGCATGCTGTCTCTACGGAATCTTACACTTGGAGCATCGTACCCTTCAGATGACAAGGGGCGAAACCGGATCCGATTTAACGCAAGCCGGATCACGGACAATGGCCTTGCAGCGATAGTCCGTCATAGATCAGTCGAAACATTGAGTCTGCGCGACCTTGAGATCACCGATAAAGGGATCCGGAGTATTGCAGGTATGGCGATTCGCAATTGGAACGTATCTGGCACGCTCGTGACAGATGACACAAGCAGGCTCCTTGCTGACAATAGATATCTGTCCCGAATTGTCTTTAGCGAGGCTGTTCCATCGTTAGTGGTATCCAGCTGTGACCCGCGTAGCTTCAGCAGTACAATGGTTTCCGTTGCCGGCTACGGACGGCTGCAGAAGCGCAGGCCTGGTGTCCATATCGAGTATCCTGTCCTGGCGATGACTGTGGTACCTCCGCTTCCAGTGATTCAAGATGGTGTGATAGCCCGAACGGCATCTGACGATGTGATCGACGAACTATCCCCAAGTGAACGGATCAGCCTTGATTCCGTACTGCGTGATGCGATGTGGAAGAAAGTTACGGGCCAGCTCGCACGATCCCACGACAAGCCTTTCATTGAAATACGAGAAAATATGGATGCGTGGCGAATGTATCGCTATAATGAGAGCCTATTGGTACTTGCTTGGAATAGCTGCTATTGGGCGGCGAGAATCGGTGCAGAGGGAGTGTCCACTGCCGATCACGCATTTGGCGAAATGCATTGACAGCGACTATGCCAAACGGACTGCAACTCATGGTTTCGAACGTGCCTCGTGAGGTTTTGCCGTTTGTCGTGTGTAAGCGCGATCGACGGTATGATTTATTGGCGCATGGCTCTTCAGGGGATGCGTCAATCTGTTATTGGCGAGTCGTTCTGGGAGAGATTGCCTTTGCCTGCTCTACAACTTGTAAACGAGCGTCCGATGCTACAACGATTGGGCTTTGTAACGTGGATGCGGCGAAATTCGGATCACTGCCCGCAAGATGCTCGTTGGCGTTTTCCATGGGTCAGAATTCAGCATTTGGATCGGCGTTTTTTTCACCTGTATGACTGAGGTTGCAGTAATGGCGTCGTCGATGAGTCGTAGTCAGTTTCGTCGTCGATGAGTCGTAGTCAGTTTCGTCGATGATTGATTGCAGTCGAGTGATGTCAGTTTGTTTCGGGGCTTGGTTTCGAATTGACGGCCGGTTTCTGAGGGGCGCCACCGCAAGATCGAGAATTTCCTCTCGGTGTTACTGAATCGCTCTTTAAATGTCAGGTAATACGTGTAAACAAATGCGAGCACGCGCTACGCAATAAGTGATTAGATTAAGAGTGGTTCACCTTGGAATGCCCGCTGGTTTTCTGCATTCACCTCAGTATTGAGATGGCAACGGCACATCACGGAGCAGTGGCACGTTGTGCAGCTATAATGTAAGGGAGGCGAAGGTGGCAACTACAAACTATGTCTGGCATCGCGATTCAGTGCGCAGCGAAATTGACGGCTCAACCGCAGTCACTGCAAGCTTTCTGCGTCGCGCAGACCGGAATGGCAAACTGATCGGCGAATATCGAGATGGCAATTCGTATGTGAATTGTTTTGACGCACTCGGCTCTACGACTGAGCGTATTGACGCAGAAGAGTCGGTTACGGATAAGTTTCGATACACAGCATTTGGCATCCAGACACTGGCCGCTGATTCGGCGATTCACACATGGGTTGGCCGATTTGGGTACCAGAAAGATACTTCCAATCGGTTCTATGTCAGGCGGCGCTACTATGCAGCTGACATGGGAAGGTGGTATTCGCAGGATCCAGTAGGATTTATTGACGGCGCGAATCGATATGGGTATGTCAAGAATGGCCCGTTAACTCGAATTGATCCGAGCGGCCTCTTTGAGGTTGA
The DNA here is from genome assembly GCA_963976765.1 of uncultured Planctomycetaceae bacterium. GTDB lineage: Bacteria > Planctomycetota > Planctomycetia > Planctomycetales > Planctomycetaceae > JABMPE01. Next base: position 16,636 of record CAXBME010000037.1, read on the forward strand.
AGAATTCACAATTCCGCCGCCCCCCCCGAATCCTGTCAGGCCACCGGCGCTGCCAATTCCTCTGGCTGACCCATTGATTCCAGTGCCTCCGTGCGGATGCAAGGTGAAAGATTTCGACTACGGCTTCGTTGGGGCCTGCGGAATTCACGCTCCATTCGGTGGGCAAGACCGATTCGGGCGAGTAATCAGCGGAAAGGTCAGTTTCGAGGCGCCGAACTGTGATTGCTGCGAATTTAGGCAATGGGTAATGAACTATAATCGATATCAGCTTCTGCCAGGCGGCGCAGTGGATCAGATTGTGGGTGCTTTTCCTTATGGGGTGATTCGTGAGGATGTGGATTCGTTGGGGCAACCTTACTACGGCCATCGCGATAACGACTCCAATGAGAACAGCAGCGGGTACGACGCCGATGGGTGCGGGTTTGAGATGTCAGATTATCCTGGAATTCGACTTAGCGCCATCGAGCGGAATGTGAACGCGTTGCCTGGCGGTTTTACTGGACTTCGCATAATTGTGCACACGGTGTTTTGGGGCTTTGTGGTTGATACCTGCAATTTTGATGTTGCGACCGGAGAACCACGAGTCGTTGCTTCGAAATCGATTTCACTTCGCTGTCGAAAGACCTTTACTGCCGCAGATTTCTGACTATGCCGTCGGTATATGACCTTAGATTAATTCTGAATCGTCGTCGGGAACGCTTTCGCATTTTTGTTGGCAGCATCTTTCTGAGGAGCTGCTCCAACTAATAGCGTAACCTGCACGCAAGGGCGAACCGAAATGTTGTGCCAAGCCGAGACAATATGCGTCAGAGTCGAGAGTTGTGAAACCTCGCGCGCTGCGAGGCAGTTAGTCCGAGTTATTACAGTAGCGGTGACGTTGTCAGTTGTTGCTGCGACTGGTCCTTTATTCGCGTCTGGACTTGCCTCCAGAATTGCGTCTTTGCGGGTGACCACAGCGAGCCCAATGCTTGCTCCTCGGCACGCGTGCGATCTGTTGTTTGACAGGACCGGGTTGGTCAATCGTCGTCATATTCATGCTCTGTTGGAGTGCGTTCATTCTGAAGATCAGTTCGTCAGGGCGACTGCCGCCTGTGCCTTGGGGCGCATTCCTGACGTAAAAGATGAGGTTCTGACGCGGTTACGTCAGCTAGGAGTGAGCGACCCGTCTGACTTGGTTCGTTTTTACTCCGTCAATTCCCTTCAAGAGCTTGCGCCAGACGACCCCCTAAGCGTACGGCTTCTTCTGGGTCTTCTTGCTTCTGACAACAGGTGGTTCGTGCAGCAGGCTAAGCTGTTTACGCAGCGGTGTCGGAGCCTAAATGCGAATATATTGCCGGTGCTCAAGGAGTCGTGCCTAAGTCCCCACCCTGACGTTCGTCATGCGACTTCACGAATGCTTCCCTTGCTCCCCAAGTCACAAAGCATGGCGGCTCAGGAGCTTCTGTGTGCTCGCGTGACTGATAGCGATGCGCGAGTCCGCCGGCAGGCATGTCTGTCATTGGGGCAGCTGGCAGGCTGGACGGAAACATCCCATTCAAAGGCGGTTGCTGTTCTTGGAGACGCGAATCCTGAGGTTCAGGCCGCAGCTGCTCTTGCAATTGCCTGTCATGCCGAGGTGAACAGCAGCAGCCTGGAGCCGTTGATCGGCCTTCTGGACAACCGCAACGAAAGCACCGTTCTTGCGGCGTGTTACGCGCTCGCTCGCAGGTATCCAGGTCACGTGTCGAGCGAAAAAGCACTTCAGCAGCACGCTCAAAGTGAGAACGACCTGATTGCCAGGTGGGCAAAGATAGCATGTGATGTGGAATCTGCACAGTACACGGAATACGTTGTTAGCATTGAGGGGGTTGACTGGTATGTATCACGCACACTCCACTCGCTCGTAAGCTGTCAGTGCGATATAAACGGCAACCGATATGTACTACAGGTCGTAGAAATTCCAGTGGCGAACGGTACTCACAAAATGAATATAAAGGACGCGTACTGTTCAGGGCCGGCAGCAGAGACACTGAAGTCGCATCCCGAAAGATCGATTCACCTGACTGAGCACGGACTGGTCTCAGTTTTCGACTTTACATTGTTGGCTGTACCGCAGGACTTCTGTGTCGTGTGGCAGTCGATGGAGAACGTCGAAAGCTCAGTGACATTGAAATTTCGCATCTCTGACTTGCCGCGAAAGCTGCTGCCTCCTTCACGAGGACTGTGGACGGTAGATCAAATGGGAATTGATGCTTACGATGCGGTCGAGTGGTATCTAGATTTCGATCTTCATTGTAAAAACTGCTGGTGATGGCAATGCTGAATTTACACTGCTCGTGGCACATCCTGTGCGACTGTAGAATAATTCCCCTCATCAGGGGCCGCCATATTTGTTATAATTTATCAGGCCACGACTTCTGACGGTAGCTCACAGTTATTCAACTGGCCAGTGAGTGTTTTTTTTTAGTTAAACTGAAAGTCGAATCGACGTAGTTTGCATTCCGGAAAGGCGCATCATTGTTGCGGCAACGCGTCACGATGTGGCGACCAATCAAGTAGTGCGTTCAACTATGCGGCAGCACTATATGGCGAAACCTCTTCTGTTGTGGAATTAGGGAGAATCAACCGTGAAAGTTGTCGATTACATCTGGCATCGAGATTCTGTCAGAACCAGGACTGATTCAGCCGCGAATAGTTCGACCTGCTACGTTCGACGACCAAGCCCTGAGGGGGGGCTAATCAGTGAAAAGCGTTCTAATACGATATCGTTTCATCATTATGATGTGATTGGGTCAACTTCCGCAGAAACTGATGACACCCAGATGGTAACAGCAACCAGCAGGTATTCGGCATATGGGAGCTTGATTTCTCGGACTGGGAGTTCAGATACTGACTACGAATGGATTGGAAGGTCGGGATATCAAAGCGACTCTTCTGCGAAACTGTACTCAGTTCGTCGACGGGTTTTCTCGTCATTAACTGCTCGGTGGACTAGCCGAGATCCAGCCGATTTCGAAATGCCTTTTGAGGCCTACGCCTATACTCATAATAGTCCTCTGAATCGAATTGACCCAAGCGGACTGATTGATATTGGCCAGTCATTCGAGGAGCCATTTCCACCGCAGGTCACAGTTCCGGGCCCTTGTCCGAGTCGCATTCCCAGGAAGTTCGGACATGCAAAAACAACATTCAAGCTCACCGATGCCGAACGAAATGCACTGCAGGCTGCTGGTGCTCCACGCACCAGCCAGGGGTTTATCCAGCGTGTAGCAATCTCCATTACACTGCAGCAAGGCACGTCGAAATCGCTGACTCCTGCCATATGCCAAACAACTCCGGTCAAGGACTGCCCTGAATGCGAGGATTGCACTATCTCCTATCAATACAATTTTCTGGAGACATTTGAGAATGACAGTACTGACAACCATCCAAATATTGTTATTGGAGCGGCCGGAGTAATACTTCGAAGCCACTTTCCGACTGTTGAGCAGAATCATTGCTGTGCGTCACTCTATGTCGCGACGGTAACAAAAACTATCGTGGCAGCCAGAGTGTCAGGTGGAAGTGCAAAGTTTGAAGGAGGTTCGGCGAGCATGTTCTGCGAAGGTAAAAGTATGACGATTTCTTTGGGTAAAAATGATGGCGGCCCAACCGTCCCAACTACAAAAATGTCGCGACGGGCGCGATCCCTGGCGTTCCCGCCGTCCCCCCCAATAGATGGGCTGAATTTTTACCAGGCAACTCGCACTTTGCGTGCTGACCATCCTAAGTGTGGACCAGCAATCGTGACATCAAGTTTCTCAGGTTATGGAAAAGTTGAGTAGTTGAGCCGCTGGTGTTGACGTAATTGGACCACTGCTGTCCGGGAGATTGTGTAATGTGCCGAAGATTGGGGGCTGTGTTCATGATTTTGTGTGCAGCATTCGTCTTATTCTGCGTGTCTTTTTTCGCTCAGTCATTGTTGGCGGGTGCTGAGTCGCGTGATGGAGCGACAGAAAACGCAATGCATGAGAAGGGGCGAAGTGACACGAATTTTCAATCGCCCGTGCTGCTGCATGGTCCTGGACTTTCCGATTTAGCGATCAGCAGTGACAGCACGAAGATTGTTACGGTCGCTGGCGACATTCGCATCTGGGACTCACTCAGCGGCTCGCTGGAATTGCGATGGAGTGCGTTGCGTCCGACCCTTTACGCAGAATGGCTTAACGGCAATTCGACAATCGTGTCTACCGATGATCCGCAGAATGTTGACTGTCAGGGAAGTTTCTACGGTGTTCCGCTTATTGTTCCGCGAATTCGATTGTGGGATATTTCGACACAAACTGAGTTCGCAAGTCATGTCGTTCCAATTCCGTCGAACGCAACAAATCTAAGTATCGTTCGTCCAGTCGTTAACGCTGCTCGACAAAAAATCTGCTATTTTCATGAGTGCTACGACAATCGCACGTCACACAAAAACGGGATGGTTCCCTTTAAGTCGACGTTCGTTAGCAGATTGACAATTCTGAATGGAAGCGATCTTGGTGTAATGTCCTCGATCGAGCTGAATGATTCATTTGACGAGCTGGTCAGTCTGAATCATACATGCAAATTGCTACTCTCTTCGGACTCGTCACTGGTGCTTGTAGATCTGGATAGAATTTCTGACACTTATGAAGGTCAGTCAGTCTCTTTGCCTGCGGGGCATTATATTTACCAATGCTCCAATACGTTTCGAACTGCCGAGACGGACGGGAAAACGTATCTCGTAAGAGTTGAGTTTCGACACAACGAGACCCACAAGCCTCTCTATAGATTATTGGATGTCCAAACCGGGGAATACATTCATGAGACGCACCATTGGCAAGCCAATCTCTCGGTACGTGATCGTTGGTTGACTGGCTTCTATGATGATGATGTGTCACCCTGGATCGATAGTCGAAACGGTAGTGCAGGCAAAAGGATAAATTGGAAGAGCGCAGTAGATGGGGACAGCGATTTGATACTCAGACGGCGTTGGGCCGCCGCCTCGCCACCGATCCTGAAAAGTACTGACAGAGTTACTGTTGTCGCATCAAGTGCTTCGACTTCGATCCAGGTCCTTAGTACGGCTACTGGTGATAGGATTGTATCAGCACATGGGACGATTTCCTGTATCTCCGAATTGCAGCACGGGATGATTGCTTATGCTCTTGATCAAATTGAGGTCTGGCTTGCATCTGTTGAACCAAACAGACGATCTAGAACCCGGCTCCACACTTTCGGGAAGCCAGTTACAGCTATCGGAATGTGTCCAAACAGCAGGTACTTAATCATTGGATTTGAGGATGGAACGCTGCAGCGTCTGCGAAGTGATGGGGCCATCGAAACGATAGGGAAGCCTCATGGGTCAGCAATTGCTCATGTCGGCATCGACGCAGCAGGGCTTCGCGGAGCTTGGATTGATCGGTCAGGAAATGCGAGCGAATGGATGATTGGAAAGAGTAAAGCCAACGCATTTCACGTAGTTAGTCCGTCATTCATCGATAAAAATATTCAGACGAATGAAGTCAAAGTGCATCAGAGAATTCTCGTTGAGAATCTGGGGAAGATCTCGCGAAACGGTCGCATTGTACTTAGATTTATGGTCGACTCAATGTTTCACGAAGATTATCAGCCACAATTTTCCCCTGGTGCGCTGCTGCGATCCGGTTCGCCGGATTCGTGTGCCACGCTTTCTCGACATAATCAAGTTGAATGGCTGAATTCCTTCGGAGCTTTTCTCGTCGAAGGCGTCCGAGAAGGGGAGAACTTGCGTTCAAGCCCTCCAGTGGGGACGGTTGGCGGTAGCGTATGCGATTCTGGGATATCTGAAGACGGTGCTCGCCATGCAATTGCATTTGCGTCTGGCGCTGTTGCGATTGTAGACACCGTCAATGCAACATATTTACAGAGAATCGAAACTCGACCGTCTGAGGTAAAGTATGTTCGTTTCGTCGATGGCGGCAAGATGTTTGTAACCGTCGACCGGGACGGCATCTGCACTTTATGGGATATAGAAAGTAGCCGCAGTGTGTCGCAGCTTGACAGTCGATTCTTAAACGTTGCGGCCATCGCGGCTGAACGTGTTGGTGACGTGGTGTCGATTGTTATGGCATCGTCCGATGGACTAATGAGCTGCTTTGCTCTTCCCGTTCCGTGACATGGCTAAGTGTTTGCTTGTCGCCCAGTGCCAGTGAGGTAGTCCCAACGATGTAACGCAGGTGTAGCTGACGAGAAATCCTCGTCAGATCGATGGTGTCCCATCGAATGGAGAAACTGGCCGATGAGACGTCATTGGCTCTATTGGTCTGTGCAGTTGTGAGTTGCCGGTACAAGTGTTCTGGGCAGCTGGTGCTGCATCATTTTGATGAGGTAGTGAGGTATCGTGCAAGGTGACGCAACGACGCACTACGAGGCAGCCTGCCGGGCTGCATGTGCGGCTGACACTGAGACAGCCCGACGATTGTTTAGCAGCCTCTCCAGTTCTGCATTAGAGCTCACCCGATCGCAAAGCATGATTGGGTTAGGCGTTTCGCACGCGATTGAAGGTGACGGTCGGATTGCAGCTCAACTACTGAATGAATCTATTGAGCCTTCAACGTCGGCCATTGCTAGGCACAATCTTAGAGTCTTGGATTCCTGTAAACGCCCGATTCGGGTCGCTGTTGTAAGTTTGCTATTCAACTGGCCGTCGACTGGCGGGGGGACGGTCCATAGTGCGGAGACCGTACGATTCCTGCAGTGTGCCGGGTTCGAGACTCGCCACTTCTATGTCCAAAGTGAAATGCTTGGAGTCGGCAGAGTCGATGGATTGCCGAACGACCTTCATTTTCCGATCGCAATCAGCGACAAGGAATTGTCAGCCGACAACGTTCGGAAATCAGTCCGGAGCAAGCTGGATGGGTTTACTCCAGACTACGTCATTATTACAGATAGTTGGAACTGCAAACCACTTTTGGCAGAAGCCGCTGAAGGCTATCCGTACTTTGTTCGAATAGCTGCCTTGGAGTGCTTGTGCCCTCTGAACAACGTTCGGATGCTGCCTGGTCCAACAGCCGGTATAGTTTCTTGCCCGAAACACCAATTTGGATCACCGACAGCTTGTAAGGAATGTGTTTCCACGAATCGAAACCTGTCGGGTTCGCTACATAGTATGGAACGTGAGTTGGCGGGGTTCGATGATTCTGACTATGTAGATCGGTTAAAAAAATGCTTCGAAGATGCCGACGGCGTGCTCGTTGTTAATCCATTAATTCGGGAAATGGTCGCCCCATACAGCAAGGCGGTCCATGTCGTGCCAAGTGGATTCGATGCTTCGCGATTTCCATGGCCATGGCCGAGGAGCGACGATCGCGGTCAGGATGAGCCATATCGTATTTTCTTTGCAGGTCTGGTCAGCGAGTACATGAAGGGATTTCATGTTCTGCAGGAAGCTGGGGAATTACTGAGCCGACGTCGGTCAGATTTCCGGATCATTGCGACGGGCGACCCAGCGGGACTCTATAATGAATTCACAGAATTCGTTGGCTGGCTTTCTCAGGATGAATTACCGGCGGCGATTAGATCCGCAGACTTGCTGGTATTCCCCACAGTGGCAGAAGAAGCGCTGGGCCGCAGTGCTGTTGAAGCGATGGCAGTCGGTCGCCCCGTTGTGGCGAGTCGGATCGGAGGTCTGCAGACGACTGTTCTCGACGGAGCGACGGGACTCCTGTTTGAGCCAGGCAACGCTGCCGATCTTGCAAACAAGATTGAGCGACTGCTAGACGATGGCGATCTGCGTAAACGACTTGGAGACATGGGGCGGATGCGGTTCGAGGAACACTTCACATGGGAAGTGATAATTGATCAATTTTATCGGAAGCTACTGACGCGTCCGCAGTGACAGACGGGCGAGCCCACAGAGTTGCATCATGAGTATTCGGCGAGTCGCAGTTATCTTCGACAATGACGCACGCCCAGAAACAACCGGGTTCTATTGCCGCCGCGCGCTCGGTTCGATTCTTGAGGTGGAGCATTTCACTCCGTCAGAGCTGCAGTCGATTGACTCTAGTGCCTTTGATCTGTTTCTGAACATTGACGACGGCATGAGGTATCACCTCCCGGACAATTTGCGACCAAGTGCGTATTGGGCAATCGATACTCATATCGATTTTGCCTGGAGTGTTGAAAAGGCTCAACGCTTCGATTTCGTATTTGCAGCTCAACGCAACGGCACCGCGCATCTGCAGGAAAGCGGCATTTCACATGCTCAGTGGTTGCCACTTGCTGCCGATCCCGAAATTCATCGCTTCCGGCCTGAACTGGAGGCTGACTTCGATCTCACATTTGTCGGTAATGTGATTCCGGGGCCGCGTGCTGAACTGATGTGCGAACTGCAGAGTGCCTATCCAGACATGTTCATCGGCCGAAAGTACTTTTCGGAAATGGCTGACGTCTATTCGCAGAGCCGGATTGCATTTAACTGCAGCGTCAAAGATGACATCAATATGCGGGTATTTGAGGTCCCCTCATGTGGGCCACTATTGGTCACTAATAACCTGTCAGAGAATGGTCTGGATGAGCTGTTCGTTTCTGGTGAAGAGATCATTGTCTACGAGAGTCCTGAAGAATTGCTCGACCGGATAGACTACTTCCTGAAGCACGAACGCGACCGAAGACGAATTGCCCGCCGGGGTCGGTCACGTGTAATTGCCGAACACACCTACCGTCTCAGGATGGAACAGATTCTCAGACATGTGGAGAGTGCGTTATCGACTCGCGTTGTCGGCACTGGCAAAGTAGGAAACGGTCCGGTTAAGCCTGAATGGTACTATGGCTTCGAGCGGCCAGAGGTCGTGAATCTGGTCCCCGCAGAGGCGCGAACGATCCTTGACATCGGTTGCGGAGGGGGAAGCCTCGGAAAGCTTCTCAAAGAACGCCAGACTGCAGTCGTCGTTGGCTGCGAATTGGACGAGCATGCTGCTGAGCGCGCGTCAGACGTGCTCGATCGTGTTGTCGTGGGCAATATAGAGAATGTGAATGAATGCGACTTCGATGCCGATTCATTCGACTGTGTTGTATGCGCAGACGTTCTTGAGCATTTGAGAGATCCTGCGGCGGCGCTACGGCGGATTCATGGCTGGCTGAAGCCTGACGGTCAAGTCGTGCTCAGCCTGCCCAATGCTCGACACCACAGTGTCGTGACGTCTTTGCTTGCCGGGAACTGGACCTACGAAGCTGCGGGGCTATTGGACGATGATCATGTGCGGTTCTTCACACGCCGCGAGATCGAAAAGTTACTGTTCCGATGTGGCTTTGAAATCAAACACCGGGAAGGCATTCCGGGCAGCGGCTACGGCGAGTGGGTTGAGTCTGGAAAGCTCGGTGAAGTGTCGCTGAACGGCCTGCAGATGTCCGGACTTTCAAGCGAGGATGCTGAAGAATTCTTCACTTACCAGTATCTCGTCCGGGCGCGGCGGCAGCGGATTCTGGACCACGGCCTGACGTCGATTATCATTGTGACACACAATCAGATTGCGTACACGCAGCAGTGCATCAACAGCATTCTGATGCGCACTGATGAGCCATTTGAGCTGATACTCGTCGACAATGGCTCCGACGATGGAACGGTCGAGTATCTGGAAACGATTCCGAATGCGACGCTCATCCGCAACCCCGACAATCGCGGTTTCCCCGCAGCGGTCAATCAAGGGCTGGAACGGGCTCGAGGAGATTACTTCCTGCTGCTCAACAACGACTGCATCGTCACGACCGGGTGGCTGAATCGACTCCTCCGTGTGTTTGAGTCACATTCAGATGTGGGCTTGGCTGGTCCGGTGTCCAACAACATCAGCGGGCCACAGCAGATTGCCGCGACATATGAAACTCTCGAAAACCTGGACGGCTTCGCTTGGGATTGGGGCAAAGCGAACGCCGGAATCATCGAGAACGAGGATCGACTCGTCGGATTCTGCCTGATGATACGACGCGGTGTGGTAGAAGAAATCGGCACCCTCGATGAGAGATTCGGGATCGGGTGCTTTGAGGACGACGATTTTTGCAGACGCGCGGTTGCCGCCGGCTATCGAAACGTCATCGCCAGAGAAGTCTTCGTTCACCACTTCGGCAGCCGAACGTTTCTGGGGAGCAAGGTGGATATCGGTGCCATCCTGGATGCGAACGCGCGCATCTATGAGGACAAGTGGGGGGGCATCGATCCGTCTCCAATTGGTCGTATCGAAACGGCAGAATCCGTCGACACAATCTCAGGAGACTCGAATCAAGCAGCTGGCACCAACCCGTTTTATGCAGTGATGGCACCTGATCGTAGCCTCCTGCTACGGCGACACGATGTCACAATCTCACTTTGCATGATTGTGAGAAATAATGAGAACACGATACAGCCTTGCCTTGAGAGTATCCGTCCCTGGGTAGACGAGATGATCGTTGTCGACACGGGGTCGACAGATCGAACTCCCGAAATTGCCCGAAAACTCGGAGCGAAGGTTTCATTTTTCCCGTGGTGTGACGACTTCTCGGCAGCGAGAAACGCATCGTTGGAACAGGCCGTCGGTGAATGGATCTTCTGGATGGATTCTGATGACACGATTCCGGAAGATTGCGGTCGCAAACTTGCGGAGCTCGCACATGAACCAGTTTCAAAGGAAGTCTTCGGGTACGTTATTCAGGTTCATTGTCCGGGAGCGGACGATTCAGAGCACGATGTGACCGTTGTGGATCACGTTAAGCTGTTTCGCAATTTTCCTCAGCTCAGATTCGAAGGACGGATTCACGAACAGATTATTCCAGCGATTCGACGCGCAGGTGGGGATGTCTCGTGGACTGATCTACATGTTGTGCATTCAGGGGCCGATCATACATCCGATGGGCGGGCTGGTAAGCTCGAACGCGACTTCAGGATCCTTAGGCTTGAGCATGAGGATAACCCTGACCACCCATTTGTGCTTTTTAACCTGGGGATGACACACGCCGATGCAGGTGAGCACAATGAAGCAGTCAAATTCCTCAACCGTTGTCTGAAGGTTTCTAGCGTCGACGAGTCGCACGTTCGTAAGGCCTACGCACTTTATGTCAGCTCACTTGCTCAATTGCAGCGAAACGACGAAGCCTTCTCAATCTGTCAGGAAGGTCTTGACAAGTTTCCCGGAGACCCGGAATTACTGTTCCGTTCTGGCTTGCTCCATCATTTGGCCTCTCGTCTTAACGAAGCGGTCGATGCGTACCTCAGTATCTTGAATGGCGAACACGAACGGCATTACACAAGCGTTGATCAAGGGATCTTGGGATTCAAAGCCCGGCACAATCTCGCCCTTGTTTACGAAGATCTGCAACAGTTTGACGACGCTGATGCGCAGTGGCAGACGATTGTGGATGAGCGTCCAACCTATTCTGTGGCGTGGCGTGGGTTGGGAGAATCTCTTCTGAAGCAGGGACGCATTCAGGAAGTTCGCATAGTGGCAGGTAACTTGCTTGAAGAACCTCATACTGAGTCTGTCGGGCTGCTTCTGAAAGCACGATCGCTGGAACTAGATGGCGATATTTCTTCGGCTATCCAAATTCTTGATCAGCAATACGATAAGGAAATCGAAAATCTCGACATTCATCGCGAACTTGGACGACTGTACTTTGAAAGTGGGCAGTTTGCACTTGCCATTCCAGTCCTTGGTCGGTTGACTGAGCTTGCCCCTGACGATGCTGCCTCGTTTCACAACTTGGGTATTGCGTTCCTGCATCAGGAGATGTTGAGTGACGCCATTGTGTCGTTGGAGGAGTCGGTCTCTTTGCGCCCAGACTCAACGGACACTTTGATTCATCTCGCACACGCCTATCAATCCCTTGGGCGAGCAGAATTTGAAGAGCGATCCTGGAAGCAGGTTCTCCAATTGTGTCCAGATCATGAGGATGCACGCAAAGCTCTGCAGCGTCTGTCAAAGGTGTAACAGAACGAGAACTTGTAACTGTTATTAAACTCCTCCCAGGAGTCGTCATGAGCCTGCTTAACATCCGACGGTCAGTAGCCGAAGAGGGGTCAACGACTCAAGAAGAACGAGAGTTTCTCGTACTCGGTCATCCTCGAAGCGGCACCGGTTACCTGTCGCGTCTATTTCGAGCATACGGGTTCGATGTTGGTCACGAGAAAATGGGGCGTCATGGGATTTCATCGTGGATGTTTGCCGCGTGCGCGGACACCGTTCCGTTTTCGACTGATGGTTCGGTACGTGCAGATTTCTGCTTTCGGAACATAGTTCACGTTACTCGAGACCCTCTTACGGCGATCGCATCAATTCGGTTCATTGAGGATTGCTCTGACGAGTCTCGCCACTACCGCCGGCAATTCATTCTCATCTGCCCAAACGCATCGCCAGTCGAACAGGCAGTTCAGTCATGGATTGGCTGGAATCGCTTGATTACTGCGCAAAGGCCATCTGCACGAATTCGTCTCGAAAACGCGCAAGTGGAGTTGGGGCGTTTCCTGAAACAGTTGGAGTACATACCGAAGACGTGGCGATGTTCTCCGTCATGTCTTCCAGGACGCAACTACAACGCACGCTCCCATGCCCCGCTAACGTGGCGGGACATCAAGTCGCAGTGTAGCAATTCACTTTATTCGGAACTCGTGGAGTATGCCGCCGAACTTGGATACCGCGTGCGCGAAGCGGCTGAGTCGTGAGCGGTGAACTGGACGAGAATCAACTCTAACTCCGAGTGAACGGTCCGTACGATAGTACGGCAGATCCCCACTCCATAATCACGTAAATGGTCGCGCGATTGTAAGCGACTGTGGAGTCGTTTCGAGAACGGACGGGATTAGATTCCCAATAATGAATCGAGATAGAGCTTGCAGAAATCACAACGCTCAAACGTAATCGTTACAGGTGGAGCTGGCTTCATTGGAAGCCACATCGTAGAACGGTTCATTCGTGATGGATTCGACGTCTACATCGTCGACGACCTTTCAACCGGATCCCGAGACTCCGTGTCGACCGCAGCTCATTTATGCGAGTTTTCGATTACTGATGACGCCGAGCTACTTCGACTCTTTCGAGACGTCCAGCCGACAGTGGTATCACACCACGCTGCTCAAGCATCAGTCGTCGGTTCGCTTGACGATGCTGAATCCGATCTCAAGACGAACGGATCAGGACTACTCAACGTGTTGCGGTCGAGTGCTGAAGTATCGGTTCGTCAGTTTATCTTCCCGTCATCCTGTGCTGTCTTCGGTGACGTTTCAGACGCTGTTGATGAGATGCATCCCCTCACACCACTATCACCTTACGGTATCTCCAAACTTGCTGGAGAGCACTATGTACGGTACTTCGCCGAGCATTTCGGCTTTTCTGCATCTATCCTTCGTTATGGCAATGTGTACGGTCCCGGTCAGTCGCCGCACCGTCCCTGCGGCGTGGCCTCAATCTTCGCCGATCGAATTCTCAACGGTCAACCAATACAACTTTTCGGTGATGGAGAGTCGGTGCGGGACTATATCTTCATCACAGATGTCATTGACGCCCATATGCTGGCGATTCAACATCAGAGCGATAAGGTTTCAGTCTTTAACGTTGGTTCAGGCAAAGGCACTCGTCTAATTGACCTGGCTCGGTCAATACGGGCAGAGAGTGGCTGCACTGCGAGTGAGGCAAAGTTGTTCAGTTTTGTGCCTGAACGAAGAGGTGAAGCCAGAGCCTGCGTTCTGAGAAACAGCTTCGCAATAGAAACACTCGGCTGGCAGCCCCACGTCGACCTCAAAGAAGGACTTCGTCGAGTTCTTGGGTGGCTCCGTGAGTCGGACTGCCACTGTCATTAGTTAAATCACTTCGACGTCTAATGCAGTAGTTCAAGGAGCGTCATCATCGCGGTGACGTTTTCAGAGCTAAGTCTTCTAGATTCATGAAAATGACATTGGAGCAATGATAGCGATGCCCTTGCTCAATTTGTCTCGATACATAGCACTTTAAAATGGGAGATTGCAGATATGCCGACATCAATTGATGGAAACAGCTTGAATGCGCTTGCCGATGCTCCTGATTTTCGAGATCGATACTACGAGCCTTCGTTGATCGAATTGCTTCCTGAGATCACGCCTCCGCCGGAGCTTTCAATTCTGAACCAGGGGACAGAGGGAGCCTGTACCGGATTTGGTCTTGCGGCTGTCATCAATAAGCTCAACCAGGATCGTGGATCAAAAGTGCGAGTCAGTTCTCGAATGCTCTACGAGATGGCTAAGAAATTCGATCAATGGCCGGGAGAGCAATACTCCGGTTCGAGCTGTCGCGGAGCAATTAAAGGCTGGTACAGCATGGGGGTCTGCAGCGAGGCCCTCTGGAAATACCGACCCAGAAGCAGAGACCTGCACCTGACCGTCAAACGAGCAAAAGACGCTCGATCCAACACTCTCGGCGCATACTATCGAATCAGAAAAAACATCGTCGACATGCATGCCGCTTTAAACGAAGTCGGTGCGGTGTACTGTTCTGCCAACGTGCATAAGGGATGGTCAAAAGCGGCGACCAGAAGTGGGGTTATCAAGCAGCACAAGGATTCAATCGGAGGACACGCATTCGCGATTGTTGGATACACATCAGATGGATTCCTTGTTCAGAATTCATGGGGCAAGAGTTGGGGCGATAACGGGATCGCTCTCTGGAAATACGAAGACTGGCATGACAACGTCAATGACGCATGGGTTGTTCGATTGACCCTACCCACTCCTCAACTATGGGGTCGCGAACCGGCGAATCGGTCAGATACCGGTACTGCCGAATTCTTTTGGTCATCGCCACGACGTGATGAAATTGCAGGGCACTTTGTACATATTGATGATGGGCGGTTTCACGACGAAGGACGCTACTGGAGCACGTTACAGGATGTCAAAGAGACCGCAAAGTTCACTGCGAGGCGTCCGGAATATGACCACCTGTTGGTCTATGCTCACGGTGGTCTGAATAGTCCAAAGGCTTCGGCAACTCGAATTGCGGCGATGAAGAACACCTTCAAGCAGAACGGCGTTTATCCGTTCCATTTCATGTACGACACGGGGCTTATGGAAGAGATCAAAGACCTGGTGCTCGGAAAGAAATCGAATGCGGAAGCACTTGCTGGTGGATTCAGCGACTGGTGGGATCGTCGAGTTGAAGGAATCACACGAAGACCCGGCAGAGCACTCTGGCGGGAAATGAAATCAGATGCGGCTGCGTCATTTCGTTCAAATTCTCGACCGGGCCGACAGACCATGAGAGCATTTCTCAGTGCAATGCAAAGTCCCGATGCTCACCAGAAGAAGATTCACCTTGTTGGGCACAGTACTGGAGCGATGCTTCTTGCACACATGCTTCAGGCCCTGGACAAGATGGGAGTCGAGACGAGAATTTCGACAGTTAGTCTGCTGGCTCCTGCGGCAACAATCGATCTCTACAAGACTCACTTCAAGCCTTTATTGAAGACTGGCGGATTCGGAATTGATAAGCTTGTGATCTACAACCTTTCGGAAAAACTTGAGCAGGATGACAACGTAGCTCAAGTGTATCGAAAATCGCTGTTGTATCTCGTTTCCAATGCGTTTGAAGAAAAAAGAGAGGTACCACTGTTGGGGATGCAGAAGTTCTCGAATCTAGTACCGACCAGTAGCCGACTCAAGATTGTGTACAGTCAAGGTGTGGGATCACGCGAGACTGCTAGTGAGTCACATGGCGGCTTTGACAATGATCCAGTCACAATGAATCACATTCTTAAGCGAGTGCTTGGTGGAAACCCGTCTGCGCCATTTACTGCTGAGAATCTAAGTTTCTGAATCGTGCAACGATCCGATTATCCACCGTCTTCCGATCAAAGTGACCAACGTCGCAAGCTCCTCATCTGCAGCAGTCTGGTGCTACCTAAAGCGGCGATCGCCGAAACCGCGAACAGTTTAACTCGATAGCGAGCAAATCCTGCTGCTTTTTGTAATCAATATGATTCAACTGGAATTTGCTCCCTGCTCTCGGTTTGCGCGACTTGGTGTAGTTCTTGATCGTGGATTGCCAGTCTCTCGGCTGTCCATAACTGTCAGTTGGCATGTAGCATCCGGACTGTTTGAAGGGACTGATGTTGTCGACAGCCGATCTCGGCTACGTCTCGACGGCTGGCGAATGAAATCAGTCGGCTGAAATGGCAAAATCTAGCGAGTCGAAAATCGTGTGAAATGCGGCACGTTGAATTCGGCTGGTAGAGTAGGGAGGTGGCGCGGTGGTGTAGGTGTGGCCTATCTGTTGCCGGCCCTTTCGTCTGCCGGTGCCTCACTAGCCCCACCCTGCTCCGTTTCCACGTCTCCCCCTCATCAAACCGGACGTGCGGTTTTCCCGCATCCGGCTTTCCGACTGTCTTCACGAACCAGCACACGACACGTCGCCTGAATTTCGGTTGTGACTCCGAGATGCTCCATGTCTTCGCTGACAAGTAGAGTTCCTTCCGTGACCGCCGAATCAATGAATGGAGTGGATAGGCATCGCCAATCTCCGGACTCTTGGTCGCTTCCAGTAACCCGACAGAAGTCAGGCCCCTTCCCTCCACCGGCGTTACCCGGCATCAACAGTACTACGGGCCTGTCCGCCACCCCATACGGCCCAGCCTGCTCCTCGCGGAGTGCTGGTTGAAAGACACGACCTTTCACCGCCGGGGCTTCCCGTGTTCCGGTCGATTCCCGTGTACTGACATGCCAGCGTCACTACCCCGGTGGAACTGGCTGGGTGCGAATGTCGCTTCTTCCCCTTCCAGCGGCGGCCTTCCCTGAAAAACTGACAGGTCGGCTCCCACAACTTGGTCTTTCGAGGCCTGCTCAACGTTCACTCGTATTCCGGCCTGCCAGCTCGCTGGATCGCCCAAGGCGATCCGTTACATCAGAGGCTTCGACGGATTTGTTACCTCCTCCGCCGCTCCGATTGCTACCGGCTGGAGCGACCCGTCGCCGGATGGGAATTACACCCATTGGGAATCGCCGACTTTCACGCGCACAGTTCTTTGACCGTACGGGCTCGCCAAAATATTGCGTCCACGCCGCAATTTCAGTCGGTTCAGCGAACAGGGAATAAGGCCGCGTCCCGGACGGCTCGCGACACTATTCCCTGTTTGTTGATCCTCCGCGTAAGTGGCGACTGTTGTGGATGTTGTGGCGACGCGGCCCTAATGCGGGCTGAGAAGAAGTCTCAGTTTCTAATCACACCACCAGCTGAATTCCTGCGTTGATGCCGGAATCGTTACCGAAATGAGAATTGGCATGGCGGCTCAGTACGTTGCTGAAGAGATGCTTTGATAATGCTTTCTCCCGGTAGCCGAGGAGACCTTGAGCTTCGAGGAGCTTGGTCGCACGGAAACTCTGACCATCTGGGGGGAGGCGACGATGAGTGTCGTCAACTTTCGTGAGGTGCGGGAGCGTTATGTCGTCGCAGAGCCGAACTCCGCTTCACCGGAAAAATCTCATCGTGACCCGCCCATTTCACAATTTTCGATTGGAAATCCTCAGAAATTTCTGCCAGACAGCACTCACATGCAAAGTGGAAACTCAGCGAACGCAATCAAGGGTAATGGGTTCGCTTTGGCTCACAGGCGGATATTCTGCGACTGTGTCACTCAACGTTTGGTTCTGGTCGTGTGTTCGTCGGAATTTGTTTCTGCTTCGCGAGAGTTGCGACAGCTTTCTGATTCTTCGAGTACCGGCCCTGACCGTCATCGAGCCCGTAACCGCAGGCCTCTTTCAAACACTCTTTAAACCAAATGTCGGCTGTAGCAGTCTCACCGCGGTACAGGGCTTCGACGCCAATCGCTTCCAGCGAACGAATCTCCAGGAAGTGATGCTGTTTGAGTCGGGCGAGTTTGAGCGCCTCGCGCAGCCATGCCTGTCCCTCTTCGGTATCCCGTATGGCGTATCGCACAAACTGGCCCAAGGCGTTCATCAGCTCAGCCGCCCTCCACGGATTCTTCGGCCGACTGACCTTGATCAGTTCTTCAAGGACTCGCCTCTGCTCACCCAGCACGGTTTCGGAGAACTGGAACATCGCTGATCGCGGCGAACCCGGTGCAGTATCAAACCACGGTGAATACCCTTTGACTTCGGGCGGTTCGCGGAACATGTAGGCAATCGCCAGAGCGGCAATCCGTTCAGTTTCCCCGTACCACCACAGCTCCGCGATGCCTCGGTCATTCAGCAGCCTGCGGGACTGCAAAGAATGCCGCCACGCTCTCAGGAACTCGCCACGTGAAAGACACGCCCACGCCATATGGACGTTGGCGATGGCCAGATCGAATCGCTCCTGACCACCAGAAATGCCATAACTCCGCAAGGCCTGAGTCCATGCTTCCAGCGAAAGCTCATACAGCTCTTCACATCGCTCGCGGATTCGTGCGGATTCGATCCGGACGGAACGAAGGTGACGCGATTGTCGAATGCAGATGGCCGGATCAGTCGTCTCAAACTGCTTGAGACGATCGTCAATTTCGCTCATTCGTTCGTCAGCTGAATCGAACCGTCCCGTCAGCACGTCACAACTGGCAAGCCGAATCTGGTTAGAGCACTCCATGCTGGTGGCGTTGTTTTTCACCGCCCATGCATAACACTCTTCGTAGCCGGAGCGTGCTTTGTCAAAGTTCTTGATCACAAAATTGTAGTTGGCAAGATTCTGGCGACTTTCCATCCAGAATTTTTCGATATCGTCAGTGAGTTCGGGGCGATCTTCTGCCGTCCGCTCGACCGTAAGTGCTCTGAATTCCTCGATTCGTTGTTCAACTTCGACATGCAGCCCCTGAATTGCGTACCACTCCTGCCTGTGCTTGCGGAGTGTTTGCTGGTTAACGAGCAGAGGGATCACCAATTGCAGCGATTCCCGTTCGGCCTGCTCTTTGAGCCCGGTTGACACGATTCCCGTATAGAGTCGCTGCGACCAGTCGAGCATGGTTTCGTGATAACCCGCGTCGACCAGCTCGCGCCAATGCTTCAATAGAGTCCTGCAGGCATGCACATCGTCATCAGCTTCCAGCAGATGACGGATTGCCTCATGAGCCAGAATCGGCCGTGGCCACCAGTGCTGCGATGTTCGGTCGTCCAGCGAGGCGGCATAGGCCTGACCACCAATCTGGCTCCAGAAGGCTGGCCAACGGGGAGATACGGGTACTTTCTGTCGGAGTTCATGCTCTCTGGCAGCCTCACGAACGAGGGAGTGCACAAAGAAATGTCTGGGGCAATCTTCCGATACGTTTTCTGACTCTCGAATCAGTCGCCATCCGAGCAGGAAATCAAGAGCTGCGTCCATCCGCTCTCTAATTTCTTTTTCGTTTTCAGGTACTGGGCCAACTCGCCCAGCCATCGTGACGCCCTTCCACAAGCTCTCGACAAGCCGCGCGCTACGCGGCAGCGAAACAACGCTTATAGCCTTGAGTAGTTCAAGGGCATCGGCTGACTCCTGGCCAACTGTTGGGAGGAGGCATTCGAGCGCATTGAGAACGGCCCGCACGCTGTTGCCGCTCTGGTAATAGGGAAGCGCAAAACCGCTGAACTCATCCCGCCAGACGTCCACGTTTGGCTGACGTTCCCGTAGCTTTTCCAACCAGTGCAGCACAGTCGAATTCAGATAATCACTGGGGATTCGATTGACGTCTCCTCCAGTCTCAAGCTGATTGAACCGTGCTTCAACTGCGCCACGAGGATTATCGATCTGCAACCGTTGATAGTGAACCTGGCTGATCCATTCAGGAATCGGCTCGCCGGCATACAAGGCGACCAGTAACGTGATCTGGTTTTCCTGAGAGCATCGCCTCAGGAAATACTTCATCAGTGGGTCCGCTTCCTGGTCGCGAAAAGGGGCAATGACGCAGGCTCGATTACTGCTGAGGCGTTCAACGAAGTTGTCGATCAGCGCTTCGGACGGTGTCCCGATGATTGGCTGCCCTGCAGCAACATTCGTCTGACGACCCGGCAGCATGTCAAACGCACTTTCCAGGGAGCCGATTAGCGGCAGGACCTTTCGAATTCGGCCCAGGCCGAGATAAAGTACTGGGTGACTGACCCCTGCTGCCTGCGTGAGACGCGTGGAAACCCGCTGTAGCAACGCTCGCGTACCGTAGAATCTCGGTACGCTGACAACGAAGTTTGTGTCGCCGACTTTGTCAGAACCGGCTCCTCCAACACGGCCAGCTATCGATTCTGCGTTCCGTTCGAATTGCTCAAGAAATCCCCGTCCTTCTGGAGTTGAATCGTCACCATAGGGCTTGGGTACCGGCATCCCCCGACCGATGGCAAGCAGGTTATGTGCAACCGGTGCCCGGACGATCCAGCCGTTATGCTGCACAGCGACAGTCCGATGAGTGGCTCGATCCGGTTCCTGCAAAGCCTGGCCCATTGGGCCATTAGCATCTCTAAGACGTGAGATTTTCGAGGTCACGTACTCGTAGAGGTCTCTGCCGACATCTTCTGATCCGTCCGGTGTGGACAGGAATTTCAAATTGAACCACTCTAGAGCGAGCAGGCTCAGAACGCCGTGACCGACTTCAGGGATCTCGTACGCAGCCCCTCCGGCGGTCGCCGCTGACATCGCAACAACGCAGGAACCACTCGGCCAAGGCGCCGTGTCGGGAGCAAGATCGACTGGTATTTCTGCCAGACGCTGGACATTCTCGTCGTTGTCGTTTCGGAGCCCTACACTTCTCTGAATGGCTCTGTGTCCATCAAGACTGATCGAGTTGTTACGGCCAGCGCCAGCAATACTTGCCCCCGACCCACAGGAGTCCATGACGAGAATCAAGTTGTGCGGGGTGAGTCTGGCTTCGTTCAGCCAGTCCTTTACATCACGAAGTGTAAATACCCCGTCGAGTCCCGGGCCGAATTCTGATTCGTTGTAGCCGTTGTAGCCAGTGAATTCTGTAGTAAAAAAGGCGGCCTGAGCACGTTCACCGCAGGACAGCGGAGCGCCATGCCCGCTGAATGTCACCAGCAGCACTCCCGATTCGCTGAGACCAACTGCGGCGTTGAGGATGGCGGTTTTGATTGCCTCGACTGTGGCGTCCTTGTTGACCAGAAGAACACTTGATGAATTCGTTCTCCGGGAATTGAACAGCGCATGCACGGCTTCCGCGTCATTCGCCGCGCACGACAACGTGGTGACTTCCGATGCCGACGGATACGAATCGATGCCGACGGCAACTACGGAAAGGTCGTGACTGGCGGCACCATGGTTGTTTTTTGGCTGAGTTTCTGGGGGAGTGACGTCGCGAGGGTTGAGCTGCGTCATGACCAAAGGCTCCTTCCTGACTTCCATGATGGTCTGTAATTTCGAACGTCCGACATAAATCCGGACTGACGAAGTAGTGTCTGGACACCGTCGATTTACGTGCCAGTTGCCAAAACGTACAGTTAACCGCCACGAATAGTCAACTGTCTCGACGGTTGTCGGACTACCGTCTGTTTCGGGTGAGGAGATACTCTGTGATGACCGCTTCGATTCTCAACATGCGGGCACTTCTGATTGGCGTTGATTTCTATCTCCCGAACATGCTGCCGGACGGTAACTCTTACGGGAGTCTGTCCGGCTGTGTGCGGGATGTCGATCTCGTGCAAACGTTTCTGACGGGGCGACTGGGAGTCAACGATCAGCGAATCCAGCGGCTCACTGCGAAAAACAATGGCACCAGCAAGCTTGCTGGAGCGCCGGAGTCGTGGCCGACTTACGAAAATATGGTTGCTGCGATTCAGCAGCTAACTGACGAGTCAGAACCCGGAGAGATCGTCCACATTCACTATTCCGGTCATGGCGGACGCACTCCTACGCTGGTACCGGATCAGAAAGGCAAGAGTGCTCTGGACGAAGCGATGGTTCCGCCGGACATTGGTGATTCGACCTCGCGGTATCTGCGTGACATCGAATTGGCCGTCCTGCTTAAACGCATGGTCAACAAGGGACTGATCGTGTCGGTCGTGCTGGACTGCTGTCACTCGGGCGGAATGACTCGCGGTCCGGCCGATGTTGCGGTGCGCGGTATTTCCAGTATTGATACGACAGCCCGCCCCCCTGGGAGTCTGGTCGGCACTGTTACGGAACTGGGTGACACGTGGTTGCAACCCAGCAGCGAGAATTCCCGCGCGGTAACGACCGTGCACAGCTGGCTGCCGGCACCGCAGGGATATGTTCTGCTTTCGGCGTGCCGGTCCGTCGAGCTGGCTCATGAATCAAGCTATGACGGGAAAGAGCGAAACGGTGCATTGACCTGGTGGCTATTCGATTCCCTTCACGAGTTCTCCGGTGGAGTCACCTGGAAACAGCTTCACGATCGTGTGCTGCCGAAAGTTCACTCGGACTTTCAAAGCCAGACGCCGCAGCTTCAGGGCGAAGGCGATCGTTTCTTCCTTGGGGCCGAACGTGGCGTTGCGCAGCACGCCGTGCCCGTGCTGACGGTCGGTTCCAACGGTAAGAACATTCAAATGAATGCGGGACAGTCGCACGGTATCCG
Organism: uncultured Planctomycetaceae bacterium; assembly: GCA_963976765.1. GTDB lineage: Bacteria > Planctomycetota > Planctomycetia > Planctomycetales > Planctomycetaceae > JABMPE01. The sequence goes on from CAXBME010000037.1 coordinate 39,082, forward strand.
TCGCGGAGCTGTCTTTGCCGTGTATCCACACGGGACAGCGACGCTTTCAGACGAGTCCGCCCGGCTGGCGATTGTAGAGGTTCGCGAAGTCGAGGCCGTTCACTCGTGGGCAGACGTCACAGAATCGTTCAGCGGGCAACCGGTTGAAGCTGGTGCGCAGGCCGTAATGATCGATCCCGGAAGAAAGCGAGTCAGGGGAGTTGCTCTCGTTCGCAATGAAAATCTGCCACCGGACATCAATCAGGACGAAGCATTGTCGAGGCTGAAATCGATGCTTTCAGGCAGCCGGTGGGTTGATGTCACGGTCGACTCACACAAGATCGACTTCCAGGTCGCCCTCGCAGAGTCGTCTGAGTTCGACATCCGGGATCGTGCCGGCCTCCCGATCCGCCATCTCGGTCCTGCCCTGAAGATCGACGATCAGCGTTCAGCAAAAACAGTCGCAGAACGATTGACTCATCTGGCGAAGCATCACTCGGTGGTGCAGCTGGACAATCAGGATGCAACGTCACGGCTTAACGGGAAGCTCCTGGTTGAGCTGGTCGGTCGAAGCAGTGACTTTGAAGCTGGTGAGCCGTTTGAGCCAGAACCCTTTGACGACCGCGGGCACAGTCCGGTGCTGACTGTGGGCGAATGGACTGCAGTGCGCATCCGGAACGATTCGACATCGGCCCTCAACGTGACCGTATTCGACCTGCAGCCTGGCTGGGGCATCCAGCAGATCGACCCGTGGGATCCGGTCGACTGCTTCGTGACGATGGACCCCGGCGAAGAACGCGTGCTGCCGTTGGAAGCCGGACTGCCAGAGGGCATGAACGAGGGCACGGACATAATCAAGGTGTTCGCGACGATAGAACCAACGAACTTTCGCTGGCTGCAACTGCCATCGCTTTTCGGGCTGGACAATCGCAATTCCGTTCCACGCGGCGCGCCGGCGAATCCTCTTGAAGAATTCCTGCAGGCCATGATGGCCGACGCTCCGACGACACGGCACGCAATACCACCGTCAACAGGCAACTGGACGACGACGCAGGTCGAACTCACTGTCAGACGAAGGTTCCCTTCCTGATTATCCGTCAGAAGCCCCATCCCGTCACGGTAAACGCAGCCCAGTGTTCGGGCAACGAGAACACATGCACGTCATCGGGCCAACTCTTGAAGTACTCGGCCTTGAGGCGACACTTTCGGACGAGTTCTTCATCGTCAACGTTCTCCAGAAGCTCGGGAACGATCACGTCGCGCAACTCTCCTGCCGTGACTTCCTCGCGAAGCCATCCTTGCGCTGTTCGTAGCGCACCGGCAGTAGCGGCCCCCTCGCGGCGCAGGTGATGGAAACGCCACATGAGCAAAGCACTCGACAGATCGGAGATCGGCCATAGCGTGTTGACCACACAACGTGCGCCCGCATACAGCAGCCCTGCGGGAAGCCCCGTGTATTCATCGACCTGGCTGGGTTGGACAAGTCCGCTTTCACAACCATTGATGATGGCCAGCTCGCAGAACTTCAGTTCCAAGGAATCGAGAATGTCTGTGAGCGTGACCCATTCGGTGGGATCATCAGCATCCTGCAGGATCAGTGCCGAGCGATCCGGGTGATCGAGATTGAACGTTGCATGGCCGGCATAGTGGAAGACACGGCAATCGTGCCGGCGCAGCAGTTCGTGCCGAGTGACCTGTTTGCCGCTCAGATGCTTCTTCGTCGGAAAGAGTGCGGCCGTTGCCGCACATTCCAGACTCGCGAACGGCAGGTCTCGCGTTGGATCGTCGATCAGAAGGAGAGATTCGTGGTCGATGGAATCCGTCGCAGTTTCACCCTCATCTGGACTCGTCGCTCTGAAGCGACACTGGTCAAGAATGCTGAGCGACGGCGTAACGACGACATCCAGTACATCTCCCAGCCAGCTTCCGTTCGGCAGACGACAGGCCTGCAGCGGCAGCAGATGCAGCACGCGATGAGGCAGGACTATCAGTCGGCGAATTGAAGTTCCCTGGTTTGAGTCCGCCTTCGCATCGGCTGACGCGTCGACGGGCTCGCCCCATTCGACTCCGCGATCCTGCATCGCCTGCAGTACTGGACGCATCAATGTCTGAGAGACGTCATCCAGCAGATCGTACCAGCTCCGTCCAGACGTAGCAGGCGCCGGCCTCAGATGACGCTGCGAATCGACCGAGACCCGGTTCGGAAGCCTGGCGACCCACTCCGCAGCAAAGCGATGCGCTTCCTCATCGTTCCAGCCTTGAAGCTCAACAGCAAAGTGGAGATTCCGGCACAGCACGATGGCCCTGCCCGACTCGGCGGTCAGAATAAACTGAACGATCGCCGTGTTCGGTTCGTCGTTGACGAGCAACCAAATTCGATCAAAACGCGACGGACTCACCGGCTGATCGGGATCAAACTGCGGAGCCGAGCGTCTCACGACCTGCGTAACGGCATCACGACGTTCCAATGCTGCCTGCACGGCCGCATGGAGACTGTCTTCCGCGGCCCGTGATTCGGTCGGTGGAGTACTCTCACGCGAGCCATTTGCGCCGACTTCATCCTCGGGGAAATCCAGTGACGTCTGCACTTCGAACAGTCGATTTCGGCGTTCGGCTGCCCAGTTCATGAGCGTCTGACGGGCATCTCGAACTGAACGGTCCGCGTGCAGAAACTGTTGCCAGATTTCTGATGGGACCGAAACGGGACGTCTCACGCGACCGATCAGCTCGTTGAGGTTTCTGGCGCGAGCGGCGTCAGCCACCTCCATGGCTTCGTGCAGCCACTCTGGGTTACCGTCGAGTTGCCAGCGATCGAGACAGGTAAGAACAAGCTGTTCGTAAACCTCAACCGCTTCGAGCTGAACGCGTCGTTTCTGCTGAGAACTCTGGAAGCTGCCGCGAAAGGATTCAGCGTGATCACGGGCAGTTCGTAGTGCCCGCCGCGCCGAGCAGAGTTCATCCGACACATCCAGGCTCTTATCAACTGATGATTTTGTCGTGTCTGCGTTGTCGAACTGCCTCACGGCGCGGCGTCGACGCAGTCGTCCGAGATTCGACCAACAGATCAGACGCTGCTCGGCCAGGCTCACCGTCAACGTCAGTTCGTCTGATTCCAGAATCGCTGCCGCGGCTTCATAGAGCCGGAGGCTTTCGCCTTCGTCAACGACTGCTCCAAAGTTGAGCATCGCTCTGGCCAGCTCAGGCTTGAACAGTTCCGGCTGTCCGGCTGCGAGTTCCTGATAAATCCCGAGAGACTCTTCAAAGTGTGACCGGGCGACGGTGGACTGCCCGGCATCAAACTCGACGGCGCCGACGTCACTCAACGTGCGAGCCAGAAGTGGCTGATAGACTTTCGGGGCTTCCCGGGCAAAACGCCGATAAAGCTCGACACTTTCGCGCAGGTAGCCTCGAGCCAGGTCGTACCCGTTCGGCCCCTGGCTACTGCAGACCATGCCGAGGCTGTTCAGCCCCGCGGCCAGCAGAGGCCCGTACGACTCCGGCCGGAGCAGAGTGAGCTGACGTCGGACCTGCACAGCCTGCTCGAAACAAGATCGGGCCGCAGGCAGGTCGCGAAGGTCGTGCGACACCTGCCCGACGTTCATGAGTGCAGAACTCAATCGACGGGCAACTGGTTCAGAAATAGAGTCACCGCCGTCTCTGGCTTCCTGACTCCGAGCCGCAAGCACTGTCTCGAAGCTTTGGCGAGCCACTTCAAACTCGCCGAGTGCCCGCTGAACGGCACCCAGATTGTTGACTGCTCGCAGCCACTCCGCATGAAACCGGCTGGGCGTCTTTTTGGCCAGCGGTTCCAGCCTGTCGATGGCAGCGACGAGATGCCCGCGGGCGTCAGCCCAGCGGTTCACGGTCCACAGTACCGCACCGAGATTGGCCTCAACCATAGCCACGTCCGCAGTGAACTTACCGACGGCACTATTGGAAAGCATCTGATAGATCGCCAGTGCCTCACCGTAACGAGCGAGCGACTCAGGATATCGCCCTTGCCGCATCTGCAAGGTACCAAGATTATTCAACAGAGCGGCGAGCTGCTCACTCGCTCGCCCGGGGACTTCCTGTTCAGCCTTGCGAAAGACAGGCTCAGCCTCGTCGTAACACTCGACCGCGGCTTCCCACGCACGCCGCTCACGATAGACCGCTCCCAGATTGGACAAAGCGACGGCACGTGAAATTTGATATTGAGGAGTATGTTTTTCATGCTTCCGGAACAGCTCGATTGCCCTGACGTTGCTGAGAATTGCCGCCTCGGCATCACCCAGATCACTCTTCACAATGCCGAGGTTCACCAAGACGGATGCGACAGCCGGCTCGTATCGGTCACGATCGTAGGCCGCCAGAACTTCGCGGACCTTCAGTGACTCCTCGTAGCAGCGGGCAGCAGCCGGCAGGTCCCCGGCGTCGGCCAGCTGGTGCCCCTGCAGGTTCAGCTTCTCTGCCGCGTCAATCAGGTCGCCGACATTCGCATCCGGGCCCATCTACTTTTCCTCGGCAAGTCATTGAAGGCGTGTCACGGTCAATCGTGTATACTGTCAAAGTAGGAAGCTTACGTCACAGTGCAACTGAAACGACCTGCCGGCTGTCAATCTAGAGTTCCATGTCTGGCGAACAAGTTCAACGCGTCTTCTGACTGGATGAGTTTTGTGACAGAACAGGAAACACAGTCAGACAGGTTGGAAGAACTGAGAGCCTCGCTCGACGAAGCCAGAACGGCCGGCAATCTCGGAACTGAGGGCGAACTGCTCAACAGTCTCGGGCTGGCTCTGAAGAATGCCGGGCGCTTTGACGAAGCCGAATTGGCATTTCTCGAATCGCTGGAAGTGGTTGATCGTTTTCTGGACGCTCTGCACCGTGTCCGCGCTCAAGTCAGTTCCAACCTCGGGTTGCTCGCGCGGGACCGGGGCGAACTGGACGAGGCAGTCCGGTTCTACTCGCAGGCTCAGCGCGAGTACGAAACGATTGAAGATCTCGCCGGAGCCGCCGGAATGCTCGTCGAAGTCGGCATCGTGCATAAAGACGCCAGCCGGCTGTCTGAGGCGCAGGCGTGCCTGCAGCAGGGACTGGCCGGACTTTCTGAAGAGGATCAGCCGACACGCTTTGCGGCGGCGTTGGTTGGCTTGGGGCTCGTCCATGAACGGCGACATGAGTATCATCAGGCTCGCGCATACTACGACCGGGCACTGCCTGTTTATCAGCAGACGGGCGATGCCGCGAACGAAGCAGTCGTGTTGTTTAACCTCGGCATGCTCTGCGACCTGCAGAAGCAGTTTCCTGAGGCGATGGAGCATTTCGAACGGTCACTGAAAGTTTCTGAGCAGCAACAGGACCGCATGGGCATCGTTCATGCCCGCAGCGCCATCGCGTCTGTCCTGATGGCAGGCGGTGAGTCTGAAGCGGCCAGACCGATGCTGGAACAGGCCTGTCGTGAGGCTCGCGAAATGGGTTACCGCAGGGCTGAACTCGACGCTGCTCACGACCTTGCACTGCTGGACCGGGATGAGGGCAATCTCGACGAGGCTGCCGAACGATTGCTTGAATGTCAGCGGCTGGCTGAGAAAATCGGCGATCCGCAGGAAGTCAATAAGGCCGCCTTTGATCGCGGTGACGTGCTGCTGACGGCAGGCCGATATGAGGAAGCTGCCAAAAGCTACGAACGCGCTGCCGAGGCTGTCGACGGGCTACGCACTCTGCTGAGGTCTGAAGAAGAGTCGCTCAACGTTTTCGATGAAGCTGGACTGGAAGCTTACGACCGCATCGTACGGCTGAAGGCGACGCTGTTGAAATCGCCGACCGAGGCACTCGCGTGGAGTGAGCATTCACGAAGTCGTGAGTTTCTCCGTCAGCTTCGGTGGAAAGATTTGCCTTTGCCACTGACCGTCGATCATGAAGTCGCGTTACAGGAAGAGAATCTGCTCGCCGCAGCCCGGCGTGCTCAGAGTCGATGGGAATCAGCTTCGGACGAAGAACGGCTGAATGCACTGCGCGAACTCGAAGCCGTTGAGCAGCAACTCGCCGATGTGTGGATGCAAATGACAGAAACCACTCCTGAATATGCGGCAATCCGTCGAGCCGACGTCTTGACTTGGCCGGAACTCTTGAACTTTCTGCGGAGCTGACTGCGATGCCTGGAAACCGCGTCGTGCTCGCTGAATACTTCACATCCGAGGATGTCACCCTGCTCTTTGTAGTGCGGGACGACTTTACCAGGCCGGAAGTCGTGCAGCTGGAAATATCTCTGCTGGAGCTGCGCGAATGCATCGCTGTGGAATTCGGCCGCGCTGACACGATCCAACGGCAGCCCGACCGCGGGGCCGCGAGATGGAACGAACTCGTCGCGCCGCTGGTGAAGCCGATTCTGCAATGGGCGGACCGTGGAGACACGATCTGGTTCGTCCCGCACGACATCCTGCATGCCGTGCCGCTACAGGCGGTCTGGATCGATGGAGAGTACCTGATTGAACGCAATCCCGTGTGCTGCTCGCCGAGCGCGTCCGTGATGAAGTTCTGCCAGACCAAACGCAGCCCGGCGACCGGACGTGCAATCGTCTTCGGAGATTCGACCGGCGACCTTTGTCACGCGCGGGCTGAAGCATACGCAGTCGCCAAACTCTTCGGATGTTCTGCAACCACGAGTTCACAGGCAACAAAGTCGCGGCTGCTTCGGGAGCTAAGTTCCTGCGAAGGCGGAATTGACGTCCTGCACCTGGCATGTCATGGAAGACTCGACCGCGACCGACCAATGGAATCGGGCATCGTGCTGGCTCCGGAGAACTCCTCGGTGGATTGCACTGCAAGTTTACGGTTGACGGCCGCGGAGATACTTCAGCTCGAATTGAATGTCGGGCTGGTCACCCTCAGTGCGTGCGACAGTGGCGTGAATACTCGACGTCCGGGTGACGAATTGCTCGGTTTGACACGATCGTTGATCTACGCCGGTTCGCCATCAGTCCTCGTCAGCCTGTGGGCTGTAGACGACCTCTCGACGCGAATTTTGATGGAGCATTTTTACGCTGCTCGTTACCGCGTGCCGGATGAAGCGGGTTCAAAACCGACAAAAGCGGAAGCGTTGCAGATTGCTGTCACACGAGTCATGAAGCTGACCAGCAGCGAACTGCGGCAGTCGCCAGTGGTACTCACTCCTCGCGACCTCACACCACCTGGACGTCCCGACAAACCTCACACATCCCCCTGGTTCGCTCCGGATGAATGCCCATTCGCTCATCCGTACTACTGGAGTGCCTTCTCGCTGGTCGGGGACTGGCGATGAGATGGGTGCCCTCGGTCACGACTGGCTGAGCATGTGACAGACGTGAAGCATGGTATTGGTTTCTGACGGAGCGTCGTCGAACGCGCCGTGTTTCCTGGCGTCAGACGACATTCCCGGGCCATTATCACTGACTGCCCAGACGAGTCGGTTCTGTCCCGGCTCGGCCAGGAAGCGTCGTACTCGTTGCACGTCAGGCATGTTGTAAATGCCTTCATTGCTGAAGTACCGCTGCATGCCGACCAGCGGCATGTCGGGAACTGAGTTTTCTGCCGAATCGCATTCCAGCAGCCCGGACACCAGATACAGCAGAGATCGAGGATAGACACCGGGGACTTCCCAGTAACCTGCTTCCTGGCTGTCAGTCAGGGCAAACATTCGGAAGTTGTCGATTAGTCCTGAGTGCTGACTGAGCATGAGGTCAAACAGCGAATGGTTCACCGCTGGAGCCAGCAGGATCAGGTTCTTCAGTTGGAAATCTGCCGGCAGTGGATGATTCGGATTCGCCCGGCAGGCAGCCAGATCATCGATCAGGCGACACGCGAAGACAGAACCAAGACTGTGCGCGACGATCGAGAATGGCGGACGGTTCCCGTCCGCCATTTGAGCAGCTAGTTCATCGACAAAGGTGCGACCTCCGCGCGCAGGTTCGCCGGGCAGAAACGTGTCCGCGGTCTCGCCCTTCATTGCCTCCCAGACAGCCGTTCCGACACTCGCCAGATAGAAGGCCCGCAGCAGCTCCTCCACAACGGTCGTGTAGAGTCCGTGATCGCGTCCGGTTCGGAATCGACTGATGACCCGCTTCAGCACCAGGCCGACTCGGATGATTGTTTTCGCGGTACTCAACCATCCTTTGGCACCGCTTCGGTCGCCCTTCAACTCATCGACAACTTCCGGCGAAAGCAGCGTTCGTTCTGCGGCGCGAACAGTGCCACTGCCGCCTACTCCTTTCGAATCCCGGTCATGTTCGGGAATGTACGCGCTCACAATGGCAGCGCAGGCCTTCTCGAAATCTTCGTCCAGTGCCAGTTCATGTTGGAACTGGTCAAGCTCAGCCTGTGATATTTCTTCCGGAGTCCCCGTCGCACCGGCGAACGGTTCCTCATTTCGTTCCAGCTTCTTGAGTTCACGCCGTACGTCCGGGGCATACGGAAGGTCTGCCGGGCCAATCGATTTTGCGCCGACTCCGGCGGCGAGCTTACCGCGTGCCCATTTCAGCACCTTTCCGAGCACCGACTGATAAAACGACTCCCGGGCAATCTCCACCAAATGTCCTTTGAGGATCTCCAGAATGCCGGTCCGATAAATGATGAAGGCCGGATGAGCCCCGCCGTGTTCCAGATAGACCGGAGTCAGCGCGTTGACGGTTTCTTTCGCACTGGGCTCGGAAACAAGCCCGCCATGCAGGTGCAGCACGGCGTGGTCAGCATCAGTGATCGAAGCGACAATGCGCCGCACGTCTGCCGCTGAGCTCCGATCAAGAACACCGTCGTCCCCCGTGACAAACGCGTAGTCATTCCAGCTCATGGCTTAGTCCTAATAACAGTATGTCTCATGGCTGACTGAGCAGATCAAAGACTCTCTCGGCGGTAACCGGAGGCAGCCCCAATGCATGTCCCAGGTGCTCGGGCCTCAATTCCAGGTCGTCTGAGCCCTCGCTCTCCGCCCATCGCCGCACGCCTTCCAGCCAGCGACTGGCACGTGCGATGACGGCCGCATCGATTCCGACTGGGGGCTCCCCACCACGAGCCGTGCCACCTCGGGCAGAATGGCCACGTGATCCTGTCAGATTCAGCTCAATCAAATCATCCACAGGCGACGCTGACGCAGCGGTCCACATCGTCCACGGACCGCAATTGATCAGCCGCCCGGCAACTTTCTCGGCCAGACTGCCCGGCCGGATCAGGCCGCGCTCGGCCCATTCCTGATCCACGATCGACCGGTAAGATGCCGCCAGCATGGGAGGTGTCTCTATGACGATGTCCGACCGGCCGGCATCGGCGCTGCGACGAGAGTACCCGATCGCCCGCAGGGCCTCGACGTCCGGATGCCCCGGCACAAGGCGTCTCAGATTGTTCACGACGGTCTCGAATGTGGACCAGTTGACTTGAGGGCGCAGTAGCAGAGCATGAGCACCAACGATTCCAAGCATTGGGTTGCTGAATTTGTCCCGCAGCAGCACTTGCATGTCATCACGGCTGAGATCCACAACGGCCGTCGGTTCACCACGCTCGACGGCGGTCAATGCCGATTCCAGAGCCAGGTTGATCTGTATGGATTCATCGTTCCATCCGTGAAAACCCGTTGGCAACGGCGTCAGATGAACGCGGGTCGATTCGTGCAGGAGCCGCTTCGTCGCGGGGTCTCGATGGATAAAGATGCAGACCGTCCAAGGGGTCTCGTCTCCCATCGCTGTCGATCCGGGGGACGGAATGACGATCGGTTGTTCGATGAAGCGCGGCGTGCTCTCGCTCGGTGAGTCCGGCTGAGGCCAGCGCACGACAAACGTTCCCGGCTCAAGGTCTGCCGAGAACGCAATCCACCCTTTTGTCTCAAGGGGCTGTTGCTGGGAGTCCTCTCTGACCTGCCGAACGGCCTGAGCAACATCCAGAATGGTATCGCCGTTGAAGTCAGTCAGCGTAACTCCATCGACGTCTTCAGGTCTGACTGCTCGCCCTTTGACACCCCGAATATCACGAACCATCAGCAGCAGGCGTCCGAGACACGGATCGACTGATCGCCAGGGATTCTGACTGAGATACTGAGCGGCCTCTTCGTGCGTTTCGTTGAGCGTGCTTGTGCCGTGAGTCGGTGTCGGTGACGGAATCTCAAGCCGCAATTCGTCACGTTTGATGTTGATGTCGGCGTCGGCCACTCGAAGCAGCTTCTCGACCGACCGGGCTCCAATCTGCGTCTGCAGCACGTAGAGGCCGGCCGGTACGCTGGTCTTGATTCGGCCAATGCCTCTCTCAATCGGAGCCAGGGATTGATCGCGCAGGACAAGTTCGGCCGACGAGGGAAACGCTGTTGCCGTGATTTGTCGCAGTTCAGAGTTCGACACGCTGTCCCTCCTTTACGACCAGGAACTTTCCGCCGTCGCGTTTGAACGGGTCGCCTCCCTCCGAAGGGTCGACGCTCAGAGCCTGGTAAATTCCTTCCTCCAGCGTAATCGACTGTTCGCGGTCCGCATCACTGTTTACCTGGACGGTCTCGACGTCGCGATCTTTGACCAGTTCTACGCGTCCCTGATAGTCATCCGGAAAGACCAGCGTGACTGTAAACCGGGCCAGCCGCACCTGATCGACCTGGCAGATGTCAAAATTCTCGGCAGACGGCATGGTCGGGCGTTGAGGTCGCATGCGATAGGCCGTCGCATGCAGCACGCGGCGCTGCACGTAATCGGCCAGACGATGCGCCGTCACGCGCCGCGTAAACTTGTCAGCCGCCGCGCCTCGCAGTCCATCAATCAGCGCCCGGGTGAAGTACCCTCTCCGTTCGTCCGGCGAAACATCCTCACGACGTTCCTCGTGGGCATAGTCACCGAAATAAGTGGCACAGCCGAGCAGCCAGCGGACCTGACCGTTGTGCCCCTCACGTCGCGGCCATGGAAGCCACGAGTCGGGCGTACCCGGAATCCGTTCGCGGCAGCAGTCGGCAAAGAACAGCAGTTCCTGAAACGACTGAGCCTGCTGGAACCACTCTCGCACCTCCGCGCAGGGCAGGTTGTATCCGATGTTTTCCCTGTCCGAGTTCGCGAGGAGCAGTGCCGCGTCGTCAGCGTCTGGTGCGATTCCATGGCCGGAACAGAACAGGTACAGCCTCGTTCGGTTCCACGCATCCGGATCGCGACGAACGGCCTCCTCCACCTGTTTTCGAAAATCGTTCAGGTGATGGAGCACCTCATCAAGCCGAGGCCGCGCACTGAGTGAGTTCCAGTCGTCAGGTAACGAATCGGGCCCACTCATCAGCTTTGCGTTCGCATCCGGAACGTTGCCGCCCTGAGGATGACGTACCCAGTCGTGGAACTCTTCCGCATCCCGCACAGCGTGATGCAGGTCATCGAACGCCGGGTAGTCGTTGATCCCGATCGAAACTGAGAAATGAAGATCACTCATTGCCCGCTATCTACAACAAAGATTATCTGTCATACCCCATGATTCCGACTCTTGACCAGGACACTATACATTTATCGTCACTCGAAATCGAATCCCAGCAGAAAACTCCAGTCGCGTGCGATCTATCCACTTTTGACCCAAGACATCGCTGTCCATCCAGAGCAACGGAACGCTCCCCAGAAATGTGGATCGCTCACTTCGATTCCTGCAGATTCGAGTTGGTCACGCCAATTGGGAACAATCGAATCGAAGGGAGTCGGTACGGAGTCATCGTATCCGGTCCTGATCAGTCTGGTCGCCTCAGCCAGAGCATCGCGCACCGTCCTGCCATCACAAAGCTGATCATAGAACGTCGTCACCAGAAGCAGAGTGACAAGGTCGTCGACTTCCCACATAGTCGACACGGTTGAACGGACTCCTGCAGACAGGAAGATACTGTCCAGCCCCAGAAAATCCTTGAAGTCTCGAAATGACTGAAAGAACCGACCGCTGAAACAGGTTGCCAGGAACACAAGTCCGACCCCTTCGAAGCTTCGGCTCTTCATCACGTCGATCGGACGAAGATCACTTTCGGCAAGGTGCAGGCTTGAGCGCATCGGATCGACAGGATCCCAACTGCCGTGAGCCGCGACGTGAATAATCGAGGCACCTTTTGCAGCATCACAGAGTCCGGCAGCCGACGCAGTGCCATCGAGCAGTTTGCGAGCGTCCTCAAAGCATGTTGCCACTGTCTCAATTTCTATATTGGCGCATGCTGTTTCAAAACCGACTCCGACAAATCGATCAAGCGGAACTGGACCGCGTTTCTTCAATCGGGCCAGATGCGTCAATGACGGGCAATAAGAAATTGTCTGGAATTGATCGGCGAGTAGAACTCCGTTTGATGCTCGAAGGCAGTGCAGCGGCCACATTTCCAGAAGCCAGCAGGGACTGATGGTCAAATGTCGAAGCTGATTCCGGGAACCAAACTCTGCAAGTGCATCACCAATCGAGTGCGACAGTAAATCCAGTAACTGCTGCAGAGCCTGTATTCGGTCGTTTGGCACTTCTGCAGACAGCCAGTCGTTTGAAAGGTCAACTGCCGTATTGAGGTCGCAACCGGAGAGGACGATCCGCTCGTACGCAGGCTGCGGCTTTCCGTAGACCATGCCATGCAGTTCAAGCCGCTCAGCCCTGATATTGAAATGCACGAAGCCTTCTTCTGCTGGGCCGAGCGTCGCTGCGGACAATTCGGGACTCGGACGCGTGAAGACTGACTCGTATACCTCAGCGTCGCGTCCTCGAAGTCGCTGTTGCAACAGCCGTACGTTCATCCGAGTGTCGGTCTGGACGTTGACGATTTCTCGCGTCCGGACGTCATTTTCGTCCAATGACAGCCTTTCTTCCTCACACGCAAGCCAATGCTCCATCAGGTCAGAAAGCTGCTCCCAATCGGCGTTCATCTCCGTCTCGGGTGGAAGCTGCGATAAGTCGGGAATCCTGAGACGTAATTGTTCGTCTTTGCTCGACTCCGACATCGCGAACGCAATCCACGGTTCAGAGTGATCGTCACCCTGCAGAACTTCCCGAAAGGCTTTGGGATCAGGGCACATTTCCAGGATGCGCGACGATGCTGTTTCGACAACGGTCGAAAGGTCTTCACCGTGCATTCTGACGAAAATGGACCTGATGAGATTCCACGACGCACCGCCGTCGTCCACTTCAAGCAGGTCAAGACGAAAACCTCTGCACTGGCTGATCAGCGCCAGCGTGTGCATGTTTCGCGCTGACTCCAGAAGAAAGTGGAAGGTGGAAACGACCGGGTCGGTCTCATCATCAAACACATGGACATGGATTATGAACTCTTCCGTCGACTGACTCAGACGCAGCCCTATCTTGTCGGGACGTGCCTGCAGTTCATTCGGCTCAAAGACGATCCAGAGGTACGGAATCGGTCCGAGTGATTCATGACCGAATCGTCCACCCATCGAGAACACATTGTCAATCAGCCAGCCAGGAGGACGCACAATACCATCGACAATTTCGGTTGGCGGACCAATTTCCCCTTCCTTGTTGAGGTGCATTACCGGACCGGCCGCAAGACACTCCTGCAGGTGCTGAACCTCTCGCGTCACCGGAAGAAAACAGTGTGACTCTTCGGCGCTCAGTCCCCGCATCCATTGTCTGACTTCGCTCAGAAACAAATCGGCTCGCTCATCCAGAACAGCACAGACTCGCTGATTCTGCACTCCCTTCAGTTCCAGCATCTCCTGCACTGCAATGGCCACGTGAAAATCAACCACTACTCCTGTCAAATCCTGGTCGTCAATCTCACCGAGTGACTGTGAACTCACGCGAGCCCGGGCGAGTGGCATCACCATGTCGAGTGCATTCAAACTTTCTTCATCGTCCTGAGGCACATGGTCAACGAACCGGGGAGCGGGCGGCAAAGACAGCCGGGCCTGCGCTTTCTGCACCAGCGCACTCGCGGCTTTCGCGACATTCCACCGCTCATGGAGTTCCGACACCAACTCATCAGGAGTCGCGCCGTCGAGAAGTCTGAGTTCCAGATAGTGTTGCAGAACCTCAAGGGCGCAACGTCTGATATCCCAGTAACGGGCAAGGCCGAGATTGCAGAGCAGAAAGTTCAGTCTTACCGGTCTGACCAGGTTCTCGCTCAATTCAGAACGAGGCACGCTCGGAAGTAGCCGCGCACAATGCTCAAGAATGCGGTCGTTCGTCCAGCAGTCAGCGTAGAGCTGGCAAAGATGGAGGACGACGGCGGCGTCCTGAACCTGCTGAGTTACCGGCGAAACAAGAGAGCCGAGCAGTGATAAACACGCTTCCGGCAATTCACTGAGGACACCCACCGATAACTGTCGAATTCTCTCCGACCGCCGTTCAAACCCTGACGGATCCTCGCAGGTAAAGGTCATCCCAGCTCCGTACAGTTTCGCTTCAGGGAATGTGAATGGTGTACTGCTGCTGGATGGTACTCTTCCGTTTCAGTCAGTGCGATAATCGGCCACGCAGGGGGGGCACGATGTAACTGACGGAAGATTCAACCAATGAGCGACATAGCGGAACGCAACAAGTAGCTGGGCTCCAGCCCCGCAGCCACTGGCGAAGTTGGGATTTTCGTTGAACAGCACGTTGCCGCTTACAGGGTTGCTCATCGGCGCGATTCCGCTTGTGTTTCGAGACTGCTCCGGACTGAACGTCAGCCTGCAGAATGAACACCCTGGCTGACAGGGATAACTTTTTCGTGCTGTGTTCGTCCGAGTCTCTGCAGCTCAGGCACTGACTTCATCAAGGTGCACCAGACGGTCAGGATTGGCCCATTCCAGTGTCCTCAGTGTCTCCAGAAGCTGCGCTGTCGTGTCGGGACCGATTCCTGGAGGAAACAGGTCACCCAGTTCCAGGGGACCGATGGCTCCCATGGCTGCGTGCAGCACGGTGGGGATCGCCGAGTTGAAGATTTTCTGCAGGAAGACGTCTGCCTCAAGCAGCGTTGGATCAACGGTTTCGTCCTCGATGAGCAATGGTGAGTGTGCTTCGATAAACGCAGTCACCTTCGGGATGTGCTCTTCGCGTTCTTCAACCCAGATGTCTGCGTGTTCGGCCCGCAGCGCCATGGCCGCCCGATGCCTCTCAAACGTGGAAGCCGTCAACTCCCCGGCAAGGCGGTGGAACTCTGACGGAGCGGGCCAGCCAAATCCTTCCGACAGCTCCGCCTGGAGATCGTCCGATTCTTCGTCCAGACTCGTGATCAGACCAATTTGGGAAATGACCTGTGCACAGCGCAGGAATCTCCAGCCGGGATGAATGTCGCACCACCTCATACCGGCCGGCCTCAACCGCCCGTAGACAGCTCCGGCCGGGACATAGAGTGCCAGATCGCAGATCGACAGGAACGTTACTCGGGCCGCCTCGACTTCCTCGTCACTCATCTCCCCGTCAAATCCCATGCTCGCCAGTGTGTGCGACCAGAGCATGATGTATTCCATGCCCACCCCCGGCTCGGGAGCAACTCCCTCAATGCTTTGTGCAACACCTTCAAAGATGTCGATCGCACCCACCTGAATTCGCTCCCCTGACTCAGCCAGGCCAATAGTCGGACAAACCGGGAGATCGGCGTCCTCTGGATCAACGACCAGGGGTTCGATCTTTTCTTTGCTCGGACGATCAGCAAACAATCGCTCGACTGTCATCTCCACGGTTTCCGATAGTAGCGTCTCTGCAACCGACAAAGCCTCAACGGCTGATTGGGCCGTCGCTATTCGCACGGAATTGCACCGCTGTCCTTCAAGCAGATTCTCCAGGTAACGGACCTGATACCACGGATGCACGATTCGTTCGGCAATCATCTGGAGGGCATCCGTGTTGAACTCGCCATCCTTCATCTGAAGCGTGTTGCGACGCAGACGCTGAGCCAGCAGGTACGCGGGATAAATCACTGGCCCTTCGGTGACTTCCATGTAGTTCCTGCCCAGAAACTGGCGCCCCAGGGCGAGTTCGTCGAGCAGATGTCCGTATGGCGTTCCAGCGTGAAAGAAGAAGTGCTGCAGTTCATGCGCGAAGTGAGTCAACTGATCGAAGCGGCGTTCACTCAAATAGATGATGTCGCTTTCGTATTCGTAACAACTGTCTCCAGTTCTGCGGACATTTCGAACAGCAACGTCATCAAGAGGTATATCAAACACGCTTATGTTCCTGTCTTTAGTTTCGATAATTGAGTTGTAATCTGGTCGAGTCGAGTACAACAGCCACGTAAAGCCAGCAGGCGGGATTGTGGCAACACTATTGAGAGTGCAGGGCGTGAATGAGCAACGCAGACAATCACGTGATCGCGGAGATCTCCGCGAATCTCAGACGATATTGCCAGGAGACACTCTTCGCTCTGGTGACTCAAAAGCCCGGACTAGTTGCCGTGCGGCGGTCTCGTTCAAAGGAATTCAACGCACGGGTTGAAACAAACGACAGCGGAGCGACCTTCACGGTCTTCCTCAACGATGGCGTTGTCAGCCAGATTCGTCAGGCGATCAGTCTGCTGGCGTCAGACACTCCAGAGACAATTGACCACGTTCTGCGCGACACTGCGTTAGCTCTGACGGGCAACGCGGAGCGTGAGCCGATTTTTCGACAAATGATTCATGGATCGCTGTTGTTCGTGTTGCTGCACGAGGTTTCACACATCACTTGTGGACATTTCCAGAGAGTGATTGCTGCCGGGCGAAGTCCAGCCAGGAACGTTTGTGAGTTTCAATTCGATGAAGTCACAGAGCCGCCTGCTGATACGGCCTCTTCTGGTTGCGATGCGTTGAATTCGAATCTGGTGCGACTCTCTGAACTGGAAGCGGATGCAATCGCGTTCGACCTGATGGATGTACTGTCGCTGGAGCTGATTGAAGCGAATTCCGAACTTCGGGAACTGATCGATCCAGACGACAGTGCTGAAACTCCGGAGCAAAGGCGAATCAACGCCAGCGAACTGATGTTCTATTCGGCCTGCGCCGGCATGGCGATGATTGAGGCCACTCGCGGAGTTTCCCATGACTACCCGTATCCATTCAGTCGCCTGTTCAATATCGCGGACGTTTACGTGCAACGGCGATTCCAGGCCGCGATGCCGGATGTTGCTGATGAGACTGGTGTGCTGGAGATTCCACTGAACGACCAGCGCCGTACGATCCTTCAGGAGATCGCCATACCGACGATGTTCAACGCCATGGAGATTTGCGAAGCATGTTGCGAAAGTGCTGGCTGCATCCTGGCTGATCGATTCGGATGGAAGGACGATCCGGATTCCATTGCGATGAAGCTGACGACGGACTTCCTGGAGTTGTTGACCAATGTGGAATCACCAGAATTCTTCACTCGGGAAGCCAGGCAGGTGCACGAGATGCGGCTTCTCCGCCAACCATTCGCAGCGATGATGAGCCCTTTCCGGATGCAGCTCAGCTACAGATGATAGATGTCAGAATCTACCGTCAAAGTGTCGCTCAGCCTGGAGTTGTCGTCTGATGAACTTCGTAAGAATTGGACGGGCGTTTCGAGAAGAGTACCCGGACGCAGGATCCGTAGCGGCTCACGCATCTTAATTCTTAATCAACATATCCGTCGGTACTTCGATCGCCTCTGCCGCCATCAGACAACGTGTAGGTTTTCGTGCTGCCGAGCGAAGGAGAATCGCACCGTCCGTCCATTGTCGGGAATCAACGGCTGTGGCCGTATATCGACTGCCCGCCGCGGAACCGCCGGCCCCTCAACACTGACTGTACTGACGTTGTCCTGCATCAGTTGATGCGGATACGCCGCTATAGTATACATTCAGTATGACCCAGATGCCGCGGTGCTGTCTCAGGCGGCAGAGAACACAACTTCCAGACGCATGAACTGCGGGACTGGAGTGAGAAACGCCTGGCACGAGAGGCTGTCGGCGACAATCTTATTGAACTTGTACAAGCCAAGATCGACCAGGCGACCACTGCGGCCTTGTGCGGAGAGATCAGCACTGCCCGAGCAATGATTGATGACGAACTCACTCATCTCTCCAGGACCAGCGACACTGAGTTACGAGAGAGGCTCCGCCGCCTGCAGCGAAAGCTAAGTGGTTCCCCGGAAGAACAAGCCGTTTCCGAATCTGACCCGGCATACCCGTTCTCCCATATCTATCACCTGGGCCGCCTTTTCGTTGATCGGCGATTGGCGGTAGCTGTTTTCAGGTGGGGCCGACCACGTCACACCGAAAGTAGCTCATCACGAATCTCTTTCCAGTCGACTGGTGTCCCTCGACGCAGAGAAATGTAAGCATCAGCTTCGCCAGAAACATCGAGTTCCCGCCAGAGTTCTTCGAGTTCATCCGCAGCGGTGATACGTTCACTTCGAGTCCCCGGCGAGTTTAGAATCTCCAACAGACTGGCTTCTCTATCCAGAATCGTTGTGCCCACCATGCCTGGAGCACGAACGGCTCGCAGGCCGATGGCGTCGAGCAGCGTTCGTGATTTGAGCAACTCAGTCCATCGCAGCGCCTCGCCTGCGTCACTTCTCATCAACCACGCCGTTTCCACGCCGAAGACATAGACCTGCTCGTGATCTGTGACGAGGCTGAGCCGGGCATCCTGTGCCTCGACGGAGTCGGCTCCGACAAAGCGGGACCGCAGACGATTCAGGTCTGCCGCAGCTTCTTCAGTCAGTCGCTGTACATGCTTCGAGCCTTCCGATTCGATGGCAACATTCGACGCCGCAGCAGAATCGTCAGTCCAACCGCGTAAGAGAGCCTGCGCCAGGATATGTCGAATTCGCCACGTCAATTCGCACATGCTCTGCCCGTCAAAATAGTCCAACGCCAATCGAAGAAACTGCGAGGCCGTCTCGTAAAACTCTGGATGCCCCCGTTTTGCGAATCCGTAGCAGACGGCGCCAAGCATCTCGTCACAAAATGCAATCTGCACTGGTCGTTCGATAACTGCGTACAGGGATCGTGCCTCACTAAGATTCTGAAAAGCGTCCTCAAAGTTGCCCGCGAGGAATGCCGCGTGACCTCGTGAAAACATTACACCCGCCGCCGCTTCGCATTCTGCGACGTTCCGGGGAGGGGAGACGGCCTGCAGGGCACGGTCAAAACAATCAAATGACTGCTCGATTTTTGATCCCTCGGGAATTGGAGAATCATCAGAAGGCCGGTGCTGGACCATAAGGACGGTCGCGATTCTACGCAGTTTCATCGACATCTCGACGCGATTTCCGGCTGCTTCGTCGATCGCGATCCCCTGCTCCCACGCATCGATCGCTTGAGTCAGGTTACCTTGAGCTGCCCGTGATTCTCCCAACTGCATCAGTGTCAGGGAAAGACCATCCGCAGGCTGTCTGTCGCGCCAGATATCGAGAGCCCTGAGACAAAGTTCTTCAGCTTTGTCAGATTGGTTGAGCATGTTGCGGATTACCGCCTGATAGACACAGGCCCACGCGCGAATGTCTGGTAGCAGTCCACCTGCGACCAATGACTCACACGACGCCAGGGCTCGTGAGTAGTCTCCTGTTCGGAAGGCGTAGTCTCCGCATGCAAACGTTGCCGACTCGATCAGGAACAGTGATCCAGTCTGGTTTGCTACAGCCAGAGCTTCGTTACCCCACCGAAATTGAGAGTCGTGATCTCCTCGAACATGCGACTGCTGCCCTAGGGTCTGGAGTGATTGAAACTCGCCCTTCAGGTTCTTCGACTCTCGATACCAGCCCAGAGCCTCAAGCAATAGCGATTTTGAGTCGAGACCGGATGTGGCAAGAGTCTGCGCTTGTAGCAATCGGACGTTGGCCGCAGTTGTTACGTCGTCACCTTGCAGCGCAATCTCAAGAGCAGACTCGAAGCCTTCGATAGCCGATTGTGGAGAGTCGTTGAAGTCGAGGTGGCTGAGCAGGGCCAGTGCGTCGGCTTGCGCAGCTGCATCGGAACTCACGTGGGCTTCACGGCCAATGTTTTGCAGTTCCAGCCTGGCGTCGACCAGACTTTCAGGCACGGCCAGATGTAACCAGCGAGTTTTCCGAAGCCAAGTCTGGAAACCCTCAGGAGTGAGGCCATGACAGGAAATCGCCTCGTCAAACAGCAAGCCGATCACGTGGACATCTGCGGCAACGCCACGAATCTGAGCATCAAGTGCCATACATTCTGCGTGGGTCGAAAGTGCCCGTCCGCGGAGCAATCGATAGCCCAATGCCTCGGCCCACCGAGCCGTCTCGGCAGACTCAAGGAGGACGGATGCTGGATCACCCGATCGGTGAAACTCAATGAATCTCTTTAGAAGTGAAACTTCCTGCTGCTCGGCGTCGGGTCTGGTGGCGATACGGCAGGATTGAAGCAGGGCCTCGGCGTCCCGCAGATGAAACCGACGTATCTGCCCTCGCGTTCTTTCAATCAATTCACGAGCTGTCTCGGGGGCTTTCATGGAACGCTCCAACTGAGCTTCATTCATGTTGTGTCTGTCGCCGAGGTATAAACGTGAAATCGTCAATCATCCTTCAGTATTCTCATGTTTCCAGCTCGGGAATACAGAATCGGATCAACCCAGTCCGCTTCTTCGTCGGGTTTCTTCAGAGCAGAATAAATGGCCTGACGCGCTCTCACGAAGGCAAGGTCAATCGGAAGATTCTCAACGGCAATGGCTCGATAGAAGGAACCCGAAAACAGAGTCGCGATATCGTCCCGAACAGGACGTCGGTGAGTGACAACCGCGAGAACTCCGGATCGAACCAGTTCCTCGGCAAATGTTGCTCGGCCAACGCCGGCTCCGCTACGACAGGCATTGAGAAATGCGAACCGGATCGTGCTGGACGCCTTCAGGATGTCCGCAAGTTGATGAGCCGTGCAATATTCCATTGTTCCGTCGTCGGCCTCAAAGTACAGGACTCCTTCAGCGCGATCCGTATCAAAGTCTCCGTGGCCAATGAAATGAAATACGTCAAACTCATCGAGATTGGATTCCGACAGCGTCTGTCTCGTGGAGATTCCGGGTTGACGGTTGAGTGTCGTGAATTTAACCCGCCCGTCGGCAATCGAGTCGGCAAGATTCGATTGCAGTGCGTCCAGTTCGCCAGCGATGTTGAGTGTCGGAAGGTCTGCTGGATTGCTGGCCACAACCAGAACTCGAAGTGTCGGCACTTCCGGTAAATCTGCGGTTTCAACGGGAACGATTGGCTGCCGTACGATTGGAAAGCGGGAATCAATTCCCAGATGACGTTCGTCGTAGACGACGGATTCCCACGGGTACTGAGTGAGTTCAGGGGCGAGCCGAAGTCGTAACCTCAGCCCATCTTCGTCAATCTGATTGAGACTTTTCTCAAACAGCTGTCTCACTGAACCCTGAAGAATCCGCTTCCCAATAAGAGTTCCGACTCGTTTGACCGAATAACTTTCGGCGGCGATTTCACCGGCAGCAGCCGACAATTGACGCAGTTGGAAGCTCTTTGGAGCTGATTCGAAAACCACGTCAAGTTCTGGCCCAGCGTATTCTTCGAGTGCCTCGGCTCCGTCAAATCCTTTGGCGATGATCGTCAAGGCGCCAGATTGTCCCGTAACTGTGATCTCGAAATCACGATAGCTCCGGTCGGCATCAGTGAATTCTCGGTGCAGCAAAATGATTTCATCCGTCGGCAGGCTCTGCCACGATTTCTGACGAGCGACTTCTTCGGCAGAGCTGACGGCATGATTCATCCATGTCAGGTGAGGCAGCTCATCGCGAATTCGTTGAAACTCTCTGACAGACTCAGGTGTACCGAGGTCACGCAGGCGGGAAAAGACGCGGTCACGCAAGAACTGCACGCTTTCCCTTGTCGAAACACCGTGGCAACCTTCTACTTGGTCATCTTCGTCGTGGGGATACTCCGCGCTCAGCCACAGGTAGAAATCGGCGAGCGATCCGGCCGACAACTGTTGCGTCACCGGATTGTTGTCATCCGGCGAGAGTTCACCGTCGTAAACATCCGCCAGCAGCTCAACAATCGAACGAGCCTCCTCGGAGTGTTGTTCAAGAATTGGAAACACATCTCGCCAACCACGTTCACCGAAGTGTGAAATCAACAACGCCCCCGCATGACAATTGATCTCGTTCCCCCATAGCTCGCCGGTGCTGAGCATCTCTTTGAGCAGATCATAGACAGCGGATCCACGTTGTGCGGCGATTGCCTTCAAAATGTCAATGATCGATTTCACTTTGAGCAAAGGTTGCCGACGTAACCGATCAACCATTGCTGTCGTCAGTTGTTCATCCCAAAGTCGGCGAAGACAGTAGAGGCCAGATATCGAGTCTTGTTGTTCATCTTGTTGGCCGACCTTCTGAAGAACTGCATCGATGAACACGTCAGGTGCCTTTTCGTAACAAAGCTGCATCACTTCCAGATATTCAGGCTCATCCTGATTCCGCCAGTCTACAAACGTCGCCGCACACGGAGTCCATTTTTCCCAGACGGATAGAGGGAGAGCATCGAGCCGTTCAGGAGCAAGCTTCCGCAGCAATCGCATGGACCGGAATCCCGCGGCCGTCGGGCGATGAAACTCTGTCGTCCGTAACCAAGTGTCATTATCCGGCTCCCCGGCCGTCAGCCATCGCTCAGCAGCGTCGAGGCACCTTTCAATCAACGGCTCGTCAAAGGATTTCCACGATTCAAGTGACGTCAGATCGGAAATGTACTCCAGCGAGAATTCATACTCGTCGCTATCCTCCCGCAAGGTCATCAAACGCTGCACCTGCCACCAGGCATCCAGGTCACCCTCGTCGAATTTATCAAGGTATCGTTCAGTCAGCTCTCGTACGGGCGGGTGCTTGATTTTCCGTTCGTCGTCCTTTTTCAGGCGGTGCTCACGCTCCTGATCCTCGTAGTAGTTCCGTTTCAATTGTGCAGCACGGTCTGACAGCAAGTCGATCGCGTCGGATGTCTCAGCCGATGCGGAGCGAAATATTGCGTTGTCCTCGCGCCGGGTCAGGAACCGGTCCTTCGTCGAGATGTCAGCGTGATAAATGCCGAAATTCGCAAGGTTCGCCCAGGTGACCCGCTCCCCGTCAGTGGTTGCAGATTCGAACCCATCCAGAACTCCATCAAGCTCTGATGGATGGAATAGCGATCTGATTTCCCATTTCTCTGAAGCAACAATGGCATTCGTGGCTGCGAACGAAACGAGCCGATCGAGCAGTCGGAAACGAATTTCAGGACGGTTTCGAATTGGACCAGAGACAAACTTGTGAAAATCCCGTCGACTGGCCAGCTCTTCATTGAAAACCCAGTGGCACGCCAGTGAGGCGAGTGCCTCAAAAACCTGAGCCTGTTCACACATCAAGACGGCTCGTTCCAGAATCCCCGTTTCGAGTTCCTCAAATCGTCGAATGGGATCTTCACGAAGCGGTTGATCCTGCAACCACTTAATGGCCGCGGGCAGGTCTGTGTCTGGAAGTCGTTCGAGCAGTGACTTCCAGAGAAACATCGCGTAGATGCCGAGCAGGTTTTTGTTTTTTGGAATCGTGATGTAACGGAACATCTCCTCGGATGAGAGGTGAATGGGCCAGAGTATTTCCAGTAGCTTTCCCCGTAATTCATCGTCCTCGTCAGACTCAAGATCGTCCAGAAGAAGACGCAGGTCGGTCCGTCGCTCGTCTGGCACCAGAGTCAGCCAGGCATCAAGAGCTTTTCGACGAAGTAACGAACTCTCGGTGGTGTCAAACAGCACCGCACGGACCACCTCCTCACACCTTTCCGTGGCGGCACCTTCGACGATGTTAAGTGCGACCCGCCGTGACTCCAAGGTCCCGGACGCGTCCTCAATCCACGGGACGAGCTGATCACTCAGTCCCGGATGATCGAGAACGTAATATTCACCAGGTCGAACAAGTCTTGAATTGAATCTGTCGCTTTTGGCGGCACAGAGCAGCGCGTCAACGAGTTGTCGTTTCGACTCGTAATCCGCTGTCACAACCTGACTGCGAAGAAGCACTTGTGGGTCGAACCGGATGACTCGTCCGAGCAGTCGCCTGTCCATCATCGCGATCCAGGCGGCAGTTTCAGCAAGTTGTGGGACCACTCTCCCCATCTCGCCGGTAATCTCTTCGGACGAGAAGATCAGTTTCTCGATTTGACGGGGCGTCAACTGTCGTTGTTTCACAAAATCAGCGGCCAGGAATTCCGGATACGTCCAGTGGCTCCATAGTCGACGTTCATCCAACAGTGGAGTGAACAGGCCCGAAGTCAGACAACGATTGAGTTGTTCACCATCCACGGAGACATCAACTTGCTGAGTCCGTTCGACGCCGCCGACGAGATCATCGGCGCGTACGTCATGAGTCGGATCGATGGATTCGTGGTTATTCCCAATGAAAACGGACGGGTGTTGTCCAAAGATCGTGACTGCCGCAATGCGACGCGCAACGGAAAGAATCTCGTCCCCATCACCCGGCAGTGACGGGGCAAGAAGGCTTCGACTACTGGCGGGGTCTTCAACACACAGACTGCGACAGTAATCGCGAAACATTTCAATCTGGTCGCGGTCCAGTCTCCCTTCGCCGCGCCGGAACGCATCGAACAGCATTTTCAGGCTGTTGGGCCGGATCGCGAAGGGAACCATGCCGCGTTTACAGACCTCATTAACGAAATCTGCCGCTGGGAGTTTCTCGATCGTGGCCGCAGCTTCCACGTCACGCTTTCGCAAAGGCAGCAGCTCAGCCTTCACGAAATCTTTGTCGCCCCAGAGGTCTCGTAGTCGCTCTGAGAGAAATGGAGGCCACACAGTTCCGCGACAGGATATCCGCAATCGTAACCGGTCGAGCGGGTAACCACGGTCGAGTTCGTCGATCAGCATCGCGGGGACGGTTCGATGGTGAATCAGGCATTCGTCAAGACTGTCAAGCACGATGGTCAGGATTCCGTCGGATTGGACCCACTCATTGAACGTATCCCCGAAAAGCCTGTTCCGTAGTTGATCAACATCGCTCACTGCCCCGAGATTCACTGCGATGACTTCTCCTGATTCTCGACCAAGGGCCTCAAATATCGGGGTCGTTGTAGTCTTGCCAAGCCCAGGATCACCCAGCAGGGCCAGGCACAAGACCTGGTTGATCTCCTCGGTCGTGAGCACATTCGGTTGCCGGGATTCTCCGTACGATCCGTCGGGATCGCTCAAAAAACCTTCGTCCCCGAGAAAGTAGCTGCCTTCCGATCGACACCAGAAACGGTTCCATGGATAGAGCTGCTTCATGAACATTGATCCTCAACGGCTGTAGCAACACTTGTGACTGACTCTGGTTCCGGCCACTGAAAAGCGTCCCAGACTACTCTGTATGCGATACCAAAACACGGAATTGCGACCAAGCACTCGCGTCACAGTCAAAAACTAGATTCCGAATTCCGGAGAAACAGGCCGCGTCGCACATCGAGAGTGAACGTGGCGAAAACCGTCACGACGACTCGATGTTCCAAGTGGAATGCCCCGGAATTCAATCCGCCGGACCGTCACGCCAAGTTTCCCGCTCGGGCGAGAATTCTTCCTACGGAAGCATCCTCTGAAGTGGGTGGGAATGAGTTCGTGAGATTCCTGAATCTGTTCCTGGAGTCATTCTCGATACACCGAGGCATCCGCCACACAGTCATTGTGCTCAGGATCGACAGCGGCAGGCAGATGTACGAGTTCTCCCGGTCCGGCCCTCGGGGCGGCGGCGTGAGGTGCTGAAGGTTTCAGGGACACCTGAGTCTCTTATTCTGGGGCTTTGTCAAAGGATCAAAGATGCCTCGGAAGAAGAAGTCAGCAGTCACGGGAGATCGTCGTCGCCGGTACACGGACGAGTTTAAAGAAGAGGCCGTGCGGATGCTGCTGGATGGTCATACGGCTCTTTCGGTGAAGGACCGGCTGGGGTTGCCGAACACGAACATGCTGTATCGCTGGAAACAGGAGTTTCTGGCTCAGCGCGGTCCGGTGGCGAGTTCTCTGCAAGCTCGCGTCAAAGACCTGGAGTCCGAACTGCGGCGTGTGGAACGGGAGCGTGATGTGCTAAAAAAAGCGTTGGCTATTTTCGGCCGCAACGAGTAACCGACGTGTACACGGTGATCGACGCGCTTGCTGCTGAAGGCGTCGCGACGATCGCTGAAGTCTGCCGGTTCCTCGGAGTGAACCGCACGTCTTTTCATGCTTGGCGTGTGGCCGATTCTACGGTGTCCCAGGAACAGGAGGAGCAACTGACACCACTGATCCGAATGCTCTTTAAGAAGCATCGTCGTCGTTACGGGGCTCGAAGGATTGCCAGCGAACTGCGGGAGAGGGAACATGTCTGCAGTCCGAAGAAAGTCTCGAAGGTACTGAAAACACAGGGTCTGAGAGCGATCCAGCCGAAATCGTTCGTGCCGAAAACCACGGACAGCCGACATCGACTGGGGTACTCGCCGAACCTTCTACTCGACTCAAAAGAGCCGACCGGCATCAATCAGGTGTGGGTCGGAGACATCACTTACATCCCGCTTGACGGAGGAACGTTCTGCTACCTGGCATCGCTCATGGACTTGTTCTCAAGACGCATCGTCGGCTGGCATCTCAAAGACGACATGACGGAATCTCTGGTGCTGGCGGGGTTGCAATTGGCGATCAAAGAACGGCAACCTTCTGAGGGATTGATTCATCACACCGATCGCGGTGGCCAGTACGCCGGCAACGACTATCGAGCCGTTCTGCGTCGCGCCGGCATCCGTCAGTCCATGAGTCGTGCTGACAACTGCTACGACAACTCATTCAAAGAAAGCTTCTTTGGAACCTTCAAGACGGAACTCGAATTGACCGAATACAAAGACATCCAGGAAGCAATTCGAGAAGCTGTCGCTTACATCCGCTACTACAACCTCGAAAGAAAACACTCCGCCCTGGAGTACCTGACACCAGCTCGTTTCGAACAGCTCATTCACCACCCGAAATAAGAGAATGACCTGTCCCTGAAACCTTCAGCACCTCAGCGATCCCACCGGTCATGCTTCAAATCCTCGACGGGAAGTGAAACGTGGCCGATTCTATTCACCGGTAGCCTTTGGTTGTCGTCCCTGGGAACGTGACTTTCAGTACTTCGTCTGCATTGCTTACATGACCGAGTAATCGTCGTCATATTCTGCACGGGCGACCA
The DNA here is from genome assembly GCA_963976765.1 of uncultured Planctomycetaceae bacterium. Taxonomy (GTDB): domain Bacteria; phylum Planctomycetota; class Planctomycetia; order Planctomycetales; family Planctomycetaceae; genus JABMPE01. Next base: position 66,069 of record CAXBME010000037.1, read on the forward strand.
ACAAGTTCCTTGCCAGCAGGTCAGGGTCAGCGTTGTCACAACCAGCTAACTCAAAGCAGACGGACGTCCCTCCACCCATTGACCAGATGGTTAAGGTTAGCTTGCCGTGTTCGATGCTCTCGCTCACGACTGAGGCGATTAGTTCCAGTGATCGCCACCCTCCATGAAGTGGATAAACATAGAAGTTTACTTCAAATTCGCCGACCGGTCTCTGTGAAATAAGAGTGACTTCCTGGTGCCCGCCACAACTGCCGAACGTGACGATTCCGAGAAATTCGTTTAGCTCAGTGACCAGTTGCCGGATGTTTTGATCAATGTCCATCATCGCATCGAGTTGGGCATCATCCACAGTCATATCCTTTTCGAGGCAGTTCGCCCACTTCAGTGTTCCAGAGTTGAAGACAACGAGGAAGTCCTCAACCCTTCGGATAGCAGTCGCCTTTTCGTACTGTCAAGTTGAGTTCACTCAGGCACGATGTGACAACATTAGACTCTGGTCCCCTCGACGCACACTCCGTGTGTCTCGAATTCGACATTATACGGTCGCTGCAAGAATCATCACAGATCGTCAGCCATCAGCCACCGAAGCCAGACAGCACAAGAATCCTTCTGCTAGCAGATTCAGCCGCCCGGGCTTCTCGACATGAGCGGGCCATACGGTATGGCTGGCCATGATCTGGAAAGCCGAGTGCCATGCTGCGACCATCTCGACATCTCAATAGTATCAGCGTCGAACCGGGGAAATGCTCGACTACTGTTTGAATGCCACTTTCTGGTGGACACTACCAGCACAAAACAAACAACGACCGAGCATATTGCAACTCTGTTGCTGGATGAGACTTTCGCGTTCACGATTTCGGATGTTCAACTTTCGAATCGCCGATTCACGGCCCGAAATCGGTCATCGAGAACTCACACAACTATAAAAACGCGAGAAACGTGGCATAATGAATTGAGGCAATGGTTACCTCTTGAGGAGCAATCGTACCGATCCAAGTGTGTGATGAAACACCCGAATGGCAGCCTCGGGGTGGTCACGGCTGCATGCCGTATGCTTTCAGCCGACGTTGCAGTTCCTGCCTCGTTTTCGCCGTCGATTCTTTTCTGGCCTGGACCTCAAGGTCATCCTTGGATTCATGCCAGAAGCGGGTGAAGGCTTCGTCAAGTCGTCCGGTCTGGCCTTTCAGACGTTCTCCGTAGCGCCGCCTGATCGCAAGCTCAAGGTACACGTAGAGATCAAGCATCTGAGCGTAGCGCTCATAGCCCCAATGAGCTAATCGATCCTCAAGCCAACCATCGAGGTGGGCGATATCCGCTGGACCGTTTTGCAGCTCTGCAATCTCATAAACACTCAGATTGCGATCACGCAGCAGGTAGTTTGGTACGAAGATGTGTAGTCCAGCCTCCTCAATGTCAGGCCTGACGTAGAAGTCCTTCGTCTCCAGTCCTGGGGATAAAGGGACCGGCAGCTCCCACGTGACGCAGGTTTCAAGCCCCCAACGGCGACAGAGCATTATTGTGTCAGTCCAGAACCGGCGGGACCGCTTGTCAATTTTCGTCTGCTCACCCAGAAATGACTTTCGTACCGTTGGGAATCTTCCACGGCGGGCGACGGAACTCTTCCATTTCGAATTGTAGGCATTCATCTCAGATCGATAGGTCGCCTCGGAAATCAGCCAGCCAACGTAGCCCGCCTGCCGAAGTCGATTGGACTTCTCACGCTGATCGACAGCCCTCAAGTAATCATCGACGGTTGATTCTCGACGCCCGGCAGCGGCAGCCTCGTCAACCAGAAGACTTCTGATTTCCTCGTCGATCGATCTGTCGGACTGACTCCTCGCGTCGGAGTTGTGCGACGAGAGAATCCAATAGCTAAACGGCTGCGTTAGAAAGAACCCCGTCATTCCGGTTCTCGCCAAGTGCATTTCGAAGGCGAGGTCTTCCGAGGTGAAAAGCGTAGGGACCACCTCATGTATCGCTGTGACCAGCCTCTCCGGAATGGCATAGACGGCATCTCCGCACCGCTTAGCGATACTCGGGAAACACCCGCTTAGTTCACGCCATTCTTCCGAAATCGCTTTTGCCATTCACATGTCCGATGCGGGCCACGCCAACTGTTCACAATACCAGGGAAAGAGTTCGCAATTCTGCTCCGCAGACAGTGACAGTGCATTCTGAGATTCAACGCGAGTTCCTTGAACTCCGATGCGATCGAGTGGCGACTATGACTGTAGTGAATAGCCGGGCCCAGGCCGAGAAGCAAACAAATTCATCGCCGAAACCTCGAAAGATGGTGAAGGCCGAGCTGGCAGGCCGACATACCCATGTTGCCCAGAACGACGTCCGTGTGAATATCTACCTACGAGATGGGAAGTATATCGCACGAGGCCGAATTGATGGAGCGGCATTCGGTAAAACGCTGGGGACGGACGAGGATCAGGCTGAAGTTGCCTTACGTGAATTACTCTCTGATCTTGATCGAGACGCGTTCGTGCGGCCCAGCGAGCAGTCACGACGAGAAGTTCGACGGCGTCGGATTCCGCGAATCACGATGCGGGAACTTGTTGATAATTTTCTGGCAGCAAAGCGACGGTCGCGAGGAGACAAGACGGCCAAGGACTATCGCAGCCGGCTGATGCACTTACTCGCGTTCTGTGAATGTGATGACATCGCTCGGAAATATAGATTCGCAGCCGACATTGACCTGAATTTTCTCTATGCCTATCGGGAATTCCTGTCGCAGCGTCGAACAACTCGCAATGGGAAACCGAACGGTCGACTTCAGCATCTTGCCCCGAATCATATTCGACTTGTCATTGAGTCACTCGGCACTCTCCTTACTTGGGCAATGAAGCCTGAAATTGCGCTACTTCCCGCGAGCTTCGTATCGCCGTACACGACTGAGGTTGCAGGCGTCCGCACAAACAAGGATCCATTGCGTCTAACTCCGTTGCCTTTTGAAAAACGAATAGAGCTGATTGCCCAGGCTGATGCCTGGGAGCTATGTCAGCTCGCGTTTTCGATGGTACTGCCATTCAGGCCCGACGAAGCAACCGGTCTGCTTGTCTCAGACGTGGATTTTGAAAATCGTCGTCTGGAATTCGGCTCCAGAATGGGAGGTCGTGACTTCAATAAAGGGCAGCAGGCCTTCACCATCCCGCTACCCAACGAACTACTTGCGATTGCCAGGTGTTGCATTGGAATGCGAACCGCTGGCCCACTGTTTCAGGATCGTCAGCATTTCCGGCAGGACGTAGTCGCATCGACCTATCCGGACAACAACGACGATCTGACTATAATGCTGGAAGAGTTTGTTTCCGACGAGCGGTCCAATTTGACTTGCGCAGCGGATTGGAAAAAGGCCTACAGAGAATTTCTCAGGAGCCTGGGGGGAGTCTCTTCCAACATGCTTAGCAAGGCGTTTCGAAAAGCTGCAGATCGTTCGGGGGTCGCCACTGAAATCAGGTTCTATGACTCAAGAGCCTCAGTCACGACCGAAATGGAACACTCGGGAATTTCACATCTCGTTCAAAGATACGTCACGGGGCATACGACTTCAGACATCCTCAACGAGTATGTCTCACTCGACCCGGAGGGCGAGATGAGGAAATACTGGAGTCACATTTCCCGACTTCTCGAAGCAATTCGAGACCGCACAATTGAATTGCGATTGACGACAAGAGATGACGGGGAATAATAGATGGTGCTTATTCATCCGCTTCTCGCCGTGGCAGGATTTCGCTGGTGCAACAGTGGTGCAAACTCGGTGCAAAGCATTTCAGTCGATAGTGCCAAATTCGAACGCTACCAAGTGTTCGCAACACTCAGCCTAAAGGGCTTAAAACAAGAGAGTTATGGTTCGTTGGGAGATTCATCAGCAGCGTTTCGGCACATCAGAGAATTGGGAAGTGTTAGAGTCCCGCTCTCTCCGCCTTCAATGTCGACCGTCGCGTAAACCCTTGAAAACAAGTGGTTTACGCGGCGGTTTTTCATTGTCCCAGTCAATTGGGACAATGAGTGGGACAATCAGGTGAATGAGAGTGAGACAGTTGCTCATCTGCAGGCACGATCCGTGTGGTGCCCGGGCCGGCGGGCATCCCGCTCAATAAATCAGGCCGCGTTTTCTGGACCATCCAGTTCCGCTTCAGGCCTGATGAAGTTTATCAACTGCATCCTTCGCTGGGCATCCTCATTTCGCAAGTGCCGATAGATTGAGACCGTTTTCGAATCCCGGTGACCGACCCAGTCCATGATCTCTCCCTCCGTCGCTCCGCTGATGAAGGCTTGCGAGATGAAGTAGTGTCTGAATGAATGGAAACGAGCGTGCTTGAATCCGATCTCACCATCCGAGGTTGGGAATTCTTCTGAGAGCGGCTCAATGACGAAGTCGACGAACTTTTCGCGAATTCGATCTTCTCTAATTTTGCGACCTGTTGGGCCGCTCAGAACGTTTCCGTGTTTCGAACGAGTGAGTTGACTGAGCAGCGCTTTGACTTCCGGGTGCAGCGGAATGGTTCGACTCCGCCGGCCTTTCGTGCGTCTCGCCGTGCCCATGTCAGTACGTCGCTTGCTTGATCGCTCATCAGTCAGTCGTATTGCGTTGCCTTTAAAATCAATGTCTGTCCAACGCAGTCCGGCGAGTTCGCCAATCCTCAATCCCGTGCAGGCAAGTACGAGTATGATGTTTCGAAGCCAGGCCAGTTCAGGATGCTTTTCACAATGCTGCAACATAGCGAGCACCTGTTCCCGCGAGTAACAATAAGTGTCGTTGCCGATGGGCTTCGCGAGCCGGAAACGAAAACTTGCCTCACGCGGAAGATGCCTCTCGTCCATCAACCAGTTCAGCACCGATTTCACCTCGGTGAGTTCGAAATACAGCGAGCGGGCTGCATAACGGGAGCTGAGTGCGCGTCCGTATGCCTGAAGTTCCCCTTTGCCGAAATCGTTCCAGAATTGAATTTTCTTCCTGGTACAGAATTCTTGATGCAGCACACTGCTGCGGCGGTATTTGTTCAACGTTTTTCGAGAGACGCCGCCCATCACTCCGGGACGTTCGGCCCACTCAAGGTACAGATCCCAACCACTCTGAATCGTCAGGCGGTCATCGGGATCAACTCCGGTATCTCGTGTCAGCCCATGCTCAATCGCCTTGCGGTAGTCGAGTTTTCTGAGATTAGCCTCGGCTTCTGCTCGATCGCGAGTGCCGAGCGAGTGCTTGCCAAGATTGAGGTGTTCGAATCGGCCATCTGCGTAGAAGACTCCATTTCGTTGAAACAATCTCCAGCGAAAGATATTGACAACTGACGTGTACGTGTTTTTTCGTGCAGGCATTCGTTACTCCTTGAAACTTCATATGTGTTACGTTTTCCACTTCGGTTTTCTCCCGGACTTTGGACGTACCGGTAGCCTGGACGATGCTTGCTTGCTGGGCTCAGCGTTTTTCAGCAGCACGTCAGACGGGAAGAGCAGCTTGCCGCGCGGGCCGCCTGGCTGTAGAAAAGGAATTCGACCAGCCTTGACGAGCCGACGAAGCTGGGAAACAGAGAGGCGAGATTGAGTGCTGAGCTCGCTGATTGTCAGGAGCCTGGTCTCATTGCTCTCAGGTGGTTCCAAAGCCATCTTACCGTCCCTCATCATCTGAACCGGAATCCGGGATAACTCCCTATTTCTTCCAGTTCCGAGATAAGGCCGACGCTATTTCGGAAAACCCTGACAGTTCGCATCAAGGCGAACGCATCGCAAGCCATGGGCCTGCAGACTGTCATGCCGAAGCGTGAATTCAGTCGTCATCGACGAGCCTATTGCGAAGTTTACGGAGTGCGCATAGCACTGAGTCACTCTCTTCCAATACGAAGCGTTTGATGATCGATTCTTCAGGCTCATTGCTTCGAAACGCTTCGTATAATTCACCCAACGCAAGATCACCCATGACGTCATCTACGCCTGGTACTATCTCAGCAATGATATTTTCTTCGTTTGTGAGACTGGACTCAGAAGCAGCGGCGACGCTCTTACGCCTGCTGGTTCGGCGGGAAAGTGGCTGCAACCCCGATCCTACCAATTCAGCCAGCTTGTATTGCCCGACAATTTCCAACCACGCGTCTTTGGAATACTCGACTCCAGTAATCAATTGAAAGCAGGCTTTGTAGCGGTCATGCAGTGTTGTGATTGAGAGGCGTGTTTCTGGAGTGCCCCTGATTTCTGTACCACGGCTTATGAGAGTTCGGGTTGGGTAAGG
>CAXBME010000038.1:0-57317 GCA_963976765.1 uncultured Planctomycetaceae bacterium
GTATGCCTCAGCTGAGTATGCACAAACGAGATGGCTCGCTGGTTCCTTACCCTACCGCTTGCTGTGTTCGACGGAGGCTTGTCGGAGTAATCCTGAAATCTGAAGCGGCTGCCCTCGTATCGCAGTCGCTTCCGTTCAGAGTAATACCGGCATTCGATCCGATGAGAGAGAGCAAGGGCGATGCGGAAATCCCTTTGTCGAAGTTCTGACAAAGGCCGTCATGTTTCAAAGCAGGTGATGTGTTGCGTCAATCGAATTGACGCCGCGTAATCCTGTCCAGGGGGTCCGGGCCAGAGCAATCCGGTGCGTTCAACCTGGCTGGCGTGGGGAGCATTGAGCACGGTGACGTGCCAGTCCGGACGTGATCAGTCCGGAGACCGTCGGCAAATCCGACGGCTGTGAATAGCTCAACCATGAAAGGCGAGTAATCGCTTGCCAGTGAGTTCCACGAGAGACGGTGCCGAACCGCGAAAGACCGGTGCTGATGGGTAAGGGGATGCTTCTACGTTCGGTCCCCTGAAATCGTCGGGAATGACAAATCATTCCCGATGGAAACTGTGGCGATTCGGGAGAGTCGCACATACGGCAACGGTTCCTCCAGGTAACACTGGATAGCAACGTGAAGCGTGGAGCGAAGAACATGACTAACGCAGGAACCTCTGCGGCAGCCGGGGTGGTTCCCGGAGCCTGAGTCGGTCACTCAGGTGCTTGTAATTGCTGGCGGAAGTGAGGCGTGCAGCCTCGCGGGATGACGGAGTCTGAATCTCCTGAATCCTGACCGCGGGCGAGAAAAGCCGTAGAGGGGGAGTGTGGCCTGAGTAGAAGCCGGTTGCGTGGTTCACGCGCTGGGCGATGTTTCGGCAAGGCAGTCGAAACTCGTTTGCCGTTCCGGGGTGGTGCCCGGAACGATCGGAGATGTCCTGTGGTGACACGCGACTGAAGTGAACGCCGCTGGCGTTCGCAGCTCAGTCGCGGACTGGTCCCGCAGGTACGTCGACGAGGCAACAACGAAAGGGCTGACGGGCAGTACCGCAGGCTGAGGCCAATGCGGAGCACTGTCAAAGCGACGTTGCGGTCGAGCTGTTGAACAGCCGGTGGCCAGTTTGTGCCACTGGCTGTGCTCGACTGATTCCCGGGAGGGAGCTGGCGGCTACGGGAGTGAGACTCGGGAGAGTCTTCGTCTCGTGGCGGCGAACCAACGGAGTGGTAACGACGTGACACTGTCGTACGTCGTTAACCAGTCGTGGTTGTGGGTGTGACGGGTAGTATGGATTGGGAGGGAACAACTCTTGAATGTAGTTCCCTCGCCAGTCTTGAAACGATTGCTGTTGCTGCTGTCGCCTTGCGTGCGACTGCGGTGCTGTGCGTTTCACACGTCCGCCTGATGGTTCTTTTCCGGACGGGTAGCCAATCCCGTGACGGGGGCTTTCCGACGAGCTTGTGCCCAGAACAAGCTCGTCAACTTTTCGCGAAGGAAGTATGCAGTATCGAGCGGAAACAACATCACTGGTGGGATTCGTGCAGCAGATCGCCTGCTGCTATCTGCGTCACGGCTACTGGTGGTACGTGACGGGTTACATTCCGGACAGGAAAGATCCAGAATTCGTCGATCGAAAGCTCATCGCGAAGTATGAGATCGATGTTTCGGAAGCGACGCGGTCGCGGCGGAAGCGGCTGGGCCGAGCCAACCTGCAATACATCCGCCACGATCGCCTCTTCGTGCTGCTCGCGACAAAGGGCGAACACGTCTTCTTCCAGGACGAGCAGAAGTCTGTTCGCGATTTTCGCCGGATACCGCTGTCGTACTGCGGTTATGCGATCAGCTATCGAGCTGGCGGGAGAACGCAGAAGGGCCACCGGGATCCGAAATGGCACGCTCATGTGGCCATGGAACGCCAGCAGTATCTCGCACTCCGCGATCACTTCGTCGATCTGGCTGGTCGGCAATTCTACCCGACACGGACTACCTGACTCATTGCATCCTTATGATTCGGGCTTTCGAATACGTCGACGAAAAGCAATCGTGAGTACTGCGCTCACCATTTCTCGCAGTGTCATGTCGGGATGGCCATCAAGGTGTCCAGAACTTCTGTGACAGATGGCCGGTCATCAGGTTTGTGTGCCAAACACTGCTTAGCAAGTGCTCGCCATTGCGGGAATTGAACGAAGTCCACATCAGTCTGCCCTGTGAGTAGATAGACAAAGGTCTTCCCCAGAGAATAAATGTCAGCACTCGGATGGGCTACCACGCCCTCAAACTGCTCTGGGGCTGCGTATCCCCATGTCCCGCCTGTCTGGAAGGTCTTCTGTGTGCCAAGGCGGCCGAGGTTTTTCGCAATTCCAAAGTCGGCAAGCTTCCAGATCCCGCCAAAACTGAGGATGTTTCTGGGTTTCAGATCGCGATGCACGACTTCCGCGTCGTGAAGTTCCTTCAAGGCACTCGCTACATTCACCCCAATGAGTTTCGCGTATTGAGGTTGAAGCCCACGGCCGTTGGCCTGAGCCGCAACGAATGAATGAAGGTCGCCACCATCGGCACACTCGGTCACCAGAGTTATGAAACTGTCGTCGCGGATGAAGTCGAGGACTTGGGCAACAAATCTCAGCGACATGCGGCTGAGCTTCTCGTAGATCCGGACTTCTCGCTGAAGAGCGGCCATGTCCTTCGAGTTCACTCGAACACGTTTCAGAAAGACCTTCTTGGCAGAGCCATCCTGTTGGGCGATGTACGCTTCTGACATTCCGGCAGCATCAAGCGACTTCACAAGACGGTATTTACCAAATCTTTCACCCGTTTGTTCACAATCTGCAGTACCCGTCGCCTCATTCTGTTGACTCTCATGCGGTCGTGTCTCGGCACTCTTGAGCCTCGCTCTCAGCGGACCAACATTTCTTTGGGCGACAGGTTCATCTGAATTACCCTTGAAACGCGACGTCACCCACTCGAACCAGTCGTCCACCTGTTCTTTGTCGAAGATCTGGAGCGCAGATTCTTTGCGTTTCTTGCGTGCCTTCGCACCGGGATAGGACAGCCAATTGAAACTGCCAACGGCCACGAATCGATCGTCGCAGATCAGAATCTTCTCGTGGGTTCCGCCGCGTGGATCAATCAATACCTGATCGGGGTACTGTTTGTACAAGTCTTTGAGCGATCGCTCAGCTTCCTTCCATTCCCTGCGTTCCTCTTGAGGATCCTTTCCTCCCATGCCGTACTGAATCCAAACTCGCACGCCGCGCTCCAGCGCAGCTGTGAGAGCGGCAACGAACTTGCGGTCAATGACGGCCGTGCTGATGAAGGCTGAAACGATGACCAGCCGAGAGGTCGCTGTCTGCAGAGCTTCGTCAAACACATCGCCAAGCGAATAGAGATGTAAGCGACGAGCCTTGAGTTCTGCAACTCGCTTTTCCGCTTCTTCCCTTTTGCGATTGGCCTCTTCGAGCTCTGCCCTCAGAATTTGCCGCGTATCCGGACGAGCAGGTTCGCTTTCAAGTGCAGCTTCGGCCACCTCAGCAGCTTGCTGAGCAGCGTCAAATTCTTGACTTGCCTCGTCGATCGTAGCGGCTCTTGGCAAAGACTTCGCAAGACTCGGCGGGAAATACTCGGCGACAAGCCGGTCCGTGGTGTCGTACTGCGCGTCGATCAAATCCTTGAGCAGCTCCTGTCCCTTTTTCTCGGCGAACGCTCGCTCGCACTCTTCGTCAAGTACTCCATTAACCGCGAATGCAACCTGACGCCGGTGCTGACCACCAGTTGTCTCGTAAACCAGCATAACGGCTGGCATGTAGAGCGTTCTGGCCCCTTTGTCGACGCCTCGCACATTGAGCAGCGTCTCCTTGACTCCCTTGTTCTTGCGTTTGAGATACGCCGAATAGAGGTGGCTGAGGCCTTGGACATCGACTTCTTCCGGGTGTGGCTTTCGTTGCGGAATCGCACGGATTGATTCGACTTCCAATTCCCGAAGATCCCGAGGAGCCAGCAACAGCGACTCCATGTCGTCGCCCAGCGCGATCGGCTTCCTCAGCAAACCATGAAAAATCACGGGGCCAATCGTCTTTTCCACATGTTTCCGCAGGCTCAGCGACTTGGCTGTCTCAGATCCCCTTTCCGTCAGGACACAGGCAACACTTGACTCTGCTTCCTGCAATGGAAGCACATTAATCAGCTCCGATCTCTGTAGCTCAACGAGACGGCGATGAGTGACGATCGGCTCGATACCGAGAAACTCGGATATCTCCTCGGGCGACTTCAATCCGGCATGCATTGTCCGAACGATGAACTCGTCGATCGGCGGAAGCGCGCAGTCTTCGACAACGATCACCCGCAGGTTCACCGAGAAAACAGCGAGTCCAACTTGCTCGTAACCAAGGAGGCGGCAACCTGGTCGATTGGCATATCTCTTTGCGACTTGCTCAGGAGTCAGGTCAATCATTGGCGTCCTCCGAGTTTCAGTCGTGGACGCACTTCTTCAAACAGGCACTCATCGGGGTTGCCTCGGATGTGAGTGAGGACCTTCTGCAGTGGCTCCAGCTCCTTTGCGCTGAGAACAAATCCGTCATCACCGACAATCACCAGCAGCTTCTGAGCACGGGACAAAGCCACGTTGACCCTCTGGCTTGAATTCAGGAAGCCAGACCGCCCCTGTTCGTTGGATCGCGTAACAGAGAAGAACACGACATCGGCTTCACGCCCCTGAACCGCGTCGATAGTGCAACATTCGACTCGCAGGCCGTTGAGCTTCGACTGTTCTCGACCGACTTCCCGAGCAAGGTGCTTGGCCTGAGCCTGGTACCCGCTGATTACAAGCACCGACACGGTGTTGCCTTCGCCAAAATCAACTCGCGCCAAATCGTGTAATTGGTCTATGATCTCCTCTGCTTCGCACGGATTTACATAGACTCCGCGGCCGTGTTCCTGTTCGACACGACGTTCAAGGTTGCGCGTAGATGACCAGACCACGCTCTTTCCTTTGAAAGCAAGCAATGGCCTATCAATTGGCTTTCGTTCGACTTCGCCATTCTCAAGCTCGCCGTCGTAAAAGCAGCGGCTGATGAGATTTCCGATCCCCGGCACCATGCGGTATTGCCGTACGAGCATCTTCTGGTGATCAGGGGGAAGGAGACGCCGAAGTCGCTCGAACATAGACTCGGTGGCTTCGTCACTATCGATTGAGAACCTCTCACGAAGCTTTTCGTCGCGCACAACTGCGTCCTCAAATGGAGGCAACTGTCTCGAATCACCCACAAAAACCCACTTGCGGGACCGTACCATGGGTACGAGAGCCGCAGTGGCATCTACTTTGGACGCCTCGTCAATGATACACAGGTCGTACTCGATGTCGTCTGTGCCGCGTACGGATGCCAGCCCGATGCACGTGGCTGCGACTACTTTCGACCGTTCGAACAACGCCGCAGTAAAGGACTCATCACGCCCGAATCGTTCGACCCACTCGCTTTGGATTCGAAGCAGAGCGTTGGCCATCTGGGAAGCGTCAGTTTCTTCGAGAAGCTCCTTCGACCACTCCACGAGTTCGTACGAGGTGAGCCCAAGGTAACCGTCGGCATCTGGAGTTAACTCCTTAAGCACTATGACCAGTCGGTCCTCCTCTTGTTTGTCTGCATTCAGCTTGCTTCGCAATTGTCTCAGCTCTTCGTCAATCGGTTCCCGTTCGAGGTCAAGCCGTGTGGCAGACTTGCTTCCGGAGGTCTCCAAGAGCTCGTCAAGCTCATCCTGCGTGGACTGCACTCGCTCTCTTGTCTCCTCTATGCGATCGCGCAGGATTCCAATTTGTTGCAACGTGGATCCAATCTTGAGGTCAACCGGTGAAACCCCGAGTTTCGTCGCCCAACGTTCCAAAGCCTGTTCACTCTTTCCTGCAACGGTATTGCGCCACCTTTGCATCTGTACGGGAAGAAGGTACTGGGCAGATTCAGGCGAGACGTCATTCGCGTCTTGACGTGCGACGCGAACAATTGGGCTCTCTGGCAAATACTCTGAAATTCGCTGCAACGCGTTATCGATCGCAATGTGGGTCTGAGACGCCAAGACAACCGTCGCTTCAGGGTTTCTTCGGATGCACTCCCTAACGAGCGCCGCGATGAATCTTGTCTTTCCGGTGCCTGGAGGCCCTTGCACCAACAACGCATCCGGAACCTGTATGGCTGCTTGGATCGCCTCCTGTTGAGAAGCGTCCAACGATGCAACCGTGTCCGGGGCAAGTTGAATCTCTGCGGGCGAGATGCGAGCCGTCAACGGGTTCAAAAGCAGGTTTCTGAGTGAATTTGCAACGGCGTTTCCATGTCGAACGCGTTCGATTGCCAGTCGCTGACGGTCAAGCGCCTTTTCTGCGGCACGAGTATCCAGATATGCAATGCCTCTCTGGGGGCAGTTCCGCAGATTCGCGGACGGACAATTCAGGACCACTCCATCGGAATCGACCTGCCAAATGTCGCCATAAATCCACTGTCTTTCGCCAGTCTTGATGACGCGGGGTTCCTCCACCTGAACCGTCGACAGATCATCATCAGTAAATAACTTCACGCGGTGCCCTTGGACGTCAATCCCATCGAAGCGGATCGCGGCGCTTTGCTCTCGCTCATATGCCTGCCTGGCTGACAAGACCTGTAACCACTGACTGAACAGAAACTGCTCTTTATGCTCGCGGTCGTGCTTCGCCTTCAGTTCATCAGCTTCCAGAAACTTCTGGTCGAGTAGGTGCAAGGTCTCTTGCGCCCCGATCATTTGCCCTTGGTGCCTTGTGAGAGTGAACAGAACAGGTGAGGGCAGCAGATTGTCTTTCGTACGAGAAACTATGTGTTCTGGTGGTCGAACTACGCCAATCACGGAAAAACAGTCTCGACCTCGATCGTTGGGGGCGATGTGGTATCGAAAGCTGCCGCCATAGACGAAGAAATGATCTTGAACCACCTGCTCGTTCGGCGTTGCGAAATCCTTTCGAACACGTTCGATTGCTGGATCGGAAGTGATATCGGCATCTATGTATTGTCGAATGCTATCGCCAGTTTCGGTGGCAAAGTGATCCTCGACGAGCGACATCGCTTTGTTCGTTAGCTGAATGAGGCAGCAGCGCCGGTCTCGCTCGTTCCAAACTCGTTCACGGGAATTCTGGACTCTGGAGAACTCGTGGGCCAGCAGGCCAGCGGTCTCGGGGCGTTGCTTTGGGTCGGTGGACACAGCCCGAGCAACGATGTCCTTGACATCTGAAACAGCGTCAAACCGTTCTAAAGCCTTGGGGATATCCTCGTAGCCAGCGATATCGACATCGCTCATCGCCCAGAGGCATAGTACACCAACGGCGAAGACATCGCGTGAAAACGAGAATGAGCCGTCGTCCGGTTCAGGAGGCGTGAACGGCACCGACATGAACTCGTTCAACGTGATGCGCGGCTGGAGGCACCGCTTCAACTTTGCAATGCCAAAGTCAGCCAAGCGCGGACTACCATCACTTGCCACAAGGATGTTCGCGGGCTTTATGTCGCGATGGCAACGATCATTCCCGTGCGCGTAAGCGAGTGCGTCCACAATGGGCAGCAGGATGCGAGACGCAAAATCGTCCCATCCATGGAATTCTGGTGATCGGCGATTCTTGCGTTCGAGAAGATCACACTCCATCCATTCCAGAACGAGATATGGAACCCCGTTTTCGTCCGTGCCGTGAGCAAGAATCCGCAGGATGTTGTCATGCCGAAGGTTGCTGAGTGCATCAAGTTCACGTCGATACGACTCTGCGGTGATTGCCGGCAGGTGAGCGTCGATGTTGAGCAGTTTGACTGCAACACGCCTTTCAGACTCCAGATCCATTGCCCGATAAACGGTCGACATCCCTCCGCGACAGACCTGCTGCTGAAGCGCAAATCGGCCAGCTAGTATTTTGCTCGTCGGCACTGAATTCCGCCTTTGGTCTTTCACTATTCTGTCCAAGTCTGTTCCGTTCAATCTACAAACGGCGTAGAACGTCGGCAATCAAATCGCAGGAAAAAAGTCGATGAACGCTGGCGAACGTGAAACTGCTCTCGTCTGCGACTGCAACAACAATTTGTATTCGGCGATGTTGTCGTGTCGTCGATGATCTCATCCGGCACATCTGCGAGAACGACCAGTCGTTGAACAGGCCGTCAGCGTCCGATTCCAGAGCGATGCTCAGTTCGCCATTGATCAGGCGAGGTCGCAATGTCTGCGGAAGCTGCCACGTGTCGGTAGAGAACTGTTTCTCCTGCCGGCAGTGTTCGTGGAGTTCCGTGAGCGAAGAAAATCGCTCGTCGGGCGATCTGCGAAACAGTTCCTCATGCGCCCGCCCCAGGCGGCTTGCCCGAGTTGGCTTCGAACTACTCCACGTCGATGTGGATTCACCGTTCGCATCTTCAACAGAGCTTTCCACACGCTTCAAATTCACCATGCCTCAGTCTCCTCGTTCCGAATACAGAGATACGGGTCACAGAACCCAATTGGCCCGGAACAACACATTCCGCGGCCGAGTCGGTCCTGTGAGAGAAGACGAAGCGAAACCTTCAACCACCGGTCGCAGGAATGTCGACCGGGTGAAGTAACCTGTATGCACCACCGCCCCCTCGGAGAACGTGTCTCCGAGAAGCGATTGAATGGGGGCTTCCCGTATTAGAAACGGTAAAGAACACCCTGCCTGCACCATTGCCTATCACAGTGCTCAGGAATTGTCACGCAGTCTGAGTAGAAAAGATCGATGCGAAGTCCGAGGGCAGAATGGTGCCTAAATCAATGGCCAGACAATTCAGCAGCCGCAGCGCATCAGTACGGTTACCCGCGTTGATCTCGGCATGAATGACGTTGGCAAGTGCATCGTCGACAACCGCCCAGAAACACAGGGACTCTTCCCGACGGGAACGGCGGGACAGAAAGCGGGCCGTATGCTCATGCTCCGGCACAAGGATCCGGACGCCCGTCCGGTCAACGATTCCGATGTATGAATTTCTCATCAACTGGCTGTACCACGATTCCTGTTCGCTCTGCAAATTCAAACTCAGGGTTCCATGTGGAGAATCCAGGCGACCGGGCCAGTTCGAACGGCGATCTGTCGCAGCGGACGTTCTTACAAGCAACGTCATGATGCTGCCGGACGCGGGCGAATGGGCGCGGTCGACTCGACTCTCACAAAACCAGAGCCTGCCCATTGCCGTTCCACGGCAGCTGAAGAGAACACCGTTTGACTATCACACCTGTTGAGACTTGTCACGCCCTCGCGTCAACGACGTTGCACGTTGTGTCTGGATGCCCGCAGCGAGTGAGGCGCAGGTGGCACGCAGTAAAACCTGAGCCTCAAGGAAACTCCTCAGTGATGCCGGCTCGCACCGGTCAACTGGCAGAACCTGTCTGACTGCTCCTCCGTCAGTTGACGTACGAAATACTCACCGGATCGTTCCCAGAACAGCCGGAGCCGGTCATACCCCTCGGCGAACGCGAATGCCGAACCTGACATCCACCTCGGTGGAAGGACTTCCAGAAAGTACCACCACGTCTCCTCATTGATGCGGACTGTCCGACCTTCCTGATTCGTCAACGGAATCATCTCGTCAAGTGACAGATCTGGTGACGCAAGGTCCGCCGGTTCGTCTGCCATCAACTCGTGCATGAATTCGTGAAAGCTCTGTGATTTCGTTTCCTGTTTCATAGTTCCTCATCTTCTGTGTGCGAATGCTGCATCCGACATCTGCAGCGCAAGGCGATGAAGGGAACCGTGTCGGCCGGCCCCGAATTACAATGGAGCACGGCGAATCAGGGTGGAGTCTTTGCCGCAGGCAAAGCAGCAGCGATCCGCAAACAGCGGTCGCGGACCTTGACCGTCGTGACACCATGAAGAGGACCGGGCGAGGAGCAAGAAAACCTCGTCGGTAAAACCAAAGCGTGCCACCGATCCTCAGCGCATGTACTGCAACTGCGCTCGGGACCGGGTGACTCCTGGTGAACTCAGATGGGCAGGCGAAAGACCGAAGCGAAGCCGAGTCAGTTACCACATTTCCGAGCAAACGGCAAAGAAATCAGACGGCCACTTTGATCCATCTTTGTCGTTACCACTGAATGGGTGGCTGCTTTCGCCGGAGCCGGTCGTCGTCGAGGTCTCACCCGACCCGTCGGCCTCGACGATGACTGGCGGAGCCGAAAGCAGCAGCCTGAGCGGAACACTCGACGACCGTCAGACCACAGACACTCCCGGCTGCTTTTGCTGGTGCGGGAGTTGTCAGGTCTCTGAGCGAGTTCGGTTTGAAGTTTGGATTTTGGACTTTCACAGGCCGATTGCACAATAACGGGCGATCCACAGGCACCGGAGATTGGCATGGCCAGCGACCGTTACACATCCCATGCGAGGGCTCGGATACGCAACGGTTCCCATGGCCGACCGATAGCATGCCGGCTGGCCGCAAGACAGATTGGCTCACCCGGCAACACGGAAATGTGAATCTGGCATCATTCGATTGGCGTATCAAAAGCTCCTTTTTGAAACGCCAAATCTGTGGCACGATGAGCCATGAGCAAACACCAATTTCCGCAGAAGTCCGATGAGAGATGGCCAACCAATTCCGACGGTGAACTGCTGACGATTTGCACGAGGCAACTGCCGGCTTTGATTCGTGAGGCTGGTGAGAGAGCCGAGCGACGATTCCTGGAATTCTTTACCGCGAACATTCGTAATCCCGGAACGCGCCGGGTTTACGGGCTCGCTGTCGGTCGCTTCTGTCACTGGTGCGAACGGCACGGTGTCTCGCTCGAACACGTCACGCCGTTCGTTGTCGCCGGTTATATCGAACACCTGACAACACTGCTCAGTGCTCCCACAGTCAAACTGCACCTGGCAGCGATCCGGATGCTGTTCGACTGGCTGGTGACTGGCTAGGTCGTACCAGTCAATCCGGCGGCTTCCGTGCGTGGCCCGAAGCACGTTGTGCGGAAAGGCAAGACCCCAGTGTTGACCGCCGCGGAAGCACGGCAACTTCTCGATTCAATCGACTGTTCAAAGATCGTCGGACTGCGTGACCGAGCGCTGATCGGCGTCATGGTCTACAGCTTCGCCCGAGTCTCAGCGACGATCGGCATGAACGTTGAAGACTGCTTTCCACAAGGCCGCCGCATGTGGTTCCGCCTGCATGAGAAAGGCGGCAAACACCACGACGTTCCTGCTCATCACAATGCAGAAGACTACATCGATGCCTACCTGACTGCGGCCGGAATCAGCAACGAAAAAAAGTCGCCACTGTTCCGTACGGTCTCCCGGAACCGGAACCGGAAACTGACGCCACGCCGAATGCACCGCACCGACGTGCTGCGAATGATCAAACGCCGAGCCCGTCAGGCCGGACTGGCGACACACATCTGCTGCCACACCTTCCGAGCAACCGGCATCACCGCCTATCTGGAAAACGGCGGCTTACTGGAACATGCCCAGCGGATTGCGGCCCATGAATCTGTCCGCACGACCAAACTTTACGACCGAACGTCAGACGCCATCAGCCTTGACGAGATTGAACGCATCATTATCTGAACCGGGTTGCGCAATTCCCTCCAACGTAAACTACGTATCTGCGAAACGGTCAGACTCAACGGATTCTATCAGTAGCCATCATTGCACTGGACTTGAACAGTTCCGCTCCAAAGCACGCAGCCAACAGGGGAGTGTTCCACCAAGTGCCGTAGCTTATAGGGCAAGGGCCGCGAAGTATCGAGTCACCGAATGCTGTCGACACATTCCTATCGCCCGTGAGGTCGTTGACGAGACGCGAGTCATAAAAGCCTCGATGACCAGTCTTAGTCCGGTCAGCATCACACCAGAGCGAAGAGTCCAGGCTCATCCATACCATTCACTGTTGTCCGTGATGTTGATGCTGTCGAACTTGTAAACTTCGACGTCTACCGGGTCAGGCAGGACAGTTTCTTCGAGTTCTTCGAAAATGACACGGATCATGCGCAAATCTTGTACCTGGACTGTTCGATACCTGAATGCTTCAAAGTAGTGGACCTCCTCGAAATCGCCAAACTCTATTGGAGCACGTAGAAGGGTGGGCTGCTTGATGTCTGCACTACCGCTGTGACCCCATTGGCGGCGTTCAGTGTGATCAGCGATCAACTGAAGCTCCTGCCAGTGAGACGGCCAGATTCGCCTCCTCGGGTTGTTCAGGAAACGCTCTCTCGCTTCTTTGCATTCCGCGTAGACGCCTCAGTTCGCCATTTCTGGTTCAAGTGGTGGATAGAGCTGTACCGATATTGAGAGTCGACGCAGTTTGCTGCCCGAGGATGGTCGGCACAGTTGTTTCTGATGTGAGGTGTCCCGGTGACTGTTCGCGTATGTGTGACTCTCTTGATGCTGGCGCAGGCGATTGCCTGCCCATTCCTCCATTGTGGGGAGTGTCAGGGGGCGTGCGCGATTCGCTGTGTGGATGCGGATTACCAGGACGGCGGATGCTGCGATACGGAATCCAGCCTTGAGAGCCATTCTCACCTGACTGTCGGTAGCGAGCCCCTTCGCAGCCTTCCGAGTGTTCCCGAATGCCCGGACCACGAGGGGGCTGTCGACTGCTTGTGTGATGGAGCAATTCGGGCTGAGCAGGTGAAATGTCCTGACGCAACTGCGTTTGGACTGTTTCTCGTTCTGCCGGACGGCTTCTACTTAGAAGCGAGTTTGCCGCAGGCAATTGAGTCACGAAGACTCGCGTGTATCGGCTCCGTCCACTTCCCGCCGCTCATTACGGGAAGACATATCTGCGTTCTCACGCGGACATGGCTGCTTTAACCGGATTCCTCAGTGTATTCGAGGCTGGTCGGCTGTCGCGCTTCAGTGGCTAACTGAAGCCCTCACAGAACAGAGCCACGCCGACGATCCGTCAGTAACTGTTCGCTCGTGACGCCAACACAGTCTTGACGGTCGCGTATCCGCACGTCGTCAAGTGATTCGAACGCACTGGATGTTTCAACTTGCTCGTCGGATTGCGCTGACGGTGTTCTACCCCGAACGACTCCGAGTCGAGCGAACTTATCGCGAGCTGTTGTTCCCGCTCCGGAGATACAGTTCACAACACAAAGCTTCTCCTGTTGATGAATGTTGAAAGCACTAACCCACTCGTGAAAAGGATGACTGATCATGTTGATGCTCCGCTCCCGCAAAGGGCTGCTTGCCCTCGTTCTGTCAGTCGCGACCGGTTTGACCGGAACGCAGACTTACGCTCAGACCGCCAGTCCGGCTGAGGCGACCGCAGCTCAGTTGAGTCCTGGCGATCAGAAGATCGCTGCCAACTCAAAGGCTGGACATACAACGTTCGTGCTGTTCTACCGCAGCAATGACCAACTGACACAGACCGTCTACCAGACGATTAAGTCAGGAGCGTCGAAACGTAACGACGCCGCGATTCTCCCGATCCAGGTTGATGATCGAGCTGAACGCGGCCTCATTGAGAAGTTCGACATTACTCGTACGCCGTTGCCCGCCGTTGTGACACTCGCTCCGAATGGCGCAGTGACGGGCGTGTTCTCACAGCAGATCAAGCCCGAAGAAGTGGATGGTGCGATCGTGAGTTCCGGCTACGCACAATGCATCAAAGCCATGCAGAGCGGTCGCATCGTGCTGCTGTGCGTTCAGCCTGCGACGCGAGGGTTCGTGCCAAAGGGTGTTCAGGAATTCCAGGCCGATCGCCTTTACCGCGAACGGACTCAGGTCGTGAATATCAGTGCGACTGATCCTGGCGAATCGCAGTTCGTCAAGCAGCTCGGTCTGAATGCCCAAAGTGCGTCTCCGCAGGTCGTCTTCATGGCGCCTCCGGGAGTCATGCTCGGCGCGTACGACGCGAATGTCACCCATGCGGCGCTCGCCACAAAACTGGCATCCGCCGGAAAATGCTGTGACGACAAGAACTGCAAGCACCACCAAACCGCAACGGGACCATCGTCAACGACAACTCGTTGAGGCTGAGGCCTGACGAGACGAGTGTCGAGAGTCCAGAGCCGGCGCGTGGATGTGTCGCCGGCCTGCTCTCGCACGCTGCTGCTCAATCGGCCTGATACCAATCTAACACCGAGTCCTCCGTCTCTCGACACTGGACTCTCAACCCTCAACTCAAGGAAGAGCTATGAACCTTCGCTCGCTGATCTGGAAAGAACTCCGACAGCGGCCAACGCCAATGATGACCAGCCTGATCGCTGTCACGCTGGGAGTTACCGCTCTGGTCGCCATTCAGAATATCACTGTGTTCTCCGAGCAGGCCATCGCTCAGAAGATGGAGAATCTCGGTGCGAACGTACTTGTGCTACCGCAGTCCGTTTCGCTGCAGGACTACTACGCGGCCGATATGCACGGGCAGACGATGCCCGAGGCAAACGTGACTCAACTCGCTCTGGCCCGACTACCAGGCGTGCAGAACCTTGCACCGAAACTGTGCGTGTCAGCGTCGGTTGATTCGATTCCGATTACGTTGACCGGAATTCTGCCGAAGTCTGAATTTCAGACGAAGTCGGCCTGGCAGGGGCTCTCACTGCTGTCTAATCCGGTCGGCTCGGACCGAGGCTGCTGCGAAACAACCGGTGCCGATGTCTCGAACGACACCGATCCCGCCTCTCTCGCAACCACGCGAACGATTCAGGAACTCGGCAAAGACGAAGTCATCATTGGTTCTGATCTCGCGTCTCAACTCGGTACGAAGCCCGGCGATCAACTCGAACTGTTCGACGAAACATTTCAAGTGTTGGCCGTGCTGCCCGCGACAGGCACCATCGACGATGGTCGGATGTTCGCGCATTTGCACTCGGTGCAGCGACTGTCAGAGGCCGGGCCTGTCGTGAATGTCATCGAGATCATGGGCTGCTGTGAAGATGCCGCCGGCAGCCTGATCAGCGATCTCTCATCGCTGCTGCCTGAAACAAAAGTGATCACGATCGCTCAGGTTGTCGAGACGCAGGTCGCCGTGAACAGCCTGATGTCGCGGATGTCGTGGGTGTTCTTCTCGATTCTGCTGCTGGTTGGTGGCGCAAGTATTGCCAGCGTGATGTACGCCAACGTGGCCGAACGTCGTCGCGAAATCGGTACGTTGATGGCACTGGGAGCGACTCCCGGATACGTGACTCGCATGTTCCTGGGCAAGGCGACCGTGCTGGGAGCGTGCGGCGGAGTTGGCGGCTTTGTTGTCGGCACGATTCTGGCCGCGATCCTCGGACCGCAGTTGCTCGGGGTCGCCGTTCAGCCGATGCCGATTCTCCTGGCAGTTGGACTTGTCACGGCTTCGGTCGTGGCCATTGCCGCCAGTTATCTACCCGCGCGACGAGCGTCCCGTCTCGATCCGTGCCTGTGCTTCAGTGAAGCATAGACGGACGCAGTTGGATCACAGCCGAAAGTTGAACAGGAGAAAAAGTTGCACAGGAGAAAACGGAGAGAATTGAGTCCGTAATCGTGGTTCTTCTCCGTTTCCTCTGTGCTCTTCTGTTCGGAATCAGAAATACAAACCTCGAGACATGGAAAGTCATAGCGATGTATCAACTGGAACAAGTCACAAAAACTTACACAAGACGAGGGCAGACAGTGACTGCTCTGGCAGACTCGTCATTGACGCTCGCTACCGGTGAATTCGTTGCACTGGTCGGCCCCAGCGGAAGCGGAAAGACGACGTTACTGTCCATGCTGGGTGGAATGCTCGCACCCACTTCGGGACGCGTCCTGCTCGGCGATGACTCACTGTACGACCTGTCTGTTGCCGATCGTACGCGACTGCGACTCGACCGGCTCGGCTTCGTGTTTCAGTCGTTCAATCTGATCCCATGGCTCAGCGCCGTGGAGAACGTGCAGGTTCCGTTGAGTCTCGCGGGGAAGACTGCTGTCGAGCAGCGGGAACGAGCCTGTGATCTGCTGGACCGGGTTGGTCTGTCCGATCGACTGGAGCATCGTCCGTCTGAACTCAGTCAGGGACAGCAACAGCGAGTGGCACTGGCACGCACTCTGGCCAACGATCCACAGATCATTCTGGCTGACGAACCAACCGGTAATCTCGATCCGGACTCGCGAGAAGTCGCGATGAACTACCTGTCCAGTTTTAACGCTGAAGGTCGCACCATCGTGATGGTCACACACGATGAATTTGCCGCCGGATACGCAACGCGAACACTGAGACTGATTAACGGAGTGGTGAGCGACGAAACGCAAACGGCGAAGGCCGCGTAAACGTAGAATTAACAGGAGAAAACAGAGGGAACGGAGATGTCCCGTCGGCGCCGTCTCTGTTCTCTCTGCGTGCTCCTGTTGGGTTCTTCTTGACTTCGCCCTGTAGCTGAAGGAGAACCACAGCAACACGACCAGCCTTGAAGCAGGAGCATGAGATGGTGTCCCGTCCGGCGTTTGTTCTGATTGTCTGCTGTCTATCATTCGGGACATCGGCAGTCCCGGTCCGTGGCGACGAGGATGCGCCACTGCCACCCGATGCCCCGGACAACCGCGTGATGGTCATCCAATGGGACGCCGAGCTGAAATCCGGGCAGACGGTTGTGACGCGAGTCCCGCTCGGGGCCGTCCTGGAGTTTTCAGAGACCAACGGGTCGTGGAAGTGGATTGCCGCTGCCAAAGGATGGATCAACGAGAGTCATGTCGTGCCAATCGGCAGGGCAATTCAGCACTTCGATGCGAGGGTAAAGAATGAGCCCTCGTCGCAGACATTTCATGAGCGTGGAATCGCCCGTGTGGCACTGGGTCAGCACGAGGCGGCGATCGAAGATTTTTCCGAAGCGATCAAACGCGAGGACAGCAACCTCGCGGCAGTCAATGATCGAGGAAACGCTCATCGGTACCTTGGAAATGCTGACGCAGCAATTTCCGATTTCAGCCGAGTGATCGACGGCGATGTCAAACATCCCGGGGTATTTGTAAACCGCGGTCTGGCTCGACAGATGAAGGGCATGCTGGACAAGGCGATTGACGACTTTAATGCGGCCATTCAGCTTGACCCGAAATTCGCACCGGCGTGGGAAGCAGGCGGCTCATCCAGGTATGAATCTGGAGACTTTACAAAGGCGTATCAAAACTACCGAAAAGCGATCGAGATCGATCCGAACTTTGCCCGTGCGTTGAACAATCTTGCCTGGATGCTGGCAGTGTGTCCGGACGAGCATTACCTCGACGGGGCTGAAGCGGTGCGTCTGGCGACGAAGGCGTGCCAGCTGGCAGAATTCCAAGACGCTGGTTTCCTCGACACGCTGGCTGCGGCTCATGCCGAGAACGGCCAGTTCGAGCAGGCCGTCATCCGTGCCAAAGAGGCAATCGAGAAGGCCGACGACAAAAGGAAGTCGGACATTCGCGAGCGGCTGCAAGGCTATGAGGCGGGAAAGCCTTACCGGCAGCCGCCGGTCGCCAGCGGCGTCTAACGACGCTGGCCTGGCGGCTTCTTCCCGCCATGCAGAATTTTCCACCACGCTCGCGGCAGTTTCTGAACTGCGTGGGCAGTCGCCTCGCACCCGTCAACCGGATCGTGATGGAACAGGCCCGGAACCTGTATTCCGTCTCGGCTTCATTCCGCACGGGTGTCAGTGATGCCCGCCGCCGTGTGCGCTATGGTGGCCGCCGCCGTGTCCGTACGAATAGTGCCCGCCCCCGTGTCCACCGTAATAACCGCCGCCGTGCCCGTACGAATAGTGCCCACCGTGATGGCCGCCGAACAGGCCGATCCCGATACTGAGTCCACCGTGACCGTAATGGCTTGAGGAATAGCCGTGATGTCCCGAATAGTACGGCATGCCGTAGGAGTAGTAGTAATTCGACGGATAGGAGTAACCAACGGGTGAGGAATACTGGAGTCCGCCGGTCGCCGCAGGCACTGCGTAGGAGCGAATCGAGTATCCGCTTCCGCACCCTTGATGATCGGCTGACGCACTGCCGCCGAGCAGTGCCGTGGAAATTGCTGCGGTCAATACTCCGCCCATGATGTAGCGTGCCATGATTCTCTCCTTGGATTCGGGTGAATGGATACGCGAACGAAATCGTCCGCATCGGTAACGCCCGCGATCTATGATACGCCGAGCGTCGACATCTTTCGAACTCTGAGCGAACAGAATTCTCGACGGTCGCTCAATCCGCCGAAAGGTCACAGAGGGAATCTGTGGGAAATGTCACCGGCTTCTTCGGATTTCTGGTACCCCGACTCAATGCCTCGGCAGCCGGCAGCCGATGAACAGAGACGCGGGCTGATGTCCTGATGACTTCTTCCCAAGGCACCTTGCCACTCAGACACGCAGGAGTACCTCATGTTCACGGCAGCACTCACAAGAAAGACTCTGCAGACGATCTGTCTGTCGGTCTGGATGTGCTGCCTGCCGGCTCTCAAAGCAGGCATTGATTGCACGGAATGTGCAGAGTCCTGCTCCAGCGCAGCCTGCTGTCAGACGACCTGCACGACCGGTGGTTCAGAGGCCGTCGGCGGTCTTTTGCTGATTTCGCTGAGTCGCAGCGATCATCGTGCTGTGGCACCGGGCGAGCGGTGTTCCTGCAGTTGTTGTGTGCTGCAGTTCGACACGGTCGCGACACAGAACAGCAGCCCTCGCGGTCGTTCTGAGTTGCCGTCCGATGAGCAGGAATCGACGAGTGTCTATGAGCTCTCGTATGCAAGTGCTCCACCGTCCCGCTTTGCAAAATATGACCGCCGCTGCACTGTGCAGTCTCTCGAATGTTGTATTCGCCTGTGCCGGTTCAGGCTGTGATCTGAACTCCAACTGGCAGCGTTCGGTCGCGGGCGGCATTGATGCACGCCAGACACGGACCTGTCTGTTCTTCCTGGCACCGAGCTGAACCGTCGTCGCAATCGTCCCGCGACAGGACACTCGCTGCGCATGGGTGCCCGTTCGTCCACGACCTCAGAAAAGGTCGTTGCGACTGAAGCGTCAGGGCTCCATGTCACTCGTCCGGTCGAATGATCGGTCCGTGTGAGCCGCTGGCGTTGCGTTCTTCGCGAATCCAACAGACACCGTCCTTAGAAAGGACTTCACCATGCGCAGTTTTGACCTGACATCTCAAAGCGTGACTGGCTTCTTACGCAGCCTGGGACACGCCCGATGCCACACCACTTCTGAAACGCACTCATCATTGAGTATCAGAGGCGCTACAATTTTTCGAGTACTCATTGTCGAAGTCCGCGACGAAGTGTTTGCGTGCCTGAGTTCCCTGTTTCAGGATCACGGCGTGCTTGTCGCGAGGGCTGAATCTTCGACCGCTCTGGCCGAACGCGCCGCCAGCTTTCGCGCGGACCTGGTGCTGATCAACGCTGATCAGCCCGACGAAAACGGCTGGCTCACCTGTGCTCGGCTGCGGCTGCAGGAACAGGGACAGCGGCTGTGGGTTTACGCGGCCCACAAGCCGGTTCTGCTCGAACAGTGGGTCGGCCTGTCCGGAGCCGATGAAACCATTCTGTACGGCGGAGTCCTGGCGACCCTTGTTGCGGGAGTTCGCAAACGCACGGTCGCGACACAGTCGCGCGATGCACCCGCGATCGCCGCAGTCCTGCCAATGGCAATTGTGTGACCGGTGTGTCTGGCTCCTGATGATTGAATTCAGTTCAACAGCCTGACTTCCGTCCTGTTCGGCTGGTCCGGATGTCTTTTTTGAAAGTGGTCTGTATGGAGCAGACCATTCATTCCTGCATTCCCAAGAAAGGGAGTTCGCCTGATGAAGAAGTTCGCAATTCTAGTGTTGATGCTCGCTGCCACTTGCACGTTCGCGGTTGGCTGCGCTTCCACTGCTGGCCCGGATTTCGGCCCAGCTGGTTACAACCCCGGTGGTTACGACGCGGGCATCGGCGGCTCCGCCGCGTGTTCGAGCTGCGGCAAGTAGAAACCGGTCTCTGGCGGCGGCCTCTGAAGAGGCCGTCATAGTTTTCCAATGGAAGGTGACGTCATGTGGTCCGGTCGCGGGCTCGGTCGGACCGCATGACTGATGTACTGATCGGTAGAAAGAACCCAATTCTGCATGCAATCTGTCGCGAGTCATGCCACGAAAACTTTTCAGACCACGTCACGTGGTCACTGTTGTTGCAATCGACCTGTTGACCGGCGTCATTCTGCGCCGAATTTTCGCAGCACGACGCTGGCCACCTCTCGCGCGTCGGAAGTCGGTTCAACTTGACTCGCGGTCACTGGCATCGGACAATCGATCGCTGTACGGAATTGGAGACGATGTAATGAGAAGGTTGCTGCAACTTCTGCTGCTGATGACTTTCGGCGTTCATGCCGTCCTGGGTTGCGCTGCTCATTGCCGTTGTGAAATGACGATCGCCGGGTTGAATCTCTCGCGCGGCGACTCAATCGTCTGCGATCATGTTCGTGAATCGGGTCTTCCTTCTGGCTGTTGTGAATGCGGACAGGGCGACTGTGTGTGGGTTTACGATGGAGACCGCGCCGAGTTGCCGCTCACGTCGAAGGTGTGCGGTCTGCTGAGATTACCGCAGCACAATGTCTCAGCCCTTCAGTGCCGCCTGGCGACGGCCGCATGGTCCGCCGCCCTGAGCGAACCGCGAACGATTCGCTGTCGATATTGCGTCTGGCTGATTTAGCGCCGACCGATCGCCCGTCAGTTGGTCCACACGAGTGGCCCACTCTGCTCGCCAACGGGCATTAAGAATGCACAGTGGTATGTGTTGTCGGCTGCGCGCGAACCAACGCTCCCCAGCCGTTCGAATCCAGCGATTCAGGAGGTTTACCAATGTTTCGACGAATCATCTACCTGCTACTTATTACTTCAGCAGTTCTCTCGACTGCCGTGGAAGCACAGGCAGCCCGGCGTTACCGGAGCAGCCGTTCTCGATCAAGTGCCAGCGCACGCTACCAGCAGGCTATCCGGGCCCGGCAGCAACAGATGCTCAACTACCAGAAGCTGATGCTGCAGCGACAGCAGGCACTGGCAAAACAGCGTGCCGAGGATCTTGCGAGAAAACGTCAATTGTCTCAGGTTCAGCAGAAACACGAGGCAGAGCATCGACAAAAGCAAGCGGAAGCGGTCAAGGATCTCCGAGCCGCCCACGATGCGAAAGACAAGGCGGCTGGCATCAAACACGGCAGTCCGGAAGAAGTTTTCAAGAACTACGACAAGGATGGCGACGGCTACCTGTCCGCCAAAGAGGTTGCGGGCAGTCCCACATCGATGCGCTTTCGCGAACTTGATTCCAACAGTGACGGAAAACTCACGCTCGAAGAGCTTCGAGCCGGTGACAAACCGCCACGTTAGTCCAGAACTTTCCCAATTAAGAGTCACGAACCCGTTACGAACGGTGAAGCATCACCGGATCATCCACACACTGGAGAACACTCATGATGACGACACGCACTTCAAGATTCAGAATGACCGCTCTTTCCATTGCGTTGCTTGGCACAGGCCTCGCCGCCGGACTCCTGATTCCGGACGCAGGGACAACCACCAGTGCGTTTGCTCAAGCAGACGTCCACAGACCCGCTACTGATCTGCACACCGATCATGCGCAGCGAACCGCCGAGCTGCGAAAAACGATGAGCGGTCCAGTCGATATCTTCTTCGACGTGACAGAGGTTATGACCTCGAAGCCGTCTCTGAAGGGCGTTCGGTTCAAGGGCCTCGTCGATGTGACGGGCAAGGAACTGTTGCTGTTTTCAAAATCGCAAGGCGAAGAATGGCTGATCGATCCGGACATGGTGCTGACCTTCCGTCTGACTCCAGAGGACCAGCGGCCGAAGAGGTAGCTGGGCTTGTCGAGTCGCCAGCCACTACCGAACCAGGCTCCGCTCTGGACGCCGGCTGCGGTCAAATGAGTCCATCTGGAATGCAGGCCAACACGGGGGAGCAGAGGAAGTACACTTGCTCTGCTCCTTCAGTGTTCTGCAGTGGAATTCGTGAAGCCGATGCCGCGCGCCAGTCATGTGCGATTCGACCTGTTGTCGCCGAACAGGATCAATCGCTGCAGAGCACGGCGACGAACAGCATCACCCGGCGAGTCCGGAGTAAACCGGATTTCTGACTCAGGCAGCGGGGCCAGCACTGAATCGTAGAAGAGTTCCAGCGCACGATCCTGAAGAAGCCGGCGGTTCCGGTGTGACAGCGGCGTCAGGAATTCGACGCGTGGATGTTCGTCGGTGTTGAGCCGATCCGGATTCCGAGGCAGCCATCGACCCGCCAGTCTCTCATACAGATGTTGAGCCGTCCGGATTTCGTCGTCGCGAGCGAGAGCCGACTTTCCGAGATGGTCGAGTCGGCCGTTGATTATCTGAGCGTTCATTTCGATCGGCTCTTCCGTGCCGATCAATGCCACGATTGGACGGCGGGATTGCAGTTGTCCCCACCAGATTGTCGTGTGCGGGAAGACCGTCGCGAAGCTGTCGGCGATCAGCTCGAACTCGCCAGCTCCGAGCTGATACAGTGGCAGCCACTGACAGAACAGACCGCCTTCGCGCAATCGTCGTTGGGCCACGCTGTAGTGCGAGACGGTGTAGAGGTAGCCCGTTTCGCTTTCCCACGGCACGAAGAGGTCGGAGACGATTACATCGAATCGCTTCGTTGAGGCCAGCAGTGCGTGGCGAGCGTCGTCAATCAGAATGTCGACTTCAGGCCGATCGACGAGGCCGAAGTTGTGCTCGCCCAGCAGACGTGCGGCATCGACGACCTCGGGGATCAGCTCGACGATCGTGATCTGCTCCACTTCTGGATGCGGAAGCGCTCCGGCTGCCGTGAGCCCCGTGCCCAGGCCCAGGAAGGCCACCTCACGTGGCTGCGGATGCAGGAGCAACGGCAAATGTGCCTGTCGATACTCGCGTGCGGCTTTCAAGCCCGTCGCGCCAAATCGGTAGTGCAGGTTCTGACGGACTTTGAGTGTGTTGTCCGGCTGCACGCGCACGACATCGATCCAGCCGTAAGCGGAATGCCATCGACGAACGATCTGCTCGTCAGTGTTGGCGAGCAGCCAGTCGTCGGGGCCGGGCTCTGTTCCCAGCAGGAAGATGGCGATCAGCGATGTCAGTCCAGCCAGCAGAGCCGTCCCCGTACGTCGCTCATGTAACTGCAGGCTTCCGGCAATCAGCGCGAAGATGAAAACGATCAGACCGAACGAGGCCCACAATCCGAGCGTTGGCAGCAAGACGAAACTGGCAGAAACAGCTCCGCCAGCAGCGGCCAGGGTGTTGACTGTCGTCAATTGGCCGACGGTTCGTCCGGCGATGCCGTGCCGGCCAACCGCGCCTTTCCAGATGCTCGGCAGAATGACTCCCAACAACGCGACTGGCGGCAGGACGACGAGCAGTACCAGGCCAAATGCACTCGTGAAGTAGACGGCAAAACTGCGTCCAGCGTCGAAGTACTCCAGTCGAGTGACGCGAAGAAACACATAGACCGACACAGCGACCGCGATCGCTCCGAGTCCCGAGCATGTTGCCAGAATCGTTTCCGGTCGAAACCGACTCAGCAGTAGTGCCGCCACAAACGATCCGAGTGCCAGGGCGAGTAGAAACGCCGCCACCACGGCTCCGAATGTGTACGTGCTGTTGTGAAAGACCAGCGAGAACAACCTCGTATAGAGGACTTCCAGCGCAAGTGTTCCGAAGCCAGCCAAAGCGGCAAACAGATTCCAGTGCAGTGAATTGAGAGCCGAGAGTTGAGGGTCACGAGACTGCAGGGCCAGAGCGTCACCGTCGGGCGACTCCGGGCTCTCAACTTCGGGTGCTGCAACGTGACTCCTGCCTCTCGACGCAGCCAGCCAGGCTGCGGCTGCGCATAAGCCGGAGAGTCCTGCGGCCAGATAACTGCTGCTGCGAACTCCCACGGTGACCAGCAGAAACATCGTGGTGGAGGCCACACCCACAAACGCTCCCAAAGTGTTCATCCCATAAGCAACGAATATCCGGTTGCTTTGCGGAGAGTTGGAGCGAGCAAGAAACTCAGCCATGAACGGCAGCGTTGCCCCCAGGGCCGTCGTCGCCGGCAGCAACAGAAACAGACAGAACGCTCCCCGGAGCAGCGACTGAATCAGCGCCGAGTCGCTCATCATCAACGACAGGCCACTCGACGATTCGAGAGTCGCGAGGAGATTCGGTAACAGGCACGCCCAGACAGCGGCAAGACACTCAGCAATCGCGTAGGCCTTCAGAGGATTGACTCGACGGGCCACTCGCCCACCAACGGCGTATCCAAGTCCCAGCCCCGTGAAGTAAGCCCACAGAACGACCGCCGCCGCCTGAGCCGTATGACCGAACAGCAGCCCGATCTGACGCGACCATGAAATCTCATAAATCAGAGCCGCAGTGCCCGAGAGCAGAAAGATCGCATAGACAAGTCGTGAGCCCGACGGATTCGGCACGCCGCCCGCAGGCGAGGCAGTTGTCAGGACGGGTGGAGTTTCCATGACGCGAATTCTCAGCCTTTCCCGCTCCGGACATCCGTGACGACCGTCTGCGCACAGCGCGGGCGACAGTCTGAACAGAAGGAAACAGAGGAAACGGAGACAGCTCTGTTCTCTCTGTTTCCTTCTGTCTCACCCGTTGTCCGCCAGATTTCTCGAAATGATTCAGAATGGCATGAGGGTGACGTCACTGAGACTCTTATGTAAATCATACTGACGACACACAATACGCCATTCGGTCGGGTCGGTATTTCCATAACACACGGATACAAATCAGGTTACGGTAAATTCAAATCTCGTGGCACGAACTGTGCCTTTTCGGTATGCCAGAACGCTGACTCAAACTTACTCGTCACTTGGAAAAGGAATTGAGCCATGAAACGTACAGCATTCGCCATCGTCGCCGTTGGAACCTTCGCTCTGATCACTGTCAACTCAGCATCGGCTTTCGATCCTCCGGCGAGTCCCACCCACGCCGATCTGGCCCACCGGAATGCCGACCGTCAGCAGACGTACCAGATCGCTCGCAGCCTCGGCCTGGACCATTCTCAGATGGACCGACTGAGAAGCACGCTGCAGCACCAGGAACAGGACGATTTACAGGCGCACCGTTCCGCCACGAGAAACGCCCCGACTTACCGAACCCTTGCACCCACTTACCAACCCGTTCGCGAGACACGCGGCTTGCGAACACAGCAGTGCCAGCCGCGGTTTCAGTCACAGCAATACTACCAGCCGCAGTACCGGACAAATGTCGTGCCACAAAACCGTCACTCCAATCGAAGTTTTCGAACGGTGACGCCGGGTCATGGCAACTCCCAGAACTACGGATACTCCCGCCCGGCATACAACGATCATGGACTGAGCATTTCCACGCGAGGATTCTCACTGCGACTGGGCCACTGATCGAGAACAACGTCGCTTGACAGTCACCTGAAAGTTGCCGACAGCCCACCTTCATCAAGGCGGGCTGTTTTCGTTGATCAGCTCGCGTTTCCCTCATCACATGACTCCGTCAGTCGATGGCAGTACTCAAGCGAGGTCCGCGTCGGAATTCGCTTCATAGCGCAGCAGACGCAAGGCATTGAACACGACCAGCAGTGTCGAGCCCTCGTGCAGCATGACGGCCGGGCCCATCTGCAGACCGGACAGCGTGGCCGGAATCAGAAACGCGACCATGCCCAGGCTGAACCACAGGTTCTGGCGAATGATGCGGCTGGTCTGACGGCTCAGGCCGATCGCGAGCGGGAGGTGATTCAGGTCGTCGGCCATCAGCGCAACGTCGGCCGTTTCCAGAGCGACGTCGGAACCGGCCGCTCCCATCGCGATTCCGACTGACGCGTTTGCCATGGCGGGAGCGTCGTTGACTCCATCACCCACCATCGCCACGCCACCCTCTTGCCGGAGCTGCCTGATTGCGTCGACCTTGTCGTCGGGCATCAGATCGCCACGTGCCTCGTCTAATCCGACCGCAGACGCGACGGCATCTGCGACACGCTGGTTGTCGCCGGAAATCATGATCATGCGACGGATGCCAAGATCACGCAGCCGGCTGATGACGCTCTTTGCGGCGTCACGCGGCGTATCCATCAGTCCCAGAACACCGAGATAGCGATCGCCGAAACGCACGATCATTGTCGTGCGACCGTCCTGCTCCAGTTGATCAATTCGGCTTCGAACTTCTTCAGTCAACGGAACGCCATCGATCTCCGAGAACAGGGCGGCCTTGCCGACAAAGACCGGCTGCCCGTCGATGGTCGCGCGCAGGCCGCGGCCGGTGATGCTTTGCAGGTCTGAGGCTTCAGGCACTGCGATGTCACTCAATCGTTCGCGGCCATCACGGACGACTGCCGCGGCCAGTGGATGGTCGCTCAACTCTTCGACAGCGACGGCCACCCGCAGAAGTTCGTCTGGCGGGGTCCCTTCAGCAGTCACGACATCCGTCAACTGCGGCCGGCCTTCGGTCAGAGTGCCAGTCTTGTCGAACGCGACCGCTTCAAGGCGCCCCAGCGTTTCCAGCGGTCCGCCTCCCTTGACGAGGACACCGCCGCGAGCCGCTCGCGCGACGCCGCTGAGCACGGCACTCGGCGTGGCGATCGCAAGCGCGCAGGGGCTCGCCGCGACAAGGACGGCCATCGCACGGTAGAACGACTGGCTGAAGGCTTCGTCAAGAAACAGCGGCGCAAACAGCAGCACGACCACCAGTGCCAGCACGGCCGGGACGAAGACTCGCTCGAACCTGGACGTGAACTGCTGAGTTGGTGACGTTCGCGTCTCGGCTTCACTGACCAGCTGAACGACTCGGGCGAGCGTGTTGTCGGCGGCTGTCTTTGTGACCTGAATTTCCAGAGCGCCACTGTCGTTGATCGTCCCGGCAAACACACGATGCTCAGCCGGAAGTCGCTCCGGTTGCTGAGCAGCCAGCTCGGCATCGTCGACCGGGCGTTTGTCGACCGGGACGCTTTCTCCGGTGATCGGAGCCTGATTGACGCTGCTTTCACCGGCGACGACAAAACCGTCGGCTGAGATTCGTTCGTTCGGTTTGACGATGACGACTTCGCCAACCCGCAGGTCCTCAACAGAGACGTCCTGAATCTCGCCGTCGCGTCTGACGCGTGCCGTCTGCGGGGCGAGTTCGGCCAGCGCCTCGATGGCCCGGCGAGCCCGGCCCATCGCGTAGTGTTCGAGTGAATGCCCGAGACTGAAGAGAAACAGCAGCAGCGCTCCTTCAGCCCACTCACCCAACGAAGCCGCCCCTGCCGCCGCGACCAGCATCAGGAAGTCGATCTCAAAACGTTTCGCACGGATGTTTTCGATGGCTTCACGAACCGTGAAAAAACCACCGAAGCAGTACGCTGCGATGTACATGCCCTGCGGAACCCACGGCGTGACGCCAGTCAACACGGACAGCAGCCAGCCGGTCAGCAGCAGTCCGCCGCAGGAGATCGCGAAGATCAACTCCGTCTTTTCGCCGAACAAGCCGCCGTGTTTATGGTCGTGTTCTTCCTCGGGCGTTTCTTCATCGGCTTCTGCTTTCGAGCGACTTCCTTCGATCTCGCGAACGCCGCTGTTTCGCAATGCAACGCCGATCGCTTCTTCGTCGGTTTCCTCGCGATCAAACTCGATACGCAAAACGCCATCGGGAGAGGCTGCTGCTTCAAGAACACCGGCGATTCGCTCTGCGTGAGCCGTCACCGTTCGGGCGCGGCGGGCGTGCATCGGCTCAGCCCGCAACAGCAGATGCCCGAATCGCTCGTGAAGCTGCGCGCCGGCCCGCTTGGCCAACTCGCGGACTTCGCCGATTGACAGCCGGTCGGCTTCGTAATGGACACAGATCTGGTCCGGCCGGTCGCCTTCCGTTTCCAACGCATGTGCCGCGTCGATGCCGTCTTTCGCTTCCAGCAGATCGGCGAGCCGCTTGACACAAGCGTCGCGCGCGTCCAGCACGTCCGGCAACAGCAGGCGAATTTCAAGTTTCGTTTTCTCGACCATGTCGTTGTTACTCTTTCGGAGGTGTTGTAGCGTCGTTGTCGCGGGAAACTTCCGAACGGTTGCGGGACAGCCTGTTCCAGCCGGGCAAGTGATGTGCCGCGAGAACTCCGAACACAATCACGGCGGTCAGGCAAGCCAGGGGATACATGCCAAATCCAACGGCAGTCCCCACCGCCGCGGTCGCCCAGACGGTGGCCGCCGTTGTCAGCCCGACCGTTCGGCCGCGGTCTCGCAGAATGATTCCGGCACCCAGGAATCCGACGCCGGTTACGATGTTGGCGGCCAGACGGGATGGTTCTGCGTCTGGAATGTGCGACGAAATGAGAGCGAAGACACAGGAACCAAGAGCGACCGAGGCGTAGGTCCGGATTCCGGCTTCCCGCCCATGCCACTCGCGCTCCCAGCCGATAAATCCACCCAGAGCGGCTGCAACGAGTGCCCTTACCGCGAACATCAGTTCAAGTTGCCAGTCCATTCTGCTCTCTGTTGTCAATGCCCGGATCGGCGGTGCCTGTTCCAGTCTTCTGCACACGTGACAGGACGTGTTGGCGAGTCAGCGCCAGTTCGTTGATCGACTTTCGTGTGGCCCTGCAAACGGCACGTACCGTTCGCAGGGCTGGATTAACTGATTGAGCTGCCTTGAAGGTCTTGCAGAAATTCGATTTCTCCCGTCGCCACGTTATACATGGCACCGACAATCATGATCCTGCCGTGCTCCACAAGGCGGTTTAGAGTTCGACTGTCTTCGCGCAACTGTTGAACAACCCGTAGTACATTTCGACGGGAGACGTCATCAATAAACGATCGCAGTTCCACCTCAGAGGATC
Source organism: uncultured Planctomycetaceae bacterium (assembly GCA_963976765.1). Classification (GTDB taxonomy): domain Bacteria; phylum Planctomycetota; class Planctomycetia; order Planctomycetales; family Planctomycetaceae; genus JABMPE01. The sequence continues at coordinate 28,671 of CAXBME010000038.1, forward strand.
TGTCGGCGGTGGCGCACCGCGCATGATCGATCGACTGCTGGATTCCGGCGACGATCTGGTCCAGATGGGCGCACTCGCCCGCCATCGACGACTGATCGGGCCTGCAGCAAAGCTCCACCGCCGCCGTGACCGCGCCACACCGCGTGTGTCCCATGACCAGAATCAGCTTGGCTCCAGCGACAGCGCAGCTGTATTCGATACTGCCGATTACGTTGCGACTCAGCACGTTGCCGGCAACCCGGACGCTGAATACGTCACCCACTCCCAGATCAAAGATCAGTTCTGCGGGCGTCCGTGAATCAATACAGCTCAATACCACAGCGAGCGGGTGTTGAGCCTCCGCAGTGGCGGCGACCTGACGTCCCAGGTCTCGCGTCAATCGTTGTCCCGATCGAAACCGGCCGTGCCCGTCCTGCAGTATCTTCAGCACCTGATCTGGAGAGATGGCGGCCTGCAAATCGCGTGTGGAATAATCGACGTACTGTATCTGGTCATGCAATTGGTATTTCGACCGAAAGCCGGCAAGACTCACTTCAATTCCACGCGCCGGTCCTGTGACATCTCTGAAGTCACGGATCAGATCAAGAAGATCGGGATCCACGTAGGATGATCCCGACGCATCGAGGAGTATCTTTCCCCCGCGTTGAATCGAGTCGAACACTCGAATCAGCGCCGCCCTGTTCAGGAAACTGACCTGGCTGGCAAGCTGCACATGAAGTACATCTCCCCCGAGATGCTGTTCAACGAATCGTCGGACCGGACGGCGAATGTTATTGTGGAGAATAAAGCTGGTACTTACCGCGAGACCGAGCAGAACTCCCGTCAGCAGATCGGTTAACACGATCGCAAAGACCGTTGCGGTAAACGGAATGAACTGATAGCGGCCTCCGTGCCACATCCGACGGACAATTCGCGGACTGACCAGCTTGAAGCCTGTCACCATCAGGATCGCTGCCAGGCACGACAATGGGATCATGTTCAACCAGTCTGGAAACAGCGACACGCTGATCAGCAGGAGTACGCCGTGAAAGATTGTCGCCAGTCGCGTTCGACCGCCGGTATCGACGTTCACTGAACTGCGAACAATCACCGACGTCACAGGAATTGCGCCGACCAGCCCGGCTGCGACATTACCAATCCCCTGAGCTACAAGCTCGCGGTTGGGAGAAGAGTGCCGCTGCTGACGATCAAGCTTGTCGACAGCTTCGAGGTTCAACAACGTTTCCAGTGACGCGACGACAGCGATGGTGATTGCTGCTGAATAGATTGCTGGATTCGACCAGTGCGTGAAATCCGGCAGAGTCAGGAAATCAAGGATCCCGGCTAAACTACTGGCGACCGGAACCTGGACGAGCTGCGACTTCTGGACGATCCAGGTTCCACCTGCCCGCTGAAGCAGTTCACTCAGCGCAATCCCGACAACGACGACGACCAGTGGCGCCGGGACGCTCGAACGCCGCAGTGGTTTCCATCGCTGCCATACGATGAGTGTCGCAAGACAGACAAATCCCACGAGCAGGGCTCCAGGATGCACATGGTTGAACATTTCAACCAGTTCAGAAAGAGTGTTCTGATTGTCGGGTTGCCGAAAAGACATGTCACCTTCGGGGTCGGCGTCGTGCCCCAGCAGGTGCGGAATCTGTTTCAGGATGAGGATGACACCGATCGCCGAGAGCAGTCCCTTGATGACGCTGGATGGAAAAAACGCGGACAGCGAGCCCAGTCTGGAAAGACCGAGCGCAATCTGAATCACTCCGGCGACCAACACCGCCAGTAAGAATGCTTCAAAGGAACCAAGCGTTGCGATCTGTCCGGCAACAACGGCGGTGAGTCCTGCAGCAGGTCCACTGACACTGGTATGCGAGCCACTAAGGATACCGACAAGGATGCCGCCGATGATTCCAGCCAGCAGTCCGGAGAACAGCGGCGCCCCGGACGCCAGAGCCACTCCCAGACACAACGGGATGGCGACGAAAAAGACGACCACGCCCGCCAGCAGATCTGATGGCAGGGAGCCAGATGAGTTGTCGTTGCTGTCTGCCATCAGGACTCCTTTGGATTCGAAGACGTTTGCCGGAGCTGCGTCCTGCTCCCTCGATCTCGATCACCGTTCAGAACTGATTTCAAGGCAATCGGCGTGACCAGTGTAGTGACGATCACCATAACCACGATGGCGGAAAAGACAGGGCCGCTGATGACTCCAAGCCCTTTGCCAACGCTCGCGAAAATCAGCCCGACTTCACCTCGAGGAACCATCCCCCAGCCAATCGTCCAGCGGTCAACGCCACGTCCGGCGGCCAGCCCGCAAGCGAGTTTTCCAGCAATCGCCACGATGGTGAAAATCAACGCCAGCCACAGAGTCGTCAGGTCCAGGAAGGACTGCAGGTTGACCTGCATGCCCATCAGCACAAAGAAAACCGGCGCGAAGATGCGTTCCAGTGGAGCAACGAGATGTTCCATCGTTGACTCCGGTGCGACTCGGGCAAACTGCTCTTCGCTCAGGATCAGCCCGGCGGCAAAGGCTCCCACGATCGGAGCCAGTTCGATCACACTGGCCACCCATGCCATCAGGAAGGCCAGCCCGAGTGGAAACAACAGCTTGATATGGTTTCGTTCCAGAGCGGCCACAAAGGGCAGCAGTCGTCGGATCAGCCGGTTGCCGAACAGCAGGACGGATCCCAGAAAGAGGCACGACAGCAGTGAGATCCGGCCAATTTCCAATGCCTCAATGTTCCCGCTGGAGGCGACACCAACCACGACCGCCAGCAGGATCAGGCCGAGCACGTCATCAATGACTGCCGCGCCGAGAATCACTCGGGCTTCCCGCGTCTGCATTTTTCCCAGATCGCGAAACACGCGCGCCGTAATGCCAACGCTGGTGGCACACAAAGTCGCTGCAAGAAACAAATGAACGGGCTGGCCCGCGTCAGGCATCAGCCAGCTCGCAATCACCATGCCCATCGCGAACGGCGTGACAACACCGACCACTGCCACGCAGAACGCGCGGCCACCAACGCGCATCATTTCCTCAATCTGAGTCTCCAGGCCGACCATTAACAGCAGTAGAATGACACCGAGTTCAGAAAACAGCCACAGGGCGAATCCCATCGCCACACGCTGTGGCCCATCGGCTCCCGTCATGATTCCGATCATTTGCCCGGCTGTGCCACCCGCGGAGAGTTCTTCAGCAGTGAAGACACCCTTTGCGGCGTCGGACACCGACTGACCGGTGAGCCACACTTCAGCGAACAGTGGCATGGCCTCGCCCAGATGCATGACCATGACAAACAGTGGGATTCCCAGCCACAGGCCAACGTTGCCAGCTACGACGCCGATTAACAGTTCACCCAGAACCGCTGACTGGCGATATCGTTCTGCCAGCCAGCGTCCCACCATCGCCACCCCGATGATGACAGCCAGCTCAAGCAGGACCGGAGCGAACGGAATCTCGTGGCCGGTTTCGGAATGAGCTTCGGCGGGCAGCGTTGTCGCAGGTCCTGCCTCCGGGAGTGTCTCCGCAGCGGTCTGTGCAACACCTGGCAATGGCACAAGCAGCAGGAGAACGAATAAGGCAGTGCAAACCACCTGCCACGCAACTCCCGGACAGTGTGCCGCGACGCGAACACTCGGGAGAGTTGAATGGCTGGTACTCAGTGATGCTTCAGCGCGACGACGAACACGAATATTCCGCCGCCCGCGATCACGGTCAGTACGATGGCGCCGGCGACGTTCGGATACTTGATCACGTCTGCGATGTAGGGGGTCAACAGGGCTCCGTAGGCCAGAACGAACAGGATGCACCATTTCCACCGCTGCGCCGTTGTCAGACGTTTCTGACTCGATGTTTCGGGCCGCCGGTTCTTCTTTCGCTTTGTTCGCCTGGTCATGCATCACCGGTTCAAGTCCATTCTCGATTCAGGCGGCTCGCTTCAATGTGCCGGTTTCGACTGTGCGACGGACCTCGTCCTCGATCGCTTCACATTCCCTGCCGGGATGGTCGCTGAGACGATCAGTCGTGATCGCCGAGGAACCAGTGAGCAGTTCTCTCCCACCCATCGCGCCGTAGAAAACGGCCACAACGAGCAAGGCATCGAGTGTCGTTGTCTGTGGTGCAAACACATTGACGATCGCTCCCGGCACGCCGACCAACAGCCCGGCAACCGCCATACCGAAACACAATCGCGCACTATCATTCAGTTTCGGCATCGGACTCCTCCTGCGGTTCGAACCAGTGGTAGATGGCGGGCAGGACGATGAGCGTCAGGAGGCTTGATGTCAGAACGCCTCCGATGACGACCGTGGCCAGTGGTCGCTGCACTTCCGCTCCCGAACTGGTGGAAAGAGCCATTGGGATGAAGCCCAGCGCGTCTGTCGTGGCGGTCATCAGAACGGGACGCAGGCGATCGATGGCGCCTTGATACACTGCCTCCTGCACGCTTTGCCCCGAATGCCGCAGGTGGCGGACGTGTTCGATCAGCACGACGCCGTTCATCACGGCGATGCCGAACAGGGCGATGAAGCCGACGCCGGCAGAAATGGAAAACGGCATGTCGCGCACCCACAGCGCGAGGATGCCGCCGGTCGTGGCGATGGGCACGTTCAAAAAGATCAACGCCGCCAGCTTGCCCGAGTTGAACGTGATGTAGAGCAGCGACACGATCAGGAACAACGCCAGCGGAACGGCGATCAGCAATCGTCCGGTCGCGTCCTGCAGGTTCTTGAACTGACCACCCCATTCGACTCGGTAACCCGGCGGAAGATCGACCTGAGTGTCCACTGCTTTCTGTGCGGCGGCCACGAAACCCGCCAGATCGCGACCGCGAACGTTGACCTGCACCAGAAACCGCCGGCGAATCTGGTCGCGACTGATCTGAGCAACTCCGGGCCCGACGGTGATATCGGCGAGTTGTTCGAGCGGAATCTGTCGACCAGTCGGGTCGGCGATGCGGAGCTGCTTCAGAGTCTCGACGTCTTCCCGGTAACGCGGTGCGAGTCGAACCTGTAGTGGAAAGCGCCGCTGCCCTTCAAACACCTGCCCGACCTCGCGGCCACCAATTGTAGAAACCGCATCCAGGACATCCGCGGCGTTGATGCCGTACCGCGCAATCTGATCACGACGGATCACTACCTGGACGTAAGGCAGGCCCCCGGTCTGTTCGGCCTGCACATCGGCCGCGCCCGGCACCTGCCCGACGACGGCGGCGATCTGATTACCGAAGTCCTTGAGTTTCTCAAGGTCATCTCCATACAGGCTGATTCCGATATCGCTGCGGACGCCGGAAATCAGCTCCTGCACCCGTAGTTCAATCGGTTGCGTGAAACTGAAATTGTTGCCGGGAATCGTCTCGTCGAGTTTCTCCTTGATGGCGTCAATCAGTTCCTGCTTGCTGTTGAATCTCCAGCCGTCGGACGGTTTGAGGATCACAAAGATGTCGCTGGCTTCGACACCCATCGGGTCGGTTGCGATTTCCGGGCGACCCGTCTTCGAGATCACCGAGGCCACCTCGTCCGGAAAGTTTTCCACTAACTGCTTCTCGATCGAAGTTGTCATTTCGATCGAACGTTCCAGCGAGACGCTCGGCAAACGAATCGCCTGGACGGCCATGTCGCCTTCATCCAGTTTCGGCACGAACTCGGCTCCGAAACCGCTGGCGATCAGCACGCTGATACCGAACGCCACCAGAGCACCTGTGAAGACACCGACAGGGTGCGCAATCGCGCGTCGCAGCAGGGGTTCGTACCCCTTTTTGCACCAGCGGATCAGCAGCGCATCCTTCTCACTGAACTTGCGGGCCAGAAACAGCGACACCATGACGGGGATGACTGTCAGTGCCAGAATCAGGGCTCCGACCAGAGCCGACATGAAGGAGAACGCCATCGGGCCGAACATTTTGCCTTCGATCCCCTGCAGCGTGAGGATCGGCAGGAACACGATGATCACGATCGACCCGGCAAACAGGATCGGCCGTGCGACTTCGTGTCCGGCCGCGCGAAAGACATCGAGTCCGGCGCGCTTCAGATCGGGATTGTTCCGTTTGGCCTGAGTGGTATGGCGAATCGCGTTTTCGACCATCACGACCGCGCCGTCCACGATGATGCCGAAGTCCAGAGCGCCGAGACTCATCAGATTCGCCGAGACGTTAAACACTTTCATGGCGATGAACGTGAACAACGCCGACAGTGGAATCGCCGAGGCCACGATCAGTCCGGCCCGCAAATCGCCGACCAGTAGAAACAGCATGATGATGACCAGGATCGCTCCGCCGCTGATGTTTTCCTCGACGGTAGCGATCGCGCGTCGAACGAGATCGGTGCGGTCATAGAATGCCTCGACGTAGACGCCCTCAGGCAGCGATTTCTCGATCTCAGCGACTCGTTGCTTCACCCGGTCGACGACGACGCGGGAGTTCTCGCCAATCAGCATCATGACGATGCCGACGACCGCCTCGCCCCGGCCATCGCGAGTGACGTACCCCTGTCGCAGCATCGGAGCAAAGCGAACTTCACCAACGTCGCGCACGTAAACCGGCGTGCCGTCCTCTCGCGCATCAAGCACAATGTTTGCAATGTCGTCGAGTGACTGAACCAGTCCCTGGCCGCGGATGAGCTGCTGCTCCTCGTGTCGGACGATATAGCCGCCACCGGCGTTCGAGTTGTTCCGCTGGATCGCGTCGAACAGGTCGCTGAGTGACACGCCGTAATTGAGCAGCGAGTTCGGATTGATCTGCACCTCGTACGTCTTCAACTCACCGCCAAACGAGTTGACCTCAATGACTCCCGGAACACTCCGTAATTGAAACGCGATGTCCCAGTCGAGAATGGTGCGCAGGTCCTGCAGACTGTAGTCGTAGCCCGGTTTCGCCCGGACTTCGAACTGGTAAATCTCACCCATTCCCGTCGCGATGGGACCCATTGTTGGCGAGCCCAGCTCAGGCGGAATCTCGGCCCGTGCGTCGACCAGTCGCTCACTCACCAGTTGTCGCGCCCAGTAGATATCGGTGCCTTCTTCGAAGACGACCGTCACGTTCGAGAGTCCGAAGCGCGTCACGCTGCGAATCTCTTCGACACGCGGAATGCCGCTCATCGCCGTCTCGACGGGAAACGTGATGAACTGTTCCATTTCGACCGGACCAAGCGACGGAGACGTCGTCAGTACCTGAACCTGCACGTTGGTCAGATCGGGCACGGCATCAACCGGCAGTTTCACCATCGCCATCACCCCGCCAGCGACCAGCAGGATGACCAGCAGCAGGACGACGAAGCGGTTGTTGAGAGAAATGTCGATGATTTTGTTAATCATGGTTGAGTCCAGTCTTCAGAGTTGAGGGCTCAGAGCTGAGAAGTTCGAAGGCGGGGCGAACAGAACAGAAGCAGAAGGAGAACCCAATCCTGCTGCTACTGACGCCCTCTGTTTCCATCCCTGCCTGTGAACTCCGACCACTCTCAGCTCTGGCCCTTTCTCTAATGTCCATGCGAAATCTGTCCCTTCATTAACTCCGATTTCAGCGAGAAACCGCCGTCAACGACGACCTTCTCTCCCGGATTGAGACCCGTGCGAATCTGCACCGTGCCATTGCTGGTGGCTCCGAGCGTGACCTTGCGCCGCTCGAACTCGTCTCCTGCTTTATGCACAAAGACGAACGTCTCATTTTCCGCGGACTGCACGGCTGATGCAGCGATGACGAGCACATCACTGATGGTGTCGCCCGGCAACTGCACTTCGACGAACATGCCCGGTTTCAGATGCCGCTTCGGGTTGTCCAGCACGGCCCGCAGCCGCATGGTTCGAGTCTGCTCATCAAGGACGTCGCCTTTGTAAAAGATGCGGGCCTCGTGTGTGTGGCCGTCGTCGATGTCCGTCAGCAGCGGCGCCCGAAAATGCAGTGTGTCGCCAAGCTGACTGAGTTTCGGCAGGTCTTTCTGGTAGAGGTCGGCCTGTATCCACACGCTGGACAGGTCCGCAATCTGAAACATCTCGGTATCGGGGCCGACTCGTTCCGCGAGCACGACGTTTTTCGACAGCACTGTCCCGTCGAACGGCGCGCGGAGTTCATAGTGAGAAATGTTTTCGCCTTCCGCCTCAGGATCAATCTTTACCAGATCGTCTTCGTGGTAACCCAGGATGAAGAGCTGCGCTTTCGCGACGGCGACGGCCTGCTGAGTCTGCCGCAACGTCTGTTCGGCGAGCAGTGCTTCACGCGGCGCTTCGAACTTCAACTGTTCGAGCAGCGACCGGAACGTCGCCCCGTCAGCCTCGAACGCCGCCTGAGCTGCCAGAACATCCTTGCCCGCCGTGACTCCCTTTTCGGCCAGTGGTTTCAGGCGTTCGAAATCAGCACGCGACTTGTGCAGGCTGGCGAACGCCGTCAGCAACTGACCGCGATAATCTCCCATCGGCTTGTCTCGAAACTCCGCATCGATCTCGGTGATGACAGCTCCCTGGGAAAGCGAGGCGATCAGTTCCAGCGTGTTCGTGCTGACGCTCTGCTGCCAGTCGTGATTGACCTGAGCGACCTCGGCATTCAGTCGACTGCGATGCAGGTCCAGCTTGGCTGTTCCCACTTCGCGGCTGTCGATGACTGCCAGCGGTTGATCTTTCTTAACATCGTCACCGAACTGGACCGGCACCTCATGCACTCGACCGTCCACCAGCGAGTAGATGTGGGCGACCCGGTCCTCGTTGAGCGTCACCTTGCCCGTGACCCATGTGTTCTGTGCCAGCGAGCCACGGCTGACTTCCTTAATGCGAATCCCCGCAGCCTCCCATTTGGATTTCGGCAGGGCCACGACGGTCGATTCGCTTTCACCGCCGTGATCTCCTTCCTCTTCGTGGTCAGCATCGCCCTGTGAGACAGTTCCGCCGGGTGAGGCGCTCGATGAGTCGACGAGATACATGATGCCGGCACCGGCGCAGGCAGCCGCAAGACAGCAGACGGTCAGGGTCACGAGCCAGCGCCGGTTGAGCGGCTCGTGCTTCGTTGTGGAAGTATTCATGATGTCACCTTTCTCATGTCGTGCCGATGCCAGAGCGTGAGATTCATGTCACTGTTTTGCTCAGTCCGACGCGTTGTCCGAGCTGTATCCGCCACGCCCCACCGCTCCGCAGCGACGGCAGCGTGACGTCGCCGCATCAAAATCGTGCGTCCTGGTGGTTTGCGTCCCGTCACAACGCCCACACGCTCGCGAACGCTGACATTCACCAGTCTTCTCATGATCCCATTCGCCCCAGTCATGGTGGATTTCATGTCGCACTTCTCCACAGCGAATACAGTGACTTGTTCGTACGCAGCCATCGTCGGTCTCCCAGGTCCAGTCACTCCATTGATGCGGACGCAGCAGACACATCAGTCGTGCGAGCATCGTTCGCCTCCGGAACGGTCCTTTCTGAAAAGTCGCCGCATTGCAGAATTACGAGTGTCAGGTCGTCCGTCAATGGTCCTTCGAAGCGGTGTAAATCGAGCTGTTCTCCAATCCGTTTCAGCGATTGCTGTGGCGTGAGGCTGTCGCATTGCGAGAACCTGGCCGTGAGCTGTTCGCGTCCGAAGAGTTCTCCGTCCGGGCTGCGGGTTTCAGTGGCCCCGTCACTGAATAGCAGCACGCGGTCACCATCCGTTAACTGCACGCTGAGCTGTTTCCAGGCGGCGTCAGCATCGATTCCCAATAGCAGACCGGTACTCGACAACTGGTCGAGTCGTCCTGATCTCGTCAGAAGAATGCCCGGTTCATGCCCGGCACTGGCCCAGGACAGTTCACCCGATTCCGGCTGCCAGCGACCGAGAAACATCGACGCGAAATTCCCTGGCAGCACGGTGGTGGCGAAACGACGGTTGATCTCCGCCAATACGAACTGCGGTTCGAACGGAGGCTGTTCCGTGGCAGCCATCAGCAGTGATTTGAGCATGGCCGCGCCCATCGCCGCCGGAACCCCGTGTCCAGTGACGTCGGCCACACAGATCAGCCACGATCCGTCGGGCAGTGGCACAAAGTCGTAGTAGTCACCCGCCACCGTGTCCGCCGGCTCGAAGACGTGTGCAGTCTGCAGACCGGGAATCTGAACTCCGTTCGGGAGCAGGTGCTGCTGAATCTGCTGCGCCTTTTCCATCTGATAACGGCGTTCGCGATCGTTCTCATGCAGCGTGTGACTCATGGAATTGATGGCCGCCGAGAGCTGCTGCATCTCGCGACTGCCGAAGGCAGGGGATTCGACTCCCAACTGACCGGCCGCGATCTGTTTGACGGTGACAAGAAGCCGGTCGAGCGGCGCGCTGACAATCTTCAGCAGCACGACACTGACAACGCCCGCGGCCAGCAGCCCGAGCAGCGCCAGCACGACGAGCTGCATCAGGACATCGCGACGGATCGCTCGACGAATATTGACCAGGCTTTCCGACACAACGACACCAATGCCGTCTCCGTTGTGGCTCCCGGAAACGAGCCCGCGCTGCTCCAGCGCGCTCATGAGATCGCCTCCGGCAGCAGTCCCCTTAACGTCCTGCCGCTCTTCGGCAGTCGGCTCGCCGTGCCCGTGGGCCTGCAGCAGATCATCGTTCAGGCGGACGACAATGCGGTGGCCGGGCGAGCTGGTCTGCCGCATTTGCCGGCAGACTGTGTCGATGTAGCTCTGCACGGCTTTTGCGTTGTGATCGTGCGAAAGATGGCGGACGGCAGCGTGAATCGCGATGGCTTCATCATTCAGACTCGACTGCTTCTCGCGGACTTCGTCACTCATCTCCCGTTCGTAACGAAGAATCAGCAGGCCGATGAAAGCCAGACCCAGCGACAGATTCACGGCCAGCAGAAGCTGAAAGCGAATCGTTCGGGGTCGGCGGAAGGCCCATTTGTGAGTGGTCTCAGTCAACTGTCTACTCATCTTTCCATACACAAATCAGATATCATCGCATCGGTCATCGACTCTTCGCGTGTGCTGCTCAAGAACGCCGGGCACCAGTCGAATCACCGTGTCCAGAACAACCATCGCGGCGACCTCACCACAATTGAGGACGTAGTCGCCGACGGACAGTTCTTCGGCTCCGATGTGTTCGGCGAGGCCCTCCTCGAATCCTCCCAGTCGTCCGCAAATCAGAATTAGGTGTTCGACCCGGGACAGACCTCGGACTAAGGTCTGATCGATTTTGCGTCCGCGCGGTGAAAGCAGAATGATGCGAGTAGATTTGTCGGGGGTGCGGAGCGATCCAATGCATGCTTCGATCGGCTCGCGACGAATCACGATAGTCCGCCCTGAGGGAGTCCTGCTGGGAACTGTCAGCGTATTACAGGTGTCAACCCACTGACAGAAGTTGTGAGTCCTCACGTGAACGAGGTGCTGCCGGATAGCGAAGTGAAATGGCGTATCGTTGAGATAGCTGCCGAACACCGACGGAAACAGGCTCAGTATGTCAATCTGCACTGTAACAGTCCTTTCTAATCGTGAGGGTCATACCGTTCCCGCCGAAAGCAGTGGCGCTGAAGGCTTCATATCAATCGCCCGGGGGGCTCCTGTATCAATCTCCGCCCGATCACCAGGAGTCGACTCACTCGATGCAGATGATTGCAGACACTCGCTCTCCTGCTGGTTGAAGAATCTGGTCCGTTTCTTCATCGTCTTGACGAGGAGCCAGACGCATGCAGCCAGAGCAAACAGTGCAGACCAGACGCGGTCGACGCGGAAGGCTCCTTCAATGAACAGGTTCTCCAGACCGTCGAACAGCGTGAAGATGCTGATGATCAAAAACAGCGTCGAATACTCGTTGCGAATGACGCGCCGAACGTCAAACCGTCGCCCCGGCAAGAGCCGGTTTTGCAATGCCGGAAAGAATGCCGGCGTGCGACTCGCCCAGTTCAGAAACTCATCACCAAACTTTGAGCGCAGATACTCTTCTTCTCGATAAATGATGCGTTCGTAGTAGAGCCAGAACGCAGCGACATAGAGCGCCGGCACCCACCAGACGCCACAGAACAGGCTGAACCCGAGGCCATTGAGAAAGTTGCCGAGATACAGCGGGTTTCGTGTCACGGAGTACATCCCGGTCGTGTTGAGCGAATCCGCCCGTTGCCGATGCGTATTCCGCCCCGACGTTCCGGGTGCCGCATAGCCCGTTGTCACGATGCGAATCCCCAGTCCGCTCAGGGACACCATCAGGCACGCCAGCTCGAAGAACAGCTCCAGTTCATAGGAATAGCCGGTGCTTTGCAGATGGCTGTGGCCCGACACTGCGAGTTCAGTGAACCCGGCGAGTACCAGTGACAGGAGCACAAAAGGCAAATAGCTCCGCCACCGAAAGAGCCACTGCCCCTGCGATTCCATTTCTTCACGAAGTGCCATGTTTCTATTCCGATTAGAAATCCAAAAAGTTCTTTTGCAGGTCATCGACCGCTCATGCGGCCGGGCGTTATGTGGTGACTTCCTGATGCTGTTCGCGATCCGTTGGCACATCGGCCATGACGTTCCATGCGAGCCCGCAGCGTTCCATCAGGCGAATCACGACGAAGTTCACATCGACTTCCCACCAGCGATGACCGTGTCGTGCCAGTCGCTGATGCGCGTGATGGTTGTTGTGCCAGCCTTCTCCGTAGGCCAATAGTGCTACCCACCAGAGATTGCGGCTGTCGTCGTCCGTCTCGTAATTGCGATACCCCCACATGTGAGTGGCGGAGTTCACCAGCCAGGTCACATGAAAGACATAGGTCGCCCGCACGAACAGACCGTACACCAGCAGAGACAATCCCAGAGACAGACCACTCAGGGCATAGCCTGTCGTCAGCAGTGTGCCACCCATTGCCATGTGCCACCAGATCCAGGTCCGGTCGAGAAACTTCATGTATGGGTCTCTCAACATATCTGGTGCGTAGCGCCGGTACTGCTCAGCCCAGTACTGCGAGCCCCGACGTGGCATCATCCAGACGATGTGGCTCCACCAGGCTCCATCCCGAGGGGAATGCGGGTCGCCTTCCTGATCGCTGAACTGATGATGCCGGCGATGCGCCGCCACCCACATGATCGGTGGGCCTTCTCCCGCCAGCATCCCGAGTGTGGCCAGAACACGCCTCACAACTGGAAACGTTTCGAAGCTGCCGTGCGTCAGCAGCCGATGAAAGCCGATGCACACGCCAAGGCTCGCCGTAACGGCGCTCAGCACGATGGCCACGGCAAGCCCGGACCAAGTGAAGACGAACGGCGCTGCGAGCGCACCAAGATGCGCCGTACCCAGCCAGATCACGGCCGGCCATTCCAAGCCCTTTGACCAGACATCCGTGGCTTCGTCTGACTCAGCCGCAGTCGTCGGACTCCTGTTACGAGTGCCCGTGCTGTCGCCTGAAATAGACGCGTAGCAATCAGGCACCTCTGCGGTCGCAACCTGCTCTTCAGTAGGTTGCGACCGCGTCAGAATTTCCGTCATTCGTATCTGCCTTCCGTGTTCTGCCGGTGAGGCCGACTCAGGCGGCACGCCGCGGTCGCCGTCCCGGTTTCAGTTCGATGCGAAATTCGCGGGCGATTTTCAGCAATGTTTCCAAGGCCATGGGGTGATCGACGCGGGCTTGAGCGCCGCGCGCACCGTGTTCGCGAATCAGCTCGGCCAGTTCCCTACGCTGCTCGTAGTCGTATGTTCGCGGTCGGCCCCGTGACCATCGTTCTGTCATGTCAACTCCTCGACGCCACGCGCCACTCGGCATAATGGAAACCGTCGCCGGGTGGCGTTCGCGTCTACACCGCTCACCGTTTCGATTGAGAATGAAAACGCTGCACTGGTCCCCGGTGCTGCAGGACCGACTGACTCGGAATGGTCAGCGTTCTCCCGAACCACGGAATCCGCAGAACGGGAGCCGGTCTGACAGTACGCGGGGCTTCCGAACGACAGCCGCAGACTGGCGCGGAATCGCGTCGCGGGTAGAACCGCTGAACAGGTCCGGCATCGACCGGCAGGCCGGATGCCAGAACCAGTAATGCTGCACAGGTCGCAAGTTTTGCTGTGCGAACCATCGTTCGTTCTCCTGATTATCAAGCAGGATTGGAAATTGTCGGCACTGGAAACGCTCTCAGTGCTTATGGTCGTCGTCATGATCGTGATCGTGTGCGATTGCTCCGCGATACGACTTTCCGTTGATCTTGAGCACCAGGCTGGCGTCGGCATCTTCGTGCTCCAGGTCTTCACCCAGTTCCTTATCAGTGGAGACGAAACGTGAAGACTTCCCTTCCGCGTCTCCCGCGTCGGGACTGGCGGCGAGTTTGAACTGCTCACCTTTCCCATCGTGTTTGAGGTTGATCATGATCTCAGTCGCGTCGATCGCGACTGCTTCTTTGGCCGCTCCATCGAGGATGTAGATCGTGACCGTGCCCGCGTCCTCGTCATGGACGAATTCGGCGTGATATTCCTCGCCACCGAGTTCAATCAGCGAGCCGTGATGCGGACCCTCAGACGGATGATCGTGGTCATCGTGTCCTTCGTGGTCATCATGCCCTTCATGATCATCATGTCCCTCATGGTCATCGTGCCCCTCATGGTCATCGTGCCCCGCGTCTGCCGTTGGCGGTGCCGGGTTCGTTGGTGCTGACGAATCGCCACAGCCACTCGTGAACAGGATGACGATTCCGTAAGCCGCGATCGTGGACAGTGTGTAGAAACGTGACATGCTGCTTCCTTTACTGATACTGAGTGAGAAAAAACGTGAGTCTGAAATTGGGTAAAGTGGAAGTGGAAGACACCGGACCGCAAGTCCAGCTCCGCCGGTTCGTTGCGGCCGGTGCTTCCCGAGCACGCATCAGCTCGAAGGAGCAAACTGACGAATGCGAATCCGTGTAGAAAATGGTCAGTGAATCATCGGCATCATCTTCCTTTTCCAATCCTGTCTGTATTTCGAACAGGAGTTCACAGAGGAAACGGAGACGTGCTTCTCTGTTTCCTCTGTTCCCTTCTGTCATAAACCGCAAGCCTGCTCAGTCAGCGTGACAGGTCTGCGTCACGCCGTTGTCGCATCGGAGCTATGGGCAGCAGGTTCGTGACTTTCATCCGCGTGCCGTGCCCCTTCCTTTTCCTCGATCAGTTCGACTTCGCTGAATGACGTTTCGATCAACCGTTCGCCGGCCTGACGTCCAAAGGTCCAGAACAGAGCCGGCCGCACGAAGTATTCCAGAATGGTGCTGCTGATCAGGCCGCCCAGAATCACTGTGGCGACCGGATAGAGGATTTCTTTACCCGGCTCACCAGCCGAAAGTGCCAGCGGCACAAGGCCGATGCCCGAGGTCAATGCTGTCATCAGAACTGGTGCCAGACGCTCTTTGCCGGCACGGATAATCATTTCCTTTGACCACGTCTCACCTTCGTAATGGACGAGATGCAGATAATGATTCAGCAGCAGAATGCCATTTCTGGAAGCGATTCCACCCAGCGAGATGAAGCCCACCATGGCGGCAACGGTCAGCGTCTGATCGGTAATGACCAGTGCCAACACCGATCCGATAAAGGCCATCGGCAAAGCGGCCATGACCTGCAGCGAGAAGTTGACAGAACGAAACATCGTGTAGAGCACCATCAGCACGCCGAACATCGAGAGAGTGAACAGTACTCCAATGATTCGACTGGCGGTTTTCTCGCTCTCGAACTGGCCGCCATATTCGACGAAATAGCCAGGTGGCAACGATGCGATGACCGGCTTCTGCGCGGCCTGCATTTCCGTCACGACATCGACCAGTCCGCGTCCGGAAACATTGCACTGAATCACAATCCGGCGACGCACCAGTTCGCGATTGATCGTATTCGGGCCGCTCGACTTGTAGACCTTCGCCACCGACGAGAGTGGTGTCGTCCCGCCGGACGGCAAATCGATCGACAGCCGCTCCAGCGACTGCATGTTCTCACGGAAGTCCTCGTTGACACGAACCATCAGGTCGAATGTCCGCTGCCCCAGCAGGACTTCGCTGACCACGTCACCATTCATCGCCGTTGAGATGTACTCATTCACGTAAGACGGTCTGAGACCATAGAGTTCCAGCTTGTCGCGATCGAGTTCGATGCGGAGTTGTGGAATCTCGACCTGCGGCTCGACCAGCAGGTCAGTGACGCCGTCGATCTCCCGCATCTTCGCGGCCATCTCCTGAGCCTTGCGACGCAGTATGTTCAGATCGTCTCCGTAGATCTTAATTCCCACTTGCGCCTTGACGCCCGAAATCATGTGTGAAATCAGATGAGCCAGTGGTTGCTCGACCGTCGTAACAATGCCAGGGATACCCTCCATCGCGAACCGGATATCATCCAGCACGACCTCGCGACCGCGATCCGATTCCGGGTCGAAACTGATGATGATTTCGGTGATGTTGACACCTTCGGCGTGTTCATCCAGTTCGGCGCGGCCAGTACGTCTGGAAAACGCTTCGACGCCTTCGACATCCATCAATCTCTCGATGACCGTCTGAGCGATCTCGTTTGATTTCTTGAGAGATGTTCCTGGCGGTAGAACGACATTCAGTTGAGCGACACCTTCGTTGAACGGGGGTAAAAAGTCCCGTTCCAGGTTGGCAAGCGCGGCGAATGCGATCGCAACGCTGCAGGCAGCCAGAATCAGCATCTTCTTCGCGTGCCGAAGACTCAGCCCCATGGCCCCGCCAGCGGCCCATTTCAGACACCGCAGCAGGGGGCCTTCCTTTTCATGTTCCATCAGCTTCGCTCGCGACAGCATCCAGTAACACAGCACAGGTGTCAGGGTCAGCGAAACCAGCAGCGACGACAGAATGGAAACAATGTAAGCCACGCCGAGCGGAGCAAACAGGCGGCCTTCCATGCCAGACAGAGCGAACAGCGGCAGAAACACCAGCACGACGATCATTGTTCCGAAAACAATCGAGTTTCGTATTTCACAACTCGCCTGAAACACGACCAGTAATGTGTTTTTGGGATTCTTCGCGTGCCGATTCTCGCGCAGGCGCCTGAAGATATTTTCCACATCGACAATCGCGTCATCGACGAGTTCGCCGATGGCGACTGCCAGTCCACCGAGCGTCATCGTATTGATCGACAATCCGAACGCGGTGAAGACCAGCGCCGTAATGGCAATCGAAAGCGGAATTGCGGTCAGCGTGATAAACGTCGTGCGGAAATTCATGAGGAACAGAAACAGAATCACAACAACCAGGATTCCGCCATCCCGCAGCGCCTCGACCACGTTGTCGACGGCCCGGTCAATAAAGGCCTTCTGGGAATAGAGCCCCGGCTGAATGCGAATGTCATCCGGCAGGGAAGGCTCCAGCTCTTTAAGGGCCTTCATGATCTCGTCAGTCACATGGCGTGTGTCTGCGGACGGTTGCTTGTTGATTGTCAGCACCACGGCCGGACCGCCTGAGAAGCCGCCGTCTTCCTTGCGCACATACGCCGAACTGTCACCGCGTTTGACCTGCGGACCTTTGACGACGGTAGCGACCTGCGAGAGCAGAATCGGACGGCCTTCGCGCATGGTCACCACGACCCGCTTCAGGTCGTCGATTGTCTGAACACGTCCCAGAGCCCGCACCAGAAATTCGTTCGGTCCCTGATCGTCGAGATAACCACCAGTCGCGTTCTCGTTACTTTCTTCGCAGGCAAGTTTGACGTCGTGCAGTGTGACGCCGTACTGCAACAGCTTGTCCGGATCGACGAGCACCTGAAACTGCATCCGGCCCCCACCCATCGTGAATACCTGCGAGACGCCGGGAATCGTCAGCAGTCTCTGCCGAACCACCCAGTCGGCCAGCGTTCGCACTTCGAGCGGTGACGTCTTTCCTCCTTCGCTCCACATCCCGACCATGATAATTTGACCCATGATCGACGAAATCGGCGCGAGCTGTGGCTTAACACCGGCCGGCATGCGGTCCTGGACGAGTTGCAGCCGCTCCATCACGATCTGCCGGTCGTTGTAGATGTCCGTGCCCCAGTCGAATTCGACATAGGTCACAGAAATACCGACACCGGCAGAACTGCGAACGGCTTCCACGCCATTGGCGCCGTTGATGGCCGTTTCCAGTGGAAACGTAATGAGCGCCTCGACTTCTTCCGGCGCCATCCCGGGCGCTTCCACCATGACCACCACGCGCGGCCGGTTCAGGTTCGGGAAGACATCGATATCCATCTGCAGCGCCTGCCAGCCGCCGGCACCCATTAGAAACAGGGAGAACACGACAACCAGCATGCGCTGTCTGAGTGCGAATCGAATAATCGCGTTAAGCATTTATTTGTTCCTGACTGCGCCGATGCCCGGTTTCCGAGTGAACTGGCGTTGGTGTTTCGGTGAGACGCGCCGACCAGTATGCCGCGCGCTGCCTGATGTCGTTGATCCGGGAAGTTTCGTTCAGGGCACTGAGCAACCAGCTCGAGTCCACGGGTTTTTGCGCAACCTTGAAGACGCCTGCATTGGCCAGTTGAATGGCTCTTGTCGCATCGAGCGCGCCGGAGACGACAATGACCGGCAGTAGCGGGTACTTCTTTTGAACTCTTTCGAGGAGAACCAGGCCGTCCGGGCCTGGCATTTCGAAGTCAACAATCGCCGCGTCAAACTCCATTGCGTCGATTAGTTGAATTGCCTCATCGGCACTCGCGGCGAGCGTGACGTAATGGCCAGAGCTGGAGAGCATCGCCTTCAGCGACTCTCGGACCATTTCGAAATCGTCGACGACCAGCACTGAAAGGCCACACTTGCGTGGCGACGTGTGTGAATCGGTCATTCTGTTCTCCGATGAATCAGCTCAGTGGTTGTGTCCGGCGTGAGGATCGACCCCGCCGCCGGCTTTGTTTTTCAGCGCAACCTGCATCTGATGAGCACCCGTCATGGCAACAGAGTCGCCGGGAAACAGTGAACCGTCATTCGCAACGACAACTGAAATCTGATCCTGGAACTCGACGTGGACCGGCTTCCGGTCGAAGTGGTCGCCGTTCTGCTGAAAGACGAAGAATTCGGCGCCCTCTTGCGCCACAGCATCGACAGGCAGCACAATGCGATCCGGCCACTGCTCGACGGGAACTCTGAGCTGCATGCGTTGCCCCGGCCTGAATCGCCAGGTGACGAAGCGTCGCCTTGAATCAGCAGTTGATTCGTTGAGCACTTCGTTTCTCAGACCAACATAGAAATGCAGAGCCCGGGATTCCGATTCAACTTCATTGTTGAGAAAGAGAATCTTCAGATTGTCGATCGCCTTGCGGCCATTTCCCGTTTCCGGGACCGCCTGCACGTTCCAGTCGGCCTGGATGGCGGCAGCAATCTGATCCGCATCGTGCTCGAAGGCGCGTCCCTCGATGTAAAGTTCCGCGAAATCCGCCAGCACGGCCAGCGTCTGCCCCGCCTGAACGTACTCGCCTTTCGTGGCATTGAGTTCCTGAACCACATACTCGTGACGGTCGGACGCCTGTGTCGTCGGTAGTTCTGCGGAGGCTGATACATGACGCAACGCGTCCGATGGAGCTCCCTCCGACTTATGCATGTGGACTTCACCGGTTTCTGAATGCACGCCGGGAGCAAGCACATCGAGTTCGCCGAGTAGCTTTCTGGTTTCCACAATGTTGTTGACTTGCGACTCGGACAGCCCGTGCAACAGGAGTGCCTCGTGGTGTGCACTCAGCTCAGCTTCGAGTTTCTGCTTACTGTATTCGCGTTCCAGCAGAACCTTGCCGGCGACCACGCCCTGATTGGTGATTCCCTTCAGTCGAGTGATCTCACGGAGTTCAACATCCAGTTCTCCCAGCGTCTTCAGAAATGCAGTCTGGGCCTGGACCAAATCTTCATGGGTCAAACGAATACGAAAGAGCAGCCGGCGCGGTTCGATCGACTCGCCCTTGATCAGATTCACAGCGGTCACGACGCCCGTCATCGGTGCGACGATTTTGAGTCGAGTTCTGCCAGGTCGCTCCACGACGATTGCCGGTACGTTGATCGTCCGTGTGAACTGTTGCAGTTCTATCTCACGGATCATGTCGTTGGTCAGGCCGATGTTGTTTCTGGCCTGCGCCGACAGTTCCAGAGAGGTGCCCTCGTCATGCCCCGCATGACCGTGGTCATGCCCGGCGTGAGCGTCGCCACCGGATTCTTTTTCCTCGCCGCCCGATGTCTTCTGAAGTTCTTCCGACAACTGTCCGGCGAGCCACTGTCTGGCAGAGGGCAGCCAGAGCTGGTTCTGCCACAGGGCTCCGGCGACAACCAGCGCGGCGATGCCCCAGCCGATGACGGCTGGGGGTAGTTTTGTTAGTTTCATGATGTCACCTGATTACAGTGTCTGAAAGAGGCCGATTGCCTCGCGGAAATGAACCCGTGCGCTTCGCGCAGCGCGATCACAGAATGCAGAGAAGAGCGATGGTGCGAGCGCCTGCGAAGTCGTCACCGAATGCGAAATGGGGATTCGAATTCGAGTGACGTGTCAGTGTGGTCGACGCCACAACACACTGGTGTGGAACCACAAAGAAGAGGAAGCTGCTCTCAACTCTCAGGGTGCTGGCTCTTAGAGCTGCCAGACCTGATCAAGCGCGTGAACGCGCAACGATGAGGAGAGCCTGTCGGGAGCGATTCTGTGCCGGCCGATCTGGACACGCTTACATGCCGCGACAACTGCCGTCAGATCACAGCAATCCAGTACCGACACGCAATACATTTCGATGTCGCACGGCATACTCAATTCAGCCGCAGCAGACGTCCATTGACAGGGCGATTCTTCACATGGCGACTCAGGATGATCAGAATCCCCATGATGCGTGCACCCGACGGTCAGTTGGGGTGTCGATGTCTCATGCGCGGCTTTTTCGCGGGAGAAATCGGACGCGTTTGCTGATCCCAAACGGACTGCCACCGTGACCTGCGAATGCCCGGCGCCGCAGTCTCCCTCTGCACGATCGACCTCATGATGCTCGCCGTCGTGGGACACTTCTGCGTGAATATCGCAGTCTTCACCGCCGTGAACATGATGAACGCAACACCCCAACACAGCATGCACAAAAATGCATGCCGCCGTGATCAGGGATGTTGCAGTCTTCAGCATTTGGAAACTCACACCGAGTCGGAATTCTGGCACAACGTGGCGGGATGTTGCCGTCAATTGCGAGACAAGTCAAGAGAAGTTATCGAGCTCACAGGCTCGCCACTTTAGAGAAAGAGATCACCAGCGAGCATACGAGAGCACGCTGGTGATCGTTGGGCTGATGTTTCTGTCGGTGTCCGTTCAGTCAGCGCGGGACAGACCGCCCGACAGCAGCAGTCCGTCGATCTGCAGTTTCGCAGTCCACCACTCCCGAAGTGCGGCCAGATAGTTGATATTGTTCTGGAAGTAGGTTCGCTGAGCGAGCAGCAGCCGGTTGTAATCAAATTCTCCCTGCGTGTAACCAGCCGTGATCAACTCCAGTGAGTCCTTCGCATCCGGCAGAATTTCAGTGGAGTATCTTTCCACTTCATAAGTCGCGTTCTGGTAACCTTCCATCACGACAGCAAGGCGGTTTTTCAGGTCGAGTTGCAATCGTTCGACTTCCCGTTGTGCGGCGATCATCTCTGCGTAGGCGGTCTGAATGTTGCCTTCGTTCTTGTTGAAAATCGGCAGATTGACACCCACTTGAAGTCCGACGATGGCGAATTGGGAACCGTAGTCGTACTGCACGCCGGTTTGCGTCTGAATATCCGGGATGGGCTCGACCTCTGCGCGCCGCAGTGCCGCGCGGGCTCGCTCGACCTGGGCATTGGCCGCCTGAAGCTCCGGGCTGGCTGACATGATGCGGGCCATCACGGCATCAGTGCCGAGTTCATCCATGGCAGGTTCCAGTTCCCCGCCGACGCGTTCTATTGGGCGATCCGGTTGCCCCAGAACGGCTGCCAACTGTTGCCATGCGGCAGTCTGCCGGTTCGTTGCATTTCGAAGTAGAACCCGCGCACTGTTCAACTCGATTTTCGCCTGGAGCAGATCAACACGACCAGCCTGTTTGGCGTCGAACAGTGCCTGAGCTGTCTTAACCCCTTCTTCGCTGATCTTCACGAGCTGTTCTGAAAGAGTCACTGCACGCTGAGCATTCAAAACATCGTAAAAGCCAATCCGGACTGATGTCAGGACTCGTTGCCGCTGCGCTTCCAGGTCCTGCTGTCGGGCTTCGATTTCGCGGGCAGCCGTGTACTGATTGAGTTCCAGCTTGCCGCCAGTCACAAATGTCTGCGAAACGTAGGCCCCCTGCTGGCCAGCCTTGCCATCGTTTCCGATCTCACTCGCCTGATAGCCCACCTGAGGATTCGGATAGAGACCTCCCTGGATGTACTGACCTTCGGCTCCCGTAATGGCCGCTTCAGCCTGAGCAAGCGTTGGGTTGTGAACCTGAGCAATTTCTTCGATGTCCGCCAGAGACAGAGCCCCTTCCACCTGAATTGGTGCCGGCAATGGCAACGGCTCATCCGATTCGCTGGCGGGGGGCGCCAGAGGTGCGGGTGGCGTTTGATAGGATGCGGTTCTGGTCTCTCCGGGTGACGGTTTGCGAACGTCCGATGCAGCGGACGTCGCTGCGAGCCAGGTGATGTTCCCACTGGATGACAGTGGTGCCCCTTGCTGTGAAGCCGTCGAGCGGGCGGGTTCCGCCTGGACACTGGCCACCAGCGTGACAGCCGCACTCGCGGCTTCCTCAGCGGCAGCCGCGGCGTTAACGGCCGCAGCCGCAGTTGTTCTTGCAACGGCGATCGCGTCGTTGTCGTCAGCCGACGCTGCAACGGCCCGCGCTGGAGGCGTGCGGTCGGCCAGCCCTGGGGCGCGGCCGTGTTCCACCTGCGCACACGAGGGCAGGATTGTGAACGGAAGAATCAGAAACAGTCGTCGGAAGAATAATCGAGACATGGGTCAGCCACCGGTATTAGGAGCATCAGTGAATCAGAAGCCTCACACACGTGAGAACACGACCTCAACGTCGCCCTTGAGCGGCGACCGCAGCAGGCTTTAGATGAGCAGATGCCCCGGCGACCTCGTTCGCGAGCTGCTTCTTTGGATTGGCGTCTCTTCGATTTCCAGCAGGGGCTTCTCAAAGACCGGCGCACGCCACAGGGTTGTTTCCTGTCCTGCATGGCGATCGAACATCAGCTCGCCCGTCTTCGTCACCAGGTTTGGCAATTCACCCTTGCAGACCGGGCACTCGTGCCGTTGCGGGCTTGGCAGGTGGTTCGGCGACTCTTTGCCCGTCGCCCGTCGTTGACTGCTCTCGACGACAGTTTTTCCACCATCGCAGGAACAACTGCCTTGATGACGATCACAGCGGGAACCCGGAGCCAGGCTTTGGCAGCAGGAATCACACGCCGACTGCAATACACAGCATGGCTGCGTGGATTGCAACGCAGTCACCAGCAACAACAGCAGTGAACTGAGAACGGGGCGAAACATGAGTGCGAGTCTGGAAAGAGGAAGTGAAACTAAGGTCACGAAATCGCTTATCCAGTTCATCGGCTCATCCGGCACGATCAATGAGTTCCAACCAGCCGTTCCACGACGAATTTCAAGCCGACGCGTCACAACTTCGCTGACCGTCAAACTCCGCCAGAGTATGAATAAAAGACAGTCTGGAAACTCGAATCTGTTACGGAAAACGTCGATCTGCGGGATGTCTCACCACAGTTGCCGCTGGCTTGAAGCCGATCTAAAAGGTGCAGAAAGGTTGCCTCAGTGATTTTGTTTTTGGTGAGAATTACTCTTCCCGACATCCAGTCAGCATGCTACGCTCTGGTGCTATGACTTCACGCATTCTCCTCACACTTATGATGCTGGCCCAGACGCTGGTCTGTCCGTTCCTCGATTGTGGGGAATGCAGAGGTGCCTGCGCAGCTCGGAGTGCAGTGGCGGATGATGCGGGTGGTGATTGCTGCAAGTCCGAGTCGGATTCCTCATCGGCTGTGTGTGAGCACAAGTCCGATCCCTGTGACGATCCGACATGTCCGGACAATCCCGGCCCGCTAGATTGCCTGTGTGGTGGAGCAGTTCCGACTGATGCCGTCGACAGCCCGGACCTGTTGGCTGGTGGCGAATACCTTGCTCTGCCGGGCATCACTCTGTCGGAGACCGCTTTGCGGCTCGTCGCCATGTCGGCTGAGCTGAGTGTCGAAGGCTGCCCCCACTTCCCGCCGCTGATCACGGGAACGTCGCTCTGCGCGCTGACGCAGACGTATCAACTCTGAGAGCCCGCGGCTCGCTTCAGAGAGACAAACACGACCGACTGTCATTCGCCGGTCGGACCTGCTGATCACTCTCTGATCCCGCCTTAGCCGTCGTTTTTCTGCGCTCGGGTTCTGCCTTGCGCTGACAATTCTCAGTTGTGGATACCCTGTCATGAGCACTCAGACTCTACCCCCTGGCGCAGCCGCTGCGCCGGATGCCGGTTCGCCGGAAGCGGCTGGTTCATCACCGCCCACTGAACAGCAAACAACGATTTCGATACAGCGTCGATTTACAACGTGGCTTCTTGGTTCGATTCCAACGGCTGTTGTCCTCGCCGTGCTGGCAGCACTTGGTTGGTGGGGACATCACTCGGGATGGGCCTTGCCAAAGTTTTCGGAAGTCACCGGCGAAGCCACAGCGTTGCCCGACGACTGGTGCGAAGAACACGGCGTGCCTGAAACGATGTGCGTCGAGTGCAATCCGGACGAGTATCCGCATCGCGAGCTGCACGGTTGGTGCAAGGTCCACGGCGTTCATGAATGCCCGCTGCATCACCCCGATGTGGCACAGCTCAAGTCGTTGCCGGAGATCGAGCCGCGTGATCTTGATCGGGCCGAACGAGCATTGAAACTCCGTCCTCGACCTGAAAACAACTTCGCCTGCCAGAACCCCGGTCGGCGGATTCAGTTTGCGTCGCAAGAGGCGGCTGCGAAAGCCGGTGTCGATGTCGAACCTGTACTACGTGCGCCGATTACGGAATCCGTCTCTGCGACCGGTGAGATTCGATACGACGAAACCCGTGTCGCTCAACTGGCGTCCAAGGCGGCTGGAACCGTGTGGCGAGTTGAGAAGCAGGTCGGTGACCAGGTGCGGGAAGGAGAGATTCTGGCGATCGTTGATGCCGTTGATGTGGGGCGAGCGAAATCCGAACTGCTGGCGGCTCTGGCTCAGGAGTCTTTGCAGGAGAAAATACATCAACGGCTGAAGAATCTGGCAACTCAGGGTGTGACTGCGGGAAGACAGGCTCAGGAAGCCGAGACGGAATACAGCAAGGCACACATCCGCGTCCTGAGTGCGTCTCAGACACTGATCAATTTTGGACTGCCGGTTTCCGTCGAACAGGTGCACGACATTCCGGCCGATCAGCTTGCGAAGTCGATCCGGTTTCTTGGCCTGCCACGCTCGCTGGCCTCTGAACTCGATCCGGCCAGAACTTCGTCGAATCTGCTTCCCGTCACCGCTCCGTTTGACGGCGTCGTCGTCAGTCGCCGTGTCGTTCCCGGTGAAGTGATCGACACATCGAAAATGCTGCTTGAGATCGCCGACACCAGCCGCATGTGGCTGATGCTCAACATTCCTCTGGAGGATGCCGCCTTCGTTTCAACCGGGCAGAACATCGTCTTTCTGCCTGACGGAAGCCCGAACGAAGTCAGCGGAACGATCGAGTGGAAAAGTACGTCATCGGACCAGAAGACGCGGACGTTGATGGTTCGAGCCAGTCTCGACAACTCCAGTGGCCAGTTGCTGAATGAAGCCTTTGGCACAGGCCGTGTGGTCCTTCGCGAAGAGCCTGAGGCGATCGTCGTTCCCAACGAAGCTGTGCAATGGGACGGTAGCTGTGCCGTCGTCTTCGTCCGTGACAAAGCGTGGTTTGATGACAAATCGCCGAAGCTGTTCCACACCCGCTCGGTCCGGCCGGGAGTGAAGCTGGACGACTACACCGAAATCATTGCTGGCGTCCTGCCAGGAGAAGTCGTCGCCACGCTGGGGAGCGACGTGTTGAGGGCGCAACTGCTGAAAAACAACCTCGGCGCCGGCTGAACTTGCGAATAATCCGCGACCGGTCGGTCGCTTCAAATTCACAAACAAAACCCTCAAACACACCGTTCGGGACTTCGGCCCCTCAAGTCTGGACTGTCTGCCATGCTTAACTGGCTCATTGATTTCTCATTGCGAAACCGTGCGATCGTCCTTGTGGCGGTACTGGTGGTGATCGTGGCGGGAGCATTCTCGCTGCAGTTTCTCAGCGTCGATGCTTTTCCGGACACGACGCCGGTGATGGTGCAGATCAATACCGTCGCGCCGTCGCTTAGCCCGGAAGAAGTGGAACGGCAGCTCACGTTTCCGATCGAACAGGCCATCGCCGGATTGCCCGGTCTGGAGAAGCTGCGCTCGATCTCGAAGTTCGGGCTCTCGCAGGTCGTCGTGATCTTTGAAGACGGGACTGACATCTACTTTGCGCGTCAGCTCATTAACGAACGGATCGGTACGGTCGAACTGCCGGTGGGAATCGAACGACCGAAGATGGGTCCGGTCTCCACGGGCCTCGGCGAAGTGTTTCATTACGTGCTGACGAAGCCGGGCGTCGATTTCTCAAAACTGCCGGACGACGTTCGCATTCAGGAGCTGACCGAGCTGCGAACCATTCACGACTGGGTGGTGAAGCCGCAGTTACGCAGCGTGCCCGGAGTCGCCGAGGTCAATAGTTGGGGGGGGTACGAAAAGCAGTTTCAGGTGCGGATCGATCCGCAGCGGCTCATCCGCCACGAGCTGACGTTCGACGAAGTCGTCACGGCGCTGAGGGCCAACAACCGCAACGTGGGTGGCGGCAATATCAACGACATGGGCCGCATGCTGCTCGTCCACGGACAGGGTCGCACGGTCAACCTTGAGCAGATCGAGAACATCGTCGTGACCGCTCGTGACGGCGTGCCGATCCGCATTCGCGATGTCGCCGACGTGCAGCTTGGATACGAAATCCGACAGGGAGCCGTCACCGCCGACGGAACAGGCGAAGCAGTGCTGGGGCTGGGGTTCATGCTGATGGGCGAAAACAGCCATCAGGTGACGTGGGCGTTGAAAGAGAAACTTGAAGAAATCAAGGACACGTTGCCGGCGGGCGTCGAAATTCGCACCGTCTACGACCGCACGGAACTGGTTGACCACGTCATCGACACCGTGCGGAAGAACCTGTTCGAAGGCGGACTGCTGGTCGTCGCGATTCTGTTCGTGTTCCTCGGCAACCTGCGAGCCGGCTTGATCGTTGCCATGGCCATTCCGCTGTCGATGCTGTGCGCGTTCTCGGGCATGTTGCAGTTCGGGATCGCGGCCAGCCTGCTGAGTCTTGGTTCGATCGATTTCGGGCTCGTCGTCGACAGTTCGGTTGTCATGATCGAGAACTGTGTCCGAAAACTCTCGCACGGCATCCCGCGCGGTCAGACGAAACTCGACGTCATCCGCGACGCGGCCATCGAAGTCCGTAAGCCGACGATGTTCGGCGAGCTGATCATCATGATCGTCTACCTGCCGATCCTCACTCTGGAAGGCATCGAAGGCAAACTGTTCCGGCCGATGGCACTCACCGTCATCTTCGCTCTGGCCGGATCGATGCTTCTTTCGCTGACGCTGATGCCTGTCCTGGCCAGCTACGTGCTGCCCAAACATCTCAACGAAACCGAGCCGTTTCTAATTCGCTGGGCCAAGCGGATTTACCACCCGATTCTGCACTTCACGATGCGGCAGAAATCGGTCGTCATCGGCTTCGCACTGTGCGTGTTGATGCTGGCCTTCGGGTTTGTCGCGCCCAATCTTGGCTCGGAATTCGTACCGAAGTTGTCAGAGGGAGCGTTGGCGATCAACGTCGTGCGACTGGCGGGAACCGAGCTGCAGGATTCGATTCAGTACAACACTCAGATGGAACGCGCTGTGCTGAAGGCGTTTCCAGATGAGGTTGTGCATGTCTGGAGCCGCATCGGTTCGGCAGAAGTCGCGACCGACCCGATGGGGCTCGAATTGACTGACGTCTTCATCACTCTGAAACCACGCGACCAGTGGACGAAGGCGACGACTCAGGCCGAACTGACGGCGCTGATCCAGCGTGAGCTGCGTGAAATGCCCGGCCAGCGGATCGCCATGACGCAGCCGATCGAGATGCGGATCAACGAGATGATCTCTGGCGTCCGTTCCGACGTCGCAGCCGTGCTCTACGGCGACGACTTCGATTTACTCGTCGAGAAGGCCCGCGAGATTGAACGCGTTCTGCAATCGATCGACGGCAACGCAGACGTCGCGACCGAACAGGTCACCGGTCAGCCGGTTCTTGAGATCAAGGTCAAGCAGGATGAAATCGCCCGCTACGGAGTGCCGGCCCAGACCGTGCTGGACATCGTCGAATCGCTCGGCACGCTGAACGTCGGCGAAGTTTTTGAAGGCCAGCTTCGGTTTCCACTGATCATCCGCCTGCCGGAAAAAGCACGCCTCAATCCGGAAGTCATCGGCGCCATCCCGATCGCCACACCCGCTGGCGAACAGATTCCATTATCACGACTGGCAGAAATCGTGGTGCGCGAAGGCCCGTCCACGATTAAGCGCGAGTGGTATCAGCGACGCATTTCGATCACGAGCAACATCCGTGGCCGCGACATGGGCAGCTTTGTGGCCGAGGCTCGTCGTAAGGTCGCGGATGAAGTCCAGCTTCCGCCGGGGCGCTACCGAGTCGAATGGGGCGGCCAGTTCGAGAACCTCGAACGCGCCCGCAG
>CAXBME010000039.1:0-55656 GCA_963976765.1 uncultured Planctomycetaceae bacterium
GCCGGAATCGCACAGAGCCGTCTTCAAACCATGTTTGAAGACGGCTTTTTTTACGTGCCAAACTCCATAACCAGCGCCTTGAATTGCCTGCGAATTGCGGGGAGGTTTTCGGTGGTTTGTTTGGGGGTAAATGCCATGCGGATGAGGCAATTGTCAACAGCAGCTTTTCTTTTCTGTTAACGTGGAAGTTTGGATTCAGGAGAATCGTCTGCCAGAACTGCCAAGAAGCGAGTCTGTCGAATCCTCGTGGAGATTAATGACTCGTTCGCCAACAAAGCCTGTCAGAAGATCGGCCGGTCGAATGTGTCGCCTTAAAGACTCCTTAAGGTGCGCCTGTTGATGGTTTGCTATTCAGTCGGGAGTGAGCGGCGGTTCACCGAACGCATTGAAGGCAAATGATTGATCCAACGATTCTTACATCGCTCGTCGTTGCCGGCGGCCCTTGGAAAAACTATCGATGACCATGTTGCCGAGATCGTCGGCGTTGCAGTAGGCGGCAACGCCTCCGGAGACTTGGGCCATCTGTTCCACAAAATTGACCAGGTCGAGATAGAAGTAGTCCTCGATCAATGCGAAGCTCGACATGTGGATGCCGTCGTTTGAGCATCGTTTCACTTCAGCCAGAGTGGCCTTTGAGGTGCGGTCGGCCGGAGGATAGATCAGTAGTAGATCCCGTCCTTCAAGGTGAGCTGTCGGCTCGCCGTCGGTGATCGTAATAATCTGCCGATTCGGTGCGGGCTGTCGCTTGAGAACACGCCGCGCAAACTGCAGTCCCGCCTGGATATTTGTGAAATGTTGTGGCACGAAATTCGGCGGCTGGTCGAGGTTGATACGGAGATGGACTCTCGGGTCGAAGATGCTGACTTCTTTCGGCGCGGAGTAAAGCAGCTCTCGTTCCGTCATTGGACTGGCGTAGCTGTAGAATCCAACGATCTGCAGAAAGTCTCCCTGGTAGCGACCTCGGACCAGCCCTTGTAAAGCCATCGCGACCTTTTTGGCCTGGCCATACTTGCCGTAGCGGTTCATACTGCCAGACATGTCGATCAGCACGACGGTTGCGCAGGCCGTTTGATATTCGGTGTCGTAAACGACGAGATCGTCCTGTGCGATGTCGACAGGTGAACCGCCGCCCTGTCGCAGGATTGCGTTCTTCAGCGTTGCGTGCATGTCCAGGTTTGAGATCGGGTCGCCGTATTCATACGGCCTGGTCTCGTCATGGATCGTCTGACCGGCCCCTCGGAACTGTGTCTCGTGCTTACCGACCTTGTCATGACGACTGACGTTAAAGAGTGATTCGAGGGCCTGTCCTTCGACACGTCGCACCCCCTTCGGAGTCACGTGGAAGCGGCCTTTCTCGTCCTTGTCGACGTAGCCCTGCTCGATCAGCTTCTGCACGAGGTCAGGGTGCTCCTGTTCCCAGTGAAGCAGGTTGTCCAGAATCTCCTCGCCATAGTCGAGCATGTAACGACTCAGTTCGTCGAACACCTTGTCCAGTGACTGTGGCGTAAATTCCTGGGAGCCGTCCCATCGCGAGTATTCAAAGTTGGGCACAAACGGCCTCTGTTCTATCGGTTGTGTTTCTGTCTGCTGAAGAAGCAGATGCTCGATCGTGCCAGCAGAATTCGATGAGTGCAAGGATACCGCCGTCGCTGATGGGATCCGAATCGAGTGGATGTACTTTCCCGCATCCCTGGAAGAATCCGAGCTTTCGGCACGAACTGCCTTGCCGAGCAACTCAACCGATCCGCACATCTGTCACAGGTCGGCACAGTCGTTCGCAGTTTCACCAATCGTCACACGATTGGTCAGCCGAACTGTCCGGTATGGTCTAAGTTTAGGGCAAGCTGCAACGGCTTGGCTTTCGGGAAAGAGGTATCGGACAGTGAGTCCGGTCGGTCGAAGGCGGGCTGCCATCACACTATGGATCAGGAACGGCACGATGCTGGTACTCAGCCGGAAGAAGGACGAGAAGATCGTCATTGGCGACAACATTTCAATCATGGTTGTCGAGATTCGAGGGGACAAAGTGCGTCTTGGGATCGACGCTCCTCGCGATGTAAGTGTGCA
Source organism: uncultured Planctomycetaceae bacterium (assembly GCA_963976765.1). Classification (GTDB taxonomy): domain Bacteria; phylum Planctomycetota; class Planctomycetia; order Planctomycetales; family Planctomycetaceae; genus JABMPE01. Next base: position 2,068 of record CAXBME010000039.1, read on the forward strand.
TCGGCGGGAAGTCTATGACGCCATCAAACGTAAAGAGTCCGAACAGGGAGCAGGCGAAGACGATTCTGCTGACCTGACGGCCAACCAGGTTCAGGCATGATCAGCCAGTCAACGGCTGTTTCAGCAACACTTGTTGAACGAGTCAGTGAGCGGGCCGCTCGCGAACAATCGTGTGCGGAGATCCCGTTGATCGTTCTGGACGAGATGCTACGCGAAAGTCTGGCGTCTGAGTGGAACACGCAACTGGAGTCAGCAAAGGTTCTGCTGGTGGCTGCCTACCGCTCTGCAAAAAGTACGAGTGGAACAGCTGTCTGCGAAGATCCTTGCGTCGCGTAGGCGATCAGCTGGCGAAATTGCGGAATCAACGAATTCAGCCCTGAACCGGCATCACACGATTTGTGATGCCAGTTCAGGGCTGTTTTGCTGGGCCATCGCGATATGGTTGTGATGTGACTTCTCTCGGCAGGCCGGAACCGCGCTGCGTTTATTCCAGCATTCTGGTCATGGCCACGTCCTGCTGAAGAACTCACAGCCTCGAAGCGTGGCGATTAATTCTTTCTGAATCGGCCCAGGACTTTACGAAGCTCGTCGAGAGTGACCTTGCCGTCCTGATTCGAGTCGACCTGATCAAAATTCTGCCTGAGTCGATCTGGCGCTTCCTCTTTGCTGATCGCTCCGTCCTTGTCACGATCCATCCTGTTGAAAGATTCTTCCGGGTTCTGGAAGTTCGGCCGCCGATTCCGGTCTGTTTGATTCTGCGGTGAGGTTCGCGAGACATCCGGTTTGCCTTCTGGCTGATCACTTTCCGGACGTCGCGGACGATTATTGTCGTCTCGACTGCCGCTCTGACGTGGCTGGTCCATCGAACCCTGGTTGCCTGGCGGAGGGCCAAACAATTCTCGACCGTCCAAAGCACCGTCGCCGTTCTGGTCGAGGCGTTCAAGCAGCGATGCTGCCTTCGATAGTTCCTCCCGCGTGAGCCGCCCGTCGTGGTTTATATCGAGAATTCGCAGGAAGGCAGGGCCGCCGTCTACAGGAGGACGATCACCATCGCCTGGCCGGCGCATCTCACCGTCCCGTGCGGGGCGATCATTTTCGGGGCGTTTGTCACTGCGGTCCGGGCGACCGTTCTGCTGAGCACGATTAAACTGCGTCACAGCGTTCTGAAATTCCTGCATCGTGAGCGAGCCATCGCGTCCCTTGCCCGAGCGCTCAAGGATTGCAGTCACCATTCGCCGTCCCTGCTCTGGAGCCTCGTCCACGGTGAGTTTTCCGTCGCTGTTCGTGTCGAGTCGTTTGAAGGTCTCTTCCGGATTTCTCATCTGACCAGGTCGACCGCCAGCCTGGCCAGCACCAGCTCGTTCCATGCCTTGACGAAGCTGCTGAAATTCCTGAAGTGTGAGGGCGTCTTTGCCAAGCTTCTCAAAAGCAGGCGCAAGCCGTTCGGCAAACTGCTCGGGCAGTTCGTTCTCCGCGAGCTTGCCATCGCCATCCTTGTCGAGCCGCTTGAAAAACGCCGCCGCGTCAAACTGCTGCCCACCCGGAGTTCCTGGACGGCGCCCTGCTCCGTTCGCAGCAGCCGGCGGTGCATCAACGGCTTCGGAAGTCGCTTTCGTAAATTCGGACTCTGTCAGTTCACCATTCCTGTCGGCGTCGCCGAGTCGGACGAGTCGTTCGAAAAAGCGAGCCTGCTCTTCCGACACCTCTTCGGCGACTAACCTGCCGTCGCTGTTCTTGTCGAGCTGTTTGAACAGGCTGGTGGTCTTGTCCCCGTCCTGAGCGGTGGCCACGATCGAACATGAAAGCACGATCCCTGTCAGCGTGCAGAAACGTATCATCTGAGAATTCCTGATTACCTGAGTTAATTTACGACGGGTTCAGTGACGGGCCGCGAAACGACGACCTTTCCGGGCAGCTGAAATCGTTGCCCGCAGACCACGAGTCCGATGGTTACCCGATCGTTCTTTCAGCAGCTGCTGGTGTTAAACCTTCGGTAAAAAAGAAAGTTTCGCCAGTAAACTGAAAAAGGCATGGAGTCGATGAGACAGCTCCATGCCCGGTTCGTTTTCAGAGTGCAGTGATATTCCTCAGTCTCTGCTGCCCGCATTCACTTCAGGCAACGTTTCCGAGCCGAAAGTATTTTTCGCCGGATGAAGCCATCTGTTTCAGAGAGTCCGTTGCTTCGAACCGTTTGCCGAAGTCTGCAAACTGTTCCAGTCGCCCGACAATATTTCCGGCACCTTCCGTGTCGCACCAGTGGAGAATTCCGCCCTTAAACGGTGGGAACCCGATGCCCAGCAGCAGGCCGAGATCAACATGAGTTGGCTCGGAAACGATGCCGTCTTCGAGGACTCGCGTCGCTTCAAGCAGCATCGGCAAAAACAGTCGGTCGGTGATTTCTTCCTGCGAGAAGGGCTTCGACCCTGTTCGGTGCTTCTCAAGAAACCCGTTGAAGTCAGGATCCGGAGCGGGTTTGCCTTTCGGGCCGACGTACTGCCGGAATCCTTTGCCGGCCTTTTTGCCGAGACGACCGGCCTGAACAATATCTTCCAGCAGCGGACACATGTCGGCTCGATCGGCGAATGCTTCAGACACAACCTTGCCGGCAAACATCGCGACGTCGGTTCCAACGAGATCATGCAGAGCGATCGGCCCCATCGGCATTCCGAAACGCGTTGCTGCTTTGTCGATGTCGTCCATCGATGCGCCTTCGCAGAGCAACAGCAGCGACTCGTTCATGTACGGCAGCAGGACTCGGTTGACCAGAAACCCCGGACAGTCCTTCATGACAATCGGCGTCTTGCCGATTCGTCTTGCCAGGGTGACCACGGTTTCGACCGTTTCGTCGTCGGTCTTTTCACCGCGGATCACCTCGACAAGCTGCATCCGATCGACCGGGTAAAAGAAGTGCATCCCGACAAAGCGGCTCGGGTTCGGAGCCGACTCAGCCATTCGCGTGATTGAGATCGTCGACGTGTTGCTGGCCAGGATAGCGTCGTCGCGAAGAACGGGTGCGAGTTCACGGTACGAGGCGGTTTTCAGTTCTTCATTCTCGGTGATTGCCTCAACGACGACGTCGCAATCAGAGAATGTTGTTTTCGACGTCGCGGTGCTGAGCAGGCCGAGCATATCCGCCATGTCTTCGTGGGTGGCTCGACCAATCTGGATGCGAGAGTCGATAACTTTCTTTGCAGCAGCCATACCCCAGCCGAGCCGTTCTTCACTGATGTCGACCATCGTGGCCGGTACACCGCGGCGGCAATGAGCAGTCGCGATGCCTGCTCCCATTTGCCCCGTGCCGAGCACCCCGATGCGGTTGACATTTTTTGGTTTCGCTGAAGTTCCACCGAAGCCGGGGTCTTTGCCGACCTGCGTGTTCATGAAGAAGACGCCGATCAGGTTTGCTGAGATCGTCGACCCAACTACTTCCAGCGAAACTTCCTGTTCGACTTTCAAACCTTCTTCCAGCGGCAGGTTGACTCCCTGCTTGATCGCCTCTAACGCCGCGAGAGGAGCCGGGTACTGGCCTTTGGTTTTACCTCGCACTCCGCCTTCTGAAACGGCAAACGCAAACGCCATCTGATCGTCGGTTAGGCCGAGCGGCTGCGATCGCTTCTTGCGATTTTCTTTCCAGAGATCGCCGTCGCGAAGAATGCCGATCACACGTCGTCCTTCGTCGAGAAGCTGTTCGGCAGGAACTCCATCAAAGGCCAGGCCACACCCGATGCACGTTTTCGGATCCTGCGGCGCCCCCGACGTGATCATCGAAATCGCATGGTGAATCCCTGTCAGACGAGGCAGCCGCTGAGTTCCGCCCCAGCCAGGGATTAATCCAACATTCACTTCCGGCAGAGCGATCTTCGTTTTGCCGATCGACACGATCCGCTCATCGAAAGACAGAATGAGTTCCGTACCGCCGCCCATGCACGCGCCGTCGACGAGTGCGATGGTCGGAAACGGCAGCTTGCTGATTCGCGAAAACAGGGCGTGTCCGGCTTCGACTGCTGCGAGCACTTCTTCGCGAGTCGCCGTCGCCAGCGCTCCGAGTTCGTTGAGATCAGCTCCGGCGATGAACTGACCGGGCTTGCCGCTTTGCAGCAGAAGTCCCTGCAGGTCGTCTCGTTTTTCAAGGTCGTCGACGATGCCGGACAATTCTTCCATCACGACTCGACCGAGCGTGTTGACCTTCTTACCCGGCGCGTCAATCGTCAGCAGGCCAATCTGCCCATTCAGCTCTTCGAACCGAAACACGTTACTCATAGCGACTCCATTCCAGAGAAACTGCCAGACGACACCCGGTCCTGCGTATGCTTTCCGCAGGCCATTGAGCTGTCAAGAAGCGAATGCCGCTGCGAGTCCCCGCCGCCGGATTATGCCGCAAAAGAGGAAAGCCCGCCCAACCTGGGACGGGCTTTCAAATTGCTTCTTCGAGAGAGCAGATTATGCGATCAGTTCCGGAATGAGTTCGCCGCCAAACTGAGACAGTTGCTTGTAGCGACCGGCATGGAAGTACGTCAGTTTGTTGTCGTCCAGGCCGAGCAGATGCAGCATCGTAATATGAACATCACGGATGGGATGAACGACTTCGACGGCTTCGGCGGCGATTTCATCGGTGGCTCCGACAATGGATCCGCGTTTTGTCCCACCACCCGCGAACCACATATTCATTGCATCGGCGTTGTGGCCTCGGCCAAGCGAAGTCACTCCGCCCCGATAGTTGTTGTCCGGAGTTCGACCGAATTCGCCGGTCCAGACGACGAGAGTGTCCTCAAGCAGACCTCGGGCTTTGAGATCTTTGATCAGCGCGGCAATTGGCTGATCGACACTCGCGATGCGCGACGAGTGGCCCTGTTCAAGGTAATCATGGCTGTCCCAACCGCCTGAGAAAATCTGGACGAAGCGGACACCCTCTTCGACCAGTCGGCGAGCCATCAGGCACTGACGACCGAATGTCGCCGTCTCTTTCCGCTCCAGCCCGTACGCCTTCTGCACGTGCGCGGGTTCACTGTCGATGTCGATGATGCCTGGAACGGCCATCTGCATGCGATAGGCAAGTTCGTAGCTTTCCATGCGAGCGGCCAGCTCTGCGTGTTCGGGATGCTGTTCGGCGTGTTGAGCGTTCAACAGGGCAAGTTGATCAAGAGCCTTCCGCTGGTGCTCTCGCGACTTGTACTTCGGCGGGTTGAGGTCGAGGATCGGCGACCCCGTCGACCGAAGTCGAGTTCCCTGGTAATGTGCGGGCAGAAAGCCGTTCGTCCAGTTGGCAGGGCCGGCCTGTGGAAGTGCCAGTTCCGTCATTACAACGTAGCCTGGCAGATTCTGGTTTTCCGAACCCAGGCCGTAGGTCGTCCATGCTCCCAGGCCAGGGTCGCCGCCCAGTCTGCTGCCAGTATTCATGTGCAGCAGCGCTTCCGGGTGATTTAACGATTCCGCTTTACAGCCACGGTAGACGCAGAGTTCGTCAGCCACTTCCGGATCAGCCAGAAACTGCCACGGCTCAGACATTTCGATGCCGGAGTTGCCAACTTTCCGAGCTTTGAACGGACTGCCGACGTAGAAGCGTTTGCCCGTCTCAAGACCCGTTGTGCGCTTTGACTCGGTTACGTGCAGCGCGTTGAGTTTCGGTTTCGGATCGAACGTGTCCGCCTGGGATGGTCCTCCCTCCATGAAGAGCATGATTACAGCTTTCGCCTTCGGAGCATGCATCGGCTGCTTCGACGCCAGTGGGCCACCAGTCTTCTTCTCTGCAGCCTGCAGGTCGGTCAGCGCCAACGCTCCGAGTGAAGAACCGAGTCCGTAGAGAAAATCGCGACGGGGGATATTTGCCATCGTTTTGACCTTGTTTTCAGACGGTGGTAACAGAATTGCAGGAGTCAGAATTAATCCAGGCTGGCATGCAGGTTTGGTCGCCAGAATGCAGCGTCGCTAGTACACGTACAGAAACTCATTCGAGTTCAGCAGCAGCAGGCAAACATCCGCGAGTGCTCGAGTGTCGGCATTGACGGTCCAGGGTTTGGCATCCGGGATGTAGTTATTGTAGACGTTCAGCTTCTCTATGAACTCGAAAGGTTCGCCTGTGAATTCTTCGACCAGTGACCGGACAACCTCCGTCGGGTACTCAACTTCTTCCGGTTTGTGCTCTGCGTGATAAGTCTGCATTTCTTTCAGATAGGCGTGCAGAGTTTTCTGTTCCTGAGGGGTCGGAGCCCGCCCGTAGGCAATCTGAACTGCTCGCTGAATCCATTGTTCGGTATCGTCAGGGTGTTCTTTCTGAACCCGCAGCGCGAAACCGATCGATCGGTCGGTGATCACATCGCTGTTCATCAGGGTGAACGCTTGCGGGGTGACCGATGCGGCGTCTCTCAGTTCGCACGATTCATTCGGGTTCGGGAGGTTCATGATTTCAAGGAACGGATCAGCCTGACCTCGTACCCGGTATGCGTAAATCGTTCTGCGGTTGCGTTCTGCCGGTGTTCGTGACGGCTGATGCGCGGGAGCGATTGAGAACTGAATCATTCGTGGCTGCAATGCCACTTCCAGATTGATCTCCGGCATGATTGGAACGCCACCCATTTCGGGGTTGAGTTCGCCGCTGACCAGCAGCGTACTGTCTCGTAATTCTTCAGCGGTGAGACGACGCGGCGGAAACGATGCCAGCAGATTGTTGTCCGGGTCGACTGTTGCCTGCTGCTTCGCATCGGCAGGTTGGCCTGAGCGGCGATAAGTTTCCGACATCATGATCAATCGATGAAGCCGTTTGATCTTCCAGCCGTGCTCAATGAAATCCGCTGTTAACCAGTCAAGCAGTTCAGGGTGTGTCGGCTGGCTGCCTTTTGCACCAAAGCTGTTTGACGTCTTGACAATGCCCTTACCAAAGTGTGTCTGCCAGATTCGATTAACGATCGACCGAGTGGTCAGCGGATTTCTGTCATCGGCAACCCACTTCGCAAAGGCCAGGCGGCGACCGTTCAGCTCATCGGTGATTTGCCAGGGAGCGTCGCTGTTTGGATCGGCAGGAAGACCAGTCGCGCTGAGAACTCCGGGCAGCACCGGCTGAAGTCGTGCTTCGAGCGAACCGCCCGCCAGGATGAAGTTCTGCGGTCGCCACTTGACATTGATCTGTTTCGGTTCTCGCAGTTTGCGGTCGTTCTTGTAGTCGTCCTGCCCGTTGTAAACGGCCTGAGCCATTGGTTCGTAACGTTCCAGTCGACGCTCCCAGATCCAGACGTCCTGCTCGCGGACTTTTTTCATCCCCTTTTCTTCGGGCGTCAGGCCGACGTGCCGAGGTGGCTTTCTGTCTTCCGGGTCGTTCTTGCGAGCATTCTCATTCTTGTAAGGAAGATCGTGTTCCTCGTACCACTTCCTGGCGGCAGCTTCCTGCTTGTCCTGTAGTTTTGCCTGCTCAGCCTTTGCGTAAGCGAGCAGTTCTTCCACCAGTGCCCGCTTCTCGCCAAAGCCATTTCTGTTTTCTTCCGGCAGGAACGCGACTTTCCTTTCCGCTGGCTGAGTCGTCGCGAACGTCGCGTACATGCTGTAGTAGTCGCGTGTCGGAAGCGGATCGAATTTGTGATCATGACATTTGCAGCAGCGCATGGGCATCGACAGGAACGCTTGTCCGACGTTGTGAACCAGATCGTCAAGAAAAATTTGACGAGCTTCGTCCTGAGGCACCATCGCCGTTCCCCACGGCCCCATGCGAAGCAGACCAGTGGCGATCAGTGCCTCGGGATCGTCAGGTCGAAGTTCGTCACCGGCGATCTGTTCGAGGACGAATTCATTGAATGGTTTGTCCTTGTTGAACGACCGAATGACGTAGTCACGATATCGCCAGGCGTTCGAGCGTTCGTAATCATTCGAGAAACCGGAAGTGTCCGCATAACGAACGACGTCGAGCCAGTGCTGGCCCTGCCGCTCTCCATAGTGGTCGCTGGCGAGCAGCCGATCGACGAGATCGCTCCAGGCTTGCTGAGAATCTTTCTCCCAATCCAGGATGAATGCGGCAACATCCTGAGGATCTAGAGGGAGCCCGGTCAGATCGTAAGTGGCACGACGGATCAGCGTCCTCGCGTCTGCTGGCTGTGCCGGCATCAGCTCTGCCTGAGCTAGACGCTCATGCACAAATGCGTCAACAGGATTCGTCGATCCTGGGGGAACCGCGGGACGCTTCACCGGTTGAAAAGCCCACAGATCGGCTGGCTGATATCGACGATACGTCCAGTCGTCGGCCAGGCCTCCGCTGGTGTCGACGATGATGCCGTCTTTGTTTTCTCGAACGGCCCATTCCTTTTTCTGAATCGTTAACTGCTCCTGAGCAGTCGGCCACGGAGCCCCCGCTTCGATCCACCTGCGAAAATACTCTGTCTCCTCTTTCGTCAGACGATCGTTTTCTTTGGGCGGCATCTCCATGCCGTCCTCCCAGAGGATCGCTCTGTAAAGCGGACTTTCTTCCGGCTTACCGGGTACGAGCGACGCCTCTTCCGACTCACCACCTTTGAGCATTCCGTCGCGAGTCATCAGGTTGTAGTCGCCGCGAGTGTCGGCAGGATCGTTCCCGTGACAACCGAAACATTTCACCTTGAGCAGCGGCAGAACCTTGAGTGTAAAAAGACGATCACCATTGAAAGTCTCATTGGCGTTTGCGATTCCAGTCACCGTCGCGATTGCAAAGACGAGTGAGGCGGTGAGGTAGTGGCGAGGTGAGGGGGCGACAAGGTGAGACATGCTTATTTTAGAATCCATGTTTCCGGGTGATTGATCATTCCGACGATGGTTCCAATGACTTCGTCGTATTTCTTATAGAGTTCTGCTGCTTTCTCACGGTCGACGTATTCACATTTAACGGCAAGTTCCAACCAGACCTGCGGCTCGGCTGCCTTAGTTTCACAGACAGATAATTTGCCGATGAAATGAGCCTGGTAACGACGTTTCTCCATGCCTCAGCAGGATTCGCACAGACACTGCGAGAAGAACGCCGAATCTGATCTGTCAATGAATACGCTTCTTCTTTTGGGAACTGCTTTGTCAGCTCAAAGATACTCATCGCAACATCGAATGATTTGCATTAACCATTTAAATCTCTGTGCGTTTTTGCCCGGCCCGCCACCTCGTCCCCCTTCACTCACTCGTCATCACGGTTTGCCATGATTGTAGATCTCCCGGATCTCGTCGTCGGATAGAGCGGTCGCGAACAGAATGAACTCGTCCATGCTGCCGTTCAGATTGCGGATTGCGAATCGAGAATCGGGTTGCGTGGGAACAGACCAGTTTCCGATCGATGCCGTTCCGATTCGCGTTTCATCAATCATCTTTTCGACCGGTACGATCGCTGAATTGAGAACGTCGCCGTTCAGATAGTGAGTGATCGATGTTCGATCGACGTCGTACACAGTGGCGAGGTGCAGCCAGCGTCCGCTGAGCGACGGTTTCCAGAACGGTGGCGAAAGTGCTTTGAAATCAGCCGGCCCATCTTCGCCCTGTTCGCGCGGTCGAACGGAAAAGTAGAGCTGGCCCGTGTCAAGAATCTGCCAGTGAGGCTCGCCCTTGTTGTAGCCGTCGGTCAGGAACAACGAATTAAACCACCGATCAAGACTGTCAATTTTGACCCAGCAGGAAAACGTCAGCGAACGATACTCGCCGGGAATCTGCACTCGAACGCGATCACCGGGGCGTTTGAATTCCAGACTGCTCTTGGCAGGCCAGCGGCCAATGGAACGATCGGCACCGACAATGGCTCCATCCAGCTCGGAGTTCGCCGGTTCCAGGCTACTGGTCAATCTTCGATTCCATCCATCCGACTGATCGAAGGCGTAGTACGCGATCAATCTCGCATCACGCCGCAGCTTCCCGGACCAGTTTCGCCAGCGCTGGTAACGCTCGTCCTGTTGCCCCTGAGCCCGGGTTTCCAGCGAGGCGATGTCCAGAAAACTGTCCGGAGTCACGGTCGAATCTTCGTAGATGCCGTCAGGAGTCCGTACGAGAGCCTCGCCAGCAGTCAGTAATCGCTTTGCCGTTTCGGGCTGGAGAAGTTCCACTTCGCCGTCAAAGACTTGAACACTGGCTCCTTCGTCAGACACCGACAGTCCGAACTCGGTGCCAAGGTCGACGACTTTCAGATCATCCACTTCCAGTGAAAACCCGCGAGCTGCTGGCGGTACCTGAGCACGCAGAGTTCCGCGCCGAACTCGTGCGAGCACCGGCGACTTCAGGTCGATCTCCGCCGGGCCTTCCAGGATCACGGTCGCCCCGCAAAAGAATTCAACCTGAGCATAACCTGAGGCGATCTCGAAAAGACCTGTCGGGAGAGCATCTCCAACTTCGAGCGACGGCTGGCCAGCTTTCCAGGTCACATCGACCAATCGAGTGATCAGGGCGACTCCCTCGGAAGTGGCTTCTTCAGACTCATCGCGTTTGTCGACGGCGGCGATGCTGATTCCCGGTCGATTGATTTCGTCCGGTTTGTCGGCACGGTCGGCCAGTTCCAGCTGAACCAGTCGCCCGGCGAGAACCCCGATCAGCAGTGTCGCTGCGACAAGCATCCATCGCCCGGTTCGAGAGACGCCGCCTGCCGTGCTGACGCGGATTTTGTGCGGGACATTTTCGCCCCACCCTCTCACTTCATCGTCGGCAGCAAAGTCGTTCATCCCGGCGTCGCTGTCGAGACTCATTGCCGCCGTCATCATTTGCAGACGCACGTAATGAGCCCGTGACTCTGTATCCGTCCGCAGAATCTCGCGCAGCCGCTCAATTCCAGCCTCGTCGAGGACGCCTTCTTCCCAGTCAAGCAGCAGCGATTCCAGCTCTTCGAATCGGTCGGAAGTCATGCGTCACCCTCCGCAAGCATTCGACGCTGGATGCACTCTGAAAGGTGGCGCCGAGATCGCAGCAACGCCACTTTCACGGCACTCGCCGTTCGATCAACTTCCCGGGCGATATCTGCAATCGACATGGCCCTGAAATATCGACGTTCAATCAGGTCGCGATTGCCGTCGCTTAACGTGCCCAGACACGGACGCAGGGCTTCTCGAAAATGGTCGAGGTGTTCGGCCTGACGCTCCGTTTCGATGCTGATCGCTTCCGCCAGTTCTGCGTCCAGCAACAGCCGGTCCCGCTTTCTGTCACGCAAATGAGCCAGCACCTGAAACCGAGCCACCGCAAAGGCCCACGGCAGGAATCCTCTGTCAGTCTGAAATTCGGCGATCTTTCGCCACAGCACGATGTTCGTTTCCTGCAGCACATCTGCCGTCCGGCTGTGATCACCAAGCAGCGAAAACACGTAGCCATACAAACGGTTTTGATGAGCCGCCAGCTGCTGCACAAAGTGCTCTGTTTTGTCCGAACTGGTCACGCAGGAAACCCTCCGACGGTGAATCGTCAGAGTAGATTACCGTCGGATGCTGCCGGGTTACAAAAATCCTGCGTTTTTCTGAAACAACTCCGGGTCTGATCGTCGCCTATCTGGCCAGGTCGAGATGTAACGAATCGCTGCCGGTTTCGGGGACTGTAACCTTCAGGTCGGATTCCTTAGGGCTCATGTAACGTTGCGGCACGTCGTAAATAATTTCCGGCTGGTTTGGCTCGGACGGATCGATCAAAGGAATCTCCGAAAGACTGTCAGAGCCGTCACTTTCTCCGGTTGAGCTTGATGGAGCAGTCGCTGGTGCGTCGCCCTGTATGACAAATGCGCCAGGGCCGGAGATCTTCATTACGGTCACAATGTGGTCACCGACTGCAGCGCCAGGTGCATCCTGGAAAGTCTTAATGGTATATCGCCCTTGGGCGTCGGTGGTTCCTGAACCGGGACGACCGCCTTCAACCGGGTGATAAGTCACACTGGCACCTTCAACCGGCTCTCCGTCCAGCTTGACAATGCCTGACGCGGGAGCCAGTGCGGGACGATCACTTCCCCCGCAGCCTGCCAGCATGAACAACGACAGAGAGAAGAGGGCGTTGAGAACTATTCGTTTGCAGGTCATTCGTTACAACTTCCAATCAGGTGTGCAAAAACACCGCCGTGAAGAATAATCCTGCACGGCGGTGAAAGGGGCGATTAGGGTATCAGCCAGGCTTAGAAATCGCCGAGTTCGTTGCTGTCGGATTTCGCTCCCAGATTGTTGTAGGTGTCATGGTCGATATTTTCGCTGAGGAAGCGGACAGCTCCGTCGCCCAGCAGGAAATGAGCACCACCAACGTGACGCGATTTGAATCCGAATTCCTCAGTCCAGTTGTTGTGCCAGTTACAGCCGGATGCGTTTGAGGTGTTGCAGGTATCCAGATTGATCGGATAAAGCGTGCCGAACATTCCCTGGCCATTGTTCGCCTGTAGCCAACCCTGCTGAATGTGGTTGCTGCATTCCGGACGAACTTCGCCAACGAAGATTGTGTTTGAGAGTCCGTCCGTTACGTCTTTGATACTCGTGCTGCGACCATTCCGGTGAAAGATTCCTGACACACCGGAGCCGGCAGTACCGCCTCGACGGTAACTAAGGTAATTGTCAGCACACGGAGTCCCTCCTGCCCCGACATTGGGATTACCTCCTGCGGGGCTGCCAGCATTTGACGCACCTTTGCTGCCAGCGTAATTCTGAACTGTGGTGCGACCGTTGAAATTCGTTCCCGCAGTGTCCGATGGGCAAATGAATCCGGGAACCACAAACAGCTGTCTCAGTAACGTGCCATTTGAGTCAGTCGCGTCGTTTACGTTCCGGCCACCGCCGGGTGGATTATCAAAGGGAATTTGCTCATAGGCGGCTGCCTGATCCATGTAAGGCAGAATATGAGTCAGCATGCTGCCCTGCTGGTAGACGACGCCAGCATTCGTGTTGTTCCAGTAGCTGCCAGCCGGGAAGTTTGAGTGGACAAGTTCGTAATTGTGTAGCCCGATGCCGATCTGTTTGAGGTTGCTCTTGCACTGGCTTCTTCGAGCGGCTTCTCTCGCCTGCTGCACAGCTGGCAGTAACAAAGCAACAAGAATCGCGATGATCGCGATCACGACCAGCAATTCGATGAGCGTGAACGCTTTTCTGTGCGTTCGAGTAATTCCGGCAGCCATTTACGTTTCTCCAGTACGAAGACAGAATAGGAAAAAGATCATTCCCAGTCAGAACACGCCTGTGATGCGGCATTCCGGGCGACGATGAATCTACCAGGAAATTCTGCTCTACGCCAGATTTGAGTGATCGGGTGTGTAAGTTTATTGAGTCACGCCAGTTGCTGAATACTGGGGCGCCACGTCGAGCCGGGCATCTGACGAGAGGTTCAAAACTCGATTAGGACACCCAAAGCCGACAGGTGATTCATGGGCTCTGAGCTGAACCATCGCAACATGAACAAAACCCAACGGTCCCGGCATGGAGCCTGGCGTGGGCTTGTTGCGTTGACTGCGATTGGAGTCGTTGTTGGACTGATGGTACGCCCAGAGTCGATTGATCTGGACGAACGGTTTCGGACGGGGCTGGAAGCGGTGACGCAGGGCGACTGGAAAACCGTTCGAATGTGCGCTCACCATCTTCAGCTGGACGACGAGTATCAGGCTCATGCATCACTTTTGCAGGGATACGATCTCCGGGCCGCAGGGCAGCCTGAACAGGCATTTGTGACGTTCAGTCAGGCGAACTCGCATCCGGAGACTCGGCAACCGGCTTATCACGAAGCGGCCAGCATGCTCTATGAAGCGGGGCAGTTCGGTCAGACGATCCTGATGTGCCGGCAGGTGCTTGAGTGGAATTCAGCACGCACCGAAACTCAGCGGCTTCTGGCAGCGGCGTACTACGACATCGGAGCGATGGTGCAGGCAATCGACACGCTGCAGGTCGTGATCGATCAGGAGCCTGACGACTACCGACCTTATTACATGCAGGCATCCATCCTTCACGACTTCGAACGCTTTGACGCAGCGGCGCTGGCCTATGAACAGGCGGCGAGCCGGTTACCACCAGATTCAACAGCCAGAGACGAAGTACTGATCGGATGGGGAGAATGTCTTGTACGACTGCGCCGCTACACCGAGGCACTCGACGCGATGAGCACTGCCGGGGGGCCGGATGCCGAGGCTCAGCGAGCGGTCGCGCTGTTCTCGCTTCGTCAGACAGACGCCGCCTTGAAGGCAGCCGAATCTGCATTGCAGCAACGCCCCTGGCATCCCGAAGCGGTGACTGTGGCGGCACAATGTCTGGCACACAATGGCAACGCAGAACGAGGCATTGCGCTGCTCCAGCGGGCCGCTGATGCGCATCCCCACAAACTCGAACTGCATCTCCGACTCGCTGAAATGCTGAGTGCGAACGGGCAATCGGATGCTGCTTTGGAACATCGAAAAGTCGCCGCGGAGATTTCTGAATATCGCCGGGAGTTTTCGCACAAGCAGCAGGCGATCGTTCACGACGAGAAAGACGCCGGTCTGAGGTTCGAGATTGCACAACTTGCCGAACGACTCGGGAAGATCGAGATTGCTCGGAGCTGGCTGCGCGCGGCGCTGGGGATGCCTTCGGCGACCGACGAGATGCGATCTTACTTTAAACAGTTTGAGCAGCAGTACCCGCCGGCACAGATACCAACTTCCTCGTCGGTGCGAGGTTCCTGATTTGCTGAGTTCTCGATCCACCGTTGAATTACGTCGTCGCCATGCCTCAGCGATGTTGTTGTGGCTGTTGCTGTTGTTTGGCTGCGACCGCAAACAGGAACCGGTGACCGACGATTCTCCTCACGCGAATCTCCGGCACGCTGCGTCCGCAGATACTGCGGCGGAAATTCGAACCATCGACACAACAACGCCTTCATCGCCGAGCCACACGACAGCCATCCGCCTCAAACCACTTTCCACTGATCAGTTCCCGCAGGTCGTACCGGATAACGGTGCTCGACACGGGTTCGCCACGATTCTGGAATCACTGGGCAGTGGCTGCTCAGCGATGGATTTCGACCGGGACGGCTGGCCTGACGCTCTGATCGCTGGCGGTGGCGACTTTGAAGGCCGCACTTGCGTCGGCAGGCCGGTATTCGTCCTGCGGAATCAGCAGACCTGTTTCGAAGACGCAACTGCCAGCAGCGGAATCAGTACAACGCGTTTTTATCATCACGGAATCTGCGCGGCGGACTTTGATCACGACGGCTTCGAAGACTTTCTGGTGACTGGCTATGGCGGGGTTCAGTTATTCTGCAACCTCGGCGACGGAACCTTCACAGAATCCACAGCCGCAGTGAATCTGGTACCTGGTGGCTGGAGCGCGTCCGCCGCGTGGGGCGATTTTAATCACGACGGGCATCTCGACGTTTACGTCACCGGGTACGTGAACTGGTCGTTCGACAACGATCCGTCCTGCTTCGCTGCTGACGGCACAACCCGCGACAACTGCTCGCCGAAAATCTTCGAACCACTGCCGGATACTTTGCTGATCAGCGCCGGTGACGGAACCTTTATCGACGGGACGAAAGCATTCAACGTGCGGCCCGACGGAAAGACGCTGGGAGCAGTTGCTGCCGATCTCGACGCTGACGGATGGTTGGATCTCTATGTCGGCAACGACGTGATGATGAACTTCCTTTACCGGAATGAAGCAGGGAAGTCGTTTACCGACTGGTCGACTCTCAGCGGCACGGGGGTCAGTAGACGAGGATCACCGGACGCGTCAATGGGGGTCGACGTCGTCGATTTCAACAACGATGGTCGCTTCGACATCTGGGCCGCGAACTTCGAAATGGAAAGCTTCGCGCTGTACGAAAACCTGGGCAGAATGCAGTTCCGTCATGTGAGCGACATCACCGGCGTCTCCGCGATCGGCTCACACTATGTCGGCTGGGGAACCGCCTTCATCGATCTGGATCTGGACGGCGACAGCGACACAATCGTCTGCAACGGCAACGTCGTTCAGCATCCACAGCATTCACCGACGCTGCAGAAAATGGTTCTGCTTGAAAACGTCGACGGTCGGTACTTTGAAGATGTCACCAGCCAGGCGGGAAACGCACTGACGACACCTCAACACGGTCGGGGCCTCGCATGGACCGACTGGAACCGCGATGGCAAGGTCGATCTGCTGACGTCGCCGACCCACGCCGCCGCTCGCCTCTTTGAAAACACTTCCGTTGTCCCCGGCAGCAGTCTGGCCGTTCAACTGATCGGCACCGCTTCTCCGCGACAACCGATTGGGGCAATCGTCGAACTGATTACGTCTTCCGGCGCTCAGATCAGACAATTGATCGGCGGCGGCAGCTACGCGTCGACTTCGCTGGCCGAAATCCACTTCGGTATTCCGAATGGATCAACCCCGACCGAATTTCGCATCAGGTGGCCGAGCGGGCAGCTGCAATCCCGACGGCTCACAGAAGGTGATCACCGCGTTGTCGTGATCGAACGGTGAAGATCGTTCGACTGACGAAGGACTTATCAGTCAGGAATCAATTCTGTGCTGTCAGCGAATTCTCAATTCGTCAATCCATCATGGGCTCCTCACTGTGAAAGACTCTCAGCTGCCCAGTGAATATCAGCCTGGTAAACAAGCACTTTTCTTGCCCATCCTGACCATCAAACAAAAGAAGGCGACAGCGCCGAAACGCTGCCGCCTTCATTATTATCTACCGAGTCACACGGTTGGAGTGCGTGTTAGTAGTTTTCCAATCCCGCCACAACCTGGCCGTAACGCTGGCCGTTGGGGGAGATCAATCGCAAGTACACGCCAGGAGTAATGCTGTCAGAAATCTGTCGCGCGGCACCATCGGCAAATCCATAGATGGAAGTTCCCAAGTGATTTGAACTCGGTCGCGGCAGAGTTCCTCTCGCAGCAATGATATTTTGCCCAGGCAAGGCGTTAAGCGTATTCATATTGCCCCCCCAGGTTCCAGCCTGGACCCCACCGACTGGTTCCAATGCAATTCCAGGCCCGGTGGTTGCCGTTACTGCCGTTGTGTCAGTACCAGGGACGACGGGAACGCAGAATGCCAGATCGCGAAGGTTGCTTCCGCCGCTTCCATCGATATTTGCAATGTGCCAGTTCTGCGCTTGAACGTTCTCAGCAAACAGCAGTGTATTCGTTTGGCCGTCTCCCGACGAAATGTAATCGAGAGAAGCTCTGAATGCGTCCGAGCCTTCCAGAGGAGCCGAGAACACTCCAGCGGCATGAGCAATCGCCCGTCGAGTCGCGAAGTTAGTATCCCAAGCAACTGAGTTCGCGTTGTGAGTCCAGTCAATGTTTGGATATGAGGCCCCCGGCAAGTAGCCTGCATTCACGACGTACGACAGACCGCCATCGATCTGGAAATTGTTCGTGTCGACAGGGCATTGAAACATCTTCATTGAGATCGCCGGGAACGCAGGAGTCGTCCCACCACTGGTGATGAAGTTTGCGACCGTTGTGTCGAACTCCCGTCGAGCGGCTGAGTTATCGAGTTCCGGCAGCAACTGCACGCACCAGCTCATGTAGACGTTGCTGCTGTTGGAAATCTTCTCTGCGAGAGCTGGCAACTTGCCATTCTTCTTCGAGGCGAAGTTCATGACAGCGGTACAGAGCTGCTTCATGTTGTTCTGGCACTCAGCACGCCGGGCTGCGGCCCGAGCGTTCTGAACGGCGGGCAGAATCAGTGCTGCCAGGGTGGCGATAATCGAGATCACCACGAGCAGTTCGATCAGCGTGAAGCCACGTCGCAACTTCTTCTGAACCGGGCGGAACGTTTTCATAACTATCTCTCCTCACAATGTTCTTGAAAATGAATCAGTCTCGACAAATCCAAACAGTAGATCAGCACGCATTCAAGTCCAGACTCGATTCCGCCTCAGGTTTCGAAATGTCGGTTGCTCTGGTTCTGACGAAGACTCAGCAAAGTCACTCGACTCTGTCCAGAGGTTCCCGATTGGCCCGCCGCACCTTTGTGCAGCTCTGCTGGAAGTAACGTTTATCGTCGTATCAACTTAACTCGTAGTTCGCGTTTCCGGGCGTGCAGCCAGAACAGTCGCAAACTTCCGAGAATCCTCGACTTGAGTCAGAAGCGGCTCGCATTATGTATCGAAACGATTTCCCCTGTCACCCCTCAACACCCGATTTCAAAGATTCTCCGAAATCCCAACACGGCTAATTGATCGTCAGCCGGTGCTTAATCAGATGTTTCCAGTCGAACTTGCCCGTCCGGGAATCGTACGCTTCTTCGGCATCTGAACGATCAATAACAAAGAATCCCCGGTGTCCATCGTCCGGATTCCCGTCCAGGTTCAGATCGATCCGTCCTCCGACTCGGAAGTGTGCATTACCAGTGGCGTCAAGATGCTCGTAAACTTCGTGGAACTGCACATGTATGAACACATAGAAGGCGTTGCTACGAGTTGTCGAGTTGCCAAGGATCTTTGACAGGATCCTTCGCCGGTTGTGATGGTCGATATTATTTGAGTTGGCATTGGCTGCGGTTCCCAGATCAAACAGGCCACGCGGCGAAGGTGTACTTTGATCTGGATGGCTTCTCAGCATGGATTCTTCGACTGGACTGTTTGGTACCGGTTCATCCGCAGTTGGTTCCGGAACAGAGGCATTGTTGATCGATTCGCTGAAGCCTTTGAATGGTTTGGAATAGGGCATTCCAGGCAGCGTCAGCAAAGTTTCGGGATGAAACCCGTCGCGTGACCAGAGCAGGTCAGTCCACCAGTCTCGCGAACTGTCGTTTCCGGCTCGACCGAGAAGGCCTAATCGAGGCGTGGCAGCAAACTGGTCTGGAGGCAGGAACAGCTCTGGATCATCAATCAACGCCGCTAGAACTTCCGGGTGTCGGATAGTGTTCAGATTGATTCGGCCTGGTACGCGAGTCGTCGCGAACGGCCCACCCAGTTGCAGATGGGTTCTGGTGGGAACTTCCACAAATTCGAGCAGCCGGTGCCAGTGATTTCTGTATCGGCGTCGTTGAGGGTCTCCTCCCTGACGAGCTGGAAACGCGACAGTCTGACCAGCGTAGTTGCCTGAACTGGATGAGCCGGTCTGATTCGGCGGGCTGGGCATCAGGAACAAAGCGGCTGCGGTAAACGGGCCTTCGTCGTTGGCGGTATTACCAGGGCCGAGAAGTTGATCGTACGGAGACAGGTTGAACTTTCTGAGGGCTCGCGTCTGGTGGCCCGGGCCGTTCACCGGAATATTCAACAGTTCAATTGACGAAACAAAGTCACGGTCGAAATGCGACTGCACGATGGTATGCGGGTTGTTGCCTGTGTCGTTAGCTGCACCGTAACTTGCCAGCGATGGCGATTCGGCCCGCAGACTATTCATGCGTCGGGTTCCGTCGCCCGTACCGTTCTGCTCTCGATCGTCGAGAGGCTCGCGACGTTCGCGACTGGTCAGATTCTGTAACTTGCCTTCGATCGCGGCTTGAGTGGTGTCGGTGTCGAGAAGATTGAAACTGCGGCGTCGCGGAGTGATGACGTCAACCGTGATCCATGGATTGACGCTGGTTGGCAGTTGAACCTGTGTCGGGTCAAGACGCCGTTCGAGGACCAGTGTGAACTGCGTGGAGGCTGCTCCCGTCGGAGCTGTCGTCGCGTTGAGGAACTCATCTGTCGTGGTTCCATTCACCAGGCCAAAACGAGATGTGTGACTCGAAAGGTTGCTGACCAGGTCGAGGTTGCACTGTGGAGCGAGCGGCCCCGACGAAGGTGGACTGACTGGGGGATCGTACGGAGCGATCAGTCTTGCGGTGACAGCCGGGTCAGGGTCGTAGTCGACGTAGAAGTCACTGACATTGTCGCCACTGTCGTTGTCGGCGGTCGCGATGGTGAAGGCTTTGCCCGGAGTGATGTTGTTGTTTGAATCAGCCTTGAAGTAGATCGCATTCTCAGGAGCGTTGACGGTGTTGTTAAATGTTGCCTGTCGGACAACGTTGACGTTGCTTGTGTCGCTGCGTCGAATTCTCCAGGCAGAGTTAGCATGTGTTGACGAAACTGTTGGCAACGGGTCTGACGCTGGATTGTAATCACCCTTTGCACCAAAAAGTGGGACGTTTCTCGGAGCAATCGAACGCAGCTCCATGAACAGGTGATGGTGATCCTGTGTCGTTTCGTCGTATCGTGTTGCGGAATTATCTGCTGCTCCGCCTGTATACTGGGCCTGGTAAACCCACAGCGTTTCGCTGAAGGCCAGTTCCTGTGCTTCGACACCGAAAACGACATCGCGGTCGGCAGGATCCGGGTCGATACTGGTATCCCAGGGCTGATCGTCGAGTCCCCACCCGTCAGACAGATCCGTGTCGTACTCGAACATCGTCATGACATTATCACGGTCGAGCGAGTCCACCACATTAACGGCGAACTGTGCCATCTGGCGAGTCTGAACGTCACTGTAAGCGGCCCCTCCAATGGGGCCTCCCGTGTTGGTTCGATAGTCAAAAGTGTCGAAACCACCACCGAGCATATAAAGCATTACATAGATGTCGCGGGCCATTCGTTGTCGATCGAACCTCGCCCAGAACTCACGGTCCTCAGGGTTCTGCGGTGGGTACGTTGGGGTGGCGTCGCCAATTGGAACGGTCGTGATACTTGTGAGCCCCGTATCGTTGGCGTGAGCTGTCAGCGGTCGGTATTCAAGAGGGCTGTAGTAGGGGTGAGCAGCTCCGTTCGTCGATCGGACAACATCCAGCAACTGGTTGAGATTGAATCGAAACTGCAGTTTCAGTTCGTTGCGGTTGCCATGCTCGACTTCAAGAAGTCGTCGCAACTGAGGGCGGAACGGGTCGATGCAGACCACACCTAATGGATTGAACGGTCCGTAAGTACCGGTGTCCCACGGTCGCTCGCTTCGAAATCCGTAGTAAGCCATGGCTGGATTACCACCATTCGTATCGTCCAGATATTCGTAGTACGTTTTGGTGTATGGTGCCGCGAGAGTCTGGAACGGTGCCGGCCTGACGTTCGAAGGAAGCCCAACCTCCAGGGGGAACTCACACAGTGCGTCTCTGTCTGCGTCTCCGCTGAACTCCCAGGCACGCAGGTCATCAGTACCCGGCCAGCCAAGTTCGCCTGGGTCGTCAATGACCCCATTACTATTATCGTCAACGCCTGCTGCGCCCGGCTGATTGTCTGCTCCAGGTCCCTGGATTCTCGACAGATTGAACTGTTTACGGTCCCAGCTGAGGACCGTGAACCGCCGTCGCCGTTCGTTGGCATCCTGAGATGGATCATTGGGATTAATATTCCCTGGCATCAGATTCTGCAGACGTCGAGTCACGCCGGTATTATCAATGTCTGATTTACTCATCTGAAGCACGCCCGCTTCAGCCGGACGATGATATTCATCTGTTGGACGCGAGGCCTTTCGAGGTTCCAGAACGATTTCGTTCATATCGTCAATCAGAATGTACTCGTCATCGGTATTGCCCCATATTCCGTCCGGCCCTGGCGTGTGGCGACGGAAGTTGTTTCCAAGCGTGGTTCCTGAGATGCCGGGGGCTGTTGGCATCAGGTTTGAACCAACTCCTGGCCCAGAGCTTCTGAGATCGACGTCTCCCGCGATGCCGAATTGCGTGTAACGCTGAAATCGAGTCGGGTTTCCACCCGCCATCTGAAACAGATCGAGCTGGCGCGGATTGTCGAACACATTTATCCGGCCCCGTCCATCAAACGAGATTGGGTGTCGGGCAGCCAGTGTCTGCCCCTGATTGCCGAACGGCTTGCCACCAGCGTTGGAATCTCGATTGTCGTCACGGTCAGAATTGCCGGCAAATGGAAACAACTCCTCAGCCAGACCGACCGAATTCGGGTTGTTGCTGGCGACGTACTGGTCGATGATCGACGTTCCTGCACCGTTTGCGACCTGTAAAGCATTCCAAAGTCGAGACGTGTCGCCCAGCAGTCCTGCGTGAAGTTCTGGTAGTGACCCACCAAACTCGATCCGGCCTTTTCTGGCCCACCACAACTCCATGTTAGCAAGTTCCCACCGGTTCAGATTGTTACCGTTTCCGATGGGGTTCCTGCCAAAATACGCCTGATAGTCACCGATTCCGACAACATCGACAGTCTGAATCTGTGGTGCTGGCGGAGGTGGATTCGGATTGCCAGGGTCGATGGGAACAGCGTCCAGTGCCCAGGCCGGATTGACTTCTGACGGTGAAATTCCCTGATTCGACTGGCTGATTGTCAAAGACGGCCCGATTGCATCGACGTCCGTTGGAAACGCGGCCAGTCCGGCGCCATTCCCGAAATAGCCAGCTGCTCCGGGTGAGAAGGCATCACCTGAAAGATTTCCGGCCGTATTGAGATTAATCAGCCCGTCACCGTCGTAAACCGTGAAGGCAAACAGGGGGATGTAGAGGGCACCGTCCGAAGGACGCTCCTGAACCGGGAAGTCCAGGTCCAGCAGGATGGCTTCGTTCAGCGTGTCGCCGTCGGCGTCTGCATCGAAACGACTTGGAATTGCTTCTGGGTACAGACTGCTCCAAGCTCCGTTGGAGAGCGATGACGTTGCATCGGTAACAGTAAAACTGGAAGCAGAACTCAGCGGTCCGGCGAACGGAAAGCCTTTGCCGCACGACAAACTCGCGATCAACGCTGCATCGACCGGATCGTTGTCGTTCAGGAAACGCTTCACAACCGGAGGAATGGCTGCGTCAGACGGGACGAAGTAATGCTCAGGATGAGGTCTCAACGAGCGTCCAGCCGACCAGGGAGCCCAGTACCAGGTCGGGTCAAGTCGGGCGATGTTGTCCGCCGCTCCGTCGCCATTGAAGTCATCGATATCCCAGAATCCATTGCCGTTTGCATCTTCGGTAGACGGGTCGAAGACTCCATCGTTATTAGCGTCTTCGTTTGTCGAGCCCGTCCCGATGGCGCTTTCGACGCGCTGGAAAAGTTCCGGTCGCCAGAACGATGGCTTCACGATGCGGACAGGGTACGGTTGCGCGTCGAAGATGCCGTTAGCATTCAGGTCTTCGTTCGGATCGACGACGGTGTCGCCATCGATGTCGAATTCCCGATAGGGCACCAGGGCGCTGTGTGCAAGAAAAGCGTTATTGATATCCGGGTAGGTGTAATTGACGTCTGGTTCGGGGAAGAGTGTGTTTGGTATCTCCAGTGCGTAATTCGGATTGCTGCCCCCCGGAACAACGACATGCGCCGAGGGAGACCTGTTCAGCCATAGCAGGTCGTTGAAGTCGCTGTCACCATCGAAGTCTTTGCGTTCCCACGGATCCTGCACACCATTACCGTTCAGGTCGATAAACGGCGCTGGCAAAGCGGTTAAATTCGAGCCTGTGTAGACAGGAGTTTGCGACAGCCTGAGCCCACTGCCGGAATGTGGGTGCGCATCGCTTCCGAAAGCATTCGGCAGCAGCGACATGTGCCCGCCGAACAGGGCACTGTTCTTTTCCAGGACGCCTGGGCCGACGGTCAGTTGTCGCAAAGCCCAGTCGAAATAGACGTCCGGTCCTAGTTCCGGATCGTTTACCAGTTCGGCGGCCTTCTGGTAGTTCTTGCTGCTTTCCAGTTCCTGAGAAGCGAACGCAAAGAACGTTATTCCCAGGAGCGCCAGCATTCCCATGAGCGCAACGATAACCAGCAGCGTTGAGCCCTGCCGTTGAGAAAGACGTGCAGGTTTCGGTGCTCGACGATTTTTGAACTGGACCATTGCTGTTTTCGACTGACTCATTGCCAGACCTCCTTCGCCCTTATCTCAAGGCGATCAGAAGAAACGATTTGGCGAGGAAGCTCGCACAACATCTTCTTCAAGCTGTTCGTGATTTGTGTTGGTCGCTAGTTGTATAACGAATGAACCAGACTGAGTTGACGCATTTTCCCGGATGCTTCATGCATAAAACGCACTCTGATCTGAATGGCCCGCAACGGACGCACGTTTGACCGAACGACCCAGCGAGGTTGCCCCGCCGGAGCGTCCATTACAGCGCCCGGTACGGTGGACCAGACAGGTTCGTCCAGTACAGGGTCAGGCCCACTTGTCCCAGGTGAGATACAAACGTAGTAGCGGGAAAAGTCCCACGGCGCGTTCGAAGGTGGAACTCTTGCCTCATCACTCAATGGGAAAACGATGTCGCCTGCTGAATACATCTGGTTGGTCGCCCACAGAGCCTGAGTCGGGGCAACGACGGCCGCACCAGTGCCGTAGTAAGTACTTCCGCCTGGTGGGTAGTAGGTCAGTGCGCGATAAGGTGGTAATTGCCGATCGGCTGTCGTTGTCAGATCTCCGTCCGCGTCATTCTGATAATGCCACGTATCAAGGACACGCCCGGTCCATTGGTCGTACGGAGCGGTGTTCCATGCGGCGGAATCTGTACTTGGTACGACTACTTGCGGAGTCGACTGATTTAACTGGAGGTTTCGACTCCTGTGGTAATCGCCAGGCTCGTCATCGGCATTGCCTAAGACATTGTCCGGGCCTGGGCCATTCAGATTATGTCCGACCTGCACGAAGGCCCCTAGACGATCATCCCAGACGTCAATCTCAAACGCATGGACGTTGCTCAACATCAGGTCTTCACCCCGGCGCGGTCCAGCAGCAAATTCATCAATGATGCCGTCCTGATTCGCATCACTGGGGGAGACTGCGTAATTCATGGGATTATCACCGCTGGTTGCAGCATTCCCAAAAGCTGTCGATCCGTTCTGCGGAAAATTGAAATCAGGGTGTGACATTTCTTCAGCGGTATATCTACCGATGAAGTAGAAGTTCGGATCGGACGGATCAGCCCTGCTGAATTCCCGTGAAACTCCGTTCGTCTGGTCAAAACCGAAACGGAAACATCGGGCGGGTGATCCACTTAGCGTCGCACCATTTGTAACTCCCAGATTTTCGGCGGAAGCAGTGAGCTGATCGTTCGCCAGGGATCTCTCATCGAGCAGCATCGCGCCGTCCAGTCCACTTGCCGAGTACGCTGAAAAGCTGAAGTCAGCCCAGTAGTCATCGCTGTAGCTCCAGCCTCCAGCCAGACCGGGGTTGTATTTCGCATATTGGCCATTAAGAGTGGTGTCGGTATTTGAGTGTCTGAGATACTCGATCGGCGTCGCCAGTGGCTGATTTGTTGACGCATCCCAGGTCATTCGCGGCTGCGGCGTTGAAGAACCGGCGACAGCGATCGGATCCCGAACAAGGATCGTTCTACGATAGAGGCGGCCGCCTCGCACGTAATACGCGATTTCTGCCGCTTTGGACGCCGCCGCAAAATTCATCCTGAGTTCGCCGTCGTCGTGTTCTGGTTGTTGCGAGTTTCGGCGGATCTCATTTTCGGCAGCAGCCACGGAACCGACTCCGGGATTCAGGCTCACCAGCCCGGTAGCGTTGCCGTAGTAGGGTGTCTCATCAGAATTTTCGAGGCGGATCGTCGTCAGCGTGGTGAACTGCAGGAGATTGTCGACGGCGTTGGCCGGATCATTCAGCGAGATGTAGAGATAGCCGCGGCGTGGCTCGAACAGTTCAGACTGAATGTCAACGCTTTCTTTCGGGTGGAAGGGGACAACATTTTGAAAGGTGCGTTTCTGCAGGTCTGCCCGCATCACCGTCGTAAAGGCACGCACTTTCTGATCGTTGTCAGCCAGCGCCCGCTGAAGAGTCATTGAGTCGGAAGCCAGCCCGAAGATCTCAGCAAACATGACCATCATCAGCAGAACGAGCGTGACGGAAATCAACATCTCGATCAGCGTGAAGCCACGGCGATGCTTCGCTCGGGTGGTTTGCAGATTGTGACTTGCTGCGATTCTCATCAGACCTCTCCTGTTACTGTTGCAGCTTTGTCTCAAGTGGGAAGACAGCGACAACACCTCGCGGAATGATGATCCCACCGCGGTCGATGTCTCCGTTTGAATTCAAATCTTCACCGGCATCAAGCGAGTTGTTTTCGATCAGGTCTTCCGTGTTGTTACGTGAGATCGCTTTCTCTAACGCCAGGACTGCCGATGTCGCCGTGGGAGCTTCTTCGATCGTGAGCACTCGATACCAAAGTGCATTGGCGGCATCGAACACAAATCCGCCACGACGCAATAGTGGCTTTTCTGGAGCCGTTGAGTACAACGATGGATCCCAGTCAACGGTGACTCGGTTGTTCTGCTGATCGTCGGAGCCAGGGTAACCCAGTTCTGCCAGCTCGTTGTTGTTTCCGTCGTTGTTCAGGTCGACACCCGCAGTCCCGGGAACGCCATCATCACCTAAGGTGAAGCGACGCATATCTCCGACATACACCTGCTCGGACAGTTCGTTGAAATCACGTTTACTGAAGACAACGACGTCTACGTTGGCTGGGCCGCTGGCACGTTTGCGGACGGTCAGCATCCATGAGTAGAAGGGATCCGTCCGCTCAATCCGGACCAGGCCGACGATGGATGAGTATCGTGCGGGCAGAGGTCGGCTCGGCCAGTTGATCGTCTGGATCGAGACTGATTCGATCGTACGGATTTCGCTGTAGCGGCCCGTCACGTCGAAGATGACTGCCTGATAGTTCGTCGGATCCTGGTAAGCGGGGTCGGTTGTGGGCAGCGTAAATACGCTAAGGTCAACTTCCGTCGGCATCGTCAGACCCGTCACCAGACCATCGCCATTCAAAGTGTAGGCAGCGGTGTTGATACCATCAGGGTCGGGGAAGCCTTCACCGAAATCGGTGGTCGTGTCCTGCAGGCTGGCGACTCGTCGAGCGATGTCGATCGATGTGAAAAGGGCCGGAGAGGACACGTTGTCGCCGAGGTATCGCGTTTGCTGAGAGATCGGCGGACGAGTGATCTGAAATGCCCCCGTCGTCGGACGGTTATATTCGTAAAGCACCGGAGACGCGACGCCCTGAGCCAGCAGTTCGTGCCAGCCCAGCGGGTCGACGATGTAGTTTTTTCCTGCTTCACGGGTGGTTGAATCACCATCCGGGTTGTGAATCATTTGTGGGAACGAGTCGATGATCCCTTCGGCGTTGAAGCGGGCAACAGTCGAGTTGGTCAGGTTGGTGGCTTCCAGCACTCGCAACGTCGAGATGGGAAAAAGGGTCGCCAGTGAAACCACACCGATGCCCATAATCATGAGCGACATGAGCACTTCAGTAAGTGTCACACCGTCACGACGATGGTGTCGATTTTGAGTCGTTCTGGATGGGCGAATTCTAAGCATCAGTTATTCACCTCTCCGAGTTCCGCAAACTGAAACGGATCAACCAGGTAGGTTCCGTTTACATCAAGCACACTGTTCCCGTTGATGTCTTCGCCGGGATCCAGCGTACCGTTGTTGTTGCGGTCTTCATTAGTATCCATATTGAATGCGTGAGAGCTGACTTTTCCGGTTGAGGCGAAGATGGAAACGAGACCTCGATCGCCGACTGTCGGGACCGTTCCCCCATTGGCGAGCGATGCGAAAAGAGCATCAGCTGGCACCAGCGGTCGTTCACCGATATTGACGGGAGGTCTTAACGCGTCAGTCGCGTTCTGCACGTCTTCCCGAAGCGCGATGTAAAAATGAGTCAGCCCTGTTCCGGCTGTTGTTCCGATCAGAGTTCCGCGAGGCGAAAACATCAGGTCCATGCGACTTGAATAGGGGGCGCTGTACCCGGAGCCGGCTGCCGGTCGCCAGTCGGTTGGCACGGATGAAGCATCCAGGTCGATGACCACTCCCTCAGGTAATAGGGCAGGGTCAGCATCAGGCAGGACACGCGGGGGAAGCTCCAGGATATAAGTGCTGGGACCGCTGCCCGCGTCGAACGCTTGAATTTCTGTGATTTCAGTCGTGCCAGGGTCCCGGTAGGGATGCACAAGGCGAAGCACATCCGGGAACATCGGGTTAACTCCGAGTAGGTCAGTCTGGACGCGATACCAGGTGCCATTTTTGTCGCCTGGAATCTTGATTCGGGGCGTTTCCTGTCCCTGAATTCCCAGGAAACCTCTCCGGCTAAGTGTGCTCCAGGAAGTGCCTATCCCGCGCACGATAAGGACATCTTCCTGATCGGCGATTCCGTCAGCGGGCGCCACATCTTGACGCCGTAGTTCAATCGTGCCTAGGTCCCACGTATCGGATGCGCCGACGTAAACCATGCTGGAAACCATTCGACCATTGTCTGGATCCGGGTCAAGCAGGAAACGGACGCCTCGTGGTTCGCGTGCCCGAATCGCGCGGTCCCGAGCCCCTTCAAGCAGTGACTGGACCTGCCGAGCCCCTGACGACACTCGTTCGGCCTCGAACGTGAAGTCGACAGCGACCACCGTGAATGTGGTCAGCACCAGGAAAATTGTCACGACAATCAACAACTCGATCAGCGTCAATCCTGATCGGGCTGCCGTACGGCAAGGTGTTGAGCGGGAGCAAGATCGCATGGTTATTCTCCTGCCCTTCGGTTGTGGTTTGTAAGGTCGTCGAACGACGCAAGTAGACTTGCAAAAGTGTCAACAAGACCGTTTCCGTTGAGGTCACCAGTCGAGCTGTCTTCGTTGATCGGCTGGCCGAGGAATCCGATGTCCAGAAATCCGTTCCCGTTGGTGTCTTCGCCTGCGTCGAGAACGCCGTTGAGATTGGCGTCCTCGTTGTGGTTGGGCTCGTAGAGTCCCAAAGCACCGTCAGCTCCTGCTGAAACCACCAGCGGGCGGTGATAGGTGTCGATTGTGTGGTAACGGGACTCGCTAACTGAATCCAGCACGGAGATTCCGTCAGTCTGCAAACGTACTATGGTTTCAAACAGGCTTCCGTATGCATCGTCAGGATCAATATTCAACTGGTCATAGTCGCCTGGGATTGGGACTCCACCTGAAAGAACCGGGGCACGAGGAATTCCCTCGATGTACGTTCTGGCAATGTTTCGGATATTGGTCGGAATGAATACATCATCAGTTCCCGGCCAGCCAATTTCGGATAGATCAGCGAAGTCCGCGACACCTGGCCGGCTGCCTGGGTCGTCTCCCGCCGTCCCGGGTACGCCATCAAGGCCGAAGAGCCCGTACGGCTTAAACAGTCGCGTTGGCCAGCGATAGAACCGCAGCGGGTTTCCCCAGCCATCAATGAATTCGGGAAGACCGTCGTTGTCGGTGTCGGCAACTTCCCGCGTGCTGAAGTCATCAACGGCTGTCAGCGGCACGCCGAATACTTCCATTCGGGTTAGAGCGAAATAGAGCAGTTCTGCACTTTCCGTGTTCGGATTGTGATTTGTGGGTGTCTTGATCGTTCCACCCGTCCATGTAACGACCGAGCCGTAGGCGTCGTCAAACTGGATGCGGTCAGGTATTCCGTCGGCGCCAGCTGTTCCGGGAGCCGGGCCTGTTCTTGTGTCGATCATTTCAGCAAAGCGTTGTGGAAAGAACAGTCGGGCAAAGTCTTTTCTGGCGACTGCTTCGACAGAGCGGTCGTCGATACTAATAAGAGCCGGGATCCCATTCGCTGGGTCGCCCAGACGGAGCTTTTCATGTGTCGTACTGACATAGCGAATAAAGTCGCGTCCCTCAAACGCACGCTGCAGACCCTGCTGACGCTCAATAATGAGGCCGTCGATCTTTCGAAGTGTCGCTGTTGTCTGCGCTTCCCGGGCGTTGGTCATCATGTTGGAAATGGTGACGCCCAGAGCGGCAGCAACGATCGAAACAATCGACAGCACGATCAGGATCTCGATCAGTGTAAAACCGGTCGAGTCTGACGGATGCGCTTTCGGTCGTCTTATTGCAATATGTTTCATAACTTGCTTCCTGCTGGCCGATTAACCACCGAGTATTCCCGAGTGGAAGTTCGTGATGTTGTCGGAATCGGCATTGGAAGTGGGCGGATTGTTCGGGTCGAAGTGGCCTCCAGTTCCGTACTGAAAGTCCCTGCCTGGGGAAATCAGCTGGAAGCTGTCCGCGTTGTATGGGACTTTAAGAGCCGCGTCCTTGTAATAAGGCCGGCGAAGTCGTTCGTCGAGAACGCCGTTCCCATTCTTGTCCTCGCCAGGGTCTAAGGTGCCATTCAGATTGATGTCCTCTGTATTGTCAGCACGGTAGCCGGCTCCGTCATAGCTGCTGAAATAAACATACGGGTTCAGCTGACTCGCCAGCGTGTCGAGGTATTCCGGTGCACCATCCCCGTCAGTATCAACGAGGCGTCCCGTGGGAGCTCTTGTGGTGACGTCGAAGCCGCCCAGGAATTCAAAGAACGGACCATCACGCGATCCATTGTCTATGGCGAACGGATCCCGTGGGTTCTTTGAAAATCCGCGTAAGGCTCCGGAAGTTCCATCGACCATCCCGCCGAGGAAGAATACGAGACACTCGGCACCGTCCAGCGTAATCGTGTCCGTCGTGTCTGAATCGCCGTTGAAGTCGCGGTTCAGCGTGAAATCAAACTGTTGCCAGATCTGCTTGATGATCCGTCGGTCACGCGGAGCTCCACTCCAGGCAGAAGCTGTTTCGTGGATGGTTACCGATGAAGGAGGATTGACTCCAAACACTGTTTTGAATTGAGTGATCGATGCCTTGAACTTGTTCTGCTCGTTATTCACTTCAAAGATTCGAGCTGTGTCGGTTCCCCTCATGACCGCAGGCAGAATCAATGCGGCAAGGATGCTGATGATGACAAGTACAATCATCAGTTCGATCAGCGTAAAGCCGACCCGGAGTGGGTTGTGCGTTCGCGAATGCTGTTGGCGAGCAAGCATGAGAAAGGCTCCTTTTGTCTTGCGCCTGTGTAGAAAGGTGACGCAATGCTCTTTGAAGTGAGAGCGATTTAATCCTGAAAGTTCAGCAGCCCGCTGAATAGCCTGTCGAGACGCGGAAGCGTCAGGAAAGGTCGTTAAGAAGTTTGATCAGCGGCATGAACAGAGCGATAACGATGAAGCCGACAACAAGTCCGAGCACAACAACCAGCATTGGCTCGATCAGTTTCACCATCCCGTCGACCAGCGTGTTGACGTCTTCGTCATACATGTCGGCGACCTTGTACATCATCACGTCCAGGGCACCAGTTTCTTCGCCAACGTCGACCATATTCACAACCAGGTCGTCGGCAATTTTCGCCTCACCCAGTGGCTTGGCGATTGTCTCGCCTTCGCGAATTGCTGCGTAGATATTGTCAAACGCTCGTTTGAAAACGGCGTTGCCCGCAGTGTCTCTCGCAATGGTCAACGCTTCGAGAATCGGTACCCCCGAGGCGATCAGCGTACCTAACGTACGCATGATTCTTGCTGTGGTTGACTTCTGCAGAATCTTACCGAGCACGGGTATCTTCAAGGAGCAGAAGTCGACGATGTACTCTCCTGTCTTGTTCTTCTTGACCACCTTTATGAACAGGTAGAAGCCAAGCGGCACGGCCGGGAACAGGTAAAAGTAATTGACGACGACATTGCTCGCTGCGATGAGCATCTCGGTAATCTTGGGGAGGTCTGTCCCGAAACCTTCAAAGATCACCCTGAATTTTGGAACGATGTAGTACATGATGAAGCCGACGATCCCCCCCGCGACGCACACAACGGCGACGGGGTAGATCATTGCTCCCTGCACTTTTTTCTTCAGCGTCTGAGAACGTTCTTTGAAGTCGGCAAGTCTTTGGAGAATGATTTCAAGAGCACCGCTGGCCTCGCCAGCCCGCACCATGTTGACATACAGCTCGTCGAAAGCTTTGGGTTGCTTGGCCATCGATTCGGAAAGCGTGTTTCCTGATTCGATGTCCTCGACGACTCCGTCCAATGCGCTCTTAAGAGGCCCTGGCTTGCACTGCCCCTCCAGAATTTTCAAGCTTCGAAGAACTGGAAGGCCGGCATCCTGCAGCGTCGAAAGCTGTCGCGTGAAGGTGCAAAGCTGTTTCGCCTTCACCTTGCCGAATGAGAGTGACTTCTTTTTCTTTGCACCGCCCTGCTTCTTCTCGACGGCCTTCTTTCTTTTCTTCTTCTGCTGCTCCGTAATATTCGTGACAAAGAAACCTTTCTCACGAATCAACTGTTGAGCTTCTGCTTCGGACTCGGCTTCGATCGTCTCTTTGATCTCCGTGCCCGTGTTGTCCATTGCCTCGTACTGATAGGTTGGCATGGGACTTCTCCGTTTCCGTAAATGTGCAGGCCTTTGGATGGTTCAGTGTTTTGATCGCCAGCAGACGGCTTGCTGTGTTAACCAGCGTCTTCCACGACTGTTTCCCTAACAACCTCATCAATCGTGGTGATGCCGTCAAAAATCAACTTCAGTCCTGACTCACGCAACGTCGTCATCCCCTGGCTGCGAGCCAGTGCTCGAATTTCGTCGGTCGAGGCGTTGACTGAAATCAGGTCGCGAATGTCGTCGGTGACTGTCAGGAGTTCGTAAAGTCCGACTCGACCTTTGTAGCCACCGTTGTTGCACTGAGGGCAACCTTTTCCGTAATAGAATTTGTACTTGCGAGCCTGCTCGACGGGGAGTTGCAGTTCCATCAGCAATTCATCACTGGGCTCGAACTCGGTTCTGCAATCGGTGCAGATTCGCCGAACCAGTCGCTGAGCGAGGATGGCTTCAACCGTTGCCGTGATCATGAAAGGCGGCACCCCCATGTCGCGTAGTCGAGCGATCGTTGACGGTGAATCGTTTGTATGCAGCGTGCTGAATACCAGGTGGCCCGTCAGGGCGCTCTGAATAGCCACTTCAGCAGTTTCGAAGTCTCGAATTTCGCCGACCAGAATCTTGTCCGGGTCGTGACGGAGGATGGCTCGAAGGACGGTTGCAAAGGTGACGTTGATATCCGGGTTGACCGGCACCTGAACCAGACCTTCGATGTCGTATTCAATGGGGTCTTCGGTCGTAATGATTTTTGTTTCGATGTCGTTCAGCTCGTTGAGAGCAGAATACAGCGTCGTGGTCTTTCCACTTCCCGTTGGACCTGTCACCAGCACAATCCCGTTCGGATTAGCCATCGCTGCCCGAAAGCGTGACAGGTTATTGGCATCAATGCCGATCTTATTGAGGTCCAGTTGAACGACAGTTCGGTCAAGAACTCGCATAACCACTGATTCGCCGAACATCGTTGGCAACACGCTGACTCGAAGGTCAACCGGGTTGCCGCCAACGTTAAGTTCGATTCGACCGTCTTGAGGGAGTCGCCGTTCAGCGATGTCAAGGTTTGCCATCACCTTGATTCGTGTTGTGATTGCGTTTGCCAGATGGCGAGGTGGAGGCACCATTTCGTAAAGAATGCCGTCTGCCTTAACTCGAATTTTGAATTCATCTTCGAATGGCTCGAAGTGAATGTCGCTGGCCTTATCCTTGATCGCCAGCAACAGAACCATATTCAGCAGTTTTCGAATTGGAGTCGCGTTAACGAGTTCATCTTCTGAACCGATATCGTGAGCGTCTGCTCGACTTCCAGCGCCGTCACCGAGGTCTTCCATTTCGTTGATGACGTCTTCGATACTCTCTTCGGAGTCGGCATAGTACCGTTCAATCGCTGCCTCAACTTCGGCGAGACTCGATACTGCTCCCCTGACGTCATAGCCCAGAAAGTTTCGAAGATCGTCGAGCGCGCCAACGTTCTGAGGGTCTGCCATTGCTACCGTAAGAACATCGTTCTTCAGTGAGATCGGCATGATTTTGTAGAGTTCGGCCATCGTCTGCGGGACCAGTTCCAGCACCTTTGACGGAACGTTGGTTTCGGCCAGATTGATGACCGGCATTCCCCACTGCTCGGCCAGAGCTTCTGTGACCTGCTCAGGAGTGACAAGCTCCATGCGAACGGCAACCTGCCCGATGACTTCTCCTGGACTCTGCTTCTGGTTTTCCAGAACGTCCCAGAGTTGGTCTTCAGTCAGGTAACCGAGGTCAACCAGAATCTGTCCAAGCTTACGCGCGGCCATGATCTATAACCTGATACTAGTAGTGGTGAGTCGTGTGGCCGTTTGAGGTCTGAGTTTCAGAATGTCCGCAGTAGATTAGGAGCAGTAGATTCAGAAACGATAAACGGCAGCGAAATTCAATAGGTAGAAAGTGAATCCGGTGGCTCGCCGGCAACATCCTACTCGTATTCGTACTCGTCATCGTCGTCGTCATCGTTACCATCATCGTCGAGGATGCCTTTCTTCGCGGCCTCGATTTTCGCTCGTAATTCTCCGGGCATGTTCGATTTCGTGATCACGTCTTTTTCATCGCAGATGCCGTTGTCCCAAAGGTTGAACAGCGCGTCGTCAAGCAGCTGCATTCCAAATCGTTTGCCGGTCTGAATGGCCGAGTTGATTCGGAAGGTCTTTCCTTCGCGGATCAGGTTGGCAATAGCCGGCGTCACGACCAGGCATTCGTATGCAGCAACGATCCCTTTCGGTTTTTTGGGAATCAGCGCCTGACTCAGGGTTCCAAGGATACCGACAGAAAGCTGCGTGCGAATCTGCGCCTGCTGGTGAGTCGGGAACACGTCGATAATTCGGTCGACCGTCCCTTGGGCACCGGTGGTGTGCAGCGTTCCGAAAACGATATGGCCTGTTTCGGCCGCAGTGATCGCTGATTCAATTGTCTCCAGGTCTCGCATTTCGCCGACGAGAATGACGTCAGGATCCTGACGCAATGCTCGCCGCAGTGCTTCTGCGAAGGACGGGCAATCGGTGCCGATCTCGCGCTGATTGATCGTGCATTTAATATGGTTGTGGTAGTACTCGATCGGGTCTTCCAGCGTGATGATGTGATGATCCAGTCGATGGTTCATCCAGTTGATCATGCTGGCGAGGCTGGTTGTCTTTCCGCTGCCGGTTGGGCCTGTGACGAGGAAGAGCCCTCGAGGTCTCTGGATCAATTCGAGGCAGACTGGCGGCAGGCCAATCACCTCAGGTTCGAGAAACTCGTTGGGAATACGGCGGCAGACGATCGAGATCTTGCCCTTCTGTTTAAACGCTGAGACACGAAACCGTGCTTTGTCTCCAAAGGCGAAACCAAAGTCGGTTGAGCCGGTTTCCTGCAGTTCCTGCTGGTTTCGCTCCGGAGTAATACTCTTCATCAGCGAGACAGTGTCGTCAGGTTCAAGATCCTTCGTGTCGAGGCGGACCATGTGACCGCCAACTCGGACAACCGGCGGCTGTCCCACGACGATGTGAAGGTCGCTCACCTTTTCCTTGACGACAGTCTCAAGCAGTTTATCAATCTGTACGGTTGCCATCCGTTGTCCTTAGTTGCTGAGCTTTTCAACAGACCCGGTCTGCTCGGTCAATCTGGCCGTATGCAAACTTGCGTAAAAGGTTGAGGAAGGCAGTTGCTTGAAAGATTAACGCTTTCAAAATCTTGAAAATTCAAATCACTGCACAGACATCGTTCGTGTCGGTGAATTATTTCCGTTAACCACTTTGCCGTCCACGTTTGAGATGTTCTGGAGCAGGGGCTGCCCCTGTCTGAAATCACCGTTAGCAGCTGACTGAGCCCCGGCGGGCGGGGTTGTCTGTGTCATTTTTCCGGTTGCCGGGAGAAACAGCCACATTCCGGAAAGTGTTGCGTTTTGCTTCATATGAGCAAACTGAGCCCTGTGTTTATCGTCTGTCCGTCGATCTGGCCTGTCGACTTCCCGTTCTGAACGAATGGATTCTGGTTTCGCCTGAAACTCCGTAAAGGCTTCCTGTCGGTCGAGCATTGCCTGGGCATTGCAACCTGCCCGGAATTAGTGGCCACCTTTCTGTAGCCGATAGACCTCGCTGAGGTGTGTTTGCCCCTTAAGTGCTTTGTCCAGACAGTCTTCGTCCAGCGTCTTCATGCCAAACAGCCGAGCCTGGCGTCGAATGTTCTGGGTCGGTTCACGGTTGAATGTCATCTCGCGAATCGCCGCATTCATAGTCATCAGTTCATGGACTGCGACTCGGCCCCGGAAGCCAGTGTGGTGACAGTGGCTGCACCCCTTGCCTCGCATGAAGGTCGCGTTTGCAAGCATGTCCTGGGTGATGTCGAAGTGTTCGATTTCGCTCTGAGAGGGGGCAAACGGCTCGACGCACTTGGAGCAGTTCCGCCTCGCGAGTCGCTGCCCGAGTACAGCCATGACGCTCGACGCAACGAGAAATGGCTGTACGTGCATATCGATTAGTCGGGTGATTGATCCAGGCGCATCGTTCGTGTGGAGCGTGCTGAAAACCAAGTGTCCTGTTAGTGACGCCTGGATTGCCATCTCAGCGGTCTCCAGGTCGCGGATCTCGCCAACGAGAATCACATTCGGAGCCTGCCGGAGCATGGCTTTGATGATCTTCTGAAAGGTGACGCCAATGCTGGCTCGGACTTCCGTCTGGTTGATGCCGTTGAGAAGGTACTCAACTGGATCTTCCGCTGTGATAATCTTGCGATCCGGTCGGTTCAGTTCCCCGAGAGCGCTGTACAGGGTTGTCGTCTTGCCAGAGCCTGTAGGACCGGTCACCAGAAAGATGCCATTCGGGCGCCGAATGATATTCTGGAATGTTCGGTAGTTTTCTTCGGAGAAGCCAAGATTACGGATACCAATCTTGATGCTGTCGCGGTCAAGAATTCGCATGACGACAGCTTGCCCATGGTTGGTCGGCATGATGCTGACGCGAAGGTCGATCTCCTTGGGGCCAACACGTGTCTTGATTCGTCCGTCCTGAGGTCTTCTTTTTTCAGCAATGTCAATACCGCCCATGATCTTGATACGCGAAACGATGGCCCCGAGCAGCCGTTTTGGCGGACTGTCGCGCTCAATCAGTTTTCCGTCGATGCGGTATCGAATCCGAATTCGGTCTTCAAATGGCTCGATATGAATATCGCTGGCCCGCATGTTGAGCGCTTCGCTGACGATCAGATTCACAAGTTTGATAATAGGTGAACCTGAATCATCAGTAACGCCGTCGCCACCAGCTTCTGCCGCTGAAATTTCCGTTTGCGTGAAATCGATTGCAGTTTCGGTAAATTCCTGCAACATCGAGTCGACGGATTCTGTTTCGCTCTGTCCATAGTGGCGGTTAATTGCTGTCAGAATAGCATCATTTGGAGCAACTTCGCATTTGATTTCCCGGTTCAGGATAAAGCGGAGCTTGTCGATCACTTCAAATTTCATCGGATCGTTGATTGCGACGACGATCGAGTCTCCGTCAATCCGCAGCGGAAGCACGGCGTTTTCACGAGCAACCGACTCGGGAACCAGCCCGATGACTGATTGCGGCACTTCGATGACGGTAAGGTCGATTGCGTCGTAGCCGAATTTCGCCGCCTGAGCACTGCTGATTTCCGAAGCGTCAACGTACTCCAGCTTGACCAGGGCGTCTTCAGTACGGATGCCAAGGCTTTTGGCCATTGAGTCAGCTTCGGCAAGCTGATCCTCGCTGATCAATCCGCGGTCGACCAGCTGCTGACAGATATCGTTCGGCACGGGGCGTCTCCCATTTCACGCAATTTGAGCTTTGAAGTGAGGTTACGTCGGCAATCAGATGTCCCTCGTTCGGCCTGACCGGATTCCTGAGTTGCCAGGATTTGAACGTGAAACTTGAACCGTTGCCCGGAGAAGTGAAACGCGGCAACGTTGAAAAATGACCCGGACTAAAAGAGTCGCGAGGCAGCAACTTAGCTAAGCGTAAGAAGATGTGACAGAGATGGCCGATTCTGAAGTGGCCCCTGCGGACTGTCAAGCACCTGTTCGTTCCCGTTCGACGCTTCTGGCTGCAAGGGTTGATTTGCCTGACTTTCGTCCCTTTAACCTGATCGCGACCGGGAGACGGAAAAGTCACTTTGCCGTCAGGTTAATGATTCCGGTCCAGTCGGCGGGCGGTTCGTAGTTGTGAGATGCGATCTGCAGAAGCAGGAAGTCCTTGGCTCGATCCTTGACCGGCATCTGTCCAAGCAACTCGCGAGCTTCGTCCCAGTCGCCGGCTATGAAGGCAGCCACGGCGGCTTCAAAATCGATGATGTTCTGATCGCTGAGGTCGCTGCGTTTCTCGGGGGGCAGCAACTGATTGACGTCGATCGGAGCATTGACTCCGACTGGCTTGATTAAGCCAATTCGGCGGCAACGCCCTTCTTTTGTCGGCAGCGACGCTCGCACGGCATCCGCCGTTGGGCCATCGACAAGGATTGGGCAGCCGATCTGCTTGGTCATGCTTTCCAGTCGGGCTCCCAGATTCACGACCGGCCCGAAAACGCCAACTTTCGCCTGATGTTTCGTCCCGATTCGGCCGGCGATCGCTTTGCCACAGGCGACGCCGATTCCGATACGGAAGCCTTTGAGATCAGAATTTCTGGATTCAGAGTTCGCCAGATCGAACGTGCTCAGCATGGCCAGAGCGGCCCGGCAGGCCGGCAGTGGACCTTCTGTTAACGGTAGCGGCCAGCCCCAGAATCCTAAGGCTGAGTCGCCCTGAAAGTCGGCGATCGCGCCGTCATGATTCACGATATTGGTCGTCATGACTTCCAGCGCCTCGCTCACCCGGTCGAGCAGTCGCTGGAGGTTGTGTTTCGACTTTTCAGCGATTCTTGAATACCCGCGCAGGTCGCAGAACAGTACGGCTGTATCATTTTCCGTTGGTTTGAGTGTTCTGCCATCTCCGGCTTTGGAGACCGCCTCAACAACCGCTGGCGAGAAAAACTGCCTCATTCCGGCAAACTGATCTTCGAGGCAGCGGACTTGCCGGATGGCTCCCACGAGCTGCGAGATCAACTCGGCAATCTGGACGTCGCCAGCGAGGTCGTCGGGCGTAAGTCCCGGCGGAAGTGAGTCCGCATCGCCGAATCGGCCGGAAACATAGATGCACCAGGCGTTTGCCGAACCCGCGGCAATTGGAACGCAGAATCCCCAGCGGCCACGATCGGCGGAAAACGGGCTGGATTCAGTTCCATCGTTTTCACGGCGAACTCTCACAATGCTTTGTTGCTGCTTGACGGCTGCAGCGACCATTGTCCGGCTGATTTTCAGTCGGTCAGCATCCTCGCCGCCATTCCAGTGAAGCACCTTTGGTTTGGCTGTCCGAATGGAATCCGGGTCTTTGCAGTCGAGCACGGTGATCGCCGTGGCGTGAGGAATGACCGCTGACAGGATATCGATCAGCGCGACGCTCAATTCGCGATCGCTGGTGGACAGCCAGAGATTGTGAGAGAACTGCGAAACCATCGCGACGCGATGATCGGCCTGTCGAAGAGCGACCTGCGTGTGATTGGCGCCGTGAGGGTCGTCGGCTTCCAGAAGTCGCCGAATCTGCGATTCCGGGCTGTCGCTGACGATGTGAAACATCGTGCTGCCGATACGAAACTCTTCCCCGACCTGGATGCGCGACTGCTGGCAGGATGTCCCGCGAATAAGGATTGGGTTGAGCGCACCTTCCAGGCAGCGGATCGTAGCTTCACCGCCGTCCCATTCGAGACAGGCGTGCCGGCGCGAGACTTTGAGGTCCCATTTGACCGCGCAGTCGTTGTCTGACCCTCGACCAATATGCAACAGTCCGCCTTCGGAGATCGGACATTGCAGAAGTTGTGCCGGCTCAGGTCCCTGAGCGACAAGATGCGGCATGACTCCTCTTTTTCTGATGAGGAACTGAACATCCTCGTGACAATGGTCGAAGGGAACGTTCGACCCACCTGGCTGTCGGCATCCGGTCTCTGCACGAAAGAGCACAAAGGTGACAGCGATTCGTTGAGTTTTACGTCATCCACAGGGCAAGTTGCCAGCCACGCGGAATACTTCTGCGCCTGCGGAAAAAGTGGAGGATCGCCCGGCCAGGCTTGAACACGGGCCAGTTCCGTAAGGTCGGAGCGGGCGAGACTCTGTTCAGGCATTTGGTTCGGTCCTGCCGGAACTGCGCGGAGTCTGTTCCTGCCTGCAGAATGTAAGACTCTTCAATCGGGGGCGAAATGACGTCGGTGCTGGTTAGTCTGCCTGTTGACGTGCCCGTTCGGCGGCGGCAAGGTCGAAGTGTTCCTGTGCCGACAGCATTGCATCGACGGCGGCTTCAACCTCGCCCATGCTGCGAAGTGTTGACCCCAGTGTATGGTAGAGCTGCCCCATGATTTCTGTGCTGGACGCAACTCCGCCGGCAGTAGTCGGGCACTCGGTCAGTCGTTCGATAGCGTACTCACTCATTTGCCGGGATTCTTCCAGTCGGTCCTGCTGACTGAGCATGCGAGCAATCGAATTCCGGAATCGCGCCGACCAGAGATAAAATGTCCCGACATTCGGTTCGCGTCTGACGAGTGACTCCTGAAGTTCAAGCGCCGATCGCAAATTCCGCTCTGCTTCAGCCATTAGCGTGCGGTGTTCAGGGCCGTAAAATTCCCGAGCATGACGTTCCTGGGTCGTTGCCTGTCGGCTGAGGATATGAATCAGTGCGTTCGTGTAGGCCGGCACCGTCGGATGCTCTTCGACCAGTTGCCGAGCATGTTCGGCGGCCATTGCCAGGCTGGCCTCGGCGAGTTCAACATCTTCTGGCCGCATTCCGTCGGGGCGACTTTCTGCCTCGGCATAAGATTCCGCCAGTGCGAGCCGATATTCCGGATGTTCGGGAAATTCGTCGACCAGTGCTTCGAGCAGTTTGCAGGCTTGATTCAACGTTGAGTTGATGCCGCCATTCTGTTGCTGCGAAGTTTCGCGCAAACACAGAGCCAGCAGAAAACGATACCTGGCAACGTCCGGCGCTTCGGTGGTTAAGTTTTCCAGGAGCGCAATCGCCTGAGAAAAATGTCTGGCTCGTTCTTTCTGATCACCGTTTCTCAGCGGCGGATGTCGGAACGGGCCATTGCGTAGACCTCGCCGATCAGGGCCGAATTCTCCAGGTCGACCTTGTGGTTCCGGTCGCCGGAATTCGTTGGAAGGAAATCGTTCGCCAGGTCCGGGACGAAGATTATCTCTCCGCGGAAAGTCTCCGGGGCCGTCAGAGAACTCTTGAAACTGTTGAGTCATTACCGACTCACCAGGACGAAGCCGGCGCGCCAGCAGGCTGTGAGTTCGAGCTTTTTCATATCGAACGCTGGCGAGTCGCTGATCAGCTTCGGGCAAAGACTCCAGCAGCTCCATCGCCAGGCGATGCGAATTTTGAGAAGTCTCCTGCTGAGCAAGCATCAGCTCGCAGGCTCCAATTCCGTTCAGCAAGCCGGCCTTGATGAGGATCGGATTGCCAAACGCACTCGTCCGATCGCGGGCGGAGAGATTTTCGTAATCCGAAATTGCAATGCGGTACGACGTGATTGCTGATTCGTACCTGCCGAGCCGCTGGTAAATGTCACCAACCCGCTGCCGAGCCTGAGCACATTTCAAAAGGAGCTTCGGATCGTCGTCAGACTGACTGGCCAGTCGTTCGTAAAATTCCAGCATCCCCGCGAGCAGCCGAGCGGCTTCGGGCGACAACACCGCAAGTTCAGCACCGGAAGCACCATCACCGGCCAGCGAAGAACTGGAAGCTGCGATAGAGTCTCCTGGGGCGAACTTTTCGAAGATCCGATCGAGCGCTTCGAGGGCCAGGTCAGACGTTTCTTCGGCGCGTTTCCGCTGATCCCGTTCAGCCGTGTAACCGACAGCGGCGGCCACAGCGAACATCGTCAGCGACAGAGCGGTTGCCAACGACAAGCCGGCAACAACCGGGTTGCGACGTCCCCATCGCCAGAGCTTTTCCAGTGAACCTGCCCGCCTGGCGAGGATCGGTCGGTCAGCCGCGAAGCGACGCAGGTCTTCAGCCAGTTCGCCCGCCGTCTGATAGCGGTGCTTAACGTCTGGCGCGGTCGCTTTCAGGATGACCGTTTCCAGATCACGGGGGATGTGGGCGACAATCTTGCGCAGCGGCGCGAGATGCCCTCCCATAATCTCGTTGATCAGTCCGCTGCGGCTGGTGGCCGACCACGCTCGCTTCCGGGTGACCAGCTCGTAAAGCGTGATGCCCAGGCTGTAGATGTCGCTGCGCGAGTCTGTATTTCCGCGGAACTGTTCCGGAGCCATGTATCGAACTGTGCCGACAACATTCTCGGTGTGAGTGATATCGTCGCCTTCCATCGCCTTGGCGAGTCCGAAGTCCGTCACCCAGACGACTCCGTTTCCGTCGAGCATCAGGTTGCCTGGTTTGATGTCTCGATGCAGCGTCCCTTGAGCATGTGCGTAGTGCAGCCCGTCAGCCGCCTGGATACCGATCTCGACAATCTGCGCGATGCTCAGACCGTCCGGCACTGGTGTGTCACTTCCAGCTTGCTTTGCCGTTTCGCTGGCGGTCGACTCCGTATTGGGTAACAGCCCGGAAGGTGTGCCACTGGCTACGTCAGTGCTTCCGGAGCTGCCGGCTGGCGACGTCGCAACACTGGCAAAGCCAGTGGCACTCGAAACGTCCCCACTGTCGCATCCATCGTCTTCGACCTTCGGAAGCGACGGAATCGACAGGCTGGTTGAATGGTCATTGATCAGGTTGCTGAGTCCGGAACTCTGCTCATCGGAGTTCGCCGGAACCACGGGGATCGATTTTGCGGTCGCAACCGAAACCGTGCTTGCTGAGTTGTCGACGTCGCCCTTTCGATCCGGGTTCTGGCCGGGAACAAGTGACGCCAGGCTTTGCGACTGACCCTGATCCGTCAGCCCGTCCAGTTCGGTCATCAGTTGCGACGCGACTGAGTCTGACGCCGTTCCGGTATGGTCGCCGGTAAAAGTGTCGAGGCCGATGCCATCAATGAGCTGCATGACGTAGTAATGAAATCCTTCAGCCTCGCCGACGCCGAACACAGGAACGATGTTGGTATGGTGAAGCCGGGCCGCGGTTCGGGCTTCGCGCTGGAACCTTTTGACAAGCTCCGGCTGACTGACCGAAAGCAGCGGCAGAGCTTTGATAGCGACTCGCCGGCCCAGTGACATTTGCTCGGCTTCATAAACGACCCCCATACCGCCTCGGCCGATTTCGCGAATGATGCGAAAGTCGCCAAGCTTCGACAGCGGAACATGGCCGGCGATCATTCCTCGATTCTTGAGCGGTCGCTGGTCCTGTTCGATCTGAACTTTCAGCCCCTCCATCTGAGCGATGGTTGGAAACAGGTCGCAGATTTCTTTGGCCAGATCCGGATGCTGCCTGGCATATTCGGCAATCGTTGGAGATTCACCCTGGCGGTATCGTTCGACGAATTCAGCCGCAAGCTCATCCAGCCGATCTTCGACCGGTTCGCCGTCAACGAAAGTTTCCTCGTCCTGGTTGCTGGCCAAGGGCAGACTCGAATACGCAACGCGAGATTCCAGATCAGCCGGCCCGGTGAATTCGATATACGATTTCATGAGGCGGCTCCGGAAAGTGCAGATCACTGTGCAGCACCTTCTTCCGTCTGGCGAGCTTTCGTCGTGAGAAGCACGTACTCACGGAAAACCTGCCAGCTGGAGAAGTCTGACAGAAAACAAACTCCGCCCTCGGATAACCCCGTGTGAAGCCACTCGGAATCCACGTGGGAAATAACGGGCACAAAGTTTGAAACGAAAGACTTCAGCACTTCACTACGCAAATTCCGGTCGGTTGTCCAGAACACGCCCCCTCGAGTGGGATTTTGGACAATCGGGAACTCGTAGCGGCAATCAGCAAAATCCGCGGGGTGGGCTGTACCTGTAACTTTGAATTAATTCACAGGCTGCCCGCAAGCCGTGGCTCGCAGTCATGGCGCAGGGCCAGTCCTGGCGGAAGGCGTCAGCCCTTCATGGAGCCAGGGGCGGTGTGGCTGGCCGAATGGCTCAGCAAGTTGAGCAGGTACTGACCGTAGCCGTTATTCTTCATTGGCTCGGCAAGTTTCTGAACCTGTTCGTCAGTGATGTATTTCATTCGCCAGGCGATTTCTTCCGGGCACGCGATCTTGAGTCCCTGCCGGGATTCCAGCACGCTCACAAACTGAGCGGCTTCGATCAGCGAATCATGCGTGCCGGTGTCGAGCCAGGCCGTGCCGC
This sequence comes from uncultured Planctomycetaceae bacterium, assembly GCA_963976765.1. GTDB lineage: Bacteria > Planctomycetota > Planctomycetia > Planctomycetales > Planctomycetaceae > JABMPE01. The sequence continues at coordinate 45,753 of CAXBME010000039.1, forward strand.
GTCGCCAGACTTCGACTTCAAGGTCACCTCGTTCGAGGTAAACCCGGTTGACGTCGGTAATTTCCAGTTCGCCGCGTGGGGACGGCTTCAGGCTTTTGGCGATCTCGACAACGTCTTTGTCATAAAAATAGAGGCCGGTGACGGCAAAGTTCGATCGAGGAACTTTGGGTTTTTCTTCGATCTCCGTTGGCTTTCCCGCTTCATCAAGCACGACCACGCCGTATCGCTCAGGGTCGCTGACGTGGTAGGCAAAGACCGTCGCCCCTGTCGTCTGACGGCTCGCGCTCTGGAGTGACTGGCTGAGATTCTGGCCGTAGAAAATATTGTCGCCAAGCACCAGGCTCGACAGGCCATCGCCGACGAACGATTCTCCAATCAGGAATGCCTGAGCGAGACCGCCTGGGGTCGGCTGCTCGGCATACTGCAGATTCAGTCCCCACTGCGAACCGTCTTCCAGCAGTCGCTGATAGAGCGGCAGGTCGTGCGGCGTGCTGATGACGAGGATGTCTCGGATGCCCGCCAGCATGAGTGTGGTCAGCGGGTAGTAGACCATCGGTTTGTCATAAACCGGCAGAAGCTGCTTACTGACAACTCGAGTCGCCGGATGAAGCCGAGTGCCCGATCCACCCGCCAGAAGGATCCCGCGTCGAGTTGCTGTTGATCCGCCCGCTGCTGACTGCGTCATCGTCGTTCTCCGTTCGTGCTGAATGTGCTTCCCTGCGTGCTGATCAGATTGCGTCTTCAGCACTTAACGTCGTCAGAGCTGGAAAAGTAAGGCCGCCTGCGTCGATGTCAACTCGTTCTGCCGAATCAGTGTGATTGATTCGTCGCTCAAGTCGAAATTTCCGACACTTCGGTAACCGAAGCAGCTGTAGCGGCCTTTGCCGGTTGCCAGTCGATGAGGTGGATTTCTACGTTCTCACGACCTCGAAAACGGTTAATGACTGGAGCAAAGCAGATCGAAATCGGGCCGTCGACTTCGGCGATTTCGTCAGCCCATTCTCCTTTGCCGAAGGCGACAGCTCGAAGTGTGGTTCCGTAATGCCGGACACGAAGATCCAGGTGCCTTTCTCCTTCGCCCATCTTTCTGGGTTTGCCGGAGACTTCGACTCTGGTTGAAGCAAACACTGGGCGCGGGTTCGACGCGCCGAAGGGGCCGAGTTCTTCGAGTCCGGTAATCGCTCGATGCGTCAGGTCTGCCAGTCGAACTTCGGCATCGACAGAAAGTTCAACGTCGCTGGATTTCACTTCGTGGTTCGCCGCGACGTACTCGCACAGGTCTGCTCGAAAGGCGTCGATATTTTCCCGATCGATTTTCAAACCCGCCGCGACCTTGTGCCCACCGAACGAAACCAGATGCTGCTGGCAATGCTTCATGCCGGAATGTAAATCGAAGCCGGCGAAGGAACGCCCCGAACCCTGCCCCGGCTCGTCAGGACGGTGCAGTGAAATCAGAATCGTTGGTCGCTCAAAGTGCTCGGCGACTCGATTGGCGACGATCCCAATCACTCCGGGATGCCAGTCGGAATGGGCCAGTACCAGAGCTTTCTGTTCGAGCCACTCCGGGTGGTCGGCGACCAGCTCTTTTGCCTGTCGGAGAATTCTCCGCTCAACTGTTTTCCGGTTGTTGTTGAGCTGGTCGAGATATTCCACCAGCGCGACGACTCGTTCTCTGTCGTCGGTCGTCAGCAGTTCGACTGCCAGCCGCGCCTGGCCCAGTCGACCGGCAGCGTTGATGCGCGGAGCGATTCCGAATCCGATGTCTTCTGAAGTGAGCACTTTCTGATCGTCAGAACCTGAGATTTTCATCAGCGCTTTCAAGCCGGGACTGGACAGCTCCAGCAGGCTCGCCAGACCATACCGCACGATGATCCGGTTTTCTCCAACCAGCGGAACGACGTCGGCAATCGTGCCGATTGCCGCCAGCCCGACGGCCGACATCAGGAAGTTGCGCATGCGAGGCGACGCTTTCTCACCATCGCCCATTTTCTTGCAGACGGCCCAGGCAAGCTTGAAAGCGACGCCCGCTCCGCAAAGATCGCCGAACGGATAATCGGTGCCGGGCAGTCGGGGATGGACGACGACCGACGCTTCAGGAATCGTTTCCGCCATGTTGTGATGATCGGTAATGATCAGTTCAAGTCCGAGTTCTTTCGCGATGGCCGCGTCGCCCACACTGGTGATGCCGCAGTCGACAGTGATGACCAGTCTCGTTCCGTCTTCTTCGTGAAGCTGGCGGATGGCGTCGCTGTTCAGACCGTAACCTTCATCCAGTCGGTGCGGGATGTAATAGTCAACGGTCGCGCCCAGCAGAGTCAGGCAATGCCAGAGAATCGACGTCGACGTCACGCCGTCCACGTCATAATCACCGTAGATGGTGATTCGACGTTTGGCGGCGATGGCCGCGACAATTCGATCGGTTGCTTCCGGGACGCCCGGCAGCAACTCGGGAGCGTGGAGGTCGACCAGTCGAGCGGACAGGAATTCGCTGGCCTGTTCGCCGTTTTCGAAGCCTCGTGAGGCCAGGATCTGTGCGATCAGGACTGGCTTTTTCAACTCTGACGCGAGCCGCTGAACGATGGCTTCGTCGTACGGGGGGAATCTCCAGACTTTAGACATCGAAGCACTTTCTCTCGCCGATCCTGCGCGAGCTGCACGCGGTGTTTTGCTGCCAGTTGAACGGGGCTGCCGAACTCTCCCGTCAGTGGCGCCTTCCTAACCTCGTGGCAATCTGTTCGCAAGGTTCCGGTTACGAAACCACTTCTCGCAGCCAAATTCGTTAGTGAATCGACGTTGCCGCCCTACGGAAGAAAATGAACGGATTCCCCGATAGAATCGCGGGTTCGTCTGGCGGAGTTGCGACACTGAATTCCAATCCGCTACGTCGGTGACTGAACCATCCCTCCCTGAAACGGCGGGCTTCGAGCCTGCTGCATCTCCCGTGTTTCTTCAGGTCGTTTACTGTAACCATCAAACGGCGAATCTTTCCGTCCGGGAACGTCTTGCGTTTCCGGCCGAGCGGTTGCAGCGCGCCTATGGAGAATTGCGAGCGAGATTTCCTGATGTCGAGGCGGTTGTCCTGTCGACGTGCAATCGTGTTGAGGTCTACACGGCTCAGGAGTCTCCTGACGACACGCCGTCACATCGCGAGCTGGCGGAATTCTTTGCGGACTTTCACAACGTTCCGATCAACGAGTTCTTCGAAGACTTTCTCGAACGGACAGGCCCCGACGCCGTCCGGCACCTGTTCCAGGTTTCGTCGAGTCTCGACAGCATGGTCCTGGGTGAGCCGCAGATTGTCAGTCAGGTCAAAGACGCGTATCAGAAGGCTCAGGAAAACGACGCCTGCGGGCCGCTGACTCACGCGATGTTCCAGGGAGCGATCCGGGTTTCTGCCCGGGTTCGCACCGAAACAAAACTCGTCGAAGGCCGGGTGTCGATCGCCAGCGTCGCGGTCGGCGAATTCGGCAAAAGCATCTTTGACCGCTTCGACGACAAATGCGTGTTGATCATCGGTGCCGGAGAGATGGCCGAAGAAACATTGCAGTATTTGAAGAGCGAAGGTGTGCAGGACATCGTCGTCGTCAACCGCAGCCCGGAGCGCGCTGAAAAACTGGCCGCTCAGTTTGAAGGAGCCAGAACTCAGCCCTATGAGTCACTTGACGACTGGCTTGGCAAAGCGGACGTCATTGTCAGCACGACCGGCGCGACGGAGCCGATTGTTGATGCAGCGCGTTTCAAAAAAGCTCGTCAGGTGGGAGGCGGCAAGCCAGTGTTTGTGCTCGACCTGGGCGCGCCACGAGACTTCACTGCAGACGCGGGCGACGTCGACGACAACGTCTTCCTGTACGACATCGACGATCTTGAAGCGACCTGCGAACGCAATCGCCGATCGCGGGTTAAAGAAATCGACCACGCTCTGAAGATCATCGACGACGAAACCGACAACTTCATGCACGATATCTACCATCGTGCCACCGGGCCGATCGTCAAACGTCTGCGAGAGCAGTGGCACGACATCAGCAAAGAAGAACTTGAGCGTTTGTCGTCCAAGCTTCGGCACCTCAGTGACGAGGATCGGCAGATGGTCGAATACAGCGTTCAACGCATCGTTAACAAACTGCTGCATCCGCCACTGGAAGCACTTCGTAAAGAGGCCCGCGAAGGGACCCCGCACGGCCTGCTCGACGCCATGAAGCGACTGTTCCATCTGGACCGCTGAGGGTCACCCGATTCGAGCGGTGAGGGCAGGTTTATGGAGCGTTGCAGCGAACGCCCCTCTTGTTTACCGGGTTGCCAGCGAACTTATCGATCCGCCCGTTCCAGGGCTGTCGAGTTCAGACGTTGACCGCAGGCCGGCAGGCTCGGGCAATACGGTTGCGGAAGGTGACTCAAGGCGATGGAGACGGCCCGTTTCAGTGCTGACTGCCATGTCTGGAATTGAAGAAACAGTCTCAAGGTCATCATCGGTGGAGGCTTTGACGATCTCTTCGATCACCACCATCGCTCGTAAAACGTCTCGTCGAGACAACTGCCCAACGACGCAACCGTTTTCCACGACGGCCAGACGAGGATAGCAGCTTTCGCGGAAGCAGCCGGTAACCTGGTCCAGACGCATGTCCGGTTTCAACAGGACCATGTTGCGACTCATGAACCGTGTGACGGATTCCTGCGAGTCGGTCTGAATCATGCGGGCTTTGAGCAATGCAAAATCTGACACTGTGCCAAGCAGACGTCCTTCTTCGTCAATAATGTAGGCCTCGCTGACGGCTCGTTCGAGAATTCGCCGGGTGGCTTCTTCCACGGTGGCCAGCTCGGGAAGTAAGAGCGGCTGGGACGTCATCAGATCTCGAACAGTGATCTGCATGGGACACTCCGGATTGATCGCAGCAAACGGATAGGGTCAAGCTGCCGGCCATAAGGCCCGTTCAGACGCGGCGACACTTCACCGTAAGTTGCCAATCGGCAACATGTCACGCTTTCGAGTTGTCTGGACTGGATAAGTTGCGAAAAGACCACGCTTTCGGCCATCCGTAGGGATTGTGCAGGAAGAACCGGGAACACTCGTTGCGAAGGGACATTCTATTTACGATTCGTCCGGAGCGATCGTGGGCGGCGATGCTGGCTGTTGCGTGAAGCCGTATGAACCGTGAATTCTCACTCGATCCTTTGTTCAATGCTGCGTTCACAACTCACGAATGACGAAAGCGAAACCGGGAAATGCAGATTCTTCCAGCTGTTGATCTTCGAGGCGGCAAGTGTGTGCGGCTTCGACAGGGAGACTACAACCAGGAAACCGTGTTCAGCGATGACCCTGTCGAGATGGCTCAACGCTGGGCGGACGACGGCATCGAGTGGCTGCATCTGGTCGATCTGGACGGTGCCAAAGAAGGGCGACCGGTTAATCACGGCGTCGTGAAGGCAATTACCTCGGCCGTTGGGATTTCCTGCGAACTGGGCGGCGGTATTCGCGACGAAGCAGCGATCCGACTGATGCTGGACGACGTCGGTGTTGGTCGGGTTATCATCGGTACGCAGGCTCTGAAAGACCCAGAGTGGTTCAAGCGGATGGCCGGACTGTTCCCCGGTAAGCTGGTGCTGGGGATTGACGCGCGAGACTCGATGGTGGCGACGGAAGGCTGGCTTGATGTGTCAAAGACGTCGGCTATCGAACTGGCAAAGCAGTACGCCGATCTGGATCTGGCAGCGCTCATTTACACGAACATTGCCAACGATGGCATGATGCAGGGCGTCGACGAAGCCACGATCGACGACATGCAGAAGCTCGCAGAACTCGGCTTCCACGTCATTGCCTCCGGAGGCGTGACGACGATCGATGACGTTCACCGGTTGAAAACAGCCAACGAACAGACTCCGACTCTCGACGGTATCATCATCGGTCGAGCCCTCTACGAAGGCGCCATCAATGTCGCCGAGGCGGTGGCTGCCGCGAAGTAGACTCCGATCTTCAGGTCGGGTTTGCCGGGGCGATGACGCCGGATTGACGTAACCGGGGGGCCACACAGGCTTGTCCGCAGCATGAGGTTGCGCGACCATAGCGGCCTGCAATTCTGCGGGAGCTGCGCTTGCCGCCTCTCGCCATCGCCTGCCACGAATTCCGGATGACCTTACGCATGGCACGCTGTCTTCTTGTTCTGGCTGTCTCTGCTTCAGCCTGCCTGGCGTCGCAGCTTGTTGGGGCTGCCGAAACGAAAACCGTTCCGAAGGATCATGCCGAGCGAGTGAAGGAAGGGACGGCTCTGTTCAAGCAGAGTGTTCGCGTGACACTGACGAAGCATTGCCTGGACTGCCACGGCGGAAAGTCGACGAAGGCTGACTTTGACCTCTCGTCGCGCAGCGTTCTGATGAAGAGCGGCTACGTTGGCGAATCGGCGACCGACAGTCATCTGGTGACGCTGATTCGGCACACCGAAGAACCGCACATGCCGTTCAAAACGCCCAAGCTGCCTGAAGCCGAGATCAAACTAATCGAGCGCTGGATCGACCTCGGCGCGCCGTACGACAAGCCTCTGGTCGAAAAGTCAGACAGCGCAGAGCCCGTCGAGATGGTCGTTACGGACAACGACCGCCGGTTCTGGTCTTTTCAGCCTCTGATGCGTGTCAAACCGGCGCCGGTCAAAAACGAATCGTGGGTGCGTTCACCGATCGATCATTGGGTTCTAGCGAAGCAGGAAGAACTTGGTCTGCATCCCAACGGCGAGGCATCCAGACGGGTTCTGATTCGGCGAGCGTACTTCGATCTGCTCGGTCTGCCGCCAACTCCGGAACAGATCGATGCCTTCGTCAACGATCCCGACGAAGAAGCATGGCCGAAGCTGATCGACCGTCTGCTGGAATCTCCTCACTATGGCGAGCGATGGGCGAGACACTGGATGGACGTGGCGAGGTTCGCCGAGTCGCACGGCTACGAGCAGGACTATGATCGCAAGTTCGCTTACCACTATCGAGACTTTCTGATTAAAGCGCTGAACGACGATCTTCCTTATGACGACTTTGTGAAATGGCAGCTGGCTGGCGACGAACTCGCCCCCGAAAATCCGCTGGCCATGATGGCGACCGGGTTTCTCGGAGCCGGCGTCTTTCCGACGCAGTTGACCGAAAAGGAATTCGAGTCGGCACGCTACGACGAACTCGACGACATGGTTACGACGACTGGTGTCGCATTTCTGGGTTTGTCGATCGGCTGTGCAAGATGCCACGACCACAAGTTCGACCCGATTCCGTCGCGGGACTACTACTCGATGGCGGCGAGTTTTGCGACGACGATCCGCAGCGAAATCGACGTCGACCTTGAACCGGAAGCCAATCGCGAGCGCAAGGCTGCGTGGGAGAAAAAGCTGGCTGAGCTGACGGGGGCAACCCGAGCGTTCGAGCGGGACGACGTACCTTCGAGGCTTCGTGAGTGGTTGCAGACTGCTCCACCGATCACTGCGCTGAGCCCATGGGAAACGCTCGATCCGACGTCGATCAAATCGTCCGGTGGTTCAAAGTTTGAGAAGCAAAGCGACGGGTCGCACCTCGCCATCGGAATGGCTCCCGAAAAAGAAGTGCTGACGATCGTCGCAGAAACCCGGCGTCGATCGATCACTGCCATCCGACTGGAAGCTCTCAAAGATGATTCGCTTCCAAACAAAGGGCCGGGCCGAGCAGCCAACGGCAACTTCGCCCTCGGAAATATCACAGTCACGGTTAAGCCACTGGGGACAACGGGCTCGGTGAAAGAAGTCAAACTGACTTCAGCCAGAGCGACTCATCAGCAGAATACAGGTTCGCTCTCTGTGGCAGCGTCGCTTGATTCGGATCCGATCAGTGGGTGGGCCGTCGACGCTGGCGGAATCGGAAAAGATCAGGCCGCCGTCTTCGACTTTGAATCGGCCATCGGTGACGAAGAAGGGACACAGCTGACGGTCACGCTGACATTCAACCATCCGAATTCCCGTCACGCGATCGGCCGATTCCGTCTGTCGGTTTCTGACCGAACCCAGCCGAAGGCAGAAGTCGGAAATGTTGGACTCGATGCAAAGGTCAGCTCTGCTCTGACCGAATTACGAAAGAAGACAGACGAAACTTCGGAAGCCTGGAAAACGGCCACTGACTGGTTCAAGACGACGCTTCCGGAATGGCAGGCGTTGAACAAATCGGCGACCGATCACAAAGCGAACGGGCCGGAACTCAAACTCGCGAAAGTGATGGTTTCCAGCGAGGGGTACCCTCACATGAGCCATCACGCCGACGGTCGAGGATACCCACACTTCTATCCGCAGGTGAATTTTCTGAACCGAGGCGACGTCAACCAGAAGAAGGAAGTCGTTTCGCAGAGTTTTTTACAGGTGTTGATGCCTGCCGAAAAGAAGGCTGCCTCCTGGCAGGTCGCCATTCCGAACGGATGGGAGCGAACGAGCTTTCGCCGCGCGGCTCTGGCCAACTGGATTACGGACGCCGAATCGGGAGCGGGACATCTGGCTGCCAGAGTCATCGTCAACCGGCTATGGCAGCACCATTTTGGCAGAGGCATCGTCTCGACTCCGAACGATTTTGGTTTTCCTGGCGAGCGGCCAACGCATCCTGAGTTGCTTGACTGGCTGGCTCTCAACCTGATCGATGGCGACTGGAAACTGAAACGGATACACAAGCTGATGATGACCAGTCGCGTCTACATGCAGTCTGGCGAGCATGACGAATCGCGGGCGAAAATCGATCGAGAGAATGTCTGGTTCTGGCGACGTGCTCCGCAGCGGCTTGAGGGAGAAGCTATTCGCGATGCGATGCTGTCGGTTTCCGGCCAGCTTGATCGAACGATGTTCGGCCCTGGCACACTGGATTCCAGAATGAAGCGACGCAGCGTTTACTTCTTTATTAAACGCAGCCAGTTGATTCCCGAAATGATGCTTTTCGACTGGCCCGAGCATCTCGTCAGCATCGGACAGCGAACCAGCACAACCATTGCTCCGCAGGCTCTCATGTTTATGAACAGCCCACAGGGGCGGTCGTATGCGGAATCTTTCGCAGCGAGTCTGTCCGAAAGAACAGACGCGATCGATCGCGCTTACCGCTCGGCAATTGGTCGCGAACCATCATTCGATGAGCGAAAACTTGCGGAAGCTTTCCTTACCGGCCAGGCGGCAGAGTATCGCAGCGCCGGACGCAGTGGCGCCGAGCAGGTTGCACTGGCCGATCTGTGCCAGGCAATCTTCAGCATGAACGAATTTGTGTACGTCGATTGACGTTGCAGCTGTCCGGCGGTGCTGCCGAAGCTCGAATCCATGCTCGTCATTTTCGCTACAACCCGCACAGCCTGGACCAACTGGAATAATCTGTCGCTGAGTTACCAATACAATCGGTACATCTGCGGAGCCTGGTGCTCGTCCGGTTTTTTGGCGCTGATTCATCAACGATGCGGGTCTGAACGAGCCGAAACCATTGGCGTGTTACCCAAACTGCCGCTGTACAGCGGGGGCGCTCCTGAGTCGGGTCGGAACACCCGGATTCATAACTGGAGTGACTCACCTATCGTTTCAGATTTCAGGCTTCGAGGAGATTCCGGGAATGAAGTGTACGACTCTCACTGTCGCGTTCATGGTGGTGGCTGCAAGCCTTAGCAGTGCTTCTGCTGGCTTGTTCGGCGGACCATCGTGTTGCGCACCGGCTGCCTGTGCGCCGGCTTGCGCACCAAAAGCTGCATCATGTGCAGCTCCTTGTGCACCAGCGTGTGCACCGAAAGCGGCTTCGTGTGCCGCCCCTTGTGCACCAGCGTGTGCACCGAAAGCTGCCTCATGTGCAGCACCTTGTGCCCCAGCTTGTGCTCCTAAGGCAGCTTCATGTGCAGCTCCTTGTGCCCCAGCTTGTGCTCCTAAGGCAGCTTCATGTGCAGCTCCTTGTGCCC
>CAXBME010000040.1:0-53956 GCA_963976765.1 uncultured Planctomycetaceae bacterium
CACGATGAGAGTTGGTTCCACGATTTGACGCATGGAATTCTCGTTGCCACATAACTAAATGTATTCGTGATAGAACTGGATATTCAGTCTGTGGAAGGAATACCACTTGAGAAACTTTGTTTCAAGGAAGAGCCCGTGATTATCGCGGATAATCCAGTAAGCCACGCCGTGCTTCGAGTGGTGTCGCGAAGAGGGGGGCAGGTTCTCGCGCGGCTTACTGTTGATCGTGAATCCCGTTCAGCGGCACCCAATGCTCGTCGATTGGCGAGTAATTCGTTGACTACTTTTCGGACATCCAGAGGGCGGCGGCGATTTTGGGGTCGATGAGTTTTCCGGAGGTGGCTTGCTGGTCGAGCCAGGTTCGCAGGTTGGCTCGGGGGATTTTGTGGACGGTGATTGATTCGGAGTCGTCTCCGCCGCCGTTGTGTTCTTTCGTCAGGCCAGTGGCTTCGAAGAAGGTGATCAGCTCGTCGGTCAGGCCAGCGGACGACGGGCCGGTCTGGAGTTCTCTCAGGGTGGCCGCGGCGTAGCCGGTTTCTTCGAGCAGTTCGCGACGGGCGGCTTCTTCGAAGGCTTCAGATTCTGAGCCGGTGATGTCTCCGGCCAGGCCGGCTGGGATCTCGACAACGTTCCTGCCGACCGGCGGGCGAAACTGCTCGACCAGCAGAACTTCGTCGTCGTCTGTGCAGGCGATAATCGCAACGACTCCAGTTGAGCCGACTCGCGTGGCAAATTCCCAGCCGTTTTGCGAAACAAGGCTCAGAAACCGGCCCTGAAAGTGCGTTGTGTTGTCGGTCGAGTTTGTCATGGAGTTGTCGCAAAGCCAAAAGGAGTGAAGCCGGGCCGTTGAAACCGACGGTGGCTTCTTCGAAGATGCCGCCCCGCACAGTCATCGGTCGACGCTGATTGTGTGGTCCGTGGGAATCTGACGCAAAGCCGCAGAAACGCCAAGGGGCACGAAGAACTTTGCTTCGTCGAGCGAGCGGCCAGCGATAAACCTAACCACTCTCAATGAACGAAAACACGAATGTCCGACAACGCCGAACAGAACAACTCATCCGACGCCGCTCCACAAAGAAGGAAGCCAGACCGCTTCGAAGCCGCTCGCCTGGTCAAACTTGAGCAGATTGAAGCGCTGGGACACGATCCCTGGGGCCAGCGGTTTGACGATCACATCAGCATTAAAGAAGCACGCGACAAGTGCCCGGAAGAAAATGGCGTGCCGGGCGAGAAGGTCCGCATTGCCGGCCGTTTGATGACCCGGCGCAAGCAGGGCAAGTTGCGATTCTTCAACGTGAAGGACTGGAGCGGCAAAATCCAGCTCCTGTTCAGCCGCGGCGAACTGCCTGAAGAGCAGTGGGAATTGATGGGCGCGCTCGATCTGGGCGACCTGGTCGGCATCGACGGATTTCTGAAACGGACAGACAGCGGCGAGATTTCGATCTTCGTCGAGAAGTTGACCGTGCTGTGCAAGTCGCTGGCTCAACCGCCCGAGAAGTTTCACGGAGCCAAGGACATCGAACTGCTGCTTCGTCAGCGGTACATCGATCTGATTTACAACGAAGGCGTGCTGGAGCGAATGCTCAAGCGTACCGAAATCATTTCGACTGTCCGCAGCACGTTGCGTTCTCACGGATTCATTGAAGCGGAAACGCCGGTGCTGCACGCGATCGCGGGTGGAGCGGCGGCTCGACCATTCATCACGCATCACAATGCGCTGGACATTGATCTTTACCTGCGCATCGCGCTGGAGCTGCATCTCAAGCGGCTGATGGTTGGCGGTGTCGAACGCGTCTACGAGATCGGTCGCGTCTTCCGCAACGAAGGCGTTGACGCCACTCACAATCCGGAATTCACCATGATCGAGCTGTACCAGGCGTACGGCGATTACGAATCGATGATGGACCTCACCGAAGAGATTATCTGCAACTGCGTGAAGTCGATCAGTGATTCAATGGTGCTGCCGTGGGGCGACAAAGAGATCGATTTTACGGCACCATGGAAGCGAGAAAAGTACGGCGACCTGTTCAAGACTCACGCCGGCATCGAAATGTCTGATCACGATGGCGTGCTGAAGCTGGCAAAGTCTCTGCATCTGGAAACTGAAGGTGTGCATCACGACGTACTGGTGAATGGGATCTTCGAAGAGAAGGTTGAAGACTCGCTGGTCGGTCCGGTCTTTGTGATCGACTACCCGGCATCGATCTGCCCACTCACCAAGCGAAAACGTGATAACCCTGACATTGCTGAGCGTTTCGAGCTGTTCATCCACGGCATGGAACTGGCCAATGCCTACACCGAACTGAACGATCCGAGATTGCAGGAAGACCTGTTCCTGACACAGCTCGACGGGATGTCCGAAGAAGACTCAATGGCGAAAATGGACTACGACTTCGTCCAGGCTCTGAAAGTCGGCATGCCACCAGCTGGCGGGCTGGGCATCGGCATCGACCGCCTGATTATGATCCTGACGAACGCTTGGAGTATTCGAGACGTGATCTACTTCCCACTGCTTCGACCGGAAGCCTGATTGTCACCATGTGATTTTTGAACGCAGAGGCCGCAGAGGTAAAAAACGCAGAGAAGAAGGAGCGTTCTCCCTTCAACTCTGCGAGTCCTCTGTGAACTCTGCGTTCTGAAGACAGAAACAATTTGTCCTCGAACAATGAGGCTGCCCGATGCGTGAATACTCGACCGAAGTTCTGTTCCGACCTGAAACTGAGCAGCTTCGATTTCTGCCCGAAGGGCCATACCCGTACGGTGATGACTGCTTGAGCTGGGTGGCGATTCAGCACGGAGCGAACGCGAAAACGGGATCGCTGAACCTGTTCGATTTTGCCAGCCGCTCGAACCAGTCGATCGACCTTCCTGGTCGACCAGGCTTTGCGTTTCCAACGAATCGCGACGGCGTCTTCGTGACGGGAATGGAGCGGCAGGTCGGACTGTTTGACAGGAGCAACTCGTCGTTCAAACCGCTGGGCGATCCTGTCGAAGGTGGCGTAACCGGCACCGTGATCAATGATGGTGTTGTGTTTTCCGGCGGGCTGATCTTCGGCTGTAAAGATTTGAAATTTGCCGAAGCAAAAGCCGGGCTCTATCTGTGGCGACGTTCCGACTGGCAGACCATCCGCCTGCGAAGTGATCAGACCTGCTCGAACGGAAAAGTGGTCTTCGGCGATGGCGAACGAGTCACGCTGCTGGACATCGACACGCCGACGAAGACCGTCGTTCGTTACGAACTCGACGTTACTGACGGTCGCTTGTCGCCACCTGAAATCGTGGTCGACCTTCGTGCGGGTGATGTTTTCCCAGACGGCATGATCGCCACACCGGACGGAGCGAGTGTCATCATCGCATTTTACAATCCCGCGGACGCGGCGTTCGGTGAGGCGAAGCAATTCTCACTCTCGACGGGAGAAGTCGAAGCCGTGTGGCGAACGGAAAAATCTCCCCGCGTGACATGCCCGCAGCTTGTCGAACGGGACGGCCAGATCAAACTGATCCTGACGACGGCGGATGAAGGAATGACGGTCGAGCAGCAGGCCATGCACACAAACGCTGGAGCACTCTTCATCGGCAACACGGAATTCACCTCGTTGCCTGAGACTCCACTGTTCGATATTCCGCAGTAGATCGCCGGCCGAAACTGCGTTTGTTACAGCCTGCCAAAACCGACGTGCCTCAGAAGACTTCGTCCAGAAAGATCGCAGCATGGAAGATCGACGAGAGCGACCTGGGAGGTTCGTATTTCACGATCTGATGTCGAGCGATGTTGGGCGGTCGCAGAAGTTTTACAGCTCCCTGTTTCCTGAATGGGATTTCCAGAATGTCGACCTGGGGGAAGCGGGAACTTACTACCTGATTTGCGTTGACGGTGTGAAATGTGGCGGAATCGTGCCGGTTGCCCCAACGTTAGGGCTTACCTCGCACTGGATCGGGTATGTCGAGGTCACGGACTGCGAGGCGGCTACCGAATGTGCCATCGCCGAGGGAGGGCAGGTTCCCGTTCCGACAATGGATATCCCCGGAATGGGTAAGTTTGCCGTCATCATGGATCGTCAGCAGGCGATGCTCAAAGCACTTGAGCCAGCAGCTTCAATCGAGCATTCAGCCGAAACAAAATCAGGACAGTTCTACTGGGACGAGCTGCTCACGACAGACGTGCCGTCGGCCCGATCGTTCTACCAGTCGGTCTTCGGATGGTCGGCGATCGAGCAGTTCACTCAGGCAAAGGGCGAGCACACGCTCATGCGAGCTGGTGACCAGGATGTCGCCGGGATCATACCGATGGCGTCGACGGCTGATCATTCCCCCGCCTGGCTGACTTATCTTTATGCTGAAAACATTGATGACCGGTTTGCACTCGCAGAATCTCTCGGAGCCCAGACCGTCATCGCGCCGCGAGACATCCCGAACACCTGCCGCTTCAGCGTTCAGGTCGATCCGGTCGGAGCCGTTTTTGCGATGATGCAACTACCCGCCGAAAATCTCCCTGACTAATGCACACAGGTTTGAATTCAACAAAATGGCAGTCCCCTCTCCCCCGACAACTCGCCGCAATCGACGAACATTTCCAGATGAGCTTGCCCGGCGAGTTGTTGGGGGAGAGGGTTAGGGTGAGGGGGCCTGTGTCACCATGACAAGGCGGTCACGCAAGACTGAACCAGCAAAGGCCTTGCCACACCGTCGCGAGTTGCGCGAACGATCCACCAAAGCTGAGCAACTGATCTGGGCCGTCGTTCGCAACCGAAGACTGGCCGGGTTGAAGTTTCGCCGACAGCATTCAGTCGGCCACTACATCGCCGACTTTGCCTGTCTTGATCCGCGACTGATTATCGAACTCGACGGTGAGTATCACCGCGAAACCGAAGAAGTCGACGCGACAAGGCAACGGTTTCTTGAAGCAGAAGGATTTCAGGTGTTGCGGTTTGAAAATTCGGACGTGCTGGAGAATGTTGAGGGAGTCGCCGTCGCGATATTGAAGGCTCTTGATTTGCCCCCTCACCCTAACCCTCTCCCCCCGAACGACGCTAACTGGTGAAACCGCAGATCTCTTCGGGGGGAGAGGGGACTTTTCAATCGTGACGAGAACGTCAGGTTGCGATTGAAAGTTGCCAACTGGCTGAGCCGCATCAACCACTTGAAAGAACACCATGAAGAAGATCGTCGTAACCGGTGCTGCGGGGAGGCTTGGTCGGAAGGTGGTTTCCGATTTAATTTCCCGCGGCTACTCCGTGCTTGGTGTCGATAAAGAGCGGCCTGAGAAAATGCAGTGCCGGTTTCTGCCGGCTGATCTGACAGACTCGGCGGTCGCGTTGGATGTTCTAACAGGAGCCGACGCGGTCATTCACCTGGCGGCGATTCCCGGTCCGGTATCGCAGCCGTCGTCGGTCACGTTTCGAAACAACGTCACGAGCACCTGGAACATCACCGAAGCGGCCGCTGCAATCGGCCTTGAGAAAATCGTGTTCGCGTCGTCGGTCTTCACTCTGGGCTGGCACGAATCGCCGACGGCTTACTGGCCTGAATACGTGCCGGTTGACGAGGAGCATCCTCTGACACCGTTCGAGCCGTACGGACTCTCGAAAGTGCTGGGCGAAGAAATCATCGCCACAGCCAGTCGACGTACGGGGATCCCGGCGGTCAGTTTGAGAATCATGAATATCATTCAGGAAGATGGTTACTTTGCGTTCCCCTGGCCGACGCCCGCCGGTTTGCTGGCGACTCGGTTTGTGATGTGGCCTTACGTCGATGTTCGCGATGCAGCCATCGCCTGTCGTCAGGCTCTGGAAGCCGACATCACCGGACACGAAGCGTGCTTCATCGCCGCGCGAGACATCCGGTTTGACGCTCCAACGCAGGCACTGCTGCATGAGTTCGCTCCGAAAGTTCAAATCCGCAAGGCGCTTCAAGGTTCGGCCAGCGTGGTCAGTATCGAGAAAGCCAGACGCCTGCTCGGCTATCAGCCGCAGTATTCATGGCGTCAGTTGAAGCCTGCGAAGCATTCATAAATCTAAATGACGAAGGCTGCTCTGAGCGAATCGAGACGTCGCTGCTTTGTTCCAAAGTGACAGTGTGCACAGCACTGTGTACGCTGAGCAGATCATTTCCCACAGTTTCGGATGCTGAAAGTTTCCGGATGGCTCGATCGAAACTTGACAAGACGCTGGCGGACTACATGGCGATTGCCATCACGCCTGCGCTGATCATGTTGCTGACCGGCAGCCTGGTGTGGTTTCTGGCCGAACTGGGTTACGACGGCGGCCGACCGACTCGCATTCGCTGGATTCTGTTCTGGTTTGTGATCGGTGCTGTGCTGGTCGCTCGAATTGCGATCGAGAATGGTCGTGCTCATGCCGCGATGTTTCTGGCCGGACTGGCCGGAGCGACGTCGCTGACGATCTTCAAGTTTGCTCCGGAAGCCCCACTCGTTCCGATCATTTGCCTGGGAGTTGTTGCCTGGTGCGCCGACAAGCTGACGTGGGACTGCACGCTGATCGACGAGTCCGAAGACGCTTCGGGCGAAGGGCTGCTGCAGGTAGCCGGCGTGGCGGACGAAGCCGAGCTGACCGATGGCGAGGCTGTTTCCTCGACCGATTCAGCCGAACTGTCCGAGAAAAATTCTGAGCAGAAGATCCCCTTATGGAAGCGGCTGTTCGTCAACAAGTCCGAACGCGCCGGCAAGCCGCACGCGCCGGGTTTGTGGGTCGTTTACTTTTCGTTGGCCGCGTTGCCGCTGTACGGCTTTGGTCAGGTCTGGATTCCGGCGACGGATGTGGCGTCGCGGCACTTCGCGTTTCAGTGCCTGCTGGTTTATGTCGGAGCGGCACTCGGTCTGCTGCTCATGACGAGCTTTCTCGGGCTGCGTCGTTACTTAAGGCAACGCAACATCGAGATGCCGACCACCATGGCGGCCACCTGGATCGGCATGGGGTCTGCCATTGCGATCGGCATTCTTGTCGTGGCGATGTTGTTGCCGAGGCCTCAAGGTGATTACTCGATTGCCGAAGCGATTGACTATGTCAGCGAAGAAGTTCAGGAAGCGTCCGACTGGGCATTCCTGAACGACGACGGCGGCGAGGGAGAAGGACAACTCAATGGTCCGGCCGATGACGACGCGGAGAAAGGTTCAGCCGCCGATCCGGATCAGCAGGGAAAACCCGGCGGCGAGAAACCCGGCAAACAGGTCGCTCAGAATGATCAGCAGAACGCGCAGGACGGAGACGGCGGCAACCAGCAGGGGGAAGGTGAAAACGGAAAACAGTCCGGCGACACGCAGAATGAAGGGGAGTCGGGAGAAAGCAAACAGGGCGGGGGACAACAGACCGCTCAGAACGACAGCCAGGGTTCAAAGTCTGATCCATCCGGAAAGGAACCGCAGGAATCATCGAACGGTGGAGAGCAGAAAGACGGACAACAGCAAGATCAACAGAACAATCAGCAGACGGCGCAGAACGAAAACTCGGGCAACAAACAGCAGGCTCAGTCCGGAGAACCATCAGAGAAGCAGTCCGGAGATCCGCAGTCGGGCGAGCAGGAATCCGATGAACAGCTCGCTCAGAATGACGCCGAGAAATCTCCGGATGAAGTCCCGGAGGAGAGCGCCGAGGAAGAAGCCGCCGCTGAGTCTGAACAGGCGGAATCGACGCCCGAATCCGACGGCAGTTGGATGGACTCGGTCGCCGAGAACATGGGCGTGCTGTTCAAGTGGCTGATCTATGCGGCGATGGCTGCGGGCGTGATTTACATGGCGGTTAAAAACTGGCCAGCTGTTTCCCGTTTTCTGAAAAGCCTGTGGGCCGAGTTGCTCAGCATGTTCGGTCGGAAACCTGCGACGACGGCAGAAGCCGGTGAAACAGATTCGGAAGAACCGGTGGCTCCACCTCGGCCCTTCAGCGCATTCATCGATCCGTTTCGATCGGGCAAGGCCTCACAAAGTTCTCCAGGCGAACTCGTCCGATACACTTTCGAAGCGTTGCAGGCATGGGCTTTTGAAAATGACTGCGGTCGAACTCCGGATCAGACTCCGATGGAATTCGGTCAGCGGCTCCAGTCCCGACGTTTGAAGATTTCGAACGAGGCGCACGAGGTCAGTCAGCTTTATGCACAGGTCGCCTACGGAGGTCTGCGGCCGGACGAGACCAGCGTGGCAACTCTTCAGAAGCTCTGGCAGAAACTGACGTGACAGCGACGAACGATCAACAACCGCTCGACTATGTCATCGTTGGGCAGGGTATTGCCGGGACCACGCTTGCCTGGCAGTTGAAGTGGCGAGGTCTTCGCGGCCTGATTATCGACCGTGACGACGGAACGTCGGCGTCGAAAGTCGCTGCCGGATTGATGACTCCGGTGACCGGAAAACGACTTGTTCCCTCGTGGCGACTGGACGAAACGTGGGCAGCGGCGGATGACTTCTACCGACGCGTCGAGTCCGAAACAAACTCTCAGTTTCTGACGCAACCGGGGCAGGCTCGGCTGTTCGACAGTGCTGAATCAAAAGAAGAATTCGATCGCCGGGACTGGTCGGAACATCCTGCTGAAATCAGGCAGCCTCAGAAACTCGTTGATGCATTGTCGTTCGATGCTCCGTTGGGCGGCTTCGAATTACCAACTGCCAGGCGACTCGATGTACCCGCTTATCTTGCCGCTTCGCGAGAAGTTTTCGTCGCGGACGGCACGCTGCGAATCGCTGATCTGGCTCCGGCAGATGATCTCGAATTCAGAGACGACGCAGTCGTTCTGACGAAGCACGGCCTCTGCACAAAGCGAGTGATCTTCTGCCAGGGAGCACTCGGAGCAACCAACCCATTGTTTGCCGACGTCGAATTCAAAGCGGCCCGCGGCGAAATCCTGACGCTCAAAATCGATGGTCTGGAAGAAACCAGAATCGTGAACCAGGGCGTCTGGCTGGTGCCCTGCGGCGACGGACTTTTCAAGGCTGGCTCCACTTACGATTTCGACAACCTCACACCGCACGTTACCGATTCAGGCCGGGACGAGATCGTAGAACGTCTTACGAGGTTTCTGAAACTGCCATTCGAGATCGTCGGTCACGAGTCAGGTGTCCGACCGGTTGTTCTGGAGCGGCGACCGATTATCGGAGTTCATCGAGAGATTCCGCAGCTGGCCATCTTCAACGGTCTGGGTTCGAAGGGGTCTTTGTTGGCACCGTTGGTCGCTGCTCAGCTTGTCAGTCATCTGTTTGACAGAAGGCCGATCGATTCTGAACTCAACTATCAAACACGATTCCAACCTCGAATCTCAAAGGCGGAACGACCGCGCGTGCCACGTCTGACGGAACAGGCTCAGATGCTCGTCCGGGATGTGGTCCAGCCAGGTGAAACGGTGATCGATGCCACCGCTGGCAACGGTCACGACACCTGCTTCCTGGCAAAGGCTGTTGGTCCTGAGGGGAAAGTTTTCGCGTTCGACGTGCAGAGCGACGCACTGCAACGAACGTCCGCCCGGCTGGCTGACATCGGTTTTACGAACGTGACGCTACTTCAACGCAGTCATGCTGAAATGAAGGACGTGTTGCCGAAAGTTGAGCATGGCTCAGTCGCTGCCGTGATGTTTAACCTCGGCTACCTTCCCGGCGGCGACCACGCGGTAACCACCAGAACGGAGTCGTCACTGGATGCGATTTCGACAGCGTTGAATCTGGTCCGCACTGGTGGGACAGTCACCGTCCTCGTGTACCCCGGCCACGCTGGCGGCGACGACGAGGCAAGCAGTGTCGGACGCTTGATTGAAAACCTGCCGGCCGCTGACTTCGAAACATCGATCCGCAAATCGGCGACAACGAAGGAAACGGCACCAATGCTCTTTATCGTCGTTCGCCTCTGAATTCGGAACTCGTTCACGCAGCGGCACAGGTTGTGCGAAACCTGTTGTCGTGGTCGAATCGGCGGTTGAATGTTGCTT
This sequence comes from uncultured Planctomycetaceae bacterium, assembly GCA_963976765.1. GTDB lineage: Bacteria > Planctomycetota > Planctomycetia > Planctomycetales > Planctomycetaceae > JABMPE01. Next base: position 9,925 of record CAXBME010000040.1, read on the forward strand.
CCTCGAAACATTCAACCGAATTCCGCCGCAATGTGTGTTGCGATTTTGCAACATGCTTTACGAAGTGTTCGCCGGATTTTCCGCGACCACGTCGCTTCCGTGGAGTTTCGCATGCTTCTGAAATCAACGGTCTACGCAATTGTTGGAACACTCTGTCAGGGCGCTTTGTCGGCACAGGCTGCGGACTGGGAATTCCGGCAGTCCTGGTTCAGCGACTCGCCAGCGGTGGCGTATCGGCACGCCGGACCAGACACAGCGTACGCCGTGTCGCCTCTTCCGCTGCATGCGATGCCGAATTCACGAAGCGCCTACCGACCAGCAATTCCTCAACGTGGCCCCGGATTCTCCATTCGTGCCAAAAACCGATGGAACATTTACCGGCTCAACAGCGGCCAAAGTTACGACACGACGATCTACCGTGAGTTCAGCTTCGAAGAGACGCCGTAGTTCAGGTGGGCAGGTTTCGGACTCATGTTCTGATCCTCAGGCAAGGCGCTAAAACGCGAGGAAGACATCTGCAAAACTTCGTGGCTTAGTGTCTTCGCGTGAGTCCACAACCTGTTCGACAAATCAGACCATGACCTGCTAAGTAATACCGTGGTCGTCGTTCACTTTTCGTTTTGCTGAAAATGTCGAACCGCGTTGAATGGCGGCTCCACCGAATTTTTCTTTGATCGCGTCGGTGGTTGAGTCGATTTCGGAATCGCGTTCCGAGTGATCATCGAACAGCGTTTTCTGTCGCTCGCGATTCTTTGCCAGCGAACTCAGCCCGATGCCAATCAGCCGGACCGGTTGAGCTTGCAGATCGACTCGAGTCAGCAGGTGCTCGGAAACGGCGTCCCAGATTTCAGCCGTCGAGTGCGAAGGGCTGGGCAGCGAGTGTGCTCGCGAAATAGTTCGGAAGTCGTTGTATCGAACTTTCAGGTGAATCGTTTTTCCGAACAGCTTGTGGCGACGCAGCCGCCTGGCAACCTGCTCGGTCAGGTCAAGCAGGCACGAACGGAGAACTTCGACATTGGTTATGTCGACCGGGAAGGTTGTTTCATGTGAGATTGATTTTGCTTCGCGGTCCGGAACGACGCTGCGGTTGTCGCGACCGTGAGCCAGCTCGTGAAGATGGTTGGCGGTCGAATCTCCAAAGCACTGACGCAATGAGGCGAGCGGCGTTTTGCGCAGACGTTCGACCGTGGTGACGCCAATCTTCGCCAGCATTTCTTCCGCGCGTTTGCCGACTCCCCAGATTCGCTTGACGGGTAGCGGGTCGAGGAACTCCTGAATGTCGTCTGCGGGAACCTCGACGAAACCATTCGGTTTCTTCAGGTCGCTGGCGATCTTGGCGAGAAACTTGTTCGGCGCGACGCCGATCGACGCGACAAGGCGAGTCTCATTCCAGATGTCGCTCTGAATCTTTCGACCGATTTCAGCAGCCGAGCCGAACAGTTTCTCGCTGCCGCGTGCATCGAGAAAAGCTTCGTCCAGCGAAAGCGGTTCAACCAGTGGTGTGTACCGATGAAAGATTTCTCGAATCTGTCGCGAGATCGCCGCGTAATGATCCATCCGAACCGGCAGCACGATCGCACGAGGGCAGTAACGCAAGGCTGTGACCATCGGCAGAGCGCTGTGGACTCCATATTTCCGGGCAACGTAATTCGCCGCTGAAACAACTCCACGCCCTTCACGCGAACCTCCGACGATGACCGGCTTCCCGACAAGTTCAGGCCGATCGCGTTCTTCTACCGACGCGTAAAACGCGTCCATGTCGACATGCAGAATCACGGTGGAGGAAGCCTTGTTTCAGCAGATCATGTTCAGGATGGTGATTTGTTTGGCGCCTTTGCGATGGCCTCATTCTGTCGAGTCAGTTTCACAGGCCAAAGCATCAATCGCTATGCTTCTGATTCATTTTCACGATTTCGAATCAGCAAGGCGTAAGAAATGCGAAACTCTTTGTGTCACGCAGTTGGCTGCTGCTGCCTGTTCTCCTGTTTTCTGCAGACGCCTTACGCCTTCGGTCAGCAGCTGGTTTCGCCTCTTGAACGTGAACTGCTGAGCGTTCCCGCTACGACACTCGCCGACGAGGCCACTCGGTTTGGTGACGCCAAACGTGGAGCCGTGCTGTTTTATCAGCCGCAGATGGCGTGTCGACAGTGCCACTCGGTGGATGGTTCAAAGTCACCGCTCGGCCCCGCACTTTCGGAGAAACGCCCCGACGCGACGGATGCGTTTCTCGTCGAATCCGTGCTGACACCTTCGAAGTCGATCCGCAAAGAATTCCAGGCGGCGGTCGTTGTCACGGACGATGGCAAAGTGATCATCGGGCTGGTGGTTGAAGAATCGCCCGAGAAGGTCGTTCTGCAAGAAGGACGACCGCTTGGAAAGTTGCTTGAGATTCCTCGATCCAGCATCGACGAGTTCAAGTCGATCAATCAGTCGATCATGCCTCCAGGCCAGATGGGAACGCTGGCGAGTCGTCAGCAGTTTCTCGACCTGATTCGTTACTTGATTGAAATTCGAGACGGTGGAGCGTTGCGTGCCAAAGAGCTGGAGCCGCCCGAGTCGCTCTACGCAATCCGCATTCCGGAATACGAAAATGACATCGATCACGCAGCAATGATCGCGGACCTGGATGATGCCGCGTTCAAACGCGGACAGGCGATCTACAGCCGGCTCTGTGTGAACTGTCACGGCACTCACGACAAGCCTGGATCGTTACCGACATCGCTGCGGTTTGCGACGGGCAGGTTTCGCAGCGGTTCCGATCCGCACACGATGTATCAGACGCTGACTCGCGGCTTCGGGATGATGATCGCGCAGACGTGGATGGTTCCACAGCAGAAGTACGACGTCATCCACTACGTGCGCGAGGCGTATCTCAAAGAGCACAACCCGACGCAGCATTTTTCCATTTCCGACGAGTATCTGGCCGGACTGCCGAAAGGTAAATCACGAGGGCCGGAACCCGTGCAGAACGAACCGTGGATCACGATGGACTATGGCCCGAGCCTCGTGAACACCTACGAAGTCGGCAACGACGCCTCCAACTTTGCCTACAAGGGGATCGCCGTGCGGCTGGATCCGGGACCAGGCGGAATTTCGCGAGGGCGGTCGTGGATGATTCTCGATCATGACACGATGCGAATGGCGGCGGCATGGGCCGGCGATGGATTTATCGACTGGCAGGGTATCCACATGAACGGCCGCCACAATATTCACCCGAGAATCCAAGGCGACGTTCACCTCGCCAATCCAACCGGATCTGGCTGGGCAAATCCAGAGAACGGATCGTTTGGCGACCCCAGACTCCACGGCCGTGACGATCGCCTGTACGGGCCGCTGCCTCGAAAGTGGGCACACCTGAAAGGTATCTACCACCACGGTCAGAAAACGATCGTCGAGTACACAGTCGGGGACACGCTCGTTCGTGAGATGCCGGGTCTGGGAACGATCATTAGCGACGACGCTAAGGGAGCCCCTGTCTTTACTCGAACATTCAACATCGGGTCGCGATCGCGGGACATGATCCTGAAAGTTGCCCAAGTTTCTGAAGGAAGCGAGATTCTGGCAACGCTGGATCAGAAGACTCAAGGTCTCGCAGTGTCGCACGGGCTTTCCGTCGACAGCAGACAACAAGCAGCAACGAACTCGACGGCGTTGAAGTTTGACGGGAAGACGTATGTCGAAATCGCGGACTCCCGCCAGTTCGACACAACGACTAAAGATTTCACGATCACCGCCCGGATTCGCACAACGTCGGGCGGCACTATCTTCAGTCGAACCAGAACCGGCGACAAATGGGTGCCGGACGGTCAAACGTTTTTCGTGCGCAATGGTCAGCTTGCTTTTGACATCGGCTGGGTGGGAGCCGTGCAGGCGGGCCGTCGAGTCGCTAACGGAAAATGGCACGACGTGGCCGTCACCTGGGACGCAAAGACGAGACAGGTCCAGCTGTTTGTCGACGGAAAACCGGAACAGACTCGCGAGTTGGCCACGCAAAAGCCGCTGCGTGATGCGGTACTGAGAATTGGATTCACCAATGAAAACTTCCCTGGCCCTCAGTCATTCTTCGACGGCGATCTTCGCGACGTTCGGTTTTATCAGCGACGGTTGAGCGATGTCGAATTGGGAAAACCTGACTTATTGCCTGTTGGCAAGGCTCAGATTGCACATTGGAAACTTGACGGAACAAACACCGCCGCGAAAAAGTCCGACGAAGATTCAAGCGAAACGGTGCTCGACTCGTCAGGCAATAATCATTCGGGGCAGATTCATTCGGGTGGCAACTCGGCCAAAGAAGATCAGCAGCTTGCTGCGGGGATCCTGCCCGCGATTCCGGGGGCGATGTTTGAGTCGCTCAATGATGGATCGCTGACCCTCAAACTGCCTGCTGGTGATGAACCGCTGCGATTCACGTTGTGGTCTCGACGGCAGAATTCCGAAATAAGTCTCAAAGAGATGACTGCCGAATTCGTGATTGAAGACGCAGACGCCGATCTTTCAAAGCGGCTGAACGGCGGCCCCGCTCGCTGGCCGACGAAGCTCGCGACGACTCCAGTCATCGGTTCTGATGATGGAGCTTTCGCCGTCGACGTTCTTACTCACCCGGCAGACAACCCGTGGCTCGCGCAGACACGGTTGACGGGTTTCGACTTCCTGCCCGACGGTGACCAGGTCGCCGTTTGCGCGTGGGATGGCGACGTCTGGATGGTCAGTGGCTTGTCTCAATTACCGAATGACCACTCGGAATTATCGGTCGACAATCCTCCGAAGCTGACCTGGCAGCGGATCGCGTCCGGCCTGTTTCAACCGCTCGGTCTGAAGTATGTCGACGGAAAGATTTTCGTGACCTGTCGCGATCAGATCACGATCCTGCACGACCGCAATGGAGACGGTGAAACGGACTTCTACGAAAACTTCAACAACGACCACCAGGTTACAGACCATTTCCACGAGTTCGCGATGGGTCTGCAAACGGACGCCGACGGCAACTTTTATTATGCAAAGTCGGCTCGGCACGCGTTGAAGGCGCTGGTGCCTCATCACGGAACGCTGCTTCGAGTCAGCAAGGACGGCTCGAAAACAGACATCATCGCAGCAGGATTTCGAGCGGCGAATGGCGTCTGCCTGAACCCGGACGGCTCGTTCATCGTCACCGACCAGGAAGGGCACTGGAATCCGAAAAACCGTATCAACTGGGTCCGCGAGGGCGGCTTCTACGGAAACATGTTCGGCTATCACGACGTGACAGACTCATCGAACGAGGCGATGGAGCAGCCGCTCTGCTGGATTACCAACGCGTTCGATCGGTCACCGGCTGAGCTGTTGTGGTGCGACTCGGAAGCGTGGGGGCCGTTCAAGGGGATGCTGCTGAATCTGTCGTACGGGTATGGAAAAATCTTCGTCGTCCCTCATGAAGAATTGAGCGGCCAGATGCAGGGCGGCATGTGTGAGCTGCCCGTTCCACAGTTTCCCACCGGTCTGATGCGAGGACGCTTTAACCCGCACGACGGTCAGCTTTATGCCTGCGGAATGGTCGCCTGGGGCAGTGCTCAGCAACAGTCCGGCGGCATCTACCGAATCCGTTACACCGGCAAGCCGGCTTACTTACCGCTCAACCTGAAGGCGGCACCGCGCCGAGTCACTATCGCCCTGTCCGACCCGGTCAACAAAAAATCTGCGGCCGACTCGAAGAACTACCGCATCAAAGTCTGGGCACTCAAACGGTCCGCCAACTACGGATCGAAACATTACGACGAGCACGAGTTGACGATCGAATCAGCATCCGTTGCCGACGACGGCAGAATGATCGAATTAGTCGTCCCCGACGTGGCTCCAACATGGGGTATGGAAATTCGATACGCGTTGAGAGGTGCAAACGGCGAGTCAGCCTCCGGCGTGATTCACAACACGATTCACAGACTCGGGAAGTGACATGCCCTGTGCTGGCGAGATCAATTGCCTCTCAGTTTGGTCAGCGTTTCCTGCATGTCGTCTGGCAATGGTGCTTCGAAGGCGATGGGCATCTGCATGATGGGATGGTCGAGCTGGATCGATGCGGCGTGGAGAGCGTGCCTTCGAAGTGGCAGGTTCGGGTCGTAGAATGGTTCGTTTGAATCGGCGTCTGTGGGGGCAGCGTCGAAGTCTGGCTCAGCGAACGTCGTTTCTTCGTCAGACAACTCCAGCGGAGTGCCGTCTTTGATGACGCCGAAACGGTCGTAGAACTCGTCGGCCAGCAGCGGGTAGCCGATCTCGGCGAAGTGGATGCGGATCTGGTGGTGTCTTCCGGTTAGCGGTCGAGCTTCCACCAGCGTGTAATCGCGGAAACGTTCCAGAACCTGAAAACGGGTTCGAGCCGATTTTGGATCGACGGCGATCGGTTTAGCGCAACTCAGCGTGCAGTTGGGGTTAGGGACGACTCCGATGGGCAGGTCGATCAGGCCGGAGTCTTCAGACAGGCGGCCTCGGAGAATCGCGATGTAGGTTTTTGAAATCTCGCCACGCGTGAACTGCTGAGTCAATTTTCGATGCGGGAGATGATGCTTCGGGACGATCATGACTCCGCTGGTTTGACGATCGATGCGATGCACGATTCCTGGTCGAATCAGGCCGGGTAATGGAGTGTGCTGGTCGAAGTAAAACTGGATCGCGTTCAGCAGCGTCTTTCCTTCGAATTCGCCGCCGGGGTGAGCGATCTGACCAGGCGGTTTATTAACGGCGAGCAACCAGGGATCTTCGTAGATCACTTCCAGCGGCAATGGAGCCGGAACAGCGACATGGTCGGGAGGGCTGACCAGTTTGATCCGGATCAGTTCGTTCGGGCGGACGCGGTGTGAAGTCTCGGCAGGAGCATCGTTCACGGTAACGCAACCGGCTTTGAGCATTCGCTGCAGGCGGAACGGCGAGTAGTTCCTGAGATGTTTGCCCAGAAACGTGTCGATCCTTTTCCCGCCGAAGAACGGTTCAACGATAAATTCACAGACCAGCGGACCGCTGTAAGGACCGGTCGATGATTGGCCGAATGTTAGTTCCTGTGCCACTCTCGCCTCAGTTGCTGGCAGGTGAGCGACGACTTATTCGCGACCGATCGTCCAGCGAAGGTACGCCTCGATGAATGAATCGAGGTTCTCGCCGTTGAGCACGTTCATTGGGTTGCCGTACTTGTGGCCCGTCCGAGCATCTTTGACATACTGATCCGGATGCAGGACGTAATGGCGAATCGTTTCTCCACCAAAACCGATGCGTGACTTCGCGCCACGTTTGGCGGCGTTCTCGGCATCGCGTTTGTCTTTTTCAACCTGGTACAGTCGCGCCGCCAGCATCTTGCGAGCCTGCGCGCGATTCTTGTGCTGACTTCGCTGGCTCTGACACTGCACGACTTCGCCCGATGGAATGTGCGTCAGGCGGATCGCGGAATCCGTTTTGTTGACGTGCTGGCCGCCGGCTCCGCTGGAGCGATAAGTGTCCTCCCGAACGATCTTGTCATCCGCAAAATCAATATCGATTCCGATGGCATCGTCGATTTCAGGAGTTGCATCGACGGCTGCGAATGACGTCTGACGCCGACCTGCGGAGTCGAACGGGCTGATGCGGATCAGACGGTGAACGCCGATTTCGGCCTTCATGTATCCGTAAACGTAGTCGCCACGGATGGCGATCGTCGCGCTGCGGATGCCGGCTTCTTCCCCTGGCGACAGGTCCAGCTCTTCAACCTTGAAGCCCTTCAGCTCGGCCCAGCGAGCGTACATGCGAAGCAGCATTTCGGCCCAGTCCGCCGCGTCGGTGCCACCTTCACCCGCCTGAATCTGAACGTAGGCGCCGCATGTGTCTTCAGGCTCGCCCATCATCGCTTTCAGCTCGACCTGCTCAAGGTCGACTTCGATGCGTTCGATCTGCCGTTGGATTTCGTTGAGATTCTCGTCCGAATCGTCCTCTTCGGCGAACTCGACGAGGATTTCCAGCTCTTCGGCGCCTTGCACCAGAGCTTTCAATGGTTTGATCGATGCGTTGAGACTGCTGAGTTCCGTCGTTGTTTTCTGTGCCGTTTCTGAATCGTCCCAGAAACCGGGCGCGGCCATCCTCTCGTTGATTTCGGCCAGGCGATTCTGCTGACCTTCCAGGTCGAGGGAGGCCTTGAGATGGGCAATCCGCTCAAGCAGATCTTCACAGCTCTGTTTGAGTTCCGCTTCCATCCTCTGAAACCTCGTTGTGCGTTTTCGCGCGAATTAATTTGCTGAATGACGACGAAGGGGCGGATTATAGCCGTGCCCGACCGGGAGTCACGCGAGCCGGAACTCGTCGATCTCACGCCGGAAACGCTCGGTCCGTCAGAACATCTGCCCGACATCGGCAGCGTCGAAGGCGTTGACAAAGTGCTCTATTATCGGAGTTTTCTCGCCGTCAGGCCACACGACGGAAACAACATCAAAACGAGTTCGATGCTCGAGCAGTTTTTTTTTCTTCAACCAGTACAGCGCAGCCTTCGTCAGATTCTGCTGTTTTTTCTTCGTGACTGCTTCGGTGGGGTGCCCGTGCTCGCTGGACTTGCGAGTTTTGACTTCGACAAAAACAACAGTATCCCCGTCCAGGCAAATGAGGTCGAGTTCACCCCATCTGGTTGAAAACTGCCGTGCGAGAATCCGCATTCGTTTTTCACGACGCAGAAACTTCCCGGCGGCTCGTTCGCCGCGATCTCCAAGCAGCTTTCGAAACATGCCGGACAAGTGAACGAATCCTGAATGAATAATTCTGTAGGTCAGGCTTTGCCTGACTTACTCAAAGGGAGTATCAGGTTACCCGACAGATTCTCTACGACTACCATGATCTTTTCGTTTTGACTGGCGACCGTCCGATCGAGATTTGTTCTACCGATGAGCCAACGAATTCTAATTACCTGTTCGGCAGGCGTTTTTCTGAGTGCCGGGCTGGTCTTTCTGATTCAGCCGTTGTTCGCGCGTCTGCTGTTGCCTGAGTTCGGCGGATCGCCTTCGGTCTGGAACACTTGCACTGTGTTCTTTCAGGCAACGCTTCTGCTTGGGTATTGCTACACCTGGGTGTCGACCAAATGGCTGTCACCTGGGAAACAGATCGCCGTGCATTGTCTGGTCTTGTTGCTGACACTCGCGCAGTTGCCGGTCGGTCTGAGGTTCCTGGACGCCAACGCGGCTTCCGGTTCGCCCGCGCTGCGGCTGCTGATGCTGCTAACCCTGTCGATTGGTGGTCCGTACTTTGCAGTTTCGACAACGACCCCGTTGCTGCAGCACTGGTTCAGCAGCTCTCGACACAAACTGGCTCGCGATCCTTACTTCTTTTATTCGATCAGCAATTGTGGAAGCATTCTCGGACTGCTGGCTTACCCGTTCGTCGTGGAGAGGTTGTTCGACATCCATTCGCAGGGGCTGACCTGGTCGATCGGTTACGGAACGCTCGTCGGCCTTACGATTCTGTGTGGTGTTCTGACCTGGAGCGAGCTTCAGGGCGGACGGGCCAGAGCCTCGGATGTCGATTCCGATCCGACTTCGGTCGGCGAGGAATCCGTTTCGCGAACGAAACTGGTCGAACGTCCTATGACAACGCTGCGCCGGTTGCGATGGGTTGTTCTGGCTCTGGTTCCGTCAGCCATGATGCTGGCCGTCACGACTCGGATCACGACTGACGTGGCAGCCGTGCCGTTGTTCTGGGTGCTGCCACTGGTTGCTTACCTGGCAACTTACATCAACGCTTTCGCGAGACGACCGCTGTTGAAGTTTGAGTGGCTGCTGCCGATTCTGTTTCCGGCGTTGATGGTGGCGGCGTGGATGTCTCTGGCCGGACCGGGCAGTCAACTGCGAGCCGGAATCGAGATCATCATTTTTCTGATTTGCGGCATCGTCCTGCACGGCGAGCTGGCAGCGGATCGCCCTTCAACCAGACATCTGACGGAATACTACTTCTGGATGTCGCTGGGAGGCTGCCTGGGGGGAACGCTGGTTGGGATCATCGCTCCCGCCGTCTTTCCCTCGTACGTCGAATTTCCACTGATACTCGTCCTCGCCGCGCTGACACAGCAGGAATGTGCTGTCGTCGGTACCGGCGCATTTTTCCGAGCCATCCGGGTGGTCGGAACAATCATCCTGTGTGGCACGGGGATGGTCGCCTGCTTCGTTCACATCTGGGCTTCGTCGTTGGCCACGACGTCGCAGTTCATCGGCTTTGCCGCTTTGGGTGTGTTCTTCCTGATGAACAACTCGCGAGGCATTGCGCTGGCACTGGCATTGGTTCTGATTCCTCCGGCGCTGTTGCCCGATACAAACTCGCTGGCTCGAAAGCGAACTTTTTTCGGCGTTCATGAAGTCACTTTCGAAGAAGACGCCGACATCAGTCTGCGAGTCCACCTGCTGGCTCACGGGACAACGATCCACGGTGAGCAGGTAATCACACCGTCAGAACTGCAGAAGATTCCGCGGACTTACTACGTGCCGACCGGACCGATCGGAGAGGCTCTGACTCTGGCCGGTTCCGACAAAGACACCCGCCGCGTTGCGTTGATCGGACTTGGCTCCGGCGCGTTGATGACGTACTCGAAGAAGGGGGACCAGTTTGACTTCTTCGAGATCGATCCGGCGGTTCGAGACATCGCCCAGGATCCGAATCTGTTTACCTACCTGTCGTGCGGCGAAGGCAGGCACCGAGTCATCATCGGCGACGGTCGGATCAAACTGGCTGAGGCCGAAGAAGGCACGTACGACGTGATTGTGCTCGACGCGTTTGGTTCGGACTCCATCCCGATTCACCTGCTGACAGCGGACGCGCTGGACATCTTCATGTCGCGGCTCAAGATCGATGGAACGCTGATCATTCACATTTCAAATCGACACATGGATCTGGAACCGGTGCCAGGCCGCTACGCCAGCGAACGAAATCTGCCAGCACTAGCCTCGATCAAATCTGCCACCACAGAATTGGAATTGGCTCAAGGGCAGCGTCCCACTCATGCCGTCGTGATATCTCGATCAGAACGACTGATCGCAGAACTCGCCAAACTGAAAGACTGGCATTCGCCACGCAGAAACGCATCGCTCTGGACTGACAGCCATTCCAGCGTGCTGGACGTGCTGAAGTTTGAGTAGCGCGCTCACGAACAGCAGCCTATTTGAAGGCGAGTTCGTCAGCCTGTGGGAGTTCGTCGAGGCTTCCCAGGCCGAACAGCGACAGGAACCGTTTTGTCGTTGAGTAAGTCACTCGTTTGCGGTCTTCCGGGTCGCGTTCCAGCGAGATTAATTCGCGGCGTAGCAGTTGTCGAAGTAACGGACCAGGCTTTGCTTTGCCGAGTTCTTCGATCTCTTCCGGAGTGATTGGTTGCCGGTACGCGACCAGGGCCAGAGTTTCCAGGACGTCCTGAGAAAGTTTGACCTCGCGCGGGCCAATGCCGAAAACGCGGTTGCGGATTCGCTCGAACTCTTCGCGGAGCACCATCCGGTAACCACCTTCGCCGAGCCGGATTTCGTATGGTCTGGCTTCGTCGACGTATTGCAGGTTCAGGTCTTCGATGGCCCGTTCCACAGCGTCCAGGTCGTAGTCGCCTTTCAGCATATAGCAGAGTTTTTTCGAGGTCAGCGGTTCTCCACCGACGAAGATGGCAGCCTCGATGACCTGCCGGGCGGTGACTCGTTGCGGAACTGGATCCGGGGGGCTTTCCTGCGGGGTGGCTGGTTCGGAGTTTGTCACTCCAGAGACTGCCGCATCTCCAGTCAGATTGGCATCGTCTGCGTCCGATTCGTTTTTTTCATTCGCGGACTCCGCTTCGGTTGGGGCGAGATGATCGAATTCCCACTCGACGGCGTCGTTCGCTTCCAGAGCCCTGCGATAAGCGGCTTCCAGGTCGTTGCCGCCCCAGTTGTCCGACTCCCCGTACGCGACGGTTTCGTCTTCAGACTCGGCTGAAGCCAGATCGTCGCCTGCATCGGGTTCGGATTGGGAATCTTCGAGTGACATCGATCAATTCGGTTTCTCAAAGCCAGCCTGTCGGATCTCTTCGTCCTTCAGGCCGGAACTTGGACGTAGCGCGCCGCCGACTCCCAGGACTTCAGGACGTCGAGCGATCTTGTCGGTGAAGACACGCATGTCCTGAACGATTGGCTCCAGATTTCTCAGCAGGATAGCCAGTGACGAGGCGGAACGTTCCAGGTCGTCGTACAGATTCGGGTCGGACAGGAATCGTTTCAGCGAACCGTCTGACTTCGAGGCGATCTCAGCCACGTCTCGGAGTTCGCCCGTCATTGCCTCCAGGTTCGACAGACTGTTGTCCAGGCGAAGAACGATAGATGTTGTGTGTTTTGCCAGTGGCTCGGTGACATTTTCAATGTTGCGAAGGTTGCCATTGATCGAGCTGACGGTTTGTCGCATGGCCGTGATCGTTTGCCGGGTTTCGCTCACAATCAGCGGAAGTCCCGCCAAAGCTTTCTGTAGGTTGGCTACTGTCTGCGGATCGCCGATTACACGATTCGTGTTTTCGAAGGCGGCGCCGGCTCGCTGCATCGTTCTGGTGAATTCGTCGAGCGACGTAGCTGTTCGTTCGACGACTTCGTGCAGACTGCCCTGGTTTGTTTCGACGAGCGAATTCATGTTGCGGGCAAGCAACTGCCATTCGCGACTGGTCGCTTCGAAGGAAGACATGGTCGTCGCCAGTTGCTTTTCCATGCCCAGCACGATTTCCATCACGTCGGGCGGTGCTTCTCCTTCAAGTATGGTCTGCCGATCGAAGTCTGTCGGACTGATACCGGGGGTGAACTCGATGGCTGCGTCGCCGAGCAGCGACTGCTGAAGCCTCGGAATCGAGTCGCTGCGTAGCGAGTACTTTTCATCGATTGACAATGTCAGCAGGACGCCGCCACGCTGTCGGTCGAGGGTGATCTTCTCAACGTCGCCGATCGGAATTCCATTGAGTCTGACGGGGGAACCTTCGAGCACGCCCGGCGCAGAGTCAAAATGAATCAGCACCTGGTACTGCTTTTTCAGCAGCGAACGTACCTGACCAAACTGGAATACCAGCGTCGCCATGATGCCCAGGGCACAGATGGCGAACAGGCCGACTCGAAATTGAAGCTGTCGTTCAGTCATTTTGTTTTTACGTTTTTGATTTCAGGAACCACGAAAGACGCTGAAAACACGAAAGGAAATTCATGTCGTTGTGACCGGCGACCGGCATTGAAACTGGCCACTGGTTTTCGCGTCGTTCGTGTATTTCGTTGTTGAAATTTTTCAGAATGAAATTCGTTGGCCTGCTGTTAGAGAAGGGCGAGTTCCTGCATGCGTTCGCCGGCTTCGCCGTAGACGAACTGCGCGACTCTGGGGTCGTCGGATGAAAACGCTTCTTCCGGTGTGCCTTCGAAGACGATCTGAGATTCGCCCGGCTGCAACCGGCTGAGTGGATAAAACATGATGACCCGATCAGCGACTTTACGGACGGTCGACATTTCGTGCGTGACAATCACGCTGGTGACCGGTCGTCTTTTTCTGGTTTTTAGAATGAGCGTGTTGATCACGTCGATCATGATCGGGTCGAGACCGGTCGTTGGTTCGTCGTAAAGAATGATGTCCGGCATCAGCGCCAACGTTCTGGCAAGGCCGACGCGTTTCCGCATCCCGCCGGAAAGCTGAGAAGGCATTTTGGTCGCACTGGCCGGCGACATGCCGACATCTTTAAGTCGCTCAGCCACGATTTCTTCGAGGAAACTGTCGGACATCTTTGTGTTCTGTCGCAGCCCGAACGCGATGTTTTCAAACACGCTGAGACTGTCGAACAGCGCCGCTCCCTGAAACAGATATCCGAAACGCAGTCGATCGCGCACGAGTTCTTCATCACTGCGTTCCCTGATCGGAACGTTGTTCCACAGAACGTCGCCCGAAGTTGGCTGCATGAGGCTTGCCATGATTTTCATCGTGACGCTCTTCCCGCAGCCGCTTTCACCGATCAGGCAGACCGTTTCACCGGCTCGGACGTCGAGGGAAACGTCTCGCAGAACTTCCTGAGAACCAAAACTTCTGGAGATTCCGCGCAGCTCGATGATCGATCGACCGGATTCTTCGCCGGTGAATGGGTCGCTGAATGGGTCTCGTACGGTCATGGTGGTTGGTGGTTGGTTTTCAAACGAAGGACGAAGGGCCGGGCCAGAGTGTCCAGTAGATTTCGTTCAGGAACATTCCGAGGAAGAAGTCCAGCACGAGGATCACGACAAACGACAGGACGAAAGAACTGGTGGCAGCCTGGCCGACACCTTCCGCTCCGGAGCCGCAGTTGAATCCTCGGTGGCAGGCGATCAGCGCGATGGCCGCTCCGAAGAACATGCTCTTGAGAATGCCGGCAAAGACATCCCAGGCAGCGACGTACTCCGTCGAGTAATGCCAGTAGTAAGTTGAGTCGACTCCGAGTACCTGCGTGCTGAACATCCAGCCGCCGGCTACCCCGATGGCGTCGGCCAGGACGGTCAACAGCGGAATCAGCAGGAAGCACGCCAGAAAACGAGGTACGACCAGATATTGAATTGGGTTGGCACCGAGGGCTCGCAGTGCGTCGATTTGTTCGGTAACCCGCATGGTCCCAAGCTGAGCCGCCATCGCACTGCCGACTCGACCTGCGAGCATCGTCGCAGCCAGAACCGGGCCGAGTTCGGCAACGAGGGCCATGTTAATTACGGCTCCCATGCGAGTTTCCATTCGCATCAGATGGAACTGCTGATAGCCCTGCACGGCCAGCACCATGCCGATGAACATCCCCGTAATCATCACGACAGGAATGCTGCGAACACCGACTTCGTACATGGTCTCGGTCACGACGGTGCTGCGAGGAAGTCCGCGACACAGCCAGCGAAGCATCGACGCGGCGAACAGCGCAAGATCCCCAACCGCCTGAACGAACTCGACAATGAGCTGTCCAAACGTGTGAATAATCGTCGGTCGACGTGGGGCTTGTGCTGACGACATGACATCCGTGTCAGGTGATCGAAGGGCGGTTCTGTGATGAATCTTCGCCGTTGTCGTCGAGCGACAACCGGAAACATCCAGCCGGCGCGCATTCCATGCGTGTCGGATAAACGGAAGATTAGCCAATTTCTACAAATCAGGGCGAGGCCAGATTTGGGCCACGTGACCGTCGGCAAAACTCACAATAAGGATACTCATGTTCAGAGTTTGCCCACTTCAGCTGCATGAGGATCATTTCTGAGAAAGCGTCTTATGGTGGATTCCGAAGTCGATCGGCTGCGTTATTCGGTCAGCAGATTATTGATCATCATGATCGCCGCAGGGCCGACGATGACTACGAACACGCCAGGGAAAATGAAGATGACCAGCGGCACGATCATCTTGACTGATGTCTGCTGAGCCTTCTCTTCAGCCATTTGCTTTCGCTTGACTCGCATCGTGTCAGACTGAACTCGCAGCGCCTGAGCGATGGACGATCCGAATTTCTCGGCCTGAATCAGAATGGCTGCAAGAGCCTTCATGTCATCGACACCGGATCGGATACCCAGATCATGAAGCACCTGTTTCTTGGGGATCCCCATCTGAAGCTGCATGTTGCACATGGCGAACTCGTAGCTCGCGTCGGGGGCAGAGTCCGCCAGTTCGTCAGCAACTCGACGCATTGCAGCGTCCAGACCGAGTCCGGCTTCTACACAGACAACCAGCAGGTCAAGCAGGTCGGGCAGCGAAAGAAAGATTCGTTCCATTCGTCCTTTGCGGATCAGAAACAACCAGATCGCAGGTGCGTACAGACCAATCGCCGCCGTAATTGCCAGTGCCATCATGCCCTGCATGTTGACGCCCCAGCGAAAATAGCCGAGGGCTCCACCAGCGACTGCGCAGATGATTCCCAGCCCGGCGCGCGCTCCCGCATACAACTGCGGCGCATTCGGCGAGTTGAAACCCGCGTTGGCGAGCTTCACCTTAAGTTCGCTTTGCTCAAGTTCAGATTTCGGCTCGAATGCTTTCGACAATGTCGGCGCGGCCTTCTCCAGCATGGTCATCGAATTCGAGCCCTCGGCCCGATCCGCTGACTTGCTGCCGGGATCTTTCAGTTGATCCAGCCGCTCTGTCGCGCGGGATGAATCGCCGGTGAAGACCGTGAACATCGCCCACAGCATGATTGTGACGGCACCAAAGACAGCGAATTGTCCAAGAACGGTGTAATCCATAACGGAAGTCCAGTGTGGGGAGGGCGACAGTTTTACGTGAGCGGCAGCGACTGAATTTTTCGGATCGAGGTCAGACTTTGATCGCGACAATTTTCTTAATGGCGAATGCTCCAAGAATCTGCATCACGATTGCGTAAAACAGCATCTGCTTGCCGAGTTCATCCTGAAAAAGCAGCATCACGTACTCGGGATTCATGTAGTACAGCGTCAGGAACAACCCGATCGGCATCGCTTGAAGGACGATTCCGCTCATTCGACCTTCGCCGGTCAGAGCCATGACCTGGCCCATAATCTTGAAACGCTCGCGGATGATGTATCCGATCTTGTCGAGGATTTCTGAAAGGTCGCCACCGGCCTGTTTCTGAATCGCGACTGCCGTCACAAAAAACTTCAAGTCCATGTTCGGCATGCGCTTCATCATGTTCTTCAGGGCCATTTCGATGGGCACCCCAAGGTTCTGTTCTTCGTAAGCAAGCATGAATTCCGTCGCGACTGGAGTCGGCATTTCTTCGACAACCACGGCGATGCCCTGGCTGAGCGAATGACCGGAACGCAGGGCGCGAGCGATCAGTTCCATCGCGTCGGGCAACTGTTTGGCGAATCGTTTGAAGCGACTACGACGACGCATCCAGAGCCACATAAACGGGCAAAGTGAAAATCCAATCGCAAAGACGGGCCATAAGGGCATCGGCGCTCGGCTTGCCCACCCGACACCCGCCCCCAGAAACAGGCACACAAAGCTCATCAGGAAAAACATGTCTGGTCTGATTGGTGAGTCAGCCTGTTCGAAAAACAGACCGATGTTACCGATCCCTTCGAACAGCTTTCCCAGGAATCGGGTGACACCACTTCCTGCAGCGGCCAGATCTTCCTTCATGATGCCGTGGTCTTCGGCTCGAGCTGTCTTCTTACCGGTCAGAATCTCGAGTCGATCTTCCGTCGTCGACGCGCTGGCGTCGTACAACAGGTAGAAAATGGCGCCGACCAGAATGGTGACCGCCGCGAAGATGCCGAACATGATCAGGTAGCTGCTCATTTCATCTCACCTTGTCCGTCGCAGAGTTGGCTCCACTGAAGAAATCGCCGCACGACGAGCAAGGCGACGCTGCGCGGTGCCAGTCGTGCGGAACGATTTTTCAGTCAGCGATTTCTTCAGTTGTTGAGTGGTGCTGTTGTACTTTCGCGTCGAATCCCCGACTGGATCAGTTGAGTTGTCGAGCGTTGAAAAGGTTGGCTGGCAATCGAACTCCTGAGGCTTCGAGCTTTGCCATGAATCCGGGCCGAACGCCTGAGGCGGCGAAGTGGCCGGCAGCTCGACCTTCGTCGTCAACACCCGTGACGTTGAAGTTGAAGATGTCCTGCATGATGACCGTGTCACCCTCCATGCCGAGCACCTCCGTAATGTGTGTCACTTTTCGCGGACCGCCCTGCAGTCGGTTGACCTGGATGATCAGGTCAACGGCCGAGGCAAACTGATTTCGCAGGGCTCGCAACGGCAATTCCACGCCGCCCATCGTGATCATCGTTTCGAGTCTCGAAACGGCGTCGCGAGGTGTGTTGGCGTGGATTGTCGTCAGCGAACCTTCGTGACCGGTGTTCATCGCCTGGAGCATGTCGAGTGCTTCGCCGCCTCGACATTCCCCGATGATGATCCGGTCAGGTCGCATACGAAGTGCGTTCTTCACGAGGTCCGTCGCCCCGATGCGTCCCTTGCCTTCGATATTCGGTGGGCGAGTCTCCAGACGAAGCACGTGTTCCTGCTGAAGCTGAAGTTCGGCGGCATCTTCGATTGTGATCACTCGCTGATCATTCGGGATGAAGCTGGACAGGGTGTTGAGCAGCGTCGTTTTTCCCGAACCGGTACCACCGCTGATAATACAGTTCAGTCGAGCCTTGATGACCCCTTCCAGAACCATGACCATCTCGGGTGTGAATGCTCCGAAACGGAGCAGGTCTTCCAGAGTCAGCGGGTTGGAACCGAATTTTCGAATCGTCAGCGACGGGCCATCCAGAGCCAGCGGCGGAATGATCGCGTTCAGTCGAGAGCCGTCCGGCAGTCGAGCATCGACCATCGGGGACGTTTCGTCGACTCGCCGACCAACCTTCGACACGATGCGGTCGAGAATCTGTAACAAGTGATCGTTGTCACGAAACGTGACTTTATGTCGCTGAATACGACCGTCTTTTTCGACGAAGACGTGTTTCGGACCGTTGATCATGATGTCAGCCACGCCGGGCTCTTTCAGGAGCATTTCCAGCGGACCGAAACCAAAAGTTTCGTCGAGTAGTTCTTCGATCAGACGTTCGCGTTCCGAACGGTTCAACAGCGGATTTTCGGTATCGCAAAGATGCTCGATGACCAGTCGAATCTCGCGGCGTAGAGTGTCGCCTTCAAGATCGCCGAGTCGAGAAAGGTCCAGCTTCTCGACAAGCTTTCCGTGAATAGTTCGTTTCAGTGTTTCCAGATCGTTGGCGGCGTTTTCGCCACGGGTTCGCTGGGCAAAAGACGGTGCGGGCATGTTCCGTTGACCTCAGGACAAATTTCCTGGCTTCACAGGGAAAAGAGCAGACCTTCTGCTCCGGATGAAACCTGTCGTTTGAACATAGCTCACGAAATCGCGTCATTGCCGCAGAGATGCGAAATGTTTCCTGAACGCTCCGGAGTCCGATTTCTCTTCAACTGTCACAACCCGACGCTGTGTCATGACCGCGCGAGATGTCAGCACTCGCAAAGCTGGATGAGCAGGTAAGGACCGTTCGACCGAAACCGCAGGCCGGACACGAGAACGCGGCGATCACTCATCGCTGTCAGATTTGCTTTTCAGTTGACGACGAAAGTCGATTTCGGCGACGCTGGTCATTCCCCGCGTGGGGTGTTTCACACGATTCACTGAACGCCTCACCTGATTTCACCTTCCTGCCCAGGGAAGAACCCGCCATGAGACCTAACGCCCTCACCCATTTCGTTGTCGCGATTCTTCTGGCTTACGCGCGAAGCGGCTCGTCGATTCAGGCTGCGGACTCGGACATCAACTCCGTTGCGCCGAATGCCCAGCTCACGTTCGAACGGGACATTCGCCCGATCCTCAAGACTCACTGCTTCCATTGTCACGGCGAAGAAGAGGAAATCCAGGGCGGCCTCGATGTCCGACTTCGTCGTCACCTGGCGAAAGGTGGCGAAAGCGGAGCGGCCATTATTCCGGGCAAACCGGATAAAAGTCCGCTGGTCGAGCGGCTGCGCAGCGGAGAAATGCCGCCGGGAGATGATCCCGCAAAGAAAGTTCCCGCTTCCGAAATCGAGGTGATTGCTCGTTGGGTTGCGTCCGGAGCTGTGACCGCTCGGGCGGAACCGGACGTCCTGACCGATGCGGATCTGATTACGGAAGAAGAGCGAGCGTGGTGGTCTTTCCAACCGATCGATCGCCCCGCGCCGCCGGCGGTCGAAAATCCGGATTCGGTCAGATCACCGATCGACGCGTTTGTTCTCAGCCGTCTTGAAGAGAAAGGCTTCGACTTTTCTGGCGATGCTGATCGGACTACTTTGATCCGGCGAGCTTACTTCGACCTGGTTGGCATGCCGCCCTCCCCGGAAGCCGTTCGCCATTTCGTCGAGGATCAATCGCCCGACGCTTACGATCGTTTGCTCGATCAACTGCTCGCCTCACACGACTACGGTGATCGCTGGGGCCGACACTGGCTGGACATCGCCGGGTACGCCGACTCGGAAGGCTACACCGTTGATGACAAAGAGCGACCGTGGGCGTGGAAGTATCGTGACTGGGTGATTCAGTCACTGAACGACGACAAGCCGTTCGACGAGTTTATCCGCGAGCAACTGGCCGGCGACGAAATGGTCCGTCCGCCGTATGCCGAGTTGCCTCCGGAAGAGATTGCGAAACTCATCGCCACTGGTTTTCTGAGGATGGCTCCTGACGGAACAGGCGGAGGAGCTGACGATGCCGAACTCGCGAAGAACGATGTCATCGCCGAGACGGTGAAGGTTGTCTCGACATCGCTGCTTGGAATGACTGTCGGCTGTGCTCAGTGCCACGACCATCGTTACGACCCGATTCCGCAGTCGGACTACTATCGAATTCGAGCCATCTTTGAACCCGCTTACGATCCAAAGAACTGGCGAACTCCAGCATCGAGGCGAATCTCGCTCTACACTGCCGCCGACAGAAAAGCAGCTGCGGAAATCGAAGCGGAAGCAAAGAAGATTCTCGACGAACGAACGGCGAAGCAGAACGAGTTCATCGCCGCGACTTTTGAAAAGGAACTCGCCAAACTGCCGGAAGACATTCGCGACGAAGCCCGGAATGCTCGCGACACGGCAGTCAAAGATCGAACGACCGAGCAGAAACGGCTGTTGAAGAAACACCCGAGTCTAAACGTCTCAGCCGGTTCACTTTACCTCTACGACAGAAAGGCCGCCGATGTCCTGCAGAAGATGTCGGACGAAGCAACTGCGTTGCGAGCGAAGAAGCCGAAGGAAGAGTTCATCCGCGCCACGACCGAAACGCCGGGTAAAGTTCCGCAGACTTTTCTGTTCGCAAGGGGCGACCACGAACAACCGAAGCAGGCTCTTGAGCCCGCAGGTTTGACCGTCCTGTCGCAGAACTCGGACGACGCAAAACTTCCGATCAATGATGAGTCTTTGCCTACAACCGGCCGCCGACTTCAATGGGCTCAGCGTCTGACTGATGGCAGTCATCCTCTGGTGGCGCGAGTTCTGGTCAACCGAATCTGGTTGCACCACTTTGGTCGTGGCATCGTCAACACGCCGGGCGACTTCGGGCTGCTGGGGGATTTTCCAACTCATCCGGAACTGCTCGACTGGCTGGCGTCGGAGTTTGTGTCGAGCGGCTGGAGCGCCAAGCACCTGCATCGTTTGATCATGACGTCGAGCGTTTATCGCCAGCAGGGAGTCGTTGGTTCACTCGACCATGGGACAGACTCGGAGGCAACGAGTGAGTTGCACAGCCCGCATATCGTCGACCCGGACAACACGTTGTACTGGCAGTTTCCGATCCGCAGACTTGAAGCCGAAACGTTGCGGGATTCAATGCTCGCCGCCGGTGGGTTGTTGAATGATCGCCGTGCCGGCCCGCCAGTCCCGGTGATGGCGGATCTCGTCGGTCAGTGGGTGATCGGAAAAGAGAACCTCAATGCCGGACGTCCGGGGCCGGTCATCCCTCTGAAGACGGAAGAATTCCGTAAAACGATCTTCGTTCAGTGGAGACGTTCGCGTCCGCTGACAGTGCTCGACACTTTTGATTTGCCAAAGATGGAGCCGAACTGCGAACGTCGAAACTCGTCAACCGTCGCCACGCAGTCGCTCTTTTTGATGAACAGCGATTTTATCGTTGAAATGGCCGAACACTTCGCAGTTCGTGTTCGTCGCGAAGCCGGAACAAACACTGGCGAGCAGGTGCGACACGCCTGGCGAATCGCCTTTGCACGAAATCCGAGCGACAATGAGATCAACGAGGCGCTCGAGTTTCTTGACGCTCAAACAGAACAGCTTGCCACGAAGCCGGTCGAGACAAAGCCGGTAACCAACCTGTTTGACCCGAAGGCGAAAAACGTCAAGCGGGAAGCGACAGAGCTGGCTCTCGCGAATTTATGCCAGCTAATGCTGAGTTCGAACGAGTTTCTCTACATCGATTAGTGACAGCTGGCAGGCGAATTACTTCAGCAGGTGCAGGTTCGTAATGGTGATGCCGCTGAGCATCGCACCGATGATCCCGAGGAAACCCTGATCGGTTCCGCACAGATAAAGATTGTCGAGGTGCGTGCGACCATCGCGGATCTTGTTGGGGGCACCGTAGACGGCTCCGTTGGCGTGGCCGGTGAACTTCGTAATTGTGCGGGGAGTGAAGACGTCGGTGTCGACGACGTGCGAACGGAAATCCGGCATGAACCGCAGTGCGGACTCGACAATCCTGCTGCACCACTCTTCTTTCTGAGGGTAATAAACATCGTCGGGAAGATTGATCCAGCCTGCCGGACTGGCGAGCGATGTGATGCGAATTCGCCCTTCGTCGAGCTTCTCGTCGCCATACTGGAAGTTGTTCGGCGAGCAGATGATGCCACTACTGACATCGCACGGCTCGCTCGGCGGCTCATACTTGAAGACGTCCGAGTCGTTGTAGAAGACGATCGTCTGATCGTGCCCCAGTTCCTGCGGCTGGCAGTCGAGCGAGAAGATTGTCTCGGCGTACGAAATTTCGCCGGGAGGGTTCTTTGCTTCAAAGTCCGCAGGAACGTTCCCACACATCCGCAACGTTTCGGCGGAACCAGCTGATGACAGAACGTTCTTCGCTTCGATGATCTCGCCGGATTCCAGTTCGACCCCGGTAGTGATGCCGCCTTCGGTCAAAATCTTTTTGACGCCGCAGCGCAGCTTTAGCTCGCCGCCCTGACGGCGGAAATGGTTGGCCAGATTTTTCAGGATCAGCCGCACGCCTCGCAATGGTCTGCCGAAGCCTTGGTAGAACAACGCTTTGAACATGATCACGAACTGGCTGAAATCCATGTCGCCCACCGTCGCGCTGCCATAAAACATCAGCGGGCAGAACAGCATGTCGATCAGGACGGGATCGGTAATTGTTTCGCCCAGCACCTTGCGAGCCGACGCTGTTTCGCCGCTCAGGTGAAGTTCGTCGTGTTCATCGATCAGGTTGAGCAGCTTCTGAAAGTTGTCTTTCTGAGCGGGAAACAGTTCGTTGACCTGCTGCCTGAAGAATTCGAAATCGTTGGTGAATTTCAGCGTTCGCCCAGGAAACGCGATGCTCGATTCGATCTGTGGACAAAGAGCGAAGTCTTCCCACCGCAGCCGCAACTGTCGAAGCAGCTTGCTGAGTGGTCCGGTCTTTGTTCCCGGTTCGGCGTAGTTGGTTACGGCGTGCAGGCCGACGTCGTGGTCGCGCTTTCTCAGTCGATAGAACGAGTTGAGTCCACCGATCGTGTAATGCTTTTCGACGATGCAGACTTTCTTATCGAAATACGCAAGTCTGATGCCCGCCGCCAGCCCGGAAAGGCCAGCACCGATGATGACAGTATCGTAGCTCACTCGGGAATCCGTCGTTTCGCAAAGGGTTGCTGTTGAGGAGTTGTCGACTGCTGCGCTCGCCGCGCGGAGTTTTCAATCAGGCGTTCAACTTCCGGGGTGACTTCGTCGAGCACGTTCGCCAGTTGCTCAAGGTTCGTCAGGATGATCTGTCGTCGTTTTACGATCAAGCTGCGAGCGTACTGCAACTCGCCGAGCAGCACCGTGACCGTTTCACGAGTGCTGCCGATCATGCTGGCCATGTCCTGGTGGGACAGCCTGATGCCCAGGTTGAGACCTTCCGGACATGGTTTGCCGTACTTTGCACCAAGTTCCAGCAGCAGATAAACAAGGCGGTCACGGTTCGAGCGAAACAGTAACGCTTTCAGACGGCGTTCCATTCTTTGCCGACGGAGCCCCATCAGCCGAGTGACCTGCAGAACGATTTGCGGGCGATCAGTCATCAACTGCTGCATTTCATCGCCGGGAATGCGGACGATCGTCGACTTCTCCATCGCCTCAGCGAACTCTTCACGCTGAGCCTGCCCGAACAGTGACAACTCGCCGAAAATTTCACCCGGCTCGATAAAAGTAAGAACCGTTTCTTTACCCTCGGAAGTGACGTGGTAAAGTCGGATCCGCCCGGAAGTCAGCAGGAAAACAGAATGCCCCGAGTCGTTCGGCAGGTAGACGATTCCCTTGCGGGGAAACACCTGCACGCGGGAGCGGGACTCAACTCTGGCAAGCTCTTCGGGGGAAAGCTGTTCAAAGAGATTCGCTTGTTTGAGATACCAGAGTTTCTCTTCCATGACCCCTGTCAATTCCCGTCAGGCAGCTGAACATCGATCAAAATGTCTCAACACTTGAGCGTTTGTCAGTCAGGTTTCTGCGTTGATAGAGGCCAGGCAAATTCCGCGAGATTCTTCTGCGACGTAAACGGTTGAGGATAGTTGAGTCCTGATTTCTCAACAACCGGTGAGACCAGCACAGTGACTACGGCAGACCGTCCCGAAACGTTGGGATCTCGTCGCCTGAG
Source organism: uncultured Planctomycetaceae bacterium (assembly GCA_963976765.1). Taxonomy (GTDB): domain Bacteria; phylum Planctomycetota; class Planctomycetia; order Planctomycetales; family Planctomycetaceae; genus JABMPE01. The sequence goes on from CAXBME010000040.1 coordinate 34,178, forward strand.
CATGGTTGACTCCGGTTCTCTGACTTTCTTGCGACGCCTCGATTCGAAGTCCTGACGGTGTCACAGTAGGATTCCTTACAGAGATTTCCGAAAGCCTGGCAGAAAACTGTCAAATGCCTGATGAAACGATTAGCCTGGTTCGTCCTGGAGAATTCGAAACATGAAAATTGCAGCCGTACAGATGGACGTCACAATTGGCGACGTCGACCGAAATCTTCAGGCCATTGACGATCGATTTCGGGAAGCGGTCAGTAACGGAGCCCGTCTTGTCGTGTTTCCCGAGTGTGCAATCACGGGTTACTGCTTTGAGAGTCGGGACGAAGCGATGCCATTTGCTCAGTCAGTTCCTGGACCGGCGACCGAACGAGTGGCCACGTACTGTAACGAGCTGAACGCCTTTGCCATCTTTGGAATGCTGGAACGAGACGGCGATCGCATCTTTAACGCTGCCGTTCTCGTTGGCCCTGGTGGGGTTATCGGAAGTTACCGGAAAACTCATCTGCCATTTCTGGGCGTCGATCAGCACGTTGACGACGGAGACCGACCGTTCGCTGTTCATCAGGCGGGAGACGTCAGCATCGGCATGAATATCTGCTACGACTCTGCATTCCCGGAAGCCTCACGATGTTTGACCCTGCTCGGAGCAGACTTGATCGCTCTACCGACAAACTGGCCGCCCGGAGCAGAATGCGTTGCCAGTCACGTGCTCAACACCCGGGCAATGGAAAACGCCGTTTACTTTGCTGCGGCGAATCGTGTCGGTGAAGAACGAGGGTTTCGTTTCATCGGTCGCAGTCGAATCTGTGCACCAAACGGTTCGACACTGGCGGCTTCTGATGACGATTCGGAAACGATCCTCTATGCCGACATCGATCCGGAAATTTCGCGAAACAAACGAGTCGTGAGGGAGGTCGGTCGGCACGCAATCGATCGTCTGGCCGATCGTCGTCCGGAACTGTACGGCCCACTGAGCGAGCCGCACGGACTGGAACGCCCGGGTGGTCGCTGAGCATCTTCAGTTGCGTTCAGCGTTCACGACGAGGTGGATCGACAGCTTCGAGCGATGGGCACTCGATCGGCTGAGCCGGCATTGGACGCTGGTCGACCGGAGCGTTCAGCTCGGTGTCCTTGTGAAAGTCTGTCTCAACTGCAGAAGGCGGCGTGCTCGTTGAGCGAGCTTCAGTTGCGGTTGTCTGACTGGCTTGCTCGGACAGTTGTCGTGCTCGTTCGACGAGAATTTTTTCTCGCTGCTTCGCGATTGTGTAGCGGCGGTCGAGCACCTTTTGAAAGTCGAATCGAATATTCGACGGCTTCGCGAATTTGACGAGCTTCGAACACATGATCTTCGCCGTCGGATACCGGTCAGCAGGATCCTTGGCGAGCATCCGATTAACGATGGTTTCAACTTCTGCTGGTACTTCCGGCCGAAGACTTCGGATCCTGACTGGTGTCCGATTCTTCTGAGCATCGATCTTTTCAGCTCTTGACTTGCAATCAGGAAACATCACCTGCCCGGTCAGCATGTAGTAAAGCGTCGCTCCCAGCGAGTAGATATCCGCACGGTGATCGATCGTGAAACTGTCACTTGCCTGTTCAGGAGCGATGTAGTCGGCTGTTCCCAGGCAGTCCTGTCCAAAGATCATCGCCAGCGAAAACTCATCACTATGGTCGGCATTCGAAACCTGCGAGAGTCCAAAATCCAGCACTCGAGCGTTGGCCTGCGAATCGACCAGGATGTTTGACGGCTTGACGTCTCGATGAATTAAACCCTTCCGATGAGCATGGTGAAGCCCAGCTCCAGCGTAGTAGGCAATATGGCAGGCCAGCCGCCACTTGATCGGGCCGCCAAGCAGGGCAACGAACTCGTCAATCCCAATACCTTCGACCTGATCCATCACCATGTAGTGGATGTCGCCGAACAGGCCCGGAGTCTGGCCCATTAACTGAGTTCGGACGACGGCCTCATGATTCAGCATCAGCCCGGCGCGCGCTTCAAGCTGAAACCGTGTCAGCAGACCGGGATCCTGGTCGTTCTTGTCAGTCAGCATTTTGATGGCGACTTTCTCATTCGTTTCGAGATTCGTCGCGCTGTAAACCCAGCCCATGCCGCCGGAGCCAAGAATATCGTCCAGTCGAAAATGATCGATGAAGAACCCTCGATGCTGCCCTTCGAGCAACCGGCTTGCTTGGAGCCTGGTCAGAATGCCCCCACGCACAAACGCCTTCGCCGTCGGGATGGCCGCGTCGTCGTTGCACACCCCAAGCTGCTCGACAGCGGCGTCAATTTCCTCGAGTGTGAGGAGACGACTCCGCCGGAGACCCTCGATGAATTGCGATGCAGATTGAGCGACGACCAAAGTCACTCCTCCGGATCCGAGTGTGCTGAAGCGACGTTTCGCACACGGAAACCACCGGTTTCCGACTCGCAAGTCTAACACCGGATTGACGTTTAAGTCACTCCTGACTCTGAATCATCGGATTATTCAGCGGGTGGAACAGAGTGCTGGATACGGTTCACCTGAAGCCTTCCGGTAGCTAGCCTTCGAACTTGACAAACAGGCACAAACGAATTTCCAGCATGTTGCATTGAAGCAACACTCGTTCTGGTTGAGAGGGTGAACGACATTCCTCCTCGCCGAACTATGCTGCTTTGAGCGATAATCGGGATTTGAGACGACAGGCTACCAATCTACGGTCGAGTGGCGGAATAGGCAGTCGCACGGGACTTAAAATCCCGGAAACGGTTTTGTTGAGTGTCAGACTGTGCGTGTCTCCGGTAATTGAGTGTGCACGCTTCCTCCCTGATATGGCTAAGGTCGCATGTGCCGAGCCCCGCGCTTAAGCGGTATGCTGGACACGAACGCAGGCTGGCGGGAATTACCGAGAAGGCACCAGGTGAGAATCCTGTATTTCATCCGCTCCGGACATGTCGGTCAGTTTGCTGATCAGCGATTCGTCGTGGCAACTTTCGGTCACGTCACTACTTGATAAACAGCATTTCCTGGTAGGTTGGCAGTGGCCAGAGATCGTCGGCCACGACTCCTTCCAATTCATCAGCAAAACCTCGCAGCTTGTTCATAGCCGGTAAAACGACGTCGCAGCAATGCCTTGCTTCGGCCAACAGATCGTCTGAAGCAGATTCAGCCAGAGCTGCCTTGAGCTGGGCGATACTGTCCTGTAGCGACATGACCAGCGTTCGAGTTTGATCGAGGGTGTCGGTGTCGAACTCATAGTCGAGAGCTTTGAGATTAATGCAGGCCGAAGCCAACTCGTTCTGATATCGAACGGCTGCTGGTAAGATTGATGTGGTTGCCATTTCGAGCGTGAGGTTCGCCTCGACTCCAATCGTCAGACAATACTGTTCAAGGTAGATCTCAAGACGACTCTCTAATTCGCGTTCAGAGAGAACATTGTAAGTCGCAAAGAGTTCCTTAACGTCCTTCGCCTGAAGCATCGGCAGAGCGTCTACGGTCGTCTTTAGATTCAGCAGTCCTCGCCGTTCTGCTTCGATATGCCAGGCTTCGCTATAGCCATCACCGTTGAACACGATCGCGCCATGCTCGTTGATGATTTCCGTGAGTAATTTCTGAAGCTCGCTATGCAGTAGGTCCGGGTTACCACCAGTTGCCTCCTCCAAACGGGTGGCGCAGAAATCAAGCGACTCCGCGATGATTGTATTCATGGCCACGAGTGGGCCGGCTATCGACTGATTGGAGCCTACCGCGCGAAATTCGAATCGATTGCCAGTGAAAGCAAACGGGCTTGTTCGATTTCGATCACCGGCATCCTTTGGTAGCGCCGGCAACACGTCGACGCCAACGGTCAGTGTGCCTCTGGGAATTGAAGAGTTGGCTCCACCTGTCTTGATTTGCTCAAAGACATCGGTCAGCTGATCTCCAAGAAAGATCGAGATAATTGCCGGTGGCGCTTCGTTCGCTCCCAGGCGATGATCGTTACTCGCCGAGGCGACGACAGCTCGCAGCAACCCCTGGTGCTTGTGCACGGCTCGAATGATGGCCGCACAGACGAGGAGAAACTGGGCATTCTCGTGGGGTGTTTCGCCCGGATCGAGCAGGTTTCCCTGGGAAGAGCTGCCCATCGACCAGTTCACATGCTTGCCCGAACCGTTCACGCCAGCGAACGGCTTTTCGTGCATCAGGCATGTCATTCCATACTTCTCGGCGACCCGCCTTAGAGTGGTCATCGTGAGCTGCTGATGGTCAGTCGCAACGTTGGCAAACTCAAACATTGGAGCTAACTCAAACTGACCCGGTGCGACTTCATTGTGTCTTGTCTTAACCGGGATTCCGAGTTTGAACAGTTCGCGTTCCGCTTCCAGCATGAATGCCAGTACGCGTTCTGGAATCGCACCAAAGTAGTGATCGTCGAATTCCTGTCCTTTGGGTGGTTTGGCCCCGAACAAAGTTCGGCCGGCATTTAACAGGTCGGGGCGTGCAAAGAAGAAATTGCGATCAATCAGAAAGTACTCCTGCTCCGGTCCGGCTGTCGAAGACACCAGAGCCCCATCGGTATGCCCGAAAAGTTTCAGGATCCGCTGAGCCTGTGTGTTCAGCGCCTGCATCGATCGCAGGACGGGTGTCTTCTTATCGAGCGCTTCTCCGGTCCAGGAAACGAATGCCGTTGGGATACAGAGCGTTGTCCCGTTTGCGTTTTCCAGAATATATGCCGGACTGGTGACGTCCCAGATTGTGTAGCCACGAGCTTCGAAAGTGGCTCGAATGCCACCGCTTGGAAAGCTGGAACCATCGGGTTCACCCTGGAACAGCTGCTTACCGCTGAATTCTGCAAACGCGCCGCCGACTCCATCGGGCGAAAGAAAACTGTCGTGCTTTTCGGCAGTCGAACCGGTAAGTGGATAGAACACGTGAGCGTAGTGCGTCGCACCCTTCTCGATTGCCCAGTCCTTCATCGCGGAAGCCACGACGTCCGCCACCGAGCAGTCAAGTTTTTCGCCGGATTCAATAGTCCGCATAACAGATTTGAAGACCGACTTGGGCAGTCGTTGCTTCATCACGGCCGTGGAGAACACGTTGGCGTTGAATAGATTCGCGACAGGCGACTCCGTGAAATTCATAGCAGGTGCACTGGGCCGATAGTTCGTGACCGCAGCGATCGCGGCACTGCGAGCCGAACCCACGACTGCAGCCGGACTATTGCTCGCAGAGCTGTAAGTACCATTCTTTTCCGTTTCAATCGTGGTCACTGGGTCGACTTCTTTCTGTGAGAGAAGGATCGCCGCGCACGACGCTCCCCGGGGAATTCGCATCCTTGCAAAAATTGCCACCACTTCCGGGCAGTCTTTAGAATGGATGAGTAACCAACGCCGCAATTCGCTTGCTGGCTCTCTCCGCATCGCCTCTGCCTTAAGCGAAGGTTGTGCCAACTGCTCTGCCTGGCTGACCAATCGCGTTTTTCGTCAATCGACGGCAGTCAATACCGGGTGGACCACGCACTCGGGTTCGCCATCTGCGGGACCGACCACACAAATGCGGAATTAAGGCTTGCACATATCCGGGCTGCGACTGCTCACGGAACCGGCATCATCGCCCAGAGTGAGTTGCTTCCGTTACCCGCGCGCACCTCGATAGACCATTTCATGACGTGACACTGTCTGCCGCAATTGTGGAACGGCCTCACCGTGAGCCATCACGATCAACGTGTCATTTGCGTTAAGTAGATAGGTCATTCCAGGGTTTCGCGTCACTGATTCATCTTCGTGGCGGACCGCAATAACAATGCTTTGATTTGCAGCCCCTAACGACAGTGCTGATAGCTCCTGCCCGACAAATGGCGAGTTTGCCGACATTCTGAATTCACAAATCTGCAGGCCGATCTGCAACAGGTCCTCATTCAGCGATTCCTGATCGGTCGCATTGGCCAGCAGGTATTCGGCGGAAGGTCTCGTAATCAGACGTGCGATCCTCGCTGCGCCGATCGCTTCCGGCAGTACCACGCGAGTTGCCCCGGAGCGAAGCAGTTTCTTCTCAGTGGACGGGGACTGTCCCCGAGCAATGATCTCAACGCTTGGATTGAGTTCGCGAGCGGTCAGTGTGATGAATACATTAGCTGCATCATCAGGCAAAACGCTGGCGAGGACTTTCGCTCGGCAAACTCCGGCCGATTCAAGAACGCTCTCGTTCGTCGCGTCCCCAATTAAAACGAACAGGCCCGACAATTCAGCTTCGCGGAGCCGTTCCTGGTCAGTATCAATCACGACGAATGGTTGTTGAGCCTCGACAAGTTCGTGGGCCAGAATTCGACCGACTCGGCCAAAGCCACAGACGATTACGTGGCCCGAGAGTTTTTCGATACCGTTTGTCATACGTCGCGCTCCAAGAACACGGTTGAGTTCTCCTTCCGCGATCATCTGGACGAAGCCGCCAACAACGTAGATCGACGATGTACAACCAGTGATGATCACGCCCATCGTAAATAGCTTGAGCGCCGGGTCCTCAACCGGTCTTACTTCTCCATAGCCGACGCCGTAGAAGGTAATCGTGACCATGTAAATAGCTTCGAGCAGGCTCCATCCCGCCAGCCAATAGCCAATTACCCCGACGATTGCCGATACAAAGAAGATGGCGGTTCCGGTCAGGACTTTTCTTAATGAGGATTGCATTAACGTCTCGGCGGACCACGGTGCTCGCCCCAGTAGATTTGCGTTCTGACACCGGAACGGCGACAGGTGTGCTTTCGGCAGTTCACATTTCAGCGCACATCCGTCAAACACGAGACCGCCGCGCATCGCTGTCTCTCAAACTTCCAACGCATCAACAGGCAAATTCAATGCCCAAAGTCATTCGTCATTGAATTCGCTTGCTGGGTGGTCCGGTAATCGTGGTCGATAGACTGAATTCAGGTTCGCTCGGTCAGGATTCCTCTCGCAGAGAATTGAATTCGATGCCGGCGCGAAAAAGAACGTGCTGTGCTGTGGTGTTGGGCATGTTCGCGATTGCTTCAGGCAGAGATCGCGGACGCTCGATCAGAACGACGAACGCAACCACTTCTGTGTAACTGCTCCGGTTTTGTCGACCGACACGCGCATAGATTGACGCAGTTGGCGGCGAAGAGTGTCAGGCGACCTCGGAACTTTGTGCATCTCATACTGCAACTGTTGTGTAGGCTGATTGATGGTGTGAAACTGAGCGTGTCTGCACGTCCGACGAGCAGTTTCGGGAACGGCCTTGAGGCATCCCGGACCAGTGGACGGATCCGCCGCCGCTGGATGTCGGACAGATAGCGCTTCGTAGCCGGCTCGCTCAATCCAGGAATGGGTGCGGATAGCAGTGAGTTCTTGCGTCTCTGGATCCTTACTTTCAGCCGTGAGGCTCAAGTCGTTCAACGGTGAGAGTCACTGGGAAGCGGTCCGAGAAATTGCCGTGAGCGATTCGGCACGCCTTTTGCGAATGCCTCCGATGGATCACGGTGACGTCTAGCGCCTGTGGACGTTCTCCTGCCAGAGAAGGAGCTTTTGGAGGACTGCAAGGTGAGACTGCGACTTTATCGACTCGACGGCGATTCATCAAAAAATGATCGGCATCGCCCTCTGCTGATCGATCGATTTCCGTTCTCTCTCTGTGATCCGGCCGAGTGGTCACCATTCAGAATCGGCACGTCTGGCCTGCATGAATGCTGCGAGATCACGCAGATCGGGGACACGCTGTATGTCACCGACAGATCCCCCGACGAGTCGACACGCATCAACGGACGCCCCGTATCCGTTGCACCAATACTGCCGGGCGATCGCATGACTTTGAACTCGACCGAGTTTCTAGTCTCGTACGAGCGGATAACGTCGGCTCCCCCGCCTCCGACCGAATCCGTATTCCCAAATGTGGACTGGCATTCGCGGGCGCTATGTCGCAACGACGAGCCTGTTCTATCAGATGAGGAAGCCGGCCTTTCTCCGTCAATTACGAGCAGTACGTTGGCAGCCCAGGTTTTCGTCTAACACATTGAGCGATGCCGCTTCGCTGCTTTCGTACCTGGAGTTTCACGAGGCAATTTGACAGAGCCGGCGCAGCGTCGGCTCGAAGTTCGCGGTTGGTATCAATGCGGTCGACTACCTCATCGGAAATTAGCCCCAAAGTCAACGCGGATTCACACCTGGTATCTCTAATGATTCGATGGATTCAAGAGTCGTCCACCGTTCTCACACATCGAAAGGCCAGAAAAGATGATGTCGTTACAACTGCAGGATGCCGAATTTCGTCGCTTAAACTGGTGTTACAACGTGGTTGTTGGCTTCATCGCGGCTGTTTCAGTCTACGACGCAGCACTCGTGATTCAATGTGCCGACGTGATTTCCTTTACCGAGCAGAATCCTGTGGGGCGATACCTCATCAGAATCAACGGTGACGATCCCACCCTGTTCTTGCTGCTCAAGCTCATTGGCACAGCGCTGACGGTCACTGTGCTACTCAAACTGTTTCAGGAATTCCGCCACCTTGCAGTTCCTGTCGTCACTGGCGTCGCTTCAGCTCAGTTGTCGCTGCTGCTCTATCTGTCACTTGCGTAATTAAGGACTTCTGATGTCGTCACTGAGCCCTCGCGTGGCTATTGCCATCGCTGTAGCTGTGGTTCTGCCGGGAACCATTCTCGCAATCAGCCAACTCGCCCTGGTGCCAGTTGATACGGCAGGTTTCCAGCAGCGCACTTTGTTCGACAATACGAGAGGTGAACCAGCGAAGTGTGCACACATTGAAATGCCTCGCCAACACTCAAACGCACCAGCGGCTGGTCGTCGCTTTATTTTCTCAAAGGAATTAAAAGTTCCCTTCGCCCCAGTTCGGCGCGGCCCACAAATCCTTGAGCCAGCTGGTCAGCGACTCCCGAATAGCCGCGTTTTTGCTCTCACCGATGATCCATTCGCGGACGTTGCATCGTCAGATCAAGTTCGTGCGGTGGAATCCAATTCTGCCGCTGTGATCAGTCAGGTTAAGACTCCCGATCGCTCTCGACGTGTCCACTCTGTGACTATTGAACCAATAGCAGTCCGTGACTCGATGAATCACCCAGGCAGCATTGATTCTGTGCTGGCCGTTCCATGCCAACCTGCGGATGCCGCCATCAGCGTTCCAACGCCGTGTATCGAGTTCGATCTGTTCAGCAACTTGAGCAATCGGATATTTCCTCAGTTTCCGTGAGTCGCCGCATGGTAGGCTCCGTCGAATCATCTGGACTCTGAAACTGTAGTAACTGACACGAATTACATCGCCGGGCGTAGCCAAACCGATTCCCACTCGGCATCGCTCGTGCATTCGGTTTGCGCGACAGGGGGCAAGTGCAATCCAAAATCGCCCTTTGTTACATCGACGGGCGCACGGTGATCGCGGTGTCATTCGTCTGACGCATCCTTAGTCTGTTAGTCTGTGCCCCAACCAGGCGGAAGGCTGCGACAATCGAGTAATATTAGTCCGGGAACCTGCCAGAGTTCCACATCTTCGATGCTGTGCGTCTGGTTTGCGGTTCCTGCGAGATTCACGCGGCGTTTTTTCTGACGATATCTTCCGACTGTCCGGCCACTGAGAAGCACGCGACGAATTCCGAACAGAGCAAATCGGCCGGCGATGCTTTGCCCGTTGGAGCGGGAGCCTGCTGAAATGGCCGTTCCGGGGACTTTCGTGAGCCCGGTCTCCGGGTGGCAACTCGCCATCATCCGACTGAGACACCGTCGAACCGAAGGCAGCGGCACACGGCGAACCAGTCTGGCCATGATGTTCAAACTCGTCGAGTCCGCCTCAAAGAAATGGAGAAGGCTCCGAGGCTACGAACAAATCACACACGTCATCCAGGGATAGATTTTCGTCGACGGAACCCTCCAGGAATACGCCGCCTGACTTAACCTCCGGCCACAATATTTGACAGTTGCTCCTTTGGGATGCACTCATCTGAAGGTTGAATCTTTGGTCGAGGTTGCCCGTGACTTGATGATTTCCAGAGATTTCCTGCTCAGCAAGACCAACACAAGCTGGGGCTGCAAGTTTCGCTCTGAACTTCGCCTGACTGGTCGTGAAGAAACGACTATCGACAGTCACTGCCGTCACCTTAAAGCGATTCTGCAATGGACTGAAAAGCAGGGGATGCTGAACCAGGTCCCGGAATTCATATTCTTGAAAAAGGCCAAAGGCTCATGAAGAGCAGGCCGATTGCGGAAATGGAATTCGAGCGGATGCTCGCCAAAGTCCCACACGTGGTGTGTGCCCCCGATACCAACCAAAAGACTCAGGCAATTCTGCGGCACGCCCGCCAGAAAAATGCAGAAAAACAGGCAGCTCTTGTGGTTTCAATTGGGGAGCTCAACGAGCGGATCGAAAATGTCTCAGAATCCTGGCGAAATTTCCTCCGTGGGATTCCGTGGGATGTGGTGGTCGGGCCTGCGACTTCGTGAGGCTCTCAGCTTGTCATGGGACGAATATGCTGACGGTTTACAGGTTGATATGTCGGATGAGTACGTCTCTCTTTCCATACCGGGCGACCACGAGAAAGGCGGGAAGGATCGCGCTTACCCCGCTGCTGCTGAGTTCGCTGAGTTGTTGCGGGCCATACCTGATGACCAGCTGACGGGCTTTGTATTCAACCCGAAGCCGTCCCGAATTCTGAAAGGTAACGACAGGGCAAATCCAACGCTGTCTGGTAAAACGATTGCACGAATTGGGGAAGCCGCTGCTGTGGTTGTCGACCGCAAGGGGGAGGGTGTAACGTACGCTTCCAGTCGCGATTTGCGACGCTCCTTCGGGCTTCGCTGGTCATGTCGAGTCATGCCTCTGGTCTTTCAAGGTCTCATGCGGCACGAGTCGATAGACACAACGATGAAGTATTATGTCGGAGAGGATGCTCAAACGACGGCAGCCGAGCTTTACGCTGCACTCGAATCAGAGGAAAACTCCAGGGTTTACCCCAATGAGGGATACGTTGGGTAATCGGGCAATGGAAGCAGCATTACAACTTGTTTGAGGTAAATGACTTACATCGCATGGCCGAGTGGCGGAATAGGCAGACGCACGGGACTTAAAATCCCGGGACCCGAATGGGTCGTGCGGGTTCAAGTCCCGCCTCGGCTAACTTATTAGGGTTCTGAAGGTCTCTGGGGCCATCAGAACCAGCGTATTCTGGCGGTTTCCTGTTCGGGTTGTTCTTTGCTGATATCTGCTGATTTGCAGAGATAGAACCACCAGTAGAACCACAAACCGCACGCTGAAAGGAATCGGCAGTTGCCATCGCGTAGTGCTTCATCGCGACGGCTTCAGTATTGCCACGCCAATCGCAAACATCTTTTACGGGATGGATGCCGAGCAGTTCCGTTTGTCGACTCGCTCGCAAGTTATGGAAAAGCTTTGGCCAAGGCGTGATTCCTGCCTGTTTCAGCACCTTCTGAAATGCAGTCCGGATATTCTGATCCTTAGATCGCCAGCGAGTGATAACAGGATCACTCATCGGGCAGTCGATGCCGGGCTTCGCACGATCGTAAAGGCGTTGCAGAAATGGCCGGAGTTCCGGGAATATTGGGCAGATTCGAAACCCACCATCTTCGTGATGTTCAGTTTTGTCGGCGTGAATCGTCAGTCGCCCAGCTTCCAGGTCAACGTCTTCCCAAGTTAGTCGGATCGGTTCTCCACTCCTCAAGCCGCCGTAACGACTCAGCGCGATAATTGCACGAAGGTCCGGACACGTCGTAACTTCGAGTGCCTTCTCGATTGTCGGCTGATCGACAAACTGTTGGCGTTTCGTGTTTCCATGTACGGATGCGGGCAAACCATCAAATGGATTGCTGCTGATCACGCCTTGCTTAATTGCATAGCCAAAAAACTGCCGAACGCGTCCTGTTCTGCGGCGGACCGTATTGTCCGATAGCTTTTTAAAAGCCTTGTCGCGCTGGTTACCTTCGATCGCCAGCCAGATTCGCCAGCGTTCCGCATCGCCGGCAGTGATCGAGTCGAGTCGCCGATCAACTCCAAAGAATTCGACCAGGCAGGTTACTGCCCGGCGATAGCACAACTGTGTGGATGCCTTCACGTCCCTCCGATGTGCGACATAGTCGGCAAGAAACGGCCCCAGCGTGACCGGCCCTCGGTCGTCAGCCGTTGGGGCGATCAACTCCACCTTCACAAGTTTCTTACGAAGCTCTTGACCGATCGAACCAAGCCAGCGCGCCGTTTGAATATCTGGAGCGACACCAGCGGCTGTTGCCGCCAGCAACTGCTCTACGTGCCCTTTTACAGTCTCAGCCTGCCGCTTTGAAAAACCGCCCAGCCAGATAGTCTGTCGCCGCTTCTTCTGCCCCCGGTTGTCAAAGTCGTAGAACCGAATCTTGTAACCGTTTCGGCCTGGTTCTTTTCCTACGCTTGCCATCGTCGATCGCCTTTCGAAATGTCACCGGGAGAATTGCCACAGCAGGCCGGTGGTGACGCCAGCACTCAGAGGAAACTCTGGCTGCAACAGTTGAAGTCTTAGCATCGAAGATCTTTCGATGCGAGATCGGATGGGGTTGACACAACTCGATTTGTTCCGAAGAACAGCAAGGTTGTGTCAACTCAAGTCGAACAGCACGAACTCACGTGTGGGCCGGCCACCCGACGGTCCTGGTGCAACTGGTTGCCAGCTTCCGAATCCAGCTTTCACCATGCCGTCGAGTATCGCTTCCGCTTCATCACTGGACTTGAGTTTCCTGCGTCGCTGAATGTCGCGAGCCGTCATGCGACCGCCATTGGTTCGAATCCAGTCGGCAAGCTCGGCGACGCGGTGTTCCTCTGCTGTGCGGTCGAGAATCGCGTAGACGCGAGTTGTTTCGCCAATGAACCACTCTGCCAGACCGATTGCTGACGTCATGCTGACACAGTCAATCACCGTCGCATCAATGGCTTCATCAACCACAGAGCGGACCAGGTGTATGATCAGCGCCAGCCTTGCCGGAATCTCTTCCAGCTTTGAGTAGGCTGCCGCGAGTTCTCCTGAGGCATCCGCAAGCGTAGTGTCATGCGAATTGTAGAACTTGACCCACAGCTTCTTCGCGTCGTCCGATAAACAGGCTATCGCCGGAACAGTCTCGCCGTTGTTATCTGTCGCAAACTCAGGACTGCGCAATCGCGAGATAGCGTCACGCATCCGTTGAAGTTGTCCGTGATCAACGTCGAATTCTGACCATCGCTTTGGACTCCGTGGCGGATAGGCCAGCAGCAGGCGAGCAAACAGACCGTTTTCACGGTGTTCCTGTCCAATTGAGCGACTCAGTGTGCCAGGCTGAATTGTACCGGTCGCGCAAACTGCTGCTCGTGGGACATACAAACGGCGAACGTCTCCCGATTTGCGATCGACCCGCACTGTGCTGGCGTTGTACATGCTGAGCCATCGCGACACATCTCCTGATGACTTTCCAGCTCGATACTTGTCGAATCCCGCGATCCAGCCAGCGAGTTCGTCGGTGGCTACCAGTAGCCCTCTACGATTCTCCGTAAGCAAGGGAACAATGGCTTCGATGGTGGTATCGTCAACGCTCCATCGCTCTTCGATCGGTTTATTCGGTGGGCACGGTTCAGTGCCTTCGCCAGTCTTCTTCCAGGCAGCGTATCGCCTTTCAAATTCCTTTTGACTTTCCCGGTGAGTTGCCAGCAACGACTGATATTGTCGATCCAGCTCCTGTTCGTGATCGGTTACCAATCCGGCAGCGAATGCAAACGCTGGACTCTTCTGACTGCCTGACTCGCCAATGGTTACCGTCCAGAGTATCGGCGGAACGTGCCAGCTTGCTTTCAAACGCAATCGGCGGGCATTACCAATGGCAGAACCAAGAATGGCAAGTAGCGGCATCACGATGGCAACGGGATCACATCCGATCGCTCTTGCTCCGGAATTCACGAAACTGCGAACGGGTTCTGGCAGAAGTTCAACGGGAAACGGTTGGAAAGCCAGTCTTGTGGACGAGTGCTGTTTGTTGCTCATTTCGATTGGTGCAGTCTGCATAGTTAGTTCCTCAATTCGTTCTGCCAGTGTTGCCGAACTCTGCCCATCGAAGTGCTCCGAGAAATCAGCCGCGTCCCCACCATCGGGAATACCCGGCCAGATATCTTTCAGCCGGATGATGCGAACGGTCGTACCATGCAGCTCACAGGACAGAATCCCAATTACTGATTCGGCAAACAGTTCGCCTGGCTCGTCGTTGTCGGGAACGAGCACCACGTCCTTGCCGGCAAGCACCGACCAGTCAGCATGTTTGGCAGCCTTACAGCCGCCTGGTGACGTCGTAGCCGTCAAGCCAAACGACCGGAGTGCATCAGCAGCCTTTTCGCCCTCTGCCACGTAGACGCGATTTGAGGCCGTGACGTCGGGCAGTCGATACAGCGGGCGAGGTGCCGACATTGCACACAGCATCCAGCCACTTTCCGATCGACTGAGCGGGCGAAATTCCTTGCCGTTGTCCGTGTCCCACCGGATTACGACTCCGACAGGCTCGCCGTCAGCATCGTCATAGGTCCAGACCCGAATATCGCCGTGTTGTTTTCTGAAGTAGTCGATTGCAACTTCAACCGACGGAAATGTCTTGCTGACTTTCGGCGTGACAGTACCGCCGCGTTTCGGCTGAATCTTTGGGTTCTGTCTACCGTCTCCGTTGGTGGGAAACAGATCAGCCAGAGTCAGGCCGACAGACGTCAGAACGTCTTCGGGACGGCATCCGGCGAAACAATGAATTCCGACAGTTCCATCGATTCTTTCGCTGACTTTCAGGCTGGGATTATTGTCGTCGTGCGCAGGACAGCAGGTGATGAAGCCATCGCCGCTCTTTCTTGCCTCGTGTCCCGTTTCAGCAGATATCGTATTCAGGACCGTATCGATTGGGTTTGCGATGCTCACTGGTCGCCCTCCTGCGTTGTGCAAAGGGCATCGAGCACGTGAGCGGGTCGGTACAGAACACGTCGCCCCATTGGCACAAACGGGACTTCTCCAGCTTTACGCATCCGTTGCAGCATCTGTGGTGAGACATTGAGCCGGGCCGCCATCGCTGGTTCGTCGACCAAGCCATCAACTGCCGATTGTTGCCTGTCCTGCTCTGCTAACCGCGAAGCAACGTCGTCAGCAATACGGGTGGCAAGCTGCGCCACCAGTCGTTCGAAATCGAATGAGGAGTCAGTCATTGCAGACCTCACCTTCGGTCTGCGCGTCACGGAAAGCCATGAACCTCAGTTTGATGCTGAAGTGGTCTTCGAGCTTGCGTCTGGCTTCACGTTCGAGTTCTCGGTCGTTCGCCTTGTGAGCCGCGACAAGTATCGCGACCAGTGATGCGGGGCTATTGCCCACATCAAGCCTCTGCTGATTCATCTCTTGTTCCTCAGGACGGGGAAGAAATTGACTCTCTATCCAGTCCTGAGTTCGTTCGGGAATTCAGCAGTTTTTGTCAGAAAAAGCCATCTTTCGAGGCGTCAAGCGACTGTTTTCACGGGCGTTATGCGATTGTTTGTTTTTTTGTTCGGTTCGGAAACGACTTCAATTCGTTCGGTCGATCAACGTTGCCGACGATCTTTCCTTTTGCCGACCTTCAATAATGCACGGAACTCCGCGAGTTCTTTCCAGACAGCAGTTTCGACGATCGTCGAGGCCGCTTTACCAATTGCTCTACTCCATTGCTTCACCGTCCAGCCTCGTGAGTGCGGATTCTTCATCATGAATTCCACCATCAACACGTTAGCAGTTGGTCCTCGTTTGGATTTTCGCGAGTCGCCGCCTGTTGACGCACCACCATCTATATCGCAATCGGACCGACGTTCTCGCGTTTGCAATCTTATTTTTGGATCGTTTGACCACTCATGCGTGCTTCTCGCGAATGCGGCCATGCCCCGGCTGAATTCCTGAATCAGCAGGTCAGTGATGCGTGCAAACCGGATAGTCACGAATGGCTGTAGCTGTGCTGCAATGTCGGGCCACCATTGAGCCAGCTTTTCGGGGCGAATGACTGTCCGTTCTATCGCAGTGGCGCGCCCGAGAATTCCGCTGACCTTCCCGCCTGGCGTCAGTATCGACGAGCTGACGCGGGCGACGATCTCACCTGCGACGGTATGCCAGTTCGGTGATGGCAGACCGGCAGGCAGCCCGACGTCTTCCCGAGTGTCCGCCACCGACGTAAACAGTTCGCCGATCAGTGGAGACTCGCCTGGATCGTCGAGAACCGATTCAAGCAGCCCTTTCACGAGCAGGCGACTCGGTGGAGTGCCTGAATCGTCAGCCGCCGTCGCAACGATCCACTCGACTGTCCCGAGTGAGGTTCTGACCAGATCATGCACCCGCTGAATCTCACTCCGAGTTATTTCAGACATCGTCCATCCCAGCGGATATCGCCGTATCAAAAATCCTGTCGGTTGAACTTCTGCCACGACACACGCTAGTCAGTGGGCCTGTCAGTTGTTGTTGGTATAAGGGTTTATTTGTCAGATTCAGTTCATCATCTTCTCGATGAGATTGGAGTCACCGTTGAACGGAATCAAGCATTGATCTTAGCGATTGACCAGAAAATAACTCTGGGTACTCAACGTCTATACGGCAATCAATGGCATGAAGAAGCAACTTTATCACGATCTGCGAGTCTGCAGCGGCGCGGTGGTAACCCGACACTTCGGGGCAAAGATATGCACCGATTGTTTCGAGTTTATTGTTGGGGAAACAACCCAGTGTCTTCGCGATTGGTAGCGAGTCTATGATTGGATTTGAAATCGCCCCGATAACCGCCGGTTCTTCTCTGACTAGGATTCTGACGTCGAATAGAGCGTTATGCGCAACCAGTGTGGCCTGCGGATTCAACCAGCCAACAAATTTCCCGAGAACAACTGATGCAGATTCGGCGTCTGTCAACATTTCGGAGGTGATGCCTGTCAATCGAGTAATAAACGAGGGGACTGCAACAGGTGGAAAGACGAATGCGTGGAACTCATCGAGTACTTTTCCGCTATCGTTGAAAAGTATCGCTGAGATCTCGATCAAACGACCTATCGGAGGAAAGCCGGTAGTTTCGCAATCGAACGCGATCCATAAACGTCCGTTGACCATTATAAGCTCGTTTCAGCATGGGTATCTAAAGCAAATTACGATTCTCAGGAGCCAAGTGGCTGGCAAGAGCTCCCCAGTGATCAAAACGGTCAGGCACAGTGTGAATGTTCGATCTGACGTACTCCGACTCGCAAAGTTGGAGAGTAGCTGAATTTCCAATCGAGCTACCGTCAGGATGCAGCGTCAAATTTGGGCTATTGGGCCTCGCCACCATTGCGGTTCGTCCCCACAGGAGTGAGGACGGCCCGAGGAGCAAGTTCCTGCCAGATTCTGGCCTCGGTTCACCCCCACGGGAGTGGGGACAGCGGGAATGCGGTCGTAGTCGTTGGGATTCGTTCCCGGTTCACCCCCACGGGAGTGGGGACAGCTTCTCCCACCGATTCAGAGCCGCTCGATCCTTCGGTTCACCCCCACGGGAGTGGGGACAGCGAAAGTCGTAAGACACCCGGAAAGATGGTGGTGCGGTTCACCCCCACGGGAGTGGGGACAGCTCCAGTGTGCAAGCTGGGGAAACGGATCAGCGCGGTTCACCCCCACGGGAGTGGGGACAGCGTGGGAAGTCCCGATTTAAGGTGATGGATGGACGGTTCACCCCCACGGGAGTGGGGACAGCGATCAGATCGCGGCAAGCGGCGACGATCTGCGCGGTTCACCCCCACGGGAGTGGGGACAGCTCGCTTCCGCCGCCACAGTCGCCGACTGGCACCGGTTCACCCCCACGGGAGTGGGGACAGCTTCGCCGCAGCACTTCCTCGCGTGCGGCATTACGGTTCACCCCCACGGGAGTGGGGACAGCCGCCAGCACTTTCTTCGAGTCAAAGAACATGTCGGTTCACCCCCACGGGAGTGGGGACAGCGTCAAGTGCAGGCTTCATTCCGGCAAGGAACGCCGGTTCACCCCCACGGGAGTGGGGACAGCGTGATCCGTGAGCAGGACGGGCCGAACACATTCGGTTCACCCCCACGGGAGTGGGGACAGCGACCGCTTCCAGGTTTTCTTTCAGCGTCCTGACGGTTCACCCCCACGGGAGTGGGGACAGCGCTCGTCTTTCAGCAATGGGTTCGCATCGCCGACGGTTCACCCCCACGGGAGTGGGGACAGCGAACTATGCCGCCTGCAGGGACTACCGTCAGACGGTTCACCCCCACGGGAGTGGGGACAGCTTTCGAGCTTTTCGCAGAACTCGCGATGCAGTTCGGTTCACCCCCACGGGAGTGGGGACAGCATGTGCTGCAGGTAGTCGGCGATTTCTTCGAGCGGTTCACCCCCACGGGAGTGGGGACAGCCAGATCACGGGCAATCTGCATCGCCAGTTCCCGCGGTTCACCCCCACGGGAGTGGGGACAGCCCGATCGCGTCGTCGATGGCCTGTAAGACCGCGGTTCACCCCCACGGGAGTGGGGACAGCACGATTCTTTGGACGACACTTTGGCAGCCGATACGGTTCACCCCCACGGGAGTGGGGACAGCGCTGAGCTTCGGCAAACTGTTCGCGCAGTCGTTCGGTTCACCCCCACGGGAGTGGGGACAGCGTCCAGTCCCGATGTCTCAAGCGTGATGCCGTACGGTTCACCCCCACGGGAGTGGGGACAGCGGTCAAGACCCGAAAGAGATTCTCTCAAAGGTCGGTTCACCCCCACGGGAGTGGGGACAGCGTAGCCCCAAACCCAAATTGGGAGCCAAATGGCGGTTCACCCCCACGGGAGTGGGGACAGCTTGGACTAAGGTTCTTAATAACCTCGCCTGATCGGTTCACCCCCACGGGAGTGGGGACAGCGATTGTATTCAGAGGGTTGAGGTCGACGCTCCGCGGTTCACCCCCACGGGAGTGGGGACAGCGTTCCTGAACCGCGTCCAGGAACTTCTCCGTCACGGTTCACCCCCACGGGAGTGGGGACAGCCGATCCAAACTCAGCCAGCGTTTTGCCGTTGCCGGTTCACCCCCACGGGAGTGGGGACAGCTGTCAACGTAATGAAGCGGTTCGGCCTGGCTTCGGTTCACCCCCACGGGAGTGGGGACAGCCTGCGGTACTCTGAGCGGTCAACCTCTGATCACGGTTCACCCCCACGGGAGTGGGGACAGCTCCCAGCCGCGAGCGACGTAGAAGTGATTGAACGGTTCACCCCCACGGGAGTGGGGACAGCGCATCTTATTGGTGAAGTCCTCACTAGCTGTCGGCGGTTCACCCCCACGGGAGTGGGGACAGCCGCGACGATATCTGTGGCGTCGGTGTCGGTCGCGGTTCACCCCCACGGGAGTGGGGACAGCCTCATCTGGCTCCACTTTGATCCTGCTGCATCCGGTTCACCCCCACGGGAGTGGGGACAGCACGGACAAAATTTGCGGGGAGACGGCCAGGAGCGGTTCACCCCCACGGGAGTGGGGACAGCGTCCGACCTGAGAGGCCAATCGCCGAGGGGAGAGCGGTTCACCCCCACGGGAGTGGGGACAGCTGAGTCTCGCCTGAGTGTTCACTTCCTGCTGAACCGGTTCACCCCCACGGGAGTGGGGACAGCTCCAGGAACGGCAACAGGATCACCTGTGCCGCCGGTTCACCCCCACGGGAGTGGGGACAGCGAATCGTTCACACCGGTCCGCCAGTCTCGACACGGTTCACCCCCACGGGAGTGGGGACAGCCTAACTTTGTCATCCTTGCCGGAATAGGTAGCCGGTTCACCCCCACGGGAGTGGGGACAGCCTAACTTTGTCATCCTTGCCGGAATA
>CAXBME010000041.1:0-52148 GCA_963976765.1 uncultured Planctomycetaceae bacterium
GTTCTAGACCTGCCTCCTTTCACATATTTACCCAGGTATTGTCAACACGACCTAGCAGCTTGTGTACAACACTTCGCTAACACAGCGTCAACGTTGTAGTTGTCACGCTCTTGAGGGTGGCGTGAGCCCGTATTCAGTCGCGAGCCAACAGATCGCCGAATCGAGCAATCGCTGAGGTGTGGTCGTGTAGTGCTTGTCCGACATCTTCTGAGGGGCGTGTCCAAGGAATAAGTCTTCAACACCGTTGTACTTCTCGTTGTTGCGCAATCTTGACGCAGACGACTTCTTGAATGCCTTCAGCGGCTTCGAGATCGCCGTTCTTGCCTTTAGTCGATCGAATGCATTCTTGATATTGTCGGTCTTCTTGTACTTGCCGTCTTTGTCACGCTGCTCTGTCCAAAGAGGCAATTTGTTCGAGTTCAACAGCGCCCGCTCCCCTGGTCCATCATCATGATGCACCTTGAGCAGCCGCAATGTTTCAGGCCAAAGCAGATAGCTGACAGTGGGGACGTTGTGGGCCGATGCCGTCTTCGATCGCTTACGGACGATCCTCCCGTTCTCCCAGTCAATCTCCTTTTTCAAGAGGTCTGAGATGTCCTTTTGTGTCATGCCGCAATTCAACATCAACAGGACAAACAACTTCGTCCTTTCCTTCGCCTGAGATAGCACCAACTTGATCTCATCAGTCGTGTAGATCACTGCGTCCGGTATCTTCGCGGTGATGTTGAGCACATCAGATTTGCCGTCGAGTACGCGTGGCAGTGACGCGATCGCCTCGATCTGCCAGAGCCAACGAATGAACGCCTTGAGTGAGACGATGTAGTTTCGAGCGGTCGTCGTTGACCACTTGTCGCTGGTCGCGATGCTAATGAGGCTCGCGTGGTATTTTCTGAGACTTGTGCTGTCGATATCAGTGACAGCAGTGTCCTGCCCCATCCAGTTCTGGAAGTGCGAAAGATGAAGATTAATCGCATAGACGCGGCCAGCTGAGAGTTTCCCCGCAGCTACTTCGCTCTCCTTCTGTGCGATAAATTCTTCGACATGTTTTCGAAGCGAAACATCACGAATCACAGACCGCCGACGTTGGGAGCTAAGCCGATCACGCCAGATTTCCTTCCGTATCCGCAGCGGACTCCCATCCAACTCCTCGAGGAATCTCTTGCGTGACTCATCTGTTAATTCCGGCAACTGTGGACGTGAGAGCGTAAAACTCGCAAGGTCTTCAGCAGCCTTGCTAAAGAGATCATCTGGAATGCTGATCGTTGGCGGCTCGAAACGAGCATAAAATTGGTCAGTGTCTTTCAGAGCGCTGAGAGCGGGAGCTTCCAACTGCGTTCGAAGTCTCGTTAGTTTTTCGTGAGCAAGTTGAGCCATCGGCGGTTCACCATGACGGTTGGACCAGGTAAGAACCTGCTCCCACTCGTCAATGGCTCGCTCGTAGCTTTGCTCGTGTTTCCTCGGCTGGCTGGCGTCAACGCGGAGTTTTGTCAGCTCCCACTCCTTGAGTGCGGCTGCGTATGACTCACGATCAGACTTTCCCCGGCCGCCAGGGAAGTAGTACAGCTTGCCCTTGTATTTCTTTCGCCAACGTCCCGCCCGCCCGCTGGTTCCGTCCTGCCATGTAAGGGCAAGTTTCCGTGCCATTGCTTAGTCCTGTCGAAATTCTCGGAGATACCTTTGGTGATACCTTTTTTGTCACGAAGTGTGTAAAAATGGTATCTCGCCGAAATTACAAGTCAAGCAATACAAGGCACTTACGGTTTCGACCATAACACTGGGGGTGCAGAGGTCGCAGGTTCAAATCCTGTCGTCCCGACTATCTTTCGAAACAAGCCCTTTGGCCAACAGGTCAAAGGGCTTTCTCATTGTGGGCACAAGGTTTACGTCGTCGAGAGTCCAGTTCAAACAGAGGATTTCGAGGATTCGACGCTTTGCATCGAAATCTGCCGTAAACCACCGCTGCCGTAGGCTTTGCGAAAGTTCAAACGCTTTCACTGCAATGTCGATGATTTCGTGCCGTGAGCGGTCAGTAGCGTCGATCTCCAGCTTCAACTCGGCCTCACGATCACGAAGGTCACGAGCCGTTTCGGCGTAGGTCGAAGGATCAATCTCTTCGAGCAACAGATGGTTGGTGAGTCGCTTCTGTTGTCGGCGTACCGAAGCCAACTCCGCTTCGAGTTCTTCTGCTCGCTCGATGGATGATTCCTGATCCCAGTTGGTCGCCTGACGCAGTTGTTCTCGGAACAGATCACGGAAGTCTTCGTCCTCAATCCGAAGCGTGTCGAAGATGGCGAGCATCTGAGCGTCGAGTTCCTTCTCGGTCAGGCGAACTCTTGGATGGTCGCCTTTGTGGTACTGCGTACAACGATAGTACACGTAGTGGCGGTCGCCGCTCTTCGTCTTCTTTGTCTTACGCTCTCCCGTGATCGGGCATCCGCAGTGCCCGCATTCGATCAAGTCGGCGGCGTAGGTCATCTGGTGCTGCTTGTAGACCTTTTGGCCGATCAGAGCTTGAACCCGATTCCAAAGCTGACGGGAGATGATCGGTTCGTGTGTTCCGGGATGCCATTCATCTCGGAACTTGATCTCCCCGATGTAGGCACGGTCGGTGAGGATCGTGTAGAGCTTGCTGCGTCCGAATTTCGGCGTCGAAGGGAGCCAGTCGATGCCTTCAGCAATCAGAGCATCTCGAAGAGAATCGAGCGTATGGTTGTGGTAGGCATAGAGTTCGAAGATTCGGCGGATTTTTGCCGAGTTCTCAGGGTGAAGCTCGACAATGCTTCGACCGTCGATGCGGACGTTTCGGTAGCCGTAGGGTGGGCGACTGGGAAAGAGCCCGCTCGCAACCCGTCTCTCAATTCCCTCTTTCACGTCGATGCTTTGCTGCTCCGTGTAGAATGACGCCATGCTGGCCAGCATTCTGCGCTGCATTCGACCAGCGGGTGTGTTCTCTGTCGGTTGAGCCACGGAGATGAATTGGACGCCGAACTCGGATTCAAGCCGTTCAAGCTCAACGTAGTCGAACAGGTTTCGGGCGGCTCTATCGACCTTGTAAAACAAGAGGCCGTCGAGCTTGTGTGCGTTCTTCTGAGCGAACGTCATCAACTCTCGGAAGGTTGTCCGTTCGTCGTACTTAGAAGCGGTCTCGGCGATCCGAAATAACCGGATGATTTCGCCGTTGTGTCGGTCAGCGTACTGGCGCAGAGCATCAACCTGAACGTCGAGCGAAAAGCCCTCACGTTCCTGCTCTCGGCTGCTCACACGGGCCAAAGCGACATATCTGCGTTGTGGTTCCACGATCTGCCATCCATGAACGAAAAGACCTCATCGATTGATGAGGTCTATTCTCGCCCATTTTGGCGGTGCCACAACAGTTGAAGGACTCAACTGGAGAAATAGTTCTAACCGTGTCCTGTTGGCTTCGAAGGCTTCAAGCCAGCAACGGTTCAAACGGTGTCCTGCCGCATCGCACGAGTTTTTCGTCTTCAAGCCGGAACTCCTGAAAGACGGACTCCAGAACTCGGCGTTTGAAGTGGTAGGTGGCGACGGCCCATTGGTCCATGATGGTGGGAAACAGATGCGGAGCGTTTTCACCCATATCTTCGACAACTGCGATCTGAATCTTCTGGTTGGTCAACTGTGTCTGCAACGTATCGATCTGCTCGGCCAGTTCGCAGCGTTTCTCTTCGTAGAGTTCGTCGCTGAGTTTTCCGTCAATCCACTTGTCACAGAGTGAAGCCGCCCTGCTTTCAGCGTTCGAAAGCTGCCTCTTCAACTCCCGCTCACGCACGAAGTCTCGCTCGATATTGGACCGCAACTTCATGGCCAACAAACGTGAAAGCATTTCTCCAAGGCTCGCACAGCGATCACGGAGCACACCCAAGAGCGCAAGAATCTGTGCGTCGAACACACTTTCTGTGAGGCGGACTCTCGGATGCGAGCCGTTGCTGTATTTCGAACAACGGTAATAGAGATACGTCTTCGTACCGCTTTTCGTTTTCTTCGTCTTGGGTTCTCCCGTGATCGGCCTACCGCAGTGTCCGCACCAAATCAGTTTGCTGCCGTAGACCATTTGATGTGATCGATACGTCTTGTTTCCGAGCAACGCCTGACCGGTTTCGAACATGGCCGGGGATACCAGTTGCTCGTGCGATCCCGGCAACCAATTACCACGAAACCAAATGTGTCCAAGATACGCCTCGTCATTCAGGATTCCGTACACCTTGCTCTCGCTGAACCTCGGGTGCGAAGGCGCATAGAATCGGCCCTCCTTATACATCAGACCAATAATCTCTGGCACACCCAAAGCGTGCTGCGTGAACAATTCGAAGATTCGCTTCACGTTGTTCGCTGCTATCGGAGCAGTTCGTACCAACGCCCGCTTTCCTTCATGGTAGTTCTCGTATCCGTAGGGGGCTCGTGAAGGAAACAGCCCTTCCTCAACCCGTTTGGCAATTCCTTCTCGAACGTCAACGGACTGTTGTTCCGTTTGGAAGCTGGCCATCATCGCAAGCGAGCGACGGAGTAACCTCCCGGATGGAGAGTTGTCGCTGGGCTGCGTCACGGACTCAAATCGGACGCCGTATTCCGATTCAAGGCGTTCCAATTCGATGTAATCAAACATGTTTCGAGCGGCTCGATCCAGTTTGTAAAACAGAACACCATCCAACTGAGAAGCATGCGCTTTGACGTAACGAAGGAACTCTCGAAACGTTTTCCGTTCCTCGCTCTTCGTGGCAGTCTCAGCTATCTTGAACATCATGATGACTCTTCCACCGTTTCGTTCCGCATGAGCAGTGATTCCGCCCACCTGAACGTCAAGTGAGAAGCCTTCTTCCTTTTGTTCACGGCTCGATACTCGGGCGAATCCGACGTATTGTTTCAGAGGACCACATTCACTGGTTCTGTTCTTGGGACGCATCGTCTGTACCTTCCTCATCGAAGCGGTCAAAGCCAACGACGTTGAACAGGTTCCCAAGCCTTTCGGCGAGGTTTCGAACCTGATCTTTCGAGAGCGAGAGCCCGGAGCTTTCTCGAATTTCGACAACTGCCGACGACACAAATTCGTCTGACAGCCACTCCCGTTTGTCTATTGGTGTTTCTGCTTCTTGATTCATTCCGAACTCCGTCGATTTCAGTTGCCGAAATCCTACGGGTGTCGGTTAGGGGGTTCGAAGGCACCGATTTCGTCCTACGCAATCCAGAATCGCCACGAAAAGCCCTGAATGAACCCACTCACATTCGAGGCCACGTCGTTCGCCGGTAAAGCAGGGAGACTTTCCGTCTCCCCTCACACTGGCCTGCTCACCGATTGAGGGTCACAATCAACGCCATCAACGACGAGATCGTGATCTGGTGCGCCGAGTAGCTGATGGCGAGACCGCCATTGTGCTCCTGATGCACGGACAGCCTATTTACGGTGCCGCCTTGGACGCTCGTGGAATTACTTGGCCGTGATTTTCGCTTCGGCTCAGGTCGGTCAATTGCAGTCCATCGACTCTGCTGGAATACAAGGCGACGACATCACCGGAGTCATCTAACGGAAGGGCCTCGAAGTCACCAGAATACCTCTCGCCTTCCGAGATTCTGACCGAGCGAACCTTGCCGATGAACGAGTCGATTGGGTTTGTGTCTCCAACGCAGCCGATCACGAAGCGTGTTCCGCCCAATTGTTTCGTGGCAGGACCGGAGACGACATGCTTTCCGTTGAGGTACAAGCGAGTCTCGGTTTCGCCAAATACAGCAGCCACGTGAGTCCACTCTTTGAGCGGGACTGTGGCGTCACTGAAGATGATGCCTTGTTGGGAATCTGTCGGAATGTACTCGGCGACAAGACCGGCTCCGATGATCCCCAAGCTGTTGCCGAATCGTGGGGCAAGATCACTGCCGATGATGAAACGGGGATGATCGTTGTCGTAGTCCTCGATCATGATCCACGCTTCAAGCGTACAGGGGGCGAAACGCTCGACCGGCGTGACGATTTGATATGAGCCGTCAAAAACCAGAGCGTCGTTCTCAACGATGACCGTTGGCGGCTTCTCAGCCTCGACTGACATTTCGGGTTCAAAGTTCAGAAAAAACGACACCAGAAGCGTGGCCATTGCTCCGCAAAGAAAAACGCCGGAAGTCTTTAACCATGAAGGCAACTCAAACGGTTCCCTTTCTGGCGACCGAAGCGCTTCGGCCAGTGCCTTGCCTGACTCGTATCGTCCTTCGGGATGCTTCGACAAACAGTGCAGGCAAATGCGATTCAAATATTTGCCAACCTGCCCGTTCCATGTGTTCGGAGGCAACTGGTGCCGGAAGAGAACGGACTCTCGTGCCATCAGCGGAGTATCGACTTGGTATGGGAGCTTGCCGGTCAGGCATTCGTAGAGCACTACGCCGAGTGAATAGATGTCGGACCTCGGCCCGATGAGTTGTTTCTCTCCCGCAATCTGCTCGGGTGACATGTAGGCGACTGTGCCAAGATTGTCAGGAGTCTCGTCACCCGGAGAAATGGCGATGCCGAAGTCGGTCAGAAAAGGTTTGCCGTTGGTGTCAATCAGAATGTTTGCCGGTTTGATGTCTCGGTGAATGAATCCCTGTTCGTGAGCGTAATCCAACGCCTCAGCGACAGTGGCGATCAACGAGATTGCTTCCTCAATCTCAAGAGGTCCAGCGGCAATCAGATCGGCAAGGCTTTGGCCATCGATGTAGTCGGACACAAGGAACCATTGGCCATCGTCTTCAACCACGTCATGAACAGCGACGATATTGTCGTGACGAAGTTTGGCGATCCGGCGAGCTTCATCCTTGAGCGGGGCCAGCGGTGAGTGCGGACTCTTGATGGCGACATGACGTTCGAGTTCCGTGTCGAAAGCCAATACGACTCGTCCGTGACCGCCTTGGCCGAGTAGATGTTCAACCTTGTATCGACCGACAATGACTTCCGGTAACGGTGGCTCTTCGGCATCTCCTGACATCCAAGCCATTCGTTTCAGAGCTTCCACCTTCTGTTCGACTTCATCTCGAAGCTCCGGGCACTCAGCGCAAAGTTGATCGATGGACAGGTCGTTGCCCATTTCACGCTCTTCTTCCCATCGAAGAAGCAGGTCAGCGATTCGATCATCTCGGGATGTGTCAGTCATTCGTGAAGTCGAAGTCCTTGAGTGTTTCAAAGAGTGTGAGCCGAGCCGCTTGCCAGCGACGTTTCAAAGTTGCCAGCGAGATGCCGAGAACATCGGCTGCTGCTGGTTGTTTCATTCCGTCGTACCAGACGAGTTCCACGACCTCTCGCTGTTCTTCTGGGAGCAGATCGACTTGGTTGTGGAATGCTTCCCACGCTTCCATCGATTCCGGTTCGACGCTCTTTGTGACTGTTTGCCGAACGGCTTTGCCATCATCGGTGTAATGGTTCTTGCCAATGCCTTCCGGGCCATCGTGCTTCCGAGCGAGATCGATGAGTTCTCGCCGAATCTGAGTGGCTGCGAGCCCATAAAACTGCCTTGGTGATTCCGGCCTGACCTCGGCCAATGCCCGGTGCAGCCGAATGATCGAGTCCTGAAGTACATCGTCTGTCTCCGCCCATCGACGAACTCGGGGAAACCGTCCAAGCATCTTGCTTGCCAGAACCCGCAGTCGGTCCAGCGTGTGCTCGATGATTTCAGCACGCAGTTCCCCCTCAGCATTCGAAAGGTCCAGCCAGTTCTGAAGTTCCGTTGTGTGAGGCATGTCCTGATGTCCGAGCAATCTGCGGGTGTTTTTGCAGACATTCTATCGAACACAGGGAATCTCGCCTCTCCGGTCATGTAAGCGAGAACGGCATCGATTTCGGCTCATGACACCCGCAATTGAGCCGGTTTTGTTCTGGCTCTCGCTCAGGGACATGAGGCGATCTAGGTTCACGCACTGGAGAAATCGATGGCAAGCAACTGGTACTACGAAGAGAACGGCGACCGGCAAGGCCCGGTGGATTCAAAGACTCTGAAGCAACTGGCGGGCAACGGAACGATTAAATCAACCACTCCAGTCTGGCGTGAAGGAATGAAGGACTGGGTTAAGGCTGGGAGTGTGAAAGGGCTTCTTCCGAAGCAGAACGAACAAAAGCCACTGCGTGAATCGACTGATTCGGCAAATGACGGTGTGCTGCAATCAATCAAAGGCTGGTATGAGGCGACATGGCTCTCAAAGCGTCCCTTGCCATTTCAGATTGCTGCATGGCTCTTCTGTTGGCACTTCATCATCGTCTGGTACTTCATCACGAAGCCAGCTACGAGCAACGATCCCGGCACAGACAACCAGCGTGCATCGGGGGCACCTGTAGTCAAGCGACTGTTGCTTGGAGGAGCATCGTTCGTCGTGATCGCTATCGGCATCTCCACAGTCGCCACGATTGTTTCCCTGCGGGGGGCAAATGCTGTCGTTAACGAAGGTGATCGGCTGTGGGACGAGGGCAATGAGACCGCAGCGATCTCTGAATACCAAAAAGTCGTTGACGATCATTTGCCTTTGGTATCAAGCGAGCGCCGAAGCAGAGTGTACAGTCGCCTCATTGACCACTATGCGACCAACGGCGATGAGCAAAAAGCAAAATCAGTCTTTGAACGCACGATCAACCCCGCAGAATTAGAGCCGCAAACTGATTTAGGCAGACAACTGGTTGAAACGTGGATGGCAGGTCAGATCACTGCCGATTTCTTTCCATTCAATGCCGGGACCAAGCGTCACTATGCAACAAACACCTACGCATTCGGCCCGGAAATCCAAAGTCGAGTTGAATGGCAGTTCCAAAATGACAACACGATTCGGACAACAACGATAAACGAGTTCGTCGTTGGTGGTGGAAATCTCCCAGCCAGCTTGGGCAGTGACAGGACCATCCATTTTCGAACAGACAACGGGTTCATCGAAACAGGCGAATCATCCGAATACAGCAATGGCATCGTCTGGTCGCCAGTTCTGAAACTTGGTGTATCTCAGGGCGATGAGTGGGAGCGCAGATACCAGAACGGCGTCGTGCAGAGCTATCGGGTAGACGCTTTTGATACTCGTGAGGTCAACGAGAGCATTGATGGTGGCGGCAGTGTCGAATGCGTGGTCATTGAAATGAGGATGACAGCCCCGATTGGTCCCGAGACGATTGTTGAATCTGTTTATGCGGAGGGCGTCGGACGAATTCGAGAGGACGCATGGATTGTCGAGAACGGCCAGAGGACGATGACTCGATCCGAAATCATGATGCCGCTTCTCCAAGAATGACGACACCCGCATCGCCTCCTCCTTGAAACCAACAGGAGGCTCAGATGAATCAAGTTACGAATTCACTCTTACGATTCGGCGTGTTCGCTCTCGGCTTTGCCGGTCTAATTATTGGCTTCCTCGCCATCATGGGAATATCGGGACTTCTGTTGCCGATTCTTCTTGGCAGCCTCGTCGGCGTGGGAATGCTCGTGCTTGTTTGCTGGGGTGGGAGTCGGCTTCTCGGCCAACTCTTTCTCGGCAACGACCCGACGTACCAAGAGTGGTGCCGTAGGAGCGACCCGTGGTTCGACACTCTTCCACCTCCATTTGGAGTCCCGGACAATCAACATGCTCCTTATCAGTGCCTTCGATGCAGCGGCGGTATGTTGTCGATCAATGGAGTGTGCCCCTCATGCGGGTTCGGCAAGAATGAAATGGTCTGCCCATGTGGCCTCGAAGTGGTTCAACCGCAGGAAGGGGCATTTGAATCGACTGGCGTAGTCTGTCCGAACTGCCACAGCGTGCTTTGGAGGTAGCTCCGGTGCTGATCCGCTGTGAGTGTCGAGTTCGTGTTGCCAGCAGCACGGTCCCCTATGCAATAGCACCTCTGTCGCCGCCAATTCTGCCTGAATGAAGCCTTGCAGTTCAGTCTTGACCCGAATTGTGCCGATGCTATACTAACAAAACGGACGGACGAGTCCGTTCTATATCTGGGCCGGGAGCCGATAAGCATGGAAAACGCCGAATTATCACCAAAAGTAGCCAAGAAACGCCGGGATATTCTCACGATCTCACTCAAGGTCTTCGCCAAGGAGGGATTCCGAAATACCGATGTGCAGGTCATTGCGGACCTCGCCAAAGTCGGAAAAGGGACTGTCTACCGGCACTTCGGAAACAAGGAGCAGTTGTTCCTTGCGACGGCGAAATTCTGCCTCGAACAGCTTGGGCAGTTCGTCGAGAAGCAGATTGGTGGAGAGGAGCAACTGCCATCGTTGATTGAAGAGATCGGCACAACCGAGCTATTGCGGCGGATCGCCCGGTCTTGTGCGGAGTATTACCAGAAGAATCCGCAGGCCGTTGAAATCATGATTCAGGAGCGTTCCGAGTTTCGGGAGTCGGTCTTTCCGTCCCATCTGATGTATCGGGCGGAAACCCGTGGTGGTCTTGATGACGTGATTCGGGAGGCGATGGCGAACGGCGAACTGCGGGAATTTGATGTCACGCAGGTCACGAACGCTTACGGCGACTTGATTTACGGGAGCGTCGTCAACGGTTGTCTGGAAGGTGGAAAGAATCGACTCGTCGAACGAGTCGATAGTGCCGTCGAGCTATTTCTGACCGGACTTGTCGTTCCCGAGAGCAGCCGATCAACGAAGGGACAAACCAAGTGAACACGCTTTTCAAGTTTTCGTCGAATCACAAAACCATATCGCCTGCGTACTCGATGCTGCTCATAGCCACATTGTTGTTCGTGGCCGGTTGCTCGAATGCCACGAGTAATCCTGTTGACTCCTACGGCGGTCTGGAACTGGAAGACGTTCAGGTCGATGTTGCTGCCGTCGAGCGCACGACGCTCTCAAGCGAAGTTGAGTTTACGGGCAACCTGTTACCAAAGCGGGTCACTCGCATCACCTCGGAAGTCGATGGCATTGTCATTGAGATTCCACAGGTGGGGGCAAAGTTCGATGTTGTGATGAATGGAAAACGTTACAGCGAGCAACTTGGGATCACGTTCGGGCAGGCAGTTCGAAAAGGCGATGTCCTTGTTCAGCTTGACGCCGAGGACTTCAGAATTTCGCTGTTGATGGCGCAGGCCAAGCTCGCCAAGGCGAACGCCGATCTGGCGAAACTGGTGTCATGGGAACGTGCCGAGGCAATTCAAAAGCTCACGGCGATGAGAGATGAAGCGAAAGCTCGACACGAACAGGCGGTGCGAGACGAAGAGAGGTTGCAGCAGTTACTCCGTCAGAATGCAACGTCTCGTAGTGATTACGAGCAGGTTGCCATGTCAGTCAACACGACACGTGCGGTACTCGATAGTGCCGAAGCAACGCTCACGTCTGCCAAGGCCGGGCCGACGAAAGAAGAGATTGCCGTTCAACAGGCCCTTGTCACTCAAGCCGAGGTTGAAATGCGACAGGCGCAAAGAGAACTCGACAAAACAACAATTCGAGCACCGTATGACGGCATCATAACGGCAATCAATGTTGAGATTGGAGATCGAGTCTCGGCCAGCAACGGTGCCATCATTGATCTGATGGACCTGCGATACCTGATCGCTGAAATTAGCGTGCCGGAGAAGTACATCGGCAGCTTTAGAGTCAGTGACCAGTCGAAGGTGCAGGCGGTGGGACAGGCTCAGCCCGTGCCCGGTCTCGTAATCGCCATCAACGAAATGGTGGACCCGCAGTCTCGTACCTTCAAAGTTCGTATCGCCATTGATAATGAGCAGAGACAGTTCAAGGCGGGACAGTTTGCTTCGGTCACTCTGCCGATGTCTGCGGCACTGGGGGAAACATTGTCAGTGCCGAAAGGCAGCATCGTTTTCCTCGAAGGCCAGCCCACCGTCTTCGTGGTGAATGGCGAACGAGTCAACCAGCGACCGGTAGAAGTTGGGATTGAGAACCAAGCAGTGACGGAGGTTCTCAGCGGCGTGAATGAAGGTGATGTCGTCGTGATCGACGATCCCACGTTACTCGCAGACGGAATGAAGGTGCGTGTCAATCAGCACCAGCTTCAAATGTAGCGTCCCTGTAGTTTTTTATTTCGACACTATCGGACGGACGAGTCCGTTTCCTGCCGTGAGCCAAACGATGAAACTTTCCGAAACCGCAGTTCGACGACCGGTCCTGACCACGATGGCGTTTGCCGCACTGGTCGTTTTCGGATTGGTGGCATACGGCACGCTCGGCATGGCGCTGTATCCCGACGTGGACATGCCAATGGTCACGGTGACCGTGCAGTACGAAGGAGCTTCGCCCAAGACTGTTGAAACCGAAGTGACGGAAGTGCTGGAGGAATCGCTCAGCACAATCAGCGGCATCAAATCAATGCGGAGCGACACCAGCGAGGGTGTGGCTCAGGTCTTCCTTGAGTTTGAGTTGAAGCGTGATGTCGATGTGGCCGCTCAGGATGTGCGTGACAAGATCGCTTCCGTTCGGGGCGAGTTGCCGACCGATGCCGAAGCACCCGTCGTTGAAAAGTTCGATCCCGATGCGGCTCCCATCCTCGGCATCGTCTTGTCCGGCAAGACAACGATTCGGAACCTGACGATCTATGCCGACGATGTGGTCAAGCCACGTATCGAATCCATCAACGGAGTCGGCGGTGTGCAGTTGACGGGCGACCGGGAACGGGAAGTTCGTGTCTGGTTGCGAGTCGATGACCTCGTGGCTCACAACGTGTCGGCTCAGGACGTGATCGACACGCTGAAGAAGGGCAACGTCGAGTTTCCCGGTGGCCGAGTTGAAACCGGTTCACGGGAACTGGTTGTGAAGACTCGTGGCAAACTGCGAACGATAGATGAATTCCGGCAGTTGGTTGTATCCGAGCAGGATGGAAGTGTTGTCCGCTTGGAACAAGTGGCCAACATTGAAGACGGTCTGAAAGATCAACGCAGTCTGGCTCGCCTGAATGGTCGTCCGGCGATTGCGCTTTCCGTGAGGCAGCAATCGGGAACCAACATGGTGGCCGTTGCCAAAGAAGTGAAAGAACAACTGGCGGCACTTTCGACGGACATGCCTGACGGTTACGAGCTACTCATCGTTCAGGACAACTCGGAATTTGTCGAAGCCAGCGTCAACGAAGCTCAGGGCGAACTCCTGCGAGGCGGCGGGCTTGCCGTGCTCGTCATTCTGCTGTTCCTTCGCAGCTTCAGGGGATCATTCATTGCGGCTGTGACAATCCCGGCCACCATCATCTCAACCTACGCCTTCATGCTGGCGATGGGCTTCACGCTGAACACGATGACGCTGCTCGCATTGACGATTTCAGTCGGCATGATTATCGACGACTCCATCGTCGTGCTGGAAAACACTTGGCGGCACATGCAGGAAGGGAAGACCCGTTTTGAAGCGGCCATCGCCGCCATGAACGAGATTGGCTTCGCCGTGATTGCCACATCGCTGTCCATCGCAGCGGTGTTTGTGCCGGTGGCGTTCATGGAAGGGCTGGTTGGCCAGTTCTTCTACGAGTTCGGCATGACGGTCACGTTTGCGGTCATTGTTTCGACACTGATCGCACTATTCCTGTCGCCGATGCTCTGCTCCAAGGTTTTGAAGCTGAGCAACGAGAACGGTCGGTTCTACAAGTTCTCAGAAGCCATCCTCAACGGCATCGAAGTGTTCTACGGTGCCATACTCGGATTCGCACTCAAGCGACGGCTGGTCGTTGTCGTTGCCGCCATTGGCGTGTTCATCGGCAGCGTGATGTTGCTTCCGCTGATCGGGCAGGAATTTACACCGACCGCCGACGAAGGCCAGTTTCAGGTTCAGGTTGAAGCTCCGGTCGGCTCGTCAATTCAGCAGACATCCAAGATCGCTCGGCAGATCGAAGAGATCATGACGACGCTGCCTGCGATCAAAGACATCTATACGACGGTTGGTGGCCAGTACGAAGGCCAGACGACCGTGGCTCAGGTCATGGTCAAGCTGGTTGATAAACCGCAGCGGACTGTCACGCAGGACGATGTGATGCAGATGGCTCGTGACCGGATGGGACGTTTCTCGCACCTTCGAATCAGTGTGGATGCCGTTGCTCGGCTGGGCGGCGGCGGAATGCGGTCGGCTCCGATCCAGTACAACCTGCGTGGCGATGACCTTGAAGAACTCGACGCACTTGCATCAAACCTAGTCGGGAAGATGAAGCAGTCGGGCGGCTTCGTCGATGTCAACACGACCAGCCAGTCCGGCAAGCCGGAATTGTCTATCGACATCAACCGTAACCGGGCCGCCGACTTGGGCGTCAACATCGAGGATTTGGGGAAAGCCGTCAGCACGCTGGTTGGCGGGCAACGGGTTTCGACGTTCGAAGATGGCGGCGACAACATCGACGTGCGTGTTCGACTGGTCGGAACGGATCGGGAACGGGCCGAGGCACTCGAACTGCTGCCGGTGCCGATGGAGGGCGGAACCTTAACAGAGCTTCGCACCATCGCCTCGGTGGAAAGCACGTTCGGCCCGGTATCAATTGAACGCCAGAATCGCCAACGTCAGGTCACGGTGCTGGCGAATCTGGGAGCGTCAAAAGCGCTCGGAGAAGCCGTGCAGGAAGTGGAAGCAATGGCCGCCGATGTTGGAATGCCTGCCAACGTCACCGCAGCATTCACCGGCACAGCAGACATGATGGCCGAATCATTTGCCAGCATCATCTTTGCCCTGATTCTGGCCGTTGTGCTGACCTATATGGTGCTGGCCGCACAGTTCGAGAGTTATCTGCATCCACTGACCATCATGCTGTCGCTACCACTGTCTATCGGCGGAGCACTCGGCGGACTGGCACTCACAGGGCGAACGCTGAATATCTTCAGCATGATCGGCATGGTCATGCTGATGGGCCTTGTCACAAAGAACGCCATTCTGCTGGTTGACTACACGAACCTGCTTCGCAGCAAAGGCATGAGCAAAGATGACGCTCTTCGCAAAGCCGGGCCAACTCGTCTGCGCCCGATTCTGATGACGGCGTTCTCTACAATTGCGGGCATGATTCCGATCACGCTGGGGCTTGGAGAAGGAGCCGAGAGCCGAGCCCCGATGGGAACCTGCGTGGTCGGCGGCATGTTGACTTCGACCGTCCTCACGCTCGTCGTCATTCCCGCCGTTTACAGTCTCATTGACGATGTTAGAGGCTGGTTGCCACGTTTGCTTGGCAGAGGCGATTCTGAGGAATCGCCAAATTCCGATGCACCGGATTCGCTGCCGGTATTGGAAGCATCACGAGCAAAACTCAACGGGAAACCAAGCACGGAAGCCGAACCAATGAAAGTATCGGCCAGCCATATCGAACAAGAAAGCAATGTCGCATGACTCACTGTGAGTCATGCGGTTCCCAACCAATTCAATCTTGGAGACATCGACATGATAAAAGTTACTCACGATCCCGAAACCAACATCGTTGAACTCGAAATTGACGGCGAGATCACCGCCGAAGACTTCGATGAGACGCTGACAACCTTGCGATCCATTATCGACGAGCATGGCAG
Organism: uncultured Planctomycetaceae bacterium; assembly: GCA_963976765.1. Taxonomy (GTDB): domain Bacteria; phylum Planctomycetota; class Planctomycetia; order Planctomycetales; family Planctomycetaceae; genus JABMPE01. The sequence continues at coordinate 15,422 of CAXBME010000041.1, forward strand.
GATTCGGCTGTTGAAACACGTTCGCTCGATCAATTTCCCGCCGATCCCAATGTCGAAACTGTGGGATGACCTGAAGTTTGGGTACGAGCACCTCGCCGACATCACACACATCGCTGGTGTGACCGACATCACCGGTGCGGCATCGATGGTCGGAATGATGAACCCGCTGTTCAAAGCGGAGATGAGACACTTCAACGAATCTGAACTGGAGTCTGCTCGGGAGTGGCTGCGAACGGCTGATATTTCAACAACAGCAGCAAAAGACTGATCGGAGTACACGGCACAATGTCAAACAGTACCACCATTCACATCGAATCGATTGATGGAACGAAACACGCCTTCTCGATGCCCGCACCGCAGGAAGGTGCCGTGGAGTACACGGTCGGTAGCCGGATTGAAAGGTTTCTCAACCAGCAAAGTGTTGCACTGTCTGTGGACGGTGAATTGCTCGTCATTCCGATGCACCAGATCAAATCACTCCGCATCGGCCCCATTCGCAGCAAGCTCCCCGAAAGCGTTGTGGCAACAGTGACACGGATCAATGACGACGCACCTGAGATGATGGCTGCGAATAACTCGACGGCACACCAGAGGAAGTCAGCGTGATGATCTCACTAGGATCAACTTGTAAGGAAAGGGAGTCGTCGTGACAGATCAAAGTCTCGATCTTACGTCCGCAAAGTTCAAAAGCGATCCGTTCCCGACATTCGCAAAGATGCGGGAAATCGGGCCGTTGATTCGCACGAAGCAGCCGTTGGTCGGTGACGTGTGGGTCACGTCTACTTACGAAGCCGCCACGTTGATCCTGCGAGACAAGGCCACGTTCGTCGTACAGCCGAGCAACGCCGGACGAAAATCAATGGCTGGCTTGCAATGGTGGATGCCTCGGTCTCTCCGGGCGCTGGCCAACAATATGCTTGGAAAGGATGAACCAGACCATCGACGGTTGCGGCAACTCGTTGAGTCGGCCTTCATGCGGCAGAGCATCGACGCCATGAAACCTCGGCTTGAAGAACTTGCTGAGCGGCAGCTTGATGTGCTGGAGCAGCAAGCCAATCGAAACGGTGGACGTGTGGATTTCATGGAGCACTTTGCTCGTCCGTTTCCGCTGGCGGTCATCTCGGAACTGCTGGGGCTCCCGGAGGAAGACCGCAGCAAGTTTCTTCGCTGGGGATCGAGTTTCACAAGTGCTGGCTCGGCATTCGGATTTATGCGTGCGATTCCTGCCATCTGGAAAATCACTGCCTACTTCCGGCGACAGTTTGAGGTTTGCCGCCGAGAGCCCCGTCCCGGAATGCTGTCGGCACTCGTCGCTGAAGAACAGGAAGGCTCACGACTGAATGAACAGGAGCTTCTGGCGACGGCGTTCCTGCTGCTGTTGGCCGGTCACGAAACGACCGTGCATCTGCTGACCATCGGCCTGCTCAGTCTGCTGCAACATCCCGATCAGAAACTCAAGCTGTTGTCCGACTGGTCGAAGGCTGACAGTGCCGTTGATGAAATGCTGCGCTACAACTCGACCGTGCAGATGACAAAGCCACGTTACGCCAGCAAAGACGTGGAGTTGTACGGACAAACGATTCGTCGAGGTGAATTCGTGATGCCGATGCTGGCGGCTGCCAACTGCGACCCGGCTCAGTTTCCAAACCCCGAAACCTTCGACGTTGATCGATCTCCGAACGCTCACATCGCCTTCGGCACAGGAATGCACGTCTGCCTCGGCCTGAAACTGGCACGGGCGGAGGGAGCCATTGCCTTTGAGAAGCTCTTCACCCGTTTTCCCGAGCTTGATCTGACTCAGCCGTCAAACGAACTCCAATGGTCTGAGCGGATCGGAACACGTGCGGTCCACGAATTCCCACTCAGACTGGGTAAGCCGACAGAACGCAGCACAGAAGCCTCGAATCGAAGCAACGTTGCCGCCGTTTCCAATTGAGTACCGAACATGCCGTCCAGACTCGACAACAAAGACACCCAGCGTCTCGAAGCACTTGCCAGCATTCTCGGACGCTGCTTCTGCATCACCGTCGCTGCACTGCTGTTCGTGTGGTTTGTCGTCATTGCCTTCGGCGAACCTGTCCACCGCCTGCACAACATGATGATCGAAATCTCCCGACCGCAATTCGACCTGTTCGTGCTGGCGTCGCTCACGTTCATCAAGTCGCTCAACGTCGTGCTGTTCCTCTTTCCCTACTTGGCAATCAAACATTTCCTGCGTGTTCAGAAAGGCTTGGAGCCTGCAAATGACTAACTCAAGGAAGAAGCTGGCGATGAACTGCGTAATTGTTGTCAGCCTGATTGTCCCAGCGACGGCAAACGGTCAGGGCCGTCGAGTGGATGACGTGAAAACGCCGTCTCGCATCATGGATTCCTCGGAAGGCGCTGTTGAAGATGCGTCATACGGACGCCCCGGCAAGGGCCAGCCGTTTCTGCCTCAAAGATCGTCAGCAGTCGTCACATTACTGGGCGGCGGCGACAGCGACGGCCTCGGCATGACGGGCCTGAATGTTTCGACCACGTTCGCTCGACCGATGCCTTGGTGGCACACGATCTTTACAGTGACACCAGCGTTTGATGTGCAGTTCATCGATTCACCCGATGCCGTTGCCCTGCCGTCTGAACTCTACCGAGCATCGCTTTCGCTGTCGGTCATGAAACCGATTAGCGACCGCACACAACTCGTTGCAGGAATCACACCCAGCTTTGTCAGCGACTTCGAAGCCAGCAGTAATGCTCTCCGCCTGATGGCATTCGCAGCAGCAGCATGGCAGTGGAAGCCGACAACGAAACTGACATTTGGTGTAGCGGCTACGGGCCGGGAAGACATTCCCATCCTGCCGATGGCGGGGCTGACTTGGACGCCTAATGAAGACTGGCAGATCGACGTTGCTGCTCCCCGCCCCCGAATCGCACGACGAGTGCAATGGTTCGATCCGTGTGGCGACGACTGGTTCTACGTTGCCGGTGAACTCGGCGGCGGAACATGGGCAGTGGACCGTGCCGGTCGTGATGACGAACTGACGATTCGAGATTTCCGACTCGTCGCTGGATTTGAGCGCAAGGCGACGGACGGATTGTCGGCTCGCTTCGAGGCCGGATACGTGTTCTCCCGAGAGATCGAGTTTGAGAACGACGGATTCCAGTTTGAACCAGCAGACACGTTCATGGTTCGTGCCGGACTGACATTTTGAGCGGAGTGACAATAGTTGTGGAGTCGCTCACAGTTAGAAACGAACAGGACACTGGATTCCAAATCCGGCATGGAGTTCCGGCCAGTCCGTTAATGGGTCGATGAATGGATTCTCAATCGAATAGAGTTGTTGCCAAATCTGTCTGCCGAAGCTGGCTTATTGGTACGCTCACAATTGTGTTCCTGTCGGGCTGCTCCGTATGCGGAACACACATCGTTGAAGCTCCGTTCGGCGGACCATTTCTGGCCAAGACATCCGGCTGGAGCGGATTTCGCAAACCGGGACAGGCTGAACAAGCGAAGCTCGAAATGCTGGAGGAGTACGAACCGGGAAAAGTTCCGGTTGTTTTCATTCATGGCTTGCTTTCGGCTCCCGGAACGTGGCGGGAGATGATCCACGCCTTGCGTACCAGTCCAGTCATCAGCGAACGATTTCAATTCTGGGTCTTTCACTATCCGACCGGAGCGTCCTACCTTCAATCCGCCGCAGACTTACGGCGAGAACTCCACCAGACAGTGGCTCACCTTGATCCTTTTCAGCAGGACCACGCATTGAACAATCTGATTCTGGTCGGACACAGCATGGGAGGAATCATTTCCAAGCTCCAAGTCACTCATAGTGACGATCAAATCTGGCGGTCCGTTTCGAATCGACCGTTCTCCGAATTCAATGCCGACGATTCCACCCTTGCCCAAGTACAGAAGGCGATGTTCTTCGAACCTGTACCGTTCGTCCGTCGAGTGATCTTTATCGCCACCCCGCATCATGGGTCGCAATGGACGGAACGTTCTGTCGGGCGGCTTGGTCGCCGTCTCGTAGGATTTCCCAAGCCCGTACAGCAGAGCTATCAGCAATTGGTTGCGGCAAATCTGTCGCTGCTGAATCCAACCATCGAGTCACGGCTTCCCACCAGCGTCGATCATCTTGACCCCGACAATGCGATTCTTCAGGCCACAACGAGATTGCGATTCGTCACTAATGTCCGCCTGCATTCCATCATCGGAACAGGCCATAAGCTCCCAGACGACAGCGACGGCGATGGTGTCGTATCATTGCAAAGTGCTCATATTGCAAACGTCGTGTCCGAATCAACGATTCCGGCGAAACACACATTGATTCATCGTGATCCCGACACAATCCAAATCGTTGAAGCTGCACTGTTGGAGCACCTATCCAATTAGTAGCCTCAGACGGTCATGCGAGGCTCACAAGCTGTTCGATTCTTCTGCGGCGAGCAGTCCCAGAACTCCCTGCGTAGGAGTGTAAGCATTCCTCACGGCGAGGCGATCCTTGTCGGGCGGAGAATTTTTGGCCCGGCGATTTCTGCGGATCGGCTTCCGGGAAACTCCTTTGAGCGTTCATCTTGGAGGACTACGGTGCGGCCTTCGAAACTTTTGCAACCAAGTTAGCGCAGGCGAGTCGGCGGTGCGTCGGACGCACATAAAGAAAAGGGTGGTGCATAGTCACCATATAAGCCATCCCCCGTGCCAGCTTTCTAACCAACCGCACGATCAATTCCCCTAATCGAACTTTGCCACGGTCGCCTCGGCGTCAAGCCGAAACCATACATGGATTCGGTTCGGGATCATGGCTCTTGTCATTCGATTCTCCAGTGGGGTGAAGTGGTTGATGAAGAGTCTGCGGGTGTCGTCACATCTTGAGGTAACGAAGCACCGTTCGCTTGCTCGTGCCCAGTGCTGTTGCGATCTCGGTGATCTTCAAGCCTCGGGCACGAAGCTCTTGAGCACGAACAGGAGCAGCCTTGAACGTGCCTTTCTTCCTCCCTGTGTAGACACCTCGCTTCTTGGCGACTTCGATCCCTGCTTCTTGTCTTGCCTTCTTGTATTCAAGTTCGATCTCAGCGAGACCGAGCATCACGGCGGCAATCATTCGTCCGACCGCTCCGTTCAACTCGATCATCTGGGTGATGACGATAACTTTGATTCCCCGCTCACACCAGTCAGCAAGAAGGTTCACGCCGTCTTTCAAACGGCGGGACAATCGGTCGAGCCGCCAGCACACGACGGTCTTAACCTTGCCGGAGAAGATGTCGGCCTGCAAACGTTCGAATTCTGGCCGCTTCAAAGTCTTCCCTGATTCCTTGTCCTTGTACCACTCGACTTGTTCTTCGTCGTAGCTGTTCGCCTTGAGCCACTTCGTGATCTCGGATTCCTGACTGTCCGTCTTCTGACCGGCACTACTCACTCGGCAATAGATTCCGATCACGGCATATTCCCCTGAGACTTGAAGGTGACAAAATGGGCACAGCGTTTTTTGCGCTTTCGTGAGACCACTGGCGCTCGAACGAAAGCCATTTTTTTTCGCCTCGATTCGGCGAAACCCTTTCTGTCACCTGCGGGTGTCTGATGTCCTGCAAGGTCAGGGAGAACTGACGGAACGTGCCGTTTGTGCGTGACCCGTTACAGAAGTGACGCACGGTACAATGGCCGAATCACGGGCTTTTCAACGTTTCATGTTGCTCAGATGTGGGAGCACTGACAGTTTACAACTTCACCGTCGCATTGGACTGACAATGAAGGCGTGGCAGCACGGATACGAACTGGACTACCTGAATGGACTCGCTGGTTGCTACGAGAGATACAATCGGTATGCCCTGTCGCCGTTCGGGCAGGTGAAAAAGAACGACATTGCCACGAGTCTGCATCGGGATACTCTCCACGTCCTCTCGGACAATACGTTGATCGAGGTTGTCACGGCTCAGCGAGGGACGGCCATAACAATGCACGGGCAAACAGAGATCGCCCGTCGCAGGAAAGGCGATGTGGTTTTCTCAAGACTCGCTGGTGATCCTGCGATTCTGGCTGCGTTCATCGACGGCTATGGAAAGCACGACTGCTGGCTTCAAGTATGGACGGAAGACAAGCCGATGGCAGCGTTAGCTTCTAAATGCGGGTTCACCAAGGTGGGTGTCAAGATTTCGACGTTCGGAGAACTGACCAGCATCTACTTCCGGGGCGAGCGACGGGATTCTCCCGGCGTTGATCTGGCTGAGATGATCGCTGTCAAGATGCTGGGAACAACCAAGATCGCCGAGTTTGCCTCTAAGAAACTCGCCACGCTCCCCCAATTCACGAACCACTACAGCAACTACAACACGAGTGGTTCGTGGACCGCACTTTCGTTGCGGGGGTATTTGCCTGACCCCAGCTTCATCGCAAAGCCGTCTGAGATGAATCAGGCATGGCAGAAGCAACATGAACACGAGTTGTTCGAGTTGCAGGACACGCCACTGTTTCGACGCTTCCCTGATGTCAAAGCCTTTGCAATGCAACTCGGAGGAGAAGTCCACCGAGTACGTTTCATGAAGCTGGCGGCTGGCGGAGTCTTGGGACGCCATACAGATCAAGTCGATGCCGACTCGGGCGGCGCAATTGGAATGGTCGCTCGAATTCACGTTCCAATCGTGTCCAACGACAATACAGTCTTTACCGTTTGGGACGCCGAAGGCACGCCGATGAGGGTCAGAATGCGTGTTGGCGAATACTGGTTCCTCGACACTCGGAAGCCGCATGAAGCGGTCAACGGCGGTCACAGTGACCGTATCCATCTGGTAATCGACGTGGTTGTAAATGAGCGGTTGCATCAAAGCATCGTTGCAGGAAAGTCGTGATGCAGGCCGTGCCGTCCGTGGCACGACCTGTTCACCAACCACCCATCACTCAGGCTCGAAGGAATAATACAGGCGTGGGTCATGTTGGAACTTGACGCTTCCCTTCACACCGTCTTTGCGTTGTACCACGCAGTAGGGGCTAAGAAATGCGAGAACTGTGAACTCCTGCTGGAGTTCTGAAGTGGTCCACACGTTTCCGACGCCGTGCTTTTCTTCCAGCAGTTCCTTCGGGCTGGGATTCCGATTGATCTCTCGTTGTTCGTTGCGGCGAATTGTTTCAGTCTGGTCGTGCATGGCGCTCTCCGGTGAAGGGGGAAAGTTGTCTCAACGTCTCGGCTGCGGGTGTCTGCTACGATGCCAGTTGAGATCGCTTTCGCCGTCGTTTCTCTCGCTGACGTGCGTGATGCTCTTGGACCTGCTGACGCCATTCGGCGTTGCCGCCGTAGCTTTCAATCGGAACGAGATCGAGATACTTCAGCGGACAAGAGAAGTAGAAAGGCCCGCAGGCTTCGGACATATCCTTGTAGCCCCATTCGCCAGCGTGACATCGAATCAGATCGCACGTGATCCAGCGTTGTTCAGGCTCGGTCTGCTGTCCGTTCTTCTCGAAGGTGCGTTCCCAGACAGCCCACAACACTCCGCTGAATCTGCCACCACGAAAACAATGAGCAAGGCAGGTTGACTTGATCGAGCAGCCATTCGACTCACGCTCCCAAGGTTTGGTGCGGTCTTCGATCAGACTTTTGCGTGTGGCTCCAGACGGATAGGTCCAGCCCATGTTGTTCTCCCAAAAAGAAAGGCCAGTGAGTTTGTTCTCACTGGCCTGCGGGTGTTTAATTGACGGGGCAACTATCGCCGTGATTCTGCTTCGATCAGTTCGAGTGCTTCGTCGGACGGCTCGTCGTTCGGATCGAAGTCGAGGCCCTCGAACAAATCCAGAATGTCATCAATTGCGTTGGTCGCCTCATCAGTAAACTCGTTGTGCATGGTTTGTCTCCAGTGAGTGGTTGGTGGAAGTCACTGGAGTGTTGGCGGGTGTCTGGATTGTCGAGTTACGCCATGCAGACGGTCAGGGTCAGTATTCCTCGGGCAGAAGAATCGTCGTTGCCGAGCGATCCCATTCCGTAATCACATAGAGCTTCACCATCCGAGCCGTGTGATACACCGAAAGCAACCTACTGTTGTCTTTGAGTGCCAACTCGTTGGCCTCGGCGTCGTCTTCGCAGACATCGCCCCAATCTCCGCCTTGATGTCGGCGAATGAAGATGTCCGGTGTTTGTCCTGCATCGGCAATGGCGTCCAATGCTGCTGGAGTCGCTACCGTCTGGCCAACTGAAAATATCGGAGTATTCTGTCGCATGGCTGCCTTTCAAAAGTGAGTTGTGATTGACAGCACTTCTGCGGGTGTTTGGTAGAATGCTGGATAAATACGGGGATGGAGACCCAATACATGAATCGTTCTGACCTTTTGACCGGAGCAACACTTCAACACGGGAGTGTCGCCGATGACTTCGCTGATTTGATTGGTGAACCTGACGACGAACGAATTGTCGAGGCTCTCAAGTCGGCTTACACCAAGGCTCTGTTCAACGGCGTTGCCAGCTTGAGAAACGCTCGTGAACCAGAATTGATGCTCGATCTCTTGGTGTCCATCAACCGGAACGCCACTCAGCCAGACGACTGGCGGTTCATCGAAGAGGGAACCATTGATCTTCCAACCACTCTTGAAATGATCCAGATGGAACTGCTTGAGTCGGCAGCTTTCTGTGGCCGAGACGCACTGCCGTTGCTTATGGCGGCGTTGGCCACATCAAATGATGTCCTGCATTTCGGCGTCTTCAATGGTGTCAAAGCGACCGGCAACGAGGCGTTCGCAAGGATGATCCGCTCGTACATGTCCGACTTCGACAATCGAGGCATGAATGCTGATTGCCGAAGCCATTTACTTGACGCCGCCAACGAGGCGCTCGATGCCTGTTCGCCGTTCCAATTGTTGTAACGGGTGTCAGATCGGGATGATTTCGTATTCGACTTCCTCACCACGTTCGATGTCTCGGACGGCCAGCAGTGCCGCCATCTCTCGGTCGGTCGTCATTCGGCACAAGCTGTTCAGTTTGCTCACGAACGCCAGCGAGACGGGATGATTGATGAGATTATCCCCATAGATGTCGCTTCGGTGCATGGCCAAAAGATGGCGATGGAAGCAACCAACGATGGCCACCAGATTCACGGCGTCTTGAATTGTATTTGCGTCGGCGGCAGCCTGACGTTCGGCTTCAGTGTTCTTTGTTTTCATTGTTGATCTCCTGACTGCTCTGCGGGTGTTTCATCCCAATCCCATTCATCAAGCTCAGCCGGAAGAACGCCTTCAACCGGTAGGTTGTTGCCGAAGTATCGGCAAGGAAACGGGATCGCTGTCCCCTCTGCGCCGTGAATAGCCAGATGGTCAAGATCGAGAACTTGCCCGGAATCGGAATAGTGCCGATCTTCCTCCGGGTAATCGTCGAGGTAGTCGTCTTCCACGACGATGTTGTGGCCATAGCGTTCATTTGCGGCCAATTCGTTAATCGCATCGCAGGCGGAATCGGCCTCGACGATCAGGAAGAGCGGCGTGTACGAACCGCCTACCTCCAGTAACCACGTTTTTCCGAACCACGCTGACGGGTTCAGGACAGGAATGTCATTGAGTTCGTGATCGCCGAGTTTGGCCTTCGCTTTGATCCGTGACATGGATGCTCCAGTGCAAAAGTTGGAATGTTGTTGCACTGGTTGCGGGTGTCATGCTGAGTCGCCTTTGACTCGTTTCAATGAACGATAAAATGAGGCTCTGCTCTTGTTTGAACGCTCCATAAAATGGCGGCAGGCATCGGCGGTACTGTCAGGGAACTTTCGGAGCGATTCACGAACCAGTCGTTCATCTCGCTCTGCGTTGACAAGCCGTTTCGAAGCCGAAGCAGGACGACCGAGGTTCTGTAGTTGAGCCAAGACGACAGGTCGCCAGTCCTGCCCTTGTTCAATGCAGAACTTGTAGATGCGGATCGCTGGCGTCAGCAGTCGCATCGAAAGCTGCTTTTCCGAGCCATGTTCTTCGATGAAGTCCACGACTTCGGCGGCAGCTTCCGGTGGGCATCCCGGATAGCCATTGGCGCTCATAACTCGGAACTGCTCAAGAATCTCGGCGTTGCTCAAGTCCATGCGGCAAACCAGACACCGTGTCAGAACGGCATCGAACATTGGGTTCTTCTTCGGGATTTGATTCGCACAGAAGATGAATCGTGACGTTGTTTCGAATCGGGCGGGAAGGTCATCCGGTAACTGGCTGCTGTTGTACGTTACGACTCGGTTTGGCTGACCAAACAAAGCGCTGCGGAGGATGCCAAGTGCGGGTGCGTTGCTGCTGGCGTAGAGCGAGTCACAATCATCGAAGAACAAGATCGCTTCGTTCTCACGGTTCTCGAACAAGACCCGGTAGAGTTGAAGCGTCGTACAGTGGCTATTGTAAAGAACCATGTCCTGTCCTTCTTCGTCGAGGACTTTGGTGATGGTTCTCGACTTGCCAGCGCCGCCTGATGAAATGCAGAACAGACTGTGGTATTGCTTCTGAGCAATCATGCGGACCATGTTGGCCAACGTCTCTTGCTTCTCTTCAAGCCGTGTCTTCGGGCGTGCGAGTTCCATTTGACTATTCCTTCGGTGGTTTGTCGTTCGTGTCTGCTTTGTTACGGGTGTCTTCGGCGAAGTACACGCATGAGTAACCACCCTGATCCACGAAGGCGCAGAATGTGTGGTTCTTCTCCACGAGGGCCAGACAGCGTTCAACGAGTTGTTGTCGTGTCAGCTTCCGCAAGCGGGCTTTCTCCGCTTCTCCAGCACGTTGAGCGTGCTCAAACAACCTGCGATACACATCAGAGAACTTGTCCGATGCGATGGCTTTCACGAGGTCTTTGTCAGGCCATGATTCCAGCTTCTTTCGAATCTCGTTCCAGATGTCTGGTGGTATGTCCGCTGGCATTGCGTGCTCCGTTGTTGCTGTATTTGCGGGTGTCAGAAAGCTGCGATCATCCCTGAACGCAGTCGTTCCAACTGTTGGATTCAGACCGAGACGGCTTTGGCGTTGCCGTATCCGAGGGCCGTGAAGGCGTTTCGCAATGATTCCTCAGACGGATACCCCCCTTGGTCGTCGGTGTTCTCGATTTCCGAGCAGTCGTTGCCGCTCAGCCATGAGTAGGTCTCGTACTGCCAGTCTTCCGGCAGGACGTAATCGTCTTTCAATCGCCATGCGCTGTCGGCGATGTTTTCGATGGTGGCTTCGTATTGCCGATTGCTGTAGTCCTCTTCGTCGAGGATCGGGTAGCCGTCCATCGCATCGGCAAGTTTGTGGTACTTCCGAAATGCGGGTGTGATCTCGCCATCCTTGAAGACTCGAATGCTGAATCCGTCAATGTGACCCACTGCCCAGTGATTGTGGGACTCCATCACCACGTCGGGATCGTCGCCGTCAGTGAATGGCTCCATCGCCTTGCCGATGACTTGAGCATTGCTCTGGTCGAGCAACCCGCTATCTCGGTTGTGGGTGTAAATGATTGCCCAGTCCTCGGCGTCAGAAATGTCATCTCGATACCAAACGAAGCACTTGAAATCTCGCCAGTTGCCAGCGGCCTGTTTTGCCGCATCTTCGAGGTCGAGTTCGCCAATTCGATTCGCCATTGTTTGTCTCCGGCAGGTTGTGGGAGGGGTAATCTGCCGGAGTGGCGGGTGTCATTCTTTGTGTTCGAGTCTCAATTGCATGGTCAGGTCCAGCGACACCGAGAGAAGCTGGTGAACACTGTTCGGCATCACGGTGTCGGCCCGATACGGCAGCTTCAGTCCGACGCTTGCCTTCATGTGATGTAGAAGGAGCAACACGTACTGACTGGCGATCTCAGACGGCAATGGCCAGCGTGGGTGGTAGTAACTTTGCGAGATGTCGTAGGCCCACTTCCAAGCCAACCGCCATGGCTCACCACGTGGTCGAATCCCGAAGACCCACAAGTGACTGCGGACTCGTTTGACTAGCGCCTTCTTGGGCCAGCCGGGGAGTTGTTCTGTTGCCATGCGTTCAATCCAGAAGTTCCAGAACTTTGTCCTTCACGTCATCTTCGAAGGCGTCGGCGGCAAAGACCTGAAATGGGAAGCTGTCGTGAATGTCGTACTTGTTCTTGAACGTCCCGTGGAAGAACGACGCACAGGGATGATTCGAGAACTGGAGAGTGTGAATCTGGAGTTCCGTCCCGATCACGTAGTCGTGTTGTTCCGTGTGCTCATTCACCAGTCGTGTCAGTAATTCGTCCCGATCCTCGTCGTTGGTATCGTTAAACTCCGCAACGATGTGCTCCGCCACGTCTTCCACAGCGGACCAGTAGACTTCGATTTGCTGATGTGTTTCAGGCATAAGTTGTTGTTCCAAGAGTTGGAAATGAGGCCGCTTCGATCCGTGCTGTCTGGTGGTCCCCGTTTAGGGCGTCGAGACCGCCGAGAACGGACGTGATCGAAGCGGCATTGTGATTGCGGGTGTCAGGCGGCGACGAGTTCCTCTGCCATCACTGGCGTCAGCGTGACTTCGAGGTCTTTGGTAATGACCCGGCCTGCTCGTTTCATTTTCGGCAACTTGGCAATCAGTTCGTCCTTCACGGCCTTGATGCTTCTCTCCACGTCGGAGATGCGCTCTTTGATCTTGCTGTCTTCGCTGACGTTTTCCGCCATTGCTTCGGTGATGGCTTCACGAAGCAAGTTCAAGGCAGCGTCACGGGTGACACCGCACTTGTCGAAGAAGAGTGCCAGAGTCGTGACGAGCGGAATGCTGACGGTTGGTGCGACGAGTTGATCGTCATGTTTCTCGACGCTGCCGCTGATTCGCACGACAAATTCTTCATCGAAGTAGTGACGGCCAGCACCGAGGTCGAGTTCTTCGTTCTTGAACGCTTTGGCGAGCAGTGCCTTCGTGGTGTTGTCCATGATTGACTCCAATGAGTGATTTGTTGTGATGGCTTGTCTGCGGGTGTCGGGAAAGAGCCGAGTGAACCGCTGACATTGATCTGTTGGAGACTTCGAGACTTTGCTTATGTCGTTGAAGTGGGCGACTTCGCTGACCGGTCAAACGGTCGCCGTTCAACGATTGCTTTGTGTCAAAGTCGAAGGCTCCGCTCGATCAAAGTCGGGCGGCCCAACTCGGTGTCCCGATCAGGACATTGCGACTGCGGGTGTGGCTTCGTCTGTTCCAACTGTTGGAACGGCTTCGGCTTCACGACTGAAGCTCAGAATGAAGTCGGTCGCCTTTGAGGCGGCGCTACTTGCACGAAAGATGAAGCCCGCATCACCTTTCATTCGTTCCAGCCAGCCCCTCAAGTAGGCGCTGTGGTTGTCGAGGCTCTCGGTTACGGGGATGCCGAGTTCGCTGGCGAGGAAGCAAGCACCGATCTCGGCAACCAGTTCTTCTTCTGCGTACTTGTGCTCGTTGGAAGCCTTCCAGTTCAGCCGTCGTTCGTTCAGGCTCCAGTGGACAAACTCATGGCTCAAGCTCTCGTAGTATTCGCTATCGAAGCGTTCCCGCTCCGGCATCTGGATGTAATCGTGTGTCGGGCTGTAGTAACACTGAATCCCACCGTGACGAACTTCAGCGCCAGTACCAGCGAAGACTTCTTCAGCGTGTTCGAGGACTTCGAACTCGGTGCGGGTGTCTTCGGAATAGCCAGCACGAAGATGATCCAGATGAGCGCCTTCAACTTGGTCAATGTTGAAGACCGTGTACTGCTTGAGCATGAAGAACTTGTCTTCGATTTCTTCACCGTGCTTGTCGGTCTTCGTCTTGGTGATCGCAGACGCATACACGATCTTGGTGCCCCACGTTCCGGGTTTTACGTCATCGGGACGTTTTATGACTTGCCCCTTGAGCTTTCTCCATTGAGAAAAAGTCGCCCAATGTTTCGACTGGAAGCCGTATTTCAACGAAGAGATCATGCACAAGAGTGGATTCACGCCGGAGTATGGCCTACGGCTGACGACATTGACTGGCCAGCCTGAGTTGGGGCAGCATCGCCATGTCTTTCTCCAAGGCGGCAGATCACCTGATTCGATGGCGGCAACGATCTGGTTCGTGATGTCGGTGCGGATTTGAGCGTTGTTGGGCATTTCGCCGTCTCCAGTGGTGGTTGGTTGGACGGCTTCATTGCGGGTGTCGCTGACGACAAATCGGCGAATACTCCTGCTGCGTTGAGAATTGCGAAAACCTGTTTCGGTGGTTTCAGGGTCAGCGGTCGCCGCAACTGAGACGGGCATGTTTGAGAGCGCACGATCTTGGCTGGAAAGCCAAATTCCGCCGTAAAACCAGCCGTGTCGGCGGACTGTCGCAAGTTTCAAGTTTCCGGCGTGGTTATTAACTGCATGGGCTTGGGCGGTATCGGCAGAGTGCGATACGTCTCAATTCTGCTGTCGGCACCACTGCCCCATCGTCTCCCATGGCACCTGCTGCGGTACAAGAGGAAAGGGAAGTATTGCTGTGGTCCAAACGGTCCAGATGGTCCAGACAAAAGTGATGTTTCTCTTCTCTATTGTTCTATCCTCATTCTCTCTTCGAACTTCTTTATGAATGAGTGATTTGTCTGGACCATCTGGACCACCCCTGTTTTTACTGGGTGTTTTGCTACTTTCGTCTGGACCTTCGTTTGGACCGCATCTGGACCTGTCTGGACCGCTTTGACCAACCACCACACGAGGCAGGTGCCGCAGGAGACGATGAAGAAGTCGGCACGTCCAGAAAACGAAAATGGACCAGAACAATTGCTGTTCCGGTCCAAATGTGGTCCAGACAAAATGCGCCCATCTGGGACACCCGCTGTCAACACACCATCTCCCTGACCTTCAAGAGTTCTCGACTTTCTGGGTTCAGGCCGATGCCAACATAGCACCACGTCCGACTGCCACCACTCCGGGTGCGCTCGTCTTCAATGGTTGGGACGACCGCACGCAGCTTGCGTCCGAAGTCATTCCGGCTTCCCGCCACGTGCCCGTTCTCTTCGCACCAGTGTTGCCAGACAATCCGCAGGTCTTGTCGTGTAACCCGCCCGTCAGGTCCAAGCTCGCAACATTCATCAATGAACGCTTTCACTGGAGAAGACAGATAAACAAAATCACGCATGATCTTCTCGCCAGCACCGGGGTTCTTGAACCTGCCATTTGCCTTCAGTTGGCGTAAGCCTTCCAGCGCCCAGTTCGTGATCCCGGAGACTTCCTTCAACAACCGATCCACGAGGTCGAAATCTTCCTTTCCTTCGTAGGTTTTGAAGTACGGGATGATGAGCAGTCGAGATCGCAGTGCCGCCGACGAATCGGACAAGCGAGGCAACTCATTCACCGCCATCGTGAATCGGACTTTCAAATCAACACTCGAAAGAGCCGCAACACCCTTGCGGTCTACAGTCTGTTCGGAACCACCAGAGATCGCCTTCAGCCGTTCCAAGACAAGAGAGTTGTCGCTGAATTTCCCGAGATGGCCTTCATCGATCAGTGCCGACATCCTGCCGACCAGCGGTTCGAGCCCAAACCGTCCTCCCAGCGATGCCAGTGACGTGCTGGCGATGTTGTGCCGACCGAGCATTGCGCCCATCAAGGCCATCGTTGTGCCCTTCCCGGAGCGAGGAGGGCCAATCAGCATGGCAATCTTGTGCTGGCGGTTGTCGCTCGTGAGGTTGTACCCGAACCACTGTTGCAGCGCACTGATTCTTTCCTCGTCTCCATCGAACACATCGTTCAGGAAATCGAACCACTGTGGGCACGCTGCGGCTGCGTCGAACCTGTGCGGCAGACAGTTCGGCGAAAACCATTCCGGCGAATGCGGCAACAACTCATTGCCACCAGCCAAACTCTGTTCGACATCCAGCAGTCCATTGTCAAAGGCGATGATGCTTGCAGGCCCGGAGGTCAGCCAGCATGGTGCTTCCAACGACGATGGTTTGTTCGCTACGGCCTTCAACGCATCCATGACACCGCTGACAACGTTGCGACTCGGCTTGAAGGCAACTTGCTTGTCTTTCTGCCAGACACGGCACGTGGCAAGCCACTTCCAGAGCGTTGCTTTGATTTCGTCTTCCCCAATTACTTCGTAGCGTGTGCCCGACCAGCGGTGCCAAGTGATCTGGTGGAAGATCAGGGTTGGCTTGCTCTTGGCAAGAAAACAATCTCGAAAGAAGCGCTCCGCAATTTCGTAGTGGTTCTTGGCGTCAATCACCGGGCCAACATCAAATGCTCCAACGATCTCATCAACCTTGGCTTCCACGTCGCCGAGTTCACGGACGGGATTCAGCTTGTCGCCGACTTCACCAAGGTATTCTTGGCCCAGACACCATTCAATCTTGCGGGAGATGTCTACTTCGGTCCACGGGTACCAAGTATCGTCAGCATACAACTGGTCTGGCTTCTCGCCCCACTCATTCAGTAACTCCTGAACAATGTCAACGGGAAGGGCGAAGCCGTACAGCAGCTTCATCGTCAGCGCCGCACAGTTCTTGTCAGCGCCGTTTCCTTCTTGAGTTCCGGGAACTTTCGCAAGATACAGTCGAGCCTGTTCTTCCCTTTCAACAATGGACAACTCGACTTCGGAAATCACAGAATCGTGATCCGCTGAGTCGATGTCTGCTGGAACAGAAGCAAAACTTCTTGACCGGTTGCTTTTCGCATACGGTAGCCACGTCGGGTCATAGACCGGAGCTTTTATCAACAACTCCTTCGTCCACGGCTGCACTTCCTCGTACATCCTGTGTGTCTGGGGATGAATCGAACCGGGGCACATGATGAGGCCACCGTCGCCACGGATGTCAAGGTTGTACTGCTGACCGTCGATCTTCAGCTTCGTTGGATTGCCGATGCGTGCGACATCTCCGACTGACGGTCGGCGATACACGAACTGCTTGTTGCCACTGCCAGTGATCTGAACCATTGGCGTCGGTTCACAGCAATTCAGGACAAGCTCTTCGGCTTCCTCGTCGTCGCTATCGACGACAATGATTCCGGGGTTCGTTTCCGACCAAGGCATAGCGCCGGTCACTAAGGCAAAGTTCAGATTCTTTGCCTTCCACGTTCGTCGTCCATCTTTCGATGGAAACCTCCCAGTCATCCAGCCCTTGATTTCTTCCGGTTTTACTCGACGGTTCTGAAGATGCTTCCACTTGCAACATGGGTCTTTACCGTTCATTGGGACAAGATTGAAGTCCATGTGATACAGACGAGAAACAATCTGCGTCCTGTAATTTCCCGCCCTTTCGTCAGCGAGAATCGGTTCTGTGCTACTTACATAGTTCATGAGGAATCCTTCTCCGGCTGACCACCAGCCGGATAATTTCAACAGTTGTAACGACGAAGCAGACAGCCTGTGGCCACACGCCACAGGCTGTCGTGCTCAGTCAGATCATGGGGTTTCCCGTCTATTCGTCTGCCCTGACAAGATGACCATCGGCATCACGAACAAGCCGACAATGAGCCTGCTTGTCCTCTGTTGCATGGACAACTGAGACCGCAGCCTTTGTGTTGGTCCACTGATACGAATACGTATCTACCATTGTCCGTTCGATCTCTTCGTCCGTGGCATCGTCGGGCACGTCGAGCCACAGGTATCGCACGTGTGGGAAATCCCCACCAGTTTTCACTGTTACATCTACTTGTCTCATCGCTTCGGTCCTTTCTGGTAGTGCGCAGAGAGTTCCTGTAGGTCAGCCTCGGTGAAGTACGCCCTTCTTCCGAGCCAAACCTGCGGTGATCGAACACGGCCAGCACGAGCGTCTCTGTGTAGGCGCTGGACGCCAACTTCGAGTTGGCGTGCTGCCTCTGAGACGTTGAACAATTTCAAAATGGTTCTTCTGTCATGTGCCGTGACTCGCATCTTCCTCCACGCAATGTTGCTGTGTTTAGGTAGTAGCCTGCTGACAATTTTCGGGCTGAAATTTTCAGAATCCGGTCAGCGGCGGCGCATGAACTTGCCGCACAGTTGGATCGGGGATGCTGACTCAGCCGAAATCAGCGGACGCCAAAGAGGTCCAAGACGATTGGACGCAGGGGCGTGCCAGTTAAGAGATGTATGTCGTGGTAATTCGTCGTAGTTCAGGGCGAAGTATAACAAGAGTACCAGTTGTTGTCCAAACGGACTTTCGTGTCGAAAGCGCCAATCGCATTCTGCGCTTTACAATCCAAACTGTGCTTTGAAGCCAAGTGCAGATGCCAACTGTTGGAATGCCGACGAATAAATGATTGACACGATTCTCGATGCCGCAGCATTCATTCTCGAAGAACAGGGCGAGACGCAGAGCCCGTACTGGCTCGCATCACAGATGATGGAGGGAAAGTTGTGGCGTGCCAGCGAGCACGATGATCGAGCCGCACTCGAACAGGACATCGCCGAGCATGGCGACCGTTCCCGGTTCGTCGAAGCTGACGATGACGAGTATGCTTTACGTTCGTGGATGGAAAACGCCGATGACTGAACCACACAAAATCTGGGTCGAGCAGTGCGAAGCTGCCGAGGGAATTGAAGATGACTTCGGCACGCAGCAGGCACTTGAGTACCTTGTCGGCGAGAAGTTCCTGAATTTTCTCGAAGCTGCTGAAACCGACGCCGACTTTCGAGCCGAAATCCCTGCCTTCGTCGCCAAGATCAAGACGATCTTCGAGCGCTGGCAACTGGCTCAATACCTCGAAACAGCACGGGAGACCGAGCCGTTCGATCCTGAGTTATTCGAGCCGAGAGAACATCCGGTACTCGGCAAAGAAGAGATTGAATTCGACGCCGAAGAGATCGAAGACATGAAGAAGGAAGACATTCGCCAATGCACACGAGACCTGCTGCTGGTTGAGCGGGCTAGAGAGTGGCTGCTGGATGACGGGCAAAGTTCATGACTTGGATGGAGTGGTACAACGCACTTGAGAAGCCATCGTGGACTCCACCGCCTTCTACCATCGGGCTGATCTGGCAGATTCTCTATCCGATCATCATTGTGACGTTCGGTTTCGTCTTCGTGCAGGCGCTCAGGAAGAAGGTCCGATGGCAGGTCTCGTTGCCGTTCGGCATCAACCTTGTAGCGAACCTTATCTTCACGCCAATTCTGTTCGGGATGCGAAACCTGCCACTGGCGTCGGTGGACATCCTGATTGTCTGGGCCACGATCATCTGGATGATTATCGCTGTCTGGAAGCACTACCGTTGGGTTGCTGTGGCTCAGATTCCGTACTTCGTCTGGGTCTCGATTGCGACTGTGCTGCAACTTTCGATCACATTCTGGAATCTGGGCGGATGATCCTGCGACTAACCCAAAAGCTGAACACGAAGATCAAAGCAGGTAAGCTGACGGAGATGTCGCTGGACGCTAACCCGTATGCGGACTGGTCATGCAACATCTTCACGGCTGACCGTACCCAGTACATCCTCCTGACGAATACTGCTTCGCTGTACTCGTGCGTCATGTATGGCAGGGGGATCACGGACGACTGCATCTTCATCGACCGGGCACTCGACACGATTCGAGAATTCACGGCAGACGACGGCCAGCAATTCATTTACCGGAAGTTCATCGCACCATCGAGCGGCACGGTCAGTTTTGCCAAGGGGTTAAGTCGTTCGGTGACTGGTTCTATGAACGATCACGTTCATGCTGGCAGATGACATGGCACCGAGCGAGATCGGGTATCGACTCAATAAAACTCCGATGTCGGCGCTGGTCGATTCTGATGGCCGCAAGTACGCCTATCCCAAAGATGTCTTCAAACGATTGGTGGAGTTGCTCGATGACGATTAACTGAATCGGCTATTTGCGTAATGCCTTGCCAAACACGAAGCCAATAATCAAGCAGACCACGCCGTAACGCCAGAGCGTTGTCA
The DNA here is from genome assembly GCA_963976765.1 of uncultured Planctomycetaceae bacterium. GTDB lineage: Bacteria > Planctomycetota > Planctomycetia > Planctomycetales > Planctomycetaceae > JABMPE01. Next base: position 35,142 of record CAXBME010000041.1, read on the forward strand.
GTCGGTTCGAAAGTCGCCATGAAGCCAAAGATGCAGAAAGCGGCGATGGCCAAGAGGAGCAGCGAGCCGAAAACGGCGATCAAGAGCTTCATTCGCCACTCGCTTTCAGCAGCGTCAGCAGCATGACTACGGGAGTGGTGGCCTTGATGCTGTGTGGTGTCTGGGCTGCGATGTGAATCCACGTACCCGGCTTACCTGCCACGGCCACTTCACGAATCGCCAGTGCGAAGATTCTGGCGCTCAACACCAATGGAATCATTCCCGAGGGAACTTTCTGGCGTCGTACTCTTTTCGCTCGCCCTCCAGCCATGCTAACGGCATGTAGTGAGTTAGTCCGCTCCAGCCACAATTGCATGGACCGTACTTTTCGGATTGAGATTCGTCATCAAGCCAAGGGCGAAAACCATTGAGATTCGGCTTTTGGTCGGGCGTCTGTGGGATCACGCCACCGTGACATAGAATCTTGCCTGCTGGAATTTTTTTGGGGATGTAACTGATATAGCGGCTGGTGTTTTTTTCCATTGATCCAATCCTTGCGTCTGTGCGGCGAATAAGACGTTTAAGCCAGATTGAGTCTACACAATCTCCGCCAATCGATCACACGCATCCAGCATCGCCTTCAGCGGCTCAGGATCGGCCAAACGATGGTCGTTGCCGATTTCGATCAGCATTTCTGGCGGCAGGCCGCTGTTGGCGACGAGTTCCTCAGAGTCGCTGAACGGGATTACATCGTCCTTGCGTGAATGAAGGATGATCGTGTTTGCCTTGACGGTCGTGGCCGTTCCCCAGTTCCTCCATGCGGGGCACAACAAAACCAGTGGTGTGTCGCCACTCTCCATGTTGACGGCAACTGCGCCGCCACGACTCGAACCAACGATCACGTCCGGGCGGTGCTTCTCGTATTCGGCTTCGGCGATGCGGACGGACTCCTCAAAATCTTCGTCCGGGAGCGCCGGGTTCAACACCCTGTGACCGTGCTCTTTCAGGTAGGTCGGTTTCTTGCCTCCCGGCACTGAGGTCCAGCCGTGAAGAAATAGGATTCTCACGGCACCTTCCGCAGTTCATCTGAGAGGAACACACCAAGAGTGGTCAGGTGCCGCAGCATGATGCGAACTTCGTCGGCCGGAATCGACACCTTGCGTCCGACTGCCGCACTTGGATCGTTGGTCATCTGCATGTACGCATCATCCACGACGCCCATCTTGTGAGCAAGAAGGTGCCGTTTCTGAAAGCAACGACCGACGAATTCCCATTCGGCGGCGGCGAGAGCGCTGCACAGGTCGATTCCAAACAGATTGACGACCTTTTGCTGTGCCCTCGTCAAATTCTGGAACGACACGTTTTCAGCCTTGGCAGGGTCGCTGGCCTTGTCCTTGTTGACGCAGCAAGTCTCTCGCCCAAAACCGTCGAAAGCCGAGACCCCGTTTTCAAGGGCGTCGTCGATCAATTGTCGTCCAATTTGCGCATCAACGTCGGCGGCGAGGTCAATCATCTTCAAGGCGAGGTCGATGTTCTTGTTGAGAATCTGACGTGAGTTGTGGAGTCCGCAATCCGGGCAATAGGCAAAGCTGCCGAAGACGGTGTAGCGGAGCGTGCAGTTGTCGCAGACCACTTCCTCTTCAAGTTCGATCTCGGAGTACCGACGAATCCGCATGGGCTGGCCTTTGACCTTCATGCTCATGCCAATCCCGAAAGCCCCCTTTGGCTTCATGTCGAACTCAAGCGACTTCAGGTCTTTGATGAGGGCACCAGTCACCTGCTTCATCACGACCGACTCGGCATACTTGATCTGCGCCTTGGTGAAGAACTGATCTTGGGCGGCGCAGTGACCACAATAGGGGCAGTGGCACGGTGGCTCTCCTTCAGTAATGCCGGTGCCCGGAGTAATCTTGAAATACTCCTCGCATTCAGGGCATTCCCGCCCCAAGTAGCCGTCTTGATCCACGTTGATCGGAATGGAAAACGTGTTCCCAAGCCGTCGTAAGTGCCGAGTCATTGTTGCCGAAGCCTTTCGGTTTTGGTCAGTTGGTCATGGCCTACGCTGCCGTGAATTCCTTCCACGGAACTGCCGACACTGGCACATTCGACATAAATCGAGCGATGTCGGTGCGACCGAAATACGTCGGCGTGCCTCTGGAATCCTGTGCCATGAGAACGATGGGCAAGCCGGGGAAGAGTGGTTGAAATGATGCAATGGCGTCATTGGCTTCACTGCGGTTGTCCACGACGTGGCGTTTGACGATGACCACTGCAAAGGTCACACCCTGTTCTTTAATTACCGCTCCTTGAAAGCGCATTGTGATACTCCTGTTGGGTAGGTGTGGTCGAGTTAGCGATACGACGGGACACGATTGGCGACATTCGATGTTCCGCTGGAAGTCACGACGCAGACAAGCCGTCCATCGCTGCGAGCAGCATTGTTTTCCCAGTGAAGCGGTCGAAGGTTCGATACAAGGTCCGAACCGCCCCGTGATACGGGCGTGATGTGGTCAATCTCCCGGCCGTAGACGGAGCCTCGATTTCCGTACTGCATCCACTGAATCCACGCCCCACATTGGTCTTTGCGGAAACCGTTCGCCTCATTCTGGGGATCAACGTACTGCGTTTTCTGCCAAACCTGCTGGATGGTCTGCTGCGTGACGGCCATGCCAATCAACTCCCAAATCAGTCGTGTGTGGGAGGATTGCAGCCGACAGTCCTGCCGGAAAAACCGTCAACCCTTCCTTAGTCGCTACATGCTATATGTTCGCTATGCAAGAAGTCAAGAGGACGGCGAGCCGGTCCCTCTGGTTGAAGCGGACACACGGAAATCGTAGGATGTTCGTTTTGCGGTTATCCATTTGCGGAAAAAGGGTTGTGCCGAATGGCCACTGTCGGTGAACGCATTAAGGCTCGTCGTGATGAGCTTGACTGGACGCAGGATGAACTGGCCAACAAAGCCAACATCAGCAAGAGCTTCCTGTCAGACCTTGAAAACGGGAAACGCAACGTCGGGGCGGACAAGCTGCTCGACATTGCCCGTGCGCTGAGTCTGTCACTGGACTACCTGATGACAGGCAAGAACGCCAAAAGGACGGCAACGGAAGAGTCTGCCGAAGAAGTGCAGATACCAAAGGCGCTGGCGGCGTTTGCTGCCGACGAAGGGATCAGTTTTCGGCAGGCGATTGCACTGCTGGAAATGCAGAACCAGATCATCGCCCACCGCAGCAGCACAAAGAAAGGTGATCTGGATAAGGTCGATTGGCAGAAGTTCTATGAGGCAGTGAAGGAATTCCTATGAGCGCATTGGATCAGGAACAAGACGTTGTTGATCTTGCTGAAAAACTGGGGCTCAATGGTTCTCCCGTCGCAGCAATCATCAATTTTTGTCAGGGCCAGATAGACACTTGGGTTGGTGAAGCCGGTGGTGTCACGTCGGTTGACGAACTGGAGGCCATCGTTGCGAATCGACTGAATCTCGTCTTTGAAGAGATTCACGACGACGGTGATCTCGCCAACCTGAAACGCAAGTATGTCCAAAGGGGCGAACACGTCTTTGCGCATATCGTGGAGAACGACCTGACGCCGGACACTTTTGGCACCATGGTTCGGCTCAAGGACGGAACTCACGTTGCTGTCATCGATTGCCGTGGTGACAAGGCCGCACGGCGTTTCTTCACCCGCTGGCACGAAATCGCTCACCTCTTGGTCGAACCTGACTGTGAACGGCAGGTTTTCCGATCCACCGACGAACCGCTTGAACGGCTCATGGACCAGATTGCTGGCCATGTTGGGTTCTACGACTCGATCTTCTCACCGCTGTTTAATACGCACATCTCCCAAGGTGGCAGGTTGACGTTCGACATCGTGGAGGCTGTCAGGCAGCAGTTCTGCCCCTATGCCAGCTTTCAATCGACGCTTTATGCCTGTCACCGACGAATGACCACGCCGCTGCTCTACGTCGAAGCACGCATGGAATATACGGCCAACGAGCGTCGTGGGCTCAACCAAATGCGAATGTTCGATGACGACAAGCCCGAGAAGAAGCTGCGGGTTCAACTGGCTGTCCCCAACGGCCCTGCCAGCGAAATGGACCTGACGGCACGAAACAACATGCGAGTACCGGAATCTTCAGTCATCTACAGGGCATTTGTGGAAGAACTGCCCGACGCATCCGGTGAAGAGAATCTGAATTCGTGGACCTTCTCCAAAGGCGGATCGCTGATCGATTGCGAGGTCTTCATTCAGGCACGGCGTATCGATCAGGCAGTTATGGCAACAATCCAACCGAAATAGACGAACAACGAAGTAACTGGGTACAGGCAAACTAAATGACAGAGACGACAGAAACGGCGACAACAAAAACCGAGAACGGCAAGGTGTCGTCACCACGCACGAAGAAGCCCGAGAAGCTGACGCTGGCTCGGTTGGAGCGGAAGCTGTTTGAGGCTTGCGACATTCTTCGTGGGAACATGGATGCTTCCGAGTTCAAGGAATACATCTTCGGGATGCTGTTCCTGAAACGCATGAGCGACCAGTTCGACGACGACAAGGAGAAGATTCGGAAGGAACTCGCTGCGCAGGGAATGCGTGCCGACCTGATTGAGAAGCAGCTTGCCAACCCGAAGAAGTTCGATTTCTTCGTGCCCCCAGAAGCTCACTGGAGCAGCCTCAAGCATCTGAAGGAGTCGGTCGGCGACGGATTGAACAAAGCGTTGGCGGCGATTGAAGAAGCCAACATCAGCCGACTGGAAGACGTGTTGAAGGGCATCAACTTCAACCACAAGGTCGGCAAGCGGTCCATGGATGACGATGTACTGGTCGAGTTCATCGATCACTTCAATTCAATCCCGCTCAGTAACGACGACTTCGAGTTCCCCGATTTGCTCGGTGCCGCTTACGAGTATCTCATCAAATACTTCGCTGACAGCGCAGGCAAGAAGGCGGGCGAGTTCTACACGCCGACCGAAGTTGTGCGGATGATGGTGCAGTTGATGGAGCCGGATTCCGGCATGAGCATCCTCGATCCCTGTGTGGGATCGGGCGGCATGTTGATCCAGTCGCATCAGTACGTGCTGGAGCGGGGCCGTGATGCACGAGACCTGTTCTTAGGCGGGCAGGACTCCGAAGGCACGCCGTGGAAAATCTGCAAGATGAACATGATTCTGCACGGCATCCGCAGTGCAGATATTCGTCATGCCGATACTCTCAAGAATCCTCAGCATCTTGACACCAATGGCGAGATCAAACGCTTCGACCGGGTGCTCTCCAATCCTCCGTTTGCGAAGAACTACACGAAGAAGGAGTTGAAATACCCGGAGCGGTTCCAGACGTGGATGCCGGAATCAGGCAAGAAGGCCGACCTGATGTTCGTCCAGCACATGGTCGCCTCGCTCAAGAGTGACGGAAAGATGGCCGTCGTCATGCCGCACGGTGTTCTGTTCCGTGGTGGTGAAGAACGGGAATGCCGCAAGAAGTTCATCAAGGACGGCATTCTGGAAGCGGTCATCGGAATGCCGCCTGCCTTGTTCTACGGCACCGGTATTCCGGCCTGCGTGCTGGTCATCAACCGGCAAGGTGCCAGCAATCGCAAAGACGTGCTCTTCATCAATGCAGATCGGGAATACCGGGAAGCCAAGAACCAGAACTCGCTGCGACCGGAAGACATCGAGAAGATCACCAACGTCTTTCGCAACCGGCTGGAGGTCGAGAAGTATTCCCGGATCGTGCCGGTCAGCGAGATCGAAGGCGAAGACTTCAATCTGAACATTCGCCGGTACGTCGATAACAGCCCGCCGCCCGAGCCACATGATGTGAGGGCTCATCTGAACGGCGGCATTCCCAAAGTCGAAATCGATGCTCTGTCGGCGTTCTTCGACAACTACACCGGCCTGCGGGAGTTGTTGTTCAAGGATCGAGACGACAGCTACGACGACTTTGCTGACGCCATCGCCGCCAAAGACGACATCAAGCCGTTGATCGAAGCGGCGGACGGCGTGCGGCAGAAGCACAAGAAGTTTCATGCCGCCTTGAATCGCTGGTGGAAGAAGCACGTCAGCGAGATCGAAGCCCTGCCCGAGACCGGCAACGTGTTCGACCTGCGATCTACATTGCTCGGCAGCATCTCGGACGCTCTGACGCCGCAGAACATTCTCACGAGTCATCAGGTGCGTGGAGCATTTGCGGCCTACATGAAATCGCTGGAAGCCGACTTCAAGTCGATTGCCGCCAGCGGTTGGGGGCCGGAACTGATTCCTGATGAGGACATCCTGCAATCACAGTTCCCCGACGTGCTGGAGAAGAGCGAACAGGACCGGGCTCGCATTGCCGACTTAGAAGCGTTGTTTGCCGCAGCGGAGGAGAATGAAGACGGGGAAGTGGAGAATGAAGAAGACTCCGACTCCGGCGTGTTGCCGAAGACTCTGGTGAAGTCACTCAAAGATCAGAAGAAGGAACTGAGTGCTCAGATGCGGGAGATCAGGAAACTGGTCAAGGCGATGCGGCAGGATGCGAAGCGGATGGAGTCGGCTGGTTACGGCGAACAGGAAATCAACACGAAGCGGGCCGAAGCCAGCGACAGCGAGGCGGAGGGTGTGGAGCTGGCATCGCAGATCGAAGCCATCGATCAGCAACTGGCCACGCACGATGGACTGGCTGACGAACTGAAGGAGAAGAAGGCGGCGATCAAGCAGGTCGAGAAACAGAAAGACGAACTGGTTGCCAAAGCTCGTGAGAAGATCAGCGATTATGAAGCCAAGGAGTTAATTCTCGAACGACTTCAACGAGTGCTGACTGAGAGATTCGACGGCTATTTGCGTGAGTATCAGCGTGAATTGATCGCCGACGTGGAGAATCTTTGGAGCAAGTACGCCGTAACAACCAAGACGATTCTGAATGACCGTGATGCGGAAGCGACCCAACTCGACGACTTTTTGAAGGAGTTGGGATATGAGTGACTTGTCGCCTTTCACCATTGATGAAGTCGTTCGCCAGTACATTGACTTTCGTGGTCGAACGCCACTCAAGATTGGCATGGAATGGGGTGGTGGCGAAATCCGAGCGTTGTCAGCCAACAACGTTGAAATGGGGCGAGTCAACTTCGAGAAGGATGCGCACCTCGGTAGCGATGCCCTCTATAGAAGATGGATGACGAAGGGCGATTGTGAAAGAGGGGACATCCTCTTCACAACTGAGGCTCCGCTGGGCAACGTCGCACAGATTCCTGATGACAAGAGGTACATTCTCAGTCAACGGGTCATCCTACTCAAAGCCAATCCTGAAGTGGCTGAGTCGGATTATCTCTGTCATTTGTTCCAAACCCCGTCGTTTCAATCGCAGCTTTACCGCAACTCGACTGGCACAACCGTAATTGGAATTCAGCAGGCCCGTCTTGCGAGACTAAGTGTTGAACTCCCACCTAAACCAGAGCAGAAGAAGATTGCTCGGATTCTGACGACGCTGGACAACTTGATCGAGAAGACCGAAGCCCTGATTGCCAAGTATCAGGCGATCAAACAGGGGATGATGCACGACCTGTTCACCCGAGGCGTGGACTCCAACGGCCAACTCCGCCCCACCCACGAACAAGCCCCCGACTTGTACGAAGTCGATGGTGACACGATGTATCCGAAATCATGGGAGCGTTGCCGACTCCGGGAATATGCTGATGTGTCTGGCGGGATCACGCTTGGTCGAAAACTCGACGAGAAGCTGACCGTACAACTGCCATACCTCCGAGTCGCCAATGTTCAAGACGGATACCTTGATCTGACTGAAATGAAGACAGTGCCCGTGCTGAAGTCTGAGATTGATCGTTACCTGCTTCAGCCCGGCGATGTCGTCATGACCGAAGGTGGCGACTTCGACAAACTTGGGCGAGGTACGGTTTGGGATGGACAAATCACTCCGTGCCTGCACCAGAACCATGTATTTCGGGTGCGCCCGCATTCCGAGGCACTGAACTCCGCATTCCTGTCGCACCTGACTGGCTCTGCGTATGGACGCCACTACTTCCTGATGTGTGCCAAGCAGACGACCAACTTGGCTTCGATCAACGCTACTCAAGTCAAGTCGTTTCCGCTCATCCGCCCAACACCGGAAGAGCAAGGCATGATCGTCGAACGAATAGCCGCAATTGACGGCAAGATTGGTATTGAGAAACGCCACGTTTCAAAGCTGCGATCCATGAAGTCCGGTCTGATGCAAGACCTGCTCACCGGCAAAGTCCGTGTGACGGTGGACGGAGCCGAGGAGGTCGCTGCCAATGGCTGATCTGCCCATCAACCTTGAAGACCTGCTGCGGCAACGCACGGTCGAAGGCGACCGGATTGAATACAAGGAAGGCTGGAACCCGGCTGCCATCATGCGGACGTTGTGTGCCTTCGCCAACGACTTCGAGAATCTCGGCGGCGGCTACGTGGTCATCGGGCAGGACTGCGATGAGAACGGGCTGCCGGTTTTTCCACCGACCGGGCTGAACGACAACCAGCTTGATCCGATCCAGCAACAGCTACTCGGCTTCTGCAAACTGATCCAGCCGGAATACTACCCGATGTTGAGCGTGCAGAAGTACGACGGGAAAAACCTGATCGTGCTGTGGGCTCCCGGTGGCCAGAACCGCCCGTACAAAGCACCTCGGGACGTGACGGCCAAGAAGAAGGAGTATCACTACTTCATTCGCCGGTACTCCAGCACCGTGCAGGTCACGGAGAACAGCGAGGACCAGCGGGAACTGCTCAGCCTGACGGCCACCATTCCCTTCGATGATCGCCGGTGCCCGAACGCCAGCATCGACGACCTGAAGCTGCCGCTCATCAGGGAGTATCTGAAAGAGATCGGCAGCAATCTCGCCGATGCTGAGAACCTGCCGTTTCTCGATCTGTGCCGTCAGATGAACATCGTCGATGGCGGCGACGAGTTCGTGAAGCCTCGAAATGTGGGCATCCTGTTCTTCAACGACGAACCGAAGAAGTTCCTTCCCGGTGCTCAGATTGACGTGGTGATTTTCCCCAAGGGACCGGGCGGTGGTGAACTGATCGAGAAGACATTCCAAGGTCCGATCCACGAACAGGTTCGTTCGGCCTTGCGCTACATCCAGAACGAGGTCATCCGTGAGAAGGTCATCAAACAAAAAGATAAGCCGGAAGCAATCCGGTTGTTCAACTATCCGTTTCCGGCAATCGAGGAAGCCTTGGTTAATGCGGTCTACCACCGCAGCTACGAACAACCGGAACCCGTCGAAGTTCGGGTCAACCCAGACCGGATGGAAATCGTCAGCTACCCCGGCCCGGATGCGTCGATTCGAATTGAGGCCCTGAATGGTGAGCGAATTGTCGCTCGACGTTACCGCAATCGGAGGATTGGCGATTTCCTGAAGGAACTCGACCTGACCGAAGGCCGCTGCACGGGTATCCCGACCATGCGTTCAGCCATGGCCGAAAACGGCTCTCCGCCACCAAGGTTCGCCACCGACGAGAATCGGACGTATTTCTTCGCAGAATTACTGGTTCATCCTGATTTGCCCGGAATTGGCAGGGCGCATGACGAGGCGCATGTGGAGGCGCATGACGAAACGCTGGAAGACTTGAATCAGACGGAGGTTACGATTCTCGGGTTCCTCGAAGGCACCCCGCAAAACCGTCCAGCGATTGCACGTCATTTAGGTCTGAACAGTCGAAGCGGCCACCTCTACAAAGCAATTTTCCACCTGCGGGAGATTGGCTACATCGAACTAACCCTGCCAGATAAGCCCCAAAGTCGGAACCAAAAGTACAGAATCACCGAGAAGGGACGGGCGGCCATCGCCAAATGAGGGCGCATGACTGATAAATGATGAGGCGCATGAAAACCAAGGCAAAGCCGCATGTCCGAATACGAATTCGTTGAAAAACCGTTTCTCGACCAGTTGGAAGCACTCGGTTGGACCGTGATCGATCAGGGGCCAGACATCCCTTCCGATCCGTCGAAGAGCCTGCGCAACAGCTTTCGAGAAGTGATTCTTCGAGACGAGTTCAACAAGGCGGTTCGCCGCATTAACGTCACCGACGACGGGCGGGAATGGCTCACCGATAAGCAACTCGACAAACTCTTTGACGACATCACTGGCCAGACAGGTAACAGCCTTCGAGAAATCAACGAGAACGTTCAGGAGTTACTCTACCGGATTCAGGCCGACGAGAACGAACTGACCGGCGAGGAAGACCCAAACGTCAAGCTAATCGACTTCAAGCATCCTGAGAGAAACACCTTCCACGCCATCAACCAGTTCCGCATCGACACACCGGGCGGCGTGAAGCTGTTCATCATTCCCGACATCGTGCTGTTCGTGAACGGCCTGCCGCTGGTTGTTGTTGAAGCAAAGGACCGGAATCAGGTTGAAGCCAATCCAATGGCCGAAGCCTTCAAGCAGTTGATGCGGTATTCGGAACAGCGTGAAGAGACGAAAGAGGCGGGCCTCAAGGAAGGTGAGCCTCGGCTGTTCCACACGAATCAGTTCATCATTCGGACCTGTGGGGATCAGTGCGAGTTCGGAACGGTCACATCGACGGATGAGGAATACTTTTATCCGTGGCGTGACATCTACCCGGTGAAGTATCGCAAGTATGAGCCGCCACTTGGGAAGGAACGGCAACAGGAGCTTCTCGTTCAAGGGATGCTGCCGAAGGAGACGTTGCTGGACATCGTGCGCAACTGCACGGTGTTTATGGATGTGGGTGACACCAGAGCCAAGATCGTCTGCCGCTACCAGCAATACCGGGCCATGTTGAAGATCGTTGATCGATTGCGCACGGGGCAAACACCGACGGAACGATCCGGCGTCGTCTGGCACACGCAGGGTTCCGGCAAGAGCCTGAGCATGGTCTTTCTGATTCGGAAGCTGCGTCGATGTGACGACCTAAAGGACTACAAGGTCTGTCTCATCAATGACCGTACCGATCTGGAAGAGCAGCTTGGCAAGACGGCGGCCCTTGCAGGTGAGAAAGTCACCTACATCAACAGCACGGGTGAGTTGCGGGAGAGGCTCGCTTCGGACTTCGGCAATTTGAATATGGTGATGGTTCACAAGTTTCAGGAGGCCCAACGGGACGTTCCTGACTACTTGGAATCCGCTTTGGAGATTCCCCGCTACGAGAGTTTTGGCATCGTCAACTCATCAGAACGAATCCTGCTGATGATCGATGAGGCGCACCGAACGCAATCCGGCGACCTCGGTGACAATCTGTTCGAAGCCTTCCCTAACGCCACTCGTCTGGCCTTCACAGGGACACCGTTGATCGTCGTCAAGGACAAGAAGCAGACGGTAGATCGATTCGGCACATACATCGACAAATACAAGTTGCAGGATGCCGTTGATGACGGAGCAACGGTGCAGATTCTCTATGAAGGGAAGACGGCGGACTCCGCAATTGAGCGTAAAGCCGAGTTCGACCAGAAGGTGGACACGCTCGCAAGAACTCACGTCGAGTCCCAGCTTCGCAAACAGGAGAACGTGGATCGATTAAAGAAGATGGCGACAGCCGAAGGAAAGAAGTTCGACGATCTCGTCAAAGAGAAGACCGACGAAGAGATTCTTGAACTGAAAAAGAAGTGGGGAACAACCGGCGACATTCTTGAAGCCGACAAACGCATCGAGGAAATCGCTGCCGATGTTGTCGATCATTACGTCGCTAACATTCTGCCGAACGGCTTTAAGGCACAGGTTGTCTGCGCTTCCAAGATGGCCGCAGTGAAGTACAAGAAGTACATCGACAACGCCTTGTCTGATCGATTGGCCGCAGAGCAGGCAAAGCCAATCTGGACTGGCGATCCAGCCGGATTGACGGACGACAACCGAGACTCGTTCCGGGATGACGATCTCTGTAAGCGAATCGCCTTCCTCAAATCTGTCGTGGTCGTTTCCTCAGCGGGAACCAACGAGCCTGCTGTCATCACAGCAGCACGCAAGCACGCCCGTGAAGTCAACGCAGTCAAGAGCTTTAAGAAAGCATTCGACCTCGATGATCCAAACAAGGAAGACACCGGAATTGCATTTCTGATTGTCTGCGACATGCTGCTCACCGGATTCGACGCTCCCATCGAGCAGGTAATGTACATCGACAAGAAGGTCAAAGACCACAACCTGCTTCAAACAATTGCCCGTGTGAATCGAGTCGCCAAGGGCAAGAGTCGAGGTTACATCATCGACTACATTGGCTTGTCGAATCATTTGAAGCAGGCACTTTCGATCTACGCTGGTGAGGATCAGGCTGACCTCGAAGGGTCATTTCAAGACATCGCCGTCGAGCTTCCGGTACTTGAAACTCGTTACCAGCGACTCCTGAATCTCTTCAAAGACTGCGGGGTCGTGCGCATCGAGGAGTTCGTCAATCAGCAGATCAGCGATCCAAAAGACGAATTCACCGTGCTGGAAGACGCTATCGACAAGATGGAAGACGTTAGACGCCGTTCCAACTTTGAGGTCTACCTGAAGAAGTTTTATCAAAGCATGGACATCGTGCTGCCGCATTCGGCGGCTAATCCCTACAAGATTCCGGCGAAACGATTTGGCTATCTGCTGGTTCGAGTTCGGGAGCGCTACAAGGACGAGACGCTCAGCATCACCGACATTGGTGGCAAAGTTCAGAAGCTCATTGACCAGCATCTCATCAGCCTCGGCATCAATCCGAAGATTCCTCCTGTCGAGTTGCTGTCTTCGCAGTTTGTGACGGAGATCGAAAAGAACAAGTCTTCCAAGGCAAAGGCGAGCGAGATGGAGCACGCCATCCGCAAGCATTGCAAGGTGAAGTTCGAACAAGACCCAGCTTTCTACCGAAACCTGAGCGACAAGCTCGAAGAACTCATCAAGAAACACAAAGACAACTGGGACGAACTGTACAAAGACATGTTCACTTTGCGGAAAGACGCCGAGCAGGGAAGAAAGGCAAGTGTCAGCGGCGTGACGGCCAAAGCGGAGCCCTTCTACGACGTGATCGTTCAAGAAGCGTTTGGAAAGGCGGGAGTTCCCGATACACAAGCCGAACAGGTCAAGACGCTGGCCAATCTTATCATCAAGAAGTTGGGGGCGACGATCTACATGACCAACTTCTGGCGTCCCAACAACCCGGACGTGGAGCAGTTGCAGGGCGATCTATCGGACCTGATTCTGCTGACGGGCATCGACGAAGTTATAGACAAGACCGACAAGCTGGTTGCCGACATCACGCAACTGGCGAAGGTGAGACACAGCGACATTGTTGAGTCATGAGGACATACAAAGACATTCAGTACACGCTTCATCGAAGCGACCGGAAGACGGCCAGCATCTACATCGAACGAGATGGAGAAGTGTCCGTGCTGGTACCGGAGTCGCTGGACGACGCCCAGATCGACGACTTGATCGAGAGCAAGCGTCGGTGGATTTACACGGGGCTGGCTGAATGGCAAGACCTGAACTCAACTCGTGTGCGGCGAGAGTTCGTCAATGGCGAAGGCTTCCTGTACCTCGGTCGCTCCTACCGACTCCAGATCGTTGAAGAACAGGACGTGCCACTCAAGCTCAAGGACGGGTACTTCTGCCTTCGATCAGAAGATGGCAAAAGCGAAGAAGGCTTCAACGTCTTCAAAGAGTTCTATCGAGGCAAGGGGCGTGAACGGATACCTGAGCGAGTCGCCCTGTATCAGAACGAATTGGGTGTTGAACCGGGGACGATCAAAGTCGTCGAGCTTCAGAATCGTTGGGCATCGTGTTCGCCGAACGGAAACCTGAGCTTCCACTGGAAGTGCATGATGGCCCCACTCACCGTGCTCGATTACATCATCGTTCACGAACTGGCGCACCTGCTGCACCCGAACCACACGGAAGCATTTTGGAACGAAGTTGACAAGCTGCTGCCTGACTACCAAGAGCGAAAGGAATGGCTTCGCACAAACGGAGCCGGTATGGATTTGTAATAATGATTCAGCAAGTTGAGCACAGCATGACGCCACGACACTTTTCCTTCGATCCCGCACGCAACTCAGCCCTCTTTCGATTGCAGAGTGTGGAAGACATCCCGACCATTCCCGGCGAACTGTTCGCCAAGTTCCAAACCAGTTTCTACTCAGACCCACGAGACGCAGCGTTCAAGGCGCTTGGGGTGGAGTGATGATTCCTTTCAGCAATAGTTTTCGTGGAAAGCAGCAGATATTTCGTGGCTGACTCCGACCCCATAAACGAGGCTTTTCAAGAAGGGTGCAGGCTCAAAGATCAAGCTCGCAAATCGAGAATCGGCCTCGAAGTTTACGAGCAAGCAGCAGAGCGCTTTCATACCGCTGGAGAGCTTTCTAGCCAGCTTGCAAAAAACGAGGAGCAGGCGGAACCAACAAAATTGCAGGCGGAACTCTTTGCAGAGTATTACCTCTATGAAGAGCAGGAGTGTCTTTCAACTTGCTTTTACGAGAGACACGACATCGGACAAGCTGAGCGCTGCCACAATGAAGGTGTGGCACATCTCAAGACAGCGATTCGCCTAGCAGAAGAGGCGATTCCCAAGGTGTCCGAGGACTGCGGCGATCACCTTCGAGGGAATATACGGGTTTGGACGCATTATTTGCATGTCAACGAGATTGAATCATCAGCATTCAAGGCACGAGAGGCTTGGGACAATGGCGACCTCATTCGTGCGTTAGACCATTATCGATTGATGCTATCCCGGCTTCCAAAGCTAATCGAAGATGCCAGCGACCCCGAATTGGACCCCGTTTACAAGAGGATCGCAATCGGAAATTACTTTGGAATGCAGGTCAATGCGAGCCAAGCACTCGCTCAAGCGTATTTGAATCGGGCCGAAGGTGACGTGCTTCCGACAGACCTTGCGATGATGATGTTGGAGCAGCTATTCCGAGCGTATCAAATTGGCGTGGTGGCGTTTCAAGCAAACCCGGAGTGGGACCACTACAGGGAAGATTCAGGGCATGTTTTGAAGATCATTAAAGACTTCCTTGAAGACAACAAAGACAAGTGGCTGAGCATCTACGTCGTATTCGAGGATGATGCCGCCTTTCTCTCGATAATGAAGGACGTAGACATGGAAAGGTTCAAAGAAGTCGAAGCCCAGAGGCACATCCGAGAGAGCAAGGCCGTCAAGCTATGGCAGATCGGGGCATTTTTTCTCTTGGCATTTTGTGTGGTCTTCGGCGCTGTCTTTTTGTTGCTACAAAGTTTCAATTTGTGGTGGCAGGTACTTCTCGGGCTTGTTGGAGTGGAAGTTCTGTTGCTTATTATCGGAGCGTTCACGCTTCGGTCAGTTGGCGACCTCTCTGAAAAAGGGTTTCTCGATCTTATTGGCATAGCATTTCAGCAACAGTTTCGAGTGTTCAACCTCCTAAAGAAGGCGGGGTCGAAATCAACTGAGCAAGGTGGCAATGCGGGAGAGTCGGAATCAGGTGATACCCCCAAGGATACCTGAACCCAAACCATAACATGTGTTTCAAAGCACCTAGGTCATTCCGCAAAAGAATCGACACGGAGCGAAATTGAAGGAATGGATCGTCGATGGCGATCCATGATCTTGACGGAGAATTCTGCATGGCGGGCCAGCCTCGGAAACATCATTACGTCCCGCAGTTCTACCTAGCTGGCTTCACTAAGGACGACAGCAAGGAAGGGAGGCTCTACGTCCTCGACAAGGAACAAAGAAAATCTTGGCCTAGCACTCCCAAGGGAACTGCTCACAAGCGAGATTTTCACAAGATCGAGGGGGAATCGGGCATTGATCCGATGTCGGTGGAGAAATCTCTCTCGCAATTGGAAGGCCAATGGAGTGCTTCTCTCAAAACCGTTATCGAGAAGAGGTCGCTGCCCGAGGACGAAGTTTTTGCCGACTTGATGGTGTTCGTGGCATTCATGGCCGTCCGAGTGTTGAGGGTTCGAGACATCTTATCGGATTTCATCGACCGAGTATCGAAAGCAGAGATTCAGTTGATGCTCGCAACACAGGAAGGGCAGGAGCATTTCCGAAGTACGCTTGCAGATTTGGGACACGAGATGTCGGACGAGGACTTTGAGCAGTTGGTTGCGTTCGGGCAGAGCGACGACTACGCCGTCAATTACGAGCAGACATGGCATGTGCAAGAGATGATCCACATGGCGGCCACACTTGCGCCGCTGCTCAGCTTGCGTAAGTGGCAACTGTGGATTGCCGATGAAACAGCCCCCGATCTCATTTGCTCGGACAGCCCGGTGGCACCGACATGGGCCGTGCCGATGCCGGTGCCAGTGTCACCTGCGTTTGGGACACCGAACACGATTGTCAGCGTCCCGCTCAACCGACGCATGGCGATGGTATCGATGATCGAAGAAGAACTGCCCGCTTCCACTCTCGACCGAGAAGGAGTTGCTGCGGTCAACTCGATGACGGCGATGTACGCAAACCAACTCTACTCGTCGGAGGAGGATTCTGTCTGGACGATGAAGGACTCACGGGTAGGTGATTCGGCTCAACTGCTGGACGCCTTGAGGAAGCAAGAGGCGTAGCACATGGCGACCATCTCCGAAGTAGCCCGCATGTTCGACGTAGATCGGGATACCGTACTCCACTGGACTTTTAAGTTTGCCGACCATTTGGGCAGAAAGGCGACAATGCCCAAAGGTGAGCCACGGCAGTTCAGCGAGAGTGACCTGCGTGTGCTGGCCCTCGTGTTTTACTATTGGGAAGACGATCCAGACTACGAACACATCCATGCGATGCTGAACAGCGGTGACCACGAGAGTGAAGTCTTCATCGAACACGCTCAGTTACACACTCCGATCTTTCAGGAAATACCCGAAGAAATCGACGAAACGTGGCAGCACGGAGCCGTCATTGGCGGGATCGCATTCCGTGACCGACGACAAGTGGCAAGATCGTACAAACTGGCCGCAGATGAACTGGTCGGACTTGCGCTGACGAAGCACGAGCCACACGAGTTGGACTTCCCGATTCTCTATTTGTACCGGCACACCGTTGAGCTTTACTGGCTCATCCGGTAAGTCGGGGCTGTTGGTTGTGAAGAGCGGACATGCTGATTTCA
>CAXBME010000042.1:0-50611 GCA_963976765.1 uncultured Planctomycetaceae bacterium
AGGATACGCCACCTTCCTCCAATCTCTCACGCCACGACTTCTGACAGTAACTCCGATGCCAACTCATTCACCTTTATCATGATGGCGATGGCTACGTTATCATTCATGTCCTTCATTGGGCTTCCTGCATCCAGTTGGGGAAGCCCTACGGTATCACTCCTGCCGTTAATCAATGGTTAATCGCCGTCCCGTGTTCCTGTCCTGGCCGGTCAACATTGCGACCAGGGCAACGCAAAGCCTTGACTTCTATCAGGAATTCCGGCGAGTACATCAACACAGTCAAGAACAAAGCGCATCTGGCGATTGCCACGATTCACTTGGCCAGTCAGTACGCCAGATCAAGGCAAATCTGGCCATTTATTGTCGAAATCGCCCCATAAATACCCCCCGGCTTGGTCATTTCAAGCTTCGCGGTGGTCATATTTGCCCCGCGATGGTGTGTTTTGGCTACGGGGTCGGCCATATCAGATTGTCGAACGTCCCAGACTTACGAGTCCTTGGGTTTCTATCGCCGGGTGACGTTGGTGCCCGGCCTCTTTCAACACTCCACTAATCCGGCTCCACAGGAGGTTGCGCGAACATCCATATCCAGCAGTCCGGAGCGGAGAAAGAGCATACTTCCAGCGCCCCAAGTTCTCCAGCCTGTATTCCGGCAGCCAGCTTCCGCGCGTCGCGATATGTCAGCGTCATATTGATAAGCAAACCGCCGTCAGGTGCGGTACGAAAGTAACTCACCTGGGTCGTACCGATGGTAACTTGATCCATGAGCGATCCACGCTCGATCAATTCAGCAATCACCTGCTCCACGGCTGGCGGATCATCTGGATTTGCGGCAATGATGATCGACGCCTTGGTGCGCAGCATGTCATTGGCATGTGAGGCGGTCTCGGTTTTCGCAAGCAATGTCTTGTAGTTGACGCCCAGTGCCAGCGCAATGCTCGCCAGTGTGTTCGTATAGACGCTTACGCTCCGCTCGGCGTTCTCAACCGTCCTGAGTGAGCAATCTGCGTGGCGTGCAAGATCCTCCGGGCGCCAGCCCTTGGCGAGCCGTGCCTGCCTCACCGCGTCTCCTTCAGGTCTTACAGATCGCTTCTTGGCCACGTTACCTTCCAACTTGCGGCAACTTGCGGGCAACGGGGATAAACCATTCCTTGACGCCAGCTTACGATTCTCCTGTCGGGTGAAAACGTCGCTTTGCAGAGGCAACTGACGTGGGCACACCAAGCCCATTTTACCCGGCGAAACGGGTGAATACGAGAACGTCGTCAAAGACAGAGTGCATGGTGCGATGGCCGCGAGTGGACTCAACCAGCCCAGAAAGAGCAAAACCACGCCGGAACCGCCATATCGAGCCGCGTTTCAAGCGATGGCGACTCGGGGAAATGCAACTTCCGGGTAGATAGTTGATGCGAGTTGAACGGCCGGGCAAGCCAATGCGATGAATGCCGCCGGTTGATGATTGGCGCGGCACACGGCATCAACGGACGTTCTTCCCAACTTCCTCAAAAACTTCAGCGCCGCTGGCGTCCGCGTGGAAGGTACGCGCCGACAGTGGCCACGAAAGGAGACTGCAATGTCATTGCCTCAACTCATCAAAGTCCCCGTCGCCAAGTGCGACTACCCGAGCCAGCCGCGTTCAGCGCTCGATCCCGACTACTGCCGCAACCTCGGCGAGAACATGAAGGCCAACGGGCAGAAAGTGCCCGTGATTGGCTACATGAAAGGCGACCGCTTCATCCTGTGCGATGGCGGTTGCCGTCTGGAAGGTGCCCGGTTCGTCGGCATGACGGAACTGCTCGCCATCGACCTCGGTAAGGAACCGACACGCCTCGAACTGCTGATGGCTCAGGCCTCCATCGACCTGCACCGCCAGCACCTGCCGCCGATTGACCGCGCCCGCCTGTTCTCCAGCCTGTGCAAGGAACATGGTTGCACAGCGAGGAAACTCGCCGAACTGCTGCATGTGAGCGAAGCGGCCATCAGCCGGGCTGTTGCCTTGCTGGAACTGCCAGACGCCATTCAGCAACAGGTCAACGAAGGCAAGCTCGACGCCCGCCGCGCCTACCTGCTCAGCCAGGAATCCGATCCGGAACGTCAGCGGGAACTGGCCATCGCGGCAACGACGCTTTCCCGCGATGAACTGGCCAAGCGCGTCCGCAAGCCGAAGGCATCGGACACGCCGCAAGTGCGGTTGAAGCGGATCGTCTGCCCGCTGCCGTCGGGCATCTCGATCACCGTTTCCGGGGCTGACCTCTCGCTCGATGACTTCATCGAAGCGTTGGCCGAAGCCCAGAAGGAAGCCCGCAAAGCACGTGAGCAATCCCTTGATGCCAAGACCTTCGCCGCTGTCGCACGCGATAAGGCGAAGCAAGGAGGTGTGCGATGAACCGCGATGTTTCCCTTCGCCAGCTTATCCAGGCCGGTGCGGGTCTGGGGGCACTCAGCATCGCCGCCATGCTTGTACTGCGTGGCGACCCGGAGGACGAATTGAAAGTTGCCATTGGCGGACTTGGCGGCTTTGCCCTCATGGCACACGCGGCTTTCAGTAACGTCAAGCGGCGGTTGGTGTACAGCCGCAAGCCGTCATCTGCTTCCACCGACACGCTCGACCATGTGCTTCTCCACTGGGACGAAGACAACGCCTTTACTGTCCGCGATTTGCTGAACGGCGGTTGCTGCATTATGGGCCGGACGGGCAGTGGAAAGACATCCTCCAGCGGCAAGGCCATCGCCAATGTACTTGCCCGTCTGCCCGGCAGCGGCGGTCTCATACTCGCCGCTAAGCCCGGCGAAGACCGGGCGATGTGGGAGGAAATTTTCACGAAGGCGGGCAGGCGGGACGACCTGCTGATTTTCGCGCCCGATCAGCAACTGCACTTCAACTTCCTCGCCTATGAGATGAACCAGGGCGGCGGGCATACCCGCAACATCACCAAGACGTTGATGACGATTTCGGAGAGCCTGCGTTCCAGCGATACCAATGGGCGGGAGGATGCGGACTTCTGGAACCGCGAGCAAGAGCGTCTTTTGTACTCGGCAATCGAGATGGTGAAGCTGGCGATGGGGCCGTTCACCGCCTCAGACTTGCAGAAGTTTATCGCAACAGCGGCCATGTCGCCGCAGGAATTCGCCAGCGAAGCCTGGCTGGATGGCTTCCACAACCATGTCCTCCGGGCGGCTTATGAATCTGCCAAGACGCCACTGGAGCAGCACGACTACGAACTCGCCCGCACCTACTGGGTGGATGAGTTTCCGACAACCGCTGATCGTACAAGAAGTTCGATTCTCACCGGCGTCATGGGCATCCTCCATGTCTTCAACACAGGCCTCGTGCGCGAACTCGTCAGCACGACCACGAACATCACGCCTGACGAATTGTTTGCGGGGAAATGGGTACTGGTGGACATGGCACCATCGGAATGGGGTGACATCGGCCTCTTTGTCGCGGCGGGGTGGAAATACTTGGTGGAGCGTGCCGTCCTTCGGCGGGTCGCAAGGCCGGACTCCAACATCGTCACCATCGTATCAGATGAGTGCCATCAGTTCCTCAGCAGCTTCGATGCCCACTTCATCACACAGTGCCGTAGCCATCGCGGCTCCTTGGTTTTTCTCTCGCAATCGCTCCACAACTTCTATGCCGCGCTGTCAGGCGAGAAGGGACGCCATCAGGCCGACAGCCTGCTGACGAACTTCCACACGAAGGTGCTTCACGCCTTGGGCGACATTGAGACCGCCACCTGGGCAAGCAACCTCGTGGGCAAGTCCCTCCAGACGTTCACGGGCGGGACAACAACGCCGCCTGACAGCCCCTTCGACGAACTGATGGGCCGCCAGCGGTACAGCGGCAATTACAGCAACCACTTCGAGTCCACCTTGCAGGCCAACGAATTCATGCACGGCCTGCGTACCGGCGGCGCATCGAACGATTTCATGTGTGACTGCTACGTGATCCGCAGCGGTGAACCGTTCGCAAGCGGCCAGAACTACTTGGCCACGAGCTTCAGCCAGAAGGACGACGGCTGATTTCCTTGTTTTGCAGGACGCATTGTTTTTCCACAACCTCGAAAGGAGGTCTCCAATGGTTCCGCACTCACCACAACAAAGGTCGCAGCCCGGCGACATGCTCACCCTCGGGGAGAGCTTCAACGGCCTCAACGTCGTGGCCAATGCCCATGCCTGCACGTTGACGCCCTTCCTGCGCACCGACTTCGGTTCAGAAGGCATCGGGCTGCATGGGCTGATCGGCGCGGGCATGATCCTCGGCTGGGGTTGCTACGCCAACTGCTACCCGATGTTCATCTACTTTCTCATCTGGATCGTCGCGCTCGCCATCCAACGGGCAAAGACGTTTCTCAACTGGCGGCGCGGGGTGATTGTTCACACCCGTTACAACGGCTACCCCTGGCTCGCCCGCCGGTTCTTCCCACGCCTGTCCGAACCGAACGCCAAGGCGGTCGAAGCCTTCGCGTGCCTCGGCATCGGCGGGTTGCTCGCACAGTTCTGGCCGCCGCTCGGCTGGTACGTCATGGCGGGCTTCGTCTCGATCATGTTCACCGAAGCCGTGATCGCGGAGACGGCGAAGCGCCGCCTGCAAGCCATGCGCGATGCCGAGATCGAACAGCGCTATCTGGCCGAGCGCTACAAGTCCGGCCGCTTCTAATCACCCCTCAACCTGAAAGGAGGTTTCTCCAATGTCTTCAGAGAACGTCCCCCTGTGGCAGCAGATGCTGGCCAAACGCCGGGAATGGCTGGAGTCCCAGCCGTCCCTGTCCGGGCAACTTGCGGCGATGGGCCGCGAGATGGTGAAAGACGTGCGTTCGACGGTTCACGAGTCCTTCTTTGGACGGCCCGAGCACGCAGCAGAGCCAGGCTCACCCGGCAATCCCACGCAGTACATGGTCAATCAGGATCTCGGCACGGTGCATGGGACCTACGACCACTCGCAAGACCAAGCCATGTCGGCGACGGTCGAGCAACAACCCCGAAAGGAACTTGAGCGATGATCCAGAATTTTTTTCACGACACGATGATGGAACTGGCCATTTTCTTCAGCCTCGTCATGGGCGCGTTCGCCTTCGTCGCGATGGTCATCGGGCTGATTGCCCATGCTGCTCACGCGAAGTCGAAGGAGGATGGCCACGCCACCCTGAAAGCCAAGGCCGGAAGTGCTGCGGGCAAGCTGGCGTTGAAGGCCATCACGCACGCCATCAAGAACCGCAGCAAGTAAGGAATGGATTCACCCTGTTTTCAATTTCTTCAACCGAAAGGAAGTGTGCCATGCACACCACATTCAAGTTTCGCTGCCAGCACTGTGAGACTGGCTTGGTCGCCGAACATGGTTCGGCGGGTCTGCCATGCACCTGTCCGGGTTGCTCGATGCAACTCATGGTGCCGCGACCGACGGCGCTCGTGCGCATCGATGACGGCGACGACGTACCCGACCTGGACCTCGACGACGACAGCTTCGGAACAGTCGTCGAGATCGTTCCCCGCGAATCCCAGGCAATGGCTCGCCAGCCTCGCGGCGGCACGACGCCGGTTGAGCTTCGGATGCCGGGCAATCTTGGCGGCCTCAAGGCCAAGGTGGACCAGCCGACCAGCAACGCGATGGCGACGACTTTTTTGGGAGGTCTGTTGGTCGTCGTGGGTGCGATGTTGTTTTCCATGTTCGGCGGCAAGGGCAAAGCGTGAGCGAGTTCACAACAACCCACGGGCGGCGTGGGCAACCGCGCCACCCCATTTCCAAAGGAGGATTCCATGTTCCTGATGTTTCTCACCTTCATGGCGATGTTGGCCGGGATGGCCGCATTGGTTTGGGCTGGATGCCAGCGTGTGGCCTTGCACCTGCGGGACAAGCCCGAGGCGACCAGAGCAGTGGTCGAGCATGTGCTGATGCCGTTGCTTGGCCGCACAAGGATACCCGGCAAGGGCGACGAGTCCTGAAGCCGGGCATGGTGGATGTCAATCGTGGCGCGGGCGGGTGTCACAACCCGCCCGCTCTACCCAGAAACGAAAGGCGGTAAGCAATGGCCGAGCAGAAAGGGAATCAGGGCGAATCGGGCAAGTCCTGGCTGGAAGACAAGCTTGCCCGCCTCGACGCGGTGTATCGCCGGTTCGGGCGGGACGGGTTGCGTGAGTACCCGCTGCAAGACATCAGCCTGCTGCTTTCAGCGAAAGAACTGGAGTACCGGGACGCGCCGAAAGGCCAAAACCAGTCCGAAACGCAGAAGGCGGAAAACCGTCGTCTCGAACTGGAAATCAAAGACTTGGCCAGCCACCTCAATGCGCATCTGGCCGGTGCCGGACTTCAGGAGCGGAGGCCAGCGAGTGGTTACAACCGCATGCTTGACGCCGCCATCGAGCGGGGGAAGTTCCGGCAACATTCCCAGGACAAGGACCGCGAACGTTAACCACGGCGCCATCCCGCCAGCAGCGGGGAGGGACGAACCATGACGCTTGAAGAACGACTGAGCAAGATCGAGTCGCTGTTGGTCGCGCTGGTGGAAAGCCAACAGGTCCGGCAGTGGTACTCGGTCGAGGAGTTCGCCAGCGTCGTCGGTCGCTCCGGGTTCACCTGCCGCCAGTGGTGCCGCCTTGGCCGTATCGAAGCCCACAAGAAAGTCAGCGGGCGAGGGGCACATGCATCGTGGGCCATTGCCCATGAAGAATTACTGCGTTACCAGCGGGAAGGCTTGCGGAAGCCTTCTTTGGATTGATCTTTCTTCCGGCCGGTGCGGTACCGGCCACGAGACGATTCCTTGTGTTTGTAAATGGTGATGGTTCCCGTCATGGCCCGGCGCAATCAAAAACCTGATTGCCGAATCCGAGAGGATGCCAAAAGCATCGTCCCGGCCGGGACGCCGGATTGGATCACCGCCGAGTTGATCGAAGCCACGATCCGTACCTGGCAACCGTACTACCGGGAGGTGATCACGCCGGAGGAAGCCGTTACAATGATCCGGAGCGTGGGTCGGTTGTTTGACGCCTTGTCTTCGGGATCGTAGCCATGAAACAGTTCGCCGCTTTAGCTCGGGTTTCCAGCCGGGAGCAGGAACGCGAGGGCTTCAGCCTGGAAGTGCAGGAGGAAGCCCTCAAGCGTTATGCCGCCCAGGAAGGCGGCGAGATCGTCAAGTTCTTCAAGATCGCCGAAACGGCCAGCAAGGGCGAGGAGCGGAAAACCTTCCGCGAGCTGATCGCCTACGCCAAGAAGAACGCCTTCGCCCTGGATGCCCTCCTGTTCTACAAGGTGGATCGAGCCTCGCGGAACCTGTTCGATTATGTCGAGCTGGAAAGGCTGGAGTCGGAATACAACCTGCCGTTCATCTCGGTGTCGCAGCCGACCGAGAACACGCCCGCTGGCCGGATGATGCGGCGGACGCTCGCCAACATGGCCAGCTTCTACACCGAGCAGCAATCGGTCGATGTCCGCGAGGGACTCGCCCGCCGCGTGAAAGAAGGCTGGTTCGTCGGCCTGGCTCCCTACGGCTACCGCAATGCCCGCAAGGATGGCCGGGGCATTATCGAAGTCGATCCCGAGCCGGCTGCCAACGTCAAACGCATCTTCCACCTCTACGCCTTCGAGAACCTGACGCTGGATGGCCTCGTCGAGAAGATCAACGCCGAGGGCCGCCTCTGGCGGAACTCGCAGCCGAAGTTCCCCCGCAGTTCGATCCACAACATCCTCAAGGACCGGGCCTACATCGGCGAACTGGAGTACAAGGGGGAATGGTATCCCGGCAAGCACGAACCGCTGATCGACCGGGCGACATGGGAACGGGTGCAGGCATTGCTCGGCGGGCACGTCTATCACGCCACCACGCTGACCTACGCCGGGCAGTTCATGACCTGCGGCCATTGCGGCCATCCGATCACCGGCGAACTGGTCAAGAAGAAGCGGAAGGACGGCGGTATCAACTTCCACGTCTACTACCGCTGCGCTCGCTACACGAGGAAGGATCATCCTCGCATTCGAGTGAAGGAAGCGGACATCGAAGCCCAGGTGCTGGCTCTGTTCGACAAGATGAAGGTCGAGGACGCATCCGTCCGCGACTGGTTCCGCATGGTGCTGGCTTCCCAGACCCGAGACGCCCAAGCCGACAGCCGTGCCCAACGTCAGGAACTGACTCGGCAAGAAACGCTCATCATCCAGCAGCAGGACCGGCTGCTCAACATGCGGCTTTCAGAAGACATCGACCAGGAACTCTTCGCGAAGAAGCACACAGAGCTACGTGACCGGTTGGCATCCATCAAGCTGCAACTGGACGTTCTGGACCGCTCCCACGACGAAACCGCCGAGTTAGCGGCCAAAGTGTTTGAACTCTCGCAAACCCTGAAAGAGCAATGGCTTACCGCCGACTACGCCACCAAACGCCGATTGCTCGAAATCGTCTGTTTGAACTCAGTTCTGGATGGCGTAACTCTTTGCCCTGAAATGAGAAAGCCCTTCGACGTACTCGCCGAAGGGCTTGTTTCTGAAAATAGTCGGGACGACAGGATTTGAACCTGCGACCTCTGCACCCCCAGTGCAGCGCTCTACCAAGCTGAGCCACGTCCCGTTTTGCGTCTGTCGCCGGAGATGATTGCTGGCTCCTGCGTCGGACGGGGCGGATGGTATTTGCGGGGGTGTCGTGATGCAACTCCCGAACAGTGCCGTTACTCTCATGGATTTTGCCAGTTCGGAGCTTCAAGAGATGGACGTCGGAGAAACGTTGCGTCGTCTGTTTTCCGCTGATGGGCGATTATTCGGGATGGCGTCTGGGCACTACTGCTGGGGATGGGGATGCACTATTGCCGCACTTTCAGCGGGAACCGTTTCGCCGCCTGATTGTGAATTCGGTTCTGTGGTTCGCCCGAGTTGACGTGCCAGAGCAGGGGGCTGGTATCGATCTGCCAGCCAGTCAACTTGCACTTCACGAATGGCCGGAGAAGCAGCGACGTATCCGAAATTGTTGAGGCAGAACCTTTGGGATGTTCTCGAGAAAGAGTTGAACGGATGAGCGAGAAATTGCGGATCGGAGTGCTCGGGCTTTCGCACGACCACGTTTGGAGCAATGTGCAGTCTCTGGTTGAACGCGACGATGTCGAACTCGTTGGAGCGGCAGAATCTCGCGAGGAGTTACGTCGTAAGTTCAGCAATGAGTTCGAGCTTGACGTCGTTGCCGATTCTGAATCACTTCTGAGCAGTACCGAACTGGACGCGGTTTACGTTTTCTCCAGCAATACCGAAGGAGCGGCGCTGGCCATTGCTGCGGCAGAGCGGGGGCTGCATGTTCTCGTCGAGAAGCCGATGGCCGCGTCGCTGGCTCAGGCTGATGCGATGCTGGCTGCGGCTCGGCGGAACAATGTCCGACTGATGATCAACTGGCCGTTCGCCTGGTGGCCGCAGCTTCAACATGCGTTGCGACTTGCTGATGAGGGAGCCATCGGGAATCTCTGGCAGGTGAAGTACCGGGCTGCTCATGCAGGGCCGCAGGAACTCGGTTGTTCGCCAGCGTTCTGTGACTGGCTGTTCGATCCAGAGTTGAATGGCGGCGGAGCATTAATGGACTATTGCTGCTACGGCGCGGTTCTTGCCCGAGTGCTGATGGGTGTTCCCAGCCGAGTGACTGCGCTGACCGGTCGCTTCTGCAAAGAGAACATCACGGTCGAGGATAACGCATTTCTGGCGATGACTTATCCTCGCGGGATGGCTACGGCAGAAGGTTCGTGGACACAGATTGGCAAGCTTACCAGTTACACGACAGCGCTGTACGGAGATGCCGGAACCTTGCTGGTTGAACCTCGCGACGGCGGTCGACTGTTTCTGGCCACGGTCGACGATCCTGAAGGCAGCGAAGTCGAAGTGCCGCCATCCGCTGAGCATCTCAAGAATTCGGCCGCGCACTTTCTGCATGGCATTCGCACGGGTGAGCCGTTCCAGCCGCTCTGTCAGGATCGAATCTGTCGGGACACGCAGGAGATTCTGGAAGGCGGCCAGCAGTCTGTCGAAGCCGGTAGCGAAGTCAGCTTGCCTCTTGCGATTCTGTAATCTGAATTCGGATTTTGACCCGAGTCGGGAGTTTCTTCATGAAGGATCATGTTCTGACGCTGGACCAGGGGACGACGTCAAGTCGCGCCATCATCTTTTCGAAAGACGGACTTGCAACAGCCAGGGCTCAGCAGGAGTTCCCGCAGCTCTTTCCTCAGCCGGGACACGTTGAGCACGACCCGGAGGCGATCTGGGAGTCGCAGCTTGCCACGGCGAAGACGGCGATCGATCAAGCCGGCGTCGGTGCAGAGCGGCTTGCCGCGATCGGCATCACCAATCAGCGAGAGACGACCATCCTTTGGGAACGCGATACGGGCAGGCCGGTCGCCAACGCGATCGTCTGGCAAAGTCGGATCACGGCGAAAATCTGCGAGCAGCTCCGAAGCGACGGCTACGAAGAGCTTTTCAAGCAGAAGACCGGCCTGGTCCTCGATGCTTACTTTTCAGGGACGAAGATTCGATACCTGCTCGATCAGATCGACGGTTTACGAACGCGGGCGGAGCGTGGCGAAATTCTCTTCGGAACGGTCGACACGTTTCTGGCGTGGAGACTGTCGGGCGGAAAGCTGCACATTACCGACGTCAGCAACGCCAGTCGGACGCTGCTGTTCAACATTCACACGCTGGACTGGGATGACGAGCTGCTGGAAATTCTCCATGTTCCGCGAGCATTGCTGCCGGAGGTTCGAGCGTCGAGCGAGGTTTACGGCGAGACCGATCCCGCGTTGTTTGGAAAGGCGATTCCGATTGCAGGCATCGCCGGAGACCAGCAGGCGGCGACGTTCGGGCAGGGATGCTTTGAACCGGGCCAGGCAAAGAACACGTACGGCACCGGATGCTTCCTCCTGATGAACACCGGCGACAAACCGGTTGTTTCGAACAACGGCCTGCTGACAACGGTCGGATGGAAAGTCGACGGGAAGGTTACATACTGTCTGGAAGGTTCGGTCTTCGTTGCCGGGGCGGTTGTGCAATGGCTCCGCGATGGGTTGCAGTTTTTCGAAGACGCGTTCGAGGTCGAGCAACTGGCTCGTTCGGTCGACTCAACCGATGGCGTGTTTCTGGTTCCGGCTTTTGTCGGATTGGGGGCTCCGTACTGGAACTCCGACGCGCGCGGAACGCTGGTCGGCATGACTCGTGGCACGACGCGGGCACACATCGCGCGAGCAGCTCTCGAAGCCATCGCCTATCAGGCAAGAGACGTCCTGGACGCGATGGAGCAGGACTGCGGACAGTCGCTCGACATCCTTCGAGTCGATGGTGGAGCGACCGCGAATTCGCTGCTGATGCAGTTTCAGTCGGACCTGTTGGGAGTCTCCGTGCAGCGTCCGGTCGTTGGAGAAACAACAGCTCTGGGAGCCGCCTACCTGGCCGGACTGGCGACCGGCGTTTGGGAAAGCCAGGCTGACGTGTCGACGAACTGGCAACTAGATCACGAATTCCACCCCTCATCCGACCGCTCGCCAACCGATCAGCTTTACGCCGACTGGAAACGCGCCGTCGAGCGGTCGCTTAACTGGAAGCAGTAGGCGTTGAAGATCTGTCACCATTCAACTTTGTGAAGCCACCTGGAAAGAAAAATCGATGTCAGCACTCAGAATTAATGTCGTCTGCTGCGACGACTCGCCGCAGAAATTTTCGCAGATCGTACAGGCCGAGCTGGATGCGGCACTGCTGGACCAGCTGCTGCTGGACACGGTCGAGCAGGAAGTGGCGGCTGGAGAAGCTCGCGGTCTGCACAACGCGGCTCATCATGCGGAGCATGGTCCGGTCACCTACCTTCAGCAGGTACACGACGGCGGATTCTCAATTCTGTTCGGCAATCCGGACAACCAGCAGGAAACATTCTTCGGAGCGGGGTCATACGTGGCCTTCATCGACGACGAAGGCCCCGGCCACGGCTCCCGAGTCAGCTCCGAAGGCGTCAAACGAACGCTGCGAATTCTCAAAGGGCACATTGATACGAAGGGATGAACGTAACAACGCTCTGCGGACGATTTGTCGTTTTGTCGGTCTGTCAGAAAAGGCACGGCGATGACGAGGAAACGAGCATTACGGGCACGGAGAAGACGTCGTTCCCGCCTCTGCTGCAGGGGCGGTACTATGCCGATTTCCGTGACGAGGATTCTGACTTCATTGTGACGTTCGACCTGATGCTGACCCTGTACGGCGTGAGCTTCGCACTGCCCGGCATCAAAGAATGGCGACGGACGTTGCGCGGTCGAGAGTTTTGTTCGTAGCCGCTGTCTGGAACTGCGAGGAGTCTGTTTCAGCCGGCTTTCCGGGTATTGCCGGGTGTAACTGCTGATGGATGGTCATAGTACGGGTCTGATTGCGTCGTCGGTTGAATTCCTGCGTCCAGGCAGCCAGGTTCCGGGGCTTCAATGGTGCCTCAGATACCAGATGGGAGTGGCAAATGGCGATGCGAATTGTGCTGGCAATTCTTCTGACCATAACGGCATGTACTGCTGAGACGGTCGCCGAAGATCTCAATTGCCTGACCGAAGCCGAGCAGGCAGCTTCGAAGTTGTACGCTCATCTTCAGGCAGAGGCTTACGAAGCTCTTGATCGGCGAGCGGAAGCGTACGAAGAGCTGAAGACACCGGAGCAGATCGCAGCTTATCAGCAGAAATTGCGTCGCCTCATGACGATGCAGTTGGGCGGTTTTCCGGAGAAGACGCCGCTTAATGCGAGAACGGTCGGAACGATCGAGGCGGATGGATATCGGATTGAAAAGGTCATCTTCGACAGTCAGCCGCAGCATCGCATCACGGCGAATCTTTACCTGCCGAATGCTGCCGGGAAGGTTCCGGCGATCGCGGTTTCCAGCGGCCACAGTCGAACGGCCAAGACCGCCGACTACAACCAGCGGTTCGGAATCAGCATGGCAAAGCACGGCATGGCGGCGCTTTGTTTTGACCCGATTGGTCAGGGCGAGCGGTCACAGATTCTGACAGCCGAAGGACATCCTCAACACAATGGCACGACGACGGAACACTTTCTGATCGGAGTCGGCTCGACGCTCGTCGGGCGAAACACGGCTCGGTACCGGGTCTGGGATGCGATGCGGGCGATCGATTATCTGGTCAGTCGGCCTGAGATTGATGCCACAAAGATTGGTTTCACTGGCTGCTCCGGAGGTGGCACTCTGACAAGTTATGTGATGGCTCTGGACGATCGAGTCGCCTGTGCGGCTCCGGCTTGTTACCTGACGACGTTTCGTCACCTGGTCGAAACGATCGGTCCGCAGGATGCTGAGCAGAATATTTTCGGGCAGCTCAAGTTCGGGCTCGATCATCCAGACTACGTCCTCATGCGGGCTCCGAGGCCAACGCTCATCAGCTCAACGACTGGAGATTATTTCAGCATTGAAGGTGCCTGGCAGAACTACCGTCAGGCAAAGCGGGTTTACGGTCGACTTGGTTTTCCGGAACGGGTTGACCTGGTCGAAGTCGAAGGCCGGCACGGCGTGCATCCTCAGAATCTGGCAACGATCACGCACTGGTTCAAGCGGTGGCTGCTCGGTCAGGACGAGCCGGTCGCCGCTGCTGCATTGCCAACCCTTTCGGAAGCAGAGTTGCTCTGCACGAAGTCCGGCCAGGTGTTGACGGAGTTCTCTGATGAGCTTTCGGTTTTTGATTTGAACGCTGTTTACGAATCGGAACTTGCAGAGAAGCGAGTTGCTCGATGGCGAGGGAGCGACAATAAAAAGCTGGATTCTCTGGTCAGAGAGACCATCGGTGTTCGGTCCGATGCGGAGCTGAAGCCGCCGAAGTTCGAAGACGTCGATCGAGTTCAGCGGGAAAACTATCACATCGACAAGCTGATTCTTCGAACGGAGTCGGGGATTCCGCTGCCGGGTTTGACTTTCCACCCGCCATCACCAGATGACGATGCCTATCTCTATCTGCACGAGGGCGGAAAGCTGGGCGACTCAGAAGCGGATGGTCCTATTGAAGACCTGATTTCCGAAGGCTACGCAGTCGTCACCGTCGATCTGCGAGGGCAGGGCGAAACGGGGGCAGGCAATCGAGACGCCACATTAACCGACTGGAAAACGTTCTCCCTGAATTATCTGCTCGGCAAGTCACTCGTCGGGTTGCGAGTGGAAGACGCGCTCGCCGCAGCCGACTTCGTCGCCTTCTACCAGAAAAAAAGAGACTCACCGCGAAAGGTGCATCTGGTCGGCGTTGGTCATGCCGGCATTGTGGCTCTGCATGCCGCCGCTTTGAACCCGGAGCTTTTCGCATCGGTCACGTTGAAGAAGACTCCCCGCAGTTGGGCATCGGTTGTCAGGCTAAGGTCCCCCGCCGGCCACCTCGACAGTACCGTCCACGGAGCACTCGCCGTCTACGACCTCCCCGATCTGGTCCGCCTTGCCGGAAAAGACAAAGTCCGGTTTGAGGATTAATGATGAGTCACGTTATTTATTCTGATGCTGTGTTGTCTCCTTGTTCCAGGCGATGTCGCAGGTTTGCGGTTTGGAGCGTGGCAATTACGACTCTCCTTGGCGGGGGTGTTGCAAGAGCTACGCTCGCTGATGATCCAACGGCAAAAGGATCGGAACTCGAAAAGCAGTTTCAGAATGCGGTCCTGCCATTTCTCAATGTCTACTGTCTCGATTGCCATGGAAATGATGATCCGGCGGCAAAGCTTGATTTAAGTGGCTATACATCGGCTGAAAAAGTGGCGAAGGAGCATCAGACGTGGGCGATCGTGCTGGATCGATTGCGGACGGGTGAAATGCCGCCGAAGGACTCGGAGCCGCAGCCGACACTCCAGCAGCGCGAGTCTGTAATCAGGTGGATTAACGCCGCCCGTGATTTTGAGGCAGCGCGAAATGCCGGTGATCCGGGGCCGGTGCTCGCGCGGCGACTGAGTAACTCGGAATATAACTTCTCGATTCGCGATCTGACCGGCGTCGATATTCAGCCGACGAAAACGTTTCCCGTCGATCCGGCGAACGAGGCCGGATTTGATAACTCGGGCGAATCACTGGCCATGTCGCCGGCGCTGTTGAAGAAGTATCTCGAAGCCGCTCGGGAAGTCGCTGAGCATCTGGTGCTGCGTCCGGATGGGATCGCGTTTGCTCCGCATTCGGTCGTGACAGACACCGACCGGGACAAGTACTGCGTCAAGCGGATCGTCGCGTTTTACGAGAAGCAGCCGAGCGATCTGGCGGACTACTTTTTCGCAGCGTGGCGGCATCAACAGCGGCTCAATCAGGTCGACGGGAACACGGCGGCTGGTGACGCGACTCTCGTGGCGGTTGCGAGTGAAAATCGAGTCAGCGCAAAGTATCTCGCGACGGTTTGGGACTTGCTGATCGATGAAGCTCCCGAGCGAACCGTTGGGCCGGTTGCGACTTTGCAGACAATGTGGAGAACTCTGTCAGGCGACGCCGCGTCGGTTGATGACGCCCGGAAAAGCTGTGCAGTGATGCGGGACTTTGTGGTCGAACTGCGGAACAAGCTCCGACCGAGCTTTCCGAACATCACTGTCGAGGGAAGTCACGTCGGATCGCAGACATTCGTGCTGTGGAAGAATCGGCAGTACGTCGAGCATCGTCGGAAACTGGATGTCGCGAAGCTACAGATTGAGGGCGTTGCAGACGAGCCGGATGAGAAGAGCGACCCGAAGAAAAACGGGGAGAAAAAGGACGAAGAGAAAAAAGACGATGCTCTGCCGTTTGATGAGGATCTGCTCGTGCCGGCGGACGAGGCTGAGCGTGCTCGGCACGCCGCCGCGTTTGAGCGGTTCTGCTCGGTGTTTCCCGACGCGTTTTTCATTTCTGAACGCGGACGGGATTACGTCAAAAACGAACAGAAGCAAATGGGAGAAAAAGGGCGTCTGCTGAGTGCGGGTTTTCACAGCATGATGGGGTACTTCCGCGACGACGGCCCGCTGTACGACATGATTCTTGACGAGGCGGGACAGCGGGAACTAGATGGCCTCTGGCAGGAACTCGACTTCGTGACGTCCGCTCCGATGCGGCAGTACGAGGGCTTTTTATGGTTCGAGCGGACGGACTCGCGCTACATGCGCGATCCGCAGTTCGACTTCGCTCGACCTGAGGACAAGGCCGCGCTCAGTGAAGAAATGATCGAGAAACTGGCGGACGTGTACCTCGAAAAGGCGGCGTTGAATGGCGGCGGCGAGGTCGAACTGGAAGCGATCCGGCACTACTTCCGCGAGATCAACCGGCAGATTCGCTGGGTCGAGCAGGCTCGCGTTGACGCAGAAGCGAGCCATCTGGACGCGATCATCGAGTTCGCCGGCCGAGCGTTTCGGCGACGCCTTTCAACGACGGAGCGAGAGGAGCTCGTCGCGTTTTATCGAGCGTTGAGGATCGACGACGGGCTCAGTCATGAAGAGGCGATTCAGGACACGCTGGTCTCGGTGCTGATGTCGCCCCTGTTCTGTTACCGGGTTGATCTGCTGGAAATCGGATCGGGGCGGCGCTCGCTGACTGACGACGAACTCGCGTGCCGATTGAGTTACTTCCTGTGGTCGAGCACTCCCGATGCGGAGCTGATGAAACTCGCCGCCGCCGGCACTCTTCGGCAGCGGGAAGTTCTGTCGGCTCAGGTTCAACGAATGCTGCAGGACGACCGCGTGCGCGGACTGGCGACTGAATTCGTTGGCAACTGGCTCGATTTCCGGCGATTCGAGGAGCACAACAGCGTCGACCGAAATCGCTTCCCCGAATTCACCGACTCGCTGCGGCAGGCGATGTTCGAAGAGCCGGTTCGGTTCTTCATGGACGTCGCGCAGCAGGATCGTTCCGTGCTGCAGTTTCTCGATGGTCGGCACACATTCGTGAACGCGGAGCTGGCGCGGCATTACGGAATCCCGGTCAGCCAGCAGGTCGGCATTCCGAGAACGACGATCGCGACGAGTGCCGAAGGCGACGTCGGACAGGCAGACCCTCGCATCTGGATCCGCATCGACGACGCTTCTGAGTATGGTCGAGGCGGGTTGCTGCCGATGTCGGTCTTTCTGACGAAGAACGCTCCGGGGCTACGGACCAGTCCGGTGAAACGCGGTTACTGGGTCGTGCGTCGCCTGCTGGGAGAGAGGATTCCGCCGCCTCCGCCGAACGTGCCCGAACTGCCGGAAGACGAATCGAAACTTGGCGACCTGACATTGCGCGAGGCTCTGGCGAAGCATCGAGAGAACGTGGCGTGTGCCGGGTGTCATGAACGAATCGACTCGATCGGACTCGCGTTCGAGGGCTTCGGGCCAGTCGGCGAACGTCGCGATCTGGATCTTGGCGGTCGCCCGATCGATGCAAATGCGGTATTTCCAGGCGGCACAGCGGGGCAGGGCGTTGAGGATTTACGAAAGTACCTGATGACTCATCGACGTGAAGAATTTGTCGATAACCTGATTCGAAAACTGGTATCTTATGCTCTCGGTCGAAGCCTTATTCTGCCCGATGAACTGCTGATTCGAGATCTGCACGAGAAGCTCAAAACGGACAACTACCGATTTGGAAGTCTTGTTGAAAACATTGTTACCAGCACTCAGTTTTTCAATAAACGTGGTTCGAACTACCTCGCCAGAGAATGAAGCATGAACAAATCATTGAAGCCCGCTTGCGGTCAACTTTCCCGTCGAACGCTGCTTCGTGGCGCTGGAGTCGCAATGGCTCTGCCCTGGCTGGAGTCGATTCCAGTTTGGGGATTCGAGCCTTCAGTCGAGTCTGAAGCGAGCCCCTTCCCGAAGCGGTTCGGTGTGCTGTTCATGGCGTGCGGAATTCATCCGGACCATTGGTGGGCGAAGGGAACTGGTTCCGGCATGGAACTTGGCAGGAGCCTGACGCCGCTGGAGCCTTTGAAAGAAAAAGTGAATGTGATCTCCGGCCTGTTCAATAAGAACTCAACCGGCGTCGGCATTCACCCTGGACAGACCGGAAACATTCTTTCGGGTGCGTCACTTCAGAAGGGGGCGGAACTTCGAGGTGGCATCAGTGTTGATCAGGTTCTGGCGAACCATCTTGGTCAGGAGACGGCTCAGCCGAGCATGGTGCTGGGGTGCGAACAACCGATCACTGGCTACCACGAAACAAACTTTTCGATGGCGTACAGTTCGCATATTTCGTGGCAGAACGCGACGTCTCCCGTGCCGATGGAAGTCTATCCGTCGCTGGCTTTTGACAGTCTGTTTGATAATCGAGGCAGCCGTCGAAACAAGAGCGTGCTTGATCGAGTGAAGGGGCACGCGGCCAGTCTGAGTCGACAGGCGAGTGCTGGAGACCGATCGAAAATCGACGAGTATCTCACCAGTGTCCGCGAAGTCGAAAAGCGGATCGATCGATTGCGAGCCGACCAGGACAAAGCGCTCGACCGCGCGAAGAACCGAGGCGAGTCCGTCGTGAAAATGGCTCGCCCGGACAACGGTCTTCCCGAAGATATTCGTGATCACATGCGCCTGATGTGTGACATCATCGCCCTTGCTTTTCAGACAGACAAAACGCGGATCGCGACGTTGCTGCTTTGTCGAGATATCTCCGGCTTGTTCTACCCGTTCCTCGACGTCCGGAATGCTCACCATTCAGCGTCCCATCACGAACGCACGGACGAGTGGGAGCGGATTTCTCAATACTACTGCAGCCAGCTTGCCTACCTGGCCAGCCGACTTGATGCCATGCCTGAAGGCGACAGCACCGTGCTCGACAATTCGTGCCTGGTTTTTGTGAACAATATGTGGTCGGGTAGCCGTCACGATTCGACGAAGGTTCCGCTCGTCACTGCCGGATGTCTTGGTGGAACTCTCAAGACGGGCCGAACGCTCGACTATCTGAAAGCCGGCGACGACAACCGAAAACTTTGCAGTTTCTACCTGTCGATCATGAATCGAATGGGCCTCGCGGCAAATCAGTTCGGCGATGCCAACACTCCACTGGCGAATCTGTAAATAGGCACGCGCGACGTCGCAGTAACTCCTCGAAGGTTCATCACTTCAGGCCGGTCATTTCGTCGCAAAGACGCAGAGGCTCAAAGGCGAGTAAATTTCTGTGACTTCGCGTCGTACGATGATTGACTCACACATTTGGCCGACTGACTTGGTTCGGAGTAGAGAAAGATTGCCGACGAATTCCGAATCGTGGTGAATTCGTGTTGCTGGCGGGTGACACTTCCGTGCTCTCTGATGTACTTTCTTTTGGATTCAAGACGGCCAGTTAAGTCATCGTTGGTCGTTGATGGAATTTCTGTTTTGTTGATCGATGTTTAAGGAACAACCTGCTACGGCCAGTCGTATGCTTCTATTGCTGGTGCCAGCGTTGGCTTGATACGACCGCGATGTGACCGAGTGGAACTCCAGCGATTGTGTTTGATCGAACTGGCGGTGCCGGAAACTGGATTCGTCCTCGAAGCAAGGCCGGAGAGAAGTTGGCCCCGACGCGGCAGGACAAACGACGCGTTATTCTGCGGCATCAGTACTCCGTTCGAAGACGCACGGAAGAAGTTGTCGGATACGCTCGCGAGGTTTCACACAATGAGGGACAGCTTTCCGCTGCTGCCGTTCTCAAACGAGCGGTGACTGAACTTTGCAACGATGAGTTGATCATTCGTACGCCGACTGTCGGCTATGACGATCACGTGACCATTAATTGTTTCGGACCAGGAGCTGTTCAGGAGCAATCCAGATATTCGGTCCACGGTAGATTCCTGCAACGATCGCAAGCTAATGAATTTTTCGCCGTGAATACTGACACGCTCGCTCGCAAATCAAGCCGCTGCGAAACAGAACTGATCGTCGAATGTGAAGTGAAGTAGATTCCGCACTCGTTGTGTGAGGCATCAGCGGCGACATGAATCGAAGTTTTCTTCACGGCTGATGGAACGCGGAATGGCTGGCTTCGCTGATTCGGTCTGCTTGATTGAATCCTGCGCGGTTGGACCTCGATACTGAGGCCCGTGCTTTGGTCAAGTTTGAACTCGGAGATTGTCATGATGCGAATGTTTGCCTCGTTTTTAATCGTCATGGTTGCTGCTTCGCCGTGTTTCGCGCAGTGGGAGCGGGCCGTTGAGCAGATTCCAGAATTGAAATCGCTCCCGGACATGACATCGGAGCTTCAGGCACAGATTGACGACAACGGCGGTCGGCTGCTGCTGATCGAGCAGGTCTATCGCATTACCAGTACGTTGGAGTTTGACCTGAAGACGCTCGGTGCGTCAGCCATCAAATCAGTTGGTGGCGCGACGATTATTATGGATGGACCTGGACCAGCCATTCGGTTCACAGGCACGCATGAGGGCACCGCGTCGCCGAAGTCATTCAAGCCTGCCACCTGGAATGAGCGGATGCCGATCGTGGCGGGGATCGAAATTCTCGGAGCTCATGCGGAAGCCGACGGGATCGAGTTGCGACAAACGGTCGCTCCGATCGTCAATCGAGTTTCCATCAGGTGGTGCCGGCACGGGGTTCATCTGGTTAACCGAAATCGCAACGTCGTGATTTCCGATTGCCACCTGTATGAGAATTCGGGAGTCGGAGTTTTTCTCGACGATGTGAACCTGCATCAGATCAACGTTTCGAACTCCCACATCTCGTACAACCGCGAGGGCGGGATTGTCGTTCGAGATGGCAACGTCCGAAATCTCCAGGTCACCGGCTGCGACATCGAAGGCAACATGCCGGCCGATGAGACTCCAACAAAGACGGCCAATATTCTGATCGACGTCAGCGGTTCGGCTGATACGAATACAAAGTCGATTGCCGAGATCGCAATCACTGGTTGCACGATTCAACACTCGGCGAACTACTCGGGAGGGGAAGAGAAAACTCAGGCGCCGGGTGGAGCCAACATTCGGCTGGCCGGAAAAGAAATCTACCCAATCAACTCGGTGACGATCTCTGGCAACGTGCTGAGCGACACGACTACTAATGTCGACATCAGCTTCTCGCATGACGTGACAGTTTCTTCGAACAACTTTTTTGCTCCGAAACCGAACAATCTGATAGTTGCCAACAGTCAGCGGGTCGTCGTAACCGGCAACACGTTTAACCCGAGACAGTTCTCGCGTCCCGGCACGATTCGCTTTACCGATTGTGCAGATTGTATTCTGGCGAATTCGACGATCCACAAGTTTGCCACTCCAGGCGGTGCTGTCGTTCTGGATCGATGTTCGGGCTTCTCGCTGATGGGGCTTGTTCTGACTGACTGCGATTCGGGAATCGTTTTGAAGTCGACGAATGATTCGATCATTGCGAACTGCCGAGTTACTCGGACGACGTCGTCGAAATCAGATCTCGACATTGACAGTTCAAGCACAAGCATCGGATTGAGCGGCAACCAGTTCACGGGGACTGTGACGGTGAATGGAAAGTCACGCAGTAACGGCGAGTGCCGGGGCGAGGTGAGTCGACCCGTTTCTAACTGAGGCGTCAGGTTTACGCTATGGTCAGGATGCCGTTTGCTCAATCGAGCTGGCAGCGTAGACTGAAGGCTCGTTCTACATCCGAAGTGGTTTCAGGGAAGTTGCATGTCGTCTCTTAGTGAAAAATTGCGGAACAATCAGCACAGGTTGAGCCGACGGGCGGCCATTCAGGCAGGAACTTCCAGTCTGGCCGGAGTCGGTCTGACATCAGTGCCTGGTGGGCGTGCGAAGGCTGCTGTCGCTGAAGCAGGAGCAGCAACCGGAAGCCGAGCAAAACAGATTGTGATCGTCTGGTTGACCGGCGCGGCCAGCCATCATGACACGTTCGATATGAAGCCGAATGCGCCGGTCGAAATTCGTGGCGAGTTCAATCCCGTCTCGACCTCAGTGCCGGGGATTCAGATTTGCGAGCACTTGCCGCATCTGGCTCAGCGGATGGACAAGTATGCCGTTGTGAGGACGCTTTCTCACAAAGACAACAATCATCTGATGTCGACGCACCACGTTCTGACCGGGCATCTTCAGCCGGGTGCGTTCTTTGACAAGGTGGCGTCGCGAGATGACTGGCCGTGCTATTCATCGGGGCTGGGATTTCTGCGACCACGGACCGACGGGATTCCCAGTGGTGTGAACCTGCCGACATTCCTGTTGCAGGGGCCGCTGACATGGCCTGGTCAGCACGCTGGATTTCTGGGGCCAAAGTACGATCCCTGGCAGATTAAAGGCGATCCGCAGAAGCCGGACTTCAAAGTGGACAGCCTGACTCTTTCGCCGGGGATTGATGTTTCACGGCTGGACCGTCGACAGGCGTTGCTCAACGAGGTCAACGTTCAACAGCAGCAACTCGATCGAGCCGCGGAGGCCACTCGGCTGACCGACGACCAGCAGCTTGCCTTTTCGATTCTGACATCCAGCCGCCTCGCTCAGGCATTCGAGTTGAATCGTGAGGAAGATGCTGTCCGAGACCGTTACGGACGAAACACGACGGGGCAATCGATGCTGGTGGCTCGGCGGCTGATTGAAGTCGGGGTGCCGGTGGTTCAGGTGAACGTTGGCGGCGCTCAGACCTGGGACAACCACGGAAATATCTTCCCGACGTTGAAGGATCGTTTGTTGCCACCACTGGATCAAGGCGTTGCAACCCTGCTGGACGATCTTGACGACAGAGGGCAACTTGACGACACGCTGGTCATGATGCTCGGTGAGTTCGGGCGAACGCCGAAGATCAATGCCGGAAAAGGCCGAGATCATTGGGGGCCGTGCTTCTTCGGGTTCTTTGCCGGTGCCGGCGTGCGCGGCGGGCAAATGATTGGCCGGTCGGACGACATTGGCGCGTATCCGGTCACGACAGCTTTCTCACCGGATGACGTTGGAGCAACGGTTTACAGGCTGCTGGGAATTCCGCCGGAAGCTGAAGTTCACGACCGCCTCGGTCGCCCTTCGCGTCTCAACAACGGAAACGTCATCCAGCCGTTGTTTGGTTGATGCATGCCGTCGCGGTTTAAATGTCGAAATACAGCGCGAATTCGTAGGGGTGAGGACGCTCTCGCACGGCGCGAACTTCGTGCTCAGTTTTGTACCAGATCCAGGTGTCGATCACGTCTTCGGTGAACACGTCGCCGCGTAGCAGAAAGTCGTGGTCGTCGCGGAGTGCCTGCAAAGATTCTTCGAGCGAAGCCGGCGTTCTCGGGACGTCGTTCAGCTCAGCGGGATCAAGATCGTAGATGTCTTTGTCGAGTGGT
The DNA here is from genome assembly GCA_963976765.1 of uncultured Planctomycetaceae bacterium. Classification (GTDB taxonomy): domain Bacteria; phylum Planctomycetota; class Planctomycetia; order Planctomycetales; family Planctomycetaceae; genus JABMPE01. The sequence goes on from CAXBME010000042.1 coordinate 23,157, forward strand.
TGTCCCGGGTCGGTGCGATTCTGAATTCCATCGAGAGCGGCCATCAGGACAGCGGCCATCGCAAGGTATGGGTTCGACGAGGAATCCGGGCAGCGGAATTCGAATCGCTTGTCTTCGGGGTTTGGACTGTGGACGGGAATTCGGATCGCGGCCGACCGATTTCGGTAGCTATACGTCAGGTTGATGGGGGCTTCGAAGCCGGGGACCAGTCGTTTGTAGCTGTTGGTCGTCGGGCAGCAAAAGGCGAGCAGCGCACCGGCGTGTTTAAGGATTCCACCGATTGCAAAGCGAGCGGTCTCGCTGAGGCCGCCGTATCCGGAGCCGGCAAACAGCGACTCGCCCTTTCGCCACAGTGAAAAGTGCAGGTGCATGCCTGAGCCGTTGTCATTCCACACTGGTTTCGGCATGAACGTCGCTGTTTTGCCGTGTCGTGCAGCGACATTTTTCACGACATACTTATAGAGCAGCATGGCGTCGGCAGTACGGACAAGCGGTCCGTACTTGATATCGATTTCGCACTGTCCTGACGATGCGACTTCGTGATGATGAGCTTCGACTTCGACACCACAATCCTGCAGCGCCAGCATCACATCGGTCCGCAATTCCTGCAGCGTATCGGCGGGCGGCGTCGACAGGTAACCCTCGCGCTGTCGGATGCTGTATCCGGAATTGGATTCCCTGCCGATCGGCTTCTGCCGACCGCGGTTCCATTGACCTTCGGCGCTTTCCAGGTGGTAGTAGCCTTCGTGCTCGTTCTGGTCAAAAGTTGCGCTGTCAAAGACGAAGAATTCAGCCTCGGGGCCGAAACAGGCCTCGTCAGCGATAGCGGTCGACCTCATGTACGCTTCGGCCTTGCGGGCGACATTGCGAGGATCACGTGCGTAGTCCTGCCGAGTGATCGGATCCTGAATGTTGCAGGTCAGAGCGAGCGTTTGTTTCAGGAACGGGTCGACAAACGCCGTTTCCGCTTCCGGCACGACGAGCATGTCGGATTCGTTGATCGCCTGCCAGCCGCGCAGCGACGAGCCATCGAAGCTGAACCCACGGTCGAAACAGTCTTCGGTGAGGGCATTTGCTGGAACTGTAAAATGCTTCTGCGTCCCTGGAAAATCCATGAACCGTAGATCAATTGCGTGAATCTCACGCTCGCGAATTAACGCGAGCACCTCTCGAGGCGTCATAGCCGAAACCCTGCTTGAAAAGTCAATCAATGACGAGCGGACAGGCATCGTAAGAACCGAGGAAGAAAGTCACCAGCCACACGAACCGTTGAGGTGGGGGTGATCATGAGCCATCAAAAGACAAGTTCCGAAGGATGAGGAACTCGATCGACGAGAGGCAAAACCAGTGGCTGGTAGATTTCAAGACACGCTTTTCCTTCGCGGTGCTGGTCAAGGTGCTCCTGAGAATCCCAACGCTCGATTAACATGAACAGAGTTGGGGCACTTTTCGAATGGTAGATTTCGAATCGTGCGCAGCCGGGCTCCTGTTTCGAGAGCGTTCCCTGCTGGATGAGCAGTTCGCGGACTTTCTCGATATCGGCTTCGTCTTTGACCGTGAGGATTACGTTGCTGTAAATCATGGCGGAGTCTCTCAAACATCGAATGTGGAGTCTTATTCCGGCGTCGGAGTTGCACCTGCTGGCGGCTTTCCTTTGCCCTCTTTAATGTAATTACCGCGAGCTTTGGCGTAGTCGTCGGCGGACATCGCTTCGACTTCCTGACCGTGCTTCGCTTCATCAAACAGCTTTTCGATGAAGGGAATGCACCAGCCGCAGCCGGAGCCGGCGCTGTTGCATTCGCTGACCTGACTGGCTCGTCGAGGTTTGTTGATGCGGATGAAGTTGCAGATCTTCCGCTTGGAAACATGAAAGCAGTAGCAGATTTTGTCGTCAGGTTGCATGAATCGTTGCTTGCTGGCAGAACTTAATTGTCGCTTACTTTTCCACTGAGACCAGTCGAGTGGAATTCTCGTCAACGATAACACGAAGCCCGCTCTTTCGCCCTGCTTCGGTGAGGATTGCTGCCGGAGTCGTTTCGGTGAGGGAAAGGGTAATCGGGCTGTCGAGTTGCTCGACCGGCACTGCTGAGACATCGACTCGAACCCGGCACATTTGCTCAACAGTGCGAATTACTTCTCGGAGAGGGACGGGATCTGGTTGTCGGAAACGGATGATTGAAATTTCGAGCCGTTGCCGAATGTTCATCGGCGGAGGGGCTGTCTTGTCGCCTGGAGCCTGTAACGGAGGTTCTGGACTGCGAATGTCGTCTGGATTGCCGACTTCAGGGACGAAGTGTCGTTCTGCGGGGATGATTGGTTTTGTGTCTTCGCTTAACTGAGCGATGCCGGTTTCACGCAGCGGTGCCGTCTCGCTGGTTGAAACTTCTGACGTGCTCTCGAACATCCTGAAGTTTTCGTTGGACGCTTCCATCGGTGTCAGGTCCGCCGGGCCGGAATGATCGATCACCGAATTATCCAGATTCGGGCTCTGTTCATTGGGTTGGTGACGGTCTGGTTCACCGACTGAGGGGGGCAGGAAAATTGCCAGAAACATTCCCAGTGACGCAGTGACCACGGCAGCAATGGTTCGACTGTTGCTGATAATTTTTCGCCATGACGGCGAAGTCGGCGGATCCGCCGATTTATCGAACGCTGTGACACATTCGATGGCTGAGACTTCAACGTCACCGTTCGGAGTTGAATGCGCTGCGAGGGCCTCACCACATTCCGGGCAGGCGAATTCCGTTTCAGCAGTTGCCTTTAACGAGATTCTCAGACGCGTCCGGCAGGACGGACAGGCATTCTGTGACCCGGCGATCGGTTGCCGACTTTCCATCAGCCGACCTTATTCAAACTCGTAGATTGTCAATCCCGACTCTTTAGCGACGGGTTTTGTCGTGAGCAGAAACCGTTTCTGGTCCTGTTGAATCACGATGCATAGCGCGTTTGGCTGCCCATTGATCGGTCGCGTAACGAGGTACTTGATGGCGTCCAGACCGCTGCAGTTGGCGACATAGTCCTGTGCCATGTTCTTCGTGTAGGCACTTAGCTTGAGTGCGTCGCCGTCGATGTAATGGTCAACTTTGCATTCGTCGGCGATGTAGGCAAAAGCGTCCTGAAGTGGCGTTCGGACGAATTCCACATCGATCACTTTCTTCAAGCGGTCGACAACCAGGTCAGGCAGCTTCGGACCAGTCTCTTCAGGCTTGACCTGCTTCACAGCAGTACTGAAGTCTGTGCGGGTGGACTCGTCCCAGGCGAGCAGTCCGCCGAGTGCGAGATTCGGCGCGGCTCGTTCTGGAAGCTCGGTTGTCAATTGAGCGTAGCGAGTTCCCGTTCCGGCAGTGGTTGACATGGCGAATACTTGAGTCATTGCCGGGAATCTTCCAATGACTTTGCGAGGGCCAATGACGCCAGGATTCATCCGCTCGACCATCGAAACCAGATCGAACGGAAGTTGCTTCAGCTTCTTCCGCATTTCAGCCTGCAACAGATGCTCCATGACGATTGTCTGATTTCGCATCATCAGTTCGGAATGAAACTTCTTTTCTCCAAAGTGCATGCTCCACACGACGGTTTCGACTTCTTCGTCGTTGAAGAATTCCATGCCTCGGTCGACTAACTGCCAGACATGTTTCGGGAAGATCGTGTCACGATGTCGGACGACGCTCCGCGGTTCAAAGATGAGGGTCAGATGACGGTCTGCGTCCGTTTGAGGAATCAGGGCGTCGATGCCGTCTGATTGAGGGTTGGCATATTGAACCGCCGTTGCCATTTCCTGCGCAGCGACGCCGCTCGGCGCGACGGCAATCATTTTCAGGTCGGCCCCAATCAGAAAGCTCAGGTCGTTTCGAACGTACATCGGGTAACCATGATCCTGATTGCGTTCTCCGCCAAATTTGACGAGCAGCTCGGATTTTTTCGCAGCTTCAACGAGTCTTACGACTGCGGCGACCTGTGGTGGCTCACCGACCTGGCCAGGAATAATTCCAATCAATGCGTGCTCGATTTGCGCCGGTTCAAACTGGCAGAGTTCGGTCAGCTTTGCAGTCGCCCATTCTCCGAAAGGGCCAAGGCAGAAGCGAACTTCTTCGCCGCGGCTGCCGGCTTTCCAGAGCTCAGCCGGGCGGACGCTGATGATGACTCGAGCTCCGAGCGGCAGGCAGTTCATCGGGATTGGGCCGCCGGTCGTCGGGCTGGACGCTTTGGCGATCGCGGTGTTCTGACGAAGCTGTTCCTTTTCGGCCTCGAACTCTTCGTCGACTTTCGGTTTCGCGGCTTCTTCTTCAGCGAGTTTTGCGGCTTCAAGATGATCCTGCGCCATGTAGACGACTCCACCGACCGCGGCGGCTGTCAGTATGCCTGCGACGATCGCCGTGTTTCGCCGTTTGGCGTTCTTCTTTTTGAGCGCTTTCAGATGAGCGACTCCGCCCGCGTCTTCCGGCGCCACGACGACAGGTCCAGGAGCTGGAGTTTCAAAGAATGCGCCGGCGGTTGGCTGTTGAGGTGCAGCCTGTTGTGGTACCTGATGCGGGACGACTGGTTGTTGAGCCGGTGGGGCAGCCTGTTGCAACGGCGGCGCATTGTCAGGAACCCAGCGAGCCGCGACGCCGACAGCCGGCACGTCCGGTTGCGGCGCCGGTTGAGGAGCTACCTCGGATGCGAGCTTCAGCTCGACTTCATCCTCGACCGACTTTGGTTCCGGCGGAGCCGTCAGCACAAAGACGTGACTGCACTTGGGACAGCGTGCCTTCTTGCCGATTTTGCTCCGGTCTCGAAGTTTCAGTCCCTTGGCACATTTCGGGCAATTAACAACAAGTTCGCTCATCGAAAAAAACCTCAGCCTGAAAACAACGCAAACTGTTTCATGATTCAGTGTGCAGAATTGTCGATAACACAGCGGCTCGTTCTTTCAGGCTACTGTTCGAAATACGACAGTTATGTCGGACGCATTCCTGAGAAGCACACTGGCACACGCTTTCAACCGGCTGTCCGATCGTCGACGCCACATCGTACGCACCGGCGGACTCTGTCGCCAGAACTGAGTCTGACTCGATTGTGCAATCCTCACATTCTGAACTTGTGTAGTCCTGCGATCTCACTCAGCCAGAAGCTGTACCTGCGCTTTCGAACCTGCCACATCGTTGATTTGTACCTGGACGGGGGCGGGGCGTTCAGCCTCGGATACCATGAGGGTGATGCGATGTTGTCCGGCCTTCAGATTAAGAATCGATCTGGCGGCGGCTTCAAGCTCAACTCCGTCAAGCCAGACGGTAGTGCCTTTGATTGAGTTCAGGGCGAGTTCAACTTCTCCGGCAGTCCCCACGTCGAGTGAAAAACGAAGGAAGTTCAGCCCGGATGGAGCATTCTGAAAAGGACCTCGGTACATCACTTTCGGAAGATCGTTCAGTGGTAGCTCGCCGCTCACTCGGCTGTAGGCGGGCTGCCAGACGAACGCTGGATCGTCTTCGGTGACTGATGCCAGACGCGTTCGTCGCAGTTTAAAGGTCACATCGTTCGAAGGTTGCAGAACCTGCCAGTTTCGAACGATTCGATCGCGGCTGACCTGGAGACCTCCGACCTTTCCAAGCTCTGACAGAAATCGCACGACGTCGACAAGTTCCTGATGCGTCAGTTTGTCGGACAAGCCTGCGGGCATGAGCGACGTACCGTTGACCTGCTCGTCGATCGAGTCCAGGGCGATGGCCGTTTCCACTCCTTCGGCATTTCGGAGAATCAACTGACTGTCCGTCTGGCGAACCTTGATTCCAGAGAACGTCTTGCCGTCGTCAGTCACGACGATGACCGTGTGATAGCCTTCTTTGACTTTCGCGTTGGGATCAAGCAGCGATTCAACCAGGTAGTCGATCTGCGCACTGCCGCCGATGCTGCCCATGTCCGGCCCGACTTTTCCGCCAGCTCCACCGATGGCGTGACACTTCATGCAGGACAGACTGGCTCGTCGGTAAATCGCTTCGCCGCGAGTTCGGTCCCCTTTGTTGCGGACGTCGGTCACGAATGCTGCCATCTCTTCGGGGGTCAGTTTTTTCGATCCTGACTCGATTGAACCAGCGGCGGCGATGGCCGACTTCAGTTCGTCGAGTTTTCGACCGGAACTGTCGATCGCACGCACGGCCAGCTTGGCGGCGTCGTCCGGCAGCGTTCGTCCTTTGAGTGCTGACTGCAGAGCACCGGGCCCCTGTTTGTGTTGGACGAGCGTCTGGATCAGCCGCGTTGGATTGGAGCCTCGGCTTGAGGACAACAGGTCGACGGCGAGCTTTGCTCCGTCGGTTGGATTTCGAGCTGCGATGCCCAGCACGGCTGCTTCTCGGACTTCGTAAGGCTCTGTTTCTGTCGCGACAAGTTCCGTCAGCAGTCTGACCGAGGCGGCGTCACCGAAAGTCGCCAGGCTACTGATGGCGGCGGTTCTGACTGGCAACGGAGTCTTTGCCGCTCTGGCTAACGCGGTAAGTGGCTCGGTATATTTTTTCACCTGCCAGGCACCAGCAGCTTCAATGGCCAGAGCGTGGATCGAGATCGGCTGTTCGTCCTTCAGCAATTCATCAAGCGACGACAGATCGCCGGCGGGACGCAGCTTGCGTTGCTGCGAAGCCGCGACCAGAGCGTGCAGCAGTGCATGGCGTTGTGCATCGTCCGGCTCGCTGGCGGCCACGCCGAGAATCGCCTCGTACTGTTGCGCGTTTCCTCGCGCGACGACGAGGTTGACCGCTTCGTTCCACCTCTGGCCAGACAGGTCGTCGGACTTCAACAGAAGAATCAACTGAGGCACTGCTGACGCCGCATCGGCAGCCATCAGCGCGAACGTCAGTTGAGCGGGGCTGTTGAACGTCAGCTTCCCGGACTCAACCAGCGGCAGCCAGGTGTTGCGAGTTTCCCAGGCCGTCAGCCAGAGGGCGTAATCAAGAAACCGATCCGTCGGGTGATCGACGGCTTCCATGGCGCGAGTGACGGCTTCAACGGTGCCGATGTTGCCGAGAACTCGCACAGCTTCGAGGCGGACTCGCGGGTTTTCGTCATGGACACAACGACCGACCAGGCTGAGGATTTCTTCAGCCGGTAAGTCATTTCGCCAGTGCTGAGCAACTCTTACGGCTGCTGCTCGGACTTCGGGCGTTTTAGAATCGACGATCAGGGTTTGGAGAATCGATTCGTCGGGCGCTCGCAACGCCTGGTGGAGCCACAAGGCTTCGAGTTTGTGCCGATCGTCGTTGATGGCTGCGGTCCACTTTTTGAGTGGAGCAAGGACCGCGTCATGACCTCGTTCTTTCAGGACGCGACGAGTCTGCTCGCGAGTCCAGCCTTCTGGCGACTTCAATTGTTCGAGCAGTTCCGGAATCGACGCGTCGACGAGCTGCGGACGTTTGGCCGCTCCACCGTTGGGCGTTTTACCTTTATACGAGACCCGCCAGATGCGACCGTGAGTGTGGTCTCGCCGAGGGTCGCGAAAGTCGACTTCGCCATGCTGGATGATCGGGTTGTACCAGTCGGCGATGTAAATCGCTCCGTCCGGTCCCATCGCGACGTCGATCGGGCGGAACGCGACGTGTGGAGTCTTGATCAGCTCGCCAAGTTCCCGCGACGCGTAACCGGCGCCGTCGTCGCTCAGCTTGAACCGGCATACTCGATGGCCTCGGAAGTCGTTGGTGATCATGTCGCCCTGCCAGTCTTCCGGCACCTGCCGACCGCTGACGATAGCGAGTCCGCAGTATTTCGGGCTGCCCGGATTCAAACCGTGAAAGATTCGGGGAATGCCCTGAGCTGTCGGGTAAGCGGCGCCCGGTATCGCGTAGTTGATGCCTTCCCCGCCGGCCCCATCGGTAGCGAACGATTGACCAAATTGATCGAACTGGTGTCCCCAGGTGTTGACCCAGCCGCGTGCGAACACTTCGAGTTCCATCGTTTCGGGACGAAACTGCCAGATGCCGCCCGCGTTGAGCCGGCGTACGCCGTGCGGAGTTTCTATGTGCGAATGGATGTAGATCGACTGGTTCATGTAGAGCATCCCGTCGGGACCCCAGCGGAGCGTGTGCAGGATGTGGTGCGTGTCCTCGGTGCCGAATCCTGACAGAACTACTCGTTCGCGATCAGACTTTCCGTCGCCGTCGGTGTCGGAAAAGTGCAGCAGCTCGGTGCTGTTTGCCGCGTAGACGCCACCGTCGCCCGGAAGGACTCCCGTTGGAATCAGCAGACCGTCCGCGAAGACTTTCGTACTGTCAGCTGTTCCGTCGCCGTCGTTGTCTTCAACGACAAGGATGCGGTCGTTGGCTTTCTCACCCGGTTTGATGTGCGGATAAATTTCCGAACTGGCGATCCACAGTCGACCTTGAGGGTCGAAGTTCATCTGGATCGGTTTGGCGATCTGAGGGTCGGCTGCGTAAAGATTCACTTCCCAACCGTCGGCCACGATGAATGATTTCCGCTCGATCTCCGGGTCAGGATCGGGAATGTCCGTCAGGTTCCGTTGAGCGAATGCCGTTGACGATGCGACGAACAGAAACAGAAACAAAATCTGACCACGAACGAGAACAGTCATTTCTTGCTATGCCTTAATGATTGAGGGCCGATCTGCAGTGACCGGTGACTGATGTAAGAAGTTGATTCGGGTATGGCTTTTTCAGGGACGCGTCTTGCTCGGGTGCAGAACCTTATCGCACGTTTGAAAGTCTGCAACGAGGCGTGAATGGCGGATCGTCCCGCCCCCTGGGTTTTGAAACCGTAATGTAGCTGGATCGTCGCCCGCGAATACCGTTTCAACCCGAACAGTTGCCAGAGCGATGCTGCATCACCTGCTCGAATTTACAAGGCAGGGTCTCCGGATGAAACAGTCGGGAGTATTTCCGGAGTTTGTCTTCAGGAAAACCAGATACAAACGCGAAAGCCAGGCCGTACCGTTTGCGGCCTGGGCCAAAATGAGCGACGCCCCAATCTTCGGACAGATTCCTGACTGGTGGTTACTGCCCGAGTAGAATCAGCTGTGGTGCCAGTTCTTTAGCAAGTGGAGTTGGCGAGGAGATCAGGATCGTCGATTCCGAAAGCTCGTGCAGAGCTGCCAGAACGCAGTCGGCTCCGGCGGCGTCCAGATCTGCGAGCGGTTCGTCAAGCAGCAGCAATTCCGGTTCGAGCACGCACGCTCGGGCCAATGCCGTGCGGCGACGTTCGCCACCGGATAGCGAGCTGACTGATCGACCGGCGAGATGCTCAATGCTGAAACGTTTCATCCAGAGTTGGGCAAGTTGGCGACGAGCTGGTTTCGACACTGCCTTTGCCCTGAGCCCGTATTCGACATTCGCGAGAACGGTACCATCGAAGAGGTAGGGAGACTGGTGAACGAAGACTCGATCGCTTAACGGAAATGCGATATCGCAGCTGCCGAGGTAGTCTGTTTCGAGCCCCGCCAGCACTCGCATCAGCGTTGACTTTCCGCTGCCGTTGGGACCTGTGATGCCCACTGTGCTGCCGCGAGCGACCGTCGCGTCGTTGGTCTGGCAAATGATCTGCCCGCCTTTGGTGACGGTCAGGTTTGATAAGGTAATGACAGGGCGAGTCTTGGATTCAGCAGAAGACTTCACAAGTCGGCCTCCTCAGTTCCACGACTGAGCAACGCCATGACCAGCGTGACGAACAGAGCGATTGTCAGCAGAATGAGGCTCATCGCAACTCCCGAAGCAAACTCGCCGCGTGCTGTTTCCAGTGCGGTTGCCGTTGTCAGGGTGCGAGTCCTGCCCGTGATGTTTCCACCGACCATCATCGCGATTCCAAGTTCAGTGAAGCATCGAGAGAACGCAGTCAGAACAGCCAGCATAATGGCCAGACGAGCTTCGCGAAGATACGTCATCGATCGCTGGACAGCGCCGGCTCCCAGAGTTCTGGCAGTTTCGAAGACTCGGCGATCAAGTCGCGAGATGGCTCCGTGAGTCAGCGTAACGACAATCGGAACTGCCAGAAAAAACTCACCGAGCACAATGGCCCAGGTGGTGTAAAGCAGTTCGAATTCACCCAGCGCGCCGCGGCGGGAAAGGAGCCCGTAGCAGAGCAGACCGATCAGGACGGTGGGGATCGACATGCCAACTCGAAACAGGACGACAATGACGGATCGGCCTGCAAAAGACTTTCTCGCGAGCAGTAGGCCGATCGCGATGCCCAGAGCCGACGCGAAGACGACGGCCACGATGGAAACCCACAGACTGCGCGTTGCGGCGTCGATGACGGCCTCGTCAAGTCGCAGCAGAAGTTTCAGGGCTTCCTGAAATCCCTCACGAATCACTCGGACGATTCCTCTGCAAGCCGGTCGGCGTGAAAGAGTCGCTGTCCGTTGATTTCGTAACCGGCAATCAGGTGTTGAGCCTGCTCGGAAATCAGGAAGTCGGCGAACTGGTTCGCCAGCCTGGAATTGACAGCAGGATGTTTTTCAGGGTTGACCACCATCACTGCGTACGGGTTTTCAAGATCGTTCGCTCCGCTGACGAGCGGTACGAGCTGAAATCTCTGGCTCTGCTTCAGCCATGTTCCGTCATCCGTCAACACGTAAGCGTTCATCTCGTCGGCCATGATCAGCGTTGGCCCCATGCCCTGGCCGCTTTCGACAAAGCCATCCCATTCAGGTCGACCGCCGAGTTTCTGCCAGAGTGTCTGCTCGAGTTTGTGAGTGCCGCTGTCGTCGCCTCGTGAGACAAACCGATGTTTGCCTTCCGAGATTCTGCGCAGCGCGACGACGGCGTCTGTTCCCGCCGCGCCTGCCGGGTCGTTGGTCGGTCCTGCAATGATGAAAAAGTTGTGCATGATCGGCTCGTGCCGGACGCCGTGTCCGGCAGCCATGAACGCTTCTTCGGCAGAGCGGGCATGGACGAGAACGGCGTCGACATCGCCTGCCTCGCCCAGCTTTAACGCGGCGCCGGTCCCTACGGCAATCAGGTCGATTCGGCAATGACTGGCTTTCTCAAATTCCGGCAGCAGGATGTCGAGCAGTCCGGAATCGCGAGTGCTGGTAGTCGAGGCTACTTTCAGCACAGTCTGTGCGCGAGGCATCGCATCGCCCGTTGCGGCGTCGATCGCTGACTCGGTTGGCGAATTTTCGCCGGTTGTCGAACCGGTCTGCTGAGCAGGCTGTGTGCCACAACCGATCAGAAATGCCATCAGTAGAAGCACGCCGTGCAGCGTCGCTGAGGAGTGAGACGTTTCGTTCTGCATGGTCGTTTCGAGGTTCCCGCGAATCTGAATTGAAGGTGACCGGTCTGGCCATCGCACGCGAAGGTTACGGAATCGGCACGCTGAATCACAGCACCCCGGCGTTGCCTGGCCAGGTTGAAAGCCTACGATAAAAGCTGTTTCTCACCCCTATGACGAGTGCCGACCTTTGCCATGCCTGAAAACGTAGCCACAAAGAACTGTCTTCATGATTTACGGATCGCGCTTGGGGAGCGGGTCACGACGGACGTGGACATTCTGCTGGAGCATGGGAAGGATTCGGCCCATCACGCGGCGCAGGCCCCGGATGTGGTGGTCCAGGCGGCGTCTACCGACGACGTCGTGGAGACCGTGCGAATCTGCTCGAAGCACGGAGTTCCCATCATTCCCTTCGGTACAGGGACTGCCGTTGAAGGCGGTGTGGTGGCGACGCGGGGCGGAGTTTGCGTCGACGTTCAGAAAATGAATCGGATCAAACGGCTCAGTGTGGCAGACATGGACGTGACCGTTGAAGCAGGGGTCACGCGATTGCAACTCAACGATTATCTGGCAGAGCAGGGGACCGTCCTGCATTTTCCGGTGGACCCAGGTGCCGACGCCTCGCTGGGAGGCATGGCGGCGACGCGAGCGTCGGGAACAGCGGCGGTTCGCTACGGGACGATGCGTGAGAATGTGCTTGGTCTGAAAGTCGTCCTGGCCAGCGGGGAAGTCATTAAGACCGGTGGTCGAGCCAGAAAGTCGTCGGCTGGCTATGACCTGACTCGATTGTTTGTGGGTTCGGAAGGAACGCTCGGGCTGATCACCGAAGTCACGCTGAAACTGGCTCCCTTGCCCGAAGCAATCTCGGCGGCCGTTTGCAGTTTTGATTCCATCGACGCGGCGGTGGAATCGGTCATTGATGTGATGTCCAAAGGGATTCCCATCGCCAGGATCGAGCTACTGGACGAGATTCAGATGGACGCCGTGAACCGGTATTCCGAGTTGAGTTACGAAGTCGCGCCGACGTTGTTTTTCGAGTTCCACGGAAGCGACGCAGCGGTCGTTGAACAGGCCGAACGAACGCGGGAAATTCTTGATTCGCATGGCGTCCGGAATTTTCACTGGGCAAGCGGGCAGGGCGAACGTGACCGGCTCTGGGAGGCCCGGCACAACGGCTACTACGCAACCATTGGTCTGCGTGAAGGTTCGATTGGTTACGTGACCGACGTTTGCGTCCCGGTCAGTCAGCTGGCCGAGTGCATTCGCCGAACAAAGGTTGACCTGGCGGGTTGTTCGGTCCCGGCTCCATTGTTCGGACATGTTGGAGACGGAAATTTTCACGTCGTCTTCCCGATCATGCCGGGCAACGAGGCGGAGCTGGTCGAAGTCAAAATGCTCGGTGCAAAGATGGTTGATCACGCACTGGCCTTAGGCGGAACCTGCACCGGCGAGCACGGGATCGGCATCGGAAAGATCGATGCGCTGCGCAAAGAACACGGCTCAGCCGTCGACACGATGCGAGCGATCAAATCGGCACTCGACCCGAATAATCTAATGAATCCCGGGAAACTGTTTGGCTGAGTTCTGAACAGACCATTTTCGAACAGACCGATGTCTCCCCGGCCTGATTTGTGTTCCCATCGTGAATTCACCGCGGTGTCAGGTTGATCGTCGAGTTGACTTACGATTTTCGTGAATCTCGCGAATGCCTGGCAAAGTGGCGATTTGCTGAATGTGGTGCGGGAGGGCTCGAACGACGATCGCTCCGGCTGACTTCAGTGTTCTGGCGTCGCCAGGGACGATTGCCTCAATCGATTTCAATAAAGCTTGCAGCAGTTTCTCGCGGTCACCATTGCTTGTGTGGTCGACACTGCTGAAACGATGTCGAACTCCCGACCTTTTCACCGAAACCGTCCGACGAGGCAACTCGGCCTGTACGATGAATGTTCGCGGCTCGGGATCTTTCGATTTCATCCAGTCGCTGGCAGTTTCCGGGATTGGAATCGGTTCGTTGGGCACTGGCTTTCCGCCTGTTCTCAGAATCCTCGTTCTTTCGCGAAGTCGATTGCGCGGAGAGCGTCGACCGTTCCGAATCCGTATCGGTGATCCTGGCCACTTTCTCCGCGATCACTGACAGAGCCGATTATGAGATCCTGCACGGCGAATGCCAGTTGCGACCCCGATTCCATGCTGCGAATTTTTGTGGATCCCATCAGAAGCGCCACGGCTCCGGCGACATGAGGCGTGGCCATTGATGTGCCGTTGAACGATTTCCACTTGCCGCCGGGTACGCTGGACAGAACGGCGACGCCAAGTGCAGACACATCGGGCTTTGAGTATGGCAGCGGCAGATACTTTGGGGCGATAAAGTCGCTGTCGTACAGAATCTGAGTTCTTCCGCCCGAGAATCCGGCGACTCGATTTTCATGGTCGACGGCGCCGACGCTCAGAGCAAAGAGATCGTTTCCGGGCGACCCGGTTGTCTGTTCGCCGTCGTTTCCGATGGCGGCGACGACGGGAATGCCGGCTTCGATGCAGGTCAGGATGGCTTCGGTGTAGGTGGGCGGCGTGCTGGAGTCGAAGACGAGCCCTCCCAGAGACATGCTCAGTACATCGACGCCTGTGTCTACGGCCCAGTCGATTCCGGCAAGAACCTGCGCGTCGGTTCCGCCATTTTCGCCATCCAGCACCAGGCCGGCAGCCAGCTTACATTCCGGAGCGACTCCGATGTGCCGACCCGACGCGTTGCCTCCGGCGATTGTTCCTGCGCAGTGAGTGCCGTGTTCGTCAGAGTCGTGCGGATTGCTGTCGACCTTGTTGCCGAAAAAGTCGAACTCGGCCCAGTGCTCGACTTTGTCTTTCAGATCAGGGTGCTCAGCGTCGATGCCTGTATCCAGAATCCCGACCAGCACTCCCTTGCCGCGCGAGCCGTGGACACCCCACGCCGCCAGCGCGTTCAAAGACTGTAATCCATAAGTGGTCGAAAGAATGTCCTCGCCTTCGGTGGCCAGCGGTTTGGCTTCCATCATTGGAGGCAGGTTCAGTTTTCGATTGACATGGACGGCTTTGATCTGAGGAATCGAGACCAGCGACTCAAGCTCTTCCCGCGTCAGTTGCATCGGCATGGACCTGGATGTCCAGAACGGGTGTGGAGTCGGGCGGTCCGGTGAGCTTTTTTTGTCAGGCTTAACCATGCGGGACATGGCTGATTCGTAGATGGCCGATCGGGTCAGTTCTTTCAGAGAATCCTGACCAAGCTTGCGGATTCCTTTCAGGCTGAAAGCTTCTGCGGCGGCTTTGCCGAGCAGTGTTCTTGTGCTGGCCGTCTGGCTGCGGACTTTCAAGCTGGCTCGTTTAGTATCGGAATACTGGGCTGGCAGCAGGTCGCGAGGACTGAGAGCCATGCGGCGTCGGCGAAGTGACTGGCCTGCCGCGCGGCCGAGATTTTTCAGGTTCGTCCGTGACGATTCCATTTGAACAATGACGTCGACCAGGTTCGACGATGCTTCCTGCGCGATTCGGTCCAGTTGAGATTTGACGCTCGAATCAGTGGATGCCATCAGAATATCTCCAGTAAACGGGATTAAACGAGAAATTCAGCTGAACTCGGTCTTTCGCATTATCGATCGTCGCTGTGTGACACCTGGTTTTGCGAGCAGGACGGGTACGGGTTTTCTTCAGTCGATCCAGAAGGCGTCTTTGAAAATCTGCTGGTAGGCGGGATCTGGTGACTTGACCATCGCGACCAGGTCGTAAGTGCGGGATTCGTCGCCGTAGGCCAGATCGCGGATACAGTGGACGATTCGCAGCAAGGGTTCGTCCGAGCTGGCTGTCTGGTCGGCGAGTTTTCGAAACGGCGATTCGTTGGCCGAGTCAAACTGTCCCTGCCAGTAGAAAGCGATGTCGAACATCAGCCACGTGGCGATGTGGCTCAGCCGGTCTGCTTTGTTCAGGTCGGGGGGTAAGGATTCCAGAGAGACGTCTTCGATCACTTCCGGCAGGATTCGCGGCAGAACGAGATTGTCGATCCGTCGCGTCTTCAAAGCCTGCCACCAGCGAGGATCGTTTTCGCCTTCTACCGACCAGAAACATGCCAGCCTGATCCACGTTTCAGCTGACAGATCCCGATCCCGATCCAGCTCCAGAGCCCGATCCCGAGCCAGATCCAGATCCAGATCCAGATCCCGAGCCCGAGCCCGAGCCCGAGCCCGAGCCCGATCCCGATCCCGAGCCCGATCCCGATCCCGAGCCCGATCCCGATCCCGATCCCGATCCCGATCCCGAGCCCGAGCCCGATCCCGAGCCAGATCCAGAGCCCGATCCCGAGCCAGAGCCAGAGCCAGAGCCAGATCCCGATCCAGAGCCCGATTATAGTAAGTCTTGTAATCGCAAAGCGGATCTTTCTGTTCGGCGACAGCATCACGCCAGGCAGGGAACGCACCTGCAAGTCCGACAAAGCCAAAAGCGTGATGGCGACCAACCAGGCGAATCAGTGTGCGATCATTGAGTTCAGGTACGCCGATCAGCTGCCCGACGACGGCGATTGTCGTACCGGATGTTTCATTGAGCGTGCTGTGTACGAAGGCCGTCAGAGAAGCGGCCTCAGCGAGTCGTTCGGATAGTTCTACCTCGTCCGCTACGAAGGACTTGAAACAGTCTCGTGCTGATTCCGGCAGCCATCCGGGCAATTGCTGATCGATCTGTGAATCCACCCAGCTCAGACCAGCCAGCACCAGGCCGAGGCGGAATCGTTCATCGGCAGGCAGCACTTCGCTCAACCTGGCCACGCATGCTTCGACAAACCTACGCGCCGACGGACATCGACGGCAGATCCGGTTCAGCAACTGAAAAGGCTTTTCGAAACTTCTGTCGTCTTCCGCATCGATCGCACAACGCAACAACCGCTCGATGATTTCTTCACCGAGCACCACCGCACCTTCTACCTGGTCCAGCAGGATCCCTCCGGCCAGCAAAGTCCGCGTGACAAAGCTGGCGTCAATGTCGTCGCTCTTCGGCAGGATGTTCTCAACCAGAAACCGTTGAGCATCCGGTCGCTCGAGCGAAGCAACGAGCAGTCGAATGGTCTCATGCCAGCGTGTATTGGCATGTCGATTGTTCTTGTCAATCAGCCGCCACACGGCGTGGATGCCCACCGCCTGTTCAGGAGCGACTGACGCATCAGTCGCAACGGCTTCCATTTCTTTCTTCAGATAAGTTGCCGCCAGGTATTCCTGAAACGTCAGGTGCAGAAAACTGAACTGCCCATCGCCAACTTCGATCAGCAGGCCTGCTCGTTCACGGACAAAACGCAGAAACAGATCGGCCTCAGCTTCCGCATCCGTGACCAGCGGCTCTTCCCGCTCCAGGTAGTCCACCAGGATTTCGCTGACCATTTCCAGCGGAACCACCGCCCGCTGTTCTTCATCCGTCGAATCAAACAGCCCCTGCATGCAGTAGGCAATAAACTCCATCCTGGCCCGGTTACGCCTTTCAGTGGCGTTCCGTTTCACCCGGTCGTTCGACTTGAATTTCCAGTTGTGCCAGGTGTTGAGCAGCGTTTCGGTGCATTTGTGATAAAGCACAACCCGCTCGTCCGGCAGCGTCCCGTCGACACGATGCACCAGGCAAATGATCGTCAGCAGTAAGGGATTGGAAGCCAGATCACGAATCGATTCATTCTGCACGTCTTCCAGAATGGATGTCAGATCCTCGCAATGTTCGGTTCGGTCCAGTTCTCCAGCAATCCGCTCTTCGTACCACAATTCGACGAAACGCCGCACATCTTCAGGCAGCAATCGAGCGACCTTGTGATGATTGAATCGTCCGTCTGAGAATCGAGCGTCCTGCTCGTAGCCGACGATACGGGATGTGATCAGCACCGTGTTGGCCGGCCACTGTTTGAGCAGCTCTTCAACGCGGTCTCGAATGAGCTGCTTGAACTCCAGCCCCGGCAGTTCATCAATCCCGTCCAGCAGGATAATTCCCCGACCGACGCACAGGTGGTACAGCAGGAACTCTTCGGAAATGGCAGTCAGCCCGAGTTCTTTGTTCGCCCTTTCCGCCGCGTATTCCATGATTGAAAGGTCGCGGCGAGTCTTCAGTTCATCCGCGTACTGCCGCAAAACGATCAACAATGGAATCCGTTCGTCAGGCGTCTGTCCAAACCGTTCCTGCAGCGCTTTGTGCCATCCGACCAGCGACAGAAATTTCAGCAGCGTCGACTTGCCGGAGCCTGGATCCCCGAGAATCACGTGTCGACTGCCGGGAGCCAGCAGCGTCAGCGGATCAGTGCGTCCGGACGTGTCTTCGTCTTTGTGATCCTCAGGAACGACCCGCAGCGGAATGTAGAGCCTGTCCAGCGACACCGCTCCGGTCGCTTCTTCCTTGTAAACCGACATGCCGACAAAACGGACCTGGTTGTGAACCCGGCGGAACTCGTTCCGGTACGTTTCGGTCAGCGTCTCGAACTCTGCGACCAGGGACGTGGCGTCTGGAACCGTTTCGGGAAACGCCCGTAACGCCAGCGGCGGGCAGTCGGCGACGATTTGCTGGACCCGGTCAAGCTGCCAGCGTTCGAAGTCGACGTTCTCATCGCCAAACAGATTCTCGCGGGCAGAATCAAAAAAGTGCGTCCATTCTTTGTCGGTCAACCCGCGGTCGATTGTGACGCATCTGGTAATCTCGGAGTCGCCCGCCGTTGTTTCGAATGTGCCTCTAACTTTCCCATCGGAAGAGTGATTCGAACAGTCAACCAGCATGACGGATTTATCGTCAAACAACTTCTGCCGGGCGATGTAGTC
This sequence comes from uncultured Planctomycetaceae bacterium, assembly GCA_963976765.1. Lineage (GTDB taxonomy): Bacteria > Planctomycetota > Planctomycetia > Planctomycetales > Planctomycetaceae > JABMPE01. Next base: position 41,141 of record CAXBME010000042.1, read on the forward strand.
AACGACGTTCTGCCAGTACGGTGAGTCGATCACAAGTGGCTCCAGGGATTCAGATCGGGTCAGTGTTGGCATGAACAGAATAAGTGGTCGTTATGACGGTGCAAGGTTCCCGAGTCCCGCCCATCCTTTGGGACGGTTCCTTAACGGCGCTGACCTCGGCAGAGACACTGACTTGTTCCGCATCGCTGGCATCAGGCGGCGTCGGTGCGGCACAATCCGGGGTACTCGCAGAAGCCCGCGACGCGTTCCTTCAGTTGTCCCGCAAGTCCCAATGCAACACTTGTTTGAGTAGCCAGCATGACCGCACACATCACACTGATTCTTCTCCTGTTGTTCTGCTTTTTCGCCGATCCATCCGATGCGGCGGAAAAGTTCATTGTTGAAAACGGAATCGCCAAAGCGGAGATCGTGATTTCGGAAACTCCCACGCGGATGCAACGTGTCGCCGCGCACGAGTTTCGGATGCAGATTGAAAAGATCAGCGGAGCGCGACTGCCGATCCTCACCGTGCCAGGCGGAAACGCCGTGAAGATTTTCATTGGTGAGAGTCCGCAGAATCCTGTGAAGGCGGATGGCCTGGATGCCGGCGCCTATCGCATCGCGACCGGGTCGGGCTGGATGTCGCTGGTCGGCGATGACAGCGAGTTCGAGCCCATTGAGCCGTTCGCGAGGAATAACAGTGACATCCCGCGCGCTCAGGCGGAGTGGGAGAAGATCGTCGGCGCGCCGTACGGCATGCCGTCTCGCGGTTTGTACAAAAACCGGTTGCGACTGCCTGGCGACACGGGCAAACCGGATGGTGCAGCCACGGAATCGAAGGAGACGCTGGAAGTCTGGGGGCTCGACGAGCGTGGCAGCTTTAACGCCGTCTGCGGTTACCTGCGCAAGCTCGGCGCTCGCTGGTATCTGCCGGGCGAACTGGGCGAAGTGCTGCCGTCGATGAAGACGATTCCGCTGCCTCAGATCGACGAAACCGTACAGCCCGATTTTTCACTGCGGCAGTTCAACTTCCGATTCAGCACCGCCGGTCCGGAAACATCAATGTGGGCCATGAGACTTGGCATCCGCAACAACGAGCGGCTGCAGATTGCTCACGGAATTTCCACGATGACCAACCGCCAGGAAGTCTTTGATGCGCATCCTGACTGGTTCGCGATCTACGGTGGTAAGACCGACTTCAAACCTGGTGATTCGAAGTGCCAGGTGTGCTACTCGAACGACGAACTTTTCGACGAGACCGTGCGGTGGGCGAGAACGCTGCTCGACACTTACCAGTTTGAATCTGTTTCTATTATGCCGCCGGACGGCTACACCTCGATCTGCCAGTGCGAAAAATGCAAAGGCAAAGACTCGCCCGAACGCCACGAACGCGGCCTGCTCAGTGACCACGTGTGGGACTTTGTGAATCGCGTCGCGAAGGAGATCGGGAAGTCGCATCCTCGCGCGAAGGTGCTGAACTGCGCCTATGGCGTTTACACGCTGCCGCCGTTGAAGATCGAGAAGCTCGAACCGAACGTGCAGGTGTGCATTGTTGGCGGTCGGCGTCCGATCAACAAAGGCGGTGTGAAGGGGGAAGGCGAATCCGCGCCGGACGTGTTGCGAGCCGCCTGGGCAAAGAAGACCGACAACCCACTGCTCATTTTCGAAAACTACCCTTTCACGAGTCGAGGCTGGTATCTGCCCAGCTTCGCCGCGCACGCAATCGCCGACAGCGTGAACGCGACGAAGGGCATCTCGGCGGGCGAGGATATCTGGCTCAGCGTAGCTCAGGATTTCGCCACCAAAGGCATTGGCTTTAATCATTTCATGGTCTACTTCACCGCCCGCATGTACTGGGGCGGCAAGGGCGCGGATGTCGACGCGATGCTGCGGGAATACTGCCGCCTGTTCTACGGCCCCGCTGAGCAGGAGATGCTCGCGTTCTTCACGTTCTGCGAGGCAAACTGGCACTTGATGGAAGCAGACAAGGCGAAGGCCGATGAAGCACTCGCTCTCTTCAGCAGGGTGAAAGCGAAAGCCGGCTCTGCCAGTGTTTACAGCCAGCGAGTGGCTCTCATTGACGACTACCTCAAGGGCCTGCGCATGAAGACTGAGCAGCTTGGCCAGAAGCGTGGTCCTGTGCCAAAGTTGCGGCTCGTTGGTGACGCGTACGACATCGTGATCGACGGCAAGCTCGACGAAGTGTACTGGCAGAAATGCCCCGTCGCTGCCACGGGAAACTTCCGCGAGTTGCAGACCGGTCGCACGCCCACATTCGGCACTTCGTTCAAGGCCGGCTGGCAGGGCAGCAATCTCTACTTTGCGATTCGCTGTGATGAGCATCCTGGCGAGCAACCTGTCACCGCCTCAACCCGCGATGACGACCAGGCCATCTGGCACGGCGATGTCGTCGAGATCGAACTCGCCACCGAAACGCACTCCTATTATCAGATCGCTGTCAGCCCCGCCGGTCACATCGTCGATCTGGATCGTGGTGCTGGTAAAGCGTTCGGCTGGGACTCGAAGGCCGAAGTCGCCACGCACATCGCCGACGACCACTGGATCGTCGAGATTCGATTCCCGGTCACCACTGACGAAAACGATCCACTGAATCAGGTCGTTGGCAGACATCCTACACAAAGCCTGCCTTGGCACATCAACCTCTGTCGTCAGCGTCTCCGCGAGGACGGCCAGGAACTCAGTGCGTTTTCACCGACCGGTACGAACGGTTTTCACGTGCCGATGAAATTCGCTCATTTCTACGACGGCAGGTCGCATCAGTTCCAGTCGGATCCCAGCGTGACTGACTTCGCTATCGGCTTCCAGAAGGCCACAAAAGGTCGCAAGGCGGCGAGCTTCCTTACCCTTGCCGAACTGGAGAATATCACTGATCAACAGAAAGCTGCCGCGCTGGAAGAAGCCGCGATGCTCGATCGAGCTAACGCCGAGGACATTATTGAACGAATCCCTGTCGAGGCCGTGAAGAAGACCGCGCAGATGCAGAGCCTCCTCGCGCAGGGCAAAGCGTCTGAAGTGATCGTGGGATTTGCCGACGAAGATCTGATGCGATGGCCGTTCTGGAAGCGCGGCGAAGGTTATTACTTACGCGGACGAGCGCATTACATCGCCAAAGAAGGTGCCAAAGCCGAAGCCGATCTCACCAAAGCGCTGCCGTGGGTCAGCGAGGCCCGCAGTCGTGATTCGCTGTTGCTGACGCTCGCCTGGAATCGCGAACGGAATCTGGGCGACGACGACAGAGCTCTGGAAGCGTTCAACGCCGTCGTCGTCGGCCGTGAACGCATCGGTGGGGCCGATGAATACGGCGCGTTGCAGGGCATCGCGCGAATTCTAACACGGCGTGGCCAGTACGATGAGGCCCTGCGCACACTGAACCGGGCCAACCCCGACAAGCTGCAGGGAACCTGGCGAGAGAACATCCTCAAATCAATCGAAGCGGTCAAAGAGGCGAAACGCGAAGACGCGAAGTAAACGTTCAATTTGCAGGGTGTCCCATTCAAACGAACGAGCATTACATGCCAATATCTGTCGGGGGGCATTCCCGGCACGCGAGTCACTTCACCTGGTCACGATCGACGCATGTCTGTCAGGTGAAATTGTTGAAACGATCGCCGACCGGCAGGCGGATCATGTGCTGACGGTCAAAGGAACAAGCCGACTTTGCGAGACTACTTAGCTTCGGAGATGGCTTCGGCGATTTCCCGCGTGTGCTCGCGGATTTTTGAGTAGGCGTTCAAAGAAGCAAGCCAGGCAACCATGACAACGGGAGCAATGGTGCCATTGGACATTTCGGCCAGATGTTTCTGGCGCAGCTGCTTGATCTCATCGCGAATTCGTTTTGCCGTGGGATCGGTTTTAGTGATGATCGCTTTGTTGCCGGTGGCGAGTGCGGTATTGACTTCGGCAAGGTATTCAGCCACGTGAGAATTGAGCTTCACCAGGTCCGCCCGTTGCTCTTCCGTGAACCGTTCGCCTTCTTTTCGGAGCTTTCGGTCGAACTTATCGAGGTCGAGAACGTAATCGCTGACAGATTCGTATTCGTCAGCCATGTGCATCTGGCGACGGGCTTCTGTTGCGACTGAGTGTGGGACATTGCCCGACAGCAGATGGGTGACGAATTCGGAGATCTCGTCCTGAACCGAATCAAGCACTTGTTCGCGTTGCCTTAAACGATCAGCGAGTGCCTTGTCGGGGTCATCCTGCTGAAGGAGTTCGGCACTCCAGTCGAGCATCTTCGAGCAGCCGTCACCCATCTTTCCGATCTCCTTCCGAGACTGCTCGATCGCCAGCAGCGGAGTTTCCAGGATGCGGATGTCAAGATCCGTCAGGTGCGGCTTTTCCTTGAAGCCCTTGGATGGGACGAGTTTTATGAGCAGTCGTTCGAAGACAGCCACGAACGGCAGGAAAATGATGGTGTTTGTAATGTTGAATACGCTGTGCGTCGCTGCGATGGCGGCGACGGTGTACGGAAAGGTCTGCTTGCCATCGACCATCACTGCCTCGGTAACGTCTCCGTCAACCAGTGACTGAATCAGTTCGATGTACCAGCCGAAGATCAACGTGATCCAGAAAACGCCGGCCAGATTGAAGATCACGTGGAAGTAGGCGGCTCGACGCGCGTTTGTCGTTGCGCCGAGTGATGCAAGAAATGCGGTAATCGTTGTTCCAATGTTTTCACCAAGCACCAGTGCGGCAGCTGTTTCGTACGAGATGACCCCCTGCACAGCCAGCGAAATCGTGATGCCAAGCGTTGCGGACGAGGACTGAACCAGCACGGTCAGGATACAGCCGGCGGCGGCGCAACCGAGTACACCCAGATAGGTACTCGCATCAAACCTCTGGAACCACGCTTCAAATGCTGGAGTTTCTTTGATCATCGAGCAGGCATCTTTCATGACTTCGAGGCCAAAGAAGACCATGCCGACTCCCATCAGAGCCATCGCCCAGTACCGCCAGCGATCGCCTCGGGAAAACAGATAGAAGAATGCTGATCCTCCAAGAAGCGGTAGTCCATACTTGCCGATCTTCAGGACGAGGATCCAGCCGGTGATTGTGGTCCCGATGTTGGCTCCCATGATCACACCGATGGCCTGACCCAGTTGCATGACTCCGCTGTTCACAAATCCAATCACCATGACGGTGGTGATCGAACTCGACTGAACGACGCAAGTGACGACAACACCGACAATTGTCGCAAGAATTCGGTTGTTTGTGACGGCTCCAATCAGCTTCCGGAGACTGTTGCCCGCCACAGCCTGCATCCCGTCCGACATGTGTTTCATGCCAAGCAGAAAGATGCCAAGGCCACCGACAATTTCACAGACAAGCGTGAAAAACGCTGAAATATCCAAGACGCCACCGCTTCCTGAAAATCGTTAAGGATTCGTTAAGGAAATGTTAAGGTGCGGGATTCTATGGAATCCTGGCCGCACTTCAACGCGGTGGCGAATTCTGAATCAAGTCATGGGGATTGTCGGAGCGGTCGTTGCGAGTCTGTTTGTTCTGGCTGGAAATCAACGTGGTACCGCTCGCTGGCTTCCGGGTATCGTTTCAGTCGGTATCGATCCAGAGGGGGATTCGCAGCGAAAATGTGCTGCCTTTTCCGACTTCGCTTTCGACGGAAATTTCTCCATCGAAAGTGGTCGCCATGTGTTTAACGATGGCCAGACCAAGTCCCGTTCCGCCGATCTCGCGAGTTCGCGCCCGGTCAACTCGAAAGAATCGTTCAAAAATTCTTTTCCGGTTCTCACGCGAGATACCGACGCCGTTATCGCGAACCAGAATCACGGCATGATTCATATCACGTGTCCAGGAAACAGCGACCTGACCGCCCTCGGGAGTGTACTTGAGGCCGTTGCTCAGCAGGTTTTCCATAATCGTTCGAAACGCCCGCTTGTCGGCGGCGACGTTTACGTCGTTCTCGCCACCGTCGATCTTCAATTGCACTTTTCGAGATTCGGAGAGTGAGGCCAGTTCTTCGACGAGCGATTCCACCACCAGACGAACGGGGACGGAAGTCACGTCGAACGCCTGCTCGCGCGATTCGATTCGTGCCAGTTGAAGAAGGTCTTCGATCAGGGCGTTCAGGCGATTTCCCTGCTCCTCGATTCGCATCAGAAAACGCCTGGCGAATTCGGAGTCGTCGATCGCTCCATCGAGCAGAGTTTCAGCCGATGTCTGAATGATCGTCAGTGGTGTCTTGAGTTCGTGCGAAACGTTCGACGCGAAATCCCGACGGATGTTTTCAAGACGTCGGAGTTCGGTGACATCGTGAAAAACCAGGACAACGCCGGGGCAGGGATCCTGGGCCAGCGGCGTGGCCTCGATTTCGACGATCGTCCCGCTGCGGGGCAACTGACACTCGACAGAACGCTCCAGCCCGGTCATTGCCTGTCGCACAACGATGCACACCGTCTCGTTGCGGACGCATTCCCAGACGGGGCGGCCGATCAGGTCGCGATCCCGAAATTCCAGCAGATCGCGAGCCGCTTCGTTCGCAAAAAGTATGTTCTCGTCGTTGTCGATGGCGACGACTCCTTCGACCATCGATCCGAAAACTGTCGACAAAAGCTGGCTGCTTTCACGTAACTCCTGACCCGTCTTCCGCAATTCGGACATTCGTGCTGAAAGTTCGTGGCTCATCGTGTTGAAGGCTTCTGCCAGCGATCCGAGTTCGTCGCGGCGATCAATAAGAACCGCCTGTTGAAGGTCACCTGCGGCGATCGCGTTGGCGGCTGTTTTGAGAGTCGTCAGCGGCTGGATGATTCGCTGAAGGATCAGAAACATCGGAGCCAGAGCCAGCAGGCTGACAACCAGAAAGGTGCCGACGACGAGCTGTTTGACGAGATCGATTTCAGCCTCGACAGCGTCCAGCGCGACGGAATTTCGAACGTAACCAACGGGAGCAGTTTCATCGCCGACACGAATTGCCAGATACAGCATCGGAATGCCCAGCGTCGGACTGACACGTCGAGCCATGCCCTGGCCGACTCTTCGAGCCTGAACGATCTCGGAGCGATCGGCGTGGTTTTCCATCGACGTCGGATCGTGTTCCGAGTCTTCGGCCACGATGCCTTCCTCGGTGATCAGGGTAACTCGCGTCCGGTTCTCGTGAGCGATTTCCGCGACAGCCTCTGTCAGGTTGGTGTGGCGACCGCGATTAAAAGTGCCATCAAGCAGTCCCACCATCGTCATCGCTGAATCGTGGAGACGCCGGGATTCCTTCTCGTAGGCGATGGTCCGCAGCCGGCCGCCAAGAATCGTGACGACAGAAAAAGCCGTCACCGCCGACAGTAATGCGAAGACAAAGAAAAGTTTCCAGAACAACCGCGAAGAGAGCACAGTTCATTTTCCAGCAGGAGAAATCAGACAACGTCAGAGAACGAAGACGTTGCTGGAAAATGAGGGACGGTTGACACATTGTCAACTCGTCAGCCGATGAGCGGCGGAATGAGTGCGCGCCGGAATGATCGCGAGTCGGTGCCGATTCAAATCTACCGGCGGGTTCGGCTTCCAGACGAGTCCGTGAATTGGTTCCGCTCTGTTTTCAACGAGGTGCCTTGGAGGCCGTCTTGATCGAAGAATCCGAACCGGCCCGGTATCCAGCTCTGCGCATTCTGCAATGCGTCGCGAAAACCTCTGAAACTCCACCGGTCACTCGACAGCGTACTCGCCCTGAAAGCCCGTCGTGCATGGTGCAGCTACCCGGAAACTAACGTCGATCATACTCGTCCGATTAGGGGAAAGTGTTGAGAAGTGGTTACTTACGACGGAGGCGAAGCACCGCGTCAGCAGAAAACAGGAAGCCGTAGTTCAAGAGTAAATGTATGACAAGGTACGACTTGCCGATGACTAGAGCGTCCGACTCTGCGAGGACGCTTGCGAAGCACAGAATCGTTAATCCAGCGCAGCAGAACGCGAGGCCAGCAAGCGGAATTCCTGATGGCCCGTTCCCTCTGAGTCTGGAGATTCCCAGCCGTAGATTCAGTAGGTCGACGCCTAGTCCTGATACGAGCAATACTGTCGCGATGAAAGCCATGTCGCCTCTGCGTCTTCGGGTAGTTGTCAGTTGTGCATAAACCGCAGGGGGCGGTGTTCAGCTGTGCTCGGTGCATGGTAGAATTTCTCTTCGGTTCCGCCTCAATGACCAAGTCACAATCCTGGTATTCTGAGTCAGAGATTCGCTGGCAGGTGTTCTTGACTCGGTTGAGGATGAGGTTTGTAGTTGGTGTTCATCGAAAAGGCTTTGGTTTTGTGTTGTATCCTTTTAGATGGACTGCCGCAGTCACTCATTTTCGCCGTTCCAGGGAAGCGTTTGAACTTCTGATTTCCAAGATGAAATGCTACGTGATGCTGGCCAGATTTCTTAATTTCGAACCATGCCATCAACTGGTCCTCCGAACTTCTGCATCCTATGGATGCGATTAAGATTGACCAGCGGTGCAAAGCCAACGCGAGCGCCGTGCTGCTACCCTTTTGGTGAATCTACGAAAAAAGGACTCAGAGCGATTGCTCCAAGTCCTTTGCTGTTCATGCTATCCGAAGACAGGCGAAAATTACCCGGCCAGGACTTGAACCTAGACTTTGTCGTAGTGTGATCGCATTGGGAAGGAGCTGGATTTGTGCTCGACCCCTGATTTCAAAGCAAGTGCAGCCTTGGCTTCACTTGAATCGCAGTTTACTTGAACCGTAGTTGCGTTGCCAACGGCGCTCACAATGCGCTCGCAGTATTGACTCCCGCCAATCGTATCAGCCTCGGTACTGAAATCGCCTCAAGAGCAATGCAAACAGACTCAATGTTCCACAGCCGGTGCATCGAGCCCGCGGCGGGAATTGAACCGGCATCGTACTTTACCAAATTGTGTTACGCCGATTGGAGTTACGGAAACTGTCAGGATCCGGCTGACCGAGACTGGCTCGATCTGGCAAGGATTGACAGTGACCTGCTGGCCGTGATTCAGCGGTGGCCAAGTCTACCGGTTGCATCAAAGCGTGCCGTAACGAAACTCATGGAAGGTTGTGCGGAAGAACCGTGACGGATTCTGCAGGCTCGTCATGAATCCGTGTCGCAATGTAAGCAGCAGCAATGCTGATTGTTTGTAGCCTTGAATTTTCAGTTGGGGATCGTGCCAGCACGTTCCAAATTAATTGGCAGGATCTAATTTCTGACTCCATGCCTGGGATGTAGTGCTGCCTGTAAGTCCGCCCCGATCACTTGTTGTAATGCGTTGAATAGACTCATCCGAGCAGTTGATTAACTGAGTGAACGGAGAGGGACTGTACAAGTCAATGAGTGCCTCGTAACCTTTTAGCCTGGAATTTCTGGTGCTCGTAAAGGAGGCTCGTCATGGCCAAGAAAGCCGGTGCCCGAGAGGTGAAATCTGCACGTACGAAAAAGCAGAAGGCACAGGGCCTGAGTCGGAGCTATTGTCAAATGTCGTGGCCTGAGACTGAATCAGGCGGCGTATTCCTGGA
>CAXBME010000043.1:0-50581 GCA_963976765.1 uncultured Planctomycetaceae bacterium
TACCACTCACAAAACACTCGTCGGATAAATACAGCCCCGACTTACCGGATGAGCCAGATGTTGATCCCGGCATCGCCGTTCGAAGTACCTGTGATCGACAGGTCATTGCCTGCGGAGCTGATTTGCGTTCCTGTGATCGCGACGCGGACCCCATAACCTCCCGGAATACCGGCAGTCGACGTTCCGTCGACTGAAATGCTGGCGGTGCCCGTTGAAGTCACCTTACCGTCAAACGAAATTTCAACACCATCACCACCAGACGAAGTTCCGGTGATGCTGATATCTCCATTCAACGAGGTCACCAATCCGTCACCAACAACGATAACACCGTTATCGGCTCCTGTGCCGATGACGCCGACAGTACCCGTACCGGTTGATGAGGCGATTGCTGATTGGGAAACAGTGACTCCAGAATTTGTTGTCGCGGTACCAGTGATCTGCAGGTTGCCGGTCGCCGACGTGACCAGTGTGCCGGCTCCAAGGATATAGACGCCGTCTCCAGGACCCGGAGTCTCGCCGATGAGATTCACACTTCCAGAACCCGTTGACGTGACCGATCCACCGTTCAGCACTCGTACTCCATGATTGTTCGATCCTGTGTCGCCACCTGTTCCTGTCAACGTGATTGAGCCTGAGGTCGATGTCACGCTGGCGGCGTCGACAGTAATGCCCTCGAAGTTTCCGGTTGTAAGTCCTCCAGAATTGGCATCAATCGTGATGTTTCCGATGGTCGATGCGACGCTGGCTCCTGAGTTCAAGAGCACATTACGGCCAGCGTCGATTGTAGTCGCACCGGCTTGACTGCTGACTGATCCAGCCAGATCGACGGTGACGCCCCGCAGGGTGAGTGCTCCGCCGCCGGAGTTGATGGTACTTCCCGCATTGTTCTGAACGAGGTTGCCAGTCGTGGCCGGCACGTCTCGGGCGTCAATCAGGATTGTACCGCCAGCAGTCGTGATGTCGGCGTTGGCTCCGTTCAGCGTGATCCCGCCGGTTGATACCAGCGTGATCGTGCCGGCGTCGGCAACCGTGATTCCGGAGTTGATCGTGACATTGTCGCCCCGGATTTCGACAGATTTCCCTGACGCCAGATTGATGGCGCCGTTGATCGTGATCGAGTCTGTACCGGTTTCGCCGTTCAGCAGAAAACTGCCTGCAAATCCACTTTCGAGTTCCGTCACGGTGTAGGTGTCGTTGCCGTCGCCACCCAGCACGGACAGTGTTCCCGATGGCTGGCTGATTCGGGTGGCTACTCCGCCAGACGAGGTGATGTCGGTGGGGCCTTCCGCATTGTCGATGTCGATGCTGTCGTTGGCTGAGCTGTAGGTCAGCGTGACGTTTGCAACAGCAAGGCCAGTTGAGTCGAGTGTTTGCTGACTTCCTTCCAGCCCGGTGAACGTAATCAGTGAGTTGCCCGAAATACTGATTGTGCCATCGTTGGCATTGGCATAAGTAACCGACATGCTGCCGAAGGTGTTGCCGGTCAGCTTGAGACTGTCGCCGGACGAGTTGGCACCACCATTAAACGTAATCGCCTTATTGAACGCACCGGATGAGAAGTCGATTGTCAACATGTCGTCACCCGCCAATGTGTTGACAATGATGTCGCTGCCGGTGATTTGTGACAGCGGAATCGTGACCGTGTTCGTGCCGCTGCCAGTCGCGCCGCTGATTGACGTGCTGATCACGTTGCTTGTATCGCTGATCGTGATGACCGTTCCGTTTGTCGAAATGGTCACGTCGTCATCGGAAGTTCCGCCATTGGCATCGGTGATAACCAGGTTGTTCGAACCATCGAGAGTCACTTCAGTCTCAAAGGACAACTGGTTGAAATAAAGCCGGTTGACATCGTTTTGATTGGCGACAAACGCGTCAGCGGTGCCATCACCATCGAAATCACCCAGGCGAACTTCGTTGCTGAACGTGATCCCTGACCCCAGCGATTGTCCGGAATCGCTGAAAAGACCGCTGCCATTGTTGAGCCAGACTTTGTTGACTCCATTGTTTGCCGCGAAGGCATCGAGATCGCCGTCTCCGTCCAGATCGGCCAGCCGAATACTCCGAGTACTCGAGTTGCCGAAACTGGCGCCTGGCAAAAAGTTTCCTTCGGCACCGGCTTGAGCCCCGCCCTGATTGATGTAGACCTCGTTGGCCCCGTAGCCACCGCTGTTGTGAACTGCGAAGACCAGATCGAGGTCGCCGTCGCCATCAATGTCACCGACGTCCGAACCGTAGCTCGTTGAGTAACTTCCCAGCGGACTGCCGGAATACGAGAACGAACCGGTTCCGTTGTTCAACCAGATCTGATTGGGAGCACTGCTGCGGGGGAAAACAATGTCGATGTCACCATCACCGTCGATGTCACCCAGCGAGAGTGAATTGGATGGGTTCAACACGGCCAGATTCTGCGTCTCGGTAAAAATTCCGTTGCCGTCATTCTTGAGGACTCGCGTCGAGAATCCCGTAACGGCGTCCAGGTCCCCGTCACCGTCGATATCCGCCAGTTTGATGGAGTAAGTCTCACCAATCATGATTGACTGGCCGCTGTCGGTGAACGTGCCGTTGTTGTTGAAGAAGATTTTTTGAGGGTCGCTGGAGCCTCTCTGGCCGACAAACAGGTCAAGATCGCCGTCGCCGTCCAGGTCAGCAAATTCTCCCGATTGAGAGAATTCACCATTAAGAGCAAACGCGGTCTGTCCGCTGTCGGTCAGATTGCCGGAACCGTCATTCAGGTACAGCTTGTTGTCGTAAGTGTTGTTCGCAACAAACACGTCAAGATCGCCGTCACCATCGATATCTCCGATGGCAACTCCCTGACCGCCGCTGCCGAGATTTTGTCCGCTGTCGACGAAAGTGGCATCGCCGCCGATCTGCGAAAGCGTGACTACGTGATCTTCGACTTCGCCGTCCGCCGCAAATCCAGCGGGTGAGAGACCGCCAGATGTGCTGAGTCGGAAACGCGAAAACGTCGTGCCAGCGATCGTATTTTCTGCCGGCACGTCGAAAGTCAGAACATTGTTGCCGGACACGACGGCAACGCTGGAAAAGATTTGCTCCAGCGTACCGCCGAACGAACCATCTCCATTGAAGTCGATCCAGGCGTCAAGCAGTCCGCTGCCGCCCTGGACATTGACCGTGACTGAAGCATTCTGCTGCCCGACCTGGATCGATCCAAACGTGATGCCGTCCTCGTCGTCTGTATTGACTGAATCGTCGCTGTCCGCAATCGGTGACGGCAGACCATCTTGCTCGGCGTCTCTGGTGGCACCAAGTGTAACTCCCGTTGCTGCGTGCCGTGGGCCATTCTGGGCACCCGTTGTTGGATACGGTCCCGGTGCGTCACCAAAGTCCAGTGGATTCGCGGCGTCCTCGAACGACCCGATATCCACGAATCCCTGCTGATTGCGAGGACCAAAACCGCGTTGGTCGGCGAACAGCCCGGCAGTGGACGCTGTGGTGTTGTTGCCGCCATTAATTGCAGGGCTGCCGGGTACCAAAGAGTGCGTAGCTGTCAGCCCACCGTTATTCACGAGTGCGGTATTCAAGACCGTGTTGATATCGATTGTGCCCGTGCCGCTGTTTCCGACAATGTTGAAATTAGCGCCGTGCGTGATGCCAGCGGATGAGCCCGAGTCTCCAATCAGGTTGTTGCGCGGGTTTGTCAATTGTGCGAACGCACCTGACAGATCATTCGGTGTCGATGTTCCATCGACGAAGTTACCGGCAACGATTGAGTTCTGCAGAGTCAGCTGGTTGAAGTTGGCAAAGATCACTCCACCGCCATCGGCGGTGTCGGTGTTATCGCTGTCGGCGATGTTGCCCGTGATCGTGCTGTTGATAATGGACGAAGTGCCAAAGATGTCGACACCGCCGCCGATTCCCTGGCTGGAGTTCCCTGACACCGTGCTGTTGATCAGGTTGACCTCTCCGCCAGCTCGAATACCGCCGCCACGGTTCGTCGCTGTGTTGTTGGAGATCGTACTGTTGGTGATCGTCGTCGTGCCTTCGGACAGGTCGAGCCCACCGCCAATGGCGCTCGCGTTGTTCGCAATTGTGCTGTTGTCGATCGTCAGTGTTGCGGCACTATTCCGCATGTAAATGCCGCCGCCGGTGACGTTTCCGCTGACCACCAGCCGATTCAACGTGGCCGTATTTTCGATCCGAAGGCCGCCACCTTCGGTCTGGTCACCGCCTGTGACTGTCAGATCGGCGATCGAAACATTGTCTGCCAGGATGTGAAACACTCGATCAAGGCCGCCACCGTTGATTGTTGAGTTTCCAGAACCTGCGCCCGTAATCGCCAGTTCGTCGGTGATATCAAGGTCACCCGTCGCTCCGGCATCTTCGCTGGCGCCAGAGAGGGACAACGTGTACGTGCCAGCGGGAATGCTGATCGAGTCAGCACCGGGGGTGTTGTTCGCAGCGACGACGGCTTCACGCAAACTGACGAATCCGTCTGCGCCTGGTGTTGCCAGCAGGTTGCCAATGCTCGACGTGTCGCCGTCCAGCACGTCAGCAGCCGTCGTGACGGTCACAGCCGAAAGCAGCACGCGTTCTTCGAGCAGTTCGATCTGCTGGGGCGTCAGACGCGAAGGGCGTTTGCTGCGACTGGACGTTGAGCCAAGTCCAGAACGGGAGCCGGGAAGCTGCTGCTTTCGTCGTCGCTGGCGGATGCGATGTCGGAAAGCGTTCAACCAATTGAGGAGAATCATGCGGACTCTGGTCCTGTCTTCATCGATGGTCGTAAAAAGTTGAAGTCATCAGGCTCTGTGGCGGCAGAACGAAATGACTTCACGCACATACTTCAGAACTGGCCCGAACAAGGTTGTCTCGCGAGGCAAGTCACTCATCTCACTCGAAATTCGGTGCATCTCTCTGAAGAGATCGTCCTGCGACGAGATTGACTTTTCGTGAGTTGAGGGGCTTCACGTAACATTCAGGATTGAGGAAAGGAATGACGATTTTGAGGGATTTGTTGCTCACCGAATAGGTCAATGTGTCACATCGGTGTGATTTCCTGCTCAGACCTGACGAACGTTTTTCGGTCCTGGGATTGCGAACTTCGCAACTTTCAGAGTGCGTGAGGAGCCGTTATAAACAGCACGCACCACGCTGGTGGCTCGACCGTAACCCAACTAAACAGTTTGTTTTTCAGTTGGCCCGGGAGCAAAACTACGATTCGTGAAAGGCAACTCGCTGAAGCATCTATTCCGGTTAGTTTACCAGGACTGGACGTTCTGGTTAATCATCAGGGAAGGATATTTGTTGACATGTCTGGATTAACGCACCGCTTGAACAATGGAATCGGTCGGCAGGATCGCCGGTCGCTGGCAGGGAGATATAGGGAATGCCCCAGCTCGTCGCGAAAGGGCTGACAGAAGACGGTGAATTTGAACAGGAGCTGACTTCCGGGCAGGTTGTGCGGATCGGAAGAAAGCCAGCAAGCGGCTGGGCGGTTAGCTGGGACAAGCAGATTTCACGGGAGCATGCGGATGTCGAATGGGACGGTACGGCTCTCAAGGTGACCTGTCTGGAAGCAGCTCGGAACCCCATTGTCGTTGGGAATGCTCCCGTTCGGTCGGCAGTAATCGCTCCGGGGGCGAAGTTTGTCATCGGGCAAACCGAGTTTAATTTTGTCGGCGACGCGGTCGCGGATGTGCCGGAAGCCGTTGTTCCGCAAGCTCATGCCGACGTTGACGAGCATGCTTTCAAACGGGACGACCTCAAGAAGTTTGAGTTCCGTGACGCTGGTCAGCAGATGGAATTATTGTCGCAGTTGCCGGCAATTCTGGACGAATCACGCACCGATGCCGACTTTGCCGCCAGGCTCGTCGAGCTTCTGATGGAAGGAATTCCGGCGTCCGATGCTGTTGCCGTTGTGCAATATGACATTCCGGACGTGCCAGATGGCGATGAAGGCGCCACGACTGTTGCTGCCTTTGCAGTTTTGCCCGAGAAACCGTCGATGATGCGGGTCGCCACCCGCGACGCGTACGAAGGTCGGTTCCGTCCGAGCCGCCGGCTAGTTCTGTCAGCACTGATGCGAGAAGAAAGCATTGTTCATCTCTGGAACGAAGAACCCGAAGTAGAAGGCGACGATGGCCCACAGTTCACGGTCAGCGACGACCTTGACTGGGCGTTCTGCACGCCGATTCTTTCAGATTCGACTCGCGGCTGGGTTCTGTACGTTTCGGGAATCACCGAAGGTGACATCGAAGAAAGCGATCTCGGGGGGGACCTGCGATTTGCCGAACTGATGGCACAGTTCATCGCGTCCGTGCGTCATGTGCGGACCCTGCAGGAAACGCAGACGCAGCTCAGTTCGTTCTTTTCGCCGAAAGTTATCGAGAGTCTGACTGGCGAGGATGCCCACCTCGCTCTGGTTCCTCAGGAACGCGACATCTCCGTGTTGTTCTGCGATGTGCGAGGGTTCTCGAAGAAATCAGAGCAGTTCAAGGACGACCTGCATATGCTGCTGGCGTGTGTGAGAGAAGCACTCTCCGTCATGGCCAACGGAATTCTGGACGCCGATGGGACGATCGCCGACTTTCAGGGTGACGCGGCGCTTGGATTCTGGGGCTGGCCGGTTGCTTTGGAAGAAGGGCCGGTTCCGGCGTGTCGAGCTGCTTTGGGAATTCAGCGAGTCTTCATCGGCGACGACGATCGCGGCGGACTTCTCGACGGATTTTCTGTGGGACTCGGAGTCGCTCACGGCAACGCCATCGCCGGTCATATCGGAACTCCCAAGCAGGCGAAGGTTGGCGTCTTCGGACCGGTCGTTAACCAGGGAGCGCGTCTGGAAACGATGACCAGGCAGTACGGCGTCAGTATCTGCATTGATGAACAAGCTGCTGAGTACTGCAAGAAGTTCCTGAAACCGGAAGAGGGCCGCCTTCGAAAGCTGGCGCACGTTCGACCGAAAGGAATGGATTCAGTCGTCGTGGTCACCGAACTCGTTCAACCGCTGGGAATTCCTGGGACGCCAACCAACGAGCATATCGCCGGATTCGAAGCTGCCGTTGAGGCGGTTATCTCCGGACAGTGGGCATCAGCGATCGAGCAGTTGAACGCGCTACCGGACGACGGAGCGAAAGAGTTCCTCATCAACCACATGGCCGAGTTCAACAACCTGCCGCCTGCCAGCTGGGATGGGGCTTTCAGTCTGGACAAGAAGTAAGGAACGCGCCGAGATTAACTTCCCGAAAGCCGATTCAAAGCGCGTCGTCGCAGGTGGAACAAGCTCCGCGCAGTTCCGGCAGCATGACGATGCTGAAATGCCGGAACTCGTTCTGGCCTGCTGTTCGAAATCGGGAGGTTATCTCGGGAAAGTTCCCGAGCGTCTCGTCAGATAAGCCACCAAAGAACACTCACGCTTTGCTACCTGATCGGTCCCCAGATCTTCTCGAGCTGCTCGTACATTCTCGGGTCGTGCTCTTTCAGTTCGGCTCGGACGAAAGGGTAAAAGTCGTTGACTCCGAAGTAAGCTTCGGTCGACTCGGCGAAATACTCCATCTGATTATTCAGTCCGTAGTGCCTGACTTTCTGACCGGTGTAAAGCAGAACCTCTTCGTAGATGCCGGCTTCTTTGGCGGCGTTGAAGGTCGCCAGAACTTCCGCATTGTTGAAGTCCAGAATCTGATCGTGGTAGGCGTGCGCCAGTTCGTGCAGCACGACGTACGGATGCTTGGCCCACATGTGACGATCGGTCAGATGCTTCGCTCTCGGGATGTGGACGTGCTTGACCAGTCGCGGATCGTGGCCGTTGTCGACGAGCCAGCCTTTGCCGGGGTGATACTGCATGTTGCCCAGAACCGGGTTGTCCAGCTCCAGCCAGATTCGCATCTGTCGGAGTTGAGCCAGCTGTTTTTCCGGGACGATGTAAGTGATCCGTTGCAGGTGATTGGCGAGTGCCTTCATCGCTTTCTCGCCGAGTTCTCGATTCTCCTCATTGAGCAGCAGCGGATCGACGTCGATCTTCCAGCCTTCGATTTCACGCTCAACGGGATCGTAAAAGCTGGTCGCTTCTTTCAGGGGCGTTTCGGATTTCTTGTCTTCAGCGAGTATCTGACCGGTGGACGCTGCCAGAAGCGGGATCAGAAAAAGGATCGCTGCTTTGCTTCTATCATGTCGAGTCGTCGAAGTTCTGGACGGGTTCATTCGCGATTCCGATCGTTTGTTCAAGAGATGAATTCAGGCATGAGGCGTTGATGGCTTGTGAAGATGCCGCTGAGTCTGGATAAGGGTGATTCTTTGTCTGCGAGAATCATGGTCGAAAAGGATCGCCGCTCGCAACGACCTGTGAACACGAGCGACCGCCGGGAGAATTCATGTTCGATTCATCGAGTGACCCGATTGTCAATATTCCGCTGACGATTCCGTTTGATGAGTCTGACCAGCTCGACCATGACGCATTGAATCGGAACGTCGAGCGTTGGATGAAGACGCCCGCGACAGGATTTCTTGTCGGGTCGCAGACGGGCGAGGAATGGTTTCTCAGCGAAGCCGAAAAGCTCGATGCGGCACGCACGGTCGGTCAGACGCTGGGTGAGAAGCAGGTTCTGCTCGGAGGCATCGACTGCCCGTCCGTCACGGAGACGCTTCGGCGAGCGGAAGCGTTTGCGAATGTCGGGGCCGAGATGGTCCGCATTCGATTTCCTCGCGGCGAGTCAACGATCGAGCCTTATTTCAAGCAGGTGCTGGCGAGATGTCCGGTGCCGGTTCTGCTGATGCACCAGCCAGAGCCGGTAAGTTTCGGACTGGCCGGTCGCCCGGCAGCCAGCCCGGAAGTGCTCGCCGCAATTACCAATATGGACAACGTCTTCGGCTACGTCACCGACCACGATCTTCGATTCGAAGTACGAGTTCGCGATCTCGTCGCGCCGGAGAAACGATTCTGGATCTGCAACGGAAGCATCATTCTTCAGGGAACGCTGATCGGTTGTAACGGGACGACGACGGCCTTCTCCAATATCTGGCCGGAAGGATTGCACACGCTGCTGAAGCTGGGGATGGAAGGACGCTATGAGGAAGCTCAACCGTTGCAGCAACACATCCGAAGAATCGACGCAATCATGCTCCCGTGGTTGGCCGCTGGCGTGAAGGCGTCGCTCAAACTGCTCGGTTTCGAAGGCATGGTCCCTCGAAATCCCGTTGCGCCAATGCCGGCAGGCGAGGTAGCAAAACTGGAAGTCGCCATGCGCGACGCGGGCCTGCTCATCGTCTGACCGGAAATTTCGCGGCGTTATTTCAGCGAGGCCAGCCATGCCAGAAGGTCGGCGGCCTGTTGTGCCGTCAGGTCACGCAGCAGACGATCGGGCATCAGCGACTTTCGCTGAGGGAAGATTCCGTCGACGTGCTTTGTTTCAAATCGACTCTGTTTACCCTGCGTGTCGAGAATAACGATCTCTTCCTCGTTCCGACTGACAAGGAGTCCCGTGAAGACCTTGCCTTCGTCCGTTTCGATCAGCCATGTGGCAAACTTTGGGTCAATCGTGCGCGATGGATCGAGCAGGTTTTCCAGGATCTTATCCTTGCTCAACTTCTTGCCGATCTGAGTCAGGTCCGGTCCGAGTTGTTTGCCCTGCTTGCCGACACGATGGCAGTTGCGACACTGAATTCCTTCGCCTTTAAGGAACAGTTGCTGACCACGAGCGGCGTCACCGGCGAGTTGCATTAGGTGACCGGCGTCGATCGAATCGCCGAGTCGCTCGACTTTCTGATCATCAGGTAAGAGCGGTTCAAACAGGTCTCGCACAGCAATGCTCTCGTGACGCGTCGCAGCTTCGGTCACCGCCTTGCCGACGTCTGCCGGTAATCGCCCGTCGTGTTCGGCACGGAGCAAGGAGATCGCTCCACGAGGATCGGCCAGTAGCTCCCTGATCAGTTGCTCGCGACGGCGGGCTCGCTGAGTTGCCCGAGCGGTTGATTCGGCAACAGCCTGTTCAGCGGCGGCGTCCATATCAGACTGACCTGGGACTGCCCGCTTGTCGCGTTCGGCGATCTTGCGAGCGAGCGACCATCGCGTGAATGCGGCGTTTCTTTGTTCGCGATGCAGAACCGCCGGCTCATCCAGTTCAGCCAGTTCGTCGACCTTTTTCGCAATGTCCATGTCTGGTGGCAGCAGATGAATCCAGTCGTGGATCAGTGACAGCCCTCGCTGATCGACATTTTGAGAACCCAGGTGAGGCATGTGGCCGGGGCCGGACTTCGCCATTCGAAAATAAAGAACGGACCGGTACGGATCTGTGGGAGCGATGATCATCGCATCGTGAATTCCGAACGTTCCCTGAGTGGGACGCGTGGCGACGGCCTCGGTCTCGTGAATCGGCATGTCGAACGGAAGGTAAATTTTTGCCGCTCCGCCACCGTTGAAACGATGGCAGTGAGCACAGTTGACGTGCAGGTAGGATCTCGCACGCCTGCCGAGATCAACAGACTCGTCGAATGGATCAACCAGTTGCGGTTGCTCGTTGATCGGTGGAGCCGGCTCGGCCACGGCAAACGGATCATCGGTCGGCAGGTTCTGCGGCGCTTCGTGAAAGACGCCGATCCGCTGAAGAGTTGCCAGTTGATTCTCGCCGGTTTGTTCGTCAGGGCGATTCAGCTGAGCGACGTTGAACGCCAGTGAGAATTCAGCCCAGGGATTGTGACACCGGATGCACTCCATGCGTGATGGAAATTTCCAGGTTTGACGTCGGCTGCCACCGGGAGCAGTTTTGTCATTGATTTCGAAAGTTGCCGCCGCGCCGCCAGCTTCGACAAGTTCGGCGTCGGTCTGGGAAGCGTTCCAGCGGTAGCTGTAGCCTCGCCAGTCGTACCCGTTGTAATGAAGAATTTGCGTTTCAATTTTCCGCTGCGTCTCGGGTTCGCCGCGAACCATTTCAAGTGACAGCGTTTTCATCAGCACCGCGTCGCTGGGGAAATCCATCGTTCGTTTGAACATGGACCCGTCGACGCTGGTCGGGCGATTCTGCAAACCGATCGAGCTGTTGCCGGGCAGACCGAGCCATCGTTCGGCGGTCGCGTAGTCTGACCACTGAGCCGCCTGAATTGAAAACGGAACAATGCCATCGGCGGGTTCGTGGTTGCCGACAGAGCGAAACAGTCCGGTCTCGCTCAGCCGTCGTGGAAAGGCTGTCTGAGTGTCGGCGACTTCGTTTCGAATCAGCTCGTGAATCGTGCCGCTGTCATGATCGAGCAGCAGCAATTCTCCGTCGTTGCGTTCCGCAAAACCGACGATGCGCACCGAGGGTTCGACCAGTTCGCGACGCTGACCGAATTGTTCACCGTCGACAGGAATGCCCCAGAAGCGTCGAGTCTCCCAGTCACCGAAGATGTAGTGACCTTTGAGCTCCGGCAGACGGTTGCCTCGGTATACGAAGCCGCCGGTGATAGATGCTCCTTCGGTATGAGGGATCTCGGCGACTGCCGGAACGATCGGCGTCGGGCCGGGGCGACGTTCTGTGTGTACTGGCTGCTGGCCTTCGAACAGGCTCCAGCCGAAGTTGTCACCCGCATTGACCTGGCAAACCAGCTCCCACAGTTCCCAGCCAACATCGCCGACCCACAACTTTCCCGTCTGGCGGTCGAAGCTCATCTTCCACGGATTACGCAGGCCGTACGCCCAGACTTCGCCGCGAGCCCCGTCGAATTTGACGAAAGGATTATCGACGGGGATAGAGTAGGCGCGGTCGGCCTGCGTCCGATCGACGTCGATTCTCAGTACCGAGGCCAGCAGGTCGCTGATGTCCTGCCCGGTGTTGAGGCCATCGGGAGGAAAAGCGGCGCCGGCGTCACCGGTCGAGACATACAGCATTCCGTCAGGACCGAACTTCAGGCAGCCCCCGTTATGCCCGCCCGCCTTCCAGGTGATGATCAGTTTTTCTGAATCGACAATCGCCTGTGGCGGATCGTTGCCGTCAACTTTGATTTCGACGACTCGCGTTCCGTCAGGAGTCTCAGCACCTTTGGGTTTTCGGTAATTGACCGTGTAGCAAATGTAGCACTGGCGAGTGCTCGCGAAGTCCGGATGAAATGTCAGGCCATAAACCGATCCGAATGTGGCCTGAGGTCCTTCGGTATCAATCGCGTTGAGCCGCTCGACCAGCTTGTTGACATCCAGAAAGAGGTCCGCCTGTCTGGAAGTCGGGTCGTTGGGGAACGAATAGATTTTCCCTTTCTGTTCAGCGACAAACAGCCGATCTGTCGAAGGAGCGTTCGTCAAAACGGTCGGCTTTTCGAAGCTGAGCCCAGTGAAGACTCGCTGTGCCCGATACGGCAACGGTGGTTCTGGGCTGCCGTTCAATCGCGAAGTCGTCCACGGCTTGCGGGTTTCGACGTTCGTTGGGGGGCGGCTCACGTCGTCGTCGGCGAGCGACCCACTGCAAAATGCCAGGAGCATGACCGCCAGTGTGGCGCGTGAGAGATTTGCGACGGAGAGTTTGTCTGTGATTTTCATAGCTGAGGATTTTACTGTCGTCCTCAGTCAGAAATCATTCAACAAGGCTGGTTGCCTGTCAGTTCATACCTGGATTCTCGACGGGAACCATCGAACCGCGTGGAAGCAATCCGCCCAGGGAAGAGAATTCATGAAAACCGCCGGCGCCGTTCCTTACCTTGAAACCTGCTGGGTCACGCTTCGGCGGCTGCTCGCATTTTTTCAAGGCCGAGTCTGGCGACTTCGAGCGGATCCTGTTCCCAGAGAGCTCGGTTGAAAAGTTCCAGCGACAACCAGTTGTCGTAGCCGACTTTTCGCAGCATGTCGCAGTAAAGTTTCAGATCGATGACCCCGTCGCCAGGCATGACTCGGTCGGGGTCGCGTTGAGTTGACGGCGGTGGATCGGCGGGAGCGTCGTTGAAGTGCGACATGGCGATCTGGTTGGCGGTCAGCTTGCTGATTGACTCGATCGGTCCGCCGCCGACGTAGCAGTGGAACGGGTCGAGGATGACCGTCGCGTCGGAGTCGCCGCAGTTTTCCATGATGCCGAGTGCGTCTTCGATCGTCTTGAAATCTTCGACGAAGCCGAGGTATTCGATCGACGGTTTCACTCCAAACTGGCGTCCGAGTTCCAGGAGTTCGCGGTAATGTCTGGCTCCGAGTTCCCGATCCGCCTGCACATGCGGCGGGCCGGCGACGCTGTGAGACGCTCCGACAGCGGCGGCAATTTCGAGCTTTCTTCTGGCTTCGTCCATCGCCTGCTGGTGAGGTTCGCCCGCTGGCTGAAACCACCCGTGGATGTGGATCGTTGTGGGCACGGCCAGGCCAGCATCATCGACAGCTTTGCGGATGTCAGTGACGCTGCCGCCAGCTTCAACGTGAGCGTCGATATCGTCGTGCCAGAGTTCAATGCCGACATAACCAGCCTTCGCGGCGATCTCGATCTTCTGAAGAATCGGGACGGGCTTGATCGTGCTTGAGTTCAGACAGTATTGAAATCCGGTCGCCATGTAGTCGGTCCTGCGGTTTGAATTGTGATCTGTCATTCTGTTCGGACGCGGAGTCGTGGTAACGTACCGGCGACAGCGGCGTCAGGCAATTCGTTGAAACTGGACAGTGCGTCAGATGAAACCTCAACTCTTACACCTCGGCCTGTTGGCAACGTTGCTGGTTGTGCCCGGTTGTGGATCTGATCCTGAGACTCCGGAGTCTGAAAAAGCTCGCAGAGCGGTCGAGACGCTGACACGTGACGAGCCTGTTTCCGGAGCAGACGCGTCTGCAAGCGACGAAGCACCGCCGCATCAGTCTGAGCCGTCGCTGACAGGTGACGAAGTCGTGACAGTGGGTTCACAGGCCGTGGAGATTCCTGCGACCGCCAAACCCGTTTATCGAATGTCGTACGTTCGCCCGGAAGTCAGCGAGCAGGTGTTGCGTCGAAACGGTCTGATGCGGTTTCGGTTGAAGCATCTTGATTTGATCACCGATCTCACGCCGGATATTTACGAACCGTTGCTTCCCTTGCCGGATGCCATGCTGGCAACGTGGGAAGAGTTTTTTGGAGAACTGCCTCCGGCGGCGGACGGTTCTGATTATCGAGTCACTGGTTACTTGATGCGCGATCGGGAATTGTTTCTGGCGGCGGGGCTGGTCAGGGAAAATACGCTGCTGAGTTATCACGGTCGCCAGATCGGGGCTGAGTTCTGGCTGAACGATCAGAGCTGGGATTACTACCGTCGGCATCTTCTGCTGCACGAAGCCACGCACGCCTTCATGCGGCATCTGCCTGGCGAGGCGGTCGATCTGCCGCTGTGGTATCTCGAAGGCATGGCCGAAATGCTGGCGACGCACCGGCTGGCCGAAGACGGAACCGTCGAGTTCAACGTCATGCCTGTTGACCGAAGCCGCTTTCACGGTTTTGAGCGAATCGCCATCGTACAGCGGGATGTCAAAGCAAATGGAGTTCGACCGCTGTCAGCGATTACACAGTTAAGTGCCGAAGATTTTACGAAGGTGGAATCGTATGCCTGGTGCTGGGCGCTGTGTCGTTTTCTGGATTCTCATCCGAAGTACCATGACCGGTTCCGCAGGATCGCTCGTGAGCTGATGACTGTTCCTTTCCGGCAGAACATGGCGGTGATGTACGCTCCGGATATGAAGCAGCTTCAGACTGAGTGGCTGCTCTTTGCGGCGAACGTCGAACATGGTTTTGATTTTGAACGCGCGGAGGTTGAGTTTTTAGACGGGCGACCGATTATTGGGCGGAGCGAGGCTGTGGTACGAAGTGATCGAGGCTGGCAGTCCTCTGAGATTCTGGTCGAAGGGGGCAAGCGGTATCGGGTCACGGCGACCGGCGAATTCACTCTGGCAGATTTGCCGAAACCCTGGATCAGCGAAGCTAACGGAGTTTCGATTCGTTATGCACGCGGTCGACCGCTCGGGCAACTACAGGCAAGCGTTCTTTCTGTGGACACCGCTGACGGACCGCCGGGGGCGTCGATGCTGCGAGAGGTGGCTTTGGGGAATGAGGCCGTTTTCGAAGCGACCGATTCCGGGACGCTTTATCTGAGAATCAATGATGACTGGGGCGAACTCGCTGACAACCGCGGTTCGTTGTCCGTGACGGTCGAGCCGATCCTCGACGCTGTCGACCAGGCGACGGGAAGGTGATACCGTCCGTCGATTCGTTTGGTCTTTGTCTATACCGACGGAACCGACGAAGGCTCATGCGAAGGCGCAAAGACGCGAAGTCGTACGACCGATGGCAGGACTCTTTTCTTAGCGTCTTCGCGGCTTAATGCGAGAAAAGTCTGACTGGTGGGCAATGCTCACCCTACGGGTTAGTTCATACTCTGAGAGATTTTCCGTGAGTGCTCAGTGGATAACGTGGAACAGTCTGCCGTGGCTGCAACAGGCCGATGAGAATGGGACGACAGTCCAGCTTGGCGATCGGATTCTGCAAAGTGTTTCCAGTTGCGAGTCGTTGAGCGATTTTCTCGCGACGGTGTTGCCGGACATCGCCTCCGAGTTTGCTGTGCAGTGGATTGGCGTGGTTGACCGATGGCCGCAGTGGTCGGTTCAGCACGAATTCGGTCGGCACCAGTTTGAGCATCTGCCGGTACGGTTCTTTGAGGAAGTTTTTGATCGCGATGCAGGCGGTGTCGCGAAAATGGACCAGCCGGCAGACTGGTCTGCTGTCGCGGTCCCACTTCAGAACGAAGCGAATAATCAGCGACTGCTGGTTCTGGCCGGGCGGCGAGTTGATTCTGCCGACGTCGGGCGAGTCGTCGCGCTGGCTCGCGTGTTTCAGTATTGCCTGGCCATGGCGACTGGGTGCGAGCGAGCGACGAATCAGTCAGGACGGCTGCGGGAAACCCTGCGCGTGGCGTATCGGCTGTCGGAAATTTTCGAAACCGTGCCATTGCTCGACGCTCTGGCTGAAGAAGCAACAAGAATTCTCGACTGCGACCGCGCGAGTATTTTTATCTGGGATCAGCCGAACAAAAAGTTGCTGGCCTGTCCAGCGCTGGGAGTCGAAGGGGGCACGCTTTACATCCCGGACAACGCGGGGATTGTGGGAACGGTCATTCAGTCGGGGGAAACGATCCGCGTCGACGATGCTTACAACGACGACCGCTTTGACAGCAGCGTCGATAAGAAAAGCGGGTATCGCACGAAGACTCTGCTGGCGGTTCCACTGCTCGATGGTGATGGACGGCTGATTGGCTGTTTCGAAGGGATCAACAAGAACGACGGAGTCTTTGGCGCGGACGACGAAGATATTCTGGGGCAGCTGGGGATTCAGGCGGCGATCGCGTTGCGAAATACTCGCGAACGAGCTCGGTTGATCAGTACGCACCGGCAACTGACCGAGCAGATGGCGAGCAGCGTTCGGATCATCGGCGACAGTACCGCGACGGCGGCGGTCAGGGAGAAAATCGAACGGCTGGCTCCGACGGATCTTCCCGTGTTGATTCTCGGAGAAAGCGGAACGGGTAAAGAAGTGGCGGCGCAGTCGCTGCATTTTCACGGCCCGCGCGCGGACCAGGCCTTTGTTGCTGTGAACTGTGCAGCGTTGACCGAAACCTTGCTGGAGAGCGAACTGTTCGGGCATGAAAAGGGAGCGTTTACCGACGCGCAGGATACTCGCAAAGGAAAGTTTGAGCTGGCCGACGGCGGGACGATTTTTCTGGACGAGATTGGCGACATGAGTCCCGGTGGACAGGCCAAGATGTTGAGGGTGCTCGAGCAGAAAGTAATTACCCGAGTTGGCGGCAGCGTGCCGATTCCTGTCAATGTCCGAATTGTTGCGGCGACAAACGTGAATCTTGCCGAAGCGGTGCGAACGAAGAAGTTTCGTGAAGACCTGTACTACCGCCTGAATGTCGTGACGCTGGATCTGCCGCCGCTGCGGGACCGTCCTGAAGACATCATGGCTCTGGCGGAGTATTTCCTGCGTCAGTTCTGCCCCCAGGCCCGTCGACCGGTACTTGAATTCAGCGACGAAGCTCGACGTCGAGTGCTGACGCACGGCTGGCCAGGCAACGTCCGCGAACTTCGCAACCTGATGGAACGTGTCGCATTTCTGAGCAGCGGCGAGAAGATCGAAGTGGAAGATCTGGCCTTCATCCTGAGTCCGCAGCAGAAGGATGAAGCCGAGCTGGGGATCGATCTGGGACTCTCTCAGGCCACGTCGAGATTCCAGGGGCAGTACATCGAGCGAGCCGTCAAACGCGCCAGCGGAAACATGAGCGAAGCCGCCCGAATGCTCGGCCTGCACCGATCTAACCTCTACCGCAAGATGCGACAGCTGG
Source organism: uncultured Planctomycetaceae bacterium (assembly GCA_963976765.1). Lineage (GTDB taxonomy): Bacteria > Planctomycetota > Planctomycetia > Planctomycetales > Planctomycetaceae > JABMPE01. The sequence continues at coordinate 17,248 of CAXBME010000043.1, forward strand.
GCATGAACGTCCCGGACGAAGACGAGGGGGATGAGGATCAGGAATAGAACAGGTCGCGGAAGAATTCGAAACGTGCCGATCGGACACCGCTGATCAGCCTTCGATGTTAACCTTGTTCGAAACAACTTCGGGAGTTTCCGGTTGCAGCCGATTTGGGAACCGTGAATTCCGTTTCTCGACATGTAGCGTGAACGGTGGCTTGAGCTGGCCGACGGGGCCGACAAGACGAGCACTGAACTTCGACTCTGCTCCTGGCTCAAGCCGCTGCAAAGTGAATTTGACGTCAAATTCGTATTGCTTTCCGTCGGAGGTTTCCGCCACCAGCATGTAATAACCAGCCAGGTCAATCTGTTGCTGAAGGTCGAAGTCAACGGTCAGCGTGGCAAAGGGGCTGGAACCTTGTTCAAACACCGGATTTGCCAGGGCCAGCAGCTTGCCCTGAGCGGCGGCGCCAGCCAGTTCGCGTATGGTGGGAGGTCGTTGAGCGGCAGTCGCTGGGCCGTCCAGAGCCAGCTCGCCCGAGACATACTTCCATTTTCTTCCACCGGAATTGATTGCGATCGTCGCCACAAAATCGTTGCCAAGTCCCAGTGCCGGGGAGATTCCAAAGTCAATCGTGCCGCTGGCTTTCAGATCGACAGAGATGTCGGAATATTGCGTGAACGATCCACCCCCGAGCGATTTGGAAACATGCAGCACATACTTCTCGCTCGACGAAGGCGAGCCCGCAGCAACTTGATAGTCAATCTGAAACCGGCGATTGATTGATCCAAATCCCTGCTGCGGAGCGGTTCTGAAGTTTGACAGTACAACCCACAGGCTGCCGTTGGGATCAGCGTTGTCAAGTGGCGGAACTGGCCTGGTTTCGGGAGCTGCCTGGTCGGAATTCGTCGGCTGAGTAGTGGCTGTATTGTTGGTCGGTTGATTGACGATCACTGGTCGAGTTGGTGTCAGATCGGCGACATCGACGGAATTCGGATTGGGAAACTGCTGCGGCCGGATGTTTGGATTCGCCGGCTCAGGAACGATCGCTGGATTGTTCTGTCCGAACTGCGGTTGGGGTTTTCTGTCGGCAAACAGGCCAATGACGCCACCGACGATCGCCGCGAACACTGGCAGGCCAATGAACAGAAGTCCGAAAGCGATTACGATTCTCAGCGGCGTGATCATTCCTTTTTTCGGTTTGCTTTTTCGCTGCAAGGCTGATGAGCGACGTGTGGTTGTCGGCTGTTCCCAGTCGTCACCATAGCCATCATCGTCGTCGTAGTCGTTGTGCGAGTCGCTGGCCCACTCGTCGTCGCCGTCCAGCCAGACGTCGGCTTCTGGAACGGTAATTCTGGAACCGCAGCCAGGGCAACTGCCGGACTTTCCGGCCATCGCAGCCTTTGCTTTGAATTGTTTGCCGCAGTTTTCACAGTCGACTGGAATGCGGTCGTCGACTGAGGCGACGGGGTGGCTTTTCGACGGAGCTTTGCGGCGTCCAGGCAGCGGCTCGCCTGTTTCGGCTCGGACTGCCAGTTCCAGGCGAGCCATCGTTTCCAACTGCTCGGACGGGACTTCCGGATCCGGGCCGCTGAAGAGCCCCGAAAGGTTTTTTCCAATCTGGATCGGTGTGAAGATGACTCCCCACGGGAATCCCCACCAGCCGAACAGACTCGATGTAACCAGGCCTGTCAGTTGCTTCTGCCGACCGCATGATCGACAGCAGACATGCGGTGTACTCCGCCACGTTGTCATTACGAGGATGGACCAGACGGTGTGCGAGGTGTGAACGTCGACCGGTCCGGGACCATTGCACTGTGGGCATTGCCCCTGGTGAAGCTCGTCAATGGCGGCGTCAACGGCGTGCTGAGGAAGTCGATCGGCGGCCAGCAGCAGTCGACCTTCCTGCAGGCAGTTATCATTGCAGAACGTCCGGCCAGACTTCTTCTTGCCGCCGAACAGAATTAAGGATTTGCAGTAATCGCAGCTCGCCATCGCGATTTCTCCGTTGGGATCGCAGAAGTGAGGGCCGCTCACCGGGCAGATCATGCCATTGCGGCGAAGGTTTCGGAAGTGCTGACCGCCTCCCTGTCTTCGCTCGGTGGTCCGTAGTTTTCTGCGGCTGCTGACGATTGGCATCGTGAAACAGTTCCGCGAAAACCGCGTGAGCGGGAAGGGCGACAGCATTACATCCAGCGCGTTGGCCTCGGCATACGATGGAGAGGTTGTCCGCTCAAGGGGCGGTGCTGCGTTATTCCGCGTCGGCGCTGTAGAGAATGCGTCCGCAGCTTTTGCAGAAGACGAGCTTTGCCGTGCGGACTTCGACGATGTCCTGAGGCGAAAGTTCGACGAAGCATTCCGAGCAGGCGTTGGCGTCGAGCGGTGCCAGTGTCGACGGGCCGTGAGCCTCAACGAGCCGGCGATAAAGGCCCATTTCTTTTGCAGGCAGGCACTTTTCGGCTTCGCGCAGTTCTTCGGTCAGAGCAGCAGCCTGCTCTTTAACCTTTGGTTCAAGTTCGGAAAACTCCGCCCTGGATTTCTGGAGCTTCGCAGCTGCATCCTTCAGTTCAACTTCCAGCTGCTCCAGCGCAACCTTTTCCGCGTCGACCTGTTCGAGCAACTCGAGGTATTCAGTTTCGATGTTCTCGTTGTCGGCTTCAGCTTTGGCGATCTGGCTCTTGAAAATGTCAAATTCGACATTTGATTTGGCCTGGTTCAGTTTCGACTTCGTGTCGGCAACAGTCTGTTCGTTGGTTCGAAACTGAAGATTCTTCTGGTCGGCGGCTTTCTGCTGCTCGGTGATCCTGGTTTTCTGCGCGTCGATTTCGGCCTGTTTGGCATCCAGACGCTTTTCAAAAACGGCGATCTGACGCGGGCCGCTTTCTAGCTGCCTGTAGCACGCATCAAGAGCCAGATGTACCTGATGAAGTTCTCGAAGGCCGCCGGTGGCTGAACTCATGACACACTCCAGAGACTCTTTACAGGAAATACCACTCAAACCTGCGCGGAGCTTATTCGATTGGTTGCAGAGTTGCGAGCAGGAGAGTTGCCAGCAGGACTGTACGTGAGGGAAGCCTCAACCTGCCTCTACGCCAGACGTTTGCCGTACTGAGTTTCGTAGTAGTCGCGGTACTGGCCGCTTTGGATTCGCTCGGCCCAGCCTTTGTTGGCGAGGTACCAGTCGATCGTGCTGCGGAGGCCGGTTTCGAAATCCATCTGCGGCTTCCAGCCGAGTTCGTGCTCGACTCGCGTGGTGTCGATGGCGTAGCGAAAATCGTGTCCCGCTCGGTCCTCAACGTGGCGAATCAGCGTGCGAGGCTTGCCCAGTGCGTCCAGCAGTTTGAAGGTCAGTTCGATGTTCTGTAGTTCGCTGTTGCCACCGAAATTGTAGACTTCGCCAGGGACTCCCTTTCGGAGGGCGACGTCAATTCCCCGGCAATGATCCAGCACGTGGATCCAGTCTCGCACGTTGTTGCCTTTGCCGTAGACCGGCAACGCCTCGTCTTTCAAGGCGTTTGAGATGAACAGCGGAATCAGCTTTTCGGGAAACTGGTACGGTCCATAGTTGTTGGAGCATCGCGTCGTGATCGCCGGGAAGCCGTACGTGTGAAAATAAGCTCGCACCAGAAGGTCTGCTGCGGTTTTGGAGGCCGAATACGGACTGTTGGGAGCGAGCGGCGTGTCTTCAGTGAAGTAGCCGTCTTCGCCGAGCGTACCGTAAACTTCGTCAGTCGAAACCTGCAAATAGCGACCGATACCGGCGTTCCGGCTGGCGTCGAGCAGCACCTGAGTTCCGACGATGTTTGTTTGAATGAATGGGCCGGAATCAAGAATACTGCGATCGACGTGGCTCTCAGCGGCGAAGTTGACGACGGCGTCGACCGATGCCGAAGCCAGCACGCGGTCGACGAACTCCCGGTCGCAGATGTCGCCTCGCTCGAAGCGGTATCGTGGGTCGTTTTCAATATCGGCCAGATTTTCGAGGTTGCCGGCGTAAGTCAGCTTGTCGACGTTGATGATCTCGACGTCGGGGTACGTCTCAAGCTGCTGACGGACAAAATTCGAGCCAATAAATCCGCAGCCGCCGGTAACAAGCAGAGTCCTCATTCGACATCCCTTCGAATCATAGTCGTACAAGCTGGGAGATCCCTTCGCCTGTCAGCGTTCTGGGAACCTCGCGGAATCGTAGCGGAGATCGCCCGATTTTGTGACAGGAAAACGACGAATTCGGCAGCCGCCTGTCAGTCTGCCAAAACGCAGCGATTTTCTGCCCAGGCTCGCAGTGATTCAACCTTTTCAGCGGACAGGACGGCCAGTGGGCGAGTCTTTTTAATCTCGCTGAGAATGTGCTGGTCCGAGAGTTGGTTCCGCTCACAGAAGGCGGCAAAAAGTGCGGAAACGACAGCCTGCTCGATTTCTGCGCCGCTGAAGTTGTGACAGGCTTTGGCGAGAGCCGGCAGGTTAAATTTCGACGGGTCGCGTTTGCGACGTTCGAGGTGGATGCCCAGAACCTGCTCCCTCGCGGCTTGAGAGGGCAGGTCGACGAAAAAGACTTCGTCGAAGCGGCCTTTCCGCATCAGCTCGGGCGGTAACGCCGAGATGTCGTTGGCCGTGGCGACGATGAAGATCGGATGCCGATGATCCTGCATCCACGACAGCAGAGTTCCAAACATGCGCTGCGAAAGGCCGCCGTCTGAACTGTCGCCAGATGCGGATGCAAAGGCCTTTTCGATTTCGTCGATCCACAGCACGACGGGGGCCATCGATTCAGCCTGGAGCAATGCCTGACGAAGCTGGCTCTCGCTCTCGCCGATAAATTTCTGATAGAGCACTCCTGGGTCGAGCCTGAGCAGCGGCATGTTCCAGTCCGAGGCGACGACTTTGGCGCACAGGCTCTTCCCGCAACCGGGCACGCCGAGCATCAGGACTCCGCGAGGCGGCTCGATTCCGTATTCCCTGGCCTGTCGTGAGAAGCCGCCTCGTCGTTGTCGCAGCCAGCCTTTCAGGTTGCGCAGTCCGCCAATGTCGTCGACTGAGAAGTCGACGGCGATATCTTCCAGGCTGCCCATGTTTCCCAGCAACGTTCGCTTGGCTTCAACCAGTCGAGGCAGGTCTTCGACGGTCAGGGCGAAGTCGTCATATATGGCTGCGGCGACGACCCGGCCCACGTCTTTGAGGCTGAGCCCGCGCAGCGTCTGGACCATCTGTTCGGCGTCGCGTTTTGTCACGCTCGACATGACGGTGGTGTCAGAGTTTCGGCGGATTTTCTGGAAGGTCTGTTTGACAATCTGCTCAATTTCGTCGGTCGTCGGCCAGCCGATGTCGAACCGCACGGTCAGTCGTCGAACGTCGTCGGGGAGCGATTTTGCATCGAGAAAGATGATCGTCGCGCCGCGTTGCTCAAGTGTTGATTCGAGATCCCGGATCATCCGCACGACGAACGCATCTTTGCAGTGCGGTGCGAAGTCGCGGACAGTGTAAATGGCGCCTTCGGTGTTCTGCCCGATGAAGTCCAGAGCCGCAGCCGCTTTCGGACCTTCGACGGTTGGCAGCCCTGGGACTCCGTCGCGATCAATTTTTCGCAGCCCGCGAGTCATTGACCAGTCGTACAGAGTAGTGTTGCGAAGGGACGCGGCGGCCAGAACGATTTTCGTGGCACGCTGTTCGTCGTCGGTTTCGATCGAGACCAGCGAATTGCCGGACTGCATGAGCAGATTCAGATTCTGAGCAAGTTCTGACGGCATGAGCAAAGTTCCGTATCGCGACAGTCTGAGAGTCGGGTGCGTCTCGATGCACCAGTCTGAGCTGTTGGCTGCTTTGCCGGTGCGTCTGGACGCACCCTACGGAAAAAGCCGCTTTCAGAGCGAGGTTAAACCCGGTTGCGGTACGACTCGCTGGCTTTCATCAGGATTTCGTTTTCCTCAGGTGTCAGGCTGCCTCTTCCCTCGCGGTTAATCTTGTCCAGGACGCGATCCATGTCGCGTTCAAGTTGTTCAGACGGAGGCTCGTACAGCTTCACTTCGGGAGCCCGTTTCGGGTTTGGCTTTCGTTTTGGCTTCAGTTTTGAAAGCATGCCGGTTACCGAGAAACCTGATGATGACGGCGCTGAAAACGAGTGCCGACTGCCCGGCAGGATTCTCATTCCTGACAGGAAGTAGAGGACTCCGACGGCTGCTCCGCCAAGATGTGCAAAGTTGGCGACGTTTCCACCAGAGTCACCAGCCACCTGGTACAGATCCAGGCCAACGTAGCCGACGGCGATCCACTTGAGTTCGATCGGGACAGGAATAAACAACAGGTGCATCGGTGCTCGTGGAAAGTTCATCGCGGCGAGAGTGACGAATCCCAGAACGCCGCCGGAAGCTCCGATGACGGAAATTGGAACGCTGGACGCTGTCGAAACCGCGATCTGGCAGAGCCCGCTCATCCCGACGGCCAGTCCGAAAAACGCCAGGGTTTCTTTGGAGCCGTAGACGGTCTCGACCATTCGTCCGAAGACCCAGACACCGATCATGTTGAATAGAAGGTGTTGGACGTGAGCGTGGCAGATTCCGTAGGTGAAGACTCGCCAGAGTTGCAGACTTTTAAGACCAGTCAGGTCGAGCGAAAACAGATCAGTGATCCCGCCGGTCAGTTGCCCGCGTATTCCCTGTCCGGTAGCACTCTGCAGAAAGTATGTCGCGATGCAGACGCCGATGATCCACTTAACGGCCCAGCCGTCCTGTCGGAATCCTCGTGATGGCTGCATCGGGCCGCGAGGCTCGTCGTCACGATAATAGTCGCGATTGGAGATGCCCATCGAATCACCATCCTGTGGAACGAGTTCGCTTCTGTCGCAGAATCTGGTCTGGAACCTGGTCACGAGTCAGTCGCGGACGATGGTACCGGAGAAGCAGGTTTCCGAGAAGTTCTGACTTTGAACGTTGTCAACGATTGCAGGCTTGTCGAAAGCGGAACACCGTCACATGGGAGACCTTACTCACCAACGCCCGAGGCTGTCGGAGCGGTTGATTCTTCGATGCTGGGCAGCGATGCGACGAGTTGCCGGTTGCGGTCTCGCAGAGCCTGGACCTCGTCAAACATTACTTTGAGATTGTGGCGGATTTCGGCAACTTCAAGTTGAGCCACGTTCCGCTTTTCATCGAGAATCTCAATCGCTTTGACCTGTCCGTCGATCATGTGGTCAGGCAGGACGCCTCGGTCACCTGAGAGACTCTGATCGCCGTGAAGTTCGACGTCTCGGTAGTTGAGGTGCTCATTCGCGATTTGAACTTCGCGTGCCCGAGTATCGCGAAGGTCGCTTTTAGCGGCCAGAAGTTCGTCTTTGGCCAGCAGTACCTGCGAATACCGCAGCAGAGTTTCCGGGGCGTTCGTCGGAACCGAGCCGTAAACGCGGCAGTCGTTGCCGAAGATGAAGGTCCGGCTCCAGTTGGCCGTTTCAGAAGCTCGCAGTGGCCAGGCCGCGACCGCGGCGCTTCGTCCGGCTTCGACGACCGTGACCTTGAACGGCCCGACGTAGTTGGAACCACCGTCCTGGCTGGGGCCGAAGACGTGGATGATCTGGTCCATCCGGATTCCCGATGCCGGACCGATTCCGTTCATAACGATGCCGTCGTTCCCGTTGGGAGCAATCGCGACATTGGCACCGATCATGGGAGCCCATAGCTGCATCAGCAGGTCGTACTGTGATCGTGTGGCGAAGAGTTCCTGCTCAGTTTTGCCGACGTCAGGGATCGACTTTTCATACGCATCCCGTTTGGTCGCGACGGATTTCATCCATTCGTTGCGAACCTGAAGCGTCTGGCTGGTCGACCAGATGGCGACTCCAGCGAGAATCAGTGTCAGGCCCAGCAGGATTTTACCGAGAATATGCATTCGCCCAGCCTCGCGGGGAACGGAGTAAAAAGTGAGATCAGTTCGTCGTTACGATCGGCAGGGTTTATCCGCAGGATCGAATTCTCTGCCCTGAATGAACATTCGCGCCGGAACACCTCTTCGGCATCGTCGGCGGAAGATCGTCGACTTCAGTCTAACGGGCCATCTTAGGAGTGCTTTGAAAGCACGGTCAAGCAGATTCAAATTGGACGAAACATCGCGACAATGACAGGAATGCCGGTCTCGAATGAAAACGTAACCTGTTTCAGATTTACCGGTTGCGCAGCTGATGGTTGGACGGATTGAAACGGTTTGAACGGAAGCAGGTCACGAGGCGCGACCGAGCCGGGCCGCTCAACCGCTCTTGCCGCCATTTGCCGATTTCCGCAAGAATCGGCGGTTGTCAATTTGTAGATTTTCCATTCACCTCCGCAGGGAAGCGCGAGTTATGCGACGACTGTTTGCGATGTTCTTTGGGTTCGGCCTGGGGCTGGCGGCGATGTTCATGGCCTTTCAGGTCCACGTCGTGAAAACCGACACCGACTGGCACTTTGTCCGGAAACAGGAAACTCAGCTTGCCGACTTTTATGTCGACATCCGCAAATGGGACCACGACGAGTGGAATCGGCATCCCGATTTCCAGAAGGCTCTGGTCGAGGCGGGGAAAACGGAACTGCTGCCGACGCCCGAGCCTGAAGAGTTGCTCAACGAAGCCATGCGGCATTGGGACACGGCCAAACGAGTTCTCGAGGCCGTCCGCAAGTAACGCCCCTTGTATTTAGTAGAGTCTGTGAATCAACAGTCCGAAAACGTAGGACGCCGTCTTACGCACCTCTGATTCGGGTTTTCTCTGGTGCGTCGAGGCGTACCTTGCGAGACTGCTGAGCATCTTAAGTCTCGCCAATACCTAAGCACTAAGCACAGGCTGCCATGACGGAAAAGTTTCCGAGCAGACAACGTCAGCCTGAGCTGACAGCGACTCGCCGGAACTTTCTGCGCGCGTGCGGGATGGCTGGCGCATCGGTGATTGCGGGTTGTCAGTCGACAAAAAAGACGGCGGACCTGCCTGTGATCAGTCTGCCGGGGCGGCATTCGGTGCAGGCAGACCAGCTTGTTCTGCTCAGTGATTTCCGCATCGACTACAACCATGCAGTGATTGCCGATCTGAAAAAGTTGCGAGGCGACGTGCTTCGCGTTCTGGAGCTGACGCCGTCCGAGCAGCCGGTCGTCGTGTACCTCTTCGAGAACGAACAGCTCTATTACGACTATCTGAAATCGACGTGGCCGATGCTTCCCTACCGGCGAGCGTACTTCTTCGGAAACTCGTACGAACTGGCCGTTTACACTTCCTGGGGCGACACGGTCCAGGAAGATCTGCGGCACGAATTCACACACGGGCTGCTGCACTCAACATTGCGGACAGTCCCGCTGTGGCTGGACGAGGGCATTGCCGAATACTTTGAAGAGGCCGGGGACGAGCCTGGGGTGGTCAAGCGGAAGGCGGTTGAGCGGCTGTCGCTGGCCATGTCCAACGGCTGGAAGCCGAGCATGACCCGGTTGGAAGGTCTTGAAGAAGTCGCTGACATGGGGCAGTCGGACTACGAGGAATCGTGGGCGTGGATCCACTTCATCCTGCACGGCGATCCGGCTGTTCGCCAAATCCTGATCGACTATCTCGCCGACCTGCGGACGACGTTGAATCCCGAGCCGCTCAGCAATCGACTTGACGAAACCATGCTGACGGCGAACGACCGATTTGCCAGCTACGTCGCGTCGCTTAACACTTTCGGCTGGCCCGACGGTCGCTCTGCCGAACGCCGACATCCGCGCGGCGATAAAACAGCCAACGTGTCGAGTGATTCCGCCAGCGTGGCGAAGCCACCGTCTCGAAGTGTCCTGGACCTTCTTAAATTCAAACGCTGACCGATTGTAGATCCCGCTGAAGCCCGTAGGCTGCGACGTGTCCCAGCAATGGGACAAGCTGGTTTTGACCCAGCCTGCTCGCTCACTACTTATGTAAAAAGTTGAGGATCAGTGTCTATTCGCGAAGATCAGCGTTCCTTCAAACTCGCTTTTCACAACCGTTCTTCGTTGCCGTTTGGCTGTTCGTGCTCCATCGTCCAGCCGGGCAGCGTAACTGATTCCTGAGGCTCGACGAGTTTGCCGTACAGCTCTGGCCGGCGGGCGTTAATGTAGCGGTGCCCTGAAGACAGCTTCAGTTTGTCCGGAGTCAGCAGCCCGACGACGACGGAATCTTCCAGCGAGTTTGTTTCAACAAGCACTTCGCCGAACGGGTCGAGGATCATCGACAGGCCCGGCTTGACCGTGTCGTAGTCCCAGCCGACGGGATTGCTGAAGACCGCGTAGATTCCGTTTTCCCACGCGCGAGCCGGCAGCCATTTCATCAGCCACTCGCGACCTTTCGGCCCGTTGAATTCCTGCCGCAGCCGCACAGGATCGCGATGGCGGTTCTCCCAGAGTTGCCGGTCGATCTTGCCTCGACCAGGCATCGGAGAAGGCAGTCCGCAGGTGACGTGCGGCATGAAAATAATCTCCGCACCGAGCATCGTCGTCAGGCGGACGTTCTCGCACAGGTTGTTGTCGTAGCAAATGAGGAATCCAACCCTGCAGTCGAGCAGGTCGATCACATTGTAGCCTTCGCCCGGCGTCAGGTGAGGATTCACAAACGGGTGCAGCTTGCGGAACTTCGTGATGAATCCGTCCGGCCCGACGGTGACGTAGCAGTTGTAGATTTGCCCGTCCGGCTCGATTTCGAATAATCCGGCCATGACGACTGTTGAAAACTCTTGCGCGATTCTGGTGAGTTTTCGCACGGATGGGCCGTCGGGCACGGGCTCGGCGACGTCTGCCAACTGCGGATGAGAGAGCGGTTGCACCCATGTGTAGCCTGGAATGCAGCCTTCGTGAAAGCTGACGATCTCGGCACCCTGCTCAACGGCCTCGCGAGTCAGGTCGCGAATTCGTCCGAGATTGAACTCGGGATCGTGGTCCCGGTTTTCGAACTGAGCAGTCGCGATTCGAATTTCACGCATCGTTCGAACTTTCGCTACAGGACTATTGTTGGGTGATGAGAGAATGTGAGAGGTTTGGCGAGGTCGGGGCAAGCGTTGATTGACGTGAATCCAATTTTGTTCGAAACAGCTCAGGTAGCAGTTGTCAGTCGATTGCGGACGTCTGGAGCAGTCGTACAATCGTGGACACCTTTCAGAACTTTCCCGCCACGATTTACATCAACAGGAACGGCTCCACCATGTCTAACAATGTTGTCAGTCTTGTACTCGGCGGTGGTCGAGGAACTCGTCTGTTTCCTTTGACCGAACATCGCTCGAAGCCGGCTGTACCGTTGGCCGGGAATTATCGACTGATCGACATTCCGATTTCAAATTGCCTGAACTGCGGAATGAACAAGATTTATGTACTGACGCAGTTTAATTCGGTGAGTCTGCACCGGCACATGCGGCAGACCTATCGGTTCGACCGGTTCGGCGAGGGCTTTGTGGAAATCCTCGCCGCCCAGCAGACCAACGAGGGCGAAACCTGGTATCAGGGAACCGCCGACGCTGTCCGCAAGCAGTTGCGGTACATTCAGCAGCCGGAAATCGAGCACGTTCTTGTGCTTTCGGGGGATCAGCTATACCGGATGGATTTTCAGGCGATGATGAAGACTCATCTGGAATCAAACGCCGATGCCACCATCGCGTCGCTGCCTGTCAGCGACGAAGACGCCAAAGGCTTCGGCGTGATGCGGATTGATGAGAAAGGCCGGGTTCATGGCTTTCTGGAAAAGCCACAGGAAAAGTCTGAAATGGACATCGTCCGGATGGATCCTGCCTGGATCGACGCTCAGGGAATTCCGAGCAACGGTCGCAGCATGCTGGCCAGCATGGGCATCTATCTGTTTAAACGGGATGTGCTCGTCGATCTGCTTGAAAAATCCACGTATACCGACTTCGGCAAAGAGATTTTTCCGATGTCGATTCGCGTCCGCCGGGTCCACGTTCACCTGTTCGACGGGTACTGGGAAGACATCGGAACCATCCGGTCGTTTTACGATGCTAACCTGGCTCTGGCCTCAGCGAATCCGCCGTTTAATCTGATCGACGAAGCCAATCCCATCTTTACACGAGCCCGATCGCTGGCACCGGCTCGGATTCTCGATGCGAGCGTGAAGAAGGCGCTGGTCACCAACGGCGCATTCATCGAAGACAAAGTCACGATTGAAAACAGCATCGTTGGCCTGCGCTGTCATGTGGGGCAGGGGGCTTCGGTCAAAAATACGATCGTCATGGGAGCCGACTTCTACGAAAGCGATTGCGACCGTACTGACGAATCCGGCGATCTGCCTCCGGTCGGCATCGGAGCCGGTACGGTGATCGACGGGGCGATCGTCGACAAGAATGCCCGCATCGGGAAAAACTGCCAGATCGTGATGCGCGACGGCCTGGAATCCAACTGCGATATCAATGGCGTCTATATCCGAGACGGCATCATCTGCATTCCGAAAGACGCCATCCTCCCCAACGGCTGGAAGCTGTAGGCTGATGGGAATTGCGATTGTTGAGGGGAGACGCTGATGCGATGCCTGTTTGTTTCGCGATTACTGGCATTACTGCTGGTTCATGCGTCAGTCGTGCTGGCTCAGGAAGCGCCGAGGGACAACAAGGCGGAGAAGCCGGATTTTCGGAACCCGCCACGGCAGTATGAAGATGTCACGATCGACGACCGAACGTTTGTCGTCGAGGCTCAGCTTCTGAAAGAGGATCCGGCGCTGGCTCGCAGATCGCTGGTTCGGCTCAAGAAGAACATAGATCTGGCGCTGGAAATCCTGCCGCCTCATTCCCATCAGTTCGTCGCGAAGCAGCAGTTCTGGATGATGTACGGGCCGAAGGCGACTGCTGGCGGAAGAGACAATGGCCTTGCGTACTTCCGACCGGGCTCGCCGAAGTTTGACGCCAAACGCGACGAGCGGTGGAACAGCGTCGTTGTGGTTTACGACGCGAATAATTACGTCGCGTTGTCTGACCTTTGGGCATTTAAGGCGGTGCTGCACGAACTCGCGCACGCCTACCAGCTTGAGCAATGGCCGGAGAAGGAGCCGCACATTCTGGCGGCTTACGACAACGCCATGACTCAGAATCTGTATCGCAACGTGAAGAATGACAAAGGCGGTGTCTTTACTGCGGCGTACGCGACTCAGAACCAGTTGGAATACTTTGCCGAAACTTCGTGTATGTTCTTTGCGAGGTGCAATTATCAGCCTTACCACCGTCTGGAACTCAAAGAGTACGACCCGGTCGGCTACGAAATGATCCGTCGCCAGTGGAAGATCGGTGACGAATTCGGCGAGCCTGAACGGCGGGAATGGAAGCTTGGTCGGTCCACTCGCAAACTGGAGGCGACGTTGAAGTCGTATTCCGACGGAAAAGTGACGCTCGTCGAATCGTCCGGGCAGGAGCGAACGATTTCACTGAAAGCGTTGCGCGAGCTGGATCAGGACATCGTGAAACGCTGGTTCGGCGAGTAGACTGCGGCTCGCGACCTGCGTCCGCGCGCCCGGCTCACTTTTTCGGCTGACGCAAATCCCCATCGACCGATGCCGTTCTCAGGGCGCGTTGGCGATTTCTGGAGAGAACCATGCGATCAGGAAATCCCGCTCTGAATTCGAAGTCATTCGAAGGCTTTGCCGCCTACGAACCTTCTGCCGCGATGACGATTCAGGGAACGGCAACCAAAACGGCATTGCTGCTGGCGGTCGTCGTGGCGGCGGCCTCGGTCACCTGGAATCAGTTTGTCCAGCAGAACCCGATCGTGCAGCCATTGATGATGGGGGGCGCAATCGCCGGCCTGATCACGGCGATCATCACGGTCTTCAAGAAAGAATGGTCGCCCATCACCACTCCGGTTTACGCGACTGCCGAGGGGCTGTTTCTGGGAGGTCTGTCGGCCTTCTTCGAGATGCGTTATCCGGGCATCGCGTTCCAGGCCGTTTGCCTGACCTTCGGCACTTTGTTCGGTTTGTTGTTTGCCTATCGGACGGGAATCATTCGCGCGTCCGAGAATTTCAAGCTGGGAATCTTCGCGGCGACGAGCGGAATCTGTCTGCTGTACTTTGTCGGCTTTGTCATGAGTTTTTTCGGGGCGGGCATTCCCTATATCCACGAGGCAGGGATGATCGGCATCGGTTTCAGTCTATTCGTCGTGGTGATTGCGGCCCTGAACCTGGTGCTCGATTTTGACTTCATCGAGCAGGGAGCTGCGCACGGAGCTCCCAAATACATGGAGTGGTACGGCGCCTTTGGCCTGCTGGTGACACTCGTCTGGCTCTACATCGAAATTCTGCGACTCCTCGCCAAACTGAACAGCCGCCGCGACTGAATTCACGCTCAAAAATCGTGCGAGTATCGGCCGCTTAGGGACTAATTCTTTATTTCTGCACGACGGTTGAGCTTGCCGAAAGCGGGCTGCGGAAGGCGGCAAGAACTGCCCGGTGTGAGTTTCTCAGCCTTTGGTGCGGTAGCCGAGTTTTGTCAGTTCGGTGCGGACGCGGTCCAGATTGTTGCCCTGGATTTCGAGTTCCTCGTCTTTGAGTGTGCCGCCAGCGCCGCAGGCTGACTTCAGTCTGGTGAGCAGTTCGGGCAGATCGTTGCCCTCAGTCGGCAGGCCTCGGACGACGGTGACAGTTTTCCCCTTCTTCCTCTTCTCGACCGCCAGACGAGCGGTCTGTTTGCCGGGATCGAGTTTCGGATCCGTCTCGGGCGGGCACGTGCAGACTTCCTCTAATTCGCCGCAGTGTTCGCAGGTGGGAGGTCGGTCAAATTCCGTTCCGGCGAAAAGTCTCATGACTGATCCTTCAGTTATTGTCTGTTGGCGCGATCTTTTGAGCGATCATCACAGGCTGGGGCGAGCCGCAGGCCGTCCCGGCACGACAAGGCTCACAGTGGCGACTTCCGACAGGCTGTTCAACTCTGTGATGAGACTTTGCTGTAATGAGAATTCCCTGCCAACGAGACTTCACCTCGGCCAGAAGTGCTCGAAGCGTATTTCCATCTGCTGATTCTCAACAGACCGTCAACTGTGGTTTCGGATCAGATTTAAAAGTCGCGTTCGTTCCGGATGATCCGGTTCCAGATCGAGGACCAGTCGCCACTGCTGGACGGCGTCTTTATACCGGCGAACGTCTTCGTATGCGTTACCCAGTTTCAAGTGCAGCGAGGTAGTTTGCGGGCTTTCGTTGACGGCCAGTGCCAGGTGATCGATGTACCGGGTGAGTTGTCCGGCCTGGTTATAACGATCGGCGACTTGCAGATACCCGTCGACCAGAGCCGACCGGTAGGCTTCCGGGTCGAGCTGCACGGCTGTTTGGAGTTGCTCCAGGTAAGCATCGTACTTGCGAACTCCGAAGGCACTTTGAGCAAAGTAGAACGCGTACAGAGCCAGATCTTCTTCCGGCACCACGTCGCCGAGTGATTCGTACATTTCGTAGGCTCGGTCGTACCGGCGAGCGTTCAGGTAGATATTTGCGAGGAGCATCTGAGTGTCGGCCCGCTCGCCGAGGCCGCCTTCGATGGCCCGCTCGATGTGGAAGACCGCTGAACGCTGAGGAGCCACTCGAAAAACGTCCTTTTTGCCAGGCACGGCTTCGATGAGATAGAAGTCGCCACTGATCGTGCCAGCCTTGCCGGCTTTGGTCGTCGCCTCAGAAATGTGCCCGAAGTAGTTCCGCAGGTTGAAGTAGGCCGACGCCAGTTTGTAGTGCAGGACGACGCTGTCGAGGCCCAGGTTCAACGCGGTTTCGTAAGACCGGGCGGCCAGAGCGAAACGGTTCTCGACCAGATAAATGTTTCCGAGCTGGTAGTGGTCCGGGCCGCTGTCCGGATTCAGCTTGATGGCTTCGCGGTAGTACTTTCGTGAGTTCTCGTAGTCGCTCAGGTTGTATGCCGCTTCGGCCAGCATGTGGTACGTTGGGAAATCGTGCCGGTACTTGAGCAACGGCTCCAGTGTGCTGGTGACGTCTTTCCACTTTTCACGCGAGTAGTAAACTTCAGCCAGCAGCTGCCCGGCTTCGACATGGTCCGGTGCTTCTTTGAGGATCGCGGCCAGCAGTGTTTCGCTTTGCTCGGGCTTCTTCGCGTAACGATAGGCTTTTGCGAGGTAGAGTCGGTACGACGTCTGTTTTCCGTCAGCTTCGACCGCCGCCTTCAGCGACGTGATGGCGTCTTCGTATTTGCCTCGAAACAGGGCATCGCGGCCATTGTCGAAGTGAGTTTGCGCGTCGAGCGTCAGCGTTGCGGTCGAGTCAGGCTTCTTCTTCGTTTCGTCGGGAATGAGTTCTTCTCCGGCGAGGGCTGCAAGTGTGAAACCCGAAATCAGAAGCGTGAAAGTTGTGATTCGAAAAGTCATGTTCGTTCTCCACGGGCCGTTGTGCGGTTGATTTGTCCAAAAGCGAAGAAGCGAATGTGGTTTACAATCGGTAGGTCTTGATCCAGTTGATCTGGTCTTTGGCTTTTTTCAGCAATGGCCCTTCCGGGAAGTTGTTGACGTAATTGGTGTAGGCATCCATCGCCTGGACCCATTCGCCGAGGTGTTCGTAGTTTTCGGCGATTGCTGCCTGAGCCTGACCGGCTCGTTCACTCCGTCGATAATTCCGGAAGAATGCCTGATAGGCGACGATGGCCTTCGCGTGTTCCGCCTGATCTTCCAGGTACTGAGCCATGTTCCAGCTTGCGTCTTCAGCGACAGCCGTGCCGCTGTACTGTCGGACGATTTCTTCCCACGTCGACATGGCCGCTGCCGAGTCCTTCAATCGTTTGTCGTAAATCTGAGCCATCTGAAGCAACGCGTCGTCTGCCGTGTCAGCAGCCGGAACACTTGCCGCCTGTCGGAAGCTGGCGACCGCTTTTCGCAACGCAGCGTTGATCTTGTCCTGACGGTCTGCCAGTTGAGCCGCCGAAAGTACCTCTTCCTGCTGCATCGCCCAGTTCGAAGCATTCAGAGTATTCGCCGCACTGAACTGCAAGGTCTGTCCGGCAAAGTATGCTTCCTTGCTGGCGGCTTCTTCCTGCTTTCCCTGCTTCTTCAGAGCTGTGATCTGGTCGTTATTTCGCAGCACCTGTCGACGAAGGTTGTCCTGAGCGATGTGATAGGCCTGCCGCTGGGCGATGTCCTTGGCTATTTCCTGAGACTTGCCTCGGTCGACAGCCGTCAGGCGATCCGCTTCGCTGACATAGCTCATGCCGACCATCAGTAACGCGTCATCAGCCAGCGGACTTTCCGGATAACTGTTGGCCGCTTCGAGCAGCGCTGCGCGAGCCAGTTCAGTCTCGCCGAGTTCCAGATAGATTTCGCCGATCTCGAACAAGGCGTCGTCAGCGAGATGACTTTTCGGCCAGTTCTTCGCGACCTTGCGGTATTCGATGTTCGCTTTCACCGGATTTGCCAATTGCGTTCGAACGATCGCCGCCATCTGATACTGAGCATCGAAGGCTTTGCGTTGACCAGGCTCGTCGATCACATCCTGGAAGCGATCGAGCGTCTTCAGGACTTCGATCCGGCGAGCCGCTTCGACGATGCGAGTGTCCTTCGGATAAGCCTGCTGGAATTCGGCGTACGCTCCCATGGCTTCCGGCCAGAGACTCAGGTTGATCGTGCATTCGGCGATCGACCAGCGAGCTTCCGTCGTCCACGTTCCAGTTGGGAATTCATCAATGACGCGACGGTAAGCGGCGATGGCGTCTTCCCAGACTTCGTTGGCCTGGTGAATCTGTCCGATCATCGTCAGCGACTGACCAGCGTTGGCGTGTGCCGGGAAGCTGTCGACGAAAGTCTGCAGAACATGCAGCGACTCGATCCACCGCTTCTCATTTTTCAGCGTGACAGCGATCTGATAGATCGTGTTCTGAACATCGGCGTCGTTGCCGCCGCGAGCGAAGTTGAGTTCCAGGAACGCTTCCGCCGCTCGCAACGGCTGCCCGAGTCGTTGCCACGTCTGAGCAATTCTCAATGCCGACTGATCGGCGAGGCTGTGGGTTGGGTAGTGAATCTGAATTTCGTTCCAGACGCTGATCGCTTCGTCGTTGTAACTGTGGTCGGCGAGTTCTTCGCTGATTCCCCACAGCATATTCGGAATCGTGCCGATCTGCGGATGGTCGTGAAAGAGCTCCGAAACTCGCAGAAGTTCCGTGGCTGCTCGAACAAACTGACCGCGGGCGAGCGTCGGACTGGAGGCCGCGACAACTCTGGCCTGCGTGAGAAAGCTGGTTGCGATGTCCCACTGAGCCTGCTGCCGCACTGCCGTTTCGTCCGGAAAGGCGACGATAATTTCCTGCAGTTCTTCCCGTGCCGTTTCGAAGCGGCTTGAGATCTCCGTGAGCAGTTCTTCGCGATCGAGTTTTAGATCACGCACACCGACCGACGCCCACGCCAGCCAGTCGCGAGCGGCATCCTGGCGAATTTTCGGAAGGTCGATGTCGGTCGGATTGTCGGTCAGAAATCTGCGAGCCAGTTTTGCGGCGCGGTCCCATTCGGAGATTTCCCGCCAGTGATTCACGATGACGAAAACTTCGTCGCGAGCCTGATCAGCGGTCTTTGAGTCCGCGTACTTCCTGCGGATCGTCTGCAACGCTTCGTAGACGGCGTCGAGCACCTCTTGCTGACGATCCAGTTCCGCGGCAGAGAGCAATTCAATTTCCGCGCCTCCTTCACCGGGCTCCTGAGCGGCACCAGCCTGATTCGGCATTGCTGATCTGGTCTTTGTGCGAGCAAACAGAGCCTTGTCACGCAGCATTGCAACCTGCTGAGCCTGACGATCCAGCTGCGTCCGCACGGCGGCCAGCAGCCGAGCGTCGGATTCCTGTCGAAAACGATTGCCGAAATCGGCGGTTTCGCGACTGGTTCCGAATCCACCACCGATTCCGCCAGCCCGGCCAACTGCATCCAAAGTCAGCTTTGAATAATCTTCCGATGAATTACCTGCTGGACGCTCGGCAGGTTTTGCTTCAGCTTTCCGCTGAGCAACTGATTCATTATTCCCCGGAGCCGGTATCCGCGGGCCACTCGCCGGATCTGCTGTTGCCGGCGGTTGTGGCGAGTTGATTTCTGAAGCGTTTAATGTCTCAATGGAGCGATCGATTGAAGCAACTGCCTCCAGCAGCCCCGTGATTCTCAATTGGTCGTCGTACTTTTTACCGTCACCGGTCGATGCTTCCACGATTGCCAGCGCCGTCAATACGGTGCGTGCATGATCGGGAAGAACCTTGCCGAGCTGGCAGATTGCCTGCGCGATTTCCAGCCGCTCGGGGGATTGCAGTGGCAACTTCAAAGCGAGCAGCGCGGCGTACGTTGAATCGGCCACGTCCCACGCATCCGCCGCCGCATACTCCTGCGCGATGGCCATGATTCTGCCGATGGCCATTTGAGCGACCGGTCGCTGCTGATAATCGGCAATCACTTTCTGCCACGCCGCCTGAGCCGATTTGAATTCGTCGCTCAACGCCACTGGCGGTGGAGCATCGTCTGGTTGGGCATCATTCGATTCCTGAAATGACGTGGACGCCCGAGTGTGCAATGCCGTCGCGCGAGCCATCGCCGCCCGTTCGGGATACGTCGACCTGCCAGGCAATGCCTGCTTGAGTGAATCGACTTTCAAAGCGAACTGTTCGAAGTCCTGATAAATCTGCGCCGCGATCAGCGACGCCTGCTGCTGCTCGAACCGTTTCCCGATGACGAAGATTCCGTCAGCCGCCGTGGAAGCTCGCTTGCTCGTCGGGTGGTCGGTAATGAACTTCTTCAAAGCGGCGATGGCTTCGTTGAACGCCGGAGTCAGCACGATCTGCTTTTTCCCGTCGTGCGTCTGAAGCTGCTGAGCCAGTTGCCGCTCGGCGATCTGTCGTTTCAGAGCGGCGAGTTCCAGTTCGGCTTCTTCGTCAAGATCGGCGATTGCCGGTTCGGCTTGGACTTTGATCGCGGCCTCGGCCACGTCTTCATACTTCAGGGCGAGGTAGTGATCGATGATCTGAATTCGCAAAGTCCGAACGTCGGCCAGCAACGGATCGCCCGCTCCCAGACTTCCGGCCAGCCGATAACACTCTTCCAGAGCCTGCTTCGAGCGAGCGTCGAGCGCTCTGGTCACCTGAAAACCATTCGAACTGGTTTGCGTGTGAGACCTGAGAACCTGGTTGAACCACAGCCGGGCCAGCGCGAGTCTGGCCTGACGCTGAGTCGCTGGTGGCAGATCGGCGGCGAACGTCTCAAACGCCGTTTCAACGACCCCATCGTGGCCGGTAGCAGACCATTTCTGAAGATGTGCCGTCAGCTTCTGAAGAGACACGCCGGCTAATGACGGTCGCAACTTCGCCGCTTCAGTCAGCTCCTTGAGAATCGTCGCTTGCGTTTCCGACAGCTTGGAGTTTTTCAGATCTTCACCGGACTTCACATTGTCATCGAAAGTCCGGGCGGCATCAGCGATCAGCAGGTCAACGTGTTTCAATAATTCATCTGCGCGGATATCCGAGTCCGGAGCAATTTCCAGCAGCAGCATTTCCTGAGCCAACGCAGCCAGCCGTTTCGCATCCGGTTGAGTGATCGCTGACAACTCGGCGAGCACTCGATCGACCGCTTCGTGAGCCCGCGCGACCGACTTTGCGTCCGCATTCGCCGCCAGGACGCGAGAAGCCAGACTCAGTGCCCAGCCGTGCGACGCTTTGTACGTTCTGATTTTCGATGGCCACGGCACGGACTTCGTCTGGTCAAGGATGTGATTCGCCAGTTCCGCCTGGATGAACCAGGCTGGCGAAGCGGGATATTCTTTGTTGATCAGATCGGCTGTGTCGGAAGCAGCCTTCAGTGAGGCCGGCATCGGGGCGGTTTCTTTCTGGATAAGCCCCGCCGCGACGGCGACTTTCAGATCCGACAGTGCCAGTTGACGCTGAAGGTCGAGCACAGTGGTCATCAGGTTTGCTCGGTTGACCGGCAGTTCGAGTAAGACCAGACGTTGCAGCCCGTCGATGCCGGCGGCCTTGGCGCCGCGTTCGAAGTAGTGATTCTTAAAATGATTTCCCAGATCGTGAACGAGTTTGGTGACATCCGCTGATCCCTTAAGTTTTGGAGCTAACTCGGTCGCCGCAGCAAGAGCCTTCAGGTCTGCTGTGCTCAGTTCGTCGTCTTCGTCGGGAAAACCTGCACGACGAGTGACATTCACATAGCCAAAAATCAATGCCCGGCGAGCGTCCAGCTCTTTGGGATGCCCGATGTTTTCCTTGATCCACTTTGCCAGAGCGTCGGGGCTGACAATTGCTTCGCCCATGTTGCGGTTGATCTGGTCGAATTCAGCGTGAGCTTCCGCCTCGTCGACTCGTTTTTGTGAAGCGGCCAGTAAAACGTCGGCAGCTTCCGGCAACGGCAGCTCGCGGATCAGCTTCAGTCCGGTCTGCGCGGCCGAAAAGCCTCGAATTGCCAGATACTTCTTTTCGAAATGTTCGATCAGAGTTTTGGCTAACGTGAGTTGATCATCTGGATCGACAAACGCTTTCAAAGCGAACGCGGCAGCGGCCAGAGCCGACTTGTCATTCTCATTAAGTTCGGCATCCGGTCGCGAGCCAATGGGTGGGCGAGACGTCGCCAGAAATCGAGTGACGCTGTCTCGAAGTGCCAATCGTGCTCGACTTGCGGCGCCCAGTGAACCGTTCTTTTCAATCCATGCCGCCACGTCGGCGACAACGTCGGATCCATGTTCAAGTCGGTAAAGCAGAAGTTCCAGTTCGGCGATCGATCCATCCGGAGCACCTTTCGCTTCGCCGGCAATCTTCTGCAGTTCTGCCAGGCCCGCACTCGTTGATTCCCCACCGACGAGGAGCTGGGCTCTGGCTTTCAGAATGCGAACTGGTAATGTGATGGCTGCGTCGGCGCTTCGAATGCTCAACTCGTTGAGAGCCGTAAGAGCTTCGGAGCCTTTTCCATCAAGCAGTTCGACTTCGGCCTGCAATGTCAGCACTTTCTGGAGCTGCTCGCCGGTCAGTGGCGATCCAGTTCGGAGTGTCGCCAGTTCGGTCCGCGCGGGCTTCGTCTGCCCCTGAGCAGTCAGGGCCGCCGCCAGCCGGATTCTGTTATCGATGCTGGAGATTCGACCTTCCAGTGATGCGACCATCCGTTTTGCGTACTCATGATTCGGAGCCAGTTTCAACAGCGTTCGCCAGGAAGTCAGCGCCTGATCCAGCTCGCCGAGTTGAAACTGAGCTTTCCCCAGCAGCAGCCAGACGTCGGGATTTTTCTGGTCAGTCTGCGACGCTTGTGAGGCGAGATTGCGGGCTGCATCGAATCGCTCAGCCTGGTAGGCGTCACGAGCGTCCTTTAAAGCCGTTTCTGCATCAGACTGAGCCTGCAGATCGGCGACGGATGAAAGCAGCAGGCAACCCGCCAGGGCAACGGTCGTCAGCTTGCAAAGGCGACTCATTCGATGTCTCCCGAATGTTGGTGCAGGAAGTGGGGCAGTGGTGCGTTCAACGACTGAGCAACTGCCTCGGCATGTTAAGAGTCATCCCGATTGAACGTGTCAGTCGGCTGTAAAACCTTTGTGAGAAATCTGTCAGAACATTCAGAGCCCGTACGCGATCCTGGCAACGGAAGGGTGACAGCTTTCGAATCTTCACAAGGAGTTACGGACGCCCCGTTACCGTGCAACGGATCAACTCAACAATCTATTAGGGGCGATCTTTCAGATTCCTGAATCTCCACCGACATTAATCCGTCTGGAGACGTCACTCTTTCGGCGAGTAATCCAGCCAGGCTTCCACATCCGTCACGCGGGCGTATCGCAAAGTTTTTCCGTGACCTTGTTCATCAGATATTCGCCTGACTATGTTGGCTGGTCGAAACTGAACCGACTCAACGACCGGGAGCATGAACATGGCTGACTCAAAACTCGTTGTCTTTGTCCACGGTTGGTCTGTCAGACACACGAATACTTATGGACGGCTGCCCGATCGACTCAAAGTCGAAGCCGCTGCGGCAGGTATCGATATCGACGTCGAAAACGTCTACCTGAGCAAGTACATCAGTTTTCGGGATGAAGTCCGTGTCGAAGACATCGCTCGTGGTATGGAAGCAGCCTTTTCCAACGAGCCTGCTATTCAGACGGCTCTGACAGATGGTCGCCGAATGGTCGTGATCACTCATTCGACGGGCGGCCCAGTGGCACGCGAGTGGTTGTTTCGTTTCTACGTAAAGCAGAAACGGTCGTGCCCGATGAGCCACCTCATCATGCTGGCACCTGCCAATTTTGGCAGTGCATTGGCGCAGCTGGGGAAGAGCAAAGTGAGCCGATTAAAGAGCTGGGCTGAAGGAGTTGAACCTGGTCAGGGAGTACTCGACTGGCTGGAACTCGGCAGTGACGAATCATGGCAGCTCAACGAAAGCTGGATTCGTCAGACGCCCAAATGGTCCGCTCAAGGCGATGTCCATCAGTTTGTGCTGACGGGGCAACAGATTGACCGGTCCCTCTACGATCACGTCAACAGCTACACCGGCGAAACCGGGTCGGACGGTGTGGTGCGAGTCGCCGCTGCAAACCTGAATGCAACGTACGTCAAATGCGTCCAGGAGATCGATCAGGACGAGGCTGACAAAGGCAACTGGCGAGCCACGAAATTTCGTCAGGCCATAAGAAGGGTCGCTCCGAAGACTGCATTGGCGGTGCTGCCTGGACAGTCTCATTCCGGAGCAACGAAGGGCATTCTTCGCAGTGTAAAAATGACCGGAGATCATCCGACGGTTTCGGCCATTCTGAAATGTCTGACCGTTGACGATGCGGATGATTATGCAAAAGTCGTCAAAGACTTCGCGACCCTGACGAAGAAGACGCAGGAAGACGAGCACACCGAGATCGAAGATCGATTCTTTTTTTCGGATCGAGTCTTCACTCATCCAGCCACGACGCAGATGATCGTTCGGATTACTGACGAGGCTGGGCATTCGCTGGATGACTTCGATTTCCTGCTCACCAGTTGGGACAGGGACGCGGCAAAGGCTGCCTATCGAGTCCCCAATCCCAACCTCTTACCGAGCGGATTCCTGATCGATCGGCAGCGTAATCAGATTCGCAGGAACACTCTCACATTTTATTTGAATCACGAACTCATCGCGTCGACAGCCAACCTGGGCGTCGCCGTCCTTCCACGTCCCGAACCGGCTCCCAACGCCAAACGTGCCGACGATTTCTTTGTCCATTATCTGCGCGGACTGATCGGCAGTGATGCGAAAACGATTGCCGCTTATCTTCAGCCAAATTCCACGTTGATGCTCGACATCGTGATGCTCCGCATGGTCCGTCAAGGTGTCTTCAGCCTGACCAGAGATACGAACGCCCGCGATTTCACAAATACGGATCCCGGCGCCCCAGTCAGTTAACGCGACAGGCTGGTGTGATTCAGCACTGCCGGTCGTCTGTTCGACTGGCAGTGCGTCACTTGTCTTCATTCTGCTCAAGAAGGTCGCGGTCGTAGTCATCTTCCAGTTCGAGAATTTTGCGAGCCATCTCATCATTTTCCCCAATGATGGATGAGATTTCCTGCTCCCATTCGTTGCTGGCAGTGCGAAGCTCGTCCATGTTTGGCGACAGTTTCAGGAGTGCCGACAGACGACGAGTGATGGCCTCGATGCAGAACGGATTAGTTCCCTGAAGGTAGCCCGGAATTTCAGCCACGAGTGACACCATCTCCAGACCCTGCTCGGGAGCCTTCGACATAAGGTATGTCATGAACGAGCCGGGGCCTTCGTAGCCGGTTCGCCGCATGCCAAACGGAGCCACCTCGTCGTGCAGCGTCTCGTCGGAACAGGTGACGTACATTCTCGGCTCGCGAGTGTGCGGGACCATGCCGCCAAAAGAGCCGACAAACATCAGCCTTGAAACCTGACACTGCCTGGCGACTTCGAAAATGCACTCGCCGAATGTCCGCCACTTCAAGTTCGGCTCTTTGCCTTTGAAGAGGAGCAGATTGGCGGACTTGGCAAAGTAGAACTCGTTCGTCGGCATGTCGACTGACTTAACGAGTCCGTCTTCGATATCGATGTGCGGGCGAAACTGCGCCGTGTGTTCCATCGATCCGGGCAGATTGAAAATGTAGAATGGCTCGATATCAATTTCGGCCACCGGTTCGGCATCAAGGAGCCTGATCAACCGACTGACCGTCCCCGTCGACGCATCGCCTCCGTCCATCCAGCCTGAAAAAGAAAGCAGCAGCGTCCCGTTCTCAAGCCTTGGCAGGTCTTCAGAATGCAGTAAATCTTCCACAGAATCTTCCCTGAAATTGCACCGTCAAATCTTCGACTCGATCAAGGATCGGATTCTGATAAGAGAAGTACTTTCTGAACAGGAGACAGCAGAGAAAACAGAGTTTGGAGTCGAAACCTGTTTACATGTCCTCAGTTCGCTCCTGTGGAAGACATCGCCCACCAAGCAGCTTGCGACGACTACTCAAGGATGTCACTGACGGTTCGACCGTGGAAATCGGTCAGGCGGAAGTCGCGGCGAGCGTCGATGCAGGTCTGGCGTTCGTGGTTCAGGCTGAGCCGATGCAAAATCGTGAAACGCGGGTCAGCAGGGGAATTCAAGGTTCGGCTGCAAACACGTTGATTACCGTCTCGCAAACCACATTGACCGGACGGCTGTTCTCTTCGTAACTTTCGCGCGTCCGACTCGCCATTGGTCGACGATTCTGTCGCCGACCACCACTTCTCGCTGCACCGCTACACTGAGACAAAGCATGCCGGATCCTCACATCTCAGGCCGATCGGTGTTCGTTTTGCTGGTCGTTGTTTTTGCGGTCGCCTCGCCAAGCCTGATGCGGTCGGCTCTGGCTGAGACATTTGACAGGATCAGTTCGGAAGTCAGACAGCCTTCCACTGGCTCGGGCGGCGTTCCGGCAGATAATGCATCGTCGTCCGAACGCGAGAAAAAATCACGAGACCGCCAAGTCCACCACTCGGACTACTGCGAAGACGATGACCATAATGACAACGCTATCGCAAATTTTCTCGCTGCTGGAGTGCTCGTGGGAGTAACGTCGCCTTTCTGGGGACCGCACGAGGCTTTGGATGACGATCTGTCATTCCGTGGCTACTTTCCTGAGCATCCTTATGACAATGCAGAAGGCAGTCTTTTACTCGATAAGTCGCCGCAAGGCGCTCACGATTCGTTGATCGTTCTGCAGGGGCAATATGGCGACAACTTTGACAACATCTTTCACGCCAACGGTCGATTGCTGATGGAACATTCCTCGCGGTTCGGAATCGACACCGAATTTTTCTACCGGAATGAAGACATTGGAACCGGACACGATGAGTTGTGGACGGGCGACTTCAATGTGACTTACCGGTTTGCTCAAAGTGAGAAGTGGCAGTTTCGGGCCGGTCTGGGCGCGAACTGGCTGGTCTATAACGACGAGGCCGACGAAGGCATCAACTTCACTTATGGGGCCGACTGGTTTCCTGCTGACCCGATTGTCGTGTCTGCGCTACTCGACTGGGGGCGAGTCGGCGATGCAGGACTGTTTCACGGTCGCACGACGATTGGCATTTCGCACAACGGCTGGGGAGTTTTCACCGGTTACGATTTCTTCGAGATCGGCCACCAGGAAATCCACTCCTGGATCAATGGCATCGAACTGCGTTTTTAACAGGGCGAGTTGTTGGTGACAAAGCGAGTTTCTGGAAACGCTCGGTGCATAAAAAAGCCCCGCGTGTCGGGCCAGATCACGCGGGACCCGGACCAGCTCCGAAGAGCCGATCCAAAGCTTCATTTGTTTTGCTGATAAGACCGTACCTTCTGGAAATACCTCCGGCAGCCTGTCTGAGAAACTTATTCCGGTTCAGGGCGGGTCAGTTGGATCGTCAATCCGTCGTTAAGGTCAAATTTGATCTGTAAGTTGCCGAAATGTGGAATGTCGATTCGGACATTCGAAGGTGGTTCCATCTGAGGCCGTTGAGGAGTATCAGTATCGCTCCTTTGTTCCAGATACTCCATCGTCTGAGTCATGTCGCCGGCTATAGCCGAACGGCCAGATTTTTCGAGACAGTCGTTCAACGCCTCCCATGCTTGCTGGCCAGTTTCCGACGGTAGTGTCTGCGCCGCTCGCCGCAACGGTGCAATTGCTTCGTCGTACAACCCCTGATTCCGTAATGACTCTCCAAGTAACCACATGTAGGCCCCCTCAAAAGGGGCAGGATTTTCAATATTCTGCAATTCAGCCAAGGCGTCCGCCGGTAGTCCCAATTCGAGATACCCTTCTGCTGCGGTCATTCGCCGGGCGATCCTGTTTACCTTATTGGCTTCCATTGTCGACTCCTCTCAGGTTCAAGGTTGCGAGTTACCACCTTTGGCAAGCTCTTCCTCGTTCCCTTTGAATGTAGCAACGATCGTGCCAGTCGATCTTAAACACGAGTCCGCAACGTCTATCGCAAAGTGAGATACGATGTTGCGAAAAACCTGCAGCTTTTTGCTCAACTCAGGTCTGCCAATCTGGCAACAGAGACGCTGCTCGCCGAGCAAGGTTCCCGAAATTCAGTGAGTAATCTCATTCATGGTGCCACCCAGTCAGAACGTTACGGTGCCGGTCTCAGTCGAAGTCGACTAGATTAATCGCGATCTGTCGGTCGTCGTCCATGACATGGCGAACTCTTGATCCATCAATGCGACGTTTGCCAGTCCTCTCCTCGATTTGCCAAACGACCAGGCACCGCTGCATCCGACTGTTGCATTCGCCTGCTGGCTCTGCAAACTCAGGTACGTCGAATTCGATCGGCTTAATGGAAACTCATTTTTTCTGGAGGCAAACAATTGATGAAATCACATTCTGGCATTCTTACTGGCTGCATTGCCCTGTCGGTTTTCTGCCACCTGGTCAGTGATTGTTCAGCTGCTCAGAGGTCGGAGGCTCGACAACGACCGAACATCATCTTCATCTTTACTGACGACCACGCGACTCATTCGATGAGTTGCTACGGCTCGAAGATCAACCGGACGCCCAATCTGGATCGTATCGCCAATGAAGGCATGCTCTTCGAAAATACGTTCTGCACGAATTCAATCTGCGGGCCGAGTCGTGCCGTCATCCTGACCGGCAAGCACAGCCACTTGAACGGTTTCCGGCAGAACGGAAACAGGTTCGACTGTGGCCAGCAGCTGTTTCCGAAATTGCTTCAGAAGGCTGGTTACCAGACGGCGATTGTCGGTAAGTGGCATCTTGGCCACGGGGGGATCAGCGATCCGCAGGGGTTCGACTATTGGGAAATTCTTCAAGGGCAGGGGCCGTACTACAACCCGCCGATGATCAGGAATGGCGAGAAGGTCAATCACGTCGGCTACACGACGGACATCATCACTGATCTCGCTCTCGACTGGTTAAAAGAAAAACGCGATGGCGACAAACCGTTCATGCTGATGTTTCAGCAGAAGGCTCCGCACCGAAACTGGCAGCCCAGCCCGAAGCACTTGACGATGTACGATGACGTCACGATTCCCGAACCTGACAATCTGTTCGACACTTACGAAGGGCGAGGTCGCGCCGCTCACGAGCAGGACATGAGCATTGCCAGAACGATGACCGCGTCCGATCTGAAGCTGACTCCACCCGGCAATCTGACTCCCGAGCAGAGGGCAGTCTGGGATGCTGCTTACGAACCAAAGAATGAAGAGTTCCGCAAAGCAAATCTTCAGGGAAAAGACCTCATCAGTTGGAAGTATCAGCGATACATCAAGGACTACCTGAGGTGCGTCGCGTCGGTCGATGACAACGTCGGTCGCATGCTCGAGTACCTCGATGAAACCGGTCTCGCAGAAAACACCGTTGTGATGTACTCGTCCGACCAGGGCTTCTACCTGGGGGATCACGGCTGGTTCGATAAACGTTTCATGTATGAAGAATCGTACCGCATGCCGTTTCTGGTCCGCTGGCCGGGCGTCATCAAGCCTGGTTCACGCTGTCAGGAACTGACTTCGAATCTCGACTTCGGGGAGACATTCCTGGACATCGCTGGTGTCAAAATTCCATCCGACATGCAGGGCGTCAGCCTGAAGCCGCTGTTCGACGGTTCAACTCCGAAGACCTGGCGGCAAAGTCTTTACTATCACTATTACGAGTTCTACGAAGATCGACGGGCTGCGCACATGGTACGGCGTCATAACGGAGTCAGGACTCCACAGCACAAGCTCATCCACTTCTACAATCTCGACGAATGGGAGCTCTACGACCTGAAGAAGGACCCGCGGGAAATGACCAGCCGCTATGACGATCCCGCCTACGCCGGCGTGGTCGAAGAGCTGAAGGCTGAACTGGCTCGACTTCAGAAGGTTTACGAAGTTCCTGACGACACCGGCTCGGTCTCGAAAGATCCACCCAGCCTGAAACCGCGTCAGGCAAAACCTTCCCCGACGAAACAGCCAAAGAACACGAAGCGAAAAAAGGCACCGCCTAAGACCGGCGAGTAGTTCAGCAGATTGTTTAATCGGAGGATGCACGCTTCATTCAGAGACGAGCAGCTTTGCTCGTCTCTGTTTGCGCGCCGAGCAACTTCAATCTTCGGCAGATGGTCCGACAACTGCAAATTTCTCAAGGCTGGATGGCAGGTAACTGAAACCCGCATCCTTAAGTTCTCGACATGGCAAAGCCTGGTCTTGAGATCAGTTGATAAGTAAGGATCATCAGATTGAAATTTCGTCAAGTAGAGTTTCTTCCGAAGTTGATGATTTTTTAAACACTGAAACTTCAGGCATTTTGGGGTTAGGAGATTACTCTCGCCCTGGTAGACTGAGTCACAGATGACAGAAACGGGTTTCGTTCGAGACCTGTCTCCGGTCTCAAGGTGCAGCTCAACAGTTCCTTTCAATCGGTTCGACATCTCAGAACCGGCGACTTCAATTCGGAACAGATGGACCTTGCGATCAAGTCCGCGTTCGACGCTGGAGACTCAGCCATGCTGACGTTCTTGCCCGGCAAACTGGACGGCGTGCGATTCTGGCTGGTAGGCCAGGGCCGGTCGATGGGAGTCCATCATTTGAAGCTGTGTGATCACTTTGGTCGGAAAGAGATCAGCCAGGCTGAGCAACATCGCGTTTTCGAGCATTCGATGCCACGACTCGGTGGTCCTTCCCAATGTTCTGGCACTGGGTTTGTGTCAATTTACACTGGATGCAACCTTCTGGCACAGCTTCTGCTCGTAAACTGCCGCAGGCAAATGCGGCGTTCACAAACGCTGTCTTGCTGGAGCCGCAGCATCGATAGTCTGTTGCGATTTGCGCATTGCGTCCGAAAACGCACACCGGGGTCGTCCTTAAAACGAACTCCACGAAGGAGTCACGCTTAGCAGATCAATCTTCTCAGGGAGTCCAGCCATGCAGTCAACGCTCGTCGTTCGTCAGCCTCAACAATGCACAACACTCACCTGGTTACTTGTGGGTGACATTCGTGAGATGCTTCAGGATCATCTTGATGAAGAGGCTATCTACTGGCTCAGGCCGATCCTCGATGCGTTGATCGCTGCCATGTGTGAGCAGTCAGAGCTGACCAGTCGCGAAGGCTGGTACAACGACTTGCTTGGCAGCTTTCCGCATCTGATCTCGAGAGTCGCGAGAATCGAAGCCGAACAGAACACGCTTTGTAAGTCATTGCGCGAACTTCGGAACGGCATCGAACGAGACATTCCAGTCGACCGTCTCGCAAAAGAACTCGAGGCGGATTTAAACAGCTGGGTCGAGCTTCTGGTCAGGCACAGTCGTCGAGAGGCAATTCTCATGCAGGATGTGTGGTACACCGAGATTGGTGGCGAAGGATGACGCCGCCGGAAGACAAGGCTCATTGAGTCCAAAGTTTGATGCCAGCGAATTTCTGTCAGCTGAACGCTATCTTCTGGAGCGACCTATGCAAGAAGCCGAATTGACTGTCGCTGATGTAATGACTACTCGTCTTGTCACCCTTTCCCCAGAGGAGCACGTTCTCGACGGAATCGATCGTCTTCTTCGGAAAGAAATATCCGGTGCGCCGGTCGTTGATCAGGAGGGGCGATTCATTGGGACTTTTTCAGAGAAGTCCTGTATGAATGCCTTCGCAGTTATCGACAACGAACGGCAGCGTCGATGCGACGAGAGTCCATGTTTCGTTCGTGCAAGAGATTGCATGCAGACGTCGCTGGTGACGGTTTCGCCCGACTGTGATGTCTTTGACGCGATCGGCAAACTTCTGAACAACCGAGTCTCTGGCCTGCCCGTCATTCACCAGTCTGGAGAATTTAAGGGAGTCTTTTCCGAACGCTCAGCAATGCGAGTGCTGATTGACCTGACCTGGAATCAAATGTCGAGTGGACCTGTTTCCGCCTGGATGGACTCGGATCGTGCCCGGACGGTTATCGAACAAACTCTGCTCTCTGAATTGCGGGCCAGATTCAGCGAGACTCACTATCGCCGTCTGCCTGTCCTGAGTCACGGTCGCCTGGTCGGTCAGATCAGTCGTCGCGACGTGCTGCGAGCCGAACTCGACGGTCTCGTGAAAAGTTATCAGTCCAGCTCCGGGGCAATGATGCTTTCTGAATGGTTCGCGCCAGCTCCTCGTCATCAATGGCGCGTCGAAAACTTTGCATTTAAGCATGTAGCGACAGTTGGTCCGGATTATGACCTCATGTCAGTTGCACAGGAATTTTTCCTGACGTCGGCTCGGCGGTTTCCTGTCATCGCTGATGGAAAACTGATCGGGCAAATCAGCCGCTGCGATCTGCTTCGTTCGGTCCAGAATTTATTTCCGCGAGAAAAGCAACAACAGCGTCCATTGTATCTGAGTGCGGCGGCGGGCGACGTGGCGACGGTTCTGAAGTAAATGCGAGCGCCGCCCGTGTCGAGTGGCAACTTCTGCTGCATTCACGATCAATTGCAACGAACCAGAATTGGAAAGTGAACCAGGATAGCTTTGAGACAGTCTGACCTTCATATGGAGAATCGATTAAAAGCAGATTTCAAATTCAAACCAACAATCTTTCAGCAAAGCAAGTATCGACAGATCTAATGAGTGTCCACTTTCGTCACGGAGAGGAAATGCCATGCAGGTTAACGTTCATGACAATCTTGCGGTTGCAAACTCACGCCGAGAACGATTCATTCGAGACCGAGTTGACGAATGCCTCGCGAGGTTTGTACCCCGGTTACATCAGGTTTCGATCAGTTTGAGCGAGATTGGCCACCATCGCGGCGAGAACCCGGATGTCTGTTGCAGGGTCTCTGCCAGTGCCGGTTCCCTCGGTGATTTTGCCGTCACCGCCCAAAGCGGAATCACTCACCAGGCAATCGTTGAATCTCTCAAACATTTGACACGTGCACTCGATCGGAAGATTGGCAAGCGGCGAAGTCGTCGCAACGTAAAGTTCGAGATGCCGGCCGAGGAGGTTCTGGAAGTCGCCGAAATGATATAACGACGATTCTGCGGACCGCACTTTGACTCAACTGTTCCTTCAATCCTGACATCTTAGAACTCCCGCAGAATTCCGAAGTGAATCCTGCGGGAGTTCTTTGTTTCTACAGAACGATGAATTGGAATCCCGATTTTCGGATCTACTGGTTGCGATTGGAGTGCCTCCCTCAAACTGATCCATGTGTTATGAGAGTCTCAGCGGCCTGATTCCGGGCCAAGGAGACTTTCGATGACGAAGAAACGACGACGACGTCACACGCCCGAGCAGATAGTTTCGAAGCTTCGTGATGCTGATGCCATGTTGAACGCTGGCAAGGAACTGGCAGTTGTCCTGCAGACTCTTGAGATCGCCGAGGCCACGTGCCATCGCTGGCGTCAGCAATACGGTGGGATGAAGAGCGAGGAAGCGAAGCGTCTGAAACAGCTCGAAGATGAGAACCGTCGCCTGAAGCAGATCGTCGCCGACAAGGAACTCGACATTCAGATGTTGAAACACCTTGCGGAGGGAAACTGTCGGGCATCTGCAATGCTCGCGTTCGCTCACGGGCCCTTCCCGGAAGCGAGCGGCTGTTGATGAACTGCAGCGGTCGTATTCGGTATCCGAACGAAGGGCGTGCCAGGTTGTTGGGCAGCCTCGCAGCAGTCAGCGATACACGCCACAGGTTCCCGATGATGAGCCTCGGCTGTTCGCCGACATGCTGCAGGTCGTGAGAGAGTTTCCTCGATACGGTTATCGGATGGTGACGCACAAACTTCGTCAGCAGAACTGGACTGTGAACGCCAAACGCGTTTATCGACTGTGGCGTCGAGAGGGACTGAAAGTGCCAAAGAAGCAGCGAAAAACACGTCATTCCGGCCAGCCAGAGAACGGCTGCGGCCATCACCCCGCCGCCCATCCCGACGACGTCTGGGCGTGGGACTTCGTGTTTGATCGAACGTCAAACGGCACGATGCTGAAGTGGCTGGTGATCGTTGACGAGTTCACACGCGAGTGCCTGTGCCTTCACGTGGATCGA
>CAXBME010000044.1:0-43610 GCA_963976765.1 uncultured Planctomycetaceae bacterium
GATTTTCACCAGAATTCTAACATCGAAAACGGACCAGGATTCAGGGAGCAGATCATGGCACATCCGACTGAATGAGCAGAAACCCCGCATCCCCTACAACCGGCCAGATCAAGGCACTCAGAGCAGTCTGACCACCATCAGCAGAAGTGCCATCTCCAGTATTCGTTTGGATTTCCGAACCTGACAAACCGCGATGCCAAACCCCACACGCTGGTTAAACCCCGCTCTGTCAGTCGACCGCTTCCATGTGGAGTCAGCGTTCGGCGCACTTACAAAGATCATTGATCGAGTGAAATCTTCACAAAAAGCACTTTGTTCGTTTGCTCTTTGCGTTTCCCAAGCCGCAGCAGGCCTTCGCCGCAGGTCACCCAGCTCTCGTTGCCACTGATGCGGCAGACGCCGGAGTTCCCCAGTGTCGCGTGGTTCTCCGGCATCAGGATCTGTTCGGTCGACCGGATCACCTGCAAAGTTTCCGGGTTGACCTGACCGATGAACAACGGTGCTCGATGGCGCATGATATGGTCATTGTTCGCGCCCCGACGGGTGTAGACAAGGAACAGCCCGCCGCCGATCGTCACCCAGTGCTGCTGAGTGTTGTAGCTGCCGAGCGGTTCTCCATCGTCAAATTTCCATTCACGAATCGGCTCGAAGTGGATGCCGTCCCTGCCGCGTGTGACGAAGGCTGTCTGGTCTGCTCGCAATGTCAGAAAATAGTTTCCACCAGACTCGGTGAGCGATGGCTCGTAAAGACCTCGCCCATCGGGGATCGTCAATTCTGTTCCGTGCTCTTTATAGGTCAGTGACTCGCCATCGAAGCCGCATCGCGCGATTACACTTGTGTAGTTATGCTTTTTCGGATCCCGCCAGTAACGCACCGGCAGAAGGATGTCACCGTCGGGAAGATCAACTCGTTGAGTGCAACCGGCGTTGATGGCGACGATCGGATTTCCGGAATGATCCTGATCCGGTACTTCCAGAAACCGCATCGGTCCCCATTCGCCGGAGATCGGATTCAGCACTGCGTACGACACTTTTTCGCGGAGCCGGTTTTCTGTTTTGCCGTCAGCAAAGTTGAACGTCTTGCCGGTCACGAGCACTTTCCCGGACTTGGCGTGCCAGGTTGGCCAGAGATCTCCCGGCGCCACTTCGTAACCATCAGACTGCCTGGTCCGCTTCAACGAAGGAATGGGTTCCGGCCTGCTCCACGATTGACCATTGTTCCGACTGATGGACTGATAGATGTCGTGAAAGTTGTGAGTCCCCGTCCGTCCAGTCTCGGACATCGTCGTAATGAGCAGCGGTTGGGCTCCAGGGACGAAAGCCGTCCGAGCCTGCCACCAGCCCCAGTCTTTGGAACCCTCAATCGCGGTTCGTGATTCAAACTTCAGGGCAACCGGCTCGATCGTGTCAGCAGATCGTGCTGTCGAAATTGCGAGTCCGATCAGGTTGACGAAAATGATGGTTCGGATCATGCGTGACAGCTCTCGATCTAACGTGACTTCAAATCTCACGCAAAGGGGAGAAGTTAAAAAGGACGGGCGTCAAGACATGGCGTCTTCGCCCCTGGCGTGTGTCTTTCTCCTGTTGCGGCTCTACCGATTGAGGAACAGGTTCGAATTTGAGGCACATTCTCGCACACGCTACGTGTTGAAAACGAGTTCCCACCTCAATCCACGATTTAGCCAAACAAATCGTGCATCACTCTTCCGTTCGGAATCAGGCTGACCGGTCGACCCGTTCTGGTGTAATACTCTTTGTGATGGTCGATGCCCAATGCGTGGAAGATCGATGCTCCCAGGTCGTCGGGGTGAATGTCCGTGTCAGGTGTGGGGCCTTCGCCTTTCTCGTCGGTCGCGCCGATGAGTTGTCCCGGCTTCACGCCGCCGCCGGCCATCATGCACCAGTTCGCTCGCGGGTAATGATCCCGGCCGACGTTCTGATTGATCTTAGGAGTCCGCCCGAACTCGCCCATCGCGATGACGAGTGTCCGGTCAAGCAGCCCCTTCTCCTTCAACGCGGTCAAAGCGGCGGTGAAGCCAGTATCGACCGGCGGCATCAGACGCTTGTGCCCGTCAAAATTGTCCAGGTGAGTATCCCATCCCTGACTCGTGACCGTCACAAATCGACAGCCTGACTCAATCAAACGAGTTCCCAACAGCAAACTTTGACCGACCTCGTCGGCGGCGAAGAGTTTGCGAATGCTCTCCGGTTCGAGGCTCACGTCAAACGCTTTCTGCGTTCGCTCCGACGTAATCATGCTGTAAGCCTGCTGGCCGAACGTGTCGAGTGCGTCGAGCAACTGGCTGTTCGTGTCGACTTCCCGCAGTCGTGTATCTAAATCCTTCAGCAGCTTGTCTCGGCGATTCACTTTGTCGACCGTGACACCTTCGGCCAACGAAATTCCTCGGACGGAAAATCGTTCGCCGGGCTTCGGAACGGCGTTCGTCTTAAACGGGGCAAATGCGTCGCCCATATAGCCGGCGGACCATTCCGTCTGAGGAATCGCGACGTAAGGCGGAAGGTCAGGATCACCCGGGAGTTCCTTCATGATCACCGAACCGTACGACGGATACTGCACCGCCGGGTTCGGTCGGTTGCCAGCCGCGATGTAGGCCTGCCCTTGAGGATGGTCGCCGGTCGTATGACTGATCCCGCGAATCAACGTGAACTGGTCAGCCGCAGCGGCGATCTTCGGAAGATGCTCACACACCGCAAGTCCCGGCAGCTTCGAAGTAATCGACTTGAACTCGCTGCGGGTTTCTTCCGGAAGATTCTCTTTCATATCCAGCGTGTCGAGATGCGCTGGTCCTCCGGCAAGATTCAGAAACAGCACCGCGTCGGCAGTCGCCTTACCGCTCGATTCACCGTGCGCCATCCGCAAGGCATCAGCGAGCGTCAGACCGGTTGCCCCCAGAACTCCCGCCTGGAGCACGCCGCGTCGGGAGATTGATCGTTTTGTGAATCCAGCCATCGGCTATTTCCGCCACTTCTACTGTTACTGTTTCAAAATCTGCTCCACAGAGAACACCGAGTTGCTCTGAAAGAATTTCTCTGAGACCTCTGTGCTCTCCGTGGCTAAAAGTCATGATGACACACTTAGTGGTTCGTCAGAAACTCCTGAGTATTCAACAGTGCCCACATGAGATCACGCAGTGACTCGATCGTATTCTCACCCGATTTCAAATGTTTCCGACTGCGAGCGATTTCGGCATCGGTCGGGTTCCGACTAACCGTCCGCTGATAGACCTGAGTAATCAATTCGTCGATCGCCGAATCATCCACCGTCGGCAATTTTTCCCGAGCAGGCGTCGTTGTTGAGGCAGGCTTCGCAGCCTTTGTTTCCAGCGTCAGCGTCTGTCCGAGTTTCTTCGCGGTTTCAACCAGCCAGCCGTCTGATCGCTCCAGCCATTCCAGCATCTCGGTGTCGTTGCGAACGTAGAGAGATTGCAGCAGGGTGGGTTGCCCCTGCCGTTCGCAGTCGCAGTTTGTTGTGCGAAGCGGTTTGCCGAAGACAAGCAGTGAGTAATCAATGCCGCGAGCCTGAATCGACCTGGGATGCTGAGTGATCTTTCGTTGCGACGTGTTGCTGGACCAGCTATTCAGGCGAGCGTCGTTCGCCGTTGCCTGCAGAATTGCATCGATCGTGACTTCGGCCGGCATACGACGAATCTGAGCGTGACTGAAGTTGCGAACGTCGTCTCGGTTTGTCTCGTTCGGTTTCCAGCTGAGCTGGTACGTCCGGCTGCTGGCGATTGTGCGGTGCAACCATTTCATGTCGTAGCCGTTGGCGACGAATTGCTCGCTCAACCAGTCGAGCAGAGGTTTGTTGCTCGGCGGGTTGGCCATGTTGAAATCATCGGGCGGCTCGACAATGCCAACTCCGAAATAGTGATGCCAGATTCGGTTGACGAAGGCTCGCGCGAAGTACGGGTTACTTTCTTCCAGCAGCCAGGCCATCAGCGGTTCGCGAGGATCGTCGTACTCGTTGAGGTCGACATCCTCATTGCCGAGCAACTTTGCAATCTGTGGCTTGTCGCCGGGCTCCTCGATCCAGATCTCGTTCCAGGGAATTGGCAGCCCTTCGGCGGCAACTCGTAGATACATCTGCCGTCTAAGCGCCGCCGTGTCGAGTTTCACCGGAACGCCCAGCTTCGTCTTCAACTGCGTCTGAGCTTCCTTCGCGTCGGGAGCGACTCCCGCCTTCACTCGCGTGAAGAACTGAGTGAACTTTTCGAAATCCTGCTTCGACCATTGATCGAACGGATGTTTGTGGCACTGAGCACATTGCAGCCGCACCCCCAGAAACACGTATCCGAACGAGAGTGCTCGATCCGTCGGGATCTGATTGTTGCTGCGAAACCAGTAGTAGTGCATCGGGTTGTCGTGAGCAGTGAAGTCTTCCGGCTCCTGATTTCGCATGAAAAGACTTTGCTCGGCAGCGTACTCTTCGTACGTCTGGCCTGGTCGGCGACTCTTGGACAAGACGATGCCGGCGGCGATTTTGTCCCAGCCGACGTTGTCCTGGATACGGCGGCGCATCCACTCGTTCCACTGGATCGACGCCGGAGTGTTCATGTCCGTCGTGCCGAGGTATTGCGAGTTACTTCCCGTCAAATCGCAGAATTTGACCGCCCACCAGTCAGCATACGCCGGAGACTCCAGCAACTCGTCAATCTTGCGTTGCCGCTTGTCCCGTGATGGATCGGCCAGAAATGCGACCTGCTCAGCAGGCGTCGGCAACGTGCCGATCATGTCGAGCGAAACTCGCCGCAGAAAATCTTCGTCGGACGACAACTCGGAAGGCACGACTCCCAGACGAGCCAGTTTGCGAGTCACCAGTCGGTCGATCTCGGTCGGTGTGACGACTTCGGGAAAGCGATCACCGGTCCGATCACTGACCGGCAGCATGACCTGGGTCGAAAAGATACCGTTGTCGTAAAACGAAATGACGTACGTGTCGCCGGGAGACTTGCAAGTGATCAGTCCGTCGGGAGTCACTTCGGCGATGACGTCATCATTAGACTGAAACCTCGTAAGCGGAGTGACGTCTTCCTGCGTGCCGTCTTCCCAGATGGCGACACACTTCAACTGCTTCGTCTCGCCAGCTTTTGCGAAGACGATCTCGGCAGGCGTCACGTCAAACCGAACAATTCGTTTCGGGCCATCCCCGAGTCCTTTCGCGCCGGTCTCGATCCAGCGCCGCAGCAGCCGATGTTCCCAACTATCGACTTTGAACCTCTCACCACCGCCGTGGTCGTCTTCGTGGGTCGGCTTGTAAATGATGAGGCTTTCGTCCGGGTTCTTGAGATCAACGCGAGGCTCGTCACCGCCGGTCAACGCCGTGTGGTCGGCATCAAAGTCGTAGCCGAACATTGACAAGGTAAAGCCGCCCTTCCCCTGGAACGACCCGTGGCAGGTTCGCCCGTTGCAGCCAAGCCGGCCCAGCAAGGGCAAAACATGCTTCTGAAAATCCGGCACCTCTTTGGCATCGGCGAGACGTCTTCCGATATCGATTGCCACGCTGGGTCGCACCGTCGAGCTCTGATCGTTTGCGGCTTCCGGATTCGAACTTGAAGCCCCGGTGTCTGGACCTCGCAACTTCTCTCCGGCGAGCAGTCGTTGAAACGCGTTCATTGATTCGGCAGGCGACGGCCCCAATTTCACCAGCAATTTTTTCAGCTTCAACTTCAACGGAGTAATGTCTGCCTCGGTGACTTCCGTTTCGTAGAGCAGCAGCTTGTTGAGCTTCTGACACGCCGACAGCTTTGCGAGAGAGTCAGCATCCAACTTCACCCCGCGAAGACTCAGCACTTCCAGATTCTGTAACTGACTGAGACTTTCAAACCCGCCGCCGGAAACCGCAGTCTCGTCCAGATAGAGCGTTTTCAACGTTGAAAGCTTTGCGAGCGACCTCAGCCCCTCGTCCGTCACTTCTGTCAACGAGAGAAACAGAACTTCGAGACTAGCCAACTTCGCCAAATGGACGAGCCCTTCATCCGTCACCGGCGTCCCGACCAGCGACAATGTGGTGAGCGTGCTCAGGCCAGCAACGTTTGCCAGACCGCTATCGGTCACTTTCGTCCGATCAAGATAAAGCCGTTCCAGTTTCGCAAGCCCCTGAAACGCCGGCATGGCCGCGTCGGTGAGGCTCGAATCTGACAGAAACAAAGTGTCGAGATTCGTCAGGCCGGCAACGTGCTTCAGTCCTTCGTCGGTGACTGATGGAGTCACGACGGCCAGATAGTCGAGCTGTTTGAAAACCGGCAGATGAGCAAGATGCTCGTCAGTGACGCCTGCCTTGCTGAACCGAATAAAGCGAACGGTGCCGTCACGGTTCTTCTGAAGGTTCGAAGGCCAGCCACGCAGTGCCTTGATGGCTTCTTCCTGCTCCGGTGGAGTCTCAGCCCGCAAACTGAAAACAGGACTGAGTAACACGACAAAAGTAACGACCGTCAGGAGCCGGGGCATGGCAGGACTCGCAGGCAGGATCGCGAAGGATGGATTTCATCGAGGACGCCGCATCACGATACGTCCAACCGCCCACAGCGCCAACTCGAAAGCAGGTCTGCTGAACCAGGAGAGGATCGCCAGAATCTGGACCACGCAATGCAGTCAGAAGAAAACCGTTCTTTGAAATCAAGCCTCGCCGTTCCTCTGCGCTTGTCACCTCAACACCCTCTGCGTTCAAATTCCTTCTGAAGAATCTTTTTACATTCCCTTGAGGCTGAATCCTGCCATGGTATCCCCCACTGAAGAGTCTTCGTTTGAAACAGATCGAACGCTCATTGAGGCGCACCTGAATGAGCTGACGAAGATTCCGCGGCCGTGCCACAGCGAAGAACTTGAAGCAGCTCGTGGATACGTCACGGGACTTCTCGAAGAGTACGGCTGGGATGTTCGGCGGCACGACTTCGACGTTCTGAATGACGTCGGTGAGCTGAATCATGGAGAGAAGCTGCACGGCACCAATCTTGTCGCGACTCGGCGGGGCCAGTTTGCTGCGGATCGGCCTCGGCTTTGTGTCGGCGCTCATCTGGATTCCCGACCTGACACGCCCGGCGCTGACGACAACGCCAGCGCTGTCGCCGCGATGCTGGAGATTGCTCGCCTGCTGCCTGGAACGTGGCCGGACGGCGCGGAACTTGAGCTGGAACTTGTCGCGTTTGATCTGGAAGAAAACGGAATGCTCGGAGGACGCGAGCACGCCCGTCTTTCGAAAGCAACGAACGTCGATCTGCGCGGCATGGTCTCGCTGGAAATGCTCGGCTACTGCGACCACTCGCCGGGCAGTCAGTCTTTGCCACGAACGCTGCGAGGTCTCTACCCGGACACCGGCAACTTCATCGCCATCATCGGAAATCAGAATTCAACAACGCTGATTGAGCAGTTCGGAGTCGGTATGAAAACAGTCAGCGAACTGCCTGTCGAAACGTTGCAGGTGCCAGATAACGGTAACGGTCTGCAGGCGACTCGGCTGAGCGACCACAGCCCGTTCTGGGATGCGGGATACCCGGCTCTCATGATTACGGATACGAGTTTCATGAGGAACCCGCATTACCACTTGCCAGGCGACACTGTCGAAACGCTCGACATGCAGTTTCTGCACCTTGTCACCGAGGCAACGGTTCGAGCCGTGAAACTGCTGCTGGAAAAGGGAATCTGATCGATTGACAAAGCCGACTCGCTGACGAACAGCGATATCGAAGGCAAAATTGTCCAATGATGGAAACCACAACCGTCACGAGAGCCTGAACCGAAGTCAGCGAAAAGCGTCTCGCGAAGATTTTCGAAAGGCGATCGACATGCCGCCCGCAATGAAGCGGGCGGGGAGCTGATGAACGGACCAGTCCGGCGTTCAGAAGAACGACTGTCGGCAAACAGCCGACTTCAGACATTGCGAATGAATTCATCATGAGGAGTGTTGCGACTACTCGTCCAGCTTCACTCCGGCGTCGCCGATTATCTCGTCAAACAGCGGCCCCAACTCTTTCTTCAAACGTTTGATGACCCGAGACTTCGCCTTTCGAACCGCATCCGGACTCATGTCAAGTTCTTTGGCCACGACAGTAGCATTCTGATCGTCGACGGCCGTTCTGATGAATGCCAGCCAGGTATTATCGTCTGACCGGTCCTGGACAGCCTGAACGGCAGCCCGCAGGACTTCTCGCGACACTTTTCTGGATTCGTTGTCCGTATCCGGCAGCTCTTCCGGTTCAGTCAGCGGCGCCACTTTGGCTTCGATATCGATGTTCCGCATCGCCGGCACTTCGTTCGACTTGCGGCGCAGATAGTCAACGACTCGACACCTGGTAATCGTCCGAAGCCAGCCGCGAAAAGTGTCGGTTTCTTTTTCCTTGCTGAACCTGTTGATCGACATCAGCACGGAAGTAAAGACTTCCTGACAGACGTCATCAGTTTCAAAATTCCTGATCCTGATGCCGAGGCACCAGTAAGTCACCAGCGGACGATAGATGTCCATAAACTGGTGCCACGACACCTGATCCCCCTTGTCTCTGCGAACCCGGTCGATCAATGAAATATCCGTCGTCGCGCCGAAAGAACGGTACGGTGAAGCATCGTCATCACCCAAAAAACTGTTCGAGGACATCGTGAGGAGTAACCTTATCGAAACCGCAGGAGAACTATCGACATCGTTGTCTTTTTGACGAGGCAGCAGAATCTAGCAAACTGACAAGACAGTGGGTATGACACAATGCGGAACTTCATGCCCAACACTCCACTCCTGAACACACGCGTGAAAACATAAGCTCCCCAGCCATTCAAGCCGAAGCCAAAGTCTTCACCTGGAGCGTGAAGAATTCTTTCAGGAGATTGTTCTGCCAGAGAAATCGAAGCTGTCCGACGCACTTTCAGTGAGGTCAAACGGGCATCTGCTGATTTTGCGGTCAAACAGATTTACTCGTTCAACGCCACAGCGCAGGATATCGAGGCTTCATCCAGAAGCCTCAGGGAAAGCAGCATAAGAATCAGGCACCCAGGCCCCGTCCCTGTGACGGTCGCTGGTTCCGGCTTTCCCAAGTTCCGAATTGTCGAGTGTCATCATCACGACACTGATGGTTGCGTCGTGGAAGGCTTAGCGCCAACGATGACTGGCATCGCTGCTTTCCTCATGTGAAATGACACTTTGTTATGGCCGCGTGCTCCGCATTCGACCGGTTCCCCGTCGGTCGTCCATTTCATACCTGGCTCGGACTGGATCGTGATGCTGCGGGCCTGCCGCCAGATGACCAGATCGCTCTGCGTGTAATCGCTGACGAGCAACTGAGCGGACATCGCGGCGATGTTGATGGGTGTTCCGTCGAGAATCAGCAGGACATCCATCAGACCGTCGTCCATCCTTGCATGAGGAGCGACGTTCAGCCCTCCTCCGGTGCAGCGTCCATTTGCAACAAGCACATTCAACAACGGCAGGTTCGAGAACTCTTCGTCGTCAAGGCGAACGCTGGCTGAGTAAACCTGCAGGTCGGTCATCACACTCGCGGCGCCGCGAACGTAGCAAAGAGGCCCCCAACGTTGTTTGACCTCTTCGTCGAGCAGGTTGAGCACGTCGCCGCTGTTTCCGCCGGTTGCCATGTTTGCATAAGTTCGACGTTGCCTTTTGAATGTCGCCTCGATCAGGTCCACTTGAATTGTGTCGCGGTCGAGGTCGGCTGTTAGAAGGCGTTTGGCGGCGAGTTCCGGGTCGAGTGGCATGTTGAGGTTTCTGGCGAAGTCGTTGCCTGAGCCCAGCGGAAGGACTCCCAGCGTCGCCGGACTTCCCGATTCGTGCAACGCGGTCGCAATACCGTTGATCGATCCATCGCCTCCCGCAGCGACGACGAGTTCCGATTGCTTCCCGGCCAGCGTTGCCAGCTTTCTGGCATCGTCACCTGACCTGGACTCAACGACTGTGACGTCGGCTCGTGCCCTTAGATCAGCTAGCAGATCAGCACAGGCAG
Organism: uncultured Planctomycetaceae bacterium; assembly: GCA_963976765.1. Classification (GTDB taxonomy): domain Bacteria; phylum Planctomycetota; class Planctomycetia; order Planctomycetales; family Planctomycetaceae; genus JABMPE01. Next base: position 9,960 of record CAXBME010000044.1, read on the forward strand.
TCGCCGAGCCGGAGTTCGGATTCCAGATCACGGTAGTATGGCGCGACACGTTTATAGCCCATTGGTCAGAATCATCGAGCGATCAATTCGCAGGATTAAAACTCATCGTCGTAGCGTCTTCTTCGACCGCTGGTCAACATGGCCAGCGTGCCGACGAACAGTGAGGCGCCGATGACTGACCACACGACCGGGTACTGCTTTGACCCGATCTGCAACGCCAGCATTTCTCCCAGCCCCATCTTCTGAGCGATCCAGGTTCCGAGCATCGCTCCAATAAGTCCGGTGACGATCGCTCCGAGACAGCCGCCTCGTTCGAAGCCAACTAAAGACTGTGCGATGCCGCCGCAAATGCCGGCGATAGACAGGTAAATCAACAGGTCGACGATACTCATAGTTCACCTCAACTCCAGGCTGATTTTTCTTCCACCGACTGACGGGTTGATGCCGAGGCAGAAGCATGTTTCAGTTGACTGACCGGTTTGTCCGCTTCCTGTTCCTGTTTGAGGGAACAGCGTGGCTCGTTTTGTTTTCGCTGGGCGGACAGGTAGAAGGCCAGCATGAACATGAAGACAACCGCGACCGGCACGAAAGTGCCGAAAGAAGCGCTCATACCAAACCCTCCCGTTGCCAGCGTGATAACGGCGACTGAAAAGCCCACGACTCCGATGATTAGAGGTAAACGCATTATTCTGTCTCCTGAAAAGAGGTTTCTGGATTCGTCTTCATCGTGTTCTGGCTGATCCGCTTTTGCGAACCGGCTATCGCACTCGTCAATTGAAGTCTCAGGCGATGTGGCGGTCGCTGCGACCGGACCGGCCCATGAGCAGGTACAGCAGAATCCCCAACAAAGGCAGCATCACAATGACGACAGCCCACAGAATTTTTTCGACCAGCGGTCGTCGACTGAACGCCACGTCGATGAGTGCGAAGAACACGGCAATGGCCGTCAATAGCGCAATGAAAATTGAAAGCATGGCTGAATTCCTTTGTGTGATCGCGTTGTTTTGTGGAGATCAGGACAACGCAATGGCCATGCCGTTTGGTGTTCAGTTTTCCTGACATTCTGCTACTAGCACAGATTACTGCGGCACTTACGGCATCGAAGAATTCGAGCGGAAACGGCCAGGTACGGTCATTCGGTCGGTGAACGACCGGCTGGGGCGACGAGCCGCCAGATGTTGAGAGCTCAAGGAACCTGCGAGGCTTCGCACTCACTTCAAGAAGCCGAGCGGCGCAGATGGCACCAGAGTTGCTCGTGAACCTGAAAAAGGAACAGGACTCACGGACGAATATCTAAGTTGCGGCAACGTCTCGTCGACTGAAGTCGAGATGTTGGCTGTCGCCTGGAGATCTCAACATGTCGTCGTCACTTCTGACCAACTCTGCATCCGGCGCCTTGCCGATCGATTCAGCTCCTCGAATTTCAAAGAGCGAGCTGAGACGCCGGTTGTGGCACATGTCACCGGGCCTGCTGCCGTTCGTGTTTGCCGCGATTCCTCACAAAGATCCACTCAGCCTGGACGCGCGAGCGATCATGGTCAGCGTGGCGGCGATCATTGCGTTTTCGCTTTTACGTGACACTCGGAACATCGCGAGGACTCGGAATGAGAATCTCACGTCGAACGTTCTCGGCTACCTGATTCCTGTGGTGAGTTTGCTGGTTCTGTTTCCGGCAACTCCGGAACTGGGCATGACGTTGTTGGCGATCCTGGCTTTCGGCGACGGCTTTGCGACGGTCGGCGGCCTATTGTTGAAAGGTCCGGCGCTGCCCTGGAATCGTGAAAAAACCTGGGCGGGGCTGATCAGCTTTCTGATCTGCGCCGCACCGCTGGCACTTCTCGCTTTTGTGGCGAACTCGTCCCCGACACCGGAGTTGTCACCTGCACTGGCTGTTGCCGTCGCCGCCGCCGTGACAGGAGCAATCGCCGAGTCGTTACCGCTCAGGATCAACGACAACGTTTCGGTGGGAGCCGCCGGGACGGTCGCGATTCTGGCAGCACACCTTGTCACCTAGTCGCGTGTACTGAGTCCAAACCCGCTGATGACTTCGTAACTCAGGCCCTTGGAGCTTCTTCCGCCCAGGCCTGAAGTCGGTCGCTGAGCACTTCCTGAAAAAGAATCTTGCCACACGCAGCGGTCGGAATGGCGAGCAGCATTCCGTACAGACCGCCGACCGCTCCGCCGATCAGGACCAGCGTCAGAATCGTCAGCGGATGCATCGACAACTCTTTGCCCTGGATCCACGGTGTCAGTAACCAGCCTTCGAAGGCCTGCACAACGGCGAAAACCGCCGACGCCAGCAGCAGCGAGTCTGTGAGTGATCTCTCTGCATCGCCGCTGTCAGCCAGAATCACCAGCAATGCCACGAACCAACCCAGTGCCGAGGCGTACGGCACAATCGTCAGCAGTCCGGTGATCAGTCCCAGCAGCAGCCAGTACGGAACATCGACCAGCCACCAGCCCACGGCAAACATCACGCTCATCATCAAGGCAATGAGAATTCTTCCGCGGATGAAGCCTCCGACAGCTCGGTCCATCTGCGACGTCAGATCGGCGATGCGGCTGCGACGCGATTCGGGCAGCCAGTCTCGGCAGGCGGCGATCATCGCGTCGAATTTCCAGGCAAAGACGAACGTGTAGACCGGCAGCAGAAACGCCCACGCGCCGAGGTAAAGTAAGGTACTCAAAACCGTGCCGATCAGACTGAGCGCCTGCCCGGAATGCTGAAACACTCTGGTTACTGACTGACCTGCTTCGTCACGAACTCGAGTCCAGAGTTGGCGGGCTTCTTTGGCCAGCGGTCGATCGCCTTCCAGCCATGTTTCGATTCTCTGGCCGTACGTCGGTGCTCGTTCAATCAGCGTGTCGACCTGTTCGACAAGCAGCGGCCCCATCCAGATCAAGGCGGTGGCGAGCCCGCCGATTGCCAGCAACATGATCATCGAGACGGTCACCGATCGCGCAATTCCAAAGCGTTGCTCGGCCAGTCGAACTCCGGGATTCAGGACGTACGCCAATCCGAAGCCAATCAGGATTGGATTGAGCACCTCGCGAATCAGAAATCCGAACCACACAACAGCGAGCGCCAGGCCGATCCAGAAGACGTCCTGCACGGCTGCGATCTGCCATAGATGCCGGCCTCGAAGAGACGTTTGACTCATGGCTGTTCCGATTTCAAAACGTTAACCAGCAAGACAACCTGCTGTTTCAACGCGGCGGTTGGTGAAGCGGCATCGGCAAGTTCTCCGCGGAGCCCCAGTTTCTCGACCACTGCGGCAGCGTCCCGGCAGGCGGCGGCTTCAAAGTTGGCGGCCAGACCTTTCAGACTATGGGCAGAACGCGCCACTTCGGCGGCGTTTTCCGTCATGAGTGCCTTATCAAGCTGATCGAGCAGACCCGGCGCATCTTCAATAAAACACTCGATCAATCCATCGAGCAGCTCCCTGTCGCCACCCATTCGCTTGAGAGCCACTTCACGATCGATCAGCGACGACGACGAAGTAAGAGGATTGCCGGTCTCAGTCACGCCTTCATCTGTAATAGTAACATCCGACTTCTGAGCAGTTTCGGAATCCATCTTTTCCGTGTTCAGAGCGCCGAGATCCAGCGCGTCCTCGACGGCTGGTCGCTGAAACGCGGTAACCGCAGGTTTGGAACCTTCGTCCCAGACTGATGAGCAACCTTCTCCCGAGTCACCCTCATCATGAACTGTTCTCATTGGCTGGTCAGGCTGCCGCTGCACTCTTGCCGTACGCTCAGTCAGACGGATGAGCTGTTCGGCGGCAAGCGGTTTGGAAATGTAGGCATCCATCCCGGCCTCAAGACATCGCTGCATGTCTTCCCGCATGGCATGAGCGGTCATCGCAATGATCGGAGTTGACGCGAGTCGAGTATCATCGAAGTCGCGGATTGCCTGAGTTGCCTGATAACCGTCCATCTTCGGCATCTGAATGTCCATCAGAACGGCATCAAACGCCTGTTGCTGGAGCAGGTCGACGGCTTCGCGACCGTTGGCTGCGATGGTCACCTTGTGCCCGCGCTTCTGAAAGATCGCTCGCACAACCTTCTGATTGGCCGGTGTGTCTTCGGCGACCAGAAGATTCAGTGGCCGCGAAGTTGTTCGCATCCGAACTCGTTCTTCGGCTTCAATACCTGCCCCACGCAGAACCCGCGACACGGCATCGAGCAGGTCCGACTGAGAAACCGGCTTTTCGAGATAGGTGGTGATTCGCAGACTGTCGCAGCGGTCCTTGAAGGTTTGCCGGTCCGCCGACGACAGCATGAGAATCGCCGCGTCACCCAGCAGTTTTTCTTCCCGAGCCTGTTCGATCATCATAAAGCCATCGATGTCGGGCATTAACGCATCCACCAGCACGACCGGATAAGGGCGTTGCAGTTCCGCTGCCCGTCGCAACTCATCAAGCCCTTCCTCCGCGGAGTCCGCCACCATGGGACGCATCCGCCATTGCTTCAATGTCTCGTCCAGAATTCGACAGTTCGAAGAGTTATCATCGACCACCAGCACGCGTGTGCCGCGAAGTTTGGCAACCGTCAGTCGCAGGTCGTTCTCGTCGACCTGCTGACGACGGATCACCGGGCAACGCACGGTTACATGAAACTGGCTGCCTTTGCCAGACTCACTTTCGACCCAGATGCGTCCGCCCATTCGCTCGGTCAGCTCGCGACAGATAGCCAGACCAAGTCCGGTTCCCTGGTGTCGTCGCGTCGTCGAATAATCTGCCTGCGTGAACGGTGCGAAGATGCTCTGCTGGTCTTCGGTCGCAACTCCAATGCCTGTGTCCGAAACAGTAAAGTGCAATAAAACACCGTCGCTGTGACTTCGCGCGGGACGAGTTGCTGACGGGTTGTCCCGCAGGCGGTCTTCGATGGCCTTTTGAGTAGCCGCCTGTTCGGCTTCAGTAGCCAGAGAGGCGTTGATGATGATTTCGCCATGCTCCGTAAACTTGACCGCGTTGCCGACCAGATTCATCACAATCTGTCGCAGTCTGCGACCGTCTCCATCGAGCACATCCGGGACTTCCGGATCGATGCGACAGGCGAGTTCCAGACCCTTTTCGTGCGAGCGAACGGAAAGGGTTTTGGCTGTTCGATCCAGCACTTCCCTCAGACTGAATGGTTCTGGATCCAGTTCAAACTTTCCGGCTTCCATGCGTGAAAAGTCGAGCAGATCGTTGAGCAGGTACAGCAGCGTCTGCGCTGAATCGCGAGCTGTTCCCAGATAATCTTCCATCACCGATGACAAATCTTCGCCAAGTGTCAGTTCGATCATCCCGATAATCGCGTTCATCGGAGTTCGCAGCTCGTGACTGATGTTGGCGAGAAATTCGCTCTTCGCATTGTTGGCGGCTTCGGCCGCATCACGGGCTTCTCGAAGTTCTTTCTCTCGTGCTTTTCGTTTTGAAACATCACGTGCAATAACCGATGCACCAATGTGTCGCCCCTGGATGTCACGAATGGGTGAGATCGTCAGCGCGGCAATAAATGACGTGCCGTCTTTGCGAATACACCGCAATTCACGTTGAGCAAACCGTTCACCGCCGAGCACAGCTTCTCTCACCGTTTTGCGACGGGACTCAGAGATGAACAACTCGACCGGTTGCCCGACCGCCTCATCGAACGAAAACTGAAACAACCGTGCGGCTGACTCGTTCCAACTGTCAATCACACCTTCCAGATTGAGACCAACAATCGGATCGCTTGAAGACTCGACCAGCGCTGCCAGTCGAAACCGTTCACGTTCTCCTTCGAGCCGTTCAGAAATATCGACAAACGTGACTACGGCTCCGCAGATGCGACCGCTTTGCCACATCGGATAGCTCCAGTATTCCGTCGGAAAGCTGCTGCCATCGGCTCGCCAAAGAACTTCGTCATCGATGTGAGTTCCCAGACCATCCTGAAACGACCGAAAGATTGGACATTCGGAAATCGGATAAGAACTCCCATCGGCCCGTTGATGATGAATCAGATCGTGCATGTTGCGCCCAATCAAATCCTGAGCCGAACTGTAGCCCAAAAGTCTCACACATGACGGGTTGCAGAACGTGCAGTTGCCATCCAGATCGATGCCGTAGATGGCTTCGGCTGTTGATTCAAGCAGCAGGCGAATCTGTTCTTCACGCTCTGCGAGCGCCTGACGATTGGCGCGATCCTGGGTGATGTCACGCTCGATCGTCGCCGAACCAATGATCGTACCAGCCCCGTTCCTGATCGGTGAAATCGAGATCGCCACGTCGATCAATCGACCGTCTTTGCGGCGACGCACGACCTCAAAACTTTGCAGTCTGACTCCTGCAGTCAGAACCTCCCGCAGTTCCGGCTCTTCCTCGGCCACTTCACTCGGAATGACGATTGAAACGGGTTGCCCGATCGCTTCGTTGGAAGTGTACCCGTAAACGGCTTCGGCTCCCGCGTTCCAGCTTGTGATCAAGCCGTTGTGGTCCCGCCCGATGATGGCATCGATCGACGAATCAACGATCGCGGCGAGCCTCCCCTGCTGTTCCGCCATCGCAAACTGCGTTCGCAGATCTCGAATGAACGCGCTGAATAACAGCGTTCCGCCAGATTCGATCGGTGTCACCGACAGCTCAACCGGTATCTCGTGACCTTGTCGATGGATTGCTTCGGTCTGAAGTCGGCGACTGTCGAGCAGTTCTTTCCTGCCATCGCGAAATCCAGCCAGACGGGCTCCCAGGTGCTGACGATGCCGCTCCGGAACGATCAGTTTGCTGAGTGATGAACCTATGGCGTCGTCGCGATCCCATCCAAGTAATTCGGTGGCGGCGTCGTTCCAGTCGAGGATTACTCCGTTCAAGTCCATCGTGACGGCAGCGTCAAGGGCTGCCTGGACGATCCGCCCGAATTGCGTATCTTCATACATGCTGTCGTCAGTATAGCCGTCGCCCGTGTTTTTATTGTTCATTAACCCCGAACCCACTCACGCTGTGCTTTGTTGTCAAACAGCCCGTCGCCAGATTGTTACAGCCCGGATCCGATTTATGGAGAATATCACTGATTTGTGAGTCACCACAAACGCACGAAAAGCAACGGCCCGCAAACAGGCCGTTGCTTGTGTTTTCTTTCAGTGTCGCGTCGAAGGTCGGCGGAAGGGCCATGGCGAAGATGTTATTCAGTCTCTGATTGCTCAGTAGATTCGACAGGCTTCGCCGATGCGTTCTCAATACCCGCTTCAGCAGAGTCTGGTTCCGCCGAATCCTCTGCGGTATCGTCAATGGCCTTGTCTACGGCTTTCTCTGCGCTCTCCACAGCGTCTCCAGCCACTTCAGAAACCTTGTCGAGCAGCTTCTCTCCAGCTTCGACGGCTTTCGAGGTGTCTTCTTTGACCTCGGCCGTATCGAGGCTGACCGAGACGACTTCGTCCGAAGTGGCGAACGTCAGCCACCCGCAAAGTACCATCGCCATCACGGCAATGACCGAAATCAGAAACATCTTCATGATACACCTCCATCAAACCTGAGTACGTCAACGGAATGGTTTGTCGATCGTGCTTCGTCACATTAGAGGTCCGTACGAATCCGCCGACCGGTTACCAGCGCGATCACCGCGAAAATCAGAAAGCCGACAAAGAACAGCTTGGCGATCCAGGCGGCCGTCCCCATGACCGAAGTGAATCCAAGGAGACCGGCGATGATCGCAATGACGAAAAACGTGAGTGCATAATGCAACATGACTTGTTCTCCAGAATGCTCGATGGTTGACAAGTCGACGACCTTGCCGGAAATAACTCATCGATTGTTCGTGAATGATCATTGATCGTGACTGATCAAAGATTTTGAAATCAGCGGTGCAGGAACAGACAGACGCCCGCAGCGATGGCGACGCAGTTCATCGCCATCGTCAGTGCCGCACTACCCAGCCCGAGCAGCGGAATCGCTCCGACTGCGATCAGCCAGCCACCCAGCAGCATTCGTCCAAGCGGTGGTGTGCTGGACGATTTCGTAAATGGGTTCTTCATGGTTGAATCCTCTGATATCCGGCGGCAATGCGGACTGAACTATTCAGTTGTCAGTCGCCTTTGCCGTCGCCTTTGCCGTCGCCTTTGCCGTCGCCATCGGTGTCGACATTCAGCTTCACGCCGGACTGATCGATCTGAACATCGACGCCGGGAGCCTGGATATCGATGTCGCCGTTTCCCTGAACACGAGCTCTTGCTTCGGTGCCACTTTCGGATTCGGTCGTCTGCGTGTCAGAACAGCCAGGCAGCGCCAATGCGATTCCGAGTGCAGTCATTGTCAGGCAGGTATTGAAAATCTTCATGGCCGTCTTCCCTTCCTGTCGAGCCTTCTGATAGCGGAATGATCTTCGTGAGTGTGTCCTGCGGCTCATTGGAAACCCGACAAGGCAAACGGTGTTCCAAAGCTCGCGACCAATCTGGTGGCAGTCGGCGAAATGTCGAAGCAATCATCAGTTACAGCATTCGATTGCGTGATTCGCTGCCCGACGGTTTGCAAACGCCAGCCTGGCGAATGATGAGAAGTCGGCGGCTGGGCGATCGTGGTGACAGCTCAGCGATCGGTTTCAGCTCGCCGAACCCTCATGAGTCAGTCACAGCCGCCTTTATGCCGAGGCGGCGCGCCATTCGCGTCGAGATGATGAGAGAAGCTGATCAACACGGAGATCAGCAGCCCGCGACAACGCGCAACAGAAAGACAGAATCATGATTCACGAACTTGTCCACAACGCACTTAATAAACAAATCAACGCGGAGTTCACTGCATGGTACGGATATCTGGGCATGGCCACATGGTGCTCCGGAAAACAGCTTCATGGCTGTGCGAAATGGTTGCGAGGGCAGGCTCAGGAAGAGCATTCGCACGCGATGAAATTGTATGAATTCCTCGTCGCTCGAAATCTGACCATTCAGATGCTGCCTCTGGATGAGCCGCAAATCGAGTTCGCATCGGTCGTTGACGTGTTCAAGGAAGCGCTGGCGTCCGAAGAAGAAAACACTCGCCGTATCCACAGGATCTTCGAGATGGCACTGGAGCAGAAAGCGTTTGCCTCGCTGGTCGAGCTTCAGTGGTTTATCACCGAGCAGGTCGAAGAAGAGGCCACGGCTCGCGAAAACCTCGCCAGGGCCGAGCTGGTCGCCGATGACCCGGCCGCCGTACTGGAGCTCGACGGAATCCTCGGGAGCCGCGAACTCAAGTTGCACGCTGCTTCCTGATTACCGACGTCGAGCTGACATCCCTTATTACTCACTGGCTGTACTTCGACTCGGACGCAAAGTTTGCTTCCGTAAGCCGACACGAATTCCCTCGCGCGATGAATCAACACTTTCTACTCGATCGCTGAGCGATCAGCCGCATGATTCCTGAGTATACAGAGCGGTCGCTGATCGACCATTGAAACCGTCGTTCACGCCACTTTTGGTCGGTTTTTCGAATTGGTACTAAATTCGCTAAAGCCAGGCCGGGACGACCAGTGGAAAAAGGAAAATTCTGGTCGAGCAGTCAACAGAAAATTTCATGGAGGATGAAAATGCTTGTTCTGTCGAGGAAAGAGGGCGAGTCGATCGAGATCGAAGGCGGCATCCGAGTAAAGATCGTCGCCATGCAGGGCGGACGCGTCAAAGTGGGCATCGAAGCTCCGGACAGCGTCTGCATTAAGCGTTCGGAACTCTGTTTCGAAACCCCCATGCCGTTTCCCGAGCCAAAAGAACCGCCGTCGAGGTCAGCCCGCAACCGAGGCCCCAGCTTCAGCCGATCCATACTGCCTCGGTGAATGCCGAGGCCAGCCACACTGCCAAGACACACCGAATGTGGGCTCCCTTCACAGACCATCTGTGGTCCACATTCACCGCTGCAACGACTGATCGGATCGAGCTTCGAGAACGGCGATTACAAATGGACGCACCCGGGAGATCACGACGATCATTCCGTCGTTCCGATGCGTGGTTCTGGTGTGGGAGAACGTCTCGACGACGATGCACTGCTGAGTGTTATCCGGGCCGATCACTCAGAGAGCGCAGTGGCAGCTGGCGTCGACAAGTCTGAGGAGCGCATGTCCCGCATTGAAGGTAATCGCAATGCGAAAGTACGGGCAGTTTGATTTGACCGCCTGACTGTGGTCAGACGTCGTCCCGGCAATCGAAGGCGCGAGAGGCACAACATGATCACTATGACAATCCTGACAGAGTCAGTCGTAGCGGAGTCTGCTGACACAGGTTTGGCTGATGCAGATCTGGAAGAAAACCGCTCAGAAAGAAGCGGCATCAAGTCTCGGCCCGCAGTGGTTGTATGAAGCTGCTGAGTCGCCGGTAATTCCCGAACTTGACAGGGACAAGCGTCACCGAGTCAGCAGCTTCACTGGCTGTGCTGTGAGACTCAGCGGTCTCTGACCGACCAGCCGAATGCTCAGCCATCGAGCAGACTGGTCGCTGACCTGCCAGTCAGGCAATTGACGAACCGTGCTGGCAGGCTTTGGCACGATGTTTTCTACTAGAATCCTGAATCAATGATGCCGCAACCCCATCGTGGAGAAGCGGGCGTCTGTACCGATACAGGAAAGGCTGCGTGACAAGATGGCTCGAGTGCTCGTCGTGGATGATGATCGGTCTATTCACCTGATGGTGACGCGGTCCCTTGATCGACTGCCGGAAGCTCCCGAAATTCAAACCGGATCCGATGCAGGTTCTGCACTTCAGCTTACACGTTCATTCCAGCCGGATTGCGTGTTACTCGACGTCATCCTGCCCGGCGGTCAATCAGGTCTGGATATTCTGCGAGAGATTCATCAGATCGACTCGAAGTTGCCTGTGATTATGATGACCGGCGGAGGTGACAGTTCGACAGCCATTGAAGCCATGCAGCTTGGTGCGTATGACTACATCAACAAGCCGCTTGATCTGCCGGCACTGAATGAGCTGGTGCTGCGAGCTTTAGAAACGCGGCGGATGGCCAGCATCCCGGTCGCCATTGAAGCACACGGCACCGGCGCGCAAACGGGAGAAGCGTTTGTCGGTCGCAGCCCGCAAATGCTCGACGTGTTTAAGACGATCGGTCGAGTCGCCAAAGAAGACGTTCCTGTATTGATCCGCGGCGAGAGCGGAACCGGCAAAGAGCTGGTAGCACGCTCGCTCTATCAACACAGCGAACGTGTGGGAAAACCATTTCTCGCCGTCAACTGTGCCGCACTGCCAGACACGCTGCTGGAAAGTGAACTGTTCGGCCACGAGAAAGGCTCGTTCACCGGCGCAGACCGCAAGCGCATCGGGAAATTCGAGCAGTGCAACGGCGGTACAATTTTTCTGGATGAAGTCGGCGATATGTCGTCGGTCGTGCAGGGAAAAGTCCTGCGGCTGATTCAGGAGCAGACTTTTGAACGGGTCGGCGGCAACGAGACAATCCAGACGGACGTTCGAATTATCTCGGCGACCAACCGGCCGCTCGAGGAGATGGTGGCTGCCGGCCAGTTTCGAGAAGACCTGCTTTACCGGCTGAATGGCGTGACGATCCAACTGCCTCCATTGCGTGAACGGCAAGGCGACGTGGCGTTGTTAATCCAGCACTACCTCAACCAGCTTGCGCGCGATCTGCACCGATCAAATATTGAAGGGATTTCACCTGAGGCAGTGAAAGTGCTCGAAGCGCATGACTGGCCAGGCAACGTGCGAGAGTTGCAGGCGGTCGTGCGCCGAGCATTGCTGAACACCACCGGCCCCGTCGTTGTGCCAGACTTTTTACCGCCGGAGGTCAACTCGCCAGCCCGTCTGCAAAAGGTCAATGAGTGCTCCTCGATCACTTCCACCGCGACGTCGGACGACGTCGCTTCAACCTCAGACAAAGTAAACCACGATCTCGCGGCATTTGTAACAGGTCGACTCGCCAACGAATCCAGTGATCTGTATGCCGAGTCGATCGAATTCATGGAGAGATACGTTCTGACACGAGTTCTTCAGGAGACCGGCGGCAACCAGACTCGCGCGGCAGAAATTCTCGGCATCACTCGCGGCAAGATCCGTTCGCGCATCCGCCAGTTCGGCATTCACCTGGAACGCAGCGTCGAAATCGAACCCGAACCGGCGTAGAACCAGAAGCCTTCACTGTGAATTAACAATGCGGCTGACGAGCTGATCGGTTCGTCGACCTTTATGGCGAAACGGGGGCGTCAATTGTGGAATCGCCCGAGAGTTTCAGATCGGGTGAAACGGGAACGGCTTTTGTTTGGGCAGCCGCTTCGAGTGCTGTTTCACGGTTGAGAAATCTCGCCACAATGACGGTCACGTTGTCCGAACCACCATTATTGATCGCTTCGTGAATCAACGATCGGCACTGGTGTTCGGCATCGAGATCGCTCTGCAGCCTGTTCTGCAAAACGTCATCATCGACGTGCCTGGTCAGCCCATCCGTGCAGAACAACAGGGTGTCTCCAAGTTGCAGATCGACTCGCGAAACATCCGGACTTGCCACGCATCCAGCACCGATCGAATTCCACAATGTGTTAGACCACCGCTCTGCGACGTCGTCTTCAATTTCGTCGTTGATTCCAGCATCCAGCAGTTGCTGCTTGACGGTATGGTCGTGAGTCAGTTGAGCCAACCTGCCATCTCGAAACCGATAGCACCGGCTGTCACCCACATGCAGAAGATACATCCGCGGCCAGATGACGTAGCCCATCGTCAGTGTAGTACCCATTCCTTTTTCGTTAGGATGAACTGTTTCTTCAACGGCCATACTGGTTTCACACTGTTTCAGTGCTTCGACAAGTTCTTCTCGAAAGTCTTCATCCTGAGACGGATCCAGTCGGAAAAACCACGGCATTGTGTTGAGCATGTATGTCGTTATGGCCTGAACCGCGACCTGGCTGGCGCGGTCGCCAGAGGAGTGCCCCCCCAGTCCGTCCGCGACAATCAACAACTGTCCCTGCGAACCTCCGAACAACGTTTCGTTATCGTCAACACTAAGGCTGCTCTGATGCAGCCTCAACGACTTTGTGAGGTCAGCAACCAGAAACTGATCTTCGTTGCGTTGCCGCACACGTCCCTGATCGGTCATTCCGAAGATGTCAATTTTCCCCTGCATGAATGAACCTTTCGTGAAGGATGTGCCAGCCGACGTCCGTTATTTACAACTTGTCGCGTTCCGTAATTCGACTCGTTAATCGTCATCCTCGGCGTAGTAGGCATCGATTTCGTTTGACATCTTCGGGTCTCGCAGGTCCGGCCAGTTTCTGACATCAAAACTGGGAGCACGAGACAGGCGGCGATGTTTGACTTCCAGTTCGAGGCAAGGTTTTCCGGCTTCCGTTTCGAAATCCAACCTGTGCCACGGAATCAGGAAGCGACGGTCTTCAATGCCGATCGAATTGTCAAAGTGCAGCACCGCATAACGTGCGTGGCCGCTGGCAAAGTCGATCACGACGTCAGACAGACCTCCGATGTGCTGCTCAGACTTGTCACCAATGACCGGGAAGTTTTCGATCTGCGAGACACGTTCCAGATGCTCGATTGTCCGCACAGGGTCAGGCTCCGTGCCAAACCTCGTCTTCACATCTCCGGGTTTAACATAAACGCCGTAGAAGATATCGACATCTTCCTGCCAGTGACGGTTGGCAAAGTTCGGCCACTGGTTCCGCACAAATCCCGGCGCGCGTTTGAATGTCTCTTCTTCGATATTCACGACGAGATAGAACGCGCCAAGATCGTTACGAGCAAGCTGGAAACGGTCCCACGGAACAGCGAACAGTTTGTTGCGACCGAACATCGCTGGATACTCGACCGCAACGTAACGCACTTTGCCGGAACGCAGATCGACGACAACATCATCGACTCGACCGATTTCGTCGTGCTGGGGATCCATAACCGGCGTGTCAATCAGCTTTGTTCCGCGGAACAGCCAGTGGCTGCTACGTTCTGCGATTGGAACTCCATCCCGACGATCACGCCCACCGACGTTGATATCGATCAGCCCGGCCCGGACACGCACGCCGCCTCGGTCTCCGACGTTGACATCCACTCCGAAGAGTCCGCGTGCAGTATCAGCAATATCCTGAAATGGTGGTTCAGCCCCTGGAGCACGAGGGGTGAAGGCAAACATTGTGAGCCCAGCCAGTGTGACCAATGCGATGATGATATTTCGGAGCATGACATTTTCCTTTGTGGTGAATGTTGACCGATGAATTTTTGAAGCTGACAGCCTGCGCTGGCTGTTGGCTGGTACGAATTGTCGAGCAGGATCAGCAGTGGGAAACATGACTGGCCCCTTCATGATTGCTGGTTGAATGAATCTGCTGGAGCCGTTCGGCCTGCTGCAGAAATTGACGGGTCTGAGGCAGTCGCCGGACTGGGATCATCGAACGATGCAGCACAAACTGCTGAAACCGGTCTTCGACCGTTTCACGAATGCTGCCGTCTGGCAGCACCCACAGTGCGAGTTCATAAGCCGACTGCACGCGATACTCTTCCCGTCGGCACCCATCCATCAGAGCGAAGTCCGAAGCTTCCGTCAGTACCGAAAGACATCGCATCAGGCATCGCCGGACAGAACCGCTCAAACCGAAACGGTGGTGAAAGCCGGTCCCCTCCGTTTCAAGCAGACGCTGAAACTTCTGAGCAGAAGTTTCATGAAGCTCCGCCAGTTGGTGGAGCCACGCTTTGAAATCGGGATCGCCCGCCAGGTCGTTCGCCAGGCTCGTCGTTTTCGCCGCCTGCCGGGATGCATTGGCCAACCGATTCAGGGCGATGGCCATCGAAGGAACCTGCGATTCATCCTCAAGACCGCCATCTATTTGCCTGCCAGCATTACTGCTTGTGTTCGGGTTAGCTGTTGTAGGCTTGTCGCGTGAAAGCTCTGCGGATTCAGGTTCCGCCGCGAGTGCGTCCTTCCTGGCTGTGCTGATCATGACCTCTCTCCATTTAATGGGTTCATTTAGTAAGTTCATTTATCTGTGGTACCCCTATTGAGCACCCAGGTTGCGATCGTCGACTTACACGAAGGCGAACTTCGACAAGCGGGGGATTATGCAAGGGCTATGCCAGTCGATTTTCTGCGGCGGAACCAGCGCCAGAAGCGGCGTTCTTCGGAGAGTCGTCTCAAAAACACGATCTAATAGAACGCTGACTGGCTGCTGAGGGGCCATGATGAACGCCGCGACTCCAGTGAATGATATCCAGTCCGGCGGTAACGCTGATTCGCCGGTCGTGGTATGGATATTGCGATCCCCATCCCCCGGCGCAAGTACAAAACGCGGCCCCGCGTCTTCTTGAGATCGTCCGCCACTTTTCCGATCGATGGATCAATCAGTGAACCATCGAGGCACCAGGCAATTGAAAGGACAGTTCCATGACGACTGTAACAATGACCGAACGGCAGGCGGCAATTGAGCAGATTGACTCCATGATCCAGAACATTGAAATTGCCATGCTCACAACACATGCCGAAACCGGGTTACTGCGAAGCTGCCCGATGATCAGCGTCTGTCGGCATTTTGATGGCGATCTCTGGTTCTTCAGTCATAATGACGACCCTCGCATGCAAGACATTCAGTCGCATCCGCGAGTCGGTGTCGCTTATGCCTGCCCCGCTGCGAAGAACTACGTGTCGATGTGTGGTGAAGCAAGCATCGTGAAAGACCGGCAGAAGTTCGAAACACTCTGGAAAGACGACCTGCAATCGTGGTTCCCGGAAGGCGTCAAAACGCCAGGGCTCATCCTGATTCGGATCAGGGTCGACCACGCCGAGTACTGGGACCACAAGCGCATAACCATGAAACACCTGATGAACTACGCGAAGTCTCTGGTGACAGGCGAACCGGTGGACGACGTCGACCACGAAGAAATCTCCTGGCCGCGCGCGGTGACTCCAAACAAGGATGAGGCCGTTGATCCCTGATACTCGATTTTTGTCCGTCGCGCGATGGCTGGTCTCGTTACAGAGTTCTTGCTCCGGTCGATCTTTCGCCCGCACGACTTTGCGCCGCCGAAATGTCGCTGCTGTTTGTGAAAAAAACTCCCGTTATGCGTGTGGCGCAGATGCCAATGGACGTGTCCGTACCTGCAATTAACGAGAGAGCTGTCGCCATGTCGAAAATCAGACAAGGCTCAGAAATCCCCTGAAGCGTCCCAGGCAAAGTCGGAAAGCTCAACGGTTCACTGCACCGTTGGTTTCGGACATCCAAGCTCAACGATTACGGAATACACTGAGCAGCAGGGCAACGAACTAATCGTCATGCTTCCACACGGGCACTCAGGTTTGCAGCGTTTTCTGCCTGGCTGGGCAACTGAAAATTTCTTCGAACGGCTCCATGTCCCGTGCTCGCCCTGCATCACGATCCCGCACATCAAAGTAGCAAATCGCTTCGGCACATGGTCGATTCGTCCAAGAAGTCGACCTCAGACCCGGTCCGCGACATCGGAGAGACTGGTTCTGAGCCTCTCCCAGCCAGATTTCGTCCCCAGCATCCCGGCATGGTCGCAGCGGATTCCGTTTCTGGCGGCCAGTGACGCGATCAACAGCCGAGGTATGCGCAAATCCTCAACGCCCAACATCGCCCAGACGTTAAATGCAAATCCTATACTTGCTTCGACATTCTCTCAGCCAGCCGAGACAAAGCGGGACTGATATCGTCAAAGCTTAGATGCGCATTGATCAGGCTGAACGATTTCGTATTGGCGACGGCGGTTCTCATCGCTGTGTCGAACTCCCCACAGGTGCGAGCTTCCAGGCCCAGGCCGCCTCCCAGGACCGCTGGCAGACAATGGAAGTTCCAACTGGCAATATCGTTGAACGGCCCTTCCTGCAGAAACCGTTCGGTGGTGTATCCGTGATTGTTCAGCACAACGACGATCGGATTTCCGCCACGACGCAGCACGGTCGAAAGCTCCATCCCTGTCATCTGAAACGCTCCGTCACCGACCAGCACAATTGGTCGCAGTTTTGGGTTGGCTGACTGAGCCCCCAGCGCCGCCGGAACCGCAAACCCCATAGAGGCGTAATAGGCCGAGCTGAGAAATTTGGTCTGTCGATGAATGCTCAGGTCGACCGCTCCAAACAGTGAGTCTCCCACGTCGGCAACCACGATCGACTTTTCATCGAGTAGCTCGTTCACCTGTCCGAACAAGTGCCGGACAGTGAGTGGTTCGTCGGGACTCGACTGGTCCGGCGCCTTGTCACGATCGGGAATCGCGGGCGGAAAACGGTTCATCGTCAGCTTGCGTTTCTGCAAACCTGCGACAAAGTCCTTCAGCAACACGTCGTGGTAAAAGTGGTGTCGGATGCGGAGCTTTTCCGTGGTCGCGTACACACACTTCGCCGGATCAAGTTTGGCGGTAAAGATTCCCAGGTTGATGTCCGTCATAAATGTTCCCAGCAGGATCACACAATCGCTGGCTTCAACATACTCACGTGCAAAACCGTCGCCCATCGCGCCTTCGTAGACACCGAGGTAGAGTGGGTGTTTCTCACTGACGACTGACTTGCCCAGCAAAGTGGCACACATGGGAATCTGATTCTGTTCGGCAAACTTCAGCACCTGCTTCTGCAAACCAAAGCGATGAATTTCGACACCGACAATCAGCACCGGATGCTCCGCGTTTTCAATTGATCGAGCGGCTTCGACCAGCGCCTCTTCCAGCGCCGCCGGAATACTTTCTTCCGAAGTCTGTTCGCGCTCGTACGGCCAGGTCGGACGAAGGTTGACGCAGTCGCGTGGGATCTCCAGATAAACCGGTCGCTGATACTTCAGTGCGGCATCAATACAACGATCGATTTCTGCCAATGCTGTATCAGGATCATGGAGCACTGCTCCGGCAACCGTGATTTTATCGAACACGTCGTATTGCGTGGCGAAGTCTCGAACTTTGTGATGCAGCAACGGGTCTCGTTTTCGTTCGTCCATCCCAGGCGAGCCGCTGATCACGATAACCGGGGACTTTTCAGCAAACGCACCGGCAATCGGATTGCAAAGACTCAGTCCACCCACGCAGTAGGTCACACAGACCGCACCCAGCCCGTTCACCCGAGCATATCCGTCTGCCGCGTACCCGGCAGCGGCTTCATTGGTTGTACCAATCACGTCGATCGGACTGTCTTCGAGCATTCCGTAAAACTTCAGCACGAAGTCGCCAGGGATCCCGAACACATGCCGCACGTTTTCCTCCTGAAGTCGTTGAATCAGGTACTCCCCGATGCATGGGCGGAACTCATCCTTTGATCTGGCGGCACTTGTAGAAGCACCTTTTCGAGCAGAACCACTGTCTGATATTTGGCTCGCAGGCTTTCCTATTTTGGTCGACATGGCAGGTCTCCCGAGCAGGATGACGCGTGAATCAGGACTTCCTGTGAAATCCACCTGACAGCAAACACTTCCGGGAAGTAATACGAAGGCGACGACAAATGCTGTGGAATTGATTCGCCGCTACCGACGCCCACACTGCGAGGTGCAGGCAATGGAAACACAACTTCGGCTGGGCTTTCGCGATTCAGTTTGGCGTTTACGGGCTGACATATCTTCTTCGCTCGACAGAACTCACTCCGTTCTGTGGCGTACTCAAGTCGAAGACGGCAAATGACTTGATTATCATCGGTTTGCTCAGCTTCGTTACCAGATCATTTCAGGCCATTTTGTACCAGCAGGATGAGTCTCAATCAGACGATCTCAATCAGACGAAGAGTCAGCCGACAGCTCGGACTCAAACACCGTCCGGAGTGACGGCTCAGCAAATGACAAACCGCTGTCCGGAAACCGTCCGTAGCGCAGCCAGTTGTCACTGCTTCCACAACTGACCTCGACGGTCCGCTCGTCGTTACAAGCTTCGTCGTGGAATGTCTCACGCTGGTCGATCTCCCGTCAATCCGCGCTGCCGGAAACCAGTGTCCTGTTGATTCCGTCGCGGATTTGGCGGAATTAATTGGCTTCGTACTTCCGGCATCTCTTTTGCGATGTCTTCTGAGATGACGTCAGGTGACCTTGCCTTTCGGATGACCTATCAGGTGTCGGCCTTTGGAATGTCTCCTGCAAACGCAGCACCGCCGACCGGCCAACCGGAATGTTGGGGGGGGGGGGAATACCATGTCCAGCGCATCAGACAGGCAGTCTCAGAGAGCCATTCGTAAAGAACAGACTGACGATCACTACGAAGTGGACGTTGTCTATGCCAGAAATATTCTGGGTTGGAAGCCGACACGCAGCCTCCGTCTCACCTTACCGGGCATGATCGGTCTATTTCATGCCGACCGCGAGGGCTGGTACGAGGAGCACAATTTGAAGATTCCGGAAGCCACTGAATTCCGAAACTGGAAAGCGACCGGACAGCCGGCAACGCCGTTTTAGACTGCCCCGATCTTATTTTGTTAGCGAATATCGCCTCATCGAGAATCAATATTTGGATTCACTGCTGGTCACAACTCCGACCAAGGAGAGTTTGTCATGAACGCTTTATCCACCAACGATCGTCCCGTCGTCGTCTTTCAGGTGAATGAACCTCTGCGTGCCGAAATGGTCAAAGCTTCGCTGGAAGCCGCCGGCATAGACACTCAGCTGACCAACGGGAATCAGGGAAGCTTTGCAGGCGTCGATCTTGTACCTGTCGAGCTGGTCGTGAAAGCCGAGGATGCTGAAAGGACGCCAACAGTAATCGCCGTGCACGAGCATTTGAATGATGTGTGACAAAGGTGTTGATAGTCAGTCGACGATCTCGATTGTTTGAAACTTACACTTTCTCAAACCCGGACTACTGACTGACAATCATGGCGGAGCCGTTGTCCGGAGTGTGAGCGGTAAACACCAGGGAGACACTGACTCAGAATGTGCGCGTGGAACTGCTCGATATTCAGGCTCGTGTTAAGACACTCATGGATACGTTCGATGTAGAAGCTGAATCGAACGATGCAACACCTGAATCCAGTTACACGACTGAGTCAGGCAAAGACACGAACGGCGACAGCGACTCTGAAATTTCACACGATGAGCTTTGCTGCTGTTGAATCTTGCTGTCGTTGACCAATCTCGTGTCTTATGCGACCAGTTTACAGGCGATCTCAAGGGGGAAGTTGAGTCATGACAGTTTTTCAAAAAATTCCCGCACCGACCGATTTCTCAGGTCGATCGCGTCGAGCAATCGCGTTTGCTGCAGAGCAGGCACGTCTCAACAATGCCGAGTTGCATTTGTTTCATTCGGTGACGTCCGACATCGTCGGCCATCCAATGGATGCTGCTGTTGCAATTCCGGTCTCTGACGAAATGATGAACGAAGCCAGGAAAAGCCTGCTAAGATTTCCAGAGACTGGCGCGGAAGTGAACCAATCAAAGTGCTCAGGTTTAGAAATCGTACGGATGGTTCAGCAGGAAAGCCCCGAAATTCAAATTGTTGACTATGCAAGGAAGCATCAGATCGACCTGATCGTTCTGGCGACGCACGCTCGCAGTGGCGTCGAGCGACTTTTAATGGGAAGTACAGCGGAAGCTATTCTACGACACTCGCCATGTCCGTTGTTGATTGTGCCGCCGCCGGGTAACGAGTGAACGGTCGCGGTGCCTCGGAGCGTACTTGATTACCGCTAAAACAGCGTTTCGCATCTTGCGGTAACCGATCAGCTTCCGGGGATCATAGATGGAGACGACGAACAACAGTCTCGACGTGCTCGCTGCGGATAGTTGGCGGCGAAGCTGAAAGAGCTTCGACCACCGGTTGAGTTGCTGCAGAAAGCCATGGATGAAACAGGGCTGGGGGGAAACGACAGCCATGCAGCGACTCGTCGCGCCGATCAAGTCACGCGCCGCCTCAATTTCGCAGATCACCCAGCTCTTCAATCCACGAAAATCATACAATTGTTAGATAGCACAACAGTATTACCTGACAAATGGCGACTCCAGTTGCGACAACCACACCAAGAGTTCGTTGGTGAGCGTACAGGAGTGGCAAAGCCCCCAATACAAGTATTGTCCCGATGAATTTCGCTCCGACAAACAGGGCTACTGACCCACCATCGGCCTTAATCAGCCAGCGTCCGACAGGGTTTTCTTCCAGTTGATTAATGGTTTCCTGAAAATGCACCGTCAGATAGGTGTCGTAAGCGGCAACCACTCCTGTCACCAGCCATGTCATGGCGAGACAGTGCAACTGATGGGTTCTGCACCAGTGCTGCACACTTGTGGGCAACGTTAATCCATTGAACGAACACCGTTTCGTACACACATTCTGCATGGCTTGAATCATGATCTTTTCTCGCACTTTGATCGACCAGTTTGCCAATCTGACAGTCACCTACAATCAGGACCACCGGCAGAGCCGGGGGTATGAGGAAGGCCCCTAAAAGGGGCCGTGGGTTAAAGGTTAATCAACGTCGTCGAACAATCCACGCTCCTGCTCACGCTCGTGTTTATCCTGTTCCGCGATGTAACGACGAATCATCGCTTCATCCAATCCCACAGTGTTCACACAATAGCCGCGTGACCAGAAGCTTCGTCCAAATAATGTGCCACGCGTTCGGATCAGTTCCCGGTGAATCCGCACAGCACTCTTGCCTTTCAAATACCCAACCGTCATCGCAACAGAATACTTTGGAGGAATACTCAAAAGCAGATGGATGTGGTCCGGTTGGGCATTCCCCTTCACCAGCTCGACGTCCTTCTGCCGGCAGAGGTCTCGCAGAATCGATCCGATCTGTGACCGCTGCTTGCCGAAAAACACTCGCTGGCGATACTTTGGTACAATCACAATGTGATACTTGCAGTCCCACTTCACGTGAGTCTGACTTTGCCAGTCCTTCATGGCGATCCTCCTTTGGCCTTGCGGGGCCTTCCTCAAGGAGGATCGTCTCTTTTCTCGCTCGAAATGGCAGAGCCTTGTCAATTCTCACCGGCACAGCCGGTGGCTTAACGATGAGTTAGACCTATGCGCTTGCCGCCACAGTTTCCAGTAACCCGGAGTACGTACCGACATCTGCGATCGAATCTACGACCTCATCTGGTTGGTAGGCATACCGATTAAGATCCGATCGACTCGTTCCGCCTGACAGTACCAAAATCGTTCGGTACCCCATCTGAACACCACCAAGAATGTCAGTTTCCATGGTGTCGCCAATCACTGTTGTCTCGGCTGTTGACAGACCAAGTTCTTCTCTTGCCGCCCGCATCATCAGCGGACTCGGTTTACCTACGCTGAATGCTTTTTGCCCTGTAGCGACTTCCAGCATCGCTGCAATGGCCCCGCAACCAGGACGGAGTCCAGTCTGAGTTGGGCAGTTGGGATCCAGGTTTGTGGCGATCAGCCTGGCACCATTCAGAATCATACGAACAGCCGTCTCGATCATTTCGAAATTCACGGAGCGACCTTCTCCAACCACCACAAAATCCGGATCGTGATCAACGATAGAGAAGCCATTCTGGTGAAGTGCCTGCAGCAACCCACCTTCCCCAATCACAAAAGCTGTCCCGTTCTGCTTCTGCGTGGACAAAAATCTGGCTGTCGCCATGGCACACGTGAAAATGTGACGTTCCTCAACACCAATCCCCAAACGAACCAGTTTCGTCACAACATCTCGACGCGTACGCTGACTGTTATTCGTAAGAAACAGAAAAGGTGCATCCGTATCCAGGAGATGCTGGACAAACTTGTCAGCCCCAGGAATCAGGTGGTTCCCTTTGTAGATGACGCCGTCCATATCGAGGAGATATCCGCTTTGCTTTACCACATTCATAAAATACAATCCATTGGTAGAACGTTCGATGACTAAGCTGTTGAGTGTTGTTCAACCATGGCGATGGGTTACCATAGTCACTTGGCCCAGTGCGGTGAACATATCCTGCATGCGTGACTCCCAACAGTGCCGTTTGTGCAGGGATATCAGCTTGAGCCGCATGCGCCGACTGATATCCCTTTATGGTTGAATTTCTTTCAACGCCTGCAGTTGATCCTGTAATTCTTCAGATTCAACAGTCGCACGAATATTCGCGTCGTCATTACGGGCGCTTCCACAACCCGTCGCCGACAGAACGAGAAGAACGAGTATTGAGTATAGACGTCTCATGTGTTTCTCCTTAATTGCTTACCCTAAACAATGAACTAACGGACTCGTCATGTAATTCCGCTGTCAAAAATCGCCAATGACCTGGTCGTCGTTTTTTGCAGACAACTGCAACAGAGTGTCGAAGTAGATAGTTTCCGATAGAAAACGGACTGAACCATCCACGAGCAATACGTTGGTTCCGCCGGTGTGCATCGAATTCAGGACAGTGTTCGCGTCGTAGACAGTGTTGCAACCGGATGTCGTCGTACAGACGTCGGTTGAAGAATTGATCGGGTAACGGACGGTGGTAATGCCTGCCCCGTAGGGTGACCCGGTCATTGATGCAGGTTTACCTGCGGTTGTGATGCCAGCCCATCCGCCGTGATAGTTGGCCCGGATATCAAGCGTCCCCACAAGCCCGGATTGCTCGCCCACGATGATCGTGTTTGACGTACCGTCGGAGACACTGTGTATCTGCGTCGATCCGTTGGCGTAGAGCATTCCGTTTTCGGCGAAAATTCCACCATAGCCTGTCACGATTGAATTCGTACCAGGTTTGCCTCCAGGGTCTGGAGCGGCTCCCGATATCCCAACATAATCGTGCGTCTGCCCCGCTTCCGCATTGTTGTACGTTGGTGACTGAGCGATCGCGTTTGCCGAGGCCGAGTTCGAAGGACAATTCCAACCTGGGAGTAGCAGGCCAGCCAAGGCGGCGTTCCGACCGGTTCCATATCCATACGAACCATTGTCTTCACGTTTGCTGGAGAAGCCACCGACGATGCTACTGGAGTCGATGTCAAGTTCCGAATAGAGATTTGCACTGTCGAGGAACGGCAGTACGCCAACACGCCAATTGGGTGCGCTGATGGGACTCCTTGCTCCAATTGGGAACGCTCGATGAACATCATGGTAGTTTTGCAAAGCGAGCCCGAGCTGTTTCAGTTGATTCTTGCATTGACTGCGGCGAGCAGCTTCTCGTGCCTGCTGCACGGCTGGCAGCAATAGTGCGATCAGAATCGCAATGATTGCGATAACAACCAGCAGTTCGATTAGTGTAAAACCTCTTCTGTGTCTTCTGAGCAGTTTCACTGTACGTACCTTTCAAGCAGCGATTTAGGGTGGCACGCGCACAACAACAGGCGCGTTCGTCGTTTCCAGGGAGATGACGATTGTTGAACGTCGCGGGACGAACCAGTAGGTCTGTTATCTTGGAATTCCGAACGTAAGACCGTTGACGAACTGGGGACTTTGCTATTGCAAAAGCTAGACCAGGGTGATCAGGAAATGGAAAACAAGATAGAAATGTGGTTGGCTACGTACTGTGTCGGTGGCTGTTCGTGGGAAGTTCACCATTCAGGGCTTTGAGCAATGCGTGAGAACCAAGCAGGAATGAACGGCACTCGCGCATCAGGATTCCTGGTGTTCATTTCCATCTGAACTGCAACGGGGCTGAATCCGGCTCAGGCTCGGCCCAAAGGATGTTCGCTCCTGCGGCCCTTTGCCGTCGCCGCGTTTGTACTTCACGCGATGGCAAACAAAGGTCGCAGGGCTTCGGGGTGCTGGATGTCCCGAGGCGGATCGCCAACCACATGAAACGTGATCACCGCCAAAAACCATCGCGGTGCGTATCGCAGCAAACAATCTGCCGCTGGCTGGAAGGTTGCGAAAACCGCTTTCATTTCTACGTCACGGCTGATATCTCAAGTGCCGGAACACCGACGATCGAGGGCCGATGATACACCGCGACTTCACCAATCTGGTCAACGAACGGCTACGCCTGATGGAAGCCGAAGAACTGTTTATTCTCGTGACTCATCCCGCAGTGCCTGAGCCAGCAACAGGCAACCGAGTCCAGAACTCTGATGTTCCAGACCGACTCCCAGCCACGCCAGAAACGCCACAGACAACACTCGCTGAGGCAGCCGCTTTGTTTCTTCCGGCGGCAGGCCGCCAAAATCCACCTGTCCCGTCGCCAGCGTACAAAACCCGGCAATCAAACCAGCGTCGCTCAGCAGAATCCTGGGCACGCTTAATCGTTTGTCCTGATGCTGAAGCGCTTTCGAATCGGAAGTCAGTCGGAAAGCGAATCGGAGACAATTCGGGGCCAGTCGTTGGAAACCACCACGGGGCCGTCCCACGCGAGTCCCTCACAGCCCCCAGAATGGAACAGCCAGTCGCCTGGACATACTTTTTTTCGTTCGCGTTCTCGCACAAAGGAGGTACGCAAAGCGATCGCGAGTGGCGAAATCAGACAGACTGCACAGCCGTCCCGAATGTGACCTCGTACGCAGTCGCTGGTTCAGTATTGGAATCAGAATATCTATACTTGAAATGTCAGTCGTTCGCTCTGGCGGAAACTCTTTCGACTGTTTCGTCAAAGCTATTCGGCCCGTTTTTCAGGATTACTCGCTTTCGGAGACACCCACACGATGTGCGACCAGGATCATTTTGAAGACGATGTTAAGAAGTATTCTCGTCGAGACTTTGGCACGTTGGCGGCCGCAGGCGTCGGTGCAATCATGTTACCGCGTGCGGCAAATGCTACGGATGTGAGCGAAAGAGACGTGAGTATTGAAACTCCAGACGGACACTGTGATGCGTATTTCGTAGCTCCCAAGTCTGGAACGCATGCCGCCGTGCTTGTGTGGCCGGATATTTTTGGACTGCGTCCCGCGTTTCGCCAGATGGGCAAACGCCTGGCTGAATCCGGATACAGTGTGCTGGTCGTCAACCCGTTCTATCGAACAAAGAAAGCGCCGACGGCTCCCAATGGAGCCAACACACCGATTCCAGATGTCATCCCACTGGCACGAACGCTGGACGCCACAAAAAATACGACTGACGCAAAGGCGTTCATTGCGTGGCTCGATTCGCAACCGCAGGTCGACACAAACAGGAAGGTCGGAACAACCGGGTACTGCATGGGTGGCCCCATCGTCATGCGAACCGCCGCAGCGGTGGCAAGTCGAGTCGGGGCAGGTGCCACGTTTCATGGCGGTGGATTGGCCACGGATAAGCCGGACAGCCCCCATCTCCTCATTCCTAAGATGAAGGCGCAGTTCCTGATCGCAATCGCTGAAAACGACGACAATCGCGACCCGGATGGGAAAACCACACTCGCGAAAGCATTCGCGGACGCCGACTTGACCGCTGAAATTGAGGTGTATCCTGCCGGACACGGCTGGTGTCCGCCTGACACAAAGGTGCATAACCGAGACCAGGCAGAGAAAGCCTGGTCCCGAATGCTCGCACTTTTCGAGAAGTCGCTGGCGTAGTAATTCGAAATCCTGCGCCGCGTCGTCGTCGTCAGAGTGAAGTCGTCAGAGTGAAGTCGTCAGAGTGAAGTCGTCAGAGTGAAGTCGTCAGAGTGAAGTCGTCAGAGTGTCGACATCAGAGCAAGCGGCGCGGATAGGTTCCGGCAACTCCTGGCAGTCCTGAACCGTTCGTCGAACTTCATCGAGTGTCGGCGGTGACAAGGCCAATTCTGTTGGCTCGTTCTTGTCACACTTTCTGCCCCGGACGGCTGATTCCGGCTGAGAGTAGTTGAACCCCGGTACGTATTGTCCGCCTTCCGGCTCACCAGAAACAACAAGACGCAATCCGTTGCCAGAGCGACGGGTTGCGTCTTGTCCAGACTCACGGAGAGCCTTTGATACAAAGCGGAGAGGGAGGGATTTGAACCCTCGGTGCATTGCTGCACGCCGGTTTTCAAGACCGGTTCCAGAATGCCGCAACCAGATGTGCGACAACGACTTACAAGACACCTCGCCGGGTCGTTGCACAGAATGTTGCACACTCAGTTCTGATGGCAAAATCTCGCCGGACTTAAAGGCTCTCATCGAAGTCTGGCCGAAGCTACCGGTCCACATCCAGAAGGCCATTCTCGCGTTAGGACACTTGCCTTCGGAGGGAGGTGGGTAATGTCCGACGAAATGCTCAAAGCGACGGATGAACAGACGACAGAGGGCTCACGTCATCTCGGCATCAGCCGTGCCCGCGTGACACAGGTTCTGAAGCGTCTCGATGAAGCTCCCGACGATCAGTCTTGATTGCTCAACAACATTCACAAGATGGGAACAAGTCGTAGGCAGACTTCTCTGAGCTACTTGGGACAATGCATCGCTTCCTATCAGACAAATTGCAAAGTGAGACACCTGAATCATGGTGATAATCTTCAAGCCAACTCGTGCAGCAAGTGACATACCTGCTGGTAAGAACGAACCTGACGACGCTAAGTCTGCTGGACAAAACCAACGGAATGACAGCGTTGGCCTCCAGGTTGTTCTTGATCTGTCTCCTCAACTACGAATCAATCCGGTCAGCATCCCAGAGATAAAGCTGCCATTGGAAAGGACAGACAACACACCAGATTTAGAGGCTTCAACGACAACCTACTGGCCTATCAAGTGCGAGCGTGTTCACGATGAAATCGCCGAACTCGTCAATGCACAAAGGGGGATTGTCCTTCAGACTCGGGAGATCAAGCGGATACAGAACATCCTCTCGGGTCGAGCGTGGAAGGAATTCGGGGAGCCTGCTGAGAGCGAAGCAATTCTGGACGTCAACCCTCTCGTCGAAGGTATCTACATCCTAGTTCATCAGAGAACTCAGCAAGGACGGTTCGAATTATCGTGCACAAAGCTGCTGACCGAACTCAGGAAGCTTGGACGTACAAAGGGTGTCGACATCCAATCTGAACAGTGGCCACGGGGGGCTGCCCAGCTTAGCAGGAAGCTTGTGGAGCAAAGACAGAATCTGGAAGCCGTCGGGATTCACTGCGAGCGAGGAAGGCGATCGGGCGGAGAACGCTACGTCGCATTTCGCACGTTCAAGAAGTCACTACCTGAAAGCGAGTCTGTCGACGACGTTGATGATCCACCGTCACAAGCACCGTCGAACGACAATCCCAAGAATTCAGTGGCCGATTTACCCTTCGACGCTGGTGACAGTGTTCTCACTGAAGAACTCGCCAGCATCAACACATCCTCAAAAGGAGAGAAATGATGACCGTGAAAACCAAACTCCCTGAGACACCTGATGATCTGGAGAGGTACCAGCCAAACTCGTTCGACGAAATCGTCGGCAACCATGAACTCAAAGAGTTCCTGCAAGACATGATCTATGGTGTCCGCGTGAAGGGACACAAGAGCGGGTTCAACATGCTCACGACTGGCCCCTCCCGAGACGGCAAAACAGCAGCCATCACTTTAGCGGTAAAGGCACTTCTATGTTGCAACCTCGACCTTGAGTCCATGAAGCCATGTGGCGTCTGCGAAAACTGTAAGTCACGACACCACATGAACGGGACTGGGGAATGGAACAGCATCGTCGATTTCTCGGACACTCCGGAACTCAATCCGATGCCTGTTCGGTTCCACTACTATCCGATCGACTGTACCTGGGTAAACAGCGAGCGGATCGAAGAACTGATTACCAAACTCCGTATCGACGATGGCAACCTGAAAATCGTTTACCTGGATGAGGTTCATAGGCTGTCTCGACGCTGGATGGACGAAAGGCTACTCAAACCAATCGAAATGTATCCCGCGATCTGGATGGCCTCCTCTGCCATTGTGGAAAAGGAAGGTGAGGACGATGACCAGAAGATCGACAAGATGTTCCAGAATCGGTTCAGCTACCGTATCAAGACCCAGCGGCCCAATACAAAGGAGATGCTTGGCTGGCTCGTAGCTCGCTGTAAGCAGTTCGGAATCACGACGGAGGACAACGGTGAAACCCTCATGCGGCTGGTCGAGCGATCAAATCACTCTCCCGGCATGGCCCTGCAAGTCCTGAACAAGGCTCACAAGAAGCGAAAGCCAATACTCACAATGACGATGGTTGAGGACCATATCTTCGACTTCGATGAGTGAGCGAACCCAGAAACCCCGATGAAAGGGAGGAACACAAGGTGTCTGTTACAACAAAAATCGAATGGTGCGATAGCACCGTGAATCCCGTCATGGGCTGCGAAGGGTGTGAGCTATGGAATGGGCAAGTCCAGTCCTGCTACGCCGGTGTCCTCCACCGTCGCTTTGGTGGATCAACGACTGGTTACGCACCATCATTCGAGGAGGTCACCAAGTTTCCAGGACGGATGGCAGAGGCAGCTCGTTGGAGAGACCTCGCAATGGAAAAGCGTCCTCACAAGCCTTGGCTGGACAACCAGCCGAGGTTTATCTTCATCTCGGATATGGGTGACTCCCTGTCATCTTCGGTTGACTTTGCATATCTGGAAAATGAGGTCATCAACCAGGTGAAGTCAGATTCAGGTCGATCTCATGTCTGGCTCTGGTTGACGAAGCGACCTCAACGGATGGCAGAGTTTTCTGAACACCTACAACGTCGGGGGATTGACTGGCCGCACAATCTTTGGCCTGGAACCTCACTCACGACACAGAAGAGCCTGTCGCGATTATCGCCACTCCGAGACATTGGTGATCGAGGCAACCATCGATTTCTGTCGGTGGAACCGCAAGTCGAACACATTTGTCTCACGAACAGACTGGATGGCTTCTCCTGGGTGATCCAAGGGGGTGAATCGGGAGTGGAAGCCAGAAGCTTTGACATCGACTGGGCAAGATCGTTGCGTGACGAATGCCACGAGGCAGGAGCAGCGTATTTCCTTAAACAGTTGGGAAGCAGGCCGACTGAAAACGGGAATCCTTTTCCTATCAGCAGAGGGCATGGAAACGACTGGACTGAATGGCCTGAGGATCTTCAACTGCGAGAAGTCCCTATCAGCCCGGAAATGGACATCTTTGACCGACTGGATACAGCATCGGCCATTGACTGTTAGTAAAGGGCATCTCACCCAAGATCCCACTCTCTCCAGCCCTGTGTTCCTCCCGGACCACGGGGCTTTTTTTGGCCCGAGGCAACCGGAAAGCTGGAACCAACGAAGACCTCATTCGTTACGTCGGTAAGGGAGAAAGCAGACACGGATTTCGTGGTGAACGCCACGGACGCCAAGTCAACGGTGAGCTAGGAGCCGTCAATCCCGAAGCATGACCACCGACTCTGTCATCCCCAAGATAAAGCCAATGAGTGCCACAATCAGCCAGAGCCGACCAAACACAAACTCCAGACTCCAGGGAAAACCAGACACACAGATCAGGAAGAAACAGGACCGGAAAGAACAGAAACAGTGGGAACAGGAAGAGAAAGAACATCAGGACAGGAAACAGAAACTACAGGAACAGAAACAACAGGCAACTATCTACCTCACAGAAAAGTAGTAGGGACTCCAGAGTTAAAAGACTCGAATCCTGAAGAGAGACCAGAGACATGAAACAGAGAGTAACCAACCCGACCGTCAAAGGGGCAGTCGGAACGACACGCCCCAAGAGCAGTGTGCTTTCCGGGGAATTCGGCTGGCTCAACGCACCGATTCCGAAGGCAGTTCATGCTCATGTCAAAAACATGGCATGCCTCTCGAACATGTCCCTGAAAGAGTACATGGCATGGTTCCTGCGGACAGCTCGGCCTTGTACCGAGGCAGACCTGTCGCAGGACATGCCCGATCTCCCTGCACAAACGACTTTTCCTGATCCAGGATGCTCCGCATCTCGTTCAGGAGAGGTCGCCGTGCTCGAATCCCCCAATGAGCTTGAGCGAGAACAGCCCCATGAAAACGATCACCATTGACGACGTAACGACAAATCCGGAACAGGCGAAGCCACAGATTCAGACAGTCAGATGGCGACCTGATTTCGAGACCCCAGGCGTAATCCCTTACGACGTCGCACAAACCATCAAGAGTGAACGACGACCCGGAATCTGGTACGTCAATCCCGTCGGAACCGTCCATGCCTCAGTGGACTCAGCAGATTTCCTGAATGCTGTCCGCAAGAAGCAACGCGAATGGTATCGGCTCCTGAGTCGAGAGTACAAAAGCGGATGGCGAAGAGTGCGAAAGAAAGCCTCAATAGAGGAGCTTAACTACGGGTACGACGGAGTCATCATCCTGAAGGGAATGATCCTGAGGCTTGAGTTGTGGTCCAAAGAGAGACTCACGAACCCAACACTGAACACGCCGTAATCTCCGACCGCCGTAACCCGTGTCGCCGCCATGGGTTTCCACTGTCCCACCGTTGCCGAAACAGCCCAGTCCCTGTACAGTAATGCCTACTCCCAAGGGTCAGATCAGCAAGAGGAGTGAGCGATAGGCCGCTAATCAATTCGACGATCCGACTCTCGGGCGAACTTGTCTGAGGTCCGATCCATGAATGAAGCCGAAACCTGTCGAACTCTTGTTCGCCCCAAGCTGGAAGAAGCTGGTTGGGACGGGAACAAGCATTTCTACAGCGAGCAGATTTCCTTCACTGACGGCAGGATCATCGTACCAGCGGGGAAACCAAGGAGGCTCAAGAAGAAGTTCTCCGACTTCCTGCTCCGCTACACTCGCGACATCACTCTGGCTGTCGTCGAAGCCAAGTCCAACAAACGACCAGCAGGGGATGGTCTTCAACAGGCCAAAGACTACGCAACCATCCTGGGGTTGAAGTTCGCCTACGCCACCAACGGCAACACGATCATCGAGTACGACTTTTTCACGGGACTCGAACAAGAGGTCGAACGCTTCCCCACTCCGGATGAACTCTGGCACCGTTACCAGGTTGGTCAAGGACTTTCAGGGGACCTGGTTGATGCTCGACTCGTACCGGACTTCCACAACCCAAAGAAAGTTCCTCGGTACTACCAGCGGATTGCGATCGATCGAGCCATCGAGTCCATCCTGACCGGTCAACGGCGAAATCTCCTGACGCTTGCCACGGGGACAGGAAAAACCACGGTCGCATTCCAGATCTGTTGGAAACTCTGGTCAGCCAAGTGGAACATCAAGAAAGACCCCACCCGCAGCACGAGAATCCTGTTTCTGGCCGATCGGAACGTACTGGTCGACGACCCCATGGCCAAGGATTTTGCCCCCTTCGACAAAGCCCGCTGGAAGATCGAAGGGGAAGCGATCAAGAGCCGGGAGATGTACTTCGCGATCTATCAGGCCATCGCGAGCGATGAACGCCGACCTGGACTCTACAAAGAGTATGCTCCGGACTTCTTCGACCTGATCGTCATCGACGAATGCCACCGGGGGAGTGCTCGGGACGAAAGCAACTGGCGGGAAATCCTGGAATACTTCGAGCCAGCAGTTCAACTCGGAATGACAGCCACTCCTCTCCGCGAAAAAGGTCCAGGGGAAAGCAACCGAGACACCTACCTCTATTTCGGCAATCCGCTCTACACATACAGCCTGAAGCAGGGAATTGCCGATGGCTTCCTGTCACCCTATCGGGTGCACAGAATCCTGACGACCTTCGATGCAACTGGCTGGCGACCCGACAAAGGACAAACGGATAAATTCGGACGGGTTGTGCCCGATGACGAATACCACACGAAAGACTTCGAGCGAACCATCTCGATTGATGCACGAACGCAAGCCATCGCCAAGCACATCACCGACTTCCTCAAGAAGACCGATCGACACTCGAAGACAATCGTCTTCTGCGTGGATCAGGAGCACGCCGACCAAATGCGGCGGGCTCTCCACAACCTGAACACCGATCTGCTCAACGAGATCCCACCCGGTGAGGAATACGTCGCTCGCGTCACATCGGATGAAGGAAAGATCGGCAAAGGGTTTCTCGGAAAGTTTCAAGACCCTGAAGAACGCTATCCCGTCATTCTCACAACCTCCCAGTTGCTCACGACTGGTGTCGATGCCCCGACCTGTCAAAACGTGGTTCTGGTTCGGACGGTTGGTTCCATGTCAGAGTTCAAGCAGATCATCGGGCGTGGAACTCGTGTGAGAGAGGAAAACGGAAAACTCTTCTTCAACATCCTGGACTACACCGGCTCTGCCACTCAGATGTTCGCCGATCCGGAGTTCGACGGCGAGCCTGCTCTTGTGTCTGAGGAGGAGATTGACGAAGACGGTGAAACCATCGAAGGCTCCGAACACGTCGAGGAAGAACAGGACAATCCTTCCAACGAAGAGGAAACTTCAGACCCCAACTTCGACGATGAGAATCCTGAACCAAGAAAGTTCTATGTGCATGGGGGACCGGGGGGAATTGATACCGAAGTCACAATGGACCTCGACTTCGACGGCTCGAAACTTCGGACTGTTCAGATCACTCAATACGTGGCTGACACTGTCCGCACCCTTTACACCAACCCAGACGATTTGAGAACACTCTGGTCAGACTTCGAACAACGTTCCTCCGTCGTTGATGCTTTTGAGGAACGAGGGATCGACTTCCAGGAACTGGCTGCTCAGGCCGGACATCCGGATGCCGACCCTTTCGACCTACTCTGTCACTTGGCGTTCAACGCTCCACTGCTCACCCGGAAACAAAGAGCGGAGAAGCTGCGAAAGGAAAAGCAGGACTTCTTCGACCAGTTCGGCCCCGATGCCAGAACCATCCTGGAAGAGATGCTCAACAAGTACGCCGAACACGGAACCAGCCAGTTCTCAGTCCCTGACGTTCTGGAAGTACCACCGATCTCGACTCATGGAAACGTGGTGGAGATCGCGAAGAAGTTCGGAGGAGCGGACAAACTTACCAAGGCCGTGAGCCAGTTACAGATGTTGCTGTACGCAGCGTGAGAGGAGCTATTGTCAAATGTCGTGGCCTGAGACTGAATCAGGCGGCGTATTCCTGGA
>CAXBME010000045.1:0-42630 GCA_963976765.1 uncultured Planctomycetaceae bacterium
GTCCGGCGAGGCGGGATACTATCCACGCCAAACAAGAAGGTCAACTAACTCAGCCAGGATTTTTCAGGAATCCATTTACGACTGACGAAACGTTGACCAAGTGGAGACGATCGGGCTCGAACCGACAACCCCCGGCTTGCAAAGCCGGTGCTCTCCCAATTGAGCTACGTCCCCGACAAAGTCGAGAGCCAAGAGTCCAAGGCCCAGAAAAAAAACCTCGACTCTGGACACTTGACTCTCGACAGCAAATGGGCGTACCTGGATTCGAACCGGGGACCTCAGCTTTATCAGAGCTGCGCTCTAACCAACTGAGCTATACGCCCTTCACTATCTCGGAATTCTTGCGATCTGGAGTTGTGATGTCCAGCGTTCGCAGGAAGGTTTCTTGAATCGACAGAATGAACTCTCACCCTGAGCAAAATCTGAGATGTTACGATGATTTGTCAGCACCGGGCCGGACTCAGCTATCAGACAATGCCAAGCCATTGGTGACACAATCCGACAAACCAAGGTTGCACGCAGATCTCCAGAAAAGTTCAGCTACCTGGAGACTACTCCGCGTTGATCGAATTTTCCAGGCTGGTGCGACGTTCAACGGAACTGCGTACCCCATCCTCGCGAAAACTTCCCGTTTTCAAATAACGAGAAACGGCGTCAACAATCGCAGAGTTGAAAGGCAGAAACGAATGCAGCACCGGAAGAGCAAGCGAGTCGTCAGCCCCCTCAAGAAACGCACTTGAGACTGCCACCAGGCCGTCGTCATCCCCCGGAATCAGCGGATTGTAGCCGTCGGCGGTACCCTTCCCGCCAGCAATCACGGAGAAAGGAATCTCCGGCACCGGCAGTTGAGCGATGACGCCAGACTGATCGGCGACCAACTGTTGCCCCGCCGGCCCAAGAATCAGTCGGTACAGATGCCATTCCTTCAGAAGGTCCGCAACTTCGGCACCTTTGTTCGGGGTCCCCATCATTACCAGACACCTTGCTCGATCGTCGCCACCCTGTCCCAGCCACGACCGAACAACCAGCCCTCCCATACTGTGGGTCACGAAGCTGATTTTCTCGACACCTTCGAGCGAATCAACGACCCGTCCAAGCATTCTCGCCGAGGTCGCAATATCGACACGGGTGCTCGGATAGTCGAACGGAACGACCAGGTACCCGTCCTTTTCAAGACGCTCCTGCACTCGGCTCATGGCTTTAGAAGAGCGGAAAATTCCGTGCAGCAGCACGACTGCTTCGCCCTGCATTGGGGGAAGCTTGCGTTCGCCCCGAATGTCGTCGAGTTTTTTCCTGCAACTGTCAAAGCTTCCCCACGCGTGACGAACATCGCGAGGATCAAGCAGTCGGTAATGCCCGGTGATGACGTTCTGCTGAATGGTCCAGCCCTGGAAAAAGTGAACATCCCCCCAAAGTTGCCGACCGCCTAGTGTTTTCATAGGAGCACTGACCTGAGAAAGCTTCTGTTTAAGATCGGACGGCGCGGGCAATTCTTCGGCATCGATGACACACCGTCCAGTCACCAGAATTGTCAGCACCAAACCGAAATACCGACCTCGGCGGAGCAGTCTCCAGGACTCCCCCGCCACATTGTTCGCTGAACTCACGTCCCGATTCTCCGGCAGCGATCCGTCAGCCATAAAAATTTCCACAACCTCAAGGCCCGACTGTCGCCACAGAAAACCCGAACACTCACTCAGGCGATTTCAGTCGAAAAATATAACTTACCGGCATCCGTGCTTTGCATCCGTCGCAGGCCAATCTAATCTCCCGGCAATTGACTGCCCACGCCAATCGCAAACCTGCACGACGAAACAGACCGACTCACCGCCCCGCCAAAGATCACAGTAGCCGACTTCAGGAACACGCATGAACTGCCCGTTCTGCCGCCACGATGAAACAAAAGTCATCGACTCACGCTCCAGCGAACCGACCGTCATCCGCCGCCGACGCGAGTGCATGAAGTGCGAACGCCGCTTTACGACCTACGAAAAGATCGAGCAGGCTCCGATCAAGGTCATTAAAAAGGACGGCTCGCGAGTTCCGTTTAATAAAGAGAAGATTCGCTTCGGCCTCGAAAAAGCCTGCTACAAGCGACCGGTCAGCCAGGAGCAGATCGAATCACTGATTAACTCAGTCGAGTCCGACATCTACGACGATTTCGAGAACGAAGTCCCGGCACGTTACATTGGCGAAAAAGTCTTCAGCTTGCTGAGAGAAATCGACCAGGTCGCCTTCGTCCGATTTGCATCGGTCTATCGCGAATTCAAAGACGTCAACGATTTCGTCGAAGAACTCGGCCCGATGCTCGATGACCGCGGTACACTGCCTCGCTAAAAAGCCCGATCAGACTCATTCAGCGTCGCGTTCGATGTGCCCGCTTTTGCCGCCAGACTTTTCGAGCAGTTCCATCGGCCCGATCGACATCCAGCGATCAACGGCTTTGCACATATCGTAGATCGTCAACGCGGCGATACTGACGGCGGTCATGGCTTCCATTTCGACGCCGGTCCGACCGTGATTGCTGACTCGAGCCTCGATGCGAACCCGTCGATCGTCGACAAATTCGTAGTCAATCGACGCACTGTCCAGACCGAGCGAATGGCACAACGGGATCAGATTCTGAGTCTGCTTGGTGGCCATGATTCCAGCCAGACGTGCTACTTCAAGGACGTCACCTTTCGCCAGTTGCCGATCCCGGATCAGCTTCAACGTCGCAGGCTCCATCGAAACAAACGCCTGCGCACGAGCCATCCGCTCGGTGATTTCTTTCTTCCCGACATTCACCATCCGGCTTGCACCGGACGAATCAAAATGTGTCAGTTCACCGGACATTTCTGATTTGCTTTCGAAAATTGCAATTACACACCGCCTGGACGCCGACAGACGACGACTTTGGTTCTGCCAGCCTGGCGAGTGTAGATCACCGTGCCGACACCCTTCCCTTTCATCGGGAGTTTTTTTCGGACGGTTTCAGCCTGGATCGGAATATGGCGGCATTTAACTTCAGCCTGACCGAAGCTGTATCGACCGAAGGCTCGCCGGATGTCGCGATCGTTGTTCGGCAGATTTTCGAGGACTTCGAACGGTCGAACAAATGGTGAATCAACCAGCGTGTCGCCTGTGAGATACTCCTCGGTGTCGTCCAGCCTTCGTAGTCCAAGCCGTTCGGCGAGCACATCGACCAGGCCGGACCGAACCACTGCCGGATCGAGATCGTAGATCCACGTCCCAAGCTCCCCGACGTTCGTCCAGGCGGACAACGGCTCGGCGGCGAGCGTTTCCCCAGACGGCAGAACGGTCGCTCGGAAGGGCGCATCGCCAGCCAGTTCACCGAACCAGATCGTTGCTTCGCGGCATTCTCCGTCAAGGCTGATGAGTTCAACTTCGCAGTTCGGAAACTTTCCACCAAAGTTGCTGGCAGGACTGAGCTTGATGGCGCCGCCTCGGAATTCATCAATCAGCTGAAGGAGCACCGGCAGACCGGGCTGGCATTCTTCGATCCTTCTGACTCGCCGCCATTCGACGGGACGGCGATCCGGATCGATGTGCAGCAGTCCGTCCCGCGAAACAACATCGGCAATGTCAGAACAAAGCGGCGTCACTCGATCAGCAACGCCGTGCGCCGCGGCATTCCAGCCAGTCATCAAGCAGCAGACCGGTGACAGATCCACGCTGGTCACGTCGCAGCCCTGCGTTGCGAGAGCGACTGAGTCCGCACCGATTCCGCAGCAGAAGTCCTGGACAGCTCCGGAAAACCGTTTCGCTTTATGACCGGCGACGGCTTCAGAAGTCGCCTGTTCGAGCCCCTTCGCCGAGAACCACATATCAGCAGCTCGGGCAAACCGGGAAGCCGCTTTCTGACGAAGCTCCGCCTGAGTGATCGCTGCTCGAACGACCTCCGGCGGGAATTCAGCTCGCAACCGTTTCTGAAGGCCGAGTTCTGCACGCTTGTTTTCAGCAAGACGCTCAAAAAGTTCGGGAGTGGCTTTGAGCAGCTCAAGAACCCGGCAGGCCCCCTCTTCTTCAGCAGCAGAATTGTCAGATTCAGCGGACACAAAAAGCCTTTCCGAACGGATTGAGCAACGTCTGTCGCGAAGCAGACCCGAAACCGCCGCCAGCTTCAACTGACTGCCGCAGAAACTGAGATTTCGAGCAAAACGGTAGGGACCTTCGAAAATCCAGGCGTCAAGGTTTCCGCAACCGGAACGACTGGATGCACTCGTGCCATCGCAACGCGGGTTGATCTCTTCGAGCAACCGATGCAGCCGTTCCAGGCCGATAGACCGGAGTAATCGCTTTGTTTGATTTAATGCGAAGGAGTTTCTTTACGATGAATAAATCTCGAATTGTCCCGCTGGCCGTACTGAGCGTCGTGGCCGTCGCGACTTTCACCATCGCCGGCCCGATTGCCAGCCTGTTCAATGAGCAGCCGAAAGAAATCCAGTGGCAGACCGATCTGAACGAGGCACACCAGCAGTCTGTGCTTGAAAACCGACCGATGCTGATCGTCTTTGACGCCGACTGGTGCAAATACTGCGACAAAATGGACGAGGCGACCTTCAAGGATTCCAGCGTGGCGACGTACGTCAACGATAAGTTCGTGCCCGTCCATCTGGACCTTGCTGACAACATGAAGATCGCCGAAATCCTCGAAGTCGAGCGGATTCCCTGCACGATCGCACTCAGCCCGCGAGCTGACCTGCTCGGCCGAGTCGTCGGGTACGTCAACACCGTGCAGTATCGGGAAACTCTGGCCCAGGTCCGAGCCTTGCAGGCTCGCGTCGAACGTAAACTGGCCAGCGAGGCCAATCAGGCGTCCGACCATTAAGGATTATTTTCCCGCCTCAAGACGGCGTACTGCTTACGCAGCTCGATCGGATGCGGATCCCTGGTCACCTTCGGCCCCCTGGCGAATCGCCGCAGCCAGCAGATTCTGGAATCCTTGCGGCCAGTCCAGATCGACGAGTTGTTCAGCAAACGGGGCCACGAGTGCTACCAGTTCAAGACTGTCGCAAGGCACGCCACATTCGATGACCGATTCGATCGACTCAGCGGCACGACTCCAGTCGTACTCGTCTGACGCATCTTCTGCGACAGCGATTCGTTCAATGTGGTGACGAGCTTTGGCTATCCCACGGTCGATCTGCGTCGCCAGATGCTGATCCGGAGTCACCAGTTCCAGCAATTCGAAGGCGCGATCGTGAACGTCATCGTTACGACCGGGATCTGCGGGGTCGCTGATTTTCATGAAGCGGCCGATGTAGAAGCGGTCCTGATTCGCCCGGTTTCTCAGCCAGTAGTAGATCATCTGCTGATCAGAATCCGGATGAGATTCCACGCGACCCACAGCGGTCCGCAGGGCCGATTGAGATTCAGCCATCATGTCGATGGCTGCCATAAAGTGCGTACGGTCTTCCAGGTCGGACGTCGCCAGAATTGCCTCGATGCACTCGGCCAGTGTTTCAAAACAGTCAGCCAGCAGAAGGTAATTTTCGGCACGCGACCAGATGTCACTTCGCGGCTGATTCATCCAGAGGAAGCAGTTCGGAAGTTCTCGTGCGCGACCGATGATGTCCTGGTCACCTGGCCGCACATCGAATGAAAAGTCAGCGCCATCGCGCAGGAGTTCGTCGCGTTCAACAGCCCAGCGAGCGCCTTCAGCCTTCAGTCGGCAGCGTTCAGCGATCAGTGCGAGATCGTTGTCAGAAACGTCAGAATGCCTCGGGCGACTGGAATCAATTCGCGCAGGCGACTCCTGAGTACGAAACCCGCCCTCAAGCGTCGGCAGAACTTCGGAGCGAAGCGGTTCCGGTCCAGCTTCCGGCTGAGCGTTCAACCAGTTCGTAACTGTTGTGAGCGCTGCCCTGAGTTCAGGCAATTGAGGTGGGCAATCCGACAACTCCGCCACGATAAGGGCGAGCGCGTCTCGAATTGACGCCAGTGGTGTACTGGTTGTGTTTGGGTCAGCATCCTGCTGACCAGTGTAAATATCGCGAGGACTCATCCATCCACTCCTTATCACGTCATCCATGACGGGCGATACGTTACTCGTTTTTCCGGTTTCGAGGCGAGATGGATGTTGCGGGGGTCACGATCCTGAGTGCGGATGTGGATTCGGACTGTTTTGAAGTAGCCTCGCCTGCCGGTTTTTCCGTGCTCCGAGCCACTTCCGAAGCCTCAGATCGAGCATCCGGAGCCGGTAAGTCAGCCGTTCGAAAACGGTTCAAACCGACAAGCCGCGACGTCGCCTCTTCATCAAAAACGTTCGAATCCTTCAAAACAAGTGGAAGTTCGACTGTAAATTTACTGCCTTTTCCAAACTCACTTTCCAGATAAACCTCGCCATCCAGGAGCCGGCTAAGCTCCTTCACAATAGACAGCCCCAATCCAGTCCCCTCGTACTTTCTGGTCAGTGCATCTTTCTGGCCTGGGACCCCTCGGCCCTGTCGGAATTTTTCAAAAATCCGTTCCTGTTCGTCGAGCGGAATTCCGATTCCGTTGTCCTCAATCATCACGACGCATTTTTCACCGATTCTGGATGCCGAAATCCGAACACGACCGCCTTCAGGTGTGAACTTGATCGCATTCGAAATCAGGTTGGTCAGGATCTGCTGCATCTTTCCGGGATCCTGGAACAACGTCGGGATCCCATCATCAACGACCCAGGATAACGCAATCTGACGCTTCTCGGCGAGCGGCATCAGCGTGCTGACCTGCCGCTCGACCAGGTCATCCATACGAAATTCAGCCGGGTGAAGTTCCATCTTGCCGCTCTCGATTTTCGCCAGATCGAGCACATCATTGATCAGCGTCATCAGACTGCGACCAGACGTCTGGATATTGCTGGCGTATCGTTGTTCCTTATCGGTGAGATTCTTCGAATCAGCCAGCACCTCGCTGAAGCCGAGAATGCTGTTGAGCGGTGTGCGCAGCTCGTGGCTCATTGTCGCGAGGAACTCGTTCTTGACGTTGTTCATTTCGTAAAGTTGCAGATTGACGCTGGCGAGTTCGTCAACTTTTCCGTCGAGGTCGGCGTTCACTTCCCGCAGTTCTTCCTGAACCGTCACCAGGTGACGAAGCATGCGGTTGAAGGCGTGACTGAGTTCTTCAAATTCGTCTCCCGTACGAATGTCTGCCCGCATGTCGAGATTGCCATGGGCGATCGCGTCGCTGACCTTTTTCAAGTGAAGTACAGGCTTGGTGATCACGTACCTCACGACCAGATAGATCGCGAGAATCGCCAGCACGACCTTCACAATCTCCGCAGTGATGACAAACGCGTTTGTGGCGTGCAGCGATGCCTCAACAGCAGCCAGCGGCAAGGTTATCCTCGCCATGCCAATCAAATCGCCTTTTGCGATGGCGACAGTTCCGTCTGCGGTTTGCCGGTTCTTGTGATGGTGGCAGGCGATGCACGTTTCAGAAGCCGTC
Organism: uncultured Planctomycetaceae bacterium; assembly: GCA_963976765.1. GTDB lineage: Bacteria > Planctomycetota > Planctomycetia > Planctomycetales > Planctomycetaceae > JABMPE01. The sequence goes on from CAXBME010000045.1 coordinate 7,435, forward strand.
ACCGCTCCGTAGTAACGATATTCATTACTTTCACGATCGATATGGACGAACTCTTCGGCACCGTTGCGCAGCTCCTGAAGGGCTCGATATCCAATGTCGTCGCTCGGTCGATTCGCTGGATCGGCGACTGCCGGATTCGCATCGACCATTTCGAATTTGAATTCGCGGAGATGTTCCGGCTGCAATTCTGATGACAGTTTCTCAACTCGCTTCAAAACGTCGAACGCGAAATTCAGTTCCTGGTCAGGCACGTCTTCTGGCGTGGGTTCTTTGTCCTGAACGGAATCAGGAACGAAATCCAACTCACCGCTGTTTCCGGGATTCTCGGCCTCATTAAAATTCGCTTTCAGCTGCGCAAACCATTCCCAGTGTCGCTGCTGAATCATCGGAGCCATCAACAGTCGCGCGGTTGTTTTATTCTGCTCGCCAATCAACGACGACGTCTGCCACCAGTAAAGGGCAAATGTCAGAACCGCGAGAACACTCAGGCCAAAACCGAACAGAACGAGGCATTTGACCTCGAAGTTGGTTTCTCCCAGAACGCGCTTGAGTGTTCGGTAAGACATCAGAAGCTCCGATCCGCCGCGAAGAAGTGACAGGCCCTTTCATCATAGAGCGAAGCATGATGTTCGACGACCGGAACTGGCACGTCGTGCGGAAAGCAATCTCCGAAAGCGGGCATTGCATGACGGTTTAAAAACAGACAATCGTCGGTTGCCCCAAAAAAATACAGCCCGGCGCCAGATGACTGGCGTCGGGCTGTCCGGTTATGGGCAAGGCAGGGGGCAGAATCTTACGTTGGCTGAGGTGTCCTAAGACGGGCCCCCTCAGCGATTGTACTCTGGCGGTTCTGACACGTTGTCCCTCCAGCAGTCTGGTTGGATGACTTCCCGCCTGAACTCACAGGCGAGCCGCTCAAAACAGAAGCGTTCAGTTGAGTCGACAGAAGAAAAGAGCAAGTGGTTCTGCAACCGGCGTCGGCAGGTCTCTGTCTCGATTTTCAATGCGATGAATCCTGAACAGCAAGCCGGGAAATCCCGCTGAGCAACATTCGTCGGTAAACAGCGTCTTCGTTTTGAAATTTGCGAGAAGGAACTTGTCTCGACGCAATCGTCGTTTCATTTGCCGCACCCATCCGGCTCTTTCTGAGCGAGACCAGGTGTGACGTCAACCTCTCTGAATCTGCGGTTCCGTCCGCTCCACAACCACATCCGGCGGTTGACAAAAGAGATGAAAATCCGAGGCCGCAGTGTGGCCTCACCAACAGTTCGGGACACTGATAGTTGCCGCCCTCAGTGCCCCACCTCCAAGTCTGGCGGACTTATCATAAGACCTCCTGAAACGTGGTGATGGGATTTGAAACTGATGTGTTTGTCGACACCGAAGCTTACGATACAAGCGAGATCCCGGTCGTCAATCTTTTCTTCTCAAAGTTATTTCCGTGTCCGTCGGATGGTTCAATCTCATGTTGTGACGCTGGCGGAGACTCTGACGGGGTATTCGATACCGAACTGTTTCTCGAACCCGGAAACTTTACCCGAACCGACCCGCTGGCTGAGTTCTCCTGTTGCGTATCGGTTCTTGATTATCAGTCGACCAGCCGTCCGTTGCGTTGTCATTCTGTAGACTGTTCTCTACATCGCCTCACTGGATCGGTTTAATGTTTGAAACCTTTGACCATACCGCCGATCTTGGACTGCGCGTTGCGGGAAATTCATTGAACGAACTCTTCGCTGAGGCCGCTGCCGGACTGACCTCGTTGATCGTGGCCGACGTTGGCAGTGTGGCCGTCTCGCGAGAGCGAACCGTGAATCTCAGCTCGCCGGATCTCGAGTATCTCTACTTTGACTGGCTGAGCGAACTGCTGTTTCTCTTCGAGTCCGAAGGCTGGCTCACAGCGAGTGCTGATGTCGAGATTACCGGCAATTCAATTGGCGGCGTCGTACGGGGCGAGGAGTTTTGCGAAGAACGACATCGCCGGTCGCACGAAGTCAAAGCGATCACCTATCACGCACTGAGCCTCGACTCGCACTTGCAGAACGGCAGAGAAATCTGGACAGCCGAAGTCATCGTCGACATCTGACACCGTCAGATGCGATGCCGCGTCCCGATGTGACACGGCATCCTGATGTAACGCCGTGTCGGCTTGCCACATTCGTCAGTTCAGCGGAAGTGTCGCGAGCATCTGATTGAAGGTCGAACGTTGTTCGTCCGTCAGCAGAGACATCATCTGAGACCTCGCCGCAGCCACTTCATTCTGATTCTGGCTGTTGAGCAACGCCTGAACTCGATCCTGCTGAGCCTTCGAAAGCTCCAACCGTGAAACGAGCTGACTCCACGAAATACTCCTGCCGCCGACCAGCCGACCAACCTGTTCACGATTCGGGCCGGTAATCCGCTCCCAGAAACTCGGCGTCAGTTCAAGCTTCTGCCGACTGGTGACGGTTCTCGTCGAAGCTCGATGAGTCCGTTCGAAGATTCGCCGCCGCTTTTCTTCCAGACTGAGCTGCGGGCGTTCGGCTAGAATCGCCTGCTCATGCGCAGAATTCGGAGTCTGTTTGGCAGCGTTTCCGACGCTGTGCAGAAACTCCATCATCATGATCGTCGAGCCGCTGAAGCCAAGCACCACCCCAATAAAGATCAGCGGCGAGGAGCCAGGCATTGTCAGCTTGTACGTCTTCCCCGCAAAGCGGAAGAGCGGAATGGAGAGTGAAGTTTCGTCAGAAACCCGACGAAGTCCCACGTACTGAAACCCATCTTCCGGTCGAACGTAAACGACTTCCAGGTCGAAAGTGGTATCGGTTTCCGGATCCGTCAACTGGACGTGGCTTCCCGGAGCGACTCGCGAGCCCTTCAGCAGAAGCAGGCCGAAACCCGTTGCCGACATATCTGACATGACGGCGCGATGCCCCTCTCCGCCGAACTCGACCACCACTTCTGCGCGGTTAGCTTCGACGGTGAAACGTTTGCTGCTTCGCCGTTCTGTCGGCTCGGCAATCACGATTCATCTCCTGAGAGGCGGAACGAAAGTACGAGCAGAAATCCGCTCGCGTTTTCAATTGGCCCGCTAAGCGGCGAAAGCTGGAATCCCGAACGCGAAATCTCCGTCACGAGAAAAAGCAGCCTTCACTCTGCAAGAATACGCAGTTACCCCGTGAGATATCCCCTGGCATTTCCGCTGTCGGTTTCAGATTACCCGACCGTCATCCGCGCAACGCGGATTGTCACAAAGTGCGGTGTCAGCTCGTGCTGATCATGCGGCTGCGCCGTCTTAAGGCGACACGCTGAAATCCCTTTTCTGTCACGCGTTTTCCTTCGGACCAAATTCGTCCATCGCTCGCTGCTTGACGCCCTGCAGATCGAGTTTGCCGGTTCCGAGCAGCGGAATTTCGTCGACCAGCAGGAAGCTGTCGGCAGACGGCAGCCACAGGTTGGGCATTCCGGCGACGCTGAGTGTCTTCAGAATTTCGTCGACTGATTTGTTGAGTTTTCGATGCAGCACAATGATCCGCTCGCCCTTCTGTTCGTGTGGAACAGCCGTTACGGCAATGCGAATGATGGCTTCTTCGGCGTCGGGATCGTCGACGAGTCTGTTGATTTCTTCTTCAATCCGAATGTGCGGCACCATTTCGCCACCGATCTTGGAAAAGCGACTCAGGCGACCGGTGATCGTGATAAAGCCGTCTTCGTCGATGAAGGCGATGTCGCCGGTATTGTACCAGCCGTCTTTGATGACTTCGGCGGTTTTCTCTGGCCGGTTCAGATAGCCAAGCATCACGTTTGGTCCGCGAATGTGCATGAGGCCGGCTTCGCCCTGCGGGAGCTCTTCTCCGGAATCCAGATCGACAATGCGGGCCATGACGTTGGGAATTGGTCGACCGATCGTCCCCATTTTCGAACCGGATTGTTCCGGAAGAGTGGCGTTGCTGCGGTGGTCGGGAACGTTCGCTGCGGCCAGCGGCGAGAGTTCAGTCGTGCCGTAGCCTTCGGTTGGCCAGATACCAAACTTCTCGTGGAATTCGTCAGCCAGTTGCTGCGGCAGTTTTTCGGCACCAACGATGGCCACATCCATCGTCGCCATCTGCTCTTTCGTGCAACGCTTCAGGTACGTTTTCAGAAACGTCGGCGTCGCCGCGATGATGGTAATTTTATGCTGCTCGCAAAGCTTGCCGACCATGCGACCGTCGAGCGGGTTGAAGTGGTAAACGCCTTTCGGGTCGAGCGTCAGCGGCAGCCACAACATCAGCGAATAACCAAAGCTGTGGAAGAACGGCAGAATGCCCAGCAACGCGTCGTTTTTATTGATCTGATAGAGCTGGTTCGCCGACGCAATGTTGGAACCGACGTTGCGGTGCGAAAGCATGACCCCTTTAGGCTCACCCGTGGACCCGGACGTAAAGATGATCGTCATGATCGAGTCCGGATCGATCTTCGTTAGTCCGAGACGTCGTTCCAACAGAGTGATCGGTTCGACGAACGCTGACATCAGTGACGCGACTTTGTCGACGCCGGTGATCTGTGTCTTAAGGTCCTCGGCAAAGACGACCTCCGCGTCGAGCTTCATTGGTTTCTTTTCGAGAAACTTCTGGCTCGTGATAACGTGCTTAATGCCGGCCTCTTTGATGCAGAAGTTGAGGACGTCGTCCGACAATGTGTAGTTCAGGTTAACGGCGACTTTTCCCATCAACGACAGCGCCGCATTGGTGATCGCTCCACCGGCGGACGGAGGCAGCAGGACTCCGACCATTTCTTCATCGCGAGCCAGCACGCTGCGCTGAAGAACCCGGCGAAACGCCAGCGCCGCGGTCAGCAGCTTGCCCCCGGTGATGTCGGCGCCGGCTGAGTCCGCGACTTTGGAACGGAATCTTGCTTTCCGGCACGCTCGCAGAAACTGTCGGGCGGGGATCAGTGCGGATTTGCGATGTGTCACAGCCTGGACTCCTAATTCTTCAACAGCCTGTCGAACGTGCCTGACGTCGTTCGCGTCGTGCAGCGGTTCGCCGAACATAATGGTGAACGGGTATGGCCAGCGACGTGGCCACTTCCAGAAAAACTTTCCGCCGTGGTAGCTGAAAATGCTACCCCACAATTCGTCGAGATAGGTCGGAATGACCGGTACGCTGGTGCCTTCAACAATGCGTAACAAACCTCGCTGAAACGGAAACAGTTGCCCCGTACGAGTCAGCGCTCCTTCGGCAAAAATACAGACCAGGTCGCCATCTTCCGCCGCTTTTCGGGCTTCTTTCAAAGAACGAAGCAGCGCTTTCGGCCCGCCGTCCGCTTTAATCGGAATCGTTCCGTACGTCCTGGAAATCCAGCCGACGAAACCTGGCACGTCGACATAGTCGGCGTAAGCGAGCATGCGGATTGGCCGATCGGACATCATGATCAGCAGGACACCGTCGAGCCAGGAAACGTGGTTGCAGACCAGCAGCCCGCCGCCTTCCTTGGGAATGTGTTCCTTGCCGACAACCTTGATCCGGTAGAACAGGTGACTGAACACCCACACGACAAAACGAATCGTCGCCTGAGGCAGCATCTGAAACGCGTAGATGATCACGGGAATCGTGCCCAGTCCGCAGACCAGGAAGATCGAGCCGGCGTCCATTTCGAGAATGTTGCCCATCACGTAGAACAGCCCGGCCGCTACCAGGATAAACGCGAACGTCAGGAAATTCGTGGCGGCCAGAATCGTTCCGCGAGTTGCGGTGTCGGATCGGTGTTGAAGGTTGGCTTCCAGTGGAATGTCAAAAAGCCCGGCGCTGAAGCCCAGCAGAAACAGCCACACGCACGACCAGACAAATGCTGGTTGCCCGACTGCTGGCAGCAATGGGTCAACAAAATGGCCCGACACAAACAGCAGGATGGCACTGATGGTGATGCCGCAGGCTCCGAGCGGCACCAGGCCCAGCTCAACCTTGCCCCCGGACACAATTCCGGCAAAGACACTTCCGCCGCCAAGCCCCAGCACCAGCACCGCCATCAACAGGCCGATCGTACTCTGTTTCAGTCCGAGCACGTGCTCGGCGAACGGGTCGATATTCATCTGAGCCAGGGAAGCCAGCATCCAGAAGAAGGCAATCCCGAGGGCCGTTCTAAACAACGGTCGGCTCGATTTCAAAAACCGAAGATCATGAATTGTCGCGCCGACAAAATTCAGCTCCAGCTTCCGGTCACTGGCCGCCGCCGGCAGCCGCTCGATGACAAGGCTTGTGAAGAGTCCGACGATGGCGACGCCGACAAGCAGCATGGCCGGGATCTGCAAACTTTCCCAGGTCGGGTTGGTAATGTCAGGAGCGGCTGCTTCCGCCAGCCAGTACCCCAGGGCAGTCCCAATAGCGGACGCGCCGACCGTCACCAGCCCCATCGCTCCATTGGCTGTGGAAAGATGCTCATGAGTAACCGTCTCAGGAATTGCCCCGTACTTCGCTGGGCTGAACAGAGCACTCTGGCCGCCCATGAACGCGACGACCGCCACCAGCAACCAGATATTTCCTGACATGATTGCCAGCACGCCGAAGATCATGATGGCAATTTCAGCGATCTTACAATTGACGATTACCGACCGTTTGCTGAATCGGTCAGCAAAGAACCCGGCGGGAACAGCCAGCAGAAGATAGGGCACCGTGAATACCGCAGCCCCGATCGCCAGAGCGGTTTCGTTGCCAAGCACCGGCTTGGCGACGCAAACAGCAAAGAACCGGAACATGTTGTCGTTCAGCGCGCCGAGCATCTGCGTGAACAGAATGCCGAGATAACTTCGGGAGCCGAGTCCGCCACGCAGATCGGCGGCTTCGAGGCTGGTTTCCTGACCGGTCATTATTGCTGCCCTGTTGCCGCGCTGGGACGCGGTGAGTTTTCTGTCGGTTTTCAGTAACGAGTCGTCAGGGCGTCGAGATTGCCCGGATGTAACGCACCATTATCCGGAAACCCGCCGCAGCACGATGCCGCACAAAGGGAATTCGGCAGAGTCCGACGACAATAACTCGACTGAAAGCGCGAATCAGAACGATTCCGAGCGAAACAACCAACACCATCTGGCTGGTTTTGAGGAGATCGTCGCTGAAGCAAACGATCGAGCGTATCGTTCAGGCGTCGCGATTCGCTCCGGGAACCCACAACACGCTGGACTTTCCGAGATCGTTGCAATGCTGAGCCAGCACGAAAAACAGGTCTGACAGGCGATTCAAATAGCAGACGACCTGATCGTTGACCGGCTCGGTTTCCTTCAGTGTCCAGACTGAAATTTCGGCACGGCGACAGACTGTTCGAGCCAGGTGCAACCACGCCGAAGCTGGCGTCCCACCAGGCAGAACAAAACTCGTCAACGGCTCCAGCGGTTCGTTGATCTCGTCAATACACCCTTCGAGCCACGCGACCTGTGCGGCAGAAACTCGCAGCGGCGGGTGCTCAGATTGCACCCCGGCGGCAGGCTCCGGCACGCAAAGATCAGCTCCAAGATCGAACAGATCGTTCTGAATTCGAAAAAGCCAGCCATCAATCAGCTCGGACAACTCAACCGTGCGAAGCAAGCCGAGCACCGAGTTCAACTCGTCGACCGTCCCGTAAGCCACCACTCGGTGATGAGTCTTGGCAACCCGAGCTCCATCGCCCAGTCCCGTCTGCCCGGCATCGCCGCTCTTTGTATAAATCTGATTCAGAAAAACCATTCCGATTCCTTCCGGTGAGAACGTTTCAAACGACAGGGGGACGTCCCAGGTCGGTGAAATCTGCACCACATTCATCCAGTTCATCAAGTAGCGTTGGTATGCGAAAGTCCGATCCACCAACAGAGCCGGGGCCTTAACTCTGAGTCAGAAACACTTCAGTAAGGAAATCGATGCCTGGTCACTCGACGTAAACGAAACTCAGCATGGAGTCGACTGGCAATTCAAAATCGATGACGTCCGGGGCAAACTCAACTCCGCTTACCCGAAGATTCCGCTCTGACAAAACGCAGTTCCGCAGCGATGCCAGGTAATTCACAAGTGGATGCCCCTGCGGACTCGCTGCAACTTTCGAATCAGTTTCAAGACCGGCGTGGCGTTAACAAGCCGAGACAAAACCCAGCTTCCCGACAGGTAAAATCGCGTGCATGTGGTTTGAATAGTACGTCCGGCAAATGCTCGGCGATATTTGTCGATTAGCCGACGCCTGGAATCAATGAAAGACGCGTCACACGTTCCTGGGCTCAAATGCTCCAGATGAAAGTCGATGACGCAGCACTCATAGCCCCGCGTGTGTGCGATGAGACAAATATCTGTTCCATACAGGTGAAAACCAGACAGGTCGTTCGAGAACCCAAGGTTTGCCGATTTCTTCAGCACGATAAAGTTCTCGTCCAGGCTTGAGACCTGTTGGGGAAAGTCACCTTGAGCAACATCCTGACCATGCGGATCCGTGATTCTAATGCAAAGATTTCCAAGTAACTGTCCGCCTCCGGCATTGCCGGCGACCGCCCAGTTCGGCATGTTCTTTTCAATTTCGTTCAGCCGCTGCGTCAGGTCCGCTCGATTATCAAAACGCAGTAAGACATCCTGATGACAAAGGATTATGAACTTGCCGCGACTCTTACTGATAGCCTTGTTCAAGCCTTCGTAGGCGTCATACGTGGTTGATGACGCATTATCAATGTAGATGTATTCGCAGTCGGCATAGCCGAACCCTGCCTCAAGAAAGGAGTTCAGCATGTTGCGATATGACTGAACGTCATTCACGAGCGTGCATATCGAAAAAACGACGCCTGAATCTGTGATGCTGCGGATCTCCTGCGCACCGGCAATCATATCCAGTGAACTGCGCATCTCGACTTTTTGCATAAATCTCAACTTCCCGTATCGCGTTCTCTCAGAAGTGCATACCGGCTCGAACGTAGCCAAGTTCTTCTGCGTCGAAGTTGCCGACGTGCGATCGATAGCGAAGTTCACGGTCAAACACGTAACCGATTTCGGCGAAGTACGTGATACCCGAGATGTGGCGTTTCTCCCAGCCGACGTTCACGCGCCAGTTGGAGAATGTGGCGAGGTCTTCACCAACGCCCGGTCGCTGAACACGCCATGTTCGGCCAAAGAATCCGCCGCCGACGTACGACCAGATTTCGCCCTCTTTCTGCTTCTTGACAAAGCCGGCGAGCTTCCATTCGGGAAACAGAATCTCGAACTGCAAATGGTCGTGCGGCTGCCAGATGACTCCGGCAACGGGATAGAACTCCTGGTTCTCAAGATTCAAATAAGCAGCTCCCATGACGACCTGAATGTCGCGGCTGGCTTCATAAGTGAACAGAGTCATCCCCGTGATGCGGAGGGCGTCGAGTTCTTTCTCTATATCTCCGTCACTGTAAAGTCCTGCGGCAAGTTCGGTCCGCATCCGCCATCGCTCGTCGAGCTGGTGCATCCACGCGATTTCAACCTGCAGATCAGTCAGGTCTTTTTCCAGTTTCGTGTCGGCCGTTCCAAGCCCTCGATGTATTCCAATCGACGGTGTCACCGTGATGCCGCGAAACTTGGCCAGTCCCACCGTCACTCCACCATAGAGCGAAGCCAGACCAAACTTGTCCGATCCGCTTCCGTCAATTGCCAGGTCGGCATGCCAGTGCTCCAGCCGCAGCCAGCTTCGGTCGTGCGGCGGCGTTCGAGCAGGGTCGCGAGGAATGTCGCTGCGAGTCGCTCGCCCGGCGTACTCTTCGATGAGGTCGATCCAATCCAGTTCTCCGTCGCGGTTACCTGCATCAAACAACGCCGGGTCAGTTCGTGGTAATGGAATCAGCGGATTGGATTCGGGCAGACTCGGCCACTCGAAACCATCACCGCCGTCAGGAATCTCAATGCCTCCGTCAAATCTGATCGGCCCGCCATTCTGATGCAGATCCTGATGCTGAAACGGGTCAATGATCGATGGCGGAAGCAGCGGATTCTGAGGCGGTGCGGGCAGAGCCGGCGTGAGAATCTCCGGTCGAAGAATCGGTCCCGGCGGAGGAGTTGACTGCTGGTGCATCCGACCTGGGAACGTTCTGGCGGTGTCGGCTCGATGAGTAGACGGAGTGCCTGGCAAATCTGGCGGCGCATTAATCGGAACGGGCAATTCCGGAGTTCCGTCGGCGATACGTGGCGCCAGACCGGTTCCATTCGAGTTTGCCAGAGACGTCATCCGTAACGGCAAGCCGGTGATCGGATCCAGCGGCTCACCCAGTCCGACCGGCGAACCGCTTTGACGCAAGGACTGTTGAGCTGGAGTCACGTTCAGATTCGTCGGCGCTGGAGTTTCCCAGGGCGCAATAAGTCCGTAACTATCGGGAGTCCGCTGCGCGAAACATCGAGGCGCAGACTCAGACAGAACCAGAGCGCACAGGCAAATTAGAAGTGGAGAAAATCTCACCAGTATCGGTGCCACAGGAGGGCCGAACGTGTGGAATCGAGAATCGATCCCAATGGAAGGGAGGGGTTGGATAGCGGTTTCCCGGAAATCCGGTCAAGACCAGATGAGTCAGTTGCTTGAGCCCAAAGCGCGATGGCAACTGTCGAATTCCGACGAATCAGTCAGACACAGTGTTCGTTAAGAGGTAGATCGACCGTGAAGATCCGTGAACTCTGGCCAACAGACAGTGGACCTCATACTCTGAAACATCTCCAGAAGAGCGATCCTGCTCCGCCCTTGCCCCCGTGAGAAATTCCATCCGAGGAACGATCCTATGCCGCGTCTGATTGCCGCTGTGATCCTGATTTCAAATTCGCTCGCCGTTTGCACAGCTCAGGCAGAAGACCTCGCCCGCCGAGTTCCACTGAACTCGATCAGGTTTGAAAAGACGGACTGGCCGTGGTGGCGAGGGCCGGAACGAAACGGCCATGCGACAAGAGATCAAACACCGCCGCTCTCGTGGGACGCCGAGAAGAACGTCGTCTGGAAAGCTCCCGTTCCAGGACGCGGACACGGTTCGCCGATCGTTGTCGGCCACCGGGTTTTCCTGGCCACAGCCGCAATGGACACTCACGTTCAGTCGGTCATTTGCTACGACCGAAGCAACGGAAAGCAGATCTGGAAAACCGACCTGCACACGAGCATTCCTCCCAAAAAGATGAACAAGAAGGCATCGATGGCCTCGTCCACTCCGGCGTGTGACGGCGAACGAGTCTTTATCAACTTTCTGCACGACGGGGCGGTCTACACGACAGCGTTGAGTCTTGACGGAAATCCAATCTGGCAGACGAAAATCACCGACTACCAGATTCATCAGGGTTATGGATCGTCGCCCGCTCTTTATGAGTCGCTGGTCATCGTCTCAGCCGACAACAAGGCCGGTGGCAAGGTTGCCGCGCTGGATCGACAAAACGGAAAGATCGTGTGGGAGCATCCTCGATCGAAGGATCCCAACTACCCATCGCCGATCATTCTGAAGGCAGCCGGCCGCGATCAGTTGTTTCTGACGGGGCTGAATGTGGTTTCGAGTTTCGATCCCCGAACCGGCGAGAAGCTCTGGGAACACCCCGGCGCGACGACCGAATGCGTGACCTCAACCGTGACCGACGGAAACCTCATCTTCACCAGCGGCGGCTACCCGAAAGACCATATCGCCGCCTTCAAAGCTGACGGCTCGCAGAAAGGCCCCGTCTGGGAAAACAAGTCACGAGCGTACGTCCCTTCGATGCTGATTCATGACGGGCACCTCTACGCTGTCCTGGACGCCGGCATCGCCATGTGCTGGAAAGTTGACTCGGGAGAAGAACTCTGGAAGAAGCGACTCGGCGGAACGTTCACAGCGTCTCCGGTCCTGGTTGGGGAAAACATCTTCGCGACGGACGAGGACGGGAAGACGCACATTTTCAAAACCTCACCCGACGGATTTGAATTGGTTGGCGAAAACAAACTCGGCGACGAAGTGTTCGCCACACCGGTCATCTGCGGAAGCCGCATCTACACACGAGTCGCCCATCGAAACGGGGAAACGCGTCAGGAAATGCTCTACTGCCTGGGCCAGTAGGTCAGGTTTTGCCTGACGAAGTCCAATGCTGATTTTGCACACAGAGATCGCAAAGGAAGAAGAAGCGGAGAATCGGTAAGTCTTTCTTCCCTTCCCAAGTCCTTGTCGCACTCTGTGCTCCACAGTAAAGAACCTGAATCCCGGATAGGTATCGGTGTTGCTCAGGAGTGAAAAATCAGGCACTTCCGGCTTGGATAATGTTTACGAGGAACGACGGGCGGCACCTGATGGACAGGGAAGCTTTGCTCTGTGATGTTGGCGACTTCGGTCTTGAGTTTGAACTTCAGCTCCGGCGTCGGTCGCTGTCTGGCCCCGTTCGGTCACGCGATCGTGATGGCCGACTTTCGCTGAGTGAAATGATGGCGATCGTCGTCGCCTTTCAGCTCAACCATTACCGTGATCTCAAAGCGTTTTACAATAACCTGCGTGAGTCCAGCAGCGACTGGTTTCCGGGACAGGTCAGTTACCAGCGGTTCAACGGCCTGATGCCTCGGCTGATCGTTCAGTCGGCTGGCTATCCGAAAAGTCGGTTTGAAACGTGCAGCGGGATCTTGATTGTGGACTCGACTCATCTGACCGTCTGCGGCAACAAGCGAATCGAGAAAAACCGTGGTCAAAGGCTTCGCTACCCAGGTCAATCAACCGGGGATGGTTCTACGGTTTCAAGCTGCACAGAGTAAAATGAACAAGTAGAGAGAGCTGATTATTCACGCCGCTTCTTCGGCGTCGTCCTCATCCACTTCTCCATCATCGTCCTCGCCTTCGTCCCACTCTTCATCGTCAGATTCATCTTCGTCGTCGAGGTCCGCATCTGGATCTGAGTCGGCAGTGAAATATTCTGCGGTTTCATCCGAGTCGTCTTCAATTTCTTCGTCAGCTTCGTCATCGGCCAGCAATTGAAAGGACTCTTCTTCGACGTCCGATTCCGGTTCGTCGACTTCTTCGGGTTCATCGCGCCGGCGGAGCGTGTCGGCCATTGGGAGGTCATCGAGACTTCCAAAACCGTACTCTTCCAGAAACTGTTTGGTTGTTCCATAGAGATACGGACGACCGAGCGAGTCGTCTTCTCCGGTGATTCGAATCAATCCTCTGTCCATCAGTTGTCGCAACATTTCCGAAGCCTGCACGCCTCGAATTTTATCAACATCCGCGCGAGTCACCGGTTGTCGGTATGCAACGATCGAAAGCGTTTCAAGCATCGGCGGCGACAGCTTTGCTCGGGCCTGGCGATTGTGCAGCCGGTCGAGCCACATCGAAAACTGCGGGCGAGTCATCATGCGCACGCCGGTCGCCACTTTCTCGATGCGAAACGCCGTCCCCCCTCGATCCAGCTTGTCGTTCAGTTCCTGAACCAGCTCGCGAGCTTCTGCGGCATCGGCCAGCGTTGCGAACTGGGCGAGCTTGCGGAACGACAACGCTCCGTCGGCCACCAGCAGGACAGCTTCCAACCGGGCCAGCTTGCGGCTGCGGCGAGTTGGATGCTCGGCTTTTTGCTCGCCCGTTACGCCATCAGACGCACCATCGGTCGGCCGAATCCGAAACGCCCAATGCCAGCCGCCCGTGCCAGACTGGCCGGACGCTGCGGCCAGGCCATCGATTCCCGAGTGAGTTTTCATCAACGAACCACCGCCTGCGTGAGCCTGTCGCGCGGCGCCGAACGTGGTTAACCGAGAGCCCCAGCCAGTCATCGATGAAGGTTCCAGTCTTCGACCTGTGCGAGCACGTCGCCAACGGCGATCAGCGGATCAACCGACTCCGCTTCAAACCGGCGCGAAATTCGCGGATCGTCGACCGAGGTGACCAGACAAACGAATCGATAACCGTCCTGCTCTGAATTCGGAGTCAACCGGAACGTACGGATTCCAAGCTGATTCAATCGATCAACGGCCTGCTGCCAGGTGAGTGTCTCAACTTGTGTCGAACGAAAATCCGGAGTGCTGTTGTCGGTTTTGTTCATCATCCGACCGTATCGGTCGGAATTGTCGTTATTGCCGAAAACTTCGTCTAACGACCTTGTAGCCACCGTCACGCCTGCGCGTCCGAATGATGTCTCTTCCAAAGCGACGGTTGGGGCCGGGGAATTGTCGACGCGCGATGGTGTCGCCCTCGACGGAACCGCAGCCTGTCCCGAAAATGAAGAACTGGCTATCGACGAGACCTCTTTTTCAGAGGACATCCTGGATTCCATTTCGATCGACGGTACGGCAAGCTGTCGACTGCTTCCGCTGGACACTCCGCAGGAATTCGTACGAAGGCTCACCTCAGTCCGAACAGCCCCGCTTCCGGCATCGTGTGGCCGAGCCAGCGGATCCCGCCAGGCGAGGCGACGACGATCCAGATCGCTCGATGAAGCATTCGCCACAACGTCGCCTGCACTTGCTCTTCGAGTTTGACCATCACTTCCGTACGGCTCGAACAGGTCGATCGACATGGGTTGAATCGTGGACACGTTCCGGACGAGCAACGCATCGGAATGTCCGACGCGAAGTTCCAGCAGATGGCTGGTATCTGTGATCTGCGCTGGCCCTGCCGTTGGCGACGCGGACACCGGAAAGAACTGTGGAATACCAAAGATGGCCATCATTGGCACAGCCGTCATTGGAATCAGCATCAGCAAAGTCTTAAACAGACTCTGAATACGGCGCATTCCGCCTCCCTGTGGAATATCGCGTGGTTCGTTGCCCGGACTCCATGTCGATCGTTGTCCCTCCCTGAACAACGATCCCGAGCGATTTTGAGGATGATAGGGGACATCGCAAAAACGCCACAATTCCAGTTCTGCGTCCCGTCGCAATACTGGTCAGATACGTATCTGCAAGGGTCTGTGGGCCATTCCGGTGCGGGTTGATCATGGCCAGACCCAATCCTACACTGAAGTTTCTTTGCGTTTCTGTGTTGGCTCCTGTCGTGAATTCTTCACCGTCACCCGGGATTTCAGGTCTTCTGAAACCTGTGCTGCTCTGGCAGCTTACCCGCCGCCAGTCCCCATAACTTATTGCTCCAGGATGTGCTGCCATGACATTTCACCTGTCGCTGCCTGACGCGTTCGTATCTCCCGTGTCGCGAAGCACGCAGATCATTCTGGCAGCTCTGGCCATCACTGCTTACGGATTCGGAGCAACGACGGCGTTCTCTCAGAGTGACGCGAAAGAGAAAGCAGAGGGTGTTCCCGGAGTCGTCACGGCTGCCGATGGCTGGGACATTCACTACACCTACTGGGAATCTCCGATGGGGAAAGAAGCCCCTGTCGTTATTCTGCTGCACGGCAAAGGTCAGGCTCGACTGATCTGGAAAGCGCTGCCTCTGGCGAAAGAGCTGGCGAAGAAGCAGTTCGCTGTCATCGCGGTGGACCTACGAAAACACGGCGAGTCCAAAGCTCCGGAAAATGCTCCTCCCCAGGCAAAAAGCGACAAGCTCACCAAAGATGACTACGTCGGGATGGGAGGCGATCTGGAAGCCATCAAAAAGTTCATTTACTCCGAACACCAGGCTCAGCGGCTGAACATGCGAAAGCTCGGCATTGTTTCGACGGACATGAGCACCGTCATCGCGCTGAACTGGACAAGTCTCGACTGGTTAAAGAAGCCGTTTGACGACGCTCCCACGATTGCAGCAAGAACTCCGAGAGGGCAGGACGTCCAGGCTCTGGTACTGGTTTCTCCTGAAGATTCGTTGAGCGGCGTCGGGACCATTGACGCCACGCGTTTTCTTCGTTCGACCGGAATCTCTGTCCTGCTGATGTCCTCTGACAAAGTTTCATCAGAAAAGCGAACGGCGGCGAAGATGTACTCGCAGCTCGGTGGTACTCAACAGGATGAGGCTGACAAACGACTCTTCAACATCGGATCAGACCTCAAACTTTCCGGGACAAATCTTCTCGCCCGACAGCCACAACTGCAGGCGGGTATCCAGAAATTTCTCGAAGACCACGTCATGGGACACACTGATCCCTGGAGAGATCGAGAGTCCCGTCTGAAGTAAGCCTGTCGTGCTTACAGCTCGGACGCAGCGATATCTTCTGCGCGAGCCATACCTGCCTGACGCCAGACATCGGAAAGGAGTCCAGTCGATGAGCGAAGCTGTAGCGATCGTACTTGCCGCCGGAAAAGGCACTCGGATGAAGTCCGACCTGCCAAAAGTTCTGCACGAAGTGTGTGGCCAATCGATGGTCGAGCACGTCTTTGACGCGGTGCGAGGAGCGGGCGTCAATCGAATCATCTGCGTCATTGGACACAAAGCTGATCTGATGCGCGAACGGCTCGGCCATCACGCTGACGTCGAGTTCGCTCTGCAGGAAGAACAGAACGGAACCGGGCACGCCGTTCAAATGGCGGCACCGATGCTGGCAGGCTACGCCGGCCCGGTCCTCGTCCTTGCCGGCGACAC
Organism: uncultured Planctomycetaceae bacterium; assembly: GCA_963976765.1. GTDB lineage: Bacteria > Planctomycetota > Planctomycetia > Planctomycetales > Planctomycetaceae > JABMPE01. Next base: position 23,795 of record CAXBME010000045.1, read on the forward strand.
TCCGCTACTTCGAGCAGAATCGTTAAAAGGATTGCTCGACGAGCTGACCGGCAATCAGGCTGTTTCAGTCGTCGGTTCGGCAGTCACCGACAACAACCAGGGCCTCGGACGAATCGTGCGGGACTCCAACGGATCTTTCACCAGCATCGTCGAAGAAAAAGACGCCACGGAAGAACAACGAGCGATCAAAGAAATCAACACCGGCTGCTACGCGTTCGACGCGAAGTCGCTGTTCGAATCTCTGGCTCAGGTCAAACCGCTGAACACGCAGGGCGAGTACTACCTGACTGACTGCCCCGAAATTCTGCTCAAGCAGGGGAAGAAGTCTCTGGCCGCCGCGAAGCTCGACATTGACGAAGCGATGGGCGTCAACACTCAGGAACAGCTCGCGGCGGTTGCCGACGTGCTCAATGCACGAGCCGCGTCATAGCCGTCAGTCCGCTCAGGCTTCGCCTGACGGAGTCGTCCTCGGACGGCAACTCCACTTTTCAACCCGGAAAACAAGAAAGGCGTCGCGAGCCGAAGCTCACGACGCCTTCCTTTTTAACAACAGACAAGTGCGGGCCAGTACTTGCGTTGCTGTCGAACGGTTTAACTAGCGACTGCCGTGCCAGACGTAGAAAAATTCCTGGAAGAACAGACTCTTCGCTCCACGTGCCACCAGGTTGCCGGTATTTGCTGTTGAATCTCTGCCACTTCCGCCGTGGCGGCAATCCGCCGGCCATGTGAAAGCCGTCAATCTCACCGTTGCAGAATGATGCACCGCTTCCACAGTGGTTCAATTTTGCCGCTACTCGCTTTCCGTAATCGGTGTTAGCGTTCGGATTCGAATTTCACGCGGAGTATTTTTCTGCCTGCGCAGAATCACGATCTCAAAGCCGGAGAAGGCCGACTCGCGAGTTTCATACCGACACCGGAAAGCGCTTTCGGAAGCGAGTTTCAGCCGCCAGCATCGGCAGGGATCAGCAACACGCTGTCGCCGTCATGCAGGGTTGTTTTAAGGTCACGAGTGAAGACTGTCCCGTTGACATTCAACAGCCAGCCCGACGCGAGTTCGCGATCAATGACGCAAAGTTCCGCCAGCGACGGAAACTGCTCACAAACCTCCGACAGCACATCCTGCAAACATTCAGCATCGAGCGTCACTTCGGCAGTATTCGCGCGGCTGCGAGCAACTCCAAAGAATTCCAACTGAATCGAAGGCAAAGTCAGACCTCTTTTGAAATGAGGACCGAACTCCTCAGTTGAACTGACGACTTATCAGTCGTTGCGAGGAATGAGCCGAATTTCCCGCAGGTCGATCAACGCCTGAACCGGCGGAGACCGCGTGAAGACAACAAGTCGCGACGCTCCCGGCGGCAGAGTGATCGTGCCGGGCTTCCAGGTCGAGTATCGGTCCCAGCGGTCTGTCGAGGGCACTCGGCCTTCCAGCGTCTGCCCAGCGACTGACAAGACCAGCTGATTGCCTGCAGCACTCTTGTGACAGGCAAAGTCGAGCTCGACATCGAACTCGCATTGACTAATCGGCTCCGGCAGGACGACCGTCCAGGCCGCATAATCGTCTGCACTCAACCAGTTGCCGAGATTCCGGAAGTGCGCTTCAACGATCAGATTGGGACCGAACACCGACGCGGCGCTGGCCGGTAAACGCACTACGCCATCATCAGATGGCGATCCCTCAGTCGGCACGTTGAATGGAAGCTCCTTCGGCGTCAGGCCCGACGTCTGCACGAACGCTATGACGTCGGCGATGTCCTGTTTTGAAAGGTCTTTTTCCAGACCCTCGGGCATCAGAGAACGCTGGGAACTGATCAATTGGTCCAGATCTTTGCGAAGCAGAACGTGCTCCTTCCCATCCGTCGAAATCAGAGTCACGCTGTTGCCGGTTTCGTTAAGCAGCATCCCCGAGACAGTTTTCCCGGCAGTCGTTACGGCGGTGTAGCTGAGAAACTTCGCTTCGACAGCTCGGTTGGGATCAAGAATCGCGGTCAGCATTGCCTTGCTCGTACGATCCTTCAGAGCCGCCAGATCGGCTCCGATCGACTTCCCAATTCCGTCCAGTCGATGACAACTTGAACAACGCTTTTCGAAAACCACTCGACCGCGTGCCCCATCACCGGCCAGCTTCAGGACCGGCTCAAATTCTTCAATCAACGTCTGGCGATTCGACGACGCCTTAACATCAAACAGCTTCGCAACCCGCTCACGAATCCGAGCATCCTGGTGAATCGCCAGCCGCTCCCGCTGAGCTGCGTTCAGGTCACGGTCCGCCACAGTCCCGTTTTCCAACGCGGTCAACAACGCAGGTATCCACTCGGCACGGTTCAGCAATGCGTCCGTCACCTCAGTTCGCAATGCAGGCGTCAGCGTTCGCCAGTGGCTTATTAATCGATCTGGTGTTTGTCGATCTGCCATTGTCGTCAGCGCCGAAAGGATCGCGGACTGGAGCGTCGGAGGATTCCTGGGGGAGATCATTGACGCCAGCCGTTCGGATGCCGATGCCTGTCCTGCGCCGATCGTTGCCAGAAACTGAACGGCTGAAATCTGTGATGTCGCGTCGGCGCGTGGTTCGTTAAGAATTGCCTCAGCACGGGCTGCGAGCTTCGTCATCGCCGGAGCGATTTTTTCCTGCCACGCGGGAACTTTCCTGAGGGACTTCCACGCGGTTTCGTGCCGAGTGACTTCCCTGATGAGAGCCGCGAGCCGATTCAGAGATGCCACGCCGCCGGGATCATCGCCTTCTCCAACGGCCTTTTCGAAGCAGGTGACCAGACTGTCGAATCGACCGAATGCTGCCGCCTGTCCTACAAGTTTCAGAACCAGTGCCGAGTCTGCTCGGTCGACCAGCCAGATTGCTTCGGCGAGCACCTCATCCATGTTGCTCTCGTTGAGCGAACTCATGGCCGCTGCGAAAATCTGCGGATGGTCCTGATGTTGAGAGATCAGCTTTGCCAGAACATGCCCACTTCGAAGCTCATCAGCGGATTCTTCGCCAATCAGTCGTCCGAGCGAATAAGCCAACTGTAAGGTGACTCTCGGATCATCATCATTCGCCATGGCCAGCACAGCCTTCGTCATTTCTCGATGGTCCTTGCTGACTGAAGGCTGCAGCCATGGTTCAGCGATTCGGATGGCGTGCCGGCGAATCTCCGGATGAGTGTCACGCAACATCGGAATCAGCAGCTCCGGCCCTCCGATCAACTGCGGAGTCGTCAGACACAGCGCATGCAAGCGAGCCAGCGGCAATGGATGATCTGTCGCCATTTCGAGAAGCGAATCATCGAAGTGGTGGTCTTCACGGTGCAGAATCAACCGATGAGACGTATCACGCCACCAGCCATTGGGGCTGGCGAGTCGCCCGAGCAGCGTCTCACGCGAAGCCTTGTTCCAGGTAGTGGTCAGCCAGCTTCGGTCCGTGTCAGAAGCAGGCGGTTCTGCAGATTCGTCAGCGGCTCCACAACAGGCTGAATTCGCCTCGCGGACGATGCGATAAATTCTCCCCAGCCCGTTTCCAGCCTGTAGATTCAGCTTTTTCTGCCAGTCTTCAGGAATCCATTCGGGATGCTCAATGACAAAACGATACATGTCCGCAATCCAGATAGCTCCGTCCGGGCCCGTCCGAGCCATCACCGGTCGGAACCAGTTGTCACTGGAAGCGAGAAATTCTCGATCGGTCTCGTTCGCTGACCGTTTCGCCGAGAACGTTGTGCCGGTTCGAGTGACGACTCGTCGGGAAACGAGATTGTGGACGGGTTCGCAAACAAAAGCGTCGCCGGCGAACTCTTCCCCCAGCAGCCAGTCCCGATAAATCATCACACTGCAGGCTGAAGTGAACCTGTTGGCTCGATCGTGATCGTTGAATCGTGCCAGCATCCTGCTGATCGGAAAGACCGGTGATGCACCAGGCGGATCGAAAATTTCTCGGCGAGAATCGCCAGCCGCGAAGTGAGGATTGCGGCGTGTGTATTTGTCGTCGAGCGTGTAGCGCCACATCGGCCTCGAATTGTTGCCGCCGAACCAGTGGCCCCAGTCATCCCGGCAGCGACCGAACTGGCTTTGACCGGAAACGGGATCCATCAAACCGTAGTCCGGCTGAATCCGGAGATCACGACCACGAATGCTGATCCGGCAACCTGGTCCGCTGACCTGCGTTTGTGAACTCAGAAAGTCTGTGAAGATGGTCGCTTCACAATCTGAAGGTTCGTCGGTTTTGCCATGCCAGTCCTCTTTCAGGCACGACACACTTTCGATCGTGCCACCGCTGTCACCGTTGGCGACGTGCAGCCAGTTGTCGAGTCCCCAGCTCAGCCCGTTGACTCGGTGCTGCTGGTTGCCCTCGGCAAAGCCGCGGAAAAGAGTTTTTCGGATGTCGGCTTTCAGGTCGCCGTTCGTGTCTTCGGCATAAAAGATTGTCGGAGCGTCGGTGACGATGACTCCGTTTCGCCAGCGATGGATTCCGGTCGGAAAATTCAGCCCGTCCAGAAACGTCGTCGCCTTGTCGTACTTCCCGTCGTTGTCGACGTCTTCGAGAACCCGAATCTCGCCGCCACTTGTTGGCTTGCCGTCGCTATCCGTTGCTCCGTTCGGGTAGCCGCCCATCTGGACCACCCACAACCGTCCCTGAACATCCCATTCAAACGCCACCGGATCCTGAATCAACGGCTCAGCCGCGACGAGTTCCGCTTTCAATCCCGGTGCCAGCTGAATCGTCGCCAGAGATTCTTCCGGCGTCTTCGACAGCGGAAACGCTTCCGGACTGGCAGTGGGATCCGGGATCCTTAACGGCGAGACCGCTCCCTGCTCGAGCAGCCGAGGCCGCAGCAGCTTCTCGATCGAAACTCGATGCATCATGTCCGGCAGGTCTGCGGTGAACTCGTTCTGCCAGCAAAGGTGTCCGGCGTGAAAAAAGTAACCGTTGTCGCTGCCGTCTTCGCGAATGACCATTGGCAGCGATCTTGTGGATTTCCGTTCGACATTCAGCAGCGGTCGCGTCCAACCCCGTTCGAAGTCTTCGAACAATGCGACTGTCGTACCGCTCGACGTTGACGCGATCAGATCATCGTTGCCGTCGCCATCCAGATCGTGGAACCGAAACAGTTCGGGATCAATGCCGGCCGCTGGGACGACTGATCCATCGGGCCAGGCAAACGGCATTTGCCGCCACGTCGGTGGTCCGGTCGGCTTTTTCACAGGACTGCCGGGACGAACCGGAGTGACGGGTGTCATGGGCTGAAAGAGTTGTACGTCAGTTTTCGCTGGAGAACTCAGTGACCCATCGATCTCCACCGCCCGCCAGGTCACGATTGCTTCACTGAGACCATCGTGGTCGATATCCCGAAAACGCCACGTTCGAGTCGCAGGCGATCGAACGACAGCAACCGCCTTATCATCTCGCTCGATAGGCATTTCACGCACCGTCTGCGAAAACCTGATGAGGTGCTGCAGATATTCGTCCTTCAGCCATTGACGACCGTCGAAATACCAGGCGTGTTCGGGAACACGCTCCGTCACGACTTCTTTGTTGAGACCAGGACCTTCCAGCGTCTCTGACAGGATACTGACCGAGCCATCATCGCGAACTCTCGTAAAGTGACTTCCTTCACCGATCAGAACAGGAAACGCCGACTCGGCCCATAATTGCGACAGTGGTCTCCAGACACGAGTCAACCGACGATTTGACGTTCCAATCAGCACGTCCATGAATCCGTCGTTGTTTGCATCGAGGAGCCTCACGCCGTTGTCGCTGCCGTCTTTCGCTCGTAGAGGTTGCCCAGCAAGCAGGTTTTCGTTCAGCCGGTCGTGAGCTTCCCGGAAGTTCAGAAACTTCACTTTCTTCCCGTGCTTCGTAACGGCGTGGTCAATCAGGTCGACAACCTGCTCGGCTTTGATCCAGCCGTGCGGGTGAAAGACGAGGTTGAACACACCCTTCTTCAACACGGTTATGTCCAGGGCCGTCTTCATGTCCTCGACCGTTTTCGGATTGTTCGGCTGCTGAAGAAACTGAGCTTCCCAATCGCTCGGTACCATGCAGGGAAACTCCCAGCACAGATTGTTGATGACGTACGGGTAAGGATAATTCTCGATCCAGTTGACAAAGTTGTCCTGCGGGACACCGTTTCGCTTCATACCCTTCGGGATGTACTTGCGAAATTTCTCGCGTCCGTCATTGTCGATCAGCAGCTCCTTTGGGATCTCCGGATCAGCCGACGTGTACATGCTGAAAATGGACGACGACAGACTGAGATAGTTGCCCTGTTCTGTCGTCTGGTTGAAAATCTCAGCGAAGAACCGGGGACTTACGGTGTTCAGCGAGTCGCAACACGGCGTCCTGAAGGCGACCGACTTGTTACCCGGAATACGCTCCAGCAGATCAACACAGCGATCGTAGGTCGACTTCGCTTTCGCCAGATCACCGCCCTGCAGAATCGGACACGGATGGTCAACCGTGTGGACGTCGATGCTGAGCCCCTCGTCGAGCCACGTCTGCAGCTGCGGATCGTCCGGCTTCACGTTGCACGTCATGATGCTGACGGGAGCCCGGCCATCGATCTGTTTAAGACGCTGCAGGATCGGTCGCAGGTACGCCTCGTACTTCGCCGTGTCGCGCATGTCGTCGATGGCTAAGACGATGACGGCATCAACGCCTTCCTCGCCCACCCATTGCGGAGTGGTCAGCTTCGGGAAACTGGTGTGCGGGTACCACGGATTATTCTCGTGGAGATAGCTGAGGTCTCCCGCGATCAACAAGTGTTGAAAACCGGACAGCACGGCAATGGTGACGAACAATCGAAACATCGGCTTGCCTCCATGTCTTCATTCGTGGAGCGACCATCGTCGTGCGGTACTGACTCTGCCAGTGCGGAACGACCAGCAACGCAGGATGCGTCCCGATACACCACAGCGTCACACGAAACGGTGGTGCGTCAAGACGCACCCTGCCAACCTTTGCGTCAACTTATTCAGGTGGTCACGCGAGGTACGAGTCGAACACTCGCACTCGTTTCCAGTTGGCTTTGTTCTCTTCGATGAATGCCAGATGCCGTTCGTGGACCTGGTAAACATCGTGAGCGGCTTTGTTTTCGAAAACGACATGCAGCGACACGCTGTAATCGTGATCGTTGACTGGTCGGTTGAATTCGTCGCCGACGATTCCGACCGAGAAGTAAACCGTACCGTCATGACCGGACAGATATTTCGTCGCTGCTGCACATAAAGCCTGACGAGCTTCTGCCGAGTCGTCGTTCAGGTCAAAGCAAACGATGTGAGCGAGTTGGCGATTGGTGTTGTCTGTCATGATAGTCCTGCAGATTCCTTCGTTGAATTTCTTAAATGACCAAGCCGATCGCGAATTGTGACCGTCTGCTGGCTCAAGTCGAATTGCAGGTATCGTGAGCATCCCGCCTACACACGGCAAGCGACGGCTTGATTCTGCAATAAACAGCCAGCTCGCGTGCGAAAAATCAGATTTCGGGTAGTTCCGTTAACGCCTGATGACGGTCACCTGCATCCGCGAGTTGCTTTCGAACGACTGCGGGGTGCGACTACGATAACTCAGACTGTAGCGATCAATAATTAACGCATCCGAGAATACAACAACGATGGCATCACCCAACGAACCGCACGGTGACGAAACCAACACGTTTGTTCCTCGAAGCTCCGATCCCTCGAATGTTCCGGAGCCTGAGGCGACGGTTGGTGACACGATGTTAACTCCCAATCCGGGGGCCACGATTGACTCTGTACGTGAGTCATTCGACGCCGCGACGATTGTGAGTCCGGAACCAGTTGTCGGCGGCCTCGATGCGACCGTTGTGACAGGTGGCGATGTTTCGAAATCGATTGTCAGTGGGTGGGGAGCGTCGTTGGAAGCCGATGTCGAGCCGGGGCATACCATCAAGGCTCAGCCGTCTGCCGCCGCTCGCTCTGGTCCTACCTTTCAGCCAACGATTGCGTTGAAGCGACGGAACGTTTCAAAGCAGGAGCCTGGCGACAACACGCCTGATGCGACTGTAAATGTCGATGCCGACTATCAGATTGAAGAGTTGCTTGGCGAAGGCGGGATGGGTGCGGTTTACGTAGCTCGTCAGAAGTCGATGGATCGTCCGGTGGCAATCAAGGTGTTGAAGTCTCAGCTGGCGGAAGCGGAAGGCAGTCAGGACGCATTTGTTTCTGAGGCGATCATTACAGGGCGACTCGACCATCCGAACATCGTGCCGATTTACGATGTGGGCAAGCAGCAGAACGATGCTCTGTTTTACGCAATGAAGCAGGTCGTCGGCGTCGAGTGGAAAGAACGCTTTGCCACGAACACAGTGTCCGAGAATCTGGATATTCTGTTGCGCGTTGCCGATGCGATCGCGTTCGCTCACGCGCGAGGGATCATCCATCGCGACCTGAAGCCTGCGAACATCATGCTGGGGCCGTTCGGTGAAGTTCTGGTGATGGACTGGGGTCTGGCGATGCCGACCGAAGACCATCCCAGTCGTGAAACTTTTCCTGACGCAAGAGCAGGTGGCACGCCTCACTACATGGCTCCCGAGATGGCCAGCGGCACGGGGCACGTTGATCGTCGCAGCGATGTTTATCTGCTGGGAGCGATTCTGTTTGAGATAGTAACGGGCAAACCGCCCCATGCGCTCGACATTCCGGGAAGGAATCGACGGGAGCGAGTGTTGGCCGTGCTGGATGCGGTGGCAAACAACGTAATTGCTCCGACCGACGCATCAGGCGAGTTGCTCGACATCGCGAGAAAGGCGATCGCGACAGACCCGGCGGATCGGTACCAGACCGTGTCGGAGTTCCAGGCGGCTCTGCGCAAGTACCTGGCGCACGAAGAGAGTATCGAACTGGCGGCGCGCGCAGCGGAACGGCTGCTTGATGCACGACAGAGTGGCTCGTACGACGAGTTCAGCCGGGCACGATTCGGCTTCGAGACCGCTCTGGAACAGTGGCAGGAGAACGAACGGGCGTCAGCAGGCCTGAAGGAAACTCGGTTTGACTACGCGAAGACGGCATTTGATCGAGGCGACCTGGACCTGGCGTTGTCGTTGATCGACGAGTCCGATGCCAAACAGAAACAGCTGGGCGCATCGATTCTGCAGGCAATCGTGGAACGTGATGCACGACAACAGCAGATCCGCCGCCTGCGTCGCATCAGCCTGGCCGCGAGCCTCGTCGTGGCGGTTGTCTCTATTGGTGCCGCCATCTGGATCAACTCAGAACGAAGCAAAGCGCTGGTTGCCCAGCAGGAAGAAGCCGCTCAGCGGGAACTTGCCCAGCGCAATGAGCAGGAAGCTCAACAACAACGTCAACTTGCCGAAGCCGAACGCGCCAAAGCAGTTGCTGCGCAGCAGGAAGAAGCGGCTCAAAGGGCGAAAGCCACGGCCGCCGAAGCCGATGCAAAGAGGGAGACTGTAAACGCCTTACGGAATCTTGAGGTTGCCGAACGCAACGCCTACTACTCAGACATGTCGCTGCTCCGGCAGTCGTGGGCAGAAGCGAATGTTGACCAGTTTGAGAGTTTACTGGACAGGTATCGTGACCGGGATGATCTCCGTGGCTTCGAATGGCGCTTCTGGAATGGCCTTGGAGACATGGCGCTGCTCTCCCTCGATGACCATCGTAAGACTGTGTTGACTGTTTCATTCAGTCCCGATGGAACATTGCTGGCGTCGGCGGACAGCGGTGGGACGGTGATTATTCGGGAGACCGCCACCGGAACGGTGAGCCTGAAACTGACAGGACACACAGGACTGGTCAAGAGCGTGTCATTCAGTCCAGACGGAACACAGCTCGCATCAGCGGGTTCGGACAGGATTGTGAAAATATGGGATGTTGCTGCAGGGCAGGAGCGGTTGAAGCTGACAGGACACACAGGACCGGTCAACAGCGTGTCATTCAGTCCGGACGGAACTCAACTGGCTTCAGCAGGCCAGGACGGATCAGTGAAATTATGGGATGTGGTGACAGGGCAGGAAAAATTTGAGTTCACGGGTCACCAGGGACCAGTCGACAGCGTGTCATTCAGCCCGGACGGGATGCAGATCGTATCGGGTGGTGGCGACAGAACTGCCAAGGTCTGGGACGCGGCGACGGGGCAGGAAATGCTCAAAATGAAAGGACACATGTTTCTTGTGAGAGCTGTTGCATTCAGCCCGGACGGGACGCGGATTGCATCGGCAAGTAGTGATAAAACCGTGAAGATTTGGAACGCTGTTACGGGGCAGGAACTTTTTACGTTCAAGGACCACACAGGGCATGTCCGAAGCGTTGCCTTCAGTCCAGACGGGAACTGGCTGGCTTCCGGGAGTAAAGACCAAACCGTGATTGTCTGGGACATGACCACGGGAAAACAGACACGCCGCATTAAAGGTCATCCAGCAACCGTTAACAGTCTGTCATTCAGTCCAGATGGGACACGGCTGGCCTCGGCTGGTTCCAAGACAGTGAAAGTGTGGGGTATCGCCGAGGCCTCAATGACGCTTGACCAGAAGCTGGACCAGATTAAATACGTGACATTCAATCCCAATGGAACTCAGCTGGCCTCGGAGAGCATTAAAGGTACGGTGCAAGTGTGGGACGTAGCTTCCGGGCAGTTGATACGCTCATTGAATGGGAACGCCAAGCGATCTAGCGTGATGTCGTTGGCTTACAACTTCGACGGAACCAGGCTCATGTCAGTCCACGTAATGAACGACCGTCGCATTGATCATCCCAGAAAGGTAACAGTGTGGGATGCGGTGACAGGGAAGGAGACGCTGACAGTCGAAGGGCAATCTCTTCGCGGGGTAACCAGTGGGGCAATCAACCCTGACGGCACTCGTCTTGCTACAGGAAGCAGTGATACAACGGTGAAAGTGTGGGATGCCGATACAGGGCAGGAGGTTCTCACTTTCAAAGGCCATAAGGGAATAGTCGACACCGTAACATTCAGTCCCGATGGCAAATTGCTGAGTTCGGCTGGTGCTGATGGTAAAGTAATAGTTTGGAATTCGGCTACCGGCGACGAACTGTTCACGCATGATGGATCCTTTGGCCCGATCAAAAGTTTGTCGTTCAGTTCGGATGGGACACGACTGGCCGTGGGATCGTTCCGGGGTCTGGTGTTCGTGTGGGATTTTGCCAGTGGGCAAAAGACTTTCAAGATGATAAGTGCACAGTCTGCCCCAATCATGAGTCTGTCGTTCAGCCCGGACGGCACTCGACTGGCAGCGTCTATCGGCCAGGCGGTGAAAATGTGGGATGCGGTGACGGGACAGGAGGCACTTACCTTCAGTGACCATGTTGGCGATATCTCCTCGATTTCATTCAGCTCGGATGGAACGCTGCTTGCCACTGCCAGTCCCGATGGCCCCGTAAAGATACTGGCTGCTCGACCGGCGACGGCTGAGCTGAAGGCACAGGCTCAGGCACGAGGTTACCTGACGATCATGCGGGACCGCATGACTTCACTCGAAGAACTGCAGGCGTACATCCGCGACGACAAAACCATCAGCGAAGAGGTCCGACAGCAGTGTCTTGACTGGGCGGAGTTGTTCTGGAAGAACCGGTATAGCGAACAGGATTAGTCGTTGATGCATTCCGTGGCCGCGACGGGCAACTTGTTCCCATCTCAAGCATGGGTATACTCGCGTTTTTCACTCACGCGGCGGAATCAGGAGAACACCTGACGGTTCCTCGCCAAGCAATCCTTACTCTGCAGGAAAGAAACCGCCGTGCTCGTCGAAATGGAGCTGTCGCGGATTATCATCAGCGAAATCAATGACCAGCAGGTCGTTTACCTGCGCGAGGTCGATGGCGACCGCTCGTTTCCGATTCTGATCGGAATCTTCGAGGCGACGAGCATTAACCGTCGCTTGACCGCCCCACCGCCACCCCGACCGCTGACACACGATCTTTTGAAGAGTGTGATCGCTGAACTGGGAGCGGAGTTGCAGGACATCGTCGTCACCAGCATGACCGATCACACGTACTATGCCGTGCTGCGAGTGAGAACGTCCAACGGGGACGTAATTGAAATCGACAGCCGACCGAGCGACGCGATCGCTCTGGCGGTTCATTACGATCCGGTACTGCCGATTTTTGTCGACGACTCCGTGCTGGACAGTGTCGCCTGAGCGGGCGAACGATCGATGCAAACTCTTTCTTTGAGGCAGCAGAGCGACAATGATCCTCGAAGGAATGGTCACGACGCAGAACTCCGCCGGAGACATCAACGTCGCTCCGATGGGGCCGATCGTCGACGAGGCGATGCAGTCGTTCGTTCTGCGACCGTTTCAAACGTCGACGACTTACAGGAATCTCAAAGGTCACCCGTTTGGCGTGCTGCACGTTGTCGACGACGTTCTGCTGTTGGCGAAAGCGGCGATCAGCCAGCTCGAAAAAACGCCGCCAGTATTTCAGGCGATCACGATTCCCGGCCACGTACTGAAGTCCGCCTGCCGCTGGTACGAGTTCAAAGTTGAAACTCTGGATGACTCGGCTGAGCGAACGAGAATCGAAGCCCGCGTCGTTCACTCCGGACGGTTGCGGGACTTCTTCGGGTTCAACCGGGCAAAGCACGCGGTGCTTGAAGCAGCGATCCTGGCGACGCGAATTCACATTCTTCCCGCCGAGGAAGTCCTTGCTCAGATCGACGCTCTACGATCGCCTGTCGCGAAAACCGCCGGCCCCAATGAACGTGCGGCATTCCAGCTTGTCGATAATTTCGTGCAGACCTCGCTGTCAAAAAGTGAGGTACCATGACGAAGAATCGACAAGTTACGGTCTCAACAGGTTCCCGGCTGCACTTCGGCTTGCTGACGCACCGACCAAAGTCCGGTCGCGAGTTTGGCGGCGTCGGCGTCATGATCAACTCGCCGGGCTGGACAGTCAGCGCTTCGGTCGCAAACAACGGTTCAGGGAAAAATACGGACTGCATTGTCGTGGCGGACTCAGCAGGACTCGCTTGTCCCGAAACCGAATCCCGTGTCTCCCGCATCGTGGAACGCTTTCGCCAGCTTCCCGACGCGAACGTTCCCACATTGAGCATCGAAGTCTCACAGGCCATCCCTTCGCATCGTGGTTTGGGGTCCGGGACTCAGCTGGCATTGGCGACAGCCCGCGCGATCACCGCCTGCCTGGAAATGGGGGAGGTCTCGGCAGGCAAACTTGCCGAACTCACCGGGCGAGGTCTGCGATCGGCTGTTGGCACATGGGGCTTCGGAGCCGGTGGCCTCATCGTTGATGGAGGAAAGCAGGAAACGGATGCCGTGGGTTCGATGGCCGCGCGGTTGAAGTTCCCGCCCGACTGGAGATTCCTGCTGATTTCTCCTCAGAGCTTCAGCGGTCTTTCGGGGGAAGACGAAATCACTGCCTTTCGCGAACTTCCCGGAATGCCGCAGAAAACGACCGACGCACTGTGCCGGCTGATCGTGATGGAGATTCTTCCCGCCATTCAAAATCGGGATTTCAACCAGGCATCGCTCGCGCTCGCGGAGTACGGAAATCTGGCTGGTGAATACTTTGCCCCCGCTCAGGGCGGCGTGTTCATCGATCCTCGAATGCAGGAATTCAGCCGCCTGCTTGCCGAGAACGGAATCGAAGGTTTCGTGCAGACGTCATGGGGACCAACCTGCGCGGCACTGTGCCGGGACGATGACATGGCAAGTCAGGCTGCGACACTGATTCAATCGTCGCCCGGTTCTGACGATTACGAATGCGCGATCGCAAAACCGCTCAACGCCGGAGCGACCATCGAAGTAGCTGAAGCCTCCGATGTCTGACCTACTGCCAGTAGTTGCGGTCGAGCGTTCGGTAATTGATCGCTTCGCTCAAATGTGCCGCCGAGATCTGATCGGCCTGTTCAAGGTCGGCGATGGTCCGGCTGACGCGAAGGATCTTGTCGTGGGCTCGTGCGGAAAGTCCCATTTCTTCCATCGCTGTTTTGAGCAGGTTTTCGGCATCGGTTTCAAGTTTGCAGTAAGTACGAATCTGCTTGGGCGACATTCGACCGTTGACCATCGCCGGCTGACCTGCGAAACGTCGAGTCTGCATTTCCCGCGCGACGATCACGTCATCGCGCATCTTCGAGCTGTCAGTTCCGGATGCCTTGTTCGACAATTCGCGAAACGGCACATTGGGAACTTCAACGTGAATGTCGATCCGGTCAAGCAGTGGCCCGCTGATTCGGCCGATGTACCGTTCAACCTGCATCGGACTGCAATTACAGGCTCGCTTCGGGTCACCTCGAAAGCCACAGGGGCAGGGATTCATCGCGGCAACCAGCATCAGGTTTGCCGGGAATGTCACGCTGCCGATCGCCCGGGAAATGGTGACGCATGCTTCTTCCAGCGGCTGCCGCATGACTTCCAGAGTTCGTCGATTAAATTCGGGAAGCTCGTCGAGAAACAGGATTCCGTTATGAGCAAGGCTGATTTCTCCCGGAGCAGGGATGCTGCCTCCACCAACCAGGCCGGCTTCACTGATCGTATGATGCGGCGATCGAAACGGTCGAATCGCCATCAGGGCCTGTTCACGGTCCAGCCTTCCGACGGCGCTCCAGATCCGGGTTGTTTCCAGACTCTCTTCCGGATGCAGCCTTGGAAGAATCGTCGCCAGCCGTCGCGCAAGCAGGGTCTTGCCGGTTCCTGGCGAACCGATCATCAGAAGATGGTGCATGCCGGCAGCAGCAACCGAAACAGCTCGTTTGGCATTCTCCTGGCCTTTAACGTCGGCATAGTCGACGTCGTAGCGACCAAGCTCTTCGATGGCTTCTTCCCAACTAAACTCCAGCGGGTCGATCGAAATCTGCTCGGCGAAAAATCCAACAGCCTCGGTCAGACTTCCCACCGGAATGACTTCGAGACCTTCGACGACGGCGGCTTCACGACCGTTGGCAACCGGGACGATGATTCCCTTCATTCCCTGCTCGCGTGCCGAAATCGCCATCGACAGTACGCCCTTGACCGGCCGCACTGTTCCGTCAAGAGCCAGCTCACCAACCGCCGAATAGCTGGCAAAACGGTCCGAGCTGAGCTGACCACTGGCCGCCAGCATTCCTAACGAGATCGGCAGATCGAACGAGGCCGCGTCCTTTGGCAGATCAGCTGGCGACAGGTTAATCACGATTCGGTCAACGGGCCGTGTGTAGCCGCTGTTGACCAGCGCTCGTTCGATGCGATGGATGCTCTCTTTCACTGCCGCTTCAGCAAGCCCGACAAGAGTTGTCCTTGGCATCGCTGCGGGAGAAATATCGACTTCCACCTCGACAGCATGAGCCTCGATCCCGAGCAGCGAATACGTCGACAGTTTTCCCAGCATGAGCCCGCCATTCCAGCCTGGGACGCCACTTGGACCGTCCCGTACGGATCCGCAAATTGACCGACAAACGTCCTCGTCACATTGAGGACTCATCAGACGTTCAATCGCACAGTTCACGCCAGAACACATGAGCTGTCAAGCGATGACAACGTTTGTTTTGGAGAAACAGGCAGAGAATCGCGAACACATTCAGCTGTCCTATTCGCTGGCGTCAATCACTTCACCCGCCACCCCCCTGTCAAGAAAATTGTTACCGCGTAAACAGCAAACGGCATTGCGATAAAACCAGTCACTCCCACCGCAGTCAGCGACGCAACAAGTGCAATCGATCTGTGTTTTCGCCAGACCGTGTAGAGACCATGCAACCAGACAGTTGGGTAAATCAGAAACGGTGCGCTGAATCCAAGACTGGCCAGCGGAAGACCTGTGAAGTACGCCAGCGAGACTACGACAACAGCGAAAACAGCCACGCAGGTGATCGTCCTGGCAAACAGCCGAACAGACAAATGCACGAGCAGATGAGACCTTATGTCTGGCATAGATCTGTGTAAATCGGACGAATTGCCTGGTGATGCTTCAGGACGCCGCTGGCAGCATGGCCAAAGGCTCTGAGCGACTACTTCGGCGACTTTGGCGATCCTTCTTCGTCATGGAATTCCGCCCAGCGGTCCCACGCATAACACCACTCCATCCACATCCGGAGCAGCGACCACAGCAGTCGCATCTTAGCGACGCCATCGTTTGACATGGCTCGGGCAGCGGCCGCCGTTGAATTGACTTCCTGACGCAGTCCCCACCGTTCCGCCAGAAGCCTGGCAACTGCGTCGGACGACAGGTTTGGCTCAACCGCTTCGTCAGTCAGACCCGCTCCGTTGGCCAGGACAAACAACTCGAACAGCCGACCGCGGTACGGTTCCATTTCCAGCGGTCTGGTATTCGCTTCGGCTTCGTCAACGATCAGCTGCAACTGAGCAGCGACATGCTCAATCAATGATGCCTGCGAAACAGGAGTGTCCAGTTTTACGTTTTCAGTCACGGCGAAGTTCCCGGATTCGAAGCAATCGAGTTTAGGTGGAAGCCTGTCGAAGTATGACAGAGATGCAGATTCGACGCTTGCCACTGGCCGTTAGCCGCCCGGCATCGTACGGCTTTCGAAACTCGATTCCAACAGCGTCCAGTTCTTCGGACAGCCAGTTTTCGAACGAATTTGCCGCATTCGTGATAATCCGAACGTGCGGAAAACCCGGAGCAGAAAGAAGGCCCGGGTTCGGCATCGCACAACCGCTGTTGCTGCAGCTACTGCGACGAGAATTCAGGAATTTGAGCAACGTGAGAAATAAACTCGATATTGCCCGAATTTCGCCGGTCTGATACGAGGCGTCCAGCTGCCGGTCTCCTCCTCAAATCCGGACGGGACAATGATTTCTCGAAGTTTATCCGACATCGCAATCGCCTCTCTGCTGGCGATTCTGACAACTCTTACCACGTCCGCCTTCGCTTCCGGCTGGAAACCTTCGGGCAAGCCGGCTTCGTCGGTGACTCCGACCGCGTTTCAGGAACCTGTTGCGGCTCCAGAGTTTGTACTCGATGCCTCCGACGCCGCTCCCCCATTTCTGCCGCCGATCCCTGAATCGGAATCAGTCAACAAGGCTGACACTTCCAGGCGGGAAGAAAGCGATGTCGAACCATCAGTTCCACTGGAAGTTCCCGATTTTGAACCTGGCGAGACTGTCTCCGGGGCAGAATCGAAAGTCGTTGCTGAGTCGTCCGACAAAGCTTCGGTCGAGAGAGAAAACGCCGACAGCAAGGTGTCTGGTGAATCAAAACTCAAATTGTCCGATGCGGCCGAAGACTCCGAAGAACTCGTGAAACCGGCTGACTGGCTCGGTCGATGGAACATGTCATCAATGGACTGGGTGCTGCGAAACGGTTCCGACGGGATTGGTTTCTTCAGCCTGACGGGTGACGCGCCGGCGTGGGAATTCGACCTGAACAGCGACAAGGAAGGTCTCGAAGTTGACTTCGGATCGGGCATTCATTTTGTCGACGGACCGGGACACGCCGGTAGCGACCTGCCTCCACGATTGTTCGACATCTTCTGGAACACTCGCTTCAAGGCGGAAACAGACTACGGCTTCGGTATCGATGCCAATTTTAAGATGGGCCTCTTTACTGACTTCGAAGACAGCGTGCGGGAAGGCTGGCGATTTCCAGGGCGGGTTCTGGCCTACGCAGACCTCTGGAACAGCAGCAATGAAGTTGGCCGTTTCGTCGCTGGCTTCGAGTACCTTGACCTTGAGCAGACCGAAATCCTGCCTGCTGGCGGAGTAATTTTCGAACCGAATCCGGATACACGAATCGATCTTTACTTCCCTCGACCGCAGATTCGATTTCGAGTCGACCAGGAGGAGAGCGGCGACCAGTGGCTGTACTTCCGCGGTGAATACCACGGTTCCGCCTGGGCCATCGAGCGAGACTCTGGAAACGCAGACGTCGTCTCACTGACCGAATACCGGGCTTCGATCGGTCTGGAATCGATCCCCAGCGATAAAGAAGAATCGTCGTCGTTCCTCGAAGTCGGTTTCCTTTTCAACCGCGACCTCGAATACCGGTCCGGCATCGGCAACTTCCAACCGGGCGACACCATCGTTATCCGGTTAGGCAGCCGTTATTAGTGAATCATCGGACGCCAACTATCACTCTGCAGTCAGTGCGATATCGATTGTGTTATCACCTGATTTGACTTCCTTGCTGATCGAGCCATCCATTGCGCTGTCTGGCAGTGGCTTAATCATCACCTGGCCCTCTTCGAGATCCGCAGGATCATCAGGAAGGTCGTCCGCAGCCTCAGTCGTTATACGCTCAACCGTGACTGAGTGTGTCCCCACAACGGCCCCTTCGGCATCCGCCACATAGACCAGGGTATAATGTCCGGTCGTGTCAGTCTGCCCGGTCGACGGTCGCCCTCCCTGCTCTGGCGTAAAGTTGACGATGGCATCTGCCAGCGGTTTTCCATCAAGGCTTACGGTTCCTGAAACGGTTCCCAGTTCCGGAAGGTCACTTCGACCACATCCTGCAATCAGAAAAGTCGCAACACAAAGAAGTATTACTGAAAGATTCGGTCGACCTGACATTACGCGGTTCCTTTGCAAATCAGCAGGCCCGAAGCCTCGCTGCAGATCCCCTTGAGCAGAGTGCTGTCACGCTCGTGGAAGTTTGTGTGGGAGAGAAGCGGCGTTCTGCGCGAACCAGAACGGCAACTTTGACGAAAGGCAGAACAGCCTCAAAGCGACCAACATCGCTGAAGTAATCAAGGCGGAAATCAGCAGGATTGATTCATCCTGCTCAACGATCCGTCAAGCAGGATGAAAATCAATCGACAATGAACAGCCGCCTTGAGCAGAATTAAATCAGAAGTCACCGAGCACCAGCTCGTCATCTTTCATCCCCAGCCGTTGATACGTCCCGAAGTCTTCCGTATTAGGTCGTGTTGACAATCACTTCAGAAGGTTGATGACGGCAGCGAAGCTCCAGAA
>CAXBME010000046.1:0-38045 GCA_963976765.1 uncultured Planctomycetaceae bacterium
GTTCTAGACCTGCCTCCTTTCACATATTTACCCAGGTATTGTCAACACGACCTAGGGACTCAGGGGTGACGGATCGATTTGACACACTCTCTTTATGTGTGCTGTCTTCGCAGAATTAGAGAGGGTGGCGAGCCTCTTGATTCGTGCAGTAGAGAATCTGATTAGTGCCAGAGAGAGCTCGCCGTTTTGCGTGCTGTATTCACCAACTTTGACTTGTGTTGATGGGTGATTGTCGGCTTGTGGATGTTGCCGATGGGGACATTGGCGAAGGCGAGGACTCGGTGGGTGACTGATTCGTAGCTTTCGACCAACTCGTCTGCTTTGACACGGATCGAGGTTTCGGAGGCTGACGTCTGCCAGAAGCGGGCGAGCATTCGGCAGTATTCGGGGGCCAGCCACCTTGCCTGCTGCAGTGAGCGTCGGAATGGCTTTGTGTTTTGAAGACAATCCCAGGCTTTTTGTACGGTGGAGGGGATGGCGTTGCCGGCTTCTTCGAACTTGTGCAGGCAACGTTCAAAGGCGAGTGGCCCGCCGTCGGGGTGGACTGACCAGGGACGCATCGTGCCCCATGGCCCGAAACATTCCAGGACGAGTTGTTGATCGGTCATTTCAGCGACTCGCTCGCTTAAGTCGCGGTCCAGCCAGACGACGGTGGCTCCCGGCCATTTTGCAAGTGAGTCGAGTCGGTGTTCCCAGGCAGGAGCGTGGATGAGGACTCGCTGTCCGGCTCCGGCACTACGTAGTGCCGAGTGGATTTCTTCCGGAGTTTTATCAGAGACGTCGAGGGCTGTGATGCGCGAGTGCCCGGCAAGCAAACGGAAGAGTTCTTCTGTGCCGCAGAACTCTCCGCCCGTGATGACAATCGGTCGGCAGGCAAACGGGAGCTGAAACAGTGAGTCCAGCGAGCTTCGATCTGTTGCCGATGATTCCGCAAAGAAGCCATCCAGTAACGATACGTCGGCCTGACCCAACACAGGATGATTGAGTGGGGCGGCAGTCGGCTCGGCGAATTTATCGGTCGTTGTTTTGTCAGAAAACCCATCGAGCTGAAACGCGTCTATCTGAATTGTTGGGTCGAGTAGCCTTGCTCGTTGCCAGCAGGATTCTGCCGTTCGTTGATCGGACTTCTGATCGCTGGCGGAAAGTAGTTTTCCAAGTTCGATCCAAAGATCGGCGCGGCGAGGTTCGGCAGCGAGTCCTGCACGCAGGGCGCGTTCTGCTTCCTTTCGTTCTTCGGTACTAGACGGCGGTTGGATAACCACGGCTGCGGCCTCTCAAGTCAGAGAAAGAGAGACCTGAAATACCGTCCAGGACTCTCCGGAAAAACAAGCCGTCTGGCTTTAACCCTGTTCGGGTGAGTCGAGCGTGTCGGCTACCGAGATTCGCAGTGCCGTGCCGTCGGTCAGCCCCTGCTCGCCGGATTCGGCGTTGACTGACACGAGGAAGTCGCCATCGTCACCGTCGGATGGATTCACGGCGATCGAGCCGGTGCCGTCTCCGTTGTCAGTGAAGCTGGCGAACTCCGGCAGGCCGAGGATCGACAGCATGATTTCATCGCCGTCGTTGTCGAACGCGGATACCGGAATGTTGAGCGTTCCGTCTTCGTCGACCGACTGATCCGAAACCGGAGCGACGACCGGGCCAACGTTTGGAATCGGATTTCGGTCGATGATCTCGATAGCCATGATGTTTGGATTCTCGACAACGTGACCGAAGTCGATGTTGAGCGTTCCGTCCGAGACAACGTCGAAGCGACGGGCGATTGCTTTGTTGGCGGCTCCGGCTTCTGAGAAGACGTCGAAGTTCTCCAGGACCGTTTGGCCGTTGATGCTGACGTCGAAGACTCGACCACCGACGCGCGAGGTCGGGCCGTAGATTTCGGCGAAGTAGAGGATGACTTCGAACTCGCCAGTTCCGGTCGGGATGCTGTAGTTGAGTTCTGCTCCGCCGGGTGGATCCCAGCGAGTCGTTTGGAACAGAGCCGCCGGCGTGTTCTCGGGCAGCGACGGATCGCTGAGATCAATCGCCGCTGCGGTGCTGAACCGGCTGCCGGTGTTTGCAAAACTGTCTGCACTGAAGTCGCGATTCCCAGCTCCGTCGCCGTTGCCGGCTGGCCCGGCGATGG
Organism: uncultured Planctomycetaceae bacterium; assembly: GCA_963976765.1. GTDB lineage: Bacteria > Planctomycetota > Planctomycetia > Planctomycetales > Planctomycetaceae > JABMPE01. The sequence goes on from CAXBME010000046.1 coordinate 2,126, forward strand.
CTTCGCCACCAGCGTTGATGCGAATGATCGACGTCGCCTGTTCCACGATTTCGGTCTCGACGACGTTCAGTTCGAACGTCTCCATGACCGAACCGTTGGAATCCGTTGCGGTGATTCCGATGGTCGACACGTTGCTGACATCAGATTCGGTCGGGTTGAAGACGAGCGTTGCTGTTCCATCGCCGTTGTCGGTGAACGACGCGAAGTTCGGCAGGCCGTTGACCGAGAGCATCGCCGGCAGGCCGTCTGAACTGATCGACGAGAATGTCAAATCGACAGGCCCGGTACCCGCAGCGATGGTTTGATCATCGATCGGGGAAACGGCGAGCGACCCACCTTTAATGGTCGCCGTCGTGGAAGAGTGTCCGTCGTCGATCGTGGCGCCCAAAGCCGAGACTAGCGAAACGGAGAACGTTTCATCGAGCTCGCCCTCCTGGTCCGCCAGAGTCTTGATGGAAACCAGCTTTGACTGCTCACCCGATGAGAAGACGATCGCCGGGGCAACGCCAGCGGTTGCCAGAGGCAGGAAGTCGCCGTCTGTAACCGTTGCCGAGCCATCGTCGACGCTCAACGTGACAATCACATCGTCAGTCGCCGGCGCATCCAGCGAAACGGTGAACACCGCGTCGTCGCCTTCAGTAACCGGATCGCTCGGGCCGTCAATCCGGACGCCGTTAGTTGCAGTGACCGTTCCGCCGTTTTCGACGGAACCACCGAACTCAGGAGCGGCCTGGCCGCCTCCACCTTCGGCAACCGCGTCGACCGTCAGCAGGAACGAAGTACTGTTAGTGAGTGGCTGCTCGCCAGATTCGGCCAGAACCGTGATGACATGTTCGCCGGCATCGTCCGATGTCGAATTGACCGTAAAGCTGCCCGTTCCGTTTCCATTATCTGTGAAGGAAACGAATTCCGGCAGACCATCAGCCGACAAAGTGATTGAGTCGCCGTCTGAATCAGAAGCCGACACAGCAATCGTGGTCGAGTTTCCGGCGGTCACGCTGACCTTATTGATCGTCTCCAAAGCCGGCCCGGCATTTACGATTTCGTTGAGATCGATAATCTCGATGCCCATGACATCCGGGTTCTCAACGACGTGCCCGAACAGAATGTCGATCGTTCCGTCCGACGTCACGTTGAAGCTTTCAACGATTGCTTTATTGGCCGCGCCGGCTGTGGCAAAGACGTCAAAGTTGTCGAGTTCGAGGTTACCTTCAATCGAGACGTCAAACACCCGTGCTCCGATGCGGGAAGTCGGTCCGTAAATTTCGGCGAAGTACAGATTCACCTGAAAGTTACCCGGCCCGGTCGGAATGCTGTATTGCAGTTCTGATCCGCCACGAGTGTCGTAGCGAGTCGTCTGAAAGATGCTGACCGGCACGTCCTCGGGCACGCTGCTGGTATCAATGGTCGCCCGAGTCGAGAACGTACTGCCCGTGTTGAACGACTGGTCGCCCGAGAAGTTGCCGACCGCTCCACCACCCGAGTTGATTCGAACCAGTGGCGGAGTCGGCAATGCAGTCTCCCCATCAACGACTTCCACGTTGAAGGTTTCGGATAGCGAGCCGTTGCTGTCAGTAGCCGTCAGCGTGATCGTTCGAGACGATTCGACGTCCTCATCCGTCGGAGAAAACGTAAACGTCCCCGTTCCGTCACCATTGTCCACAAAGCCGACAAAGCTCGGCAGGTCACCAACGCTCAAAGTCGCCTGAGCGTCTTCACTACTGGCCGTTGCCACAATCAGATCAACAGAGCCACTACCCGGAGCAATCCGCTGATCCGCAATCGGAGCAATTTGCAATTCCGAACCAACGATTACAGCCACAGCCGCATCATTACCATCTTCGATAGTTGCTCCATTGACACCAATGATGCTCAGCGAGAAATCTTCATCCGGCTCATTAACTCCATCCTGATTCGTCGAGACTGTGACCGTCTTCGACGTTTCTCCTGGTGCAAAGGTCACCACCACCGCCAGCCCCGGAACCGCGATCGGATCAAAGTCTCCAGTCGTTCCGTCTCCGGCCACAGTCGCCGTACCACCATCCAACGACAACAGCACAGAAACGGGAGCATCCGGCACATCACTCAACGAAACCACAAACACAGCATCATCCCCTTCGTCTACTTTCGAAGACGGACCATCGACTCGAACGCTGAGAGTCTCGACGGTCAGAGACAGGCCTGCTGCACCGCGGCTGGAGTTGCCGGAAAGATCGCTGGCAGCGCCGGCGGCGAGATTGATCGTGACCTCTCCGGCATTCGTCGAAGTGACTTCGACCTCGAACGTACCATCGCCGTTGTCGGTGACTCCGGTGACCATGCCGTTCTCTATAATCGGATCTTCGGAGCCGAAACCGTCGACAGGTTCACCAAAGTCGAATAGGACTGAGAATGATTCCGATTCGATGGGGCCTTCAATAGGCGACGAAATTCTCGGCGAAGGAAGTCGCCGGTCAACCAGGTAGCTTTGCCCAGCTGAAAACTCCTGAGTGGTGAGGTTGCCACCAGAGTCGAGCACGCTGCCGTCGGCAGTTGGGTCGAAATCAATTGAGAGTTCGCCGTTCAAACTGCCAGTGCTGACCGTGACGGTTCGAGTCGAACCTGTACCGGACACGTTGCTGATCGTTGCTCCGCTGACAGACTCGGCGTCGATCACGAAGTCGCCCACGCCCACTTCAGTAACCGGTTCGCTGAAGGTGACGAGGAAATCGACGGATGCCGCATTGGATCGTTCGTCGCCAACGCGCTCGATGGAGAGCACCTCGGCAGGCTTGTCGATCGTGTAAGACTGTCCGTCGGTGAAGTCGGATGGAGTGACGTTGCCGCCAGCGTCGGTCACTCCACTGTCCGCATCAGCCAGGAAGTCGATCGACAGAGTGCCTTCAGCGAAGCCCGGCAGTAGTGAGCCCGTCGCAACTGTGACGGTGAAGACCGTGCCGAATCCCTCTCGTCCAGCAAGGCCTGTCACGGCAGTTCCTGTAAGACCAGTCGAATCAACCACAAAGTCGCCGCGACTCACGCCGGAGGGGTCTGCACTGAACGCCACGTCCTCGCTGAACGTCACGTTGAACGCGACGAAGCCCGCTGACGTCGGATTGGCTGCTCCAGTCAGACGCTCAATCGAAACGACTGCTGGCGGAGTGGCAGTGACAACGAGCGAGCCAGCACTGGCGGTTGTCGAACCGCCGTCATCGTCTTCGACAGTCAGGCTGACGAGATGCGTGCCGGGTTCTCGCGGGATGTATGTCGCCATGGGGCCACCGGGTTCGAAGATTGCCCCCGAAGGCGCAGTGACGGTCCAGATAAAGCTGAGCGGATCGCGACTCCCTGCGGCGTCGGAGGCTGTCGCCGTGAGCGTCACTCCGCTGTCTTCAACACCACTTGCCGGAACGTTGACCGTTTGAATCTGCGGCGCGACGTTGCTGACGGAAACTGTTTGAGACTCGGACGTGACCGCCAGTCCCTCGTTGTCGGTGACTTTGACGCGGACGATGTAGTTGCCGTTGTCGCGGAAGGTGAAGTTGGGATTCGCTCCCGTAAGGATTGTCGCAGTGCCGTTTGGAGCGAGCACTGTCCAACGGAACGTCAGACCGTTGCTGGTACCGTCTCCGTCGGTCGCGGCGACGTTGAACGAAACTGTTTCGCCTTCAACTGCGGTACTCGGAACGCTCAGTGTCGCAGTCGTCAGGCTGGGCGCGACCGCCGCAACCGACAGCAGTCCCGTGCGAGTCGCCGTTCCGCCGTCGCCATCGGTCGCGTTGAGCCTGACCGAATAGTTGCCTCCGCGCGGTACGAAACTCGTGCTGGCTCCGGTGAGATTCAGCACGTCCCCGGTCGCGACGTGTGTGACCGTCCAGTTAAACGTCAGCGGATCGGCAGAGCCGGCAGGATCGCTCGCTGTTGCCGAGAGTGCGACCGACTGGCCTTCGGTGCCGCTTGCAGGAACGACGAACGTTTGAATCGTCGGCGCGACGTTCGCAACGACGATGTTCGCCATTCGCGAAGAACTCGTGCCGTCGTCATCAGTCACGGTCAGCGTGACGATGTAGGTGCCATTGTCGGCAGGCGTGAAACCGGCTGCTCCCTGGAATGCGCGAGCGACGCTGAGTCCGCTGCCAGCCGCCGGGGCAAACGGAGTCACGGTGCCGGTCAGCGTGAACGTGCTGCTGTCGGGCCGTTCGATCAGCCAGTTGAACGTCAGTGGGTCGGCCCCGGTTTGAGTGCCGAACGCGTCTGCCTGCAGGAAGATCGCCGCGCCTTCGCGACCGGTCTGCGGGATCAACAGAGCGGCATCGACGATGGTTGGTCCGACGTCGCCGACCGTCACGGTCAACGTATTCGACGGATTCTCAAAGCTGCCGTCACCATTGAGAACGTCCGTCACGCTTACGTTAAACACGCCAGAATCGGCGTACGTGTGCGTCGCAGTTGTTGCGGTGCCCGGCAGCGTTTCGACGGTGCCGTCTCCCCAGTCGATCGTGAAGCGGGAGACGGTGTCGAGACCGGGATCCGTGATGGCCAGATTGATCGTCAGCGGCGTTGCCGGATCGCCTTCCAGGAGACCTGTCGAGGTAGTTGAAAGCTGAACGCTCGGAGCCACATCGTTCACCGTGATGTCCAACGACTCGGTCACGCTGCCTTCTGAGCCAACCGCCGTCACGTCGATCGTGAAGTCAGCGTTGCCATCGAGGTATGAGTGGGACGCGCTGGATACCCCACCGGAAAAAGTTTCCAGAGCAGAACCGTCGCCCCAGTCGATCACCCAGGAATCAACAGTGTCGTTGCCTGGATCGGTCGCCGTGAATGTCAGCATGACGGACTCGGCTTCGTTGACCGCTGACACTGAGGGAGTCACCGTCACGGTGGGCAGGATGTCGAGAACTGCCAGTCCGGTGCTGAGCGTTGTGGTTCCGCCGCCGCCCGTCAGGTCTGCCAGAATCTCCAGTGTGCCACTTCCAGCGAACACTTCAGCAGGCAAGGCATAAGGGACGGACGGATCGCGGTTCTGCGAATCAATCGGCAGCGTGAACCCGTCGATTCGATAGGTCACCGTGTACGGGCCTGCGAGGTCCAGCGACGACGGATCGGTGATCCCGTCAACGATGAGAGTGGCTGCGCCGGTGCCGCTGCCTTCGTTGATCGACGGAGTGCTCAACTGAAGATTTCCGCGAGGAGCAACATCAGTGATCGTGAGCGTCGTCGCCGCACTCGTGACGGGAAACTCGGTGCCGCCAGCGTCTTCATAGACAGCCGTGACGGTGACGTTCGCGAATGTCTGGTCTCCGTTTGCAGCAATCAGTGTTTCGAGTTCCGACCAGGTCAACGTCAGAATGCCATCTGTTGAAGTCGCATCGATTCCTCCGCCGTCGAGATCCCAATCGAAGCGAACCGGAGTACCGATCGCTGTGGCATTCAGCGTGACGGAATCCCCTTCGAGTACAGAGTACGGGCCAGTCGCCGAAACTCCGTCAGCAGAAGGACGGACCTCAATGGGATCAGCGTGGTCAAAGAAGGAATCAGGCAGCAGGACGAAGTTTTCGGAAGCCGAGCCGTCTTCGTCAATGACGGTGACTTCCGGGCTGAAGTCGCCGACGGTCAGGTACGTGTGGGTTGCCTGCGTTGTTTGACTGCCGAGTTGCTCGATGTTTCCGTCACCCCAATCGACTGTCACCTGCTGGACTCGATCGTTGCCGGGGTCGGTGACACGAATCGTCAGTTCGTAAGGCTGCCCAAGATCGACGGACGGCTCGCCTCGAAGTTCGATACTCGGCAGAACATTTTCGACGGTGAGTGTTGCCACCGCATCGGTGCTGACGGCGAACGTGCCCTGTCCAAATGCAACCAGGTCCAGGTTGTTGGCCGCACGAACGGCGATCGGGTAGGTGCCGTCGTCATTCACGCCCAGACCGAACAGTTCGACCCACGGAATCGATAGAGACGCTCCAAAGGCATCCGAGAAATCGCCGTCGCCGTTAAGATCCCAGGCAAAGCTGTTTGCAACATTGGCAGCATCAACGGCTGTCAGACTCAGTGTTTCTCCCTCGTCGATCGCGTCAAACGCATTGATGCTCGGACGAGGCGGCGTCTTGAGGAAGACCTGCTGCAGCGGGTCGCTGGTATTACTGATGAAGCCTTCAAAGCTGACAACTCCCGCTCCGGCATTGATTGTTCCGAGATGATCCGGAGGCAGACTGCCACCTGGAGGATTGACCGTTCCGTTCTCGCCTGCAAAGACCAGCACATCGGGGATGCCAGTTCCGGTGGCCACGTCGCCGGTGACGTTGACCATCGCTGCGGTCGGCAGTCCTTCTTCGACAGTGACGATCAGGTCGCCAGTGCCTGCGTCACCAGAGACATCGATCTCGGTCATTGACGCCGTACCGACGCTTTGCACGTTAACCAGATCCGAACCGGCTTGCGGCGAGATTGTCAACGTGCCGGTCGAGCTCAGCGCCGCGTCGAGATTCACGTTGATCGTGTCTTCGCCGTCACCGGTCTCGACGGTTACTGACGCCGAGCCATCAATGTCGAGCAGATTGACCAGATCGTTGCCGCTGCCAGTCTGAATACTCACCGGTATCACCGGAGCATTTCGCAACGACACCTGATCTTCAGCATCGCCGGTCACAACAGTCAGGTCTTCGATGCCGGTGAAGCGTGTGACCAGTTCAACTTGCGCTGGCGTTCCTGCCGGTGCCAGATCGATCACTGTGAAGCCTCCAGTTCGTAGCCGAGGTGTCACACCTTCAAAGAACGGGTCGACTTCTTCGAGCAGTTGATCGGTCCCGATGATCAGTTCGTCACCAACAACCTGCACGCCGACTGGTTCGATCAGGCCGCGAATTCCACCGCGTCCCTGCGTGATCGACTGCTGGAATGTCAGCAGTCCAGTGTCGGCATCGCGTGAGAAGACGGCGATCGCGTCTTCACCAGTACTTGGCGCAAAGACCTGCGTTCCGTCGCTGCGGACAGCTATTCCAATCAGGGTGCCCAACTCACCAGTTTCTGCCGCGGTCACCGTCTGAGCGAGCGTCAATGTGCTGTCAGCTTCCCGCTGGAAAACCCGCAGGACTTCCGAATCTGGCGAAACCGAAGCGACTTCCAGATTTGACGCCGTTGAGACGAAGATCGAGTCCTCGAAGCTGGCAACGTCGAAGCGAAAGACGTCGTCTTCGAGTATCCCGACCGTTGGCAACGGAATAGTCTGGAGTGGCATCGCTATCGACAGGTCTGCATCGAAAATGTGCATCTCGGCAGCGAGGGGACTCGACACAATGACACTTTTGGCATCGGCAAAAATGAAGCCATCACCGCTGAAGAAGTCGTGATCGAAGGTGAAATTCCTTGTCTGAACGACTGTTGGACGTCCGTCTTCATCTAATGTCAATCGTGACACGGAAGACGGAACACCTGATTCGCTCGAACCTCCCGATGTGAGCGTATATAGAGTTCCGTCAGGGGCAAACGCGATGTCCTGAAGATCGACCGTCGCTGCAGAGCTGAACTGCTGTCGCAGTTCCAGTTCTTCGCCAACCTGCTCGAAGATGACCAGTTCGTCGCCTGACTGAACCACGACAAATGGGGCGACAGGACTGGCAACAATCGAATCGGGATCGTTGAGCGTTAACGGCGTTACTCCATTTATGGCACCGGAAGTTTCGCCGGTCTGGCGGTCGTAAACGACCAGAATGTCTGAGGCAAGCGGCGCCGAATTGAATAGTTCACTATGGACTCCATACAGGAAGCGTCCGTCAGGACTTGTTGCGAAATCGACGATTCCCGGTACTTCCTGCGAGAATTCGTCTCCCTCCTGAATCGTGTCGGTTATGGAACCGAACATTCCGCCGGTGAAATCGATCTGTGTGACTGCGTTTTCGTCGAACGACGCGACGTACAATCCAGTACCATTCGGACCCACTCGCACGGCCGATGTCCCCGCAAGAGTGGTGGTTGGAGAATCAGTCAGTTGCTCCATAAAGACCGGGTGATCGCTGCCATCGAGTTCGAAGCGGGTAATCGCGTCGTTGTCATCACCGGCTACGTCGGAAGTGATCAGCAGATTGTTTCCGCTACGAATCAGCGAGGTCGCACTGGACAGACCGCTGACTCCATCAACACCGTCCGTAAGCGTGCTGTCGATCGAGTATGTCGATGTTGACGTGTTCAGACGGATCGTCAGCAGTCGCCCGTCCGATGTCGTCGCATAGAGCCTGTTGTTTGCGCCTTCAATCAAGTGTGTGATGCTCGAAACAGCGGCCAGTTCATCGGTATCGGCACTCGTAAATGCCGAGTTGAACGTCAGCCCGCCGAATGTCTCTCCGCCACCAAACGAGTCACGGCTGTCGCGATCGATCTTGTGGATAGCCCCGCTTGAAAGCGCGATATAGGCTCGCTTTGTGTTTGATGCGGCAGCGACGGCGTTTGAAAACGTGTTGCCGTTGCGACTCTGACCGTTGTCCTGTGTCAATCGCCCGCTGAACTCCTCACGAGACCAGTAGTAGAAGGCGGTATCTGTGCCCGTTACCGATGACACCCCAAAGACGTGCAATGGAACACTGGCCAATACATTCTGGCCACGGTCGTTCGGTGTTGCCCCGAGATGAATCAACGGGGCATCGAGTTCGATCGTCTGCCGAAGCGTCAGTGTTGGCAGATCCGCAGTGAGTTGAGGGTTGAAGACCAGCAGCACCGGGACGTTGTTCGCGTTTCGAGCCTGCACGTACAGCGCGCCTGCACCTCCCCGATCCGCGGCGGTGTGTCGGGTGTAGAGCAGCACTTCAGGATCGTTAAGATAGTCTGCCTGAAATACTTGAGTGGGACTGAGCCCCTGATCGGTTCGCTCCAGCACCACGATACCGTTGTCCGTCGCCGCATAAACAGCCTCCGGGTAATCGGGCTGGGACTTCGATGAAGAAACCACCAGAGAATTCACACCAGTCAATCCCGTCAGTTCGCCGGTCACCTGAAGATTGTTCACCGTCGTGTCAAGTGGGAACTGGCCGGTGCCGTCCACCATGCGGACCCGATCTGAATCGATCGTTGCCTGTACGCGGTTACTGGCTGCGGTGCCGGTGACAGACAGCGAATCGTTCGAGCCGGTGCCCGCCTGAATCAGCACGTTCGACACACCGTCCGATGACAGCAGTACATTACCGTTCGCGCTGATGTTCGCCCCCGATACAATCCAGTCAACGTCGGTGGTTCCAGTCTGATTATTGAGAATCAGCTCGTCGGCAATCAGCGACAGCGGCAGGAACTGCCCCGACGTTGGAGTGCCGGGAATCTCAATCGTGACCGAGTCGCTGCCACCACGACCGTCGATAAAGTGTGAATTCTCAGGGCCGGTGACTGCTTCAATTGTCACGTCGTCGTCGCCGTTCCCCAGGTTTGCGACGAAATTCACCGCGAAGGCGAGGTTGTTGACCAGCAGGTCATCGTTGCCCGCTCCCAGTAGCGCAGTTACGTTCTCAACATCCGACGTGTCGAGTGTCAGAACGGGTGTGCCCGAAACAGTCAGCGTGGCCTCGCCCGCCGTGACTCCGGAAACAAAACTGTTGCCTGTTAACGCTGTCTGTACGGTCGAACGATCGGAGATCGCGGCGTCTTCTACACCTTCCCCGCCTGCAAAGTGAACGTTGCCCGATCCATCACTTAGCGTCAGCACATCGCGTCCCGCGTCTCCGTTCACACTGACAGAACCGAAGTCGCCGGTTAAGTTGAACGAGTCGTTGCCTTCCCCGCCGGAAACAGATCGCCAGGTCGCATCACCAATGATCGTGGCTCGGTCGTTTGCCGAGCCAAGCTGAATATCGACCGCTGAAAACGCTGCCGGGTCATAGGAAAACGTCCCCCCGGCATCCGGGCCGGTGACCGATCCTGGTACAAAATCCCGCTGACGATCATTGCCGATTCCGTTGGAATCATCGAACGTCAGTGTGTTGCCGCTCCCGGTCGTTACAAAGTTGACGTCGCGGTCAATGTCGTCCAGCGTTGCCAGAGTCCCGTTGAACGTTCCTCCAACCGTAACAGCGTTATTGTCGCCCCGTAGCGTGAGCGTCAGCTCCTGGTTGACTCGCAAAAGTTGCAGCGTATTGCCGTCGGCTTCTCCGAGCGTTGCTGTCAGGTCAACTGCGTCTGCAACATCGAGGACCAGTACACCGTCGGCTGTCAGCAGTCCGGAGTCGGTTCCCGTATCCAATTGCCAGTTCGTGGCGTCGTTGTTGCCATCGTTGAGGAACGTCACCAATTCCGCATTGCGAGCGGTCATCGAAGCGACAGTCGGATCAATCGGGTTGATCGTTGTCGGAGCGCCGGTCAGTGTACCGGTCACTGAGTCCTCGCCGGCTCCAGCATCAATGCTGATTCCGCTGCTGATGATGGGAAAGGTCGCCGTGTCGTCCCCCGAACCAAGCAGGACTTCAATTCTCCCAACTCCCACATGCGTGAAGCCGACCGAGTTGCCGAGTCCATTGACAGTCGAACCGGTCACGCTGATCGCTCGCGACTGACCATCGTCGGAATTGTCGTAAATCACAGCGTCAGTCCCCGTGACGGTGACCTCGCCGCCGATCTGATTGGTCAGCCCGGTTCCGACGCGCACGGTATCAATCGAACCGCCGCCGATGACGTTAACCGGTGCTCCGGTACTTCCCAGCGTGACATCCGTCGTCAGATCGCTGGTTCCACCGAGTGTCAAATCGATCTGACCGGATGTTGACTGCACATCGACCGTTCCGCCGCCGTTCAGAGTGAACGATGTCGTTGTCGTCGTTGTGGACTGCACCACAATGTCCGTTGCGATGTCCGAGTCGATGCTGACGTTCTCGACCCGCCCGCCGGTCTGTGAGCTGAGTCCTCCTGCCGTGATGCGTGAACTTGTGAGTCGAACGTCTGTTGCATCACCATCAGCAAATCGGAACAACGCAGTATCGGTGCCACCATCTCCGTTGAACGTCGCCGCACCGACCGGCAACATGAACAAATCGTCGCCATCCTGCCCGGACAATCGGATGTCCAACCGTTCGCCCGGTGCCGTTCCAGTACCGTCCATTGGGCCATCGATCACAAACTGATCACTGCCACTTCCACCGTGCAGTCGTAGAATGTCGACACCAGTTGTCTGGTCTCTCAATTCAAGGCGGAAACCATCTTCCCGCGTGACTTTCACGATGTCGCCAACACTCGACACATTGAACGAGTTCGCCGCACCGTCGCCGGAGAATGACACGGAATCCCGTGCGCCGTCGTCTCGCCCCGCGACATCGACACTGCTGCCGGTGGCAGTCGGATTATCGGAAATGCGGCCAAGCGACGCGTCGACGAGTGTCAACGTTGTTCCGGTCAGGTCCGGCACAATGATCGAGTCGGCGCCGCCTCGAGCGTAGATGGTCAGTTCTTCCGCGTTCACTGGCAACGTCAGCGTGGCACCGCCAGTCACGGCGAGTAAGACGTCGTCACCATCACGAGAGAGCGTGTATGTCTCCGCCGTGTCGCGTCCGACAATGACGATCGTGTCTGTCCCGGCATCACCGTCGATCGTCACGTCATCGCCCTGTGCGACTTCAATCGTGATGGTGTCGTTGCCGTCGCCGCCACGCAGCAGGTCGGCACCGAACCCGCCAATCAGTTCGTCGTTGCCGGCTTCTCCCAACAGGATGTCGACACCGCTACCTCCGACAAGCAGGTCATTACCAGCGCCACCCAGAAACGTCACCGGAGACGATGATTCGTTGACCATCTGATCGCTACCCGAGCCGCCGGAAATGTTAATCGTCAACGGCGAAAACGAGCCGACGTTTTCAGTGATACGCAACTCATCATTGTTCGAACCGAAGTCGCCGCTGATGCTGACGATGTTGTCAAACACCTGCTGGCTGCCGAACGCCTGCACGCGCAGTTTCTCGCCCTTCAGAGTGCCCGGACCGAGCGAGGTGATGGTGTACTGTTCGGCTGCCTGACCTGGTTCCAGTCGGCGAAGGGAACCACGATCGCCCACGTTGAGAATCAGATTCGAGCTGATGAAGTCGGTCGTGATTTGTTTTTCGCCAAGAACCGGGAACGCTTCCGCACCTATACGGAGATAGCCAACAGTAAAGCCGACGGACTTGCTGATCTTTGCGAGACCGACTCCAAAGCTGACTTCTGCCGAGACTCGGATGCGACCACTGTCCGTGTCGTAATCCACATCGACGTCAACACCGCCGACAGAACCCAGCGGAGTCCTTACACGACCACTGACGGAACCGCCGAAGTCCAGAAATCCAGTTTCATCTTTGATCAGGAAAAAGTTGGCATCGGCACTGATCCCCAGGTCGTCAGTTCCCAGACTCAGCGACCCGCGAAAATCAACATCGACGAATCCGCGACTGTCATAAACGCCGTTGGCGCGGAAGTTCGCAATGTTGAACAGGTCACCATCAAGATTGCCAGCCAGACGCAGGTACGATTCGCCCGTTACCGGGTCGCGGAACGCCGATACTTTACCATCACCTTCCAGCGTAATGACTTCCAGCAGTTCGAGTTCCAGATCTTCGACACGAATCTCCGCGACGTTACGCAGCGTGTTGATTTCCAGACGCAGCTTTGCTTTCGCTTCAAAGACGCCTGACTGTCCAAATTCAACGTCGAGTCCATCGTTCAACGCGCCACTGAGGTCGAAACCGACATCAACGCCGGTAGCAATAAGCGCTGTTTCATTGATTCGAACTTCAGCCAGATCGAAGAATTCGAGTCCTGCATCAACATTCAGTTTCAGATCGGTGCCTTCGGTGAAGAGTCGGAATTCACCGTTCAGTTCAAAGTCAAGAACATCCAGCGAACCGCGGACGAGAGCTTCGATCGACCGTGCTGCCAGATTACGACTGCTGGTCGTCCCGTCGGTCGCAATCAACGAAACCTGTTCGGTGGTGTTGGTTGTGTTGACGCCCAGAAAGACGTCGCCAGTGACGTCAACGCCGGGAATATCGAAATCGGCGTCCAGCGTGATCGCTCCGACGATGCCCGGTTCGCTGATTCGCAACTGCCCCTGAGCGTTCGCTGAAAGAATGTTTTCTGCCCCCGGCAGGGCAATACCGGCTCGAGCGTTGACGATCAGTTCCAATCCGCCGGTGACGGACGCGATGAAGCGGAAGTCGCCGGTCAGTTTGAACGATTCAAACAAGGTGATGACGGCATCGTCTGTTTCGTCCGCCGGGTTGCCACCCAGGGTGACGAAGAAGTAAGGCCCCGAAACAAACGTCTGACCGTCAAGCAACGGCGGTGGAGTGGCGGCGAGTGTGATGGTTCCGCCGGGCGCGATCGTCGTGGTTGGCAACGTCACGTCATCCATATCGACGTTCTCACGCCGGGCCTGAATAACGGCGAGTCGATCGCGCAGTCGTTCGGGTACTACATAAGTTTGCTCAAGTCCCGACGTGTTGAATTCGAGCGATGCCGGGCTACCGGTTGAAATCTCAAAGACTCCGGGCAGACCTCGCGCCGCGGTCAGGTCCAGTCGACCGGCTACTTTGGGAATCAACTGGGTCGGGCTGACGTCGCGGGCGACAAAAACACCCAGCGCATCCAGCGTCATCAGAGACAGATTCTGTCCGGGCACGCGCACATCGACGTCCAGCCGCGCGCTCATGAACATATCGAAGTCGATGTTGTCGTCAAACGGGTTGTCAGGATCATTCTCGTCCAGTCGCACATTCATCGAGAACACGCCGTCAAAGATCAGGTCGGCTCCGAAGCCGAGCAGGTCCTTTGCCATCGTCAGTGAACCCTGAAGTTCGAACGCCAGCGCTCCGGCTTCCAGCACGAAGGTTTCCAAAGCTCGGCCTGGCAGTAGCAGGTCAAGCGTTTGATCTTCATTCGTCGCGTTCAGGCCGAGCAGAATTTCCGCGTCGGCTTGCAATCCCGCGTCGGCCAGGAATGACAAGCCCGGAGAATCGGATGTGAAGTCCAGCTTCAACACACCGTAGATCTCGACGTCGCCCGGATCGGCTCCTTCGGGCACATCAATGATCAGCCGCCCGGCCGCACTTACCAGATCGCCAGCCGGGATAATGCCTTCGATGCCGATACTGCCCTGCACGGCCAGCTCAATCCGGTCGCCACCGTCTGGACTGGCGCTGGCGATCAGCTCCAGACTGGCAAAACCGCCGGAGCCTCCACCATCACCACCAATCACAATCTTTGCGAAGTCCAACGCGGTAATTTCGCCTCGCCCCAGCACACGAAAGCGGAATGAGTCGATCGCGTCCTTGTTGTAGAGCGGGTTGACCGTGTTGCCTTCATCGTCGAGAAACTCGAAGAACATGTCGCCCTGCAAACGGACGACGCGTGGCAGTCCCGACGATTCACCAGGAAAATCCCCCAGCATCACGAACCGCGGTGGCGCTTCGGAGTCTGCCCGAATAACACTGAGATCGGCGAAGAGAGTCAGGTCTGCGTTGAATTTTTCACCGACGTTGAACTTGCCGTTTAAGACGATGGCACCTTCAGTCGTCAACGCAATATCAACGTCGGCATTCAGTGACGACTCGCCGATGAACTGGCTGAACACCGAAGCTCCGGCTTCAACTCGCACGCTGGGCAGCAGCATGTCTTCGAATTTTCCGGTGTCGCCGTTGACCGTCAGAACGCCGGGCAGGTCGATATCGACTCCTGTCCCGGAGTAAAGCGTGACGAAGTATTCGCGACCATCGTCCACGATCTTCCACTTGGTCGGTGTGTTGGTGGAATCGTCCCGTTTGAGAACTTCCACCGTGCCGGCGGTCGACATCCGGATTCCACCCGCATTGAAGGCATCGACCAGCGGCTGAGTCACCGAGCCACCTTCGCCGAGTTCCTCTCGCAACGATTCGTCGATCTTGAACGTGGCTTCGGTCACTCGCAGTTTTCGACCACTCAATTCCCCAACGACTTCGACAATATATTCATTGCCTTTGAACGAGAGGCTCCACGAAGAGCCGACTTTCAATACCTTGACGGTTGGCCCTTGGGCCGCATCACTGATGGACAGTCCATTATTGGCAAATGAAGCGTCAAATCCGCCCTCTTTGTCGAACTGTCGTGCGTTGAGTTTCAGAATCGTTTCAGAAACGCCCGCCGGGTCCGAATAGTCAAAACGGTAACCGCTGTTCCCGGTGGCGAGGTTAGCAACCTGCTGTCGGGTTCGGTCACGCCAGACTTCAAATGGTAGATCGAGCGTCGGCTTGAACCGCGATTCAGCCAGGTCAGCAGGATTCGCTGGCGGAACGAGCGGGATGGCGTTGAAGGTGACACCACCTCGGAAGTTGTTGAAGGTCAGGCCGGTGAAAACAGGATCAACGGTGATTGGGATGCCGGCGCTGAAGTAAACGCCCAGTGGTCCGAGTTCCGAAAACGCCACGCGAATTTCAGTCTCACCGAGATTTGGAAACGCGAACGATCCCTGCAGCCCAAGATAAAACACTGACTCAGCAAAGTTCGAACCCGTCGTCACGATGCCTTCTTCATCGAGTTTGATGACGCCGCCAAACAGGCCACCACTGATCTCACCACCAAAGAATTGCCCAGATGCCGAAACGGAGATTTCATCAACCGCGACAACCGGAAACTCGCCATTGGCCAGCCGCAATGGCTCGATTGTCAGACCTTTGATCGACCCTTCCACGGCAGCGATCCCGCCCGGCAGCATCCCTCCGACCGAACCGGAGATCACAATCTGAAAATCTTCCGGAGCCGAGTTGAAATCCGGCCATTGCAACGTCACTTCGTCGAGACTTAAAGGGAGTACGTCGACCCAGCCGAAGTCCGTAGCTGACGTTGCACCAACTGAAAACGATGCACCAAAGTTGTTTAACGCCTTGAAGTCACCATCGCCTTCGATGGCGAAACGGTTGAGTGAGCCACCAATCTGAACTCCAGCGACAGACAGATCGATCGAAACCGCACCGGCCACTCGCAGGAATTCTTCGTTTCCAGTCGCCGTCGGTACAAACGTCGTGTCGGTTGTGCTGACGGTCAGGTACTCGCCGAGCTGACCTGTCAGGCGGTTCGCTGAAAATTTGACATCGTCGATGCCGAAATCGCTGTTGAAGGTGATGCCCGCTTTGACGTTTTCTCCAGTCAATGACCACGGCGCGTCGTCTCCCAGCGGACGGACTTCGATCAGCGCCGCACCAATCGCCAGCCCACCAACGGAAACGCCGGTGTCGATCGATACTGCAAAGTCGCTGACTTCGATGAACGGGTTCTTCACCGTCAGAATATCAGAGACCTGAATCGTCTCGTTCAATGTGACGCGCGTCTGGCCGAATGCAAAACCGTCCCCGCGCACAAGCAGAGCCGGGTTGCTGTTTGTTGAAACAGCCTGCCCGCTGAGTTTGAGCGGTGGCACGGCGACCGTCAGCACGCTGGCTCGGATGATCTCCTGATCAAATCCGAGTTGTGGATCGAAGTTGAGATCCACATTGCTTGCCGAAGCTTCAAGGATGTCGGGAACGTCCAGCGTGACCGACGACGCCGTCAATGAGAATGCGCCCGGCAGCACCAGGTCGATCAAACCGGAACTTGAACTCACATTGCCGCGTATCTGGAGTTCGCCTTCCGCGCCCTTTGCGACGAGTGTCAGCGGTTTGGCTTCATCAGTGGTTTCATCTGACGAATCGTCCCCTATCGTTGTGTCGTCGCCCCCCGAGCCGGTCGTCGTGTCGTCCCCTCCTGACCCGGTTGTCGTGTCCGTACCGCCTGAGCCGGTCGTTGTATCGTCACCTCCAGACCCGGTTGTCGTGTCCGTACCGCCTGAGCCGGTCGTTGTATCGTCTCCTCCAGACCCGGTTGTCGTGTCCGTACCGCCTGAGCCAGTCGTTGTGTCGTCACCGCCCGAGCCATCCATTGTGTCGTCCATTGACTCCGCTTCGCTCGGCTTCCGCTTGAACGAGAGACTGGCTTCTTTGGCTTTCAAGCCGGCTCCGACGGTCAGTTCGTCACCGATCAGACTGAACGTTGGGAACGTCACACTGACCTTACTCAGCGAAAGTGGCCCGAGGTTTGCTTTCAGCAGGACGAACTCACCAGCCTCACCGGTTTCCGAATCCGGTTCCGTATCGAGGTTGCCTGTCGGGAGGAGCGAGAATCCGCTGACCACGAAACTGCCGGACGCCATCTCGAAGGCAGGCAGCCCACTCTCGGCGTCTTCGCCCAGCGAGAAAGTCGCCGTCGCGCTGGCAAGGCTCACGGCATCGACGTCGCCAGCAGACAAGGTTGCTTTCACATCCCCGGCGGCGATGTTGAGATTCCCGTCGCCGTTCTCGGTCACCGTAAAATCGGCGGATGTGCTGACGACTCTGCCAATGGCTGAGTCGACATGAAACACAGCAGCCCCCTGAAGCTGATGAACGCCGCCAGTAGCGAAGGAAATCGTCTGCGTTCCGAATGGCGCGTCGACCGAAAGATCAACGGCATCATCAGTCGTATTAATCTGGAAGTCGAACCCAAATGCCGAATCCAGCTCCAGTCCCGCCAGCCCGAACACCGCGATGCCGTCACCGTCGGAAACATCTTCCGCCGTGATCTGCCCGGCCAGTCCTGACGTCAGCAGTGCGAACACTCCGTCAGCATCGGACAGCTCGATTCCGACCGGACCGCCGAACTGAATTCCAGCATCCACCGCGATGATCGATACACCGTTGCCTGAATCAAATTCATCGAGCGTGAATGTTCCGGTGATCGTTCGGCCATCGACCGACAGACTGGCGTCGACGGTCGTCGGCACAGCCGCTCCATCCGCCGCCGAAAAGAACGTCGCGAGCGCCAGATCGTCCGAACTGTCAAACCCGCGAAACTCGACATCGGCATCACCTGCCGTATCAACCCTCACAAACGGATCAGCCCCACCGTTGATGTCGACCGTCAATCCGCCCGTCAGTAACGTGCGTTCTTCCAGAGTTTCTGAATGCCGCCTCATCCGGCGATGAAGAATTGGATTTTTGATGCGTGCTCGCTGCCGACTTCGGCGGCTTCCGTAACGTCTTGACCAGGCCAGTACGGAAGAAATGCGCGCAGCGAAGGACTCGATAGAACGAAAAAGCATGAATTCCCCCCGGAATGTATCGATAAATTACCGGATAGCCGGTATGCGAGGAGATGCGAGATTCCGCTTAGAAAGCGCTCAGGAATTCGTCGCAGATTCGCCAGAATGCCAGAAGTTGCCTCGCGAAACTGAATCGCGACTGCCGATGCAGCCCATCGGCGTCAGCAGATTCTTAAGAGTTCCTCGGAACGAATGACTACTTTGCAGGCCCGGCGGGACGATCTTCGGTTATTGTAGATTCAGCGGCCGCTCCAGCATGCTGACGTGGCTTTCAGGCTTTGCCAGAGCAGGCCGCATATTTCCAGGCAGGATGACCTTAGGGTCGGACGACGGTAAGATTTGGCCATGACTGAGGCTCGCGAAAAACCGGATCTGCAGGAGCTGATCGACAATGCCGGTCAGAGCCCGGAAAGCGAGCGATTGCTGCCGTTGGTTTATGACCAGCTACGTCGCCTGGCAACCGTTCATCTTGCTCGCGAATCTCCAGGGCAAACGCTCCAGCCGACGGCGCTCGTTCACGAAGCTTACGTTCGCTTAACCGAGTCCAGCGGTGGCCAGGAGTGGGACCATACGGGCCATTTCTTCGCCGCCGCCGCAGAATCGATGCGCCGGATTCTGGTCGAGAACGCTCGGCGAAAGCAGACGATCAAACGAGGTGGCAAACTCCAGCGGCTTGATCTCAACATCGACGAACTGGCCGAAACAGGTGAGTATGGCGATCTGCTGGCGCTCGACGAAGCTCTGACACGTCTGACAGAATTGTCTCCGGTTCCGGCCGAAGTCGTCAAACTTCGATACTTTGCCGGCCTGACGAGCGAGGAAACGGCGGAAGCACTCGGCATGTCAGACGCGACCGCCCGTCGTCACTGGACGTACGCGCGAGCGTGGCTGCATCGTGAATTGAGCGTACCGGCTGATGAGCTGAAGTGACTAAGGGCGACGCGATCTCGGAAAATGAGATCGTGTCACATTTTTCATGAGCGGAAACGGTGGTCAAGTACGCATGAGAAGGCATGCCCCGGTTCCAGCAAAGAAACTAATGATCGCACCTCTTCCGTTTCCCGCTCCCCGAATGCCAGCCATGAACGAAGAATCTGTCTTCTTAGAGGCGCTCGAAATTGAATCTTCTGAAACGCGTGCTCGATTCCTCGATTCCGCTTGTCGAGATTTCCCCGGCTCGCGTGCAAAGATCGAGCAGCTTCTGGAGTCGCATTCGGTGGTCGGGAATTTTCTGCTGAAACCGCCTGTTGAAATGCTTGAGACCGCACTGAGCCAGCTCACCGATGATCATTCGTCGCGGGGCAAGAAAAATGAGTCTGACGACAAGGCTGAGCCAACACTGGACTTTCTCGAATCGTCGCAGCGTGAAGGCAGCCTGGGGCGACTCGGAACTTACGAAGTGCTTGAACTGGTCGCTCATGGCGGAACGGGAATTGTTCTGCGAGCAACAGATACAAAGCTGCACCGCGACGTTGCATTGAAAGTCCTAAAGCCCCACTGTCTGGAATGGCCCAACGCGCGAGCCAACTTTCTCCGGGAAGCGCGAGCCGCCGCCGCCATCCGCAGTGATCATGTCGTGACCGTTTTCGCGGTCGAAGATGAGCACTCAGTTCCATTCCTTGCGATGGAGTTTATCGAGGGCGAATCGCTTCAGCAGAAACTCGATCGCGAAGGACCGTTCTCGATTGCCAGTATTATCGATGTGGGAAGTCAGATCGCTGCGGGGCTGGCCGTCGCTCACAGCCAGGATTTAATCCATCGAGACATCAAGCCGGCCAACATTCTGATCGAGAACGAAACCGGACGAATTCAAATCACGGACTTTGGCTTGGCGCGTGCCGTCAAAGAATCGGGTGACACGCTGCTCGGCCTGATGAGCGGCACGCCTCAATACATGTCCCCCGAGCAGGCTGAAGGCAAACTGATTGATCATCGTTCTGACCTGTTCAGTCTGGGCAGTGTGCTTTACGTACTGACAACTGGATTGCCGCCGTTCCGCTCATCAAACTCGCTGGCCGTGTTGAGGCGAGTCGTCGAACAACAGCCTCGAGCCTTGAACGAAGCACGCTCGGACCTGCAGCCAGCCTTCGTTGAGTTCGTCGAGCGGCTGCTTGAAAAGTCACCCGATAAACGCCCTCAATCAGCAGACGAAATTGTCGAACGGTTAAGCAAACTTGCGCAGAACACTGACAATGTTTCATCGGTTGCGACAGGTGACAATGGCAACGATCACCGTCGTAGAAAATGGCTGAAGCCGGCGATGTCCTTTATGGTCGCCGCGGTATCACTCGCTGTGATTGTCCTCATCGTGAAGAATCGTGACGGACAATCGACGAAGTTCATTATTCCGGAAGGCTCCAGAGTTAATGTCGACGCTCGCGGGGAAGTTGTCGTCAATCTTGCAAACGTTACCGAACCCGGAACTCGCGGGGCAAACAGCGACTCTGATGATACGCTCTCAAAGACAACTTCAAAATCGACCACACCCGATACAAAGGCGACCGCTCCAAAACTTCCTGATTCGGCGCAACCACCAGTCAAAAAAAATGATCCACCGCCGACGGCCACCGTGCCGTTCTCTCCGGTCGACGCCCAAAAATATCAGACTGCCTGGGCAAGACATCTTGGTATTCCAACCGAATTTTCAACCGAAATTGGGCTGACGTTCTCGTTGATTCCGCCGGGCGAGTTCGACATGGGCAGCACTCAGTCTGAAGTTGACGCCTTGATGGTCACTCACGCAAGCGATAGCTGGGTAATGACTCACTTAAAAACACATGCAGTCAACGAGACACCTCAGCACCGCGTGAGACTCTCTCAGCCCTTCTTCGTAAGCCAAACTGAGGTCACGGTTCAACAGTTTCGTCAGTTCGTCGAGGCAACTGATTACAAAACTCAGGCCGAGTCTACCGGAACAGGAGGAAGCACTTACTCAAAGTCCCTCACACGTAATAACAGCCCGGATTTGAACTGGAAGAACCCCGGCTATAAGCAATCAGATGAATACCCAGTGGTCCAGGTTACGTGGCAGGATGCTGTCGCCTTTTGTGAGTGGGCCAGTGAAATGTCCGACATGACGGTCACGCTACCAACGGAAGCTCAATGGGAATTCGCCTGCCGAGCCGGATCAAATCAGCGAACGTTTTTCGGCAAGCCTTCCGCATTGCTGCAGGAATTCATCGTGCGAGCCTCACCGTACGGCGCAAAGCCAGTCGCTACGATGCAACCCAATGTGTTCGGCCTCTTCGATATTTACAGCAACGTCTGGGAATGGTGCAGCGACAACTTCGAGCCAAACTATGACGTCCCCTCCTCAGCGGCTGATACACCACTGCTCGACCCGACAGGCCCAGCGTACGGCAAAGCCCATGTAATTCGTGGCGGCTCATACAGAACCCCGCAACAACTGCTCGGCTCAGCCTGCCGCCGCCTCCCCTCAACCGTCGACCTGAGTCACGACAACGTCGGCTTCCGAGTCGTCATCACCGGCGAGCTCTCGAAAGTTGCGAATTATCACTCACTCGTTGAATGATCTCCTGAGTCACCACTCCATACACCTGCCGCATAGAATGCTCGGCAAAAGATGAAGATGACAAACAACATCTTCAGAGCCCAAGCCGAGATTGAACTATTCGCAGTCGGCACAAATGCTTACAGATCGCCAAGTTCGATTGGTTGGTTTCGAAAAAATTTCATTGAGCGAACTGCCCTCAGAATCGTCAGCACATGACGCCACTGTATCAACTTGACGAGACGCCGAGTGGTCTACAATCCTCTCGTGTAGTCAGATTTCGTGACGTCGGTCGACCTCGCTCTCGCTACGTTTCGCCTGCAGCTTGCAACATTGAGAAATGTAGGCCAGATGTCAGGTTTCCTCGAAAATCTCCCCGCTAGCATCAAATTTAAGGATCACCACGACGTAATCAGGTGGTTTGAAACTGCGACTGCAAAAAAAACATTGGGATGTAGTCGGGGCGGAAAGGAATGTCATCTCGCAAACCGCAAACTTGCGCTGGCTGCATTGGAGCCGCCAAGGGACTGACGGACTACACAATGCCGAGGTACTGACCGAATCTGAAGCGGTTGGAATTCTCTTGGAGCAAGGGCTTGAACCTCCGGATTGTCGAGCGATGAGATCGCGGGAGTTCGGCGCCAGCACTACCGAGATTCCATTCGCAGTGTTCTAGGGACTGCAACCGGGAAGTCATATTCGACCCCGACGGTTATGATATTTACTCTGCTCCTCACCCCGAAGGGGGTGCTTCGAGTTACACGACCGAATTCGATGATTACTCTGATTGGGAAACGCTATACAAGAACCCCGATGGTCGTTGGGTCATGCTGGAATTGCCGGATTTCGATCACGGCTTGGAGCTGCCTCAGATCTACAGGCTGGACGACAAGTTGGCCGCCCGTTGGCTCTTCTGGAAGCGATTCGATGGGCCTCTGGAACTGCAATGCTTCACAGAAAACATGACTTTTGATCTCGATGCCGCTGAGCCGTCGTCTCCGGATCAATTATCCAGTCCCACTCCGGTTTGGGACAGTGATGCCGGGGTTCTGAGATTTCAAGGTGTCGTCGTTCGGAAACTAAAGTCAGGTGCTTAAAATGTTCGGACCATGTTTAGAGCGGTTTCCGGATAAGGGTAGCGTCATTGAGGCAGTTTGAATAAGGCAGGCATCCGCAAGGGGGTGCCTGTGATTTATTCGAAAGAATTCCGGCGTGAAGTGCTGGCAGCGTGTGATGCCGGTGGTGGGACTCGCGAAGTGGCGACACGGTTTAATGTGTCTGAGTCGTGGGTCAGGCGGATCAAGCAGGAACGCCGCGAGCTGGGCAAGACGGCTCCGAAGACGACTCGTGATCGTCGTCCGTCATGGCAGAGTTGGAGCGACTGGTTACGTCAGAGCGTTGCCGAACAGCCTGACATTTATCTGCACGAACTCCAGGCGAAGCTGGAGTCTGAGCATGAGACAAGACTGTCTCAGCGGACATTCAGTGAGGCTTGTCGAGCGTTGGGATTGACTCGAAAAAAAAGACGCTGATTGCTGCGGAACAGGAACGCGAAGACGTGGCCGCAAAGCGTCTGCGATGGAAGCAAAGCCAGCAGGACATCGATCCTGATCACGTTGTTTTTATCGACGAAACGTGGGCCAAAACGAACATGACACGGACGTACGGTCGTTCGCAACGGGGCACGCGTGTGGTCGAAGGGGTACCGTTTGGCCGTTGGCAGACAACAACGCTTGTCGGTGCGTTACGCTCTACAGGATTCACCGCACCCCTGACCGTGGATGGCCCGATCAACGGTCAGATATTCCTCGCCTGGGTACGCCAGCACCTGGTATCAACGCTGCAATCAGGAGACGTTGTGGTTCTGGACAACCTATCGAGTCACAAGGTGAAAGGAGTCCGGGAAGCGATTGAATCAGTTGGAGCAGAAGTCCGCTATCTGCCACCGTACTCGCCCGACTTAAATCCTATCGAACTGGCCTTCTCGAAACTCAAAAAACTGCTCAGAGATGGAGCCGAACGAACCGTCAACGCCCTCTGGAATCTCTGCGGCAATATCCTTGATCAGTTCTCAAACGAAGAGTGCCGCAACTACTTCAAACACCGCGGATACCGCTACGCTTAAGTTGCAGCCGCTCTAGGATCGGGGCCGTCAACGAAAAAGCCCACAAGGATCGACTCTACCCGGTCGCTCCCGAGTTCGCGGAGATGATCGAGGCAGTACCGGAGAAAGAAAGGTCAGGTTGGTTTTTCAACGTAGTGGGAGTCCGAGGAAAACGACCACGAACCGATACTGTATCCAAGACGATCACCGCAATTGGAAGGGAAGCGAATGTTGTCGTCGACCCAGACTCCCAGAAGATCAAACATGCCTCAGCGCATGATCTGCGGAGGGCATTCGGATTTCGCTGGTCTGAAAGAGTGATGCCGGCGCAGCTCAAGGAACTGATGAGGCACGAAAGTATCTCGACAACGATGAAGTACAACGTGGGACGAAATGCCGAGGCAACCGCTGCGGCACTCTACGCCGCCGTGCCCGACAAGAATCGGCTTGTCCCTGACGAACGGATCAAGCCAGAAGCTCAACGTTCCGACCACCGATACTTTTCGCGTGATCGACGTCCCGCAGTTGATTCTCCGAGCGAAGGTGGCCACCGTTAGCGATCTAACTCCGCGCCCGCTGAGGCAGGACCGCCTGCCCTACACGAGTGTGACGTAAGCTGCACGGCACAGGTGTTGCTGGGTAAGGACTTACGTCAGAATGTGACGCTGCATACTACAAGAATGACTGTTGCCATAGTCAGATAAGAGCTTCGGATAGAAGCTTGTGCGGGCATCCAACCGTTCAAGTCTCGGATATTGGAGGCATGAGGCAGCCTCATGAAGCTATGCCTTCGTAGCAGGCCTCATTCTTAGCATCCGCAGCATCGTACCGGATGCCGGGACCAACGGCTTTCAGGTGACACTTTTGGTGACACCTCAGCCATTGAGAATCTCAGCAACGTAAAAAGACCGACGCAACTCATTGTTACGTCGGCCTTTAAGCAGCACGCCCGGTAGGATTCGAACCTACGACCGCCGGATTAGAAATCCGTCGTCGTTGTTCGGCTGCCGTCCGGCTCCCGTCAGATTGGCTGTGAAACCAACTTCCATCGAGCTGGCTTCCGCCGCAACTAGGGAGTTGTGAACACCGTTTTGGTGACACTTCTGGTGACACCGAGCTGGGATCTACTGCGGGCACGAAATTTACCGTGTGTCCGGGTGCCACATATTTTGAGATGTCGACTGTTTGGACAACAAGGCTGTCGCTCTGAGTGACCAATTCCATGTCAAGAGCGTGACTGTCACGCAAGAAGGCACGTAAGTCGTTTGCTGGGAGCAAATCCCAGCTATGTTGTCGGAGCACAATCGGAATCGTGATCAGGGCGCGTCAAAGACTGAATCAGGAACTTTGAGGAGTTTTCGACGCGTCGGTCGCGCCCTAACCAGGGGTATGAAGCAAATCGTGGGCGAGTCATTATGACTGCGCACCTTCAGGGGGATGGTCGAGCCTGCGAATCAAATTGAGAAAGCGGCTGAGGCTTGGTTGGAGTGTCTTTGGAAACTGGTTCCACATGGGCCGCCACGGGGGATTTGTCCATTCTGTACCCACCGGTGGCGCTGACGGTTCCCGTGTCCGGCGTATCGCCGAAATCCTAAAGCGGTGACAGGAATACCACATACAGGGCACCGCGATCGGGGCCTCCGGTGTTGTTGTCTTTGGCACCGACCGCGAGGTCGATGATCCCGTCGTTATTGAGGTCGCCGATGGCGGACACCGACGTGCCAAAGTCGTCACTGCTACTCAGAATGCCGTTGGTGAGCCCTCCGGGATTGCCGTCGCTGATCTTCTGCTGCTGCTTGACCGTGCCGTCGGGATTCAGCAGCAGGACATAAATCGCACCTTCGTTCGTATCGCCGTTCTCGTCATCCTGGGCTCCAACCACCAGGTCGGGGACACCGTCGCCGTCGAGATCGCCTACGCCTGTGACCGACGAACCAAAGTCGTCACTGGCACCCAGCGTGCCATCAATCAGTCCGCCAGGATTGCCGTCAGTGATCTTCTGCTGACTCAGTACCGTGCCGTCGGCATTCATCAGCAACACATACACCGCGCCTTCGCTCGCATCGCCAGCGCTGTCGTTCTCATCTTCGCTTGCTCCAACAGCCAGGTCGGGTACGCCGTCCCCATTCAGGTCTCCGACACTCGTCACCGAGAAGCCAAAGAAGTCACTGTCCTCCAGTGTGTCGGCGACGAGTCCGCCTACTCCGTCGGCGATTTTCTGATGGCTTTTGACCGTCCCGTCAGCGTTCAGCAGCAGCACATACACCGCACCACGACCAGAGCCGCCCGTGTCATTGCCTCTGGCTCCGACAGCCAGATCGGCGACGCCGTCCCCATCAAAATCACCGATTGACGCGACGGACGTGCCGAACCGGTCGAAGTTCGTCAGCCCCGGGCCGCCGCCCCTGTTGTTGGCGATCAGCGTGAAGCTTTTGGCCGTGCCGTCCGTGTTCAGGAACAGAATGTAGACCGCACCGCGATCGGAACCGTCGATGTTGTCACCACTGGCTCCCACGGCCAGTTCTGTCACTCCATCACCATCCAGGTCGCCCACTGCGGCCACAGCGCTGCCGAAATAGTCCCCACCACCCAGATTTGGACCGCCGCCTGTGCCATCGCCGATCTTTGTTGAACTGGCCACGGTGCCGTCGGCGTTCATGAACAGTACATGCACGGCTCCCCGGTTGTCGCCGCCCGTGTCATCGAGTGACGCCCCGACAGCCAGATCGTCCACGCCGTCACCGTTCAGGTCCCCGATGTTCGCCACCGAACTCCCGAAACGGTCACCATCCGCGAGCGTCGGCCCGCCGCTGGTGTCGCTGGCGATCTTCAGGAAGTCGTCCACCGTGCCGCTGCCGGGGGCGGTGATCGTGAAGACGTAATCCTCGACTTCGCCTTCCGAAGCTGTTCCCGCCGTAGCGGCTGCTGTGGAGTCCATACTCAGTTGGAACCGGGCGGATGTCTGCCCAACGCTGCCGCGTGGAATCGTCGGAAACGTCAGCGTCACGCGACCTGCAGTTTTACCGCTGGAGATCGTCGCTTGAGCTTCTTCGGTCGCGCTGTCGAGTTTTCCGTCCTGGTTAAAATCAATCCAGCCGTGAAGCCTCGCCGTGCTGCCGATCGTATTCGTCACCGCCAGTGTGATCGCCGGAGTTGCTCCTTCAGTCCCCCGCAGCTCCAGTGGGTTCATGACGCATTGATGACCATCGGCCGTCATTCCCAGATAGAGGCGGCCATCAGTCTCCCGCACAAACTCCACGGCCCCAATGTCTGGCAATGATTGTCCATCGTCATTCCCATCGACCGGACGCTTCATGCCACGGATGTCGCTCGCTGGTGTCTCGCCCAAAGTAATCGCCGCGTCGATGGCTGGCGATCCTCCCTGAGGCGGCGTAGAGAATAACGGACCACCGTAGTCGCCCAGCGGATGCAACAGAGGCTCGACACCCAACAACGTTTCAGGTGGCAGAGCAGTCAGAACGTTCGTGCTGCCAATTATACTGATGCCACGCAGGGTCAGCCGTTCCAGACTCGCATCGCTGGCCATGAAGTCCATTATATCACCTGTGTTTCGGGCAATGATTGTTGACTCAATGACTGTCTCCCCGTTCGTGAAGAGCCGCAGGCCACCGCCTGAGTTTTCGACAATTGTGCAATGAATCAGGCTCATTGCTGCTGGGTCCAAACTTACGACGCTGCCTGTATTCTCACAGGCGTTTCGCGTGATCACACAGTTCACCAGATTTGCATTACCTCTGGTTCGAAGTCCGGCCCCGTCTCGTTCACAGCGGTTGTTTCTGATCAAGCATCGTTCCAGGGTTAGTGTGCATTCCTCTGGATCGTCGGGCTGAAAATAAATCCCTCCACCGCCTCGTGTCGTTGACTCGTTTTCGGCGATTTCGCAATCGCGTAAGGTCGTATTGCCAAAACAGCACAGTCCACCACCGTACCATCTTGAAGTATTCTTGAGGATGCGACAGTTCTCCAGGACAACGACTCCCGAAGACGTGTTGCTGACTCCGGCGCCACTCGTCGCTCTGTTGTTGCTGATGACGCAGTCCCGCAGGCTCAGCACTCCGTGGTTGTGAATGCCTCCACCACCTGCCCCTCCAAAAATCTCCACGGGGATTTTGTTGTCAGTGATGGCGCACCGGATAATTTCCACGGTGACGTCCGGGCCGCAATCAATGCCGGCTCCGCCGCCTCTGGAGTAACCACCTGTGATAATCAGGCTGTCCAGTGTCACTTCAGCCCGATCACTGATCTCCACAACTCGACAGCGGCCTTGAGCATCAAGTGTCAATCGCTCTTCAAGACCACTGCCATCAATCTTCAGCTTCTTGCCATGCAATTTGATTGTTCGGCCCCTCAGCTCAATCGTGCTTCCGGACAAGGCTGGATCAAACTGAATGATGTCGCCGTTGTCTGCCTCGGCGATTGCGGCACGCAGCGAGCCCGGTTCATCCAGATCGGCAAGAGTGTTTGTCACGGTAATGATTCGCGGCTCGTGAGAAACAGCGGGCAGCACAGAACCAGAATTGTTCTCAGGCAGGCTGCCACCGGTGGTGCGTGAGATCGTCACCACCTGCTCACCATCTCGTGTGAGGGTGAAGCTGCTGTTACCGATTGCCAGCGTGTCATTCACATCGGTTGGCAGTTTGAACTCATATATCCCGGATCGGAACCAGATATTACTGCCGTCACCACCGACGCGCAGGTCCGGATATGCTTCGCCGTCTTTTACAACCTGTATCGAGACGTCAATCGACGGGTCGGTCGTTTTAACGCGGATGTATCCCCCGTCGGTCTTCACCCAGATCACGCCCAGCAGAAACAGAACGGCACTCACTGCCCCCATCAGTCGCAATCGGAAACCAGGTCGCGATGCTGCTGGACGCAGCATCGATCCGGTATCACTCTCAGCTACATTCTCACGCGCCGAGAAGTCGATCGTCTCTCCGAGTGATGGTTCGGTATCGCGAAGTAAATCAGTGGAGTTCGAGTCGACGGTTTTCGGTCTCTGTTCGATAAGCGTTTTTTTCAGCAAACGCTTGAGCTGATGCTTCGCAGCGAATTCATTGAGCAGCGTGACGACCTCTGCCATGTCCTGAGGCCGCTCGTTCGGATCACTCGACAGCATACGATCGACGAGAGCTGCGAGATCGTCCGGGAGATCGTTCCGTCTGGTCGAAATGGCTGGCACAGGTACCGTCATCAGCGCTTTCAGTCTCTTGACGGGAGTGTTGTATTCCGGGCCGTCTAGCGGAACGATCCCTGTCAACAGACGATAGAGCGTTGCACCGAGCGAATAGATATCGGCTCGACTATCGACCGTGTGTGTGTCTTCTGCCTGTTCGGGAGCCATGAACTCCAACGTGCCCATCAACTGGCCTTCGTCGGTCAAATGCCGTTCCGCGTCCGGGCCGTCGAACGTCGCCAGACCGAGATCCAGAATTTTGACACGGCACTGTCCATCGTCGTCCAGCGTCAGCATCAGATTCGACGGCTTGATATCCCGATGGACCAGTCCCTCGGCATGCGCATGCTGCAAACCCGTCGCCGCCTGGCGAACGATCTCGCACGCATCGGCAACTTCCAGCGACCGCCGCCGCACCGTGAGCCAGGAGACATCAAGCCCTTCGACAAGTTCCATGACCAGGAACGGCACGCCGTCGGCCTCACCTGCGTCCAGTGCCTGCACGATGTTGGAATGCTGCAGTTGACCGACCGCCTGCATTTCCCGCTGAAATCGAGCGACCGCGGAAACGTCGCCGCTAAGTTTGTCGGTGAGCACCTTAATAGCGACGAGTTTATTGAGCCTGGTATGTCGTGCTTTGAACACGGAGCCCATCGCTCCGTGACCAATCGGATCCAGCAGTTCGTAGTCGCGAATCTGCTTGCCAGCAATGGGTGACGGAAAACGGGATTCTTCAGCAGTCGTTGGGCGGTGTTGGATCGCGTCGACGAATTCCCTGCAGCGATCTTCCTGGACAAAGCCCTCGGTCGCGACTGCCGTGGTGATGCCTTCCAGCATGCACACCGTTTCGATTGACGAGAGACTCTGATCGCAGCTTTCGCAATTGTCGAGATGTTCCACGACAAAGTCAGCCTGCTCGTCGGACAGGTTTCCGGACGCCCAGTCTGCGAGTGTGTCTGGAGATGGACAGTTGCCAGAGGGCATGTTTCTTATGACCGAATGAAATCTTCGTGTGATCGCGTGAGGTGACTTCAGCACCGGGTTATCCGCAGCAGCGCCACACGCGGTCTGTTGAGTCCTCGCCGCCAACGACGTTTGATGGCGTCAATTGTGCGGACTGATCGGTGGCACGTCGACTCTGCCAAATCCCACGGAATCCTCGCCCAACAGTTCTCTCAGCTTTTTTGTCACGCGAAATTTCGCCTGTCGTACAGCCTTGGCGGTCATGTCAAGTTCGTCGCCGATATCCTTCGCCGGCCTGCCTTTGACCGCCAGGTCCCAGAACGCCTGCCACGTTCGAGGATCGAACTCTGCCTGTAAAATTTCAATTGCGCTTTGTGCCAGCAGTTGTCTGGAGGTGACGCCATCGACGTTTTCTGGCTCCTGCGACTCCTGCTCCAGCCGCTGCAGACTTAAGTGGTGGTCGGTTCCGCCCTTGCCCACCGGTTGCCGTTTGACGGACCTGAGATGGTTGAGAATCTGAAGCCGCGTGACACCCCACAGCCACGATCGGAAGGCTCCAGAACGCTTTCTTCCCGGCTGAAAAGTCCCGATTTTCTGCACGACGACGCGGAAGACTTCCTGCCCGACGTTGTCGACATCATCTGGTTGAAGTCCCGCACTTCGACACCAGGCATACACAAGTGGACCATACAACCGGGCAAAAACTCTCCAGGCGTCGTCGTCGGCTGTCTCGATGCGACTGAGCAGGGTCAGAGACGTCTGAGGGCTGGATTCACCTTGCATGGGCCAACTCTACGGCAGCGGAGATAAACAAACGAGCCTGGGGCAATTCCAAGCATGACTTTCGGAATTCGTTGGCCCGAACGAGATCCTCTAACCCACTGCATATTAGTTATTTAGTGTCAATTGACAAAAGTCGCAGTCTGAAACTCTCTGTTCCAGGGCCTGATGGCGTGGCGCGGCTGCGGAATACCAGTAGACGAGTCTTGACAGTCTCCTGCATCAGATCTGCGCGCATCGTGACTTTCAGGACTGCTCCGGAAAGATGAATTCATCATCAAACTGACACATAAACACTTCATCCATTGTCTGCTTTCGCTACTCAGGATCACACGTCTCTGCATCCCGGGTTACGTTACAGGCTTGCTAACTGATGTTTAGAAGCTGACGATTCTGTTGGGCTTGATGCGTAGCGAAACAACTGATGTGAACAAATTTTCGATATATTGAGATACGAAACATGCTGATTGTCCCGCGGTTGCGTCAGTGGTTGCGAAATTCAATACGACAGTCACGAACTCGCCGCCGCGAGTCTCGTGATGCGGCGAGCAGCTTCATCGCTCGTCACAAACTCGGTTATCCGGAGCGGCTCGAAGATCGCACGCTTCTGACGACGTTTTCCGTAACCAGTTTCAATCCCAGTGGTCCCGGGACGCTGCTTGAGGCCATTAACTCGGCCAACAACTCGCCGGGGCTGGATGTCATCGAATTCGACAGCAGTCTGGCTGGCAGAACCTTCCAATTCAGAGATGGCACGGTGGACATCACAGATGATCTGATCATCAATGGTCTGGGTGCCGATCAAACGACGATCCTCGACGATCCAAATGGAAAGTCTCGCCACTTCAACATCACGGGAGCCGACACAGAAGTCACGATTAACGATCTGCGTCTGACGGGCGGGAATGGAGACACGACATCCGGGTTGGGCGGTGGCTCGATTTATCTGGCGGGCCGGTCGCTGACGGTCAACCGGACTCTGTTCGACAACAACTCGACGACACGCAATGGCGGGGCGATTTTCGTCAGTGAGAATTCATCGCTATCGATTCACTCCTCAACTTTCGCGAACAACAGTGCCGAAGGGACCGATCCCGCCGGATTTGGAGGGGCGGTGGATGTTAGCGGGACACTCTACGTGACCAACTCGACATTCTCGGGCAATCGCGCCGACGAAAGTGGCGGGGCACTGTCTATTTTGGGCGGCACGGCGACCATCATCAATTCCACAATCACCGGAAATCATTCCAATGATGATGGCAGCGGCGGTAGCGGAACTGGAGGGGGGATCGACACGCGTTTGCGGTCACAACGACAACGATGATCAACACGATCGTCGTCGGAAATTTCCGCGGTCCCGGCACGGGAACGCCGGACAATGTCGCCGGTTCGTTTTCCGATAACGATGTTTCTTCAGACAACAACATCATCAGTGGCACGGCCAGTGATATTCTTGATACGACCCTGACCGATAATGGCGGTCCAGTGCCGACGCATGCGCTGATCGCCGGCAGTTCCGCGATTGACGCCGGTACACAGTTCTCAGCCTTTGAAAACGAGATTCAGCTGGATGCCGCGCACTATTACCGCTTTGATGAAACAGGCGCAAATGCCCTCAGCGCTGCAGACAGCGGGTTTGAATCCTTCAACTCGAATGCGGGCTACATCGGGAGTCCGATAAAGACGGAACCGAGTTTCCTGACAGGCAACGGGACGGCCGTCGATCTGGATGGGGTGGATGATTACGTGCTTGCTCCCATCTCTGGCGGCAACCAACTTGCACTCACGCCCAGGTTTACGGTCGAAGTCTGGGCGCGGTCGGATACGCCCACGTGGAGCGATTCTGGAGTCATCGCCGGCGCACGCGGCCCCAACGGATTCATCATCCACTCGGACCAGAATTCGCGTGCATGGAGCGGACGCATCTTCCACAGCGACGGAACAACGCTGGAATTCATCGGCTCACACTTGCCGGACGACATTCAGGGCTGGCATCAGTACGCGATCACGTACGACGGCACGACCGCGCGGATGTTCTTCGATGGTGTGGTCGTCAATGAACTGGAAGTGTCGATTTCAAGAACCACGACGACCAGCAATATCAGCATCGGCAGAGATGACGGACTGAACCGTTATCTCGATGGTGCGATCGACGAGTTTTCTCTGGTGGAATCCGGGCTGGAACCAGCGGCTATCTATCGGCACTACCAGGCCAGCCAGCAGGCACGCGATCAGCGAGGAGTCGAGCGAATTCTTGACGGGAACGGCGACGGAACGGCGCGTATTGACATCGGCGCGGTCGAGTTCGTCGACGCGGTCGACTTCGGCGACGCACCAGACACAGGCCAGGGCACGGGAACGGGCAACTACAGCACTCTGGCCAGCGACAGCGGGCCCAGCCACAACGTCGTGTTTGGCCTGCATCTGGGAGCCAGCGTGGATGGCATTGACGAGGGCACGCTGCAAAACGCCCAGGCGAATGCGGACGATCAATTCGCCGCCGGTGGCAGTGACGACGAAGACGGCGTGCTCGACCCGCTGGACCTGCAGGGCACCGAAGGGGCCGCTCCCACAATCACGCTGCTGGCGACGAATACCAGAGGCAGGGCTGCCACGCTGTCTGGCTGGATTGATTACAACCAGGACGGCGTGTTTGACAATGCCACCGAACGCGTGTCGGTCAGCGTGCCCGACGGAACGACGGACGAACGAGTCACTCTGACGTTCCCGAGCATTCCAGCCGGCGCAGCCGGGACGACCTACGCGAGATTCCGGCTGAGTACGGACACGGCGGCGGAGAACTCAATCGGCGCGGCGGACGACGGGGAAGTCGAGGATTACGTCTTCACCATCACCGCGCCGGGCAGCGGCACGGTCGATCACTTCCTGAAAATCGCCAGCGGAACGAACGGCGGCCCCACGCTCGCGAATTCTGACGAGTTCGGTAGATCGGTGACGTCACTGGGTGATCTGGACGGCGACGGCGTCGCCGATCTGGTCGTCGGAGCCGACGGCGATGATACGGGCGGCAGTCGTCGTGGTGCGGTGCATGTGCTGCTGCTGAACAGCGACGGCACCGTGAAGTCTTCGACGAAGATCGCCAGCGGAACGAATGGCGGCCCCACGCTCGCGGACTTTGACGGTTTCGGTAGATCGGTGACGTCGCTGGGTGATCTGAACGGCGATGGCATTAACGATCTGGCCGTCGGAGCCAGGGGCGATGACACGGACGGCGATCGTCGTGGTGCGGTGTATGTGCTGCTGCTGGACGTGGACCAGGATGGCACGGTCACGGTGAAGTCGTCGACAAAGATCGCCAGCGGAACGAACGGCGGCCCCACGCTCGCGAACGTGGACTATTTCGGTAGTTCGGTGACGTCTGTGGGTGATCTGAACGGCGATGGCATCAACGATCTGGCCGTCGGAGCCACGGGCGATGACACGGGCGGCAGTTCTCGTGGTGCGGTGCATGTGCTGCTGCTGAACAGCGACGGCACCGTGAAATCTTCGACGAAGATCGCCAGCGGAACCAGCAGTGGACAGACGCTCGCTGATGGTGACCTCTTCGGGAGTTCGGTGGCGTCTGTGGGCGACCTGGATGGCGACGGCGTCGCCGATCTGGCCGTCGGAGCCACGGGCGATGACACGGACGGCACGAATCGTGGTGCGGTGTATGTGCTGCTGATGAATGCGGACGGCAGTGTGAAGAGTTCGACGAAGATCGCCCATGAAACGAACGGCGGACCCAAGCTCGCGAATTATGACCTCTTCGGGAGTTCGGTGGCGGCGGTGGGCGACCTTGATGGCGACGGCGTCGCCGACCTGGCCGTCGGAGCGTACGTCGATGACACGGGCGGTTCTTCTCGTGGTGCGGTGCATGTGCTGCTGCTGAACAGCGACGGCACCGTGAAGTCTTCGACGAAGATCGCCAGCGGAACCAGCGGCGGACCGACGATCGCGGATAGTGACTTCTTCGGGGGTGCGGTGGCGGCGGCAGGCGACCTGAATGGCGACGGCGTCGCCGATCTGACCGTCGGAGCCTACGGCGACGACACGGGCGGTTCTTCTCGTGGTGCGGTGCATGTGCTGTTTCTGTCGCCGCTGCTGGACTTTGGGGATGCCCCGGACACGGAAGCGGGAACCGGGCCGGGCAACTACCGGACAAAGATGGACGACAACGGCCCCAGCCACGTCATTGTGCCGGGGCTGCATCTGGGAAACTCGGTTATCGGTGACTTCGGCACTGCTCAAAACGCGACAGCTATGGCGGATGATGTCCACGGCGGTGACCCGACCGTCCACGGCGGCGCTGATGACGAGGATGGCGTGCTGAATCCTCTGGACCTGCAGGGGACCGAAGGGGCCGCTCCGACAATCACGCTGCTGGCGACCAACACGACCGGCATAGACGCGACGCTGTATGGCTGGATTGATTTCAACCATAGCGGCGCATTCGCCAACAGCAATCCCGTGGAACGGGCGTCGATCATCGTGCCAGCCGGCACCGTTGATGGGCGGTTCACGCTGACATTCCCCGTTCTTCCCGCTGGCTCGGCAGGCACGACCTACGCGAGATTCCGGCTGAGTACGGACACAGCAGCAGCAAACTCAACCGGCGCGGCGGACGACGGGGAAGTCGAGGATTACGTCTTCACGATCACCGCGTCGGGCAGCGGCACGGTCGACCACTTCCTGAAGATCGCCCACGAAACCAGCGGCGGGCCGACGCTCGCGAATTATGACCTCTTCGGGAGTTCGGTGGCGGCGGTGGGCGACCTGGATGGCGACGGCGTCGCCGACCTGGCCGTCGGAGCGTACGTCGATGACACGGGCGGTTCTTCTCGTGGTGCGGTGCATGTGCTGCTGCTGAACAGCGACGGCACCGTGAAGTCTTCGACGAAGATCGCCAGCGGAACCAGCGGCGGGCCGACGCTCGCGAATTATGACCTCTTCGGTAGTTCGGTGGCGGCTGTGGGCGACCTGGACGGCGACGGCGTCGCCGATCTGACCGTCGGAGCCGACGGCGATGATACGGGCGGCGATCGTCGTGGTGCGGTGTATGTGCTGCTGTTGAACAGCGACGGAACCGTGAAGTCTTCGACGAAGATCGCCAGCGGAACCAACGGCGAGCTCACGCTCGCGGATTATGACGGCTTCGGGAGTTCAGTGACGTCGCTGGGTGACCTGGACGGCGACGGCGTCGCCGATCTGGCCGTCGGAGCCTCCAGCGATTCCACGGGCGGTCATCGTCGTGGTGCGGTGCATGTGCTGCTGCTGAACAGCGACGGCACCGTGAAGTCGTCGACG
>CAXBME010000047.1:0-36333 GCA_963976765.1 uncultured Planctomycetaceae bacterium
GTATGCCTCAGCTGAGTATGCACAAACGAGATGGCTCGCTGGTTCCTTACCCTACTGTTTGAGCCGCCAGGGTCGACGAATGTTGAAACAGCGACTTCACCGCTGAAAAGATCAGCCGACCAGACTCGTCGGCATTGTAGCCAGCCCCCAGACTGCCGACAGCAGCCAGCGCAGGCCGCAGCAAGATCGGATCGCGGTCCGCCAGTTGTTCCTTCCACTGAGAGTAGGTCTTGCCACAGTACTTTGGTTCGATGCTGGTTCCTGACGCAGCAACCTTCGGCGCGGGTTCCTGTTCCAGAGACTTCGCATGGTGAATCTCGGCGACGAGCCGTGACCCTCGACTGATGACAAAGCGTTCGGCGGATACTTTGACAGAATCGGCTTCGCCCGGGATGACGATTTCGTACTTTCCCGAGTAAACGGACAGCGACGTTTTTCCCTGCTTCAGAGAAAGTTCTTCGTGCAGCCTGCCGTCCTTCAGCAGGTGAACTTCAACATTTGGGACGTTGCATTCGACGACGAGTTCGCCTTTGTCGGTCTCGAGTCGAAAAACGATGGCGGCTGCAACGACCACGATCGCGATCAGGCCTTTTGCGACCCAGCGCATTCTGGTGGGCGGATTGTTGGTACTTCCCACAGCCGCCGCGTCGTTGGAAAACGCCGGCCGAAGCGATCCCGGTGCAGCCCACGATGGTTGAGTGACTCGTGCCGGGGCGGCTGCGGCGATCGCGATGGCCTGTTTCAGGTCATGATCGTTGGCGAATTTCTCCAGCGCTGCAGCGACGTCGCCGGGAGTTGCGAATCGATCGTCGGGGTTTCGCGCCAGCATGCGGTCGACCAGGCAGCAGAACTCGAGATCAGCGTCTGGCAGGGCGTCGGCAAGTCGGGGTGGCTCTTCAGTGGCCAGGGCTCTGATTCGAGAGAGCGGCGATCGGCGCTCGGATGTGGCGTACGGTGCGCTGCCGGTCAGCATTTTGAACAGTGTTGCTCCCAGACTGTAGATGTCCGCGCGGATGTCGACGTCGTGAGAATCGTTGCACTGTTCAGGAGCCATGTAATCGACAGTGCCCATCAACTGTCCGACGGTTGTCAACTCGCCGAGTCCTTCATGCTGATCGGCCAGCAGAGCAAGTCCGAGATCGAGGATTTTCACGTGGCCGTCTTCTGTGACCATCAGATTGGACGGCTTGATGTCTCGATGAACCAGCTGCCGCTCATGCACGTGCTGTAGTCCGATAGCCGCCTGTCGAATGATCTCCGAAGCGTCGGCGATTGAGAGCGGACCGTGCCGGTCGACCAGTTGTGAAACGTCAAAGCCGTCGACAAATTCCATCGCCAGAAAGTGCTGACCATCGTCTTCGCCTGCGTCGGTGGCTCGGACGATTGCCGGATGGTCGAGTTTTCCGATCGCCTTCATTTCCCGTTCGAAACGTACAACGGCGTCGGGAGTTCCGATCCGACGAGTCGGCAGAAGTTTCAACGCGACGACTCGATCCAGCCTGGTGTGAATCGCTTTGTAGACGGTTCCCATGCCACCTGCTCCCAGAATCTCGATGAGTTGGTAGTCGCGTACGACATCGGGACAGTGAGCGTCGATATGGCTCGGCGATTCGGACGATTCAGAAGCGCCGGCTCGGCTGCTGGTGAGGGCTCCTTGAGGTGGCTGGTTCTGCAGCTTCGCCATGGCGGCGAGGTATTCCGGAGTGCCCGCGATGCTTTGAGAAGGCGGCAGGCGTAAGTGGTCAAGCATTGAATCCGCGGTTCCATCGAGTGAGGAAATCGTCTCCTCGCACGCCGCGCAGGTTTCGAGGTGAGACGCGACTCGCTCCCACTGTTCTTCAGGCATTCGCCCGAGTGCATAATCGCGAAGCTTGTCCGTCGACAGGCACTCTTTGAGTGACTCGGTCATGGCATTCCCCAGAGGTTGGCAGATGTGATGGAAAGTGGTGGCTTCAAGGCCGCTTCACCAACCTCAACGAACGAGCGCGACAGCATTTCTGAAAAACGCAGTAAGATAAGAGTAACCCCTTTGATGGACGATGGTTACCGCGACAGGGTTCGGCGTCCGTGGCGGTGTCGGGCACGTCATTCGGGCAGCTCTCCGAGTTCCTCACGAAGACGTCGCAGGACGCGGGATTTTGCCTGTCGCACAGAATTAGCGGACATCTCAAGACGACCGGCGATTTCGGAAGTGGGCTCATTCTCGATGGCTGATCGCCAGAAGGCATTCCACGTGCGGGGTTCGAATTCGGCCTTGACCATCTCCATGGCTCGATGCAGCAGGCCGCTGAATTCTCGCGGACTGGTGATCGACATTGAATCATCCGAAAGCTGTTCAGACATGGCTGCCAGTTCGGCATAAGCATTCGTTCCGCCAGCCGCCGCTGCGACCTGACGAGCCTGCTTGCGGCAGAAGTCACGTACCTTGTTTCTGGTGATTGTCCACAGCCAGCCGCGAAACGAATCGCTCTCTCGATTTTTTTCGAACTTGTGAACCGACTTCGAAACCGACAGAAAGACGTTCTGCATGACGTCCGAGCTGTCTGCCGCATTGAGGCCAGTTCTCTCGCACCAGTGGTAAACCAGCGGTCCGTAGGTGCTGAGCAGTCTCTGCCAACCCTCTGGATCGTTTCGCCTCACACGAGCCAGCAAACTCGGCGATGTTGCACTGGCTGTTGACCGACGCGATTCCAAGTGGGTGCTGCTTTCTGATCGAAAAAGTGCGGACGTATCTGAGAGCGGACTTCCAGCGATGATCCATCTGAGCTGGCATCGTCGCGTTGGTCGGAAATCAATTCAACAGTCGACCTGTTCGGAGTTCGAATGTGTTTCTGAATTCGGCCGTCTCATGAATTTATTCCATAGTCGTCGTGTATGCAGAACCAGCCGACAGAAAATATGGTGCCCGTTATAATTTTAGCGCGTTCCCTGTTGCGGGTGCGCTGTTGGTGCGTTAAAAAAGTAACGCATTCTGTAGGATACCCGGAACGACACATCAGGTTTTGTGCGTGACTCCTCACCAGGAATTAATGATGCCCGAGCTTTTCGAACTCAGCCGACGTGAGCGGCAGATTATGGATGCGGTCTTCGCTCTGGGGGCGGCGACCGTCAAGCAGGTCGTTGAATCGATTCCTTCACCACCGACCACGATGGCCGTTCGCAGGATGATGCACATCCTCGAAGAGAAGGGGCACTTGCGACGCAAAGGCAGCGGTCGTGAAGTGACGTACGTGCCGAGCCAGTCAAAAGGAAAAGCCGGACGTTCGGCATTGGAGCAGGTGCTCGAAACATTTTTTGGCGGGTCACTCGAAGAGGCACTGGCGGCTCATCTGCACTCTCGCAAGGACGGCGTTTCGAAAGAAGAACGCGAGCGGCTGATTGCTTTAATCGACCAGGCAAAGACGGAGGGCCGCTGAGATGAATCGCACAAGTCTTATCGCTGGTGCTGTGTTGAGTACGTCGAGCCTGCTGCTGGTGGATGCGGCCATCAAGGGCGGAACGCTGCTCCTTCTGGCTGCTCTGGTCGCGCTCCTGTTGCGGCGGGATTCCGCGGCGACACGACATCTCGTGTGGCAGGTCTCGATCGTCGGGATGCTGTGCGTGCCGGTGTTCTCGGCGGTGTTGCCGCAGTGGCGGGTGCTACCAGCCTGGGCGGTTATTCCGCGTCTGGATTCGGATTTGACTTCGGCTTCGACTCGGACTGATGCCGTGGAAGCGGCCCCGATCGAGGTCGTGGGAGCCGCTCCCGTGTTTGAGCCTCGGGCCGGGATGGAGGCCGGAGCAGCGACCTTTGAACCGTCGCCTGTCGTGGTCGAGTCGAACGATTCATCGCTGGCGTTTTCTCATCAATCCGCTGTTGAACTGCCGGCTACTGAGGAAGTCGTCGACGTGGTTTCCGAAATTCCTGCTGAGTCGGCACGGCCTGACGGGGGGAGGATTCAGATGCTGCCGATCCTGTGGTTGATCGGATTCTCTTCGCTGATTCTGCGATTGCTGGCGGCCCGCGTGATGCTGTGGAGTGGCGAACGTCGTGGAACGATCATCGCGGCTTCTCAGAACACGAGTTTTGATGTTCGATCGGGGGACTCGGCTGACAGTTCAAGTGACGCGGCGATCCTCGATGCGTTTCAAACAGCGTGTCAGCAGGTCGGCGTTGTCCGGCCGGTGCGACTGCTGCTTCACGGCGATCGAACGATTCCGGTGGTCTGGGGAATTCTTCGGCACCGGCTGTTGCTGCCCGAGGCGGCTCTCGCGTGGACTCCGGAGCAGTTGCAGTCGGTGCTGCTGCACGAACTCGCGCACATCAAACGTTGTGACGCGATCACTCAGTTGCTGGCTCAGGTGGCGTGTGCACTGCATTGGTTCAATCCGCTGGTGTGGTTGGCCGCGTGGCGTCTGCATGTCGAGCGGGAACGTGCCTGCGACGATCTTGTGCTGGTCAGTGGTGTGCGACCTTCCGAGTACGCCGAGCACCTGCTGGATATCGCGACGCGACTCTCGCCCTCGCGATGGACTCAAGCCTGCGGGTTGGCGATGGCTCGCAGGTCGTCGCTGGAAGGGCGGCTCGTCGCAGTGCTCAGCGAGAAGCTGAATCGACGCAGCGTGCCCGCGACGGTCGGAGTGGCGGCGTTGATCGCTGGTATCGGGATCGCTGTGCCGGTCGCGATGCTGCACGCGACGGATGCGGTTACGCCTGATCAATCTGTCGCCGACAAAGAAGACGACGAGCCTTCAGACCCACTGACAGACGACTCGCCGGTAGAAGACTCGCTGATTGATATCGAGGTGGCTGAAACAACGACCGCGCCTTCAACTGCTGCTGCGGTTGTCACTCCAGACGGCGCTCCTGCAGCCGAGTTGAAGCCTGAGCACGAAGACGCGCAGAGACTGTTCAGGATCTGGCAGGAGCACGCTCGGACCGATGGGAAGATTCCCGGAGCGATGATCGGGCAGCTTGGTGAGTGGGTGAAGTATTTCATTGAACTCAACGATGGTGCCGGTGAAGGCGGCGGGCTGTCGGCAAAGTTCAAGACGCTGCTGCCGCGTTTTGATGCGACTCGTGACTGGACGCTGATCGAGGCGGTGGCACTGCTCGACGATGTGAGCGCGGTTCATCGCATCCCGCTGAGCAACGCTCTGGCTGCGGCTGATGAGCAGGTGATTCGGCCCGGCGATCCGCTGCCGCCCGAACTGAAGAACGTCTCGTGGGGTGCGCGGGATGCCAGCGGGTTGCGCGTCGCGTGGTATCTGCAGCACGAGGACGACAGACAGATTCCGCAGGTCGAGCCTCATCACAATCCCGGCATCTGGCTGTTGGTGCCCAGTCCGCGCACGTACCAGTTGGGCAGCGTGTTCAAGTCCCGGATTCTGGTTCACAACGCCGGTGATCAGCCCGTGTTCTTTGTGATGCCAACGTGGCAGCAGTCATCGACTCACGCGGTTCAGGATGCCAAAGGAGCGGAGATCGAAGTCACCGCCGTCGAGTGGACGACGATGGCGCACATGAGGATGTACCGGCTCGCGCCGGGGGCGTATCTCGAAACGAGTGCTCCCGGCATCGGTGTCGGAGCGAAGACTGACCGAGAAGACTGGGCCGGTCTGCGTCCCGGAGCGTGGGTTCACGCCAAAAAAGGTGACGAAGTCCGACTCACGCCTGGCCACGTGGAAGTGAGGGTGTCCCCATTCGTGGTCGGCACGCGACATCTCAATCGCTTCCAGCAGCCGAAGAACGCAGCGGAACTGTGGGATCTGGTGGTT
Source organism: uncultured Planctomycetaceae bacterium (assembly GCA_963976765.1). Taxonomy (GTDB): domain Bacteria; phylum Planctomycetota; class Planctomycetia; order Planctomycetales; family Planctomycetaceae; genus JABMPE01. The sequence continues at coordinate 5,758 of CAXBME010000047.1, forward strand.
GCCGAACGAGTCAGTCGCGAGATGCCGATTCCCGTCGGTGCGGCGGATCGCGAGCAACTGCTGCGACGCGTGGTCCGCGATCTGTACGGCGTTGAGCCGGAGCAGAGTGAGATCGATGCCTTTGTGGCGGACATGTCACCCGGTGCCCTGCATCCCGTCACGAGCGAATTGATGGTCAGAGACCGCGTGAAGCACAACCGGGCGATGGTCTCGTTCACCGGCACGCTGCCGCCGGGTGAGCTGACATTCCGAGTGCTCGCCGCCGACCCGAATGCGGGGAATCGAACTCGATTCGCGACCGGTCCGGGTTACTACATTCTGGGTGACAATCAGCGTCTGCATGTCGAACAGACTCGCAGCGGCGAACGGCGAGTGAACAAGGCGACGATTCGGTTCTTCTCGCCGAATCCTGAAACGGGCTCTCGGCCCGAGCCTTATGAACTCAAGCTGCCCGATGGCGTGAACACGTTTGAGATTCTTTGGGACCGTGGGTCCGGTGTGCTGTGGGTGACCCAGGAAGGACTGACACGCAAGTGTGACTTTACCGATCCGGCCAGCGTCAAATTGACGACTCTGAAGCCTGGCAGCAATTCGGACGTTCCCAGCTTCCGTGACTCGTTGAAGAAGCTGCCCGCAGTTCCCGAGCTGCCCGGCGACCCGCCGCCGGGTGGCCCCAAACCAGAGGCGGGCACAAAACTCGAACCCGGCAGGGAGGCAGACTTCAAGTGGGGCGAGCCGGTCAACGGGTTGCGAGCGGCACTCAGTCTGCGTCGGACACTCGACGAACCCGACGAACCCGACGATTTGTATGTCGTCATGCAGAATGTGTCGGACGCTCCGATCCATGTTGACAATGCGGCGGCAGACAGCCGCCGGTTGTGGATCCGGCTCAAGGGGGCCACCCAGATGGCGTTGAGTGCGAAGGACCCCGAGCGGGTCGATGTGATCCTGCAGCCTCGCGAAGTGGCGTTCGTCCGCGTGTTTTCGCCCGAAGCGGCCGGGCCGGATGGTCGTGCATTCTCGGCAGTCATCGCAGAGCGCGCGCTCAAGGATCGGAACTGGACGATGACCGTGGAGTTTGCTGTCGAACAGGCACCGATCGGCTCATGGCAGGGCAAGCTGCGGACGCCCGATACCAGCGGCTCTGAGGCAGCGAAAGCGACGGCGAAGCAAAAGACGACGACGTCCGAACAGTCAGACGAGTCCGTTGAGCAACCGGAAGGAGACTCAGTAAGGATCCGTTCATAGCACGCATTGGTCGGGTATGTTCCGTCACCAATCACCAAAGGGCTTGCTGTTCGTGAATGTGTCGCTCGACAGTGGTTGCCTCGTGGTTCTCGGTCGTCTGGGATTAGAAGCAACCGCGACTGGAACCGCGAATCTCCCTGAAGGTCAGCGAGCAGAATTGTCGCAATTGGGCGGTGTGTCGTGAGGCGACAGTCGGCGAATGTGGGTTGACATCTCACAGCAAGCGATCGGAGGACCGCCACGTTATCAGCGATGAACTGGCATAGCCGGCGGTCAATGACAGATACTCTTTGCTGGAGGATTGAAGCTGCGTAAAAGCTGCCAGGCTGGCCAATGGTCTGCCGACGAAATTCAAAGTTCAGGAAACCTGCAAATGCGATTCGTGTTGCTGATTACTGTTGCCTGCGTATCGCGGGTTTCGACTGCTGCTGACGATGCCAGGCCGCTGACCTATGAGCGGGATATTCGACCAATCTTTCGGGCTCATTGTTTTGACTGTCATGGGGCGACTGATGAGTTGCAGGGGGAGCTGGATCTGCGACTGGTTCGATTTCTGAAGAAAGGGGGCGAGAGCGGGCCTTCGATTTCGGTGGGGAAGCCGGACGAAAGTTATCTGCTGGAGCGACTTCGCAACGGCGAGATGCCGCCGGGCGAAGGCTCAGTGCCCGACGATGAGATTGCGGTCATCGAAAAGTGGATCGCTGCGGGCGCAAATACTGCTCGACCAGAACCGGAATCGATTGGTCCCGGCCTGGGCATCACTGAAGAAGAACTCAGCTTCTGGTCGTTTCAGCCGATCCGCAGACCGCACGTTCCGAATCCTGATGCTTTTTCTGAAAACGTTCGCGTGCGGACACCGATTGATGCCTTGCTTCTGAAGGCGGCCGTGCCAGGTTCCGAGCAACCAGATTCGGACGTTCGGGCCGATGGTCAGGCCGACAGGCAGCAGGTCGGCCTGACGCCGGATGCTGACCGGCGCACGCTCGTTATTCGCGCATACTTCGACCTGATCGGCCTGCCACCGTCGCCGGAAGAGGTCCAGAAGTGGGTTACGGATTCGGCGGACGACTGGTACGACCGTCTGCTGACCGAGCTGCTGGCATCTCCTCATTACGGCGAACGCTGGGGGCGGCACTGGCTGGACATTGCCGGGTATGCCGACTCGGAAGGATACTCGACAGCCGACCTGGAGCGTGCGTGGGCCTGGAAGTACCGTGACTGGGTGATCCGATCGCTCAACAGCGACATGCCGTTTGATCGGTTCATTGCCGAGCAGTTAGCCGGCGACGAGCTTGCCGGACCGATCAACGGAGACCTCACTCCAGAGCAGATCGACCTGTTCTCGGCCACCGGATTTCTGCGCATGGCGGCCGATGGAACGGGGAGCGGGGCGAACACTCCCGAGGGCCGCAACCAGGTTATCACCGACACGCTGAAGATTGTCGGGACGTCGCTGCTGGGGCTCAGTTTGCAGTGTGCACAGTGTCACGATCATCGCTACGACCCGATTCCTCATACGGATTACTTTGCGATTCGAGCGGTCTTTGAACCGGCGCTCGACTGGAAAGCGTGGAAGGTTCCGAATGCTCGTCGCGTTTCTCTCTACACAGCCGCCGATCGAAAACTGGCCGCCGAAATTGAAGCCGAGGCGGCGGAGATCGCGGCAGAAAAGACCGTCAAACAGACCGAGTACATGAAGCAGGCTCTGGAAAAAGAGCTGACGAAATACGAAGAGCCGCTGCGTTCAAAACTTCGCGAGGCCTATCAAACCGCCAGAGACAAACGTTCTGAAGAACAGACGGAACTGCTCACAAAGAATCCAAGCGTGAATATTTCGACGGGAGTTCTCTATCAGTATCTGCCGGAGGCTGCTGAAGAGCTGAAGAAGTTTGACGCTCGCATTGCTGAAGTTCGCGCGAAGAAGCCAGTCGAAGAGTTTATTCGAGCATTGATAGAACCTCCGAATCACGCTCCGGAAACGAAGCTGTTTCACCGAGGTGATCATCAGCAACCGAAGCAGACCGTGATGCCCGCGTCGCTCAGCGTTGCCAGTCCCGATGGGCAGCCGCTTCAGTTTTTGCCGAACGATGACCGGCTGCCAACAACGGGGCGGCGTCTGGCTTTCGCACGGTGGCTCGCGAGCCGGGATAATCCGCTGTTCGCTCGCGTGATCGTCAACCGAGTCTGGATGCATCACTTCGGCAAAGGGCTGGTTTCGACTCCGGCTGATTTCGGAAAGCTCGGGACAAGGCCGTCGCATCCGGAACTGCTCGACTGGCTTGCCGACGAGTTCATCGCAAATGGATGGAGTCTGAAGTCGTTGCACCGAACGATCATGAACTCAACCGCGTGGCGGCAGAGCAGAGAAGTCTCACCTGACAGCTCGGCATTCCCGGTTCCGTTACAAAGGCTTGAAGCCGAGACACTGCGTGACCGGATGCTCGCCGCTTCGGGACAGCTCGATCGCGCGATTCTCGGCAGTCCGGTGAAGATCAAAGAGGACGACACGGGGCAGGTCGTCGTCGACGGAACGCAGACTCGCCGCAGTCTTTATATTCAGGTCAGGCGCAGCCGTCCGGTCGCGATGCTGCAAACATTCGACGCGCCGGTTATGGAGACCAATTGCGAAAGCCGACCCAGCTCTACCGTCGCGACACAAGCGTTGATGCTGCTCAACGGGGAGTTCATCCTCGAACAGTCCGCGAAGCTGGCTGACCGTGCCGCCAGCGAAGCCGATCCTCCGACTGCTGAGCAAGTCGAACTTGTGCAACACCTCCGCCGCCCACAGGTCCAGGAATGGCAGTACGGCTACGGGGCGTACGATGAGAAGCTCGACCGAACGGGATCGTTCGCGCCGCTGACCCACTGGGTGGACTCGCGATGGCAGGCGGGCGAGAAACTTCCGGATCCGCAATTCGGTTACGTGTCGCTGCACGCGACCGGCGGGCACCCCGACATTTCCGGGCGAGACGTCATTCGCCGCTGGACGGCATCGGCCAATGGAACGGCCACAATCGTCGGCAAGCTCTCGCACGGGTCACCAAACGGTGACGGAGTGCGCGGTCGGATCGTGTCGAGCCGCTCGGGAAAGGCTGGCGAGTGGATCGCGTTTAACGGCGGTTCCGATACTCTCGTGAGCGGTCTCACCGTCCAGCAGGGGGACACGATCGATTTTGTTACCGATTGTCGGACGGCTCATACGTCGGACTCGTTCAACTGGCCGGTAACGATCACGCTGAAGACCGACGGCGTCAAAGATTACGTCGCCGTTTCGAAGGATGGTTTCCACGGGCCAGTCGAAAAGCTGGAGACCGTTCCGGGGCAGATTGTCAGAGCGTGGCAACTGGCCTTATGTCGCGAGCCGTCTTCGGACGAACTGAACCTTGCCGTCAACTTCATCGCCGATCAGATGGAAACTCTGCAACGAAACCTGGTGGCAATTCCGAAAGGACGAACTGCCAGCCGGCAAGCCATGACGAATCTGTGTCAGACGTTGCTGGGATCCAACGAGTTTCTTTATGTCGAATAGGTCAACCGTCGCGTCAGTCAAACAAAGCGGAGATAGCAACTTGATGTTTTCACGCCGTGAATTTCTCAGTCAGAATGCTCTGGGCATCGGCTCGGTGGCCCTGGCATGGCTGCTTCACCAGGAGCGTGCTGAAGCCGTTCCTAAGAATATCTCGAAGCAGAACCAAACGTACGATCTGTCATTGAAACAGCCGAACTTTGCTCCGCGTGCGAAGGCGATGATCTCGCTGTTTCAACACGGCGGCCCATCGCACATGGACCTGACAGATCCGAAGCCTGAACTCACGAAGTTCGATGGCACCGATTACAAAGAAGAAGTCGCGTACAGCTTTGCCAACGCGGCCAGCAAGAAACTGCTCGGCAGCCGCTGGAAGTTCAGAAAGCATGGCGAGTGTGGAACCGAGCTGTCGGAGCTTCTGCCGGAAACCGGTCGCATTGCCGACGACATTTGTCTGATCCGAAGCATGCACACGGGAGCCAATGGCCACGAAGTTTCGATCCGCTATTTTCATGGCGGGATTCCGGGAGTTCTTGGTCGCCCCCATCTGGCATCGTGGCTGTTGTACGGGCTCGGTGCAGAAACTCGCGACCTGCCCGCTTACATGGTGCTGACCGATCCGGGTGGGCAACCTGTTGACACGATCAATAACTGGTCGAGCGGATTCATGCCGCCATTGTTTCAGGGCACGGTTCTGCGACCGAAAGAGCCGCGTGTGCTGAATCTCGACGCTCCTGCCCATCTGAAAGGCGAGCCGCAGCAGCAGAATCTGAAATTTCTACAAACGCTGAATCGGCGGCACCTCGAAAGATTTCCGCACGAAACCGATCTCGAAGCGCGTATCGCCAGTTACGAGCTGGCCGCCCGCATGCAGACGGCCGCTCGCGAGGCGCTCGATATTTCCAAAGAGACGAAGGCGACGCAGGAGCTGTACGGCATCGATCAGGACGCGACTCGTGAGTACGGCACGCGATGTCTGATCGCCCGCCGCCTGGTTGAACGAGGTGTGCGGTTTGTGCAGCTGTTTCTCGCCGGTCAGCCGTGGGACAACCACAGCAACCTGGGAACATCATTGCCGGCCGTCTGCCGCCGGACCGACAAGCCGTCAGCGGCGCTCGTGACGGATCTCAAACAGCGTGGCATGCTCGACGAAACTATCGTGCATTGGGGCGGCGAAATCGGACGTCTTCCGGTGACGCAGAATCAGGGCAGTCCTGAGAAGCACGGACGCGATCACAACGGCCAGGGGTTCAGTATCTGGCTGGCTGGCGGTGGCTTCAAACCCGGCATGACGTTCGGAGCAACTGACGAATTCGGACATCGAGCTGTCGAGAACGTTGTTACGCCGAACGACTACCAGGCGACTCTGTTGCATTTGTTTGGTCTGGATGTCAACGAACTCATTTTCCCGTACAACGGCCAGGTTCAGAACATCACGGCCGGTCGCAAGTCCCGAGTCGTTGAAGAAGTTCTTGTCTGAGTGACGTCTGACAGGTGGCTGCAGACGTCGCCGTTGCCGGATGCGGATCGTCCGCCCCTGGAACCAGTGATTGGTGGGCAGGGTCTGTTCTACTTTTCAGGAGACGCGACATGGCCGGCGTCCGGCTGCTGCAAGCGGCATGCTCGATTGGAATTCTGCTGGTTTGTCACCGCAGTGAAGCACAGGTTCGCCCATCTCCAGAGATCACCCAGGCCGAGTACACTGCGACCATTCAACCGCTGCTGAAGACGTTCTGCTTCGACTGCCACTCCGGCGAAACGACGGAAGCCGAGATCGATCTTGGTGCTTTTCCAACGATCGCAACGATGACGCGTCAGCCAGAAGTCTGGATGAAGATGCGCGACATGCTCGACAGCCGGCAGATGCCGCCGAAGAGTTCGCCGCAACCACAGGACCGAGAGCGGGAACTTCTGGCGTCGTGGGTCAGAGCGTTACTTCTTTCCGAAGCGAAGAAGCACGCCGGTGATCCGGGGCCGGTCATCCTGCGACGGCTCAGCAACGACGAGTACAACTATTCGGTGCGGGATCTGACGGGCGTTGCAACGCTTGATCCGACGCGCGAATTTCCCGTCGACGGCGCTGCCGGAGAAGGCTTCACGAATTCTGGAGCCGCTCAGTCGATGTCGCCAGCTCTGGTGACGAAATATCTCGACGCCGGCAAGGAAGTGGCCTCGCACGCGGTGCTGACTCCGGACGGAATTCGATTCTCACCGTACACGACGCGGCGAGACCAAACGGACGAACTGCTCGCCCGCATTCAGCAGTTCTATCGACCTTTCACAGAAGACTCGGGCAACACCTCGGTCACGTTGCAGGGGATCAAACTCAGCACGAGCGACGGTGGACGGTTACCGGTCGGGCGGTACATCGAAGCGATGCTGCAGGAACGCGAACGCTTGCGCGACGGGGCGACGTCACTGGCAGAAGTCGCCCGGCAGCGATCGCTGAATGAGAAATATCTCACACTCCTCTGGGACGTCTTAACGATACCGGGCGACGCTCCGTCACTGCTGCTGGACGGACTGCGCCAGTCATGGGCGACGGCTCGACCGGAAGAGGCGGCGAGGATCGCTGCTGATATCGACGCCGCTCAGAACTCGCTCTGGAAATTTAATTCGATCGGACAGTCGGGACGCGAGGGTGGAGCAACGACCTGGCAGGAAGCCGTTTCGCCGCTGACGCCCCGTCACGAGCTTCGTCATAAGATTGGCGACGTCGCGGCTGATGCTGACGTCAGGCTGTGGCTGACCGTTAACGATCTGGGTGACGGAAACGCCGAGGACTTTGTTGTGCTGGAGCGGCCTCGGTTTGAGTTTCCCGTCGCGGAAGGTGTCGAACCGTTGCCGCCAATCGAACTGCGCGACGTCCGCTTGCTGGTTTCGCGAATCGAAGCGACGATGGCTCGTGAGCTTCCGCGCACCGCCGAGTATCTCGCCGCAGTCGTCCAGCTTCGCACGTCAGAAAAGACGCTCGACGAGATCGCAACAGCAGCCGGGCTGAACGCTTTACTGCTTGAACGATGGGGCAGGTTGCTGGGGTTAGAGCGACGAGCCAGCCGTGAGATTACGGGGCTGTTTACGAAGAAGCTGATCAAGGGGCAGGGGTACGATGCCATCAACGGGTGGAGCAGCGGCGAACTACCCAACATGCTGACAAACAGTTCTTCCGAGCCGATCAGTTTTCTGACGCTGACCGTTCCCGCGAAAAGTGTCGTCGTTCACCCGTCGCCGACTCACGAATCGATCGTTGCCTGGAAAAGTCCGGTCGATGGACGTTTCCGTGTGGAAGGCCTTGTCGCCGATGCCGACGGCGTTTGTGGCAACGGCGCTGCCTGGCGAGTCGAACTGTCAACTGAAGCAGGTCGTTCCGTACTCGCAACGGGCACGTTCGATAACGGCGGTCGGCAGACTTTGATGCCAGACAGTTGGTTTGACGTCAGGCGGGGCGACGTCGTTTCGCTCATCGTCAACCCTCGCGGTCGCGACCACACGTGCGATAGCACTCATGTTGAGCTGAAACTGACAACCGCCGAGCAGCCCCCTCGCGTCTGGAATCTTGCCACCGACGTCGTGGACCAGATTCTGGAAAGCAACCCGCTGCCGGACTCTTTCGGCAACGCTGACGTCTGGCATTTTGGCTCACAACCAGCCGGACCAGACGATTCGAAACCGACGTCGCTGGTTGTTGCCGGATCGACACTCGCCGCGTTTCGTGCCGCGGCCCTTGATGGGAAGTCCAGGGACGAACTCACGAAAATCGCGCTGGCAGTTCAGTCGCTCTTGACCACTTCCGATCTCTCTGAGTTCAGCGAAGCAAACCGGATTCAACGCGAGCAACTGCTGAACTGGCGAGGCCCGCTTCGCTGGGCGGTCTGCAGTACGGGCGAAACCGTCGAAAAGTCGATTGAGTTTGGTGTCGATTCAGGTTTGTTCGGAAAGCATCCAGACGGCACTCCGCTGCCTGAGACGCATTTGTGTCTCAAAGCTCCGCAGACGCTGGAACTCCGGCTTCCTGCAAAGCTGCTCGCCGGCTCGGAATTCGTGACCGCTGGCAGACTGCACGCTGGAACTGCCGCCGAAGGAACCGTGCAGCTTCAGGTCGTCGCGGAATGCCCGCTCCACTCTCAGATGTCGATGTCAGCGCCGATTCTTGCCGGCGACAAGGCGCGGCCTCGTGTCGAAGCCGCGCTGGACGAATTTCGAAACCTGTTTCCCGAGGCACTTTGTTATGCCCGGATCGTGCCGGTCGACGAAGTCGTCACGCTCAAACTTTTCTTCCGCGAGGATGATCATCTCAAGCGGTTAATGCTCGAAGAAGCTCAGGCGGCGGAAATCGACCGGCTGTGGGATGAGTTATTTTTCGTCGCGCAGGAACCGCTGCAGCTCGCCGTTTCGTACGAGCAGCTTTACGAGTTCGCGACGCAGGACCGACCGGACATTGTCAAAGCGCTCGAACCTTTGCGGAAGCCGCTGAATGATCGGGCGGAACGCTTCAGGAAACGGATGCGCGACACGGAACCGGTTCATGTGAAGGCGTTGCTGGAACTGGCGGATCGAGCGTGGCGGCGTTCGCTTTCTGCTCACGAAGAAGCTGAACTGAAGAATCTTTACGCTCGACTCCGCGACGTTGGAGTGGATCATGACTCAGCCATTCAGTTGACGCTGGCTCGCGTTCTGTCCTCTCCCAACTTTCTGTATCGCCGCGAAGTTTCCAGACGCGGCCCCGATCCGTCACCAGTTTCAAACGACGAACTCGCCACGCGGCTGAGCTATTTTCTGTGGTCGTCCCTGCCGGATGAAGAACTTCGCATGCCGGTTCACGCGGCTGGTCTTTCCGGCGGTGGCGGTGACGATTCGGAGCTGCTGCGGCAGACTCGTCGGATGCTGAAGGATCCGAGAACCCGCAGACTGGCCATTCAGTTCGCCTGCCAGTGGCTGCACCTTCGGAACTTCGATCAGAACAACGAGAAGAATGAAAAGCTGTATCCGGAATTCGCGACTCTTCGAGGTGACATGTACGAAGAAACGGTTCGCTTCTTCGAGGACATGTTCCGCAACGACGGGTCGATTCTCGATGTGCTCGATGCAGACCACACCTTCCTGAACGAGGCTCTCGCCAGACACTACGGCATCAAATTCGAAGAACGCTCTGGTCAGTCGTGGCAGCGAGTCAGCGGAGTTCGTGCGTACGGTCGCGGCGGAATTCTGGGCATGGCGACGTTCCTCACCAGTCAGTCGGGAGCTTCGCGAACAAGTCCGATTCTGCGAGGCAACTGGTTGTCCGAAACGCTGCTCGGCGAAAAACTGCCAAGGCCGCCGGCTGGCGTTCCTCAACTTCCGGAAGAAGTACCGACTGGATTGACGGCTCGCCAGCTGATCGAGCGGCACAGTTCAGTTCCTGAATGTGCAAAGTGCCACGCACGGATCGACCCGTTTGGCTTTGCGCTGGAGCAGTACGACGTGCTCGGGAGAATTCGCTCTGACTCAGTCGACACAAAAACGACGCTGCCTGGCGGGGAAGAAATTGAAGGGGTCGCCGGGCTGCGGAACTATCTGTTGACTCAGCGCCGCAACGACGTCATTCGTCAGTTCTGTCGCAAACTTCTGGGGTTCGCCCTTGGCCGCGAGGTGCAACTGTCTGATGAACCACTCATTGCTGAAATGCTGAATCGACTGAAGAAAAATGGTTACCGCTTCAACGTTGCCGTCGAAGCGGTTGTCACCAGCAGCCAGTTTCGCAAGATTCGCGGCCAGAGATTTTCTGTCGAGTAGTAACTCGGTCATCGTCGCGTAGAGAATTGATCCATCCAGAAACGAATGGGGAGCAGCTTGATGACAGTTCATCGATTTTCCAGACGAACAATGCTGCGAGGTCTCGGTGTCAGCATGGCACTGCCGTGGATGGAGTCGCTTCGTGTCTGGGGCGACGAACCGAAAGGTAAAGAGCCGGGCAGCCAGGCACCGACTCGAATGGCCATTCTGTTTTCAGGATGTGGTTACCATCGGACCGAGTGGTGGGCGAAAGGGCAGGGCTCTGAGATGGAGCTCGGCAAGGTGCTGCACCCACTGAACGGTTTTCGTGACCGGCTGGTTTTCATTCGAGGCCTTTACAACGCCGAAGCATTGAAAGGCAACATTCACAGCTCGCAGACGGGCAACCTGCTCTCCGGCGCGCCGCTGTCAGCCGGCGGCACGATCCGTTCCGGCACCAGCGTTGACCAGGTGGTGGCTCAGCGAGTCGGACATCAGACGAAGCTACCGAGCCTTGTGCTGGGCTGCGAAAAAGCGAACCCGTCCGTCCACAAAAACTATTCGATGCTCTACAGCTCGCACATCTCATGGAGCAGCCCGACGACTCCGACTCCGCTGGAAGTTTACCCGGCGCTCGCCTTCGACCAGTTGTTTACCGACAGCGTCAGGAAAGGCGATCGCAGCGTGCTGGATGCCATCCTTGCCGATGCAAAAGATCTTCGTCGAGACATCAGCCAGACCGATCAGCAAAAGCTCGACGAGTACCTCAACTCGGTCCGCGAAGTCGAACAGCGAATTGAACGCGCCGGCCAGCGAGGCGAACTGCAGGGCTGGCGACCAGCGCTCACGAAGCCGAACATTCCTCGACCGAAAGACGGCTACCCGCAGGACATTGTCGAACACATGAAACTGATGTGCGACATCCTGGTTCTGGCGTTCCAGACGGACACCACACGAGTCTGCACACTGAAGCTGAACAACGATCATGGCACACTCAGATTTCCGCACCTGGGTGTTGACTACATGATCCATCACCTGCTTTCGCACAACGACACGGACGACTGGCTGAAGGTCAATCAGTTCTTCCTCGAACAGGTGGCGTACATCGCCCGTCGACTCGACGCGATTCAGGAGGGCGAACGAACGGCCCTGGACAATTCGATGATCATGCTTTGCTCCAGCATGCTCAACGGTCATCACGATGCGTCGCAGTTGCCAGTCGTCATGCTTGGCGGAGCCGGTGGCAGAATCAAAGGCGGCCAGAACCTGGACTACCTCGGCCAGTCTGATCGTCAGATGTCGCGTCTCTATCTCAGCATGATGAGAAACATGGGCGTGCATCTGGATAAATTCGGAGACGCCTCCAGACCACTCGCCGAAGTGTGACGAGAGGCGGCTTGCGTTTGCACGTAGCGTACGTCAGTCAGTTGGAGTCACCGCCGATTCGTAAAAGTCTTTCAGCAACCAGGTCAATCGACTCAGGCCGCTCGGAAGGCTCTTTGCTCAGGCAATGCGCGATCAGCTCACCGAAAGCAGTGTCCGGCTGTTTGCCGATCGTCGTCAGTATTGACCTGGGCGTTTCGAAATGGAGAAGTTCCATATCGCGTGAATCGGTGTGCGTGTGGTTGTTTGTTGGTCATACTGCCCGCGGGACATCACCATTCAGGGGCTTACGGGGAACCGGCCATGAAAGCGTCGTACTGTTTCTTCAGATCGCGGTCTATTTTTCGCACGTCGTGGCTCGTGGGCGCGATGTTGCTGACTCTGGCAAACGTCGGAGTGGCGACGGCGTACGCGGAATTTCAGGCAGGGGCTGCCATCGTGGACGTTACGCCGACAAAGTTGCCGGCGATCGTGAATGGCGGGCTGGTCAGTCGCAGTGTGGCTGAGGTGAAGACTCGGTTGAATGCTCGAGCACTGGCTTTGTCGGACGGGACGACGAAGCTGGTGATCGTCGTTGTTGACAGCTGCATGCTGCCCCGACCATTGCTGGACGAAGTGAAGAAGCTCGCAGAAAGCCGGACGGGAGTGCCCATGAACCGGCTGCTTATTTCGGCGACGCATACGCATTCGGCGCCGGCTTCGATGGCATGTCTCGGAACGGATATCGATCCAGACTACGTTCCACTTTTGAAACTGAAGATTGTTGACGCCATCGCTGCCGCTCTTGAAAAGCTGCAACCAGCTCAGATTGGCTTCGGAAAAGAGAACGCAGCTGACTTCACGGCGCTGCGACGGTGGATTCGTCGGCCTGACAGAATCGCAGACGACCCGTTCGGAAACCCCACCGTTCGAGCCACCATGCATGCCGGCAGCAACTGGGACAATGTGACGGGGGAATCCGGTCCCGAAGATCCTGACCTGTCGCTCGTCTCGATCCAGTCCAGGAATGGCAAACCGATCGCCGTGCTGGCCAACTTTTCAATGCACTATTATTCGGGTGAGCGTGGTCTGAGTGCCGATTACTTCGGACTTTTTTGCGAAGGGTTGAAACAGCGGATCGCACCGGAAGGCAGCTTTGTCGGCATCATGTCTCACGGATGCAGTGGCGACATCTGGCGGCGGGACTATACGCAGCCAGACAAATGGGATCCTCAACAGACGATTGACGATTACGCCAGTGGCCTGCTTGACATCGCCATGAAAACCTACGGAAATATCAAGTACCGCAGCGACGTCGACATCGCGATGGCCGAGCAGCGGATGACACTGAAGTATCGAGTGCCGGATCAGCAGAGACTGGAATGGGCCAGACGGGTTGTTGAATCACTTGGCGACAAGGCTCCGTCCACGCAGCAGGAAGTTTACGCAACGGAACAGCTTATTCTGGATGAGCGGCAGGAGACCGAGATTGTCGTACAGGGAATCCGGATTGGCGACATCGGCATTGCCACAACGCCGAACGAGACGTACGCGATTACCGGCTTGAAAATTAAAGCTGCCAGTCCGCTCACCAGTAATTTAGTAATCGAACTGGCTAATGGCGGAGACGGCTACATCCCGCCTCCTGAGCAGCATCGGTTTGGTGGCTACAACACGTGGGCAGCTCGCTCGGCCGGTCTGGAAGTGATGGCCGAACCGAAGATCACCGAAGCGTGTATCTCACTGCTTGAAGAGGTAGCTGGTAAACCTCGACGAGAATTCAAGCTCAGTCGAGGCCCGGCGTCGGAAAGAATTGCCGCCCTGAAACCTGTTGCCTGGTGGCGGTTGAACGAGTTCTCTGGTCCAACCGCCATCGACTCAAGCGGTAACGGTCGCGATGCCGTTTACGAACCCGATGTGACCTACTATCTCGAAGGACCTCGATCCGCAACATTCTGTCAAGACGGCGAAATCAACCGGGCCGCGATGTTTGTCGGTGGTCGATTGCGGACGAACTTTCCGGAGCCTGGTGACGATTATTCGATCTCGCTCTGGCTGTGGAATGGAATGCCCGACGACAGCCGTTCGGTCAGCGGCTGGCTGTTCTCACGAGGTCGCGACAACGGACTCAGCAAATGGTCCCATCATCTGGGAGTCGGCGGAACGAGCGGTCACTCGGGGAAGCTGATTTTCCTTCCTGGAAATGATTCGTCCAGGATGGTTGCCGGGAAGGCATCGATTCTACGCTGGCAATGGCAACATGTGGCGTTCGTCCGTCGCGGGAAGTCGGTCACGATCTATTTGAACGGTGAGAAGGACATTGAATCGACTGCCGATGTCGACCTTCCAGCAGGTTTCAATCAATTATTCTTCGGAGGCCGAAGCGACAACGATTCCAACTGGGAAGGCCGCCTCGACGAAGTTGCCGTCTTTGATCGGGCGCTTGAGGCCAGCGAGGTTTCCAGACTCGCCGAATAGAACGCTCTTTCTGGCGAACGAGATCAGAGACACACGCCATCAGACTTGCGGACAACGTCCGCGTGTTTAACGATCCGCCCGCCAGAAACTGCGTCCATCCTTTTTATGTCGGAGAGGGCATTTTCGTTCGGCAATGAATTCTGGCCCTGAAAAGTTTTCAACCACCGAGGCACAGAGACCACAGAGAAAGTGCCAGTTGGCAGACTCTATGGCCTCTGTGTCTCCGTGGTGAAAATCTTCCTGATAAGATCAGGACGTCATTCTGAACACGTCCTGATGATCACAGATCCTACTCCTATTTCAGAACTGAGCGGACACAATGGACTCGAACGTTTTCCGCGGCTGTATTCCTGCCCTGATGACACCGTGCAACGCCGACCGAACTCCCAACTTCGACGGACTCGTTCGAAAGGGCAAAGAGTTGATGGCTGCTGGCATGAATGGTGTCGTCTATTGCGGATCGATGGGGGATTGGCCGTTGCTGACGGACGAGCAGCGTCAGGAAGGCGTCCGCCTGTTGACCGAAGCTGGCATCCCCGTCGTCGTCGGAACGGGAGCACAGAATCCGAAGATTGCTGCTGCTCACGCCGCACACGCTCAGAAAGTCGGAGCCAGCGGCCTGATGGTCATCCCTCGTGTACTTTCTCGAGGAACGTCGCCCGCCGCTCAGCGAGCACATTTTGCAGGTGTTCTGAGAGCTGCTCCCGATATCCCCGCCGTCATCTACAACAGTCCTTACTACGGATTCGAGACGAAGGCGGATTTGTTTTTTGATCTGCGCCGCGAGTTCTCAAACCTGGTCGGCTTTAAAGAGTTCGGCGGAGCGGACGCGTTGAGTTACGCCGCTGAGCACATCACTCACAAGGATAACGACGTTCTGCTGATGGTCGGAGTCGACACGCAGGTTTATCACGGATACCTGCACTGCGGAGCCGCCGGAGCCATCACCGGAATCGGAAACTGTATTCCGACCGAGGTTCTCAAACTGGTCTCGCTTTGCGAGCAGGCTGCGGCTGGTGACGCGAAGGCTCGGCAACTGGCGAAGGAACTCGAAGAGGCTCTGATTGTCCTGTCGACGTACGACGAAGGTCCAGACCTGGTGCTTTATTACAAGTACCTGCTGACTCTGGTTGGCGATGCGGACTACCAGCACCACTTCAACGAGTCCGACGAACTGTCAGCGAGTCAGCGAAATTTTGTCGAAGCACAATTGAAAACGTTCCAGGCGTGGTGGGCGTCGTGGCCGGGCAAGAGTTACGGCTAGACCATTTTCATGGTTTCTGTGCTGAAACTGGCACCCGGAACAGTCATTGTTTCCCTCGTGGCCTTCCTGCAGAACATTGAAAACGAATTCCGAAAGTACTCTGGAAAGAGAAATAGCAGTCAGAGAGTCGCGACGCGGCTTCAGACAAATCTTGATAGCGAATAAGGGGCTGCATCAATGTGCGGTGTCTGTTCGCTGGCGATTTCGGCGACAAGTTTCCCGGTTGCCGGGGCGGTGGCCAGACCGATCATGCCGTTGCCTGCGGCGATAATCAGGTTGCAGGCTCCCGGCGCGCGACCGATGCAGGGCAAACCGTCGACCGACATCGGTCTCCAGCCGGCCCACTCTTCGTCCACCTTCTCAGGCAGTGGTTCTTCGAGATGCTCGGCAGCCGACTTTCGCAACAGTGCCATACGTTTGGGATTGATGGAGTGATCGTACCCGGTGAATTCCATCGTTGAGCCCACTCGAAAGCCGGATCCCAACGGCGTCACCGCGACGTGGTGTTCCTCAAAGATCATCGGAATCTTCGGCTGATTCCTGAGCGGCTGCATCGTCAGCGAGTAGCCCTTGCCCGGCTGAATCGGCAGGCGACACCCGATTACTTTCGCAAATCGAGGAGCTTCGGCGCCGGTGGCGAGGACGGTCACGTCAGCGTTGAACGAGCCCAGCGAGGTTTCTACCGACGCAACCTGACCGCCTTGCCGCTTCAACGAAAGTACGTTTACGTTCTCTCGAATCGTACCGCCGTGATTTTCGATTGATCGCTTCAATCCTGCCAGCAGTTTGTCGGGCCGGACGTGCGCGTCGGCCGGGAAATGCCAGCCGCCGGCCATGCCAGTCTTCAACGAAGGCTCCAGCTCTTTCACGGCTTCGCCTGAGTAAGAAACAGCCTCGATACCGAACTCGCGTTTCAGCAATTCAGCTGTCGCTTTGTAAGCAGCAAAGTCTTTCGCAGATTTATAGACCAACAGCAGTCCGTGGTCTGTCCATTCGCAGTCAATCGATTCCTGGCGAACGATTTCACGATAAAGATTCATCGACGACGCCAGCAACGCGTTGCGCCCATTTGCTGCGTGCATCATACGGTCGATCGTGCACTGTCGAGCGAACTGCAACAGCCACTTCCACAATGCCGGATCAAAGCGAGCGGGAATCGAAAGCGGCGCGTCTCGTTTGAAGATCGACGGCAACGTGTGAGCAATCACTCCAGGCCCCGAAAGCGGCATGGCGTGGCTCGGGCAAACGTAGCCGCAGTTACCGTGCGATGCTCCGCTGCCGATCTTCTGCCGCTCAAGCAGCGTGACGTTCCACCCATTTCGACACAGGTAGTAAGCCGATGAGCAGCCAATCAATCCTCCGCCGATGACGATCACAGTCCTTTGGTTGCTCATACCTCTTCCGTGCTTTCATAAAGTCAGGTATTCGATTGGCCTGTGACCATCCCGTCAAACTTCGAAAGCGAGCTTAATACCGAATCGAAATGGATCGTCGTTGCCGATCACGCAACTCGTTCGCGCGGTCACGTGAGCTCGTCCGCGAATCGTCGGCAGAATTCCGTTAGCGGCGTTTCGATACGTGCCTTCGAAAACGCTGCCAACAATCGACTCCTGGCGCCAGACGTCTCCAGGAGCCAGCTTACCATCGGCAGCCACGCAGGCCAGTTTCGCACTGGTGCCGGTGCCGCATGGCGATCGGTCATACTCTCCACCGGGGCAGAGTACGAAACTTCGCGAATCGGCTTTCTGAGGATTGCTTGGTTTTCCGAACAGCTCGACATGATCGATCCGACTTCCGTCACCGCCGGTGATTTGCTGGTTGTCCAGCGCTGCCATGATCCGTCGTGACCGGGTGAGTAAGGCGTCAAGGTTCTCAGGGACGACTTCCTGGTCAGCAACGAGAAAGAACCAGTTGCCACCCCAGGCAATGTCCCCAGTAATGGTTCCTTCGTCTGGCACTTCTACCGAAACGCACTTCCGATGTCGGTAGCTGACGACGTTGTTGACCGAAACCGTTCCGTCTTCGTGGAGAGTCGCCGAGACAATTCCGACCGAAGTTTCAAACCGATGCTCGCCAACGCTGATTCGACCGAGAAATGCCAGTGTCTCAACGACACCGATCAGGCCGTGCCCGCACATTCCGAGGTAACCGGCATTGTTGAAAAAAATGATTCCCGCCGCGCAGTTCGGATCGCACGGCTTCTGAAGAACAGCCCCGACCAGCCAGTCGTAACCTCGCGGCTCAAGGATCAGGGCTCGACGCAGCCAGTCATGCTGAGCCTTCATCGTGGCCTGGCGTTCGGCCATTGGTCCTGTCCCGAGATCCGGCGCGCCGGAATGAACAACCCGAGTCGGCTCGCCACCGGTGTGGGAATCGATGTATTCGATCTGGGTCACAATTTGTTCGACTCCTCATCCAGCATTAAATCGACCAGCTTCCAGTCAACCTACGGCGACAGAAACGGATCGCTGGTAACGACCAGTTTGATCAGGTCGCGAAAGCCACTTCTCTGCTGATTCAGGTTGTTAATAATCTCGTCAACGTGTGGACGATCGGACAGGCCGACATGGCGGCCTGACGAGTAAGCCAGCAGTTTCGTTGTCAGTGCTCTGGCGAACTGATCTTTCCGAGCGAGCAGCAGCAGCTTGAAATCGGCCACATCCTTGAATTCCTGCCCGGTTGATAGCTGTCCTGAAGAATCGATCGGTTTGCCGCGACCGTAACTGGTTCGCCAGCCTCCGATCGGGTCGAAGTTTTCCAGTGCGAACCCCGGCGGATCAATCTTGCGGTGGCAATCGTTGCAGCTGGCGATGCGGCGGTGCTTTTCGAGTTGGTCTCGAATTGTTGTCGCGCCTCGAACATCTGGATCGATCGGTTCGACATCTGGCGGCGGTGGCGACGGCGGAGTTCCCAGAATGTTCTCCAGGAGCCAGACACCGCGAACAACCGGCGACGTGTCGATGCCGTTGGCCGTGACCGTCAGGATGCTCGCCTGTCCGAGCAGTCCGCCCCGACGCCGATCGGTCAGCAAAACTTTCTGGAACTCATTTCCTGTCGACGAAGAGACGATTCCGTAATGCTCAGCCAGTCGCTTGTTGAGAAAGGTGAAGTCGGAATCCAGAAAGTTGTCGATGCTCAGGTTCTGCTGAATCAGCTCTCGCACAAACAAACGAGTTTCCTGCCGCATCGCCGAATCCAGGTCGTAGTGGTAGAACGATCTAAACGCGTTTCGATCCGGCGGAGTTGCTCCCAGATCCCGGAGCGTGAGCCAGCTGTCGAGAAAGCCTTCGATGAAGGCGTCCGCGCGATCGTCGTTCAGCATTCGATCGACCTGAGCGGCCAGGACTTTTGATTGACGCAGTTCGCCTCTGGCGGCCAGCTCTCTGAGTTCCTGATCAGGCATCGACGACCAGAGGAAATACGACAGCCGCGAGGCCAGGCCGTGTGATGATAGACCTTCTTTCTGATCCGCGGATTCCAGGTAGAGAAAAGCGGGCGAACAAAGAATCGCCGTCAGGCCATCGCAGAACGCACTCAATGGTGATCGCCCCGTGTCACGTCGAGACTCAACGATTTTCCACACACGATCGACTTCCTCAGTGCTTACCGGTCGGCGGTAAGCGGCGGACGCGAATTCGGTCAGCCTGTCTCGCCACTGAGCCTTAGAGAGTGTGTCTGCGCGAGCGAGTTCCTCAAAGTCGTCGCCGAAAATTGATCGCTGTCCGGCAGTCGGCCATTCGTCGTAGAACGGACCTTCAATTTCAATTTCGTGGATGCGAATCTGCGGCAGATTTCCGTGAGTGATCCCGTTGATCCGATTGTCGACGATCCCTTTCGTCTTACGTTTGGGGAATCGATCGCCGTACTCTTTGGCAAGTTTGCCCCAGAGGCTTCGAACATCCATCAGCCCGTTTCGAAACGTGAATCGCGGAGTAAAGCCAGCATCGAGCCAGACCCGAACGGTGTACCACTTCTGTTCGTCGGCAAGTTCGACTTCCGCCAGCAACGGCTCGACTGGCTGTGTCAGGTGCAGCGTCCCCGCGTCTTTGTTTCCTGCTACGATTCCAAGTCGAAACGGCTCGTCAGGATCGGTGCCGAGAAATTCAATGGGGTAGTCGTGTCGCCGGTTCAAGGCTTCGGCTTTGAGTTTGATTTCGTAGTAGCCATCGTGCGGCACACCATCGGCGAAGGCATGAATCGGTCCGTACGCTCCTTCCGGCTTGTCGGCTCCGACGACGTCGTAAAGAGTCATGTGCCTGAAGCCGTTGAAGGTTCTGTGGACCTGATCGATCTCCGGCTGCTGCCGGAAACCATCCCGGAAGGTCCACTTTTGAACGTCTGGTTTTTCCAGCGGAAAGACAGCCTTTTGAACAACTTCTTCAGCCACGTTTAGGTACTGTTGAAGCAGCGCGCCCGACGTGACCAGTGTGTCACCAATCGTGTCAAGATGCTCGGTCGTCTGATCTCGCGGGAACGTCGCGGCGGGATCAAACATCGTCATGTTGAGGTGCAGCAAGTCGCGTACAGTGTTGCGATATTCGCGAGAGTTGAGCCGCCGCAGCACCGCCGCCTGATGACTCGCTTCGCGTGTTTTGTGATAGTCCTGGATCGTTGTCGTCAACCTCTGAATGACGACGCGTCGTTCGGCGTCGGTTGGTTGAGTCGCTTCTTCCGGGGGCATTTCTGACAGATTGAGCTGGTCGAGGATGTCCTGCAGATCGACCAGCGAATTGTCGTCGACGATCTCGCCCGTGAGCCGATCGAAACGGCGGTCGCCCTTCTGGTGTTTCTGTCCGTGACAGCCCACGCAGTACTTATTCAGAAATGGACGCACAACAGTTTCGAACGATGGTGCGGCATCTGCCGCTGCCAGGGGACGTTCTGCGGGCCACGCCAGAAGCAACACCGCAAACACGAAGGCGGGGATTCGTTTCGAAGAAAGTGCCATGTCAGACCAGCTCCAGACCGGTCAGCGTGGTCGTCCCCTGGCTGAACTGGTCTGTCTCGACGCCAAACCTTTGCAGCATTGACACGAACAGATTGCACAGTGGGACTCGACGATTGCTGGCCTTCGGGTATTCCTTGTGCTCGCCGTGCCGGAAGCCGCCACCCGCCAGAATGATCGGCAGGTCGTTATTCGTGTGCGAGTTCGCGTCGCCCATTCCGCTGCCGAACAGAACCATCGTGCTGTCGAGCAGCGTGCCGTCTGAATTCGGTTCACGGATTGACCGAAGCCTGTCGAGAAACCCTGCAAACTGCTCCACCTGGTACCGCTCGATTTGAACGAGCAGTTCGATGCTCTCTTTCACTTTTCCGTGATGTGACAGTCCGTGATAGCCCTGTTTGATTCCCAGAGCTGACGACACAAATCCTTCTGCAATCTCCAGCGTCGCGACTCGCGTCGAATCTGTCTGCAGAGCCAGCGCGATCAGTTCATACAGCGCGGGCAGGTCGAGTGTCAGACCCTTGTTCGTTGGCTCGTCAATTGGAGCTTTCGGCTTCGGAATGCGCAGCCACTGCTGATCGAGAGTGAGCTTTGTCTCGACATCCCGCACCGAGGAGAAATACTCGTCCAGCTTCTGAGCGTCGTTTCTGCTGAGCGTTCTTTTCAGCGAGTTCGCATCGCCCAGCACGGCGTCCAGAATCGATGCCTGCAGATGAATACGTTCTTCCGCTTGTTTCTTCCCGGCCGCACTGTCTTCGACGAAGAGCTGACGAAACAATTCTCTCGGGCCGGGAATGGGCGGAACCCGAGTTCCCGTCCGAGTCCAGCTCATCTGGCAGCCGCCGTGCAGCCCGTATTCAGATCCGATTGTCAGTGACGGAAACCTTGTCCGCGAGCCAACGAACTCGGCGGCTCGCTGATCAACGCTCATCCCGCCGCCCGGCAGCCCGCGAGCTTCCGCGGCCTTGACTCCGGTCAGAAAGCCATGAATGGCAAAGTGCCCACCCTTCAGGCCGTGATCAAGATGCGAAAACAGCGTGAAGTTATTTTTGTGTGGAGCCAGTGGTTCCAGCAGCGGTGTGAGTTCGTAGTCGGAACCGGTCTGCTTCGGCCAGAAGTTACCGGGGTGCATTCCGAATTCGTTACCGACGCAGACCATGCGGCGTGGCGAGGCCTCTGGGCGATCCGCGCGAGCCGCCTGTCTCGCAGACTCAAGGGTCGGAAGTGCCAGGCAAACGCCGGCTGCCTTCAGGAAGGAACGGCGATCGGCTGAGTGAATAATCATGCTCGAAGTCCTGGATAATCTTCAGGCTGGAAACGGTGATTCTGAGCAGTGTTCCGTGAGGGGAGCAGCGCGGGCACGTAGGTTTGCGTTCGTGGCAGTTTGTCGGGGCGGTGAGACTCTTGAGGATTCCAATGATGGCCGGGAAGCTGAATTTGATCCAGCCATTTCAGCGGTCCGGTGCCCATTCTTTTGTCAGTAATGTATCGTGTTTCGAACGGAAAAGTCGTGACACGAACAGTCCATCAATCGGTGTTTTGAAACGGGAACCCGGACAATGACACGTTCTGCTTTCGACAGAAGGATCAAACTGACTCGCCGGGAGTGTCTCGGAGTGCTCGGTGTACCGCTGCTGATGCCTGATGTCGCCTTCAGTGCATCGGGCAGAAAGCCGCCGAGCGAGCGAATCGCCGTTGGCGTTGTCGGAGCTGGTTCGCGAGGCTTCAATCTGATTGACGAATTCCTCAACCAGGCCGACACTCA
Organism: uncultured Planctomycetaceae bacterium; assembly: GCA_963976765.1. Classification (GTDB taxonomy): domain Bacteria; phylum Planctomycetota; class Planctomycetia; order Planctomycetales; family Planctomycetaceae; genus JABMPE01. Next base: position 28,097 of record CAXBME010000047.1, read on the forward strand.
GATCGTCGCGGTGTGCGACGTCGATTCGTTCCATCATCGAGACCGACCGTGGGGGCAGGGGCCGGCCTATGGACGTGAGCCTGCCAAGCGACGGATCGACAGACATTACGGATCGACACCCGGCGGCGGAGTCTCAGTCACCGGCGACTTTCGCGATATCTGCCAGCGCGACGACATAGATGCCGTTGTCGTCGCGACGCCTGATCACTGGCATGCGCTCTGCACGCTGGAAGCGTTGCGAAACGACAAGGACGTCTACTGCGAGAAGCCCGTCACGCACACCTTTCAGGAAGGACAGCTTGTCTATCGCGAGGTCGCGGATCAGAAAGCTGTATTTCAGACTGGCAGCCAGCAGCGGTCCAGTGAGGAGTTTCGCCGAGCGGTTCAGCTGGTTCGAAGCGGCATCCTCGGAAAGATTCAGCGGATCGAAGTCGGACTCCCGCCCGGCTACGACAAGCCTCAGGGCGACACGAAAGTTGCCGCACCGCCTGACCATCTTGACTACGAGCTGTGGTGCGGCCCGGCTCCGAAATTACCGTACATGCGGGCTCGTCATCACCGCTGGTGGCGTGGCCATCGAGCGTTTGGCGGAGGCGTGCTGATGGACTGGATCGGTCATCACAACGACATCGCTCACTGGGCACTCGGAGTCGACCATTCCGGCCCAATCAGAGTCGAAGCCGTCGGCTGGACGTTCCCCGAAACCGACGTCTATGACACGCCGCATCAGTACCAAATTCGCTGCGAGTACGCTGGCGACGTCCAGACTTCGATCTCCAGCAGCAACCTGCTCGGTACAAAATTCATCGGCGAAGACGGCTGGGTACACGTCACGCGAGGCCGATTAACCGCGTCCGACAAACGCTGGACCGCCAGCGATTTTCCGGTGTCGTCTGACGATGTTTACCATTCAGACAATCACACTCGCAATTTTCTGGACTGTGTGAAGTCTCGAAAGACCTGCATCGCCCCCGCCGAAACCGGGCATCGATCAATCACGCCGGGGCACCTCGGCTACGTCTCGAACATCCTCGGTCGAGCACTGAAATGGGATCCGGAAAGGGAAGCCATCGTCGACGACGAAGAAGCCGGCAAACTGCTCCAGACTCACAACTACCGAAAGCCCTGGACGACCGTCGGTTGAAGTGACTCGGCGGTTTCATGCCAGCGCTCTCCTGCACGTCGGCGACGCCGCCGCTGAAAACAACAGCCCGCGGATGACGAACTGGTCAACCGCGGGCTGCTTCATTTCTGCAATCGTGTTCTGCCGATCGGGTTTACGGTTTCGACGGCGGTGCAGGTGGGGCGGGGACTTTAAGCTGTGCAAGGTACGACCGGGCGCCGTACTGAGTCAGACGAAATCCAAGCAGGTCAGAGATCATTCGGTACGATGGTTCGGCGGCGACAGAGTCGAATACCGAAATGATCGTTTGGAGATCCTTTCGATCCGTCGCTGAAATGTTTTCCGCTCGGATTGAGGCGATTCGTCTGGCATCGTCGAGTTTGAGATGCGACGTCCAGCGCGATCCCGTTTCAAACTGCTGCAATTCCTCTTCGAGCAACTCGACCGAGAGTGTGAACTGCTTCTGAAGCCTCTGAGTCGGTGGAACGAGCAGTTCTCTCAACACAAGATGCGTTGTCTGGAATCCCCAGAGCCGGCTGATCTGGCGGTACTCGGAGTTCTGCTGAACTCTTTCGTAGGTTTTCAAAATTCCGGCCAGACGAAGTTGGACGGGTTCTGGCATGAGCGGCTCGACGTCGCTCGGCGCAACGGCGCCGGATTCCGGTGGCAGCGGTGCGAGCGTTGGCGGAGGAACGGCCTGTCGCAACTCGTCTGTTTTCAGGAACGATTTCCAGCCATTGCCGGTTGATAGTCCGTCAAGCTGCTCGTCGAGTCGATCGACTGCGAATAACAGCAGACCTCGTAATTCAACTCCCGGCATTCCGGCCAGCTGATCGGCAGTCGGGACGGGCGGCTCTTCTGGCGGTTGCGGAGCGGTTGGCTGCAAAGACTGCGGTTGCGTCACGATGACCGGCCCCGATGGAACAACCACCTGCGGGCGAGTGTCGATCGCGATGCCCCAGCCACGGTTCTGATAAAACGGTGACGAGTAGCCATATCCCGGCCCGTAGCCTCGATTCAAGCCGTTGTAGTTGCGGGATGAGCCGCCAAAGCCGGGACCAATTCCTGGATTTCCTCGAAAAACCTGCACGCCGCCGGGGCCGATGCTGATTCCGAGTTGCGACCGCTGCCCGCTGTCCCGTCGTCCATCATCGCGCTGTCCGCTGTCCCGTCGTCCAGAGTCGCGTTGTCCAGAGTCGCGTTGTCCAGAGTCGCGTTGTGGCGAACCGCCCGGTGACGGTCGATCCGGTCCCGGTCCGCGTCCGGGGCGTCCTGCTTCAGCGACAGCGCCAGCCGCAGGAGAGGCTTCGTCCACGTTGGGAGTTCCTCGATTTCCATCTCGACCGGCGTCGGGAACTGAATTCTCGCGAGTTGGTCTGTCGCCTCGTTGACTGTTTCCGGCTGGTGGTGAGTCAGTGGGACGAGCGGGTTGTGAAACTTCCGCTGGCTCCGCTGAAACAGCCGCAGCGGGAGGCGGCAATGGTTCGGCTGGCTGCGGTGCTGGACTTTCGACGACCGGCTGCGAAGGACTTTCAATCACTGGCGGAGGACTTTCAGCGACCGGTGCAGGTGGCTCAACAGCGGGGGGAGGGCTTTCGACAGGTGGCGGTGCCTGGGCTGGTTCGGCAGCCGGTTCGTCCTGAGCGAAGGCGCCGACGCTACTGGCTGCTGCAAACACAGACGCCAGGGTCAGCTTGCGGATGATCGATTTCATGGTGAACTCGCTCTTCTAAAGATTCGGAGACAAACTCCGGGAGGGGACATTATTCGCGAAACAGCCTTCGATCACCGCGTTGGAAACCTGACGTCACTTCAGCGAAAACAAATGTGATTCTACGTTGGATGCGACGCTTGTCGAATGGTTTCGAAAATCATCTTCGTCAGTGTCATTTTAATGAGGCATGTCGTCGACACTCGTTTCGAATGAAATCAGGTGTTAAGACTCGAAACAGTTGGCGGTTTCTTTGCTGACGACAAAGCAAGGAGATCTGTGATGAACAATCTGGCTGCTGGTTCTGGTAATGCACTGTGTAGTGAAGCTGGTTCTTTTATGAAGATGGGCGTCGACATCGACAAACCTGGGCAGGTTCGACGACCGAATGAACGAGTGGCCGGGTATCAATGCTGGTCGGATCTGCTTTTCGCTCACTGGCGAGTACCGGTTGACTTGTTGCGACCATTGATTCCGCGAGAACTGGAGATTGACACGTTTGACGGGGAAGCCTGGCTCGGGCTGGTGCCGTTTCACATGTCGGGAGTTCGGCCCGCGTGGTTTCCGGCGTTGCCGTACGTTTCGGAGTTTCACGAAACGAACCTTCGAACGTACGTTCATTTTCACGGTCGCGATCCAGGTGTGTGGTTCGTCAGTCTCGACGCGGCCTGTCGAGCGGTCGTTGAAGTGGCGCGCTGGAAATGGCATCTCAACTATTTCTATGCAGACATGGAGCTGGTTCGCGACGGAAATAACGTGCGGTATTCGAGCCAGCGGCTCGATTCCCGTTCGCCTCGTCGCGCGGAAGTTGAAATTGCGGCGGAGATCGGCGGATCGTTGAATCCGGAGCCGGGGACCAGTGTTGAACCGGGGACGCTCGAACACTTTCTGGCCGAGCGGTACGTGCTCTACGCGAGCGATCATCGCGGCCGGCTGCTGCGGGGCAGGGTGCATCACTCGCCCTATCCGCTACGGTCGGCAAAAGTCGTGTCATGCCGTCAGACGTTAGCGTCGGCGGCAGAAGTACCGGTTTCCGGACAACCGGACCACGTGTTGTTCAGTGAAGGCGTTACGGTCGACATCTTCCCCCTGCGACGCGTCAGTCTTTGACTGCTCTGCCTGATCGACACAAACTGCTCGTGTCATCCGCCGATCAAGAGTAAGATGAAACGCGGTTTGATCTGACTTTGTCATCGGGTGGCAGAATTTGCCCGATGAAGCCACTCAACGGGCAGGATGTTTTATGTCCACGACGCTCGATCGCCATCAGGCAAAAAAGAAGAAAGCGTATGCGGAGTTTGACGAGTACATCTCGTATCAGCTTCGGAAGACGCAGACGGGCATTCGCTCGACAGATATCTTCACCGCAGTTTGTGGCGCAGCCGTCTTTGTTATCAGCTACCTGCTGGTATTTGTCGTCCTTGATCACTGGGTAGTGACCGGTGGTTTCGGCAATGCCATGCGGGCCGTGCTGCTGGTTGGGCTGCTGGTGGGCACTCTGGTATGGATTGGCTGGAAGGTTGTCTGGCCGTGTTTTCGACGCGTGAATTCCCTGTACGCGGCGAAGGCACTGGAAGAGGCATCGCCCGAGCTGAAGAGCACACTGCTGAACTATGTCGATCTTCGCTCGGCGCGGCGCGAAGTCGCTCCGGCAATTATCGACTCGATGGAAAAGCGGGCAGCGGTGACGTTGTCTCACACAGAAGTTGAAGACGCCATTGACCGCAGTACGCTGCTTCGACTTTCGTATGCGCTGCTGGCGGCGGTCGTTCTCTTCAGTGCTTACTCGATCGTTTCGCCAAAAAAAGTCTGGCCGTCGATCGTCCGAATTTTTGCTCCAAGTTCCGACGTTTCGGTTTCGACTCAGACGGCATTCCTGAGTGTCGACCCCGGCGACACGAGAGTTCTGGCTCGTGAGTTTCTGACAGTGACAACTGACCTGGCTGGCGAAGTGCCTGAGAAGGTCACTTTGTTCTTTACGACGGCCGATCAGCAGTTTGTCGACGAAGCCGTGCCGATGCGCGAAGTCGAAGCCGGTCTGAAACGCTATCAATGTATTTTGAAAGGCTACCGCGGCGAAGGACTGCTGCAGGGACTCACGTACCGAATCGCCGCCGGCGACGCATCAACGCAAACATACCACGTGACGGTTTCACAGCCGCCGTCGGCGATTGTCGACGAGGTGCGTTACTCGTTTCCTGACTACATGGAACTTCCGCCTGAGCGTGCCGTCGGATCGAACATCGACACCTGGGAAGGGACAAAGGTCGAGATCCACGCGACAGCAAATATGGTCGTTGAATCAGCAAAGCTGCAGTTTTCGGACGAGGCCGAGTTTCCCGCACGGTGCGAAGAAATTCGAATGAAAGTCGGCAGCGACGGGACGAGCCTGTCTGGTCTGTGGCAGCCGATCATTCGAGACGACGGGACGTACCCGAAGTTTTACCGAGTCCAGTGTCGAACCAGAGAAGGCGTGACGGACCCCACCCCGGTGGTTCATTCGATTCAGATTGAGGCTGACCAGAAGCCGGATGTTTCGATACTTCAACCGGGCGGAGATCTGGAAGTCGCTGCAAACGCCGTCGTCCCGCTGTTGATTCATGCCAGCGATCCGGACTTTCGATTAAGCCGAGTCGTGCTTCGTATGAAAAACGGAGCTCAGTTTCTGACTGATCGATCGATCTACAAGGGGGCCGATGTCGAGCAGCGGGTTCTCCACGAATTGAAAATTGCCGAACTCAATGTGAAACCCGGCGACGTGATTACCTGGTGGGCGGAAGCTCACGACAATCGACGAGTCGAGACGTCGACTCGCACATTGCTCGATGAAAATCGCAGCGAAACTCCTCGGCTGAAGTTTCTGATCAAGGCTCCGGTTTCCGAAAAAGTGGCTCAGGAACAGCTTGAACGCGACAAGCATCGTGCTGAGGAAAAGCTCGACGAACTTGAACAGCGATCAGGCAACGTCGACCAGTCGGTCAGCGATGCAGATTCCGGTATGCAGGATCGTGAACCAGATGCAAAGATGGACGATCCGGCTGGCTCCAATGATCTGCAATCAAAAAAAGACGAACTACAGCCGGAAGAGAATTCGCCAGACGAGAAGAATCCGAACGGTGAAGAATCGAAAGATGGCGGCAAGGGCGGCGGCGATTCGGATTCCAACTCGAATGGCAACGACGGCAAAAACAAAGGTGACGAGACAGGCAGGTCGGGCGGTGACAAATCCAGCGATGGAGACAACGGAAATGGGACAGAACGTCGCGGAACTGAGTCGAAGCCGGAAGGAAAGAAAGGCGAGTCGGGGCCTCAAAAACCTGTCAGCAACGACGGTTCGCAGGACGACGAGATTCTCAAGGAGTTGCTCAAGCAGAACCGCGACTCGAAATCGGATCCCTCTCAGGACGCAGGCCGGAACGACGAAGGCAAAGAGGGAGACGGCGGTTTAAATCAGTCTCCGAAAGATCAACCGGACAGTGATAAGTCAGATTCGCCCAGTGTTACATCAGGAGAAAAGGACGAAGCTTCTGAGTCGTCAGCGCCGAATTCGAACGACACGAAAGACAGAAACGCGAGTGAAAAGCCGAAAGGTGGCACGTCCCCGGAGAAGTCAGGCGGGAACTCTGCTGAAGAAGATGGCATGCCGGGCGACGATGGAAGTAAACCACCGAAAGGCAACGAAAATACAGAATCGTCCGGCGAGTCAAACAAGAGTAGAGATGGCGATGATTCTTCCAGAACAGGCAGGTCGCAGGACGACTCGTCGACAGACCCGCCAGGCGGATCTTCGGGGATGCCGGATTCAGGAAACTCAAAGACAAGTGACGGCTCAGACAGCAGTGACGATCCGAAAGCCTCGCCCAGCAGTGAAACGTCAGGCGATCCTTCGGATGGCGGGAAACCGGGCGAGCCTGTCAAGAACCTGGACAACAGAGACGGCAGCAAGCCTTCTGGACGGGGTGATGCAGGCAAGTCTGAGCCGGGGGATGCGAGCAAAGGCGGTCAGCCGGATAAATCTGGAGGCAGCGACTCAACTGACAAGAACGGCAACTCAGGTGAGTCGTCTCCCTCTAAGGACGGATCGAATGGAAAGTCACCCACGGAAAACGGACCGAAGAGTGGCGCCGGCGGAGAGTCGAAAGACCAGCCGCCGGGCAACGGATCGTCCAAACCTGCCGACAACGATGGTGGGAAGCCGGGGGATGGTTCGGCGAGCGACAAGGTCGGGGAGTCTTCAGCAGATAAGCCGGCGACCGGGCAGGGGGGGGATCCGAAAGGCAGGACTGAAGGTAAGCCTGGTGAAAAAACTGCCGATGGAGACGGATCAGAAACCGGCAAGGTTGGTTCCGAGGTCAGCGGCGATCAGAAATCCGGCGACGCGAAGAGTGGGAAACCTGCCGGTGGCGATTCCCCCGACAAAGCGGGAAAGCCTGGCGAAGGGGATTCAGCAAGCGGTGAGTCAGGAAATGGCTCGCCCGGTGACGGACAGAGCCAGAAGCCGGGCGGAAAACCTGGACAAAGCACTGGTTCGAAGCCGAGCGGAAATTCGGACTCTGGTGGGGATGCCGTGGCGAATCCTGACGACGAAGCAAACCTTGATGAAGCGGTTCAGCGACCAGACTCTGGCGCCAACCCGACTGATCCGAATTTGACGGGAGCAGACGAGGCAAATCTCGATGACAAGTTGAAGGCTTCAAACATGGTGTTGAAGCGTCTGAAAGACGAGCTTGAGCGTGGAGACGTTGATCCAGAACTTCTCAAGAAACTTGGATGGACCGAACAGGATATGCAGCGGTTTGCTGACCGACTCGAGCGACAGCTTGCTCAGCCAAAATCGGGCGATCCGGCTGCCGAGGCACGTCGTCGTCAGTTTGAAGAAGTGCTTCGCAACGTCGATCTGGAATCAACAGGCCGAGAACGGTCAGGAAACGTCGACAATCAGAAATCCACCAACAACTTCTCAGAGCGCCGTCTGCCGGCCCCACGTTCGCATCGAAAAGCCTATGAAGACTACATCAAAAGGCTTTCGCAACAACGTCGAGGAACCGGTGTAGTTCCATCGGAAAGGTGATGTCCGCCGTTTACGCCCTCCGCATCTCATGTGGCAGCCAGGTGTGACTTTGAGCAACTCAGCAAAGTTCGCAAGAGAAACTCTCAAGTTCCGCTGATCAGTACGCCGAACACTGGGGTTCCCAGCATTTGTTTTTGAATCACAGCTGGGAAGTGTCGGGCGTTTCCGGGCAAATTCAAAATTGTGTCAGATTCTTGTTTCAGTAGCTTGACACTCTGATGGGGCCTCGGCAGAATCCCGCCCACGACAGCAACACCGAATGCCGGTGACGCTGTTGTTGTTCTTTGACAACCTGGTTGGAGACCCTGAGAAACGGTCTTTTCTTTGTGGTG
>CAXBME010000048.1:0-36091 GCA_963976765.1 uncultured Planctomycetaceae bacterium
CCCGCTGCAAACTCAAATCCATCTACCCAAAGATTTTGCTCTGACGAAGCACTAGTGTGGACTCCGACCTTCTTCGCCATCATCTGGTCGAGCGACTGAGCATGTCGGTTTCCGTTCATCGCGACGCCAGTCAGAAACGAACCGGTCATCTGAACGTGCCCATTGGTCCCGACATTATCAAGATGCGACACCACGACCAGATCGTCTTTCACCGGCGCGAGCGGTTCCAGAATGGGCGACAGTTCGAAGTCGCTGCCTTCGCCGGTGACATCCCACGCTTTGGGATAAACGCCGTTCGGCTGGAAAACCGCCAGAAATCGCAACGGCGGACCTGCGACTTCACCGGCCTTTGCAGCATGACTCATAATATCCAACTGCGGAAGGGCGAGGCTCGCTCCCAACCCCTTCAAAGCGGTTCGGCGAGAGATGTTCCAGCGGTTCAACATGGGACGAGTCTCCGACTTTGAATTCCGGCGGGGTTGCCGCAACGGTAGCGATGAAAATTTCAGGCAGGTCGGTAAGAGTTCTCAGAGTACAGAATCGGCAGTTGGTGGGCCACAGAAGCAAGATTCGTTTCCAATTCTAAATATGGCTGAAGCTAAACTCTGCGCACTTGTCCGACTGTGAAACCGGTCAAAGATTACGATCTGCTGGCCTTTCGAACCGAAATCTTCAGCCTTAGATCGACACAGACAAACGCAGATCGGCAAAAGCAACGGCGGCAATTTCAGTTGAGGTTCACCGTTTCTGACGGCACCCTCCCTGTCTGATACTGAAACGGGTAACTGAGAACTATCTGGTTCAGCAACTCCCGACTGCTGTAGGACCTGGACTCGACCGCCGCGACGATTTTCTCGACGGCTGGCTCGTCAAAGTATTGCAGCTCGCGACCGAGGGCGAAGCTCAGCAGTCTTCGCGTCAGGTTGCGAGTAAACTCGGTCTTTCGTTCGGCGACCAGAAAAGCTTTCAACTCGACTGGACCATCGAAAGTGATTCCGCCGGGCAGTTCTCCCGTGGCATCGATTGGTTTCCCGGCCTGCTTCGTGCGGAAGCGTCCGATGGCGTCGAAGTTTCCGAGGCCGAAGCCGATCGGATCGATCTTGTCGTGACAGACGGCGCAGGTTGGGTTACGTCGGTGCATCGCAAGTTCTTCGCGGAGAGTGCGAGCTTCGCCAGCATCACCGGGCAGCTCGCCAGCGTCGGCGGGAGGCTCCGGCAACTCTCGTCCCAGCAGAGTTTCAAGCACCCACTTGCCACGCACGACCGGGCTGGTGCGCGTCGGGCTGGAAGTCGCCGTTAATACGCTGCCCATTCCGAGCAGTCCGCCGCGAGTTCGATCAGTCAGCGAGACGCGGACAAACTCGTCGCCACGCACTCCTTCAATTCCGTAGTGCATCGCAAGCGTTGAGTTCAGCCAGGTCTCGTCGGAATCGAGCAACTCCAGGACGCTGCGGTCCTCTTTCAGCAGAGCACGAAACGTGATGGCCGTTTCCTGCTTCATGGCCATCGCCAGTTCGGCAGTGAACTGCGGAAACTTTTTCGCATCCGGAATCACGCTGTTACCGAGTGCCGTAAAGCCAAGCCACTGCCCGGTGAACGTTTCAGCAAATGTCAGCGATCGCGGATCAGCCAACAGTCGGCCGACCTGCTGCCGCAGGACGTCGGGTTTTCGTAGCTCCTTCTGACCGGCCAGTTGAAAAAGTTCGTCGTCGGGCATCGACATCCAGAGAAAATACGACAGGCGGGACGCCAGCTGGTAATCGTCGAGCTGGAACTCGTCATCGCCGGGACCGAGTTCGATCCGGTAGAGAAACTTTGGTGAGACAAGTACGGCGGTCAAAGCCAGTCGTAGCGACCGCTCGAAGCTGTCGCCCTGCCCTTTCGACTTTTCGTAGAGCGAAGCGAAACGTGCAACATCCGAACGTTCGGCGGGACGGCGGAATGCCAGTCGTACGAAGTTTTCAATAACTTGCGACGCGGCTTCTGACTCGGAGACTCCGTTTCCTGGCTCGACGACGAAAATCCGAGATCCCGGTCGCACCGCCAATTGGTCATCACCGGAAGAACTGTCTGACGGATGGCTGACCGGCCCCGTTATTTCGACCCAGTCAATGTGGACACTGCCGGGCTTCTGACTTTCATCCGCCTTCGGCTTTGCCGGCTGTTTCCGTTTCCTGCGAAATTCAGCGACCGTCTCGGCAACCTGGTTGAGCAGGCGTTTGTTGTCAGCGAGTCGGTCGGCGTTTCCGTACTGCCGGTTGAATTCTTCTTTGGAAATATTCAACGCAGTGGCGAGTTCGGTCTTTGCCTGGTCGTAGGTCTTGATTCGATCTTCGATGTATCCGGTGAACCGGTCGAGCTGACTCGGTTCTCCGTCGACACCATGCAGACGCAGCCATTCGTACGGGCGTTGCAGACCGAGTGCTGCAGAATCGAGCTTCCTAATCAGCGCCGCAATTTCTTTCGACTCGTCACCCTTTGCCGGATAGCGAGGATGATTCTTTGTCGACTCGACGTTGATGATCGTGTTGGCGTTCTTCGGGAGCTTCGTGTACTCCCGAGGTTTTTCCGACGCCGTCTCCTTCTGCGGCGAGACTGGCTCAGTCGGCTCTCTCTCTATCGAACTTGTGGCCCCAGGCCGTTGCTGAATTTCTTCCAGTGCCACAGCAAGCTGATCAGCAGTCGGGATCTGAATATTCCACGCCACCTGATGGCTGCCCTTTTCCACGAAAGCCGTCAGCGTGTACTCAGCAGGCGCTTGCCGGGGAACGATGAGGTCGCCCTGCGTGACATCATTGATGCGGAGTCTTGTTCCGGTCGGGCCGGCAGTACTGCGCGCTCGAATACGGAATTCGTAGTAGCCGTCGGCTGGAAATTTCACCGATTCGTAAAGCGTCATCTGACCGCGGTTGATGACAAAGCCGAGGAAGTCGTCGCCAAATGGTTTGGGCGTTTCCTTCGTCTCAGTCATGAACATCGCTTCGGCTTCAAGGTGCCGCTTCATCGGCTCGTGTCGCAACGCGATGAGACCGTCGAGTGCTCGCTCGGCGGCTTCGAAATACTTCTCCAACTGAGCTGGCGTCACGAACAGAGCATCGCGGTCGGTGTTGAAGCCGCTGCTGCCTTCACCGTCCTCTGAAAATCTTGATCCGGGGCGCAGATCGACTCCCAGCAGATCGCGCATCGTGTTGTTGTATTCGTCGCGTGTCAGACGCGGGATGGTCACGTGGCCGGGATTCCTGACCTTCGACCAGTCGATTTTCGTGACGTCTTCCAGCCAGTCGATCAGTTTCTGACGCTCAGCGGTCGAAGGCAGCGGATCGTCTGGCGGCATTTCGTTTTCGCTGACGACAAGCAGAACCTGACGCCACTCTCCGCGGGCCCTCTTAATCTGCTCGACGGTTTTGAAATGAGTGATGTCGAAATCGCCCTTCGGTTTCCCACCACGATGACACTTCACACAGTATTTCTGAAGGAGTGGAACAATTTCATTTTCGAAGGAAATTTCAGCACCAACCGACTGTCGACAGAGAGGCGACAACGCAAACAGCAGCAGGATCACTGTGGAAATTCGGGACATGAGATGAACTCGCATTTCCGGAAAAAGCTGGACATCCAAAAGGCAGGGCACAGAGCGAAAGAGACTTACCGAAGACATCAGAATTAAGTGGTCAGTCTATCCACACGTCAAAACCGTTCGCCACGAAGATAAGACCGATGAAGCAGTGTCTCCGACGTTCTTTAACCGCGCCGAAACTGATCTGTCACCCAGGTTGGTTTCGCAGAGACAATATAAGTGACCTCTGAATGCTGCGTACTTCGACGTTCTTTAACCGCGCCGAAACTGATCTGTCACCCAGGCTGGTTTCGCAGAGACAATATAAGTGATCTCTGAATGCTGCGTACTTCGATTGCACGCCTGCCGCTGCCAGGAATATCCGGTTTGGAGAAACTCAATTCAAACGACATCAGACACGCAGGTCATCAGTTGTTCGTTTCTGTTTCAGCGTATAAGTCGGGTCAGAAAGCGAGCGTCCCATGTCACCTTCTCAGCAAAACCTGAAAAAGGCTCAACGAGACAATGCTCGAACCACCCGTCGGAAAGCTGGCACATCGGCAAACGAACCAGGTTCTGAAATCGGGCCTGCCCCAGGCAAAACCCGCGTTGCCGGAGCACTCACGGCCAGCACACACACCTTCGCTCTGACGATTTCAGCTCGGCACTGTCCCGCCTGGCCGAACAACTTTCTCAACAGGTCTGACAACTTAGTGTCTGAGATTAATGCCTGAAGGAACGAGTCAATCACTGAAGGAATGAGGAGTCGCCCATGACTGAACAGGAACCGAAGTCACTGAATCTTACCAGTGATACTCACCGTTCATCTGCTCATGCCGCTGCTGTCAGTGAAGATGTCGAACTTTCCGGACACATCATCGACAGTCTGCTGTTGCCGAAGGTGCTGGACTGTATCACTCATCGAGGCGGCATTTTTCGAATTCAGGAGCTGACCGTCGGCCAGCAGCGCAAAGATGCCAGTTACGCGAGGATTCAGGTGTCGGCTGGCTCACAACCCGAACTGGATCGAATTCTGGCTGTGATCAGTGACCACGGAGCGGTGCGGGTTTCCAGCGACGACTGCCGACTTGTGAAAGCTGACATGAATGGCGCCTTCCCCGAGGGTTTTTACAGCTCAACCAACAGAACCACCGAAGTCCGGCTCAACGGCGAGTGGTTCCCCGTTGACATGCAGGAAATGGATTGCGGCATTGTCGTCAAGGCCGACCAACGATCAGCACGCTGCATTCCGATGGTAGACGTCCGCCAGGGGGATCTGATCATCGTCGGGCATGTCGGCGTGCGAGTGACTTCCGAGCTGAGGGTCGAGCGAGGGTCAGGCTTCGAATTCATGGACAGCGCGGTTTCCTCGGAGAAACCAAAACGAGTGGCCGCTCGGCGCGTTGCCGAATGGATGGTCGAGAACAAACGGAACGGTGGAAAGACGCTGATCGTAGGCGGACCAGCAATCGTCCACACCGACAGTGTTCAGCACCTGTGCTCGTTGATCCGCGACGGTTACGTTCACAAACTGTTCGCCGGTAACGCCCTGGCGACGCACGACATCGAGAACTCGCTGTACGGCACCAGTCTGGGGATCAACCTGGAGCAGGGTGAAGTTGTCGCGGCCGGACACGAGCATCACCTCCGCTCAATCAACACGATTCGCCGATGCGGAGGGATCGCCGATGCCGTTGCCCAGGGCGTGCTCAAGTCGGGCATTATGCACGCCTGCGTCACCAGTGGCGTTCCCTTTCTGCTGGCAGGCAGCATTCGTGACGACGGCCCTCTGCCAGAAGTCATCACGGACTGCCTGGATGCTCAACGCCAGATGCGCCACGAAGTCCAGGACGTCACGTTCTGCGTGATGCTGGCAACCATGCTGCATTCGGTTGCCGTGGGAAACCTGCTCCCAGCCAGCGTGCGAGTCGTCTGTGTGGATATCAATCCGTCAACCGTGATCAAGCTCAGTGATCGAGGCTCGTCCCAGACGATTCCCATCGTGACGGATATCGAACCATTCCTGAGAGCCCTCGTCGAGGAAGTACGCCGACAGGAGCAGACTCCATGACCGGTCCTGAACCAGTCTCGGGCAAAGCAACCGAAGGAGAATCTTCGGCTCGCATCCTGATGTGTGCTCCGCAGTTTTTCGGCGTCGAGTACGAAATCAATCCGTGGATGAATCAGGAGCGTCAGGTTGATCATGAACTCGCGACCAAACAATGGGAGTCTCTGGTGAGCATTCTGAAGTCTCTGGGAGCGACGATCGAACTTGTCGACCCGCAACCAGGGCTGCCCGATCTGGTATTTACCGCAAACGCGGCCATGATCTTTCGCAACCGATCGATTCTTTCATCTTTTCGACATCAGCAGCGGCAGGGAGAAGAGCAACATTTTCAGTCGAGCCTTCAGAAGCAGGGTTTCGAGGTCGTCGAGTTACCCGACGGACTTTTCTTCGAGGGCGCTGGCGATGCACTGTTCTGTGGCGAAACTCTCTTTGGCGGCTATCGAATTCGCAGCACAGCCAAAAGCCTCCAGGAAGTGGCCAGACAGATCGGTCGGCAGGTTATTCCTCTGGAACTGGTCGACAGCCGGTTTTACCACCTCGATACATGCTTCTGCCCGGTCACCAGCGAAACGGCGATCTGGTTTCCCACCGCGTTCGACGAGTACGGTCAGCAGGTAATTCGTTCGATGATTCCCGACCTGATCACACTGAGTGAAATCGAGGCGGTCGAATTTGCGGCCAACGCCGTCGTCATCGGAAAGCACGTCGTCACCAATTCCGGCTGTCCGATCCTGGCTGACGAACTAAGATCCCACGGAATCGAAGCAATCGACACACCACTGAGCGAATTCGTGAAGGCAGGCGGAAGTGCCAAGTGCCTCACGTTGCGACTTGATGGAGAAGACGCCGCCGCGTAATCAACATTACCCCCAGAAGAGTTGCCTGTTTCAATGGGAGCTACGTCAATGTCAGTCGTTGGAGTTCCGTCGGAGATCAAGAGCGACGAATACCGTGTCGCCATGCTGCCGGTCGGTGTGGAAGAACTGACTCGTCGCGGCCACCAGGTGCTTGTTCAATCCGGAGCAGGACTTGGCAGCGGAATCGACGACCAGCAGTACCAGGATCACGGAGCCGAAATTGTTCCGGACTCGATTTCCGTATTTTCTCGGGCGAACCTGATTGTCAAAGTTAAGGAGCCGTTGCCGTCTGAATGGCCGATGATTCGTCCCGGCCAGGTCATTTTCACCTACTTCCACTTCGCGGCGAGCGAAGAACTGACCCGGGCAATGCTCAGTTCTCAAGCAACTGCCGTTGCTTACGAAACACTGAGGGGCCGCAAGGGAGACTTGCCACTGCTCACTCCAATGAGTGAAGTCGCCGGACGCATGAGCATCCAGGAAGGTGCCAGATTTCTGGAACGACCACAGGAAGGGCGGGGAATTCTACTCGGAGGCGTGCCCGGAGTGTTGCCGGCTCATATCGTCGTACTGGGCGGCGGAGTTGTTGGTAAGAACGCGGCTCAGATCGCGGCTGGCTTCCAGGCAGACGTCGCCATTCTTGATATCAGCGTCGACCGGCTCCGGTATCTGGAAGACATCATGCCGGCGAATGTCAACACGCTGTTCAGCGATCGACACACCATCCGCGAACAGCTGCGGCAAGCAGACCTCGTTATCGGAGCAGTACTGGTCGAAGGCGCACGAGCCCCTCAGCTAATCACAAAGAAAGACCTCTCGCTGATGAAACCCGGAGCTGTCATCGTCGATGTGTGTATCGACCAGGGCGGCTGTACCGAGAGCAGTCGCCCCACAACGCATTCGCAGCCGACCTATATCGTCGATGGTATCGTGCATTACTGTGTGACGAACATGCCCGGAGCTGTCGGACGAACAAGCACCTATGCGCTGTGCAACGTGACACTGCCCTACGTTCTGCTGATTGCCGACAACGGGCTGGCGTCAGCGGCTGTCAACGATCCCGGAATCGAACATGCCATCAACATTCATGACGGAACAGTTAGAAATCAGGCTGTAGCAACAACATTCGGTTTGGAATACCGACCATTCGTGTGACCGGTACAGGCCGTGGCCGTAAACACAGCCAGGTACCGTTTTCATCTCTCACGATTAAAACCCGTGCGTTCACGAGAAGTCGCTCAAAGCGATGACGCCAGCACTTTGCGACTTCGTAACCTTGCGTGTTTAATTGTCTGACTGGTTTTATCAATCAATCGGCCCAGATGAAGGCAACAGCGAAAACCACAGCCGCGCCGTACAGCAATGGATGCACTTCCCGAATCCGCAGGTTGACAATTCGCATGGCCACAAACGTCAGTAGTCCGTAACCGATTCCGTGAGAGATCGAATACGTCAGCGGAATCAGTAGCAGCGTGACAAAGGCCGGAACGCCGGTGTCCAGCTTTGTGAAGTCGATTTTCGTAATCGACTCGGCCATCAGAAAGCCGACGACGATCAGTGCCGGCGCCGTTGCCGCCGCGGGCAGCGTCGCCGCCAGCGGAGCCGCGAAGACGCACAACAGAAACAGAACCCCGACGACGACCGAGTGCAGTCCTGTTCGTGCTCCTTCTGAAACACCGGACGCGGATTCGACGTAACTCGTCACTGAACTGACTCCGAAGAAACCGCCAATCGCTGCGCTAGCGGAATCGACCGCCAGAATTCTTCGTAAACCGATAATCCGGTTCCGGTCGTCTTTCAGATCAGCCTGGTCGCCGATCGCCGTCACCGTTCCCAGTGTGTCGAAAAAGTCGACCATCAGAAGAGTCAGCAGCAACGGCAAAAACCTGAACTGCACAGCCGCGATGACATCCGCCTGGCCAATCAGTTGCATCACGTCACTCAGAGTCGGTACGGAAAACAGTGGTACTGACTCCGCGGCATCTGACGGGGTGATTTCTGAACCTGTGACAAAGTGCAAAGCCACGCCGCAAACGGCGATTCCAATGAGGATGGCTCCGGGAATTCTTCGAGCTAACAAAACTCCCGTCAGCACGACACCGCCGAGTGTGATCAGAACAGTCGGATCACTGAACGATCCAGGTTTGATCGGCGGAACAGGCATCCCCGAAGAAGTCACAATGCCTGCGTTGACGCACCCGATCAACGCAACGAACAGTCCAATGCCGGCGGCCATCGCGCGGCGAAGATCGATCGGAATGGCATCCAGCATTGCTTCACGCAGACCCGCCGCGACAAGCGCGAGAATGATCAGACCGTCAAGCACGACCAGCCCCATCGCTGCCTGCCAGGAGCCCATCGCCGGAACTGCCGTGAACGCAATGAAAGCGTTAAGCCCCATGCCGCTGGCTAAAGCCAACGGGAAGTTGGCAACCAGCCCCATGACGATGCAGCAGATGCCGGCAGCCAGTGCCGTACAGATAATTGCTGGCTGAGTTGGAACTCCTGCGGCACTCAGAATCGCCGGGTTGGCGACCACGATGTAGGCCATCGTCAGGAAAGTCGCAACGCCGCCGCGAAGTTCCGTCGAAACGGAGGTGCCTCGTGCTTCAATCTGGAAGAGCTGATTGAGTCGCTTCATGTGGTTCTTTGTCAGATCAGAATTCGTCGAGGCCGATTACTGGTGGTCTACCAGGTGAAGGTGTTTCCCTGGTAAAAACAGCCATCAATTTCTCACCGTCTTTTACCATCGGGGCGATCAGCTGGCCGAACCCCACCCGCATCAAATCGTTGACGGTTCGGCGCGATGCCAGTGCCTTGCCCGATGGGCGGTCTGTTCAACAACCTCTCGAACAGACTTGAGAGTTTAGAAAGACTGTCTGCCGCATCAGGAGAGAGTTTTCTGGTCACCCACATCTGTTGCAGGTATCGGTTTCCGATTTCTTCTGGTAAATCGCCAATAAACTTTCGGCGTGTTTCCGGAAGATTCCGAAGGACTCGCTCCAGGTCATCGTCAGTGGG
This sequence comes from uncultured Planctomycetaceae bacterium, assembly GCA_963976765.1. Classification (GTDB taxonomy): domain Bacteria; phylum Planctomycetota; class Planctomycetia; order Planctomycetales; family Planctomycetaceae; genus JABMPE01. Next base: position 9,503 of record CAXBME010000048.1, read on the forward strand.
GTTAAGCGACTGCGCAACCCGGTTCGTCTCATCAAACAGGCCGCGAGCAAGCAGCATCATTGCCATCATATTCTGTGTTGCCTGAGGCCGCGATTGAATCACCCGCTTCATGTTGGGATCGGTCAATTGCTCCAGCAGGACCAGACGCAATTCATCCGGGAATAAAGGACGCGTCCGATTTCCCGATCGACTCGCAGCCATTCTCCAGCCGGGAAGGACTTTGTCCATGATCGAGGCCAGCACGAACGAATGATGTTCGAGCAGCCCCAGTTGCGACTTTGCTGTTGGAGAGGCTTCAAGTTCTGACCACTCCGCCGCAGCCCGCATCATCCGCTCGTAGTCACGTGGGGGGACGCGCAGATTCGTCAATTGATTTCTCGTTGCGTTATCGAACGAGGGCTTGAATTCCTTATTAATGGAAGGAGCCGAGGCTTCCACTTTCAAGCGGCGAATGGCTTGCAAACGGTCTTCGACATTGGATGTTGCGAGCAGTTCTTCGCGCTCAGTCAGCGATAATGTCGCGAGCCACGAATGGAACTCAGAGATCGTTCTGTCAAACTGAGAATCTTTCTGCGCGACGTCGTGAATCGTTCTCACGCGTTCCAACTGCTGGCGTGACAACTTTTGATACTGCTCGTGGTTGTACCGCAAACGGTCACGCTCAACGCGGGACATTTCTTCGATTGACTTCCGGTTACGCTGCATCGCTGGCGTTTCTGACCACTTCGCTTCGGAGCGGGCCAGGATTAACACCAGCAACGTCGCCACGAGGTACCAGCGGTTGCCGCTGAACCAGCTGAGCAGTCGATCTGGTTGTTTCGAGACCGCATCGCCATTGCTGGAAGGCGAATCAGTCTTGAGGAGCTTTGTCCCGCTCATCGAACAGTCCGCTTTCGCTAAGAGATTTCAGAAACTCAACGTCGCCAATTTCCTGGTACTCATCCAACCGTTGAAGGATTGGCAACTCGGTAAGAATTTCATCGATCGGTTCGCTGTTCTGCCTGAACGCGCCGTTGAAACCGACGATTGCCACCAACATCAAACCAGAGAATGCTGCTGCGCGGATCCCCCACACAATTGCCAGTCGTGAATAGCTGAACGGAGACTTCCCGGAAAACGCGGCGGTCTCCGTTGATTCAGCTTTTGGCTCGCTGAATTGAGTTCGGATGGCGGTGAGCGTTTTCGCAGCAAAACCGTCCGATGCCTGTGACGTCGGCAGCAGGTCGAGCAGGTCGAATGTCTTCGTCAGTTGTTCGACATCGCGCCGTACAGACGCATCTTCGACAAGTGACTTTTCGATACGCGAAGCCGCTTCGTCCGGCAATTCACCGTCGAGGTAAGCAACGAGTTCTTCTTTTTCTTTGTCAGACGACACAGGCGATTTCCAATACACAGTCCCACAAGGTGGGCACCGCCCACCAAAGTCATCAGTGATGGTGAGCAGTGCTCGCCAACGGGACAGATTCTGGTGGCCATGCCCACCCTAAATGTTTTTTTTCGATTCCTGATCGGTCGAGCCGGTGAGATAAGGTTCAAGCTGCACTCTCAGATTCTCACGGGCGCGAGTCAGCAGCGACTTGACGGCCTGAACGGAAAGGTCCATTGATGCAGCAATGTCTGAGTAACTCATGTGCTCAAACTTGTTGAGCAACAGCGCCATCCGCTGCCGATCATTAAGCGTGTCCAGAGACTGCCGCACGACCTCGCGCATCTCTTCCTTGTCGAGTTGGCGAGTCGGCATCAGCGCAGACTTGTCTGTGGCAAGATTCTCTTCAGGCCGAGCCCCCAGCGGACCGGAGTCGGATCCTCTCAAAGAAACTTCTTTGCGACGCGACACCGATCGCTGACGATTCGTTGCCAGATTATTCGCGATGCGAAACAGCCATGTCGCAAACTTCGCCGTCGGCTGGTAGCGATGCCTCGCGCGATAGACTCGCAGGAATGCTTCCTGGGCCAGATCCTCGGCCGACGCGCTGTCGTGCAGGACGTGTGTGAAAATTCCGATCAGACGATTCTGGTACGCCTCGACAAGTTCACCGAACGCAGCCTCATCGTCATCCCGCACCCGCAACATGCGCTGCACGTCCGGGTCGCGAAGCCAGGCGTTCTGATCGATCTGGTGAGTCGCCGAAGACATTCCGGTCCAGATGAGGAAATGGTGATGGGAGAATTTGCTGACCGACTTAACTCTTAAGCGGAGAGTCTCGCAGAATTCTACGCCAGGATCGATCGATTCCTCTCGCTCTCCGATCAACAGCGGCAAGTCAGAAACAATCCAACGTCCTGAATTGCCAGGACGGTCAACTGTCTGGCGCCTCAGAATTTCAAACCCCATCGACGGCAGAAGGTTTCGAAATCCGATTCAGTCTGTCTCGAAAACCATCAGCGCAGCAGAAAAGCCGGCAGGGAATGACATGCCTGCCGGCTGGTGGTCGCATCGCCAGACCAGTGTGTCCTGAAAGTTTCAGAACGAGCACTGCTCAGCGGTAGGTTGGCAGAGAATCCATCGCGATGGTCGGCTGCATCATCTGCGGGTATGCAACCTGCTGCGTGTATGGTGAATAGGCGACCGGTCCCTGTGGATATCCGGTTTGAATTGTGCCGACGCCCTGGTTGTAACCAATCCCCGGAGGACATCCGGCAGGTCCGCAACCGCCGGTGGCACAACCGCCTCCACAGCCTCCGAACGGGGTCCACAGCGGCGCGCAACAGCCACTCAAGAGTGAAACAGCACAAACACTCGCCATCGATAGAACAAGGCGTTTCATAGGAATCCTTTCCGCAAGATTCTGGACGGGACCGCATTGTCGACAGCCGAATTGCGAAACTGATTCGCCGACGGTGTCGGTCGCAGTTAGAGAAGCTGTAGAAGCGACTCGGAGGGAAAATCAGAGAGATGTGAGTGAAGCCAGAACGACCCCACCGACAGGTTGAGCGCGGAAATTACGCAGATCGCCAGAACGGGTCAAGATGAGCTTTTTCGATTCAGATCGAGAAAATAAGCAGGAATTCTCAACTTCAGACAGTCGGCAGGACGGGGCTCCCTGAAAACAATTTCCGTGCACCTACTTCCCCGGAGGCGATCGGTGGAAATGGATGTGCTTCCATTTGCCGTTCTGTTTTTCCCAGATGCGGGTTTCCTCGTAAGCCGCCGAAGGAACTCCGCCATCGGCGTTGAGGCGCTGGCAGACTCGGATGTAAGTGATCACGGCGCAATCGCCGATGATCCGAATCAGTGGCGAGCTGATGTTTGACTGCTTTGGCAGACCACTTGATTCCAGGTCGAAGTAGAACTTGTGGAAGGCCATCCCCTTGATGACGTTGCCGACGCCTTCGGGTTCGAAGGCCGTCAGTTCCGGATCGCACAGCCGCGTGTACGCGTCCCAGTCCTGCTGATCGATTGAGTTCAGCAGTTGTTGCGAGAGGTCGAGCAGTTCTTTTTCCGTTGCGTCCACGGTGTCATTCTCCGACGGAAGATGGGGAGTTGTTTTTCGAGTGGGCAGCACGAGTTGTTCATACCCAACGGGTGCGAAATCTGTGGTGATGATTGTGAGTTGTCAACGGTCGACAGCGCGGCTGAAACCGCAAGGAGGCTTTGGAATGTCGAAGTTCAAGCGACTTCGTCAGTCGCAGTCTGGTTTGCAGATGTTGGCCTTTCGGGCGGCAGGCAGAACATCACAAGCCGTAATATCGTTAAAGCCGGAACCCGGTCCCGGTCGATGGGACATAGCTGGACGGCGTCTCGCTGAGACGCTGTCGGTGTGTCATTTTCGGTCACCGCTTCCGGGGGGTACGGTGTGAGACTTCAGCGAAACAGCCGACAGGCGATGATTGGCAGACCTGCTGACGTACGGGACTTCTCATTAGCCCGGCTGAGGATCCCGGTGATGTTCGCCTGCCTTGTGGCGATGCTGGCCGCCGGGTGTTCGCGCGAGTGGTACCGCGACCAGGCGGACGAAGAGGTCGCCTGTCTGATTGAAGAAAAGGCGACTCCAGAATGGGACGTCCCGTTTCAGAGCGTCGAGATGGACCCTCGCAGCCGCTTCCACGACGCGTATGACAAAGTCAATCCGCCGATGCCGCCGGACGATCCGGCATCACACGAGCTGATGCACTACGTCGATGGCAAGAATGGCTGGGACAAATGGCACAAAAACGGCGACATCACCGACCTGGAGAATCCCGACTGGAAACAGCAGCTCAACCAGTACGTCCCGGTCGATGAACAGGGGCAGGTGATCCTGGATCTTGAAGGCGCGGTCCGGCTGGCGAAAATTCACTCAACAACGTGGCAGGATTCGGTGGAAACGCTGTACCTCTCCGCGCTTGACGTCAGCACCGAGCGATTCCGCCTCGACACTCAGTTCTTCGGCGGCGCGGGAACCGGGTCGGGAGGACGCTCGTTCTTCAACAACTCGACTGCCACCATTGCCGGCAGTGAATCGTCGAGCGGAAGTGCGTTCAACGTGGGCACCCAGACAAATATTCAACTGCGCCGTCGGATGGCGACGGCTGGCGAGCTGGTTGTCGGATTTGCGAACTCGTTTGTCTGGACCTTCTCCGGGGGCGATACCAACTTTGCGTCGTCAGCAATCAACTTCTCGCTCGTGCAACCGCTGTTGCGAGCGGGCGGGCGACAGATCGCGTTAGAAACGCTCACGATTGCCGAGCGAACATTGCTGGCCAACATGCGAGCGTTCGAGCACTTCCGGCAGGGTTTCTATACACAAATCGCGATTGGCGAAAACGGAACGACTCGCCCTTCTCGTCGTGGTGGTTTTTCGGGCGGATCGGGGCTGTCAGGCTTCAGCGGTCAGGGAGCCGGTGGCTTCGGTGGAGTCGGCGACGCCACCGGCTTTGGTGGAGGCAACGGAGGCGGCGGCAGCGGAGCGGGCGGAGCAGGTGTCACCGGCTCGGGTTTTGCGGGCGGTGGTGCCGGTCAGGTCGGAGGCTTCATCGGCCTGCTTCAGGCCAACCAGCAGATTCGCAATACCGAGTCCAGCCTCGCCGCGCAGCAGCAAACGTTGCAGCTTCTGGAAGCGCATCTGGATGCCGGGCTGATCGACATCGCCCAGGTCGACCAGTTTCGACAAAGCATTGAGACCGAACGCGCCAACCTGCTGCAGGCTCGCAACGGACTTCAGAATCAACTTGACGGATTCAAAACCGGCACGCTGGGCCTGCCTCCGGACCTGCCGATCGTGCTGGACGAATCGTTGATCACACCGTTTCAGTTTCTGAACCGCGAAATCGCGAACATCCAGTTGGACCTTTCAACTCTGGTCGACCGGTTTGGAGAGCTGGAAACTCTGCCGACCGTGGCCGAGTTGCAGACAACCTTACAGCAACAGCAAACGCTGCGAGCCCGCATTGATCAGCGGCTGATCGACACGCAGGCCAATATTGACAGCCTCGAAGAAACAAACTCCGCTCGCCTTGAGACATTGACGCCGACGGAACAACGACTTCTGAAACGCGACGTCGAACAACTCCAGAACAATCGAAATCGTCTGGCCGAACAGTTCAACCAGACTGCCGCTTCGTTGCAGGCACTTCAGGATGGACTGAGTGAAGAGAACCGTGCCGAGACCGTTTCAGCCATCATCTCGCTCAACGTTGACATGACGAATCTGCTCAGCGAGCTGACGCTGATTGAAGCTCGCGCGCGGCTGGAATCGATTTCGATCGAAACGATTGAGCTATCGCCAGCCGAAGCGCTGGAAATCGCCCGCTCCAACCGCCTTGACTGGATGAACAACCGAGCCGCGCTGGTCGACACGTGGCGGCTGATCGAATTCAACGGAAACCGTCTCGAATCGAATCTCGACGTCGTGTTGAGCGGCGAAATGGGAACGGTCGGAGACAACTCGGTGAAGTTTCAGGCTCGCGACACGACAGTCTCGGCCGGCCTGAGATTCGACACGCCATTCAACCGACGAGTTGAACGGAACGACTTTCGGCAACAGTTGATTTTTTACCAGCAGGCTCGCCGGCAGATGATCCAGTACGAAGACGGCGTGAACCGTGGATTGCGAACCTTGCTGCGAGAGCTGGAGCAATTGCGGGTCAATCTGGAAATCCAGCGTCGGGCCGTCGCGATTTCGATCCGTCGAGTTGATCAGACGCGAGAGAACTTCAACAAACCGACGCCGCCGGCACAGCCTGGCCAACCGGTTACGCAGTTCGGACCGACGGCGGCACTCAACCTGTTGACCGCACTTTCCGACCTGCGAAGTTCGCAGAATAACTTCATGAGCGTCTGGTTGAACTATCACGCCGGTCGAATGAGGCTGCTGCGAGATCTCGGCATCATCCGCATCGACGACGACGGACTCTGGATCGAAGAATCCGTTCAGGACGCACTTAATGCGGCAATGGCCGGAGTCCCCGTCGAAATGCCGCCGGATGTGCCGGCCCTGTGGTACGAAACGCTGGATAACCTGCCTGAACCGGAAGATGCTGAACCAGGCAACGGCGGAGCCAACATCGTCCCACACATTCCTGATACCGACCGCCGAGGAAAGCTGCAGGAACCCGTCGCAAGCCCCGGTACCGATGTCGCGCAGAACATCGACGCCGATCTGGAAACGGCCGACGCTGGACTGGTCGAGCGATTACTGGGTGCGAGATTCGCAAACCTCTTCGCCGGTCGACGCAGGGCAGATCGGCAGCCGGAAGTCGCCCGGAACAACTTCCCGACTGCAAATGCGACGGTGGCAAGCGCGAAGACAGCAAGTGCGACAGCTGTCCCGCCCGACGTCTCGGCCAGTAGAGCAACCTCAGAGGCGTCGCCGGAAAGCGAACTCAGTAGCGTCGAACCCGCTCGCACAGCACGCGGTGAGACCGTCCGAATCCCGTTACCCGACAGGCAGGTTCGTCCGGCGTCGTTCTCAATACTCAACCCGTTGAGTAAATCCGCTCCGACGACGAAGGCAGCAACGACCGCTCCAGAATCTGCAGGCAAGCAGCCTGTGGAAATTCAACGAGGAGTCGGACGATGGCGTCCCACATCAAAGCAACGCTGACATTCCGTGGCGACGACGGTGAAACGGTGAATTTGAAACCACGAAACAGCGTGCAACGCCACGAAGCGGTTTAAACGGTTGAAACCGCGTTAGTGCCGGAACCGTCGTCGATGGGGGCATTGTTGTCTGTGGCTGAGGTGGCCCACACGGACTGCTGAGTCAACTGAACGAGGCCAGTGATCGTGGCAACAGAGACGTCGGCCGCGTCGCGACCAGTGCCGACCCGGACAAGCCCCAGGGTTGATGTCAGTCGAGTCGGGTCGAACAGGTACCATTTTCCATCCAGGAATGCTTCCATGAATCCGTGGAAATCCGGAGGGTGCAGGTTCAGCGCATAGCCGGCAACATATCTAGCGGGGATCCCGATTCCTCGACACAACGCGATCGCCAGATGAGCGTAGTCGCGACACACTCCGGTTCTTTGCAGCAGCACGTCGGCAGCGGTTGTCGTCGCAATGGTGCTGCCCGGCGTGTAGTCCAGTTGCTCGAAGACCCAATTGCAGATGGCCTGAACCCGGCTGAAACCTGGATAGAGGTGGCCGAATTCTTCGAAGGCAAATCGGGACAGTAGATCGCTTTCGCAATAGCGACTGGGATTCAGATAGGTCAGAACTTCCGCAGGCGTCTGAGAAACGAGCGACTCGCCAATGTCATTCGAGTTTTGTGTCCGAGGCGTCAGTTCGACCGTCGCGCGATACGACACCTGAAACTCGCAGGAACTGACGACGACCCGTTGCAGTTGATTACCGTCGATCCCGATCTGACATCGCTCCACTTTTGACGGCGGAGTCAAACGCAATTCTTCGGCGTGGATCTGCTGGTGTTCGTTGCGGGCGGCAACGATCTGAAACAGAAAGACCGAGTCGGAACGAACCCGGTAAGTCAGGTCGCAGCCGACATCAACGCGTACCATGATGAAGCCTTTTCCGTCGAAGCAGGTGGGAAGTTAATCGTGTGTATGACACCCGAACCGCGATTTGAACAGGAACAAGACGACTGTCGGCATAAAACCGCTGGATTCTTCTGCCCTCGCAAACGCTTTCGGCAATGAAGGCTGGGTGAACAGGACCGTGATTTCCGACATGTTCCTGCTCGCGGCTCTTTATTTCCGGCAGGCACATACAATCCTGCAACTATCTCCTTCCCCTTTCATTGCGCGGTGGTCATTGTGTGGTGGTGAGATTCATCGCTCAGGCGAGGTTGATTCACGCTGAGAGGGGTCAGCAGCTCATCACACGTTCACAAATGTCTTTTTATCGAAATTGATTCAATGCCCGTTCTTTCGGATGCCGGAACTCAACTTGTCCAGACCCTGTCGCAGCGACATGCCGTGTCGACTGACGCGGTGACTCACATGCTCTTCGCCATTCAGCATGGCAACGGGTCGATGGCGCAGTTCAATCATCCTGAATTTGGAGGCTGCGGACAGTGGATGCGCGGCGGCATGACAATGGTCAGCGACCTGTTCAACAATCAGCTGAAGTACCGGGTGGACAGTATCTGCAGCGAGCTGGCCAACGAACTCGCCAATCATCAGTTGACGTCCTTCAGCGGCTCGTTCCAGTCGCAAAGTCAGAACGGAGCAAATTCCCAGACGCAGGCAGGCGGCGCGATGGGATCCAGCAACAGCCTCTTTGTACCTGATCCCGAAGCCAACTGGTGGCCTCAGGACATCGGAGTGCCCAACGCGGTGGGGTCACAGAATCACGTACGCTATGCCTGGTTCGCAAACAGCCGACGACTGGCCGTGAAAACCGGGAGCGACATCTGGGTTTACGACACGCAGGACCACCAGATCGGAGGCTTCTCGCAGCAGCAGGGGATGGGCGGTTCCATCACCTTCACCAGTCAGTATGGAATCGTGAATCTGTCAACGTTGCCGGTGATTTCTCGCAACGGCGTTGTTCAGCCGGTTGCTCCGGTTCCCGGTCCACAGAATCCCGTGCCTGCTGTCGACAACTCGACCGCCACGACGGTGGTTCGGAATCCGGAGCCACTTTCTGAATCCTGCGTCCCCGCCTCCCTGACTCCCACCGCCAATCAGACGCCGTCATCGCCAAAGAGTGATGGCATCATTGAAACACTGGAACGACTCGGCGGACTTCGTGACAAGGGGTATGTGACCGACGAAGAATTCGCGACCAAGAAGGCCGAACTGCTGAGCCGTCTGTAGAGTATCAAGCAATCTTTTCTTCGTGTCTCTCTGTAAAATGGTCGCAACCGTCAGGTACTCGCAGCCTCTTCGTATCTCGGTAGCGTGGAATTCGTTTTTCATTTTCCTACCTGCTGTAAATGCCGAACCTGCCATCAACAACGAGACACTGAGTCCGAACGCGACGCATCCTTCAGCTTCAGCCTTGCGTGTGAACCTCAAAAAACGGCAAGATAGCGGTCCTCTAAACGTCCTCCTCGATCCTTCCGGCCTCCCCTGCCTGGCCACCAAACAGCGAGAATTCATGTTTGTGATTTCCTCCACACATTCGCGGATCGCTGCGCTGGCTGTCGGTGCTTTCCTGATGACAGCGCTGGCGTGCCATGCAGACGACTCCGATCCTCCTGACTTCGCAACAAGCGGTGCTGGCTTTCTTCAGACTTACTGCAACGACTGTCACGGTTCAGACGAACCGGAAGCTGATCTGTCGCTGACAGCGTTTAAAAATTCAAAGTCGTTAATCAGCCAGCGAAAGACCTGGGACTCTGTTCTGCGAGCACTATCGGGCGGAGTCATGCCACCTCCTGACGAGAAGCAACCAACACCAGACGAAGTGTCGGCGTTCCGGAATCTGGTCGAGGCTGTTTTCGATCATCACGACCGAACGGCTCCGCCCGATCCGGGGCGAGTCACTATGCGACGGCTCAACCGCAATGAGTACAACAACACGATTCGTGATCTGGTGGGCGTCGACTTTGACCCGGCCGAAGATTTTCCCTCAGATGACATTGGTCACGGGTTCGACAATATCGGTGATGTGCTGACGCTCCCGCCAGTTCTGATGGAACGTTATCTGGCTGCCGCAGAAGGTATTGTTGAGCGGGCGATCATTCCCAATCCTCCTCCGCCGCCGCGTCGAGTCATCAGCGCTCGTTACTGCGAGCCCGCCGGCAAAGACGTCCCAACAACTCGGTACCGACCGATTTCAACGAAGGCAGACGGAAGCCCGATCGAAACCGGGCCGCTGTTTACTCGCTACAAAATTCCATCTGGCGAGTACATCTTTCGCACCAAAGTCTTCGCCGAAGCGGCTGACGGGCAGGTCGTCAAACTGGCGGTTCTGGCCTGCACCGCCGATGTCACTGACCAGTCTGTAAGCGACGAAATCGCCGCGACGATCAGCGGCAAAGCGGTTGACTCATGCCGACCGTTCGTTCTGATCGATACGATCGAAGTGACCGCTCGCAACGAGAAGGAACCACAGTCGATCGAAGTTCAGATCCCCCGCATTGATGGATTCAACCGCGTCGCTGTCGGGATCGTTAGACCGTCGAACGAGGCGTCCGACAGCAGGCTTCACGTCGAATTCCTGGCACTCGAAGGTCCGAAAGACACTCGACCGGATTCACACCGCAACCTGCTGGCGTGTCGCTCGGACGCGGTGCCAGATGAAAAATCGCGAGAGGTTCTGACTCGCTTTGCAACGCGAGCTTATCGCCGCCCCGTGACAGAAGCTGAAGTAGAGCGACTGCTGGCGTTCGCCCGATCGGTCGAAGAAGACGGAGCAAACTGGGAAGAGGCAATGCAGTTTGCCATCCAGGCGGTCCTCGTTTCACCGAAGTTTCTGTTCCGCGTCGAGCAGGATCAGAACTCGACAGGTGATGCCGTCACGCCGCTGGACGATTTTCAACTGGCATCGAGGCTGTCGTATTTTCTCTGGAGTTCGATGCCAGACGAGCAACTGTTTGAACTCGCTCGTGAGAACAAGTTGCGGGCTGCCCTCGGTGAGCAGGTTCGACGGATGCTACAGGATCCTAAAGCCGACGCACTTGTCGAAAACTTTGCACTTCAGTGGTTGCAGGTGAAACGGCTGGAAACATTCGCTCCTGATCCTGAGAAGTTTTCGTATTTCAATTCCAGGCTCCAGCAAGCCATGCTTGAAGAAACGCGACTGTTCTTTGCGGCTGTCATGCGTAAAAACCGCAGCGTCATGGATTTGCTGGCGGGCGACTTCACGTTCCTGAATCAGGACTTGTCGCGTCACTACAACATTGGCGATACCAACGGAAATCCACTTTACGGAAAGCCGGCACGAGAAAAGGGCACCCCGATTCGTGACCGGGAATTTGTCCGAGTCAGCCTTCCTGCCGATTCGGTTCGCGGCGGACTGCTGACTCAGTCCAGCATTCTGGCCGTGACGTCAAACCCAACTCGAACATCACCAGTAAAGCGAGGAAAGTGGGTGCTGGAGCAGTTGCTCGGAACTCCGCCTCCTCCGCCACCACCGAACGTTCCCGAGCTGGAAGATGCCGGAGCGGAACTCAAAGGTTCGCTTCGAGAACGCATGGAACAGCACCGGGCGAATCCCGCTTGTGCCGCGTGTCATCGAAGCATGGACTCAATGGGGTTCGCGCTGGAAAACTTCGATCCACTGGGACGGTGGCGGGACAAGGACGGCGAGCATTCCATTGACCCGTCGGGCAAGTTGCCGGGTGGCGAAATTTTTACCGGGCCGGTGGAGCTGAAAAGAATTCTGCTATCGAAGCGTAACCTGTTTGCTCAATGCCTCACGGAAAAGATGCTGACCTATGCTCTGGGGCGAGGACTGGAATATTACGACCGTCCGGCGGTCAATCGTATCGTGAAGTCCATTGAGAAGGACGAGTACCGATTCTCGGCACTGGTTGAAGGAATCATCACCAGCGAGCCCTTCGTGAATCGCCGAGGAAAGTAGCTGGTGGTTAAAAGGTTGGTTTGAAGTGTGCTACTGGTTTTGCCAGTGTGGATCAGAACGAAGGCCCGATTCGGGAAACTCTGGCAAAGCCAGTGACATACCTTGCAATGCGATGTTCAAAGCGGGAGCGAAACTATGTTTGGTCGAGAACTCTCACGGCGGCAGACACTTCGTGGACTTGGCGTAGCGATCGGGCTGCCCTGGCTGGAGGCAATGGGGCCAGTCAGCAGCTGGGCGAAAGATACAAAGCCTGGCCAGGAGGCTCCAAACCGGATGGCTCTGCTGTACGTGCCCAACGGCAAGAACATGGTCGACTGGACGCCGGATACGGAAGGCCGCGACTACGAGTTGAAATCGATCATGCAGCCACTGGCAGCGCACAAGGACAAGATGCTTGTGTTGACCGGGCTGGCCGCCGACGGAGCGAATTCACACGGCGATGGAGGCGGTGATCACGCTCGTGCCCTGGCGGCATTCCTGACCGGAGCCCACCCTCGAAAGACGGACGGAACCGATATCCGCAATGGAATTTCCGTCGACCAGATCGCCGCGTCGGTGGCAGGTAGTCAGACTCGACTGGCGTCGCTGGAAATTGGCTGCGAGGGCGGGGCGATGTCTGGCAATTGTGACTCGGGATACTCCTGCGTCTATTCGTCAACCATGTCCTGGAAGTCGGCAACTCAGCCGCTGCCCAAGGAAGTCAATCCGAAAGTCGTCTTCGAGCGAATGTTCTCGACGCTTCCGAATTCGAAGCGGGAGAAACGCGACGCAAAGCGGAAAAGCATCCTGGATTTCGTTCGCGAAGATTCGAAAGATCTGACCGGAAAGCTGGGCGTCAACGACGTGCGAAAGCTGGATGAATACTTCACCGCTTTGCGCGATATCGAATTAAGGATTGACCGGGCTGCAAAGTTGTCCCCAGTTGAAACGCCGGACTATCCAGTGCCTGCAGGAATTCCGCCAACCTATGAAGAGCACATTCGTCTTTTGTGTGACCTGATGGTGCTGGCATTTCAGACGGACTCAACTCGAGTTTGTTCGTTCGTCCTGGCGAACGAAGGGTCAAACAAGTCGTACTCGTTCATCGACGTGAAGGAAGGACACCACGAACTGTCGCACCACGGCAACAATGAGGACAAGAAGGCAAAGATTGCAAAGATCAATACGTTCCACACCACGCAACTCGCCTACCTGCTCGAAAGACTGAGCTCCGTGCAGGAGGGCGATGGGACGCTGCTGGATCATTGCATGCTGGCTTACGGCAGCGGTAACTCCGACGGCAACCGCCATAACCACGACGATCTGCCGATTATCCTGGCTGGCGGAGGCTGCGGGACCATTTCAACAGGGCGACACATCAAGTATCGAAACGGGACGCCGCTCAGCAATCTCTGGGTGTCGATGCTCAACCGAATGGAAGTCGACATGGACCGGGTCGGCGACAGCAACGGAGCCTTGCCGGGACTTATGGACGGTTAACGCCCCATCCGGCAATGCACATTCTCGCAGGGTGTGCCCAGCGAGCCGATACTTCAGATTGACGTTGCGTCCCGACGAACTCATCAAGCAAGCAGCCGGCGGAACCTCGATTCGTCAGAGCTCGATGACTGCGCCGTTGTCTCGCGACGAAGTGACCAGAGCGTCAAGAACCTGCTGTGTCTGCAACGCGATGTTGCCCCAGTGCGGATCGGTCGTACCACTGAGCACCTGGGCTGAGAAGTTTCGGAACAGGTTTGTTTCCTGCGCGGTCGGATGATTGTTGGCGTACTCACTGACGGCCACACGACTGGTGTGTCGCTCCATGTTGAAGTGGCAGTCAGAAATACTGAAGTGGTGATTCGAAACATCAAAGGCAAGTTCCGGCCCCATAAACGGGAGCACAAAGTCGCTGACCTGAAAATGCCCTTTCGAGCCGCTGACATGAGCCCACTGTTGATGTTCAGTCAAAAACGAGCAGTAAAAACTGGCGGAAACGCCGCCATCAAAGAATAGCTCGCCGGAAAATTCTGTGGGAGTTGGCGCGGCACTGCCGGAACTTCTGATGCTTGAAAGAAGTCGACCACTGACGGCTTTCGGCATCGCATAATTCATCACCCAGAGCGTGAACCTGACGTTGTACCAGCCGAGGTCTCCCAGGCAGCCCATGGGCTCGAGTTGGCTGCTGACTCGAATGTTGCCTTCCAGAAACTCATCCGGTGCACAGAAGCTGAATCCGGTAGCGATGCGGCGGAGATCACCAACGCTGGTACCGTCGTCCAGAACTTCGCGCATCGCGAGCAGCCGATGGCTATGCATGAACATGACGCCGTCCATGAACTGGACATTGTTCCGGCGGCACGCGTCGAGAATCTTCTGGACTTCGGCGGCGTCCAGACCACAGGGTTTTTCGCAGACGACATGCTTGCCAGCTTCCGCGGCTCTGATCACCCACTCGGCTCGCATGCCTGTCGGCAGCGGAATATAAACGGCGTCGATGTCGTCTGCCGTGAGCATCTCTTCGTACGAACCGATCGCTCGCGGAACTGGCGAATACGAAACGTCGCTCTGACATTCATCAATGTACTGCCGGGCTCGCTCAGCGGTTCTGCTGGCGACGGCGACCAGAGTGGCGTTTTCGCAGTTACGAATCGAGTGCCAGTTCTTGCGGGCAATTCCGGCGGTTCCAAGGATGCCCCAGCGGCAGATCGGGTCGCTCATCAAAGTTGGTCCTGTGCGAAGAATGAGTTGCCTGGCGTTCAAAACGTCTCATTAACGCGTCGACCGGTCATGTTTCAAGCGATCTGCTGCCGTTACTGCTGCGCTGCTTGTTTCTGAGCTGCCTTCTGCTTAGCTGCCTGAATCGCTGCGGCCAGGCGATTGGGGTTGCTGTCCAGGCTGGAGATGTAGTCTCGATACTGCTGGCTGAGCGTGGCGTAAGAAACTCCGGTGAAGTGATCCATACCTCCGACTCGAAAGCCGGGGTCGATCGGTCGATACAACGCCGCAAAGTGGTCAATCATCGCGTCGCGGTAGCGACCATTGTCATAGTGCATGTAAAAGTGGACGAGTCCCGATGCCTGACTGTATCGCTGGCTGATCTGCGCAGGATCCTGATAGGCATTTTTGCCCAGACTGGCGAACCGATCGAGCGGAACAAAGAAATCATCCTTCGTGAGAACTTCTTTCGCAAAGTAGAAGCGAACATAGTCAGGATTGCCGATCGAAACGCCGTTGCTCAACGGGCGGAACGATTCGGTGTAACAGGCAAAACCTTCCACAATCCAGAAATGCTCGTTATCCGCGATCCGCCGCGGCCTCGGATCCAGTTCGTACAGAATCTGGTGAGTCGCCTCGTGGTAAATGGTTGATTCGATGTCACTGTTCGGATCGACGAAAAAGTGAGCAATCCGTTCGTCCGGTGTGTAGATGCCGTTCGAGATGGCGATCTGCGGATTCTTCGCAATCAACCGTCGAACGTATTCGTCTTTGTTGTGGTAGTAGTGGACGGTAAAGGGCGTACGCAGAGCACGACGTCGACGGGTGGTGGATCCGAACAACACTTTGAGCTGCTCGGGCGTGTTGAAGAATGCGGGATACGCTCGCTGAAACCACTCGTGGAAAACCTCGAGCTTCTTTGCCAGAGCGACTCCCTGCTCAAGGCCGACATTCGTTTTCAGCAGATAGTTGTCGGTGTCGATTTCCCAGGCATGAACCCACTCGCGACGAAGTTGCGATTCTTTCTGGGCGGTGTACCAGCGATTCCGAAAAAAACGCTCGCCGTTTTCGTAGCGTTCGACATGGGCCGCCGGCAGCCAGCCGAAACGATCATGCCAGACGAACCGGTCTCGCATCTTCTTAGCAGCAAACGGCGTCACCCATTGATCACCGTATTGCTCGTAACCGAGTAAGGTGCGTGCGCGCTCATAGTCAGAGTCGTACCACAGCACTTCGTGAATCAGTCGCCATGCGGCATGCGGGTTTCCGGCATTGAGGACGCGTCTCGACAACAGGTAAAGATTCTTTGCCATGTCCTGTCGGATCGCCCGGAATTCTGTTCGCCAGAGACGTTCGTCCTGGGGCAACGAGAGCTGTATTTCCGGCTGAACGAATGGCGGCAGCTTTCGGTCGCTCAGAGCTGCCACATCGACTGGAGTCTGCCAGGGAAGCAACTCGTCGACTGCGTTCCGCAGGTTTCTGGCCTGACAGTCGGCAATCAATCTTGCCAGTGATTCCTGAAAAGCAGCCACGTATCCATCGTGCTGAGACTGGTACCGCTCGGCGCTAAGGCTTGCGGGCTGAGCGAAAACTCTGCTGCTGTCGCTCAACCTGGCGGCAACCGTCAGACAGGCGAAAACGAGAAACGCTTGCTTTGAAATCGTGGAATTTGCGATCAAGTCTGCGTTCCCAATGAGGCTGCCAGTTTCAAGTAGCCGCCGTGGAAAATCGAAACGGACGAGAATTCACCGATTTGATATTCAAACAGGCATCTCATGATTCTACGCCGGACACCGCCTCGTCGGAAGACGATGTCCTTGTCGAAGGATTTGAGGTTGTCTAAACATGCTCTGAGGTTCTTATTAGACTCAGACCGGTCAATAATCCGAATCATCGGGTGTCTCTGACATCTGGCCACTTTAGAGCGAATCGAGCAGGTACAACGTGGAACTTATCAAGCAAACGTTCTCTCACGACAGCACTTGTATCCTCGACGTTGCCGCAAACGGGGTTGACGATCTGATTCCGAAGATTGTTGACCGCCTGGTCGCTGGTGGGCAGATCGAGCAGCAGCACGGTAACGCGGTCGCTTCGGCGTTCCTCGAACGGGAACGGATCGTTTCCACGGCAATCGGAAACGCAGTGGCAGTCCCGCACTGTTACCTTGATGTGCTTACTGAGCCACAGATAATTTTCGTCCGACTGAAACATGCCATCAATCTGCGAGCCCCGGATGGGATTCCAACGCGGTTTTTCTTTTTTCTGCTGGGACCGACAGGGCGAGCAGCGGAGCATCTCGACACACTGGCGATGATCGCTCGGCTGATGTCGGACAACGAGTTTCGGTTTGAACTCGGCTGGGCGAAGGAACGCGACGATCTCGCACAGGCACTCGATCGAGCGACCGTCAGATCATCACATCCAGCCGAGACGGCAGTCGCAGAATCGGATGGTTTGGCCTGGAGTGGCCGATTCTGCGGCGGCGTGATCAACGATATTAAACGGCGCATGCCGCATTACGCGGCTGATATCAAGGACGGGCTGCATCCAAAAACAATTGCTTCAGTGATGTTTCTGTTCTTCGCGTGTCTGGCTCCGGCGGTCACCTTCGGTGGTGTGATGTCGATTCAGACCGGCGGGGCAATCGGAGCCGTCGAGATGATTGCCGCGTCGGCGATTTGCGGCATCGTCTACGCGATGGTGTCTGGACAGCCGCTGATTATCCTCGGCGGCACTGGCCCCGTGCTGATCTTTACTGCGCTGCTGTATCAGAACTGCGTCGATCTGCAGCTACCGTTTCTACCGACTTACGCATGGGTCGGTTTCTGGACATCGCTACTGGTCGTGATCATGTCAGTGACCGATTCCAGCTGCCTGATGCGATACTTCACTCGCTTCACTGATGAAATTTTCGCGGCACTGATTTCGCTGCTTTTTATTTACGAAGCCGTGCGGGCGCTCGCACTGATCTTCAAAGACGAAACCAACGATCACGACACCGCGCTGCTTTCGATCCTGCTCGCCCTGGGAACGTTTTACGTCGCCAACCAGTTACAGCGAATCCGCAAGAGTCGTTACCTGCTTCCGTGGATGCGTGAATTCATTTCTGACTTTGGGCCAACGATCGCGCTGGCCACAATGACAATCGTCGCATTTCAGTTTCCGGACGTGATACTCGATGTGCTGCCGGCTCCGGATACCTTCGGGACGACGACCGGCCGTTCGTGGTTCGTCGATCCGTTCGAGGCTCCCATGTGGGTACGCTTTGCAGCGATCGGCCCCGCGATCTTTTCAGCGTTGCTGGTATTTCTTGAGCAGAACATCACGGCCCGCATCGTCAACAGTCCGGACCACAAGATGCAGCGTGGCGAGACGTACCATCTCGATCTGGGTATTGTCGGAATCCTGATTGGAGCCTGTTCGCTGTTTGGCTTACCCTGGTTGAGAGCGGCGACTGTTCGATCTCTGAATCATGTGCGAAGTCTGGCAACTTCTGAGGAAGCTGTCAGCGGGGACGGCGAGCGACACGACCGGATCATCCATATCCGCGAAAATCGAATCAGCGCGTTGGCAATCCACGTCATGCTGGGCCTGTCGCTGCTTCTGCTTGGCGTGTTGAAAATGGTGCCGATGGCTGTGCTGTACGGGCTGTTCCTCTTCATGGGCGTTGTTTCAATGAAGGGAAATCAACTGTTCGAACGGCTCAGTCTGTGGGCCATGGACTCTGATCTTTACCCGCCAACTCACTACATTCGCCGAGTCCCGAATCGAAAGATTCACATTTTCACGGCAATTCAGTTGCTCTGCCTGGTCATCCTGTGGGTAACCAAAGCCAGCGCGATTGGCATTCTGTTTCCGCTGTTCATCGCGCTGCTTGTCCCCGTTCGATTTCTTCTGAACCGTTTCTTTGAACAAAGACACCTGCTTGCACTGGACGCCGACGAGATTCCTGAAGACGAAGCAACTCATTGGACATAAGTTTGTTCCCCGTGGCAAATACTCGGAATTGATTCGCGAATGCTGGCGCGGCTTTTCGTTAAGCTGGTTAAACGGTCGCAGTTTCACTGCGACCTGTTGAAAAATGTCGGACTCAACAATTCAAAGTGTGCCTCGGAATCTGCCCGCACGGAAGTTCGCACCAGTGTCGATTACAGAACGCACTGACAGAACTGATGGGCACACTTTTTCAACGGACAGACAGTTGCCGATTCCCAGCCTCGCCACATGAATGATCAGCCCGACGACGACGCCTACGAACCCGAACTTGACGGGTTTCCCACGGATCTTGATCCGCGGCGAGTGCGGTCACGCGTGCAGATCGAGGTACTGGTTAGCGAGTACGCTGAGAAAGCTCGGCAGGGGCTGAATCCATCGATCGAGAGCTACGTCGAACGCTACCCCGAGATGGCCGCTGAAATTCGAGAGCTGTTTCCGATGGTGGCGGCCCTCGAACAGTGGAAGTCAGATCGTGAGTCTGAAGTTCTGCGGGCTCAGCTTCCCGATCAGTTCAAGCTGAAGCAACTCGGCGATTGCCGACTCGTGCGAGAAATCGGTCGGGGCGGAATGGGAGTTGTTTTCGAGGCGGTCGAGGGCAGCATCGAACGTCGCGTGGCGGTTAAGTTGCTGCCCTGGCGGATTTCGATGGTGCCGCATCGTCAGGAGCGATTTGAACGCGAAGCTCAAACCATCGCCAGGCTCCGCCATGCCAACATCGTCCCGATATTTCGATTCGGTCGACACGACGATTATGCCTACTACGTCATGCAGTACGTCGAGAGCGTCAACCTGGGCCACATCATCGCTGCCCTGAATGAAAAACATCAGGTCTCACCGGCGCACGAAATTCGCAAGCAGACTGATTCCGACGACGAGCACGCCGACGACTCAGTTGGTCCGGCTGAACGAAGAGGTCTGAAGCACGACTCCTGGAAGGCGTTTGCCAGGATCGGTCTGCAGGTTGCACAGGCACTTCGGCATGCTCACCGAAAAGGCGTACTGCATAACGATGTAAAACCAGGAAACCTGCTGATCGACTCCGCTGGTAAAGTTTTCGTGACCGACTTCGGTCTTGCAGAACCGCTTAACGCCGAGTCTTCGGAAGTTGACGAATCCGTCAACGGCACCCTGAGATACATGGCCCCCGAGCGGTTTCAAGGAATCTGCGACGAAACCAGTGACATTTATTCGCTCGGAATCACGCTGTTCGAGCTGGTCACACAGCAGTCGGCCTTCGAAACAGAGAGCCGCGTAGGCCTGATCAATGCCATTACACAGGGGGAGGTCCGGCAGCCTGCGGAACTCAGTCGAGACATCCCGCCGGATCTGGCAGCCGTCATCTCGAAGGCAATTTCGCGGGAACCCGACAACCGCTATCAGTCTGCTGGAGAATTCGCGTCAGACCTGCTGCGATATATCAACGGCGAACGAGTTGTTGCCCGGTCGCGTGGCGGCATTCTGAGATGGCTGCGGAGACCGGGCAGGTAGTTGTTGCCAGGCGAGCCCCTACGCTGATTTCCGGATCGAAATACTGGCCATCAGGGCTTCGTAGAGATCAGCGGGAATCTGCACGTCATCGTTCGCGAAGTCCTCGATAAAGGTTCGCCGCGAATGGAAGGCTTCGGCGAGCGGTTCAAGAATCTCGCCCAGTCTCAGCGTGACATTCGCCGGAGCGTGGCTCTGAACTGACTCATCAGCTGGGAAAATTCGCAGACGATTTCGCATCCTGAAGTCCTTCCATGGGGAGACTGACAGTTGGCTGTCAGCTGAGTCTCAAAGTGCGTCGCTTACGCAATTCAAGATCGGCTGGAAGGTTGTGCGGGCTTCAGTAAAAACTTTGAAGTTTTCAGGATTGGTGACCGAGCAGGCTGCGCATCGCCCCGTCGGGGATGATGAGCGGAATGAACTCTGGAAATGGCGCATCGGCACGGGCAACCGACGTCGTTTGCAGCCGTCAGAATTGCCCGCAGATCTTTGCGGCGGCATCACCACATACGATGCTCGGCCCGCTGGGCCATGGTCCCGCGACCAGAAAATGCAGCCTCGATGTGCTGGCCGCCAGCCTGCTAAAGATACTCAGGCTTCAGTCAACCGTGATTGATAGAGCCGCTGAATATCTTCGACGGTGACCGTGATTTCGCGGGCAAACCCCGTGTGAGCACGCTGGTACTCAATCTTTGTAGCCAGCTCCGGGGCCTGGTGAATCGCCTTTGAAAGCCACGTCCGGTCGGCATCTTCGAGCTTTCCCACGCTCGGATCCCACAAAGTTCGAGTCTCAATAACCAGTTGGTCCACCCGCGCGTCGTATTTGTTAAGTCCAGCCATCCAGTCATCCGCCTTGTGAAAAGTTCGACCCAGTTTCGCACCCGAAATCGTCTAAGAGACGGCATCCCGATGCAAGGCTGCGACGTATGCCAGCCTTAGACATAATCCTCGCGAATCATAGCGGCAGCTCACAAAAGCGGTAGCGCTTCAGCTGAAGCACAGCACCGGGATTTACGGTAGAACAACACCTCTTCTGCAACTTCGATCAGTACATCCAGAAGGCGAATCAGGAGTCTGTCGCGAGAACCGTTCAGAGCCTGTTCAAGGAATGCAAGCGGTATTTCATTCAGGGTTCCCATTCGTCGCTGACTTCGACGAGAGTGGCGGTGACGGAAACCGGTTCGCCGTGAGGCCGGACTCGATATCTAAACACAAGCTACTGGAACGTTGCTCGGATTACTGCCCCAACTCACTGAGCAGGCGATTGTCTGACGGATAGGGATGACCTTTGTGCTGGCGGAATGCTTCTCCGAATTTGACGCCGAGTTCCTCGCCGCGGTGGGAGCTCCAGCGTTCGCAACTGTTGAGGTACTCGTCGATGCCATGCTGTTTAAGCAGCCAGTCGCGCTGGCTGGCGTGACAGGCGAGCATCTGCCGTTTCAGCTCGAACGTCGCCGAAATGTCGATGATGAATTCCGGCTCGACTCGCTGACCGAACCAGTCGGTCCCTTCGATCGGATCGACATAGTAGAGGTGCGGAATCTTTTCCAGCGGCGGCGCGTGGGCCGCATCGTGAGTCAGGTAGTTGGGGATCGGAGCGTTGAAGCACGCATCGCGAACCAGCAGGCTCGTGAATTCATGATCGGGCATGTAATCGACCGGCGGAGCGGTCAGCACGATGTCCGGTCGACTCTTGCGTAATGCTTCGGTGACTCGCCGGCGCGATTCATTGTCGAAACAGATGCTGAGATCTCGAAACTCCAGACAGTCGTAATCGGCACCAAGCAGATTGGCGGCTTCCAACGATTCCTCGCGCCGGATCTGAGCGATCTCTTCGCACGCCAGTTCCGCACTGCCGCAGTCTCCAGGCGTCATCGTCATGATGCTGACGTGCCACCCTTTCTGCTTCAGTAGAGCGAGCACCCCGGCACACTGAAACTCGACATCGTCGGGGTGGGCATGAATGGCGAGAACTCGTTTTTGATCAGTCATCGAAACAAGCCTTGTGAAGGTGTCACTGAAGCTGGAAAGAAGCCGGTACCAGAGTGCTCACAGCGTTCATACTCTCGCCATGACTGTCAACTGTCAGACGCTCAACCGAACCAGGCCCCCAATTCAGCTCGCCAGTGGCACGCTACTCAGTCAACTGAGATTGAGGTTGTTGTTGCGTGAGTTCTTGCGCGACGTTGATTTGTTGCGTCGAGGCAGGTGCGAGTTGCGGGGCGCCAAGCGTTTCTTTTTGCGAGGAAAGTTACCGTTCGCTCTTGAACGCGTTCGCTGGTTGTTGTCGATCATGACGGTCCGTAGTTTTTCCCACAATCATAGGCACTGGTTAGAAAACGTAGCATTGGGCGTGCGGGCTTTATGCGTTTGTCAACGGTATTCGGGCGGTTACGCCAGTAGTCCAGAAGGGCTCGGCAACCATCTTCGTCCAACTGAGAGAGCGGGATGTCTGGGTGTCGAGCCTTGAGCGTCGTGACATTGGCTTCTACCGCAGCGGCGAAGCTCGTTGGCTTTGGGCCATCCGGTGTGGGTTCTGTGTATTCGAGCCGAACGGCTTTCACGTATGAATCCAACGCCTCGTGAAATGACCTCGTGACTTCGGGCAGCACGTTCGGCGAAAGGCGGCGGACTTCATTGAGTCGGAACGTTGCGGCCTCGTCCCAGAAAGTTGCACCCTTGGCGTGAGCCTCTTGGTCTTTCGGGACAAAAACAATGAACGGGTATCGCTGTGCAAGCTCGTGAATCTGTGCTGCGTATGATTCCGGGGTTTGCGTCCAGCCACTATCGACGACGATTTGCACCTTTCCGGCTGAAAGCTGCCGTGCAATCAGGAGGCTCTCCGCTGTCCAGAGCGGGTCAGGTTCGACTGGATCAAGGTCCGTAGGCAAGGGAGGGAATCGGACTGGCTTGGACTGTCTGCTTAGCTCCTCAACATGAGCCCAAAGTTCCCGGACCCGAGCCAGCCGTGCTTTGGCCTTGTTGAGATTGTCGCCAAAGCTGAAGCGATACTGTTCTCGCCTGCCATTTTTGGTTACCCAAAAACCGACCTTTCGGCGGTAACGGCCTCGGCTGTCAGGGAGCCATTCGTCGTCAGTCTTTTTCGGCATGGTTCAGAACAGGATATGGAAATGCGGGTGCCTTTTTGTCGCATTTTATCCCGGAAAGGGCCCCAAGCAAGCCGATAAAGGGCCCCAGAAACCACTGAAAAAGGGCCCCAAAGCGAAAAACGGCCCAATACACGCCCTCTGATAATTGACGTAAAGCCAATAAAAATAACCGCTTGCGAAATCGCAAGCGGTTATTAACGATGGAGGCGGCGGGAATCGTGCTTTTGGGGCCATCGGCGGACACATCTTGGCTCCGAAACCACGTCCATACAACGAGATACGCCATCAGCCGGTTCGTCCCGTGTGGAGGTGCAGTGTTGCTTATCCGACCACTTCACCCAGCCTTATCCGACCGCATTTGCCCGAGACTTCTGAGAGTTCAGAATACCGGGAATCGACTGAACAATGCGAGAATGTTGTCGTACAATGCTCTTAACAAAGTATGCGATAAGCGTGTGGCCGTTGAAAGTGGCGACGAGTAGCCGGAAGAACCACACGTGGCGCACGCCCTGCTGGGCACTGCCTGCGATCTCGCCGTCGCACCAAGGGTAGTCGCAAAAAGCCGAGAACCGGAAAGCAGGGGGCAGAGCTTGTAGTAAGCCCACTCTGCCTGAAACACACGGGGCCTCACCCGAGGTGCGCTGTGTTTCAGAGGAGGAGGGCTTTTTTCATGCTCCCATCAATCATTCAGGAAATCGAAGCTGTAGAACACGGACTTGAGGCCATTGAAAAGTCGTTGGCGGTGGTCAAGTCGCCGCCACAATCTGTCCAGAAATCGCTCATAACACTCTCAGCAACGATTCAACGAATCCGGCGACGGCATGTCGTCACGAAGTCGCCGCCGAGGCCGACAAAACAGAAGGTTGACGACCCGGCACTGGATGAACTCAATGACACCCTTTCCATTGTTCGGGATCGAGTCAAAGGAGTGGCCCTGCATGGCCACGCAGGGTTCTATCTGTACGGTCGAGCCGGAACGTCAAAAACCTTCACAGTAAGAACGACGCTTCAAAAGCTCGGAACCCAGTTCGTCTACCAGAATGGTCATATCACACCAATCGGCCTTTTTGAGACGTTTGCGAACAATCGTGATGGCATCATCGTTCTGGATGATGTTTCAGCCGTTTTCCAGCAACCAACGGCGAAGAGTATCTTGTTAGCTGCGCTCGGATGTTTGCCGGATGGAAGTCGTGAGATCAGATACACGAACAACAAGGGCACGACTCGCATCCGATTCCGGGGAGGTGTCATCGCCATATCCAACCTCGAACTCCACGGTGACGAGGTGATGGCGGCTCTGAAGAGTCGAGTTCAGACGTTGAACTACAATCCTTCGGACGAACAGATCATTGCTCTGATGCGGAGCATCGCACGGCACGGGCATGTTCATGATGCAGGGCGCATGACCCCAAGAGAATGCGGCCTTGTCACGGACTACGTTGTCGAACAAGCACGACGGCTTGAGATGAAGCCAGATGTGCGCATGCTCGTTGATAAGGCGTTCAGGGACTACGTGCTCTGGAAGTCGCAGGATTCCGAAACGCATTGGAAAGACCTGATAAGAAGTGCGATGGAAGATCAGCTTGTGAAGCTGGAGGCCACGGCTCGGCAACTGGTTCCGACAAAACAGGAAGAGGCCGCATCAGAACTGGAGTTGGTAAAGACGCTCACCTCTCAGTTTGCCTCGATGGACGATGTGATCGCTGAGTTTGTGAAGCAGACGGGCAAGAGCAAACGCACATGCCAACGCCGGATTCGGGAGGCTCGCTTCTCCAAGGACAGCAGTTAATGCTGACGCAGTGACGTTTTGTCGTTCTGGCACACGCCAGAACGACAAAACGACACAATGCCACCATCAGGCCACTGGCACTGCAAATCCAGAAGTGCCTTATTCTACGGGGAATTGGCTGCAACTCGGCAAATGCGCTGGGACAGCGCTCGGCGAACCTGAAGCAAGTCCCTGCCTTGCATTGGTTCCACTCCGACGAATCCAAGATGATGCCAGTACGGTTCAGTCACATCACCGTCATGACGCAATCACAGAATGATTTGCCGGTTGACTACGTGCGTTTGTCGCCTCGCTGGACATGACACCTTCAACCGCCGCAGGCGGAAATCCTCGTCGCCGTTACGAGGTTTCTTTCTGAGGGTTTTCTTTTGACTGCTTCTCCTTTCTTAATGCGACACCTTCTTCACCACATCTTTGAAGAAAGACATCACCCAGCGGAAATACTGCGTCATATTCAGCAGGAAAAAACTCTCGCCAATTTGGAAAAAATGCACGCTACGTACTTATCTACTTGTGAGTGTACGTTTCACATTGAAAGGAGACCTATGGATGCTCACAAGTTATCAACGAAGGTGAAGTTTCTGAAAGTGCTGACGCCAGCAAGAAGTGGCGAGTTTCATAATCACCTGAAATCTGCCGGGAAGAAATCACTCCATGAGCTTCTCGTGTTCAGTTTCATGGCCTACCGGTCACGGCTGGGCGCTGGAGCCACAACAAGATCAATTGCTATCAGCACCGGATTGTCACCTCGCACGGTGGTCGCCGTTCTCAATAACCTCGGTGATCTCGTCATCAAGAGCGGGCGTGAGCACGTTCTGAATGAGCCAAGGCCAGAGTGTTTCATGCCGCTGAGCCAGCACGACGGCGAACATTGGACTGATGGCTGTTGCTATACACGGCTGCTCCTGCCTCGCAAGGGAGCCACAATCAGCTACCAGAAAGTCAATCGTCGCTTTGGCTTGAATCACTCTTGTATCTACTCGCTGTTGATCGGCCTGTCCCGGAAAAATGACTACACGCTGACGACCGAGGCCGGATTATCAACTCTGATGAACGGCGTTCATCGCAAGACGATTGGGGCAGCATTGAACGACCTCGATCATCTTGGATTGATAACCCGAGAGAAACAGGGTGATCGTCTGCGTGTGACGCTTCTGGATGTAAAGGAGCAACATTTGGAACTGTTCCGACCACAACCAGAAAAGGTGAAGATCACCGTCCGGGAACCGCAACCTCCGGCAGACCCAAATTGTTACGTCAAACGAAATGATGGTTATGACCAGTGGAGAGAGTGCTGTGTAGGCGTGATGCCGCAGAGTACGGCTGACAAGGCCATCGAAATGGCCGTCACACTGGGAGATGACGAGATGGAGTTTCGAGGAGTCGTCTCAGAGATAAAGAGAATCGATCTGGAGAATCGAGAAAGTGGAAAACGCTCGAAATCCAATCCGGGAGGATTTCTTTTATACCGATACCGGGAACGAATGAATGCGAGAGAACAAGCTCTCGCTGAACTCGAACGGTCGGAATGGTTTCAGAGTGATGAATTCTGGAGATAGGCGTTTAAAACGGACCCACTTCGGCGTTGAAATCAGACCCACCTT
>CAXBME010000049.1:0-32625 GCA_963976765.1 uncultured Planctomycetaceae bacterium
ACCACTCACAAAACACTCGTCGGATAAATACAGCCCCGACTTACCGGATGAGCCGGAAAATCGATCTGCGTGGCCTACTATCCAATTCTGTTTTCGGTATGGCTCTGATCCAGTAGACGAGCCTGAGTTCTTTTTTACTTCATCAAGGAGAGTCCGATGAGTCCCCGAATGAAACGGCAAGGCTTCACGCTGATTGAGTTGCTGGTCGTCATCGCGATCATTGCCATTCTGGTAGCGCTACTGCTTCCAGCAGTGCAGCAGGCTCGGGAAGCTGCAAGACGATCGCAGTGCAAAAACAACCTGAAACAAATCGGCACTGCAATCCACAACTATCACGACACGGCATCGACCCTGCCCGTCGGTGGCAACTGGGCTGACGGATGGGGATTTTCCTGGTGGGTCGGAGTCCTTCCGTATATGGATCTTGCAACCGTATTTGAAGGAATGGAGTTCGAAGGTGCCCACCGGGGTTGGTCAGGCTACAACGCGAACAGCAACGTTAACTCAGGCCAAAGGAATGGAGCATTTGTCTCAAATTTCGAATTTGAAGTAATGATTTGCCCATCGAGTCCTTTGGACAAAAAGGGAGACACTGGAGGGGGGCACCAGTTGACTCGAGCTCAGTATGTCGGAATTCAGGGGGCTGCGAATGGCAATGGTTTCACGAATTCAGGGACTCATCCTCAGTTCAACTGCTGCAATTGCTGTGGAGCAGTGGTTGGAGGCAACCATGCCGGTCGAGCTGCTAGCGGCGGTCCAATGGTTCCGGTAAAAGCACTTCAGTTCAAAGATATGGTTGACGGTACGACCAACATCCTGATGGTCAGTGAACAATCAAACTTTGCCTTGAATGCATCCGGTGGATTTGATCGCATTCACAATGAACACGGCTGGATGATGGGGGTCGACCAGGCGAACGTGAATGGCGACGGCCGGCACTTCAATTTGACAGTCATTAACTATCCGCCGAACGCAGTAGTTAACACGCCTTACACAACTTTGAATGGTACAGGAGTTAATGATGGCCCGAATAATGGCATCTTCTCTTCTCATACCGGAGGTGTACACGGCCTGATGGTTGATGGTTCGGTCCAGTTCATTGGTGAAAACATTGACATGTTGACGCTGCGACGAATGTGCACCCGTGATGATGGCGGTGAATTGAACGCGTTCTAGTCACTCGCCGGAGATTGAATGATCCGATCCCCGTAGTCGCTTGTAGATTACGGGGGTCTTTTCTTGCCTTCACGCATAAAATGGCTTTAGTGAGGATTGGGATGCTTTCGCTACGAACACTTTCAGCACTCATTTTGACTCTGGTAATTGTCGGATGCGGTAGCGGTGGAGCTGGTCTACCGGAAGGGGAGACAGGAACGGTATCCGGAATCGTAAAGCTCGATGGCAAACCCGTTGCCCAAGGGACAGGCATTACATTCATGCGAGATTCCGATGGTGCCATCGCTTCAGGGGTATGTGATTCGGGAGGCGGATATGTGCTGAAGATGAAAGGTGGACTCTCAATCGTGGCAGGAACCTACCGCGTTGCCGTGACTGCTCCGAATCCAACCGCAGGCATGTCGCCTGAGCAAGCAATGGAGCTTGCCGCAGCGAATAAATTGCCAAAAGAAAGCGATAATGCAATTCCTGAGCGGTACAGAAACCTGACTGAATCAACGATTATTTTCGAAGTGAAGCCAACGTCAAATTCATTCGACCTCGAAATGGTCAGCCAGTAATGCCAAATCCTGTTTTCAGATGATTCAACTCAGGTTTTCGTTTGAAAGACGGTCAGAA
Organism: uncultured Planctomycetaceae bacterium; assembly: GCA_963976765.1. GTDB lineage: Bacteria > Planctomycetota > Planctomycetia > Planctomycetales > Planctomycetaceae > JABMPE01. Next base: position 1,795 of record CAXBME010000049.1, read on the forward strand.
CGCCGTCGTGATTAATTGCCCTGTCAATTCGTTGTCGTGACGTTGTACTCGCCGGGGAAGTTGGACTTTTTCCCATCGGCCAGTATGCCGACGATTTTGAACTTCTTCGTCGACGGGGGCAGTGGGAAGTAGAGGAAGCCTTCATCCTCGTAGACACATGGGTAGAGAGTCTGGTCGACTTTGGCGCTGACGTTGAAACCAAGGCCGTCGACGCTGGCCGCCAGGCCCACTGAATCCCGATAGAGCAGGATATCTGCCACGCCCTGCTGATTACGGATCGCGACATCCCAGTCGTTGACAAAGTCAACGAGCGAACTCTTCAGCAATCTGGTGCGAGCAGACTCCAGCTCGTCGAAATGCTGGTCGTACCACCTGCGAAGGTCTTCGTCGATCGGAAACCGAACGAACTTTGTCTGGCTGCCGGTCAGAATCTGGATTTCCAGGCCGGCGTCATTGGCGCTGAATTGAGTTTCAACGATCTGACTTTTGACCCGCTCGCGATCTTCGGCGAAATGCGCGAGCACTCGTGATCTAATGTCGTCGGACACGTCAATCATTCCCTTGTCGACGACCTTAGGATTCAACGCTTCTTTGCTGATGAACGAGGCGAATCGATCGCCGGTCACGCTTGGCATTTGCTGGATGTAGAGCCAGGCCATGCCGCCGACCAGGGCCAGCCCACAAAGGACCGGAAACCAGAGTCCGGACTTTTTGCTCTTCGAACGCCGCCGCACTCGTGCGGCCATCGAGGTTCCAACCGGGACGATCGGTTGCCCCGGTGTCGGTGCTGGCGGTCCTGGAAACTGCCCCGGAGCCACTGGTGACGCAAACTGCGGAAATCCTGGCGACTCAGCGGTGCCCCCCCCCAGCACGCTCGCTGGCGCTGCGTCAACCAATGGAGTGAACGGCTCACCTGGCCGAACGTCGGGAAATGGCGCCGAGTCGTCAGTAATTCTCTGAGGCGCCATTGGCGGAGGTGCGACGGGCGGTGGAACAATCGGCTGTTGAGGCGAGACGGGCGGTGGAACAGGCACCTGCGGAACCAGAAGCTTTGTTTGACAAGCCGGACAGGAACCTTTGGCCCCGGCGGCCGCATCCGGTACTCGTATCGCGGCTCCGCACTGCGGACAGTTAAATTCAATGGCCATAGCAAATTCTGTTGCGTTTTAAGCTTTGCAGTTTGAAACGTTGTCGAGTCGGCGAAATCTGAGACGAAAACATATTCGGCAAGGTGTTCAGGATCAGGCACCTGTTGACCGCCGGATAACTCCGGCACTGACTGCATCGAAATACTGAGCCAGCCAGCCAGCCAGTTGAGTTTCGCACCTGCTTGCCTTTCAAGTTGAATCAGAACGTTTCCCAACAGGAATTTCCGCGCGGCAAACTTGACAGAATCGTCAGGAACGGTATCCCGCTGAGCCGTGCCGTAGCTCAAACCTGAGGAAAACTCTTTAATCTGACATTGCTGCTGATTTCAGGCATTGCCAGAAACGGCAGCAACTGAAATCAGCAACGGGACCACCAGTAAAGAGTCCAGTCAATGACGCGTCACACGTCCGTCTATTAGCATTCATTCACGGAATGGTCCAGGTTCATGGAATTGATTCGAGCCCGAGCTTATGCGCGAGCCGGCCTGATTGGTAATCCGTCCGACGGATATCACGGCAGAACGTTGTCGTTGATCGTGCGTAACTACTGGGCCGAGGTCGTCCTCTACGAGTGGGAAGACCTCGAAATCATTCTCAGCCAGGAAGATCGCTGCCGCTTTGGATCGATGGCCGAGCTGCAACAGGACGTGCAGCTTCACGGGTACTACGGCGGAGTTCGTCTGGTGAAGGCGACGATCCGCCGCTTCGCCGATTACTGCCAGCGAAACGGTATTTCTCACCACTCACGAAATTTTTCGATACGCTACCAGAGCAACATTCCTCGAGCCGTGGGAATGGCCGGTTCAAGCGGCATTATCATCGCCACGCTGCGAGCGCTGATGCAGTTTTACGAGGTCGACATCCCGCGTGAAGTTCAGCCGTCACTGGCCCTTAGTGTTGAAACGCGTGAACTGCGAATCAACGGCGGTCTTCAGGACCGAGTCGTTCAGGTTTACGAAGGCCTGGTCTATATGGACTTCGCGGAAGAGCACACGCAGATCATTGATGGGATGGAAGTGGGCCGCTACGAACCTGTCGATCCTGCATTACTTCCGAACATCTACATGGCATTCAGCGACGAGGCAGGTGAACCAACCGAAGTCACGCATGCGCCACTGCGAGCCCGTTACGACGATGGCGACCCGAAGATTCACGCTGCAATGAAACGTTTTGCAGCAATCACTGACGAAGCACGAACCGCGCTCGTCGCGCGCGATCATGCGACGTTTCATCAGCTTGTGAACGAAAACTTTGACCTGCGACGATCCATCTGCGACCTTTCACCGTCACACGTTCGGATGATCGAAGCCGCTCGCAGCGCCGGAGCTTCCGCCAAGTTCGCAGGTTCTGGCGGAGCCATCGTGGGAACGTTCGAAGACACATCGCAATACGAAACGCTGGAGAAGAATCTCACGGCGTTGGGCTGCGAAGTCTTTCGCCCTCAGATCGAGCCGTGATCCGAACAGTCAGAAGTTCCGTAGGATGGGACTCGACGCACCGGTGCGCAGCCTGACTTATGTGGTGCGTCAAGACGTACCCTGCGCCTGATTCATCAAGGCAAGCGTTTCCGCTACGTCCTGGAAGACATTCTTGACGGCTCCTTGACGTGCAGCATCAGGATGGCGATATCTGCCGGGGTGATGCCGCTGATTCGGCTGGCCTGTCCAAGGTTGTCCGGCTGCACCTTGCGCAGCTTTTCGCGTGCTTCCGCGCGAAGATTCGAGACAGCCAGATAGTCGAACGATTTCGGAATGCGGGCGTTTTCCAGATTTGACTGTTTCTCGACCGTCGACGCCTGTCGACGAATGTAGCCTGCATATTTTGTTTCGATCTCAACCTGCTCAGCAGCTCGATCCGTGATATTAAGTTCCGCAACCGTCGACGATCGCTGGCGGATGTCTGACCAGGTCAGCTCAGGTCGACGTAGCCACTCTTCCAGAGTCTTTCCTTCAGACCGCTCCTTCTGGACGAGTCGAGTCGCCCGCTCGATCTGCTCTTCGTGCTGCTGATACTGCTGCCAGCGCTCGTTGCCGACGCTGCCGATTTTACGGCCTCGCGGAGTCAGTCGTCGGTCGGCGTTGTCCTGTCGCAGCAGCAGGCGATACTCGGCACGTGATGTAAACATGCGGTACGGCTCATCAACGCCTTTCGTCACAAGATCATCCAGCAGCACGCCGAGGTACGCTTCTTCTCGACCGAGAACAAATGGACTTTTGCCTGCGACTTTCAGAGCGGCGTTCAACCCGGCGATCAATCCCTGCCCGGCCGCTTCTTCGTAACCGGTCGTCCCGTTCAGCTGACCGGCAAAGTAGAGACCTTCGACTCGCTTGGTTTCCAGCGTCGCGTGAAGTTGCGTCGGCGGTGCGAAGTCATACTCGACGGCGTATCCGTAGCGCATGATCTCGGCGTTTTCCAGACCTTCGATCGAGCGAATCATCTCGTCCTGAACATCGCGCGGCAGACTGGTCGAAATGCCGTTGCAGTAGATTTCGAGCGTGTTGCGGCCTTCAGGTTCAAGAAACAGCTGATGTGACTGCTTCTCCGAAAAACGAACAACTTTATCCTCAATCGAAGGACAGTATCGCGGCCCTGTCGAGTTGATCTGCCCGCTGTACATGGGGGCTCGGCTAAGGTTAGCTCGGATCAGATCGTGAACCTTCTCATTGGTCGCCGCGAGCCAGCAGTCGATCTGCTGTTGCTCGATCTTTCCCGTCATGAACGAGAATGGCTGCGGGTTATCGTCGCCCGGCTGCCTTTCCAGCTTTGAGTAGTCGATCGTTCTGCCATTCAGCCGAGCCGGCGTTCCCGTCTTAAACCGCTCCAGTTGAAACCCCAGCTCGGCGAAACACTGGGACAGGGAATTCGTGGTGCCCTCCCCTGCTCTTCCGCCTTTGGACTGAGCTTCGCCCGTGTGCATAATGGCCTGCAGAAAAGTTCCCGTCGTCACAATGGCCGCACCGACTCGGTACAAAGCGTCGCCACGAACCCGTACGCCAGTAATCTTTCCCTCTTCAACAACCAGACTCTCGACTATTTCCTGGCGAAGCGTCAGATTCTCCTGCTCCTCGACCCGCAGCTTCATCCAGAACTGGTAAGCCTTTTTGTCCGCCTGAGCTCGCGGACTGTGCATCGCCGGGCCCTTGCTTCGGTTCAACATGCGAAACTGAATTCCGGTCGCGTCGATGCAGCGCCCCATTTCGCCACCGAGCGCGTCGATCTCGCGGACGATCTGACCTTTCGCGACGCCGCCGATTGCCGGATTGCAGCTCATCTGCCCGACGGTGTCGCAGTTCATCGTCAGCAGAACCGTTCGAGCTCCCAACCGCGCCGCCGCCAGCGCTGCTTCCGTGCCGGCGTGGCCGGCTCCGATAACCGCAATGTCAAAGTCGTAAACAGAAGAAGCCATGAGTTGATCTTAAGCCAGAAAAAGAGATGCAGAACGAAGTGCGGCATTCTGAGCCCGAAGCCGCATACTGTCGAGGGTTCGCCTGACAGCCCGAAAGTCTTACGATTTCCGACACGCCACGACTCAATTCGCTGCTGGTATCGAAACTCTGCCAACTTAATGGTCTGATCGCTGAGCAGTGAATCGACGTGAAGGATACGCCGGGCCCGACAGGAAGGCCGTTTTGATACGACGACATCCTGACAACAATAGGTTGAACAATCAGCATTCAGACCACTCCGCTCGAACCTACGACTGATAACTCTCCCAGGAGGCAATTCATGCTCGTTCGACACTGCCACTTCGTCATCTCGACGACGATCGCTTGGCTGGTGACAGGCTTGATCGGTCACCTGAACGCCGCCGAGCCGGATTTCAGGAATGAAATCGCTCCGCTCCTGGCAGCGAAATGTCTCGAATGTCATAGCGGCAATGCTCCCGAAGGCGGGCTTGATCTGGCGACTCAGGCTGGCATCAACAAAGGAGGTGAAACGGGAGTCGTCGTTCAGACCGGCAAGCCCGGCGAAAGCCTGTTCTGGCACCGAATTCGCGACGACGAAATGCCACCGAAGCATCCACTGACCACGGAAGAAAAGCAGATTTTCAAAGCATGGATCACGTCCGGCGCCAAATGGAGCGGCGGAGACATTGACTGGCTTCGCTACACCAGTGACTCGCGAGCCGGGTACGACTGGTGGTCGCTTCAACCGGTCCGCGACGTTTCGCCTCCGCAGTTTGATGACAGCAAGTGGCCTCGTAACGGCATCGACCAGTTCGTTCTGAAACTTCTGCGCGAAAAGAAACTGCCCCCTTCAACGCAGGCGAGTCCGCGAGCCCAGATCCGGAGACTCTACTTCGACCTGATCGGTCTCCCGCCGGCGCCTGAAGTGATCGCGGCATTCGTTGCTGACCCCTCGGACGAGGCTTACCTCAGGATTGTTGACGACCTGCTGACTTCGCGGCGGTATGGCGAACGCTGGGCCAGGCACTGGCTGGACGTCGTCCGTTTTGGAGAAAGTGACGGGTTTGAACGAAACGGTCCGCGGACAAACTTCTGGTACTACCGCGACTGGGTGATCAACGCTCTGAACAACGACATGCCTTACGACGAATTCGCGAGGATGCAGTTGATCGGTGACCTGTTGAAACCAGGTCCGGAAGGAGCCGCGTCAGTCGGATTTCTCGTCGCGGGAGTTCACAACACGACGGTCGGCGGCAGCGAGCGAATGAAAAAACTCGCACGCCAGGACGAACTCGAAGAGGTTATCGCCGCCGTGGGGCAGACGTTCCTCGGACTGACGGTTAACTGCGCAAGGTGTCATGATCACAAGTTCGACCCAATCAAGCAGACCGAGTATTACCAACTGATCTCGACCATCTCCGGGATGAATCACGGTGAACGGGTCGAGCGAACTGCCGAAGAAGCAACGCGACTTCAGAAATTGTCGACCAGGTTGTCTGATGTTTCGAAACAGCTCGCCTCATTCGACAGCGAAGCACGGGGCCGAATTCTGGCGGCCCGCGAGAACGGCACGATCAAACTTCCCACGCCGCCAAAGCCCTACGCTCAATGGAGTTTTGACAGCGACCTTCGTGACGGCATCGGCTCGCTGCATGGAAAATTCGTTGGCTCCGCAAAGCTGGAAAATGGTGCCCTGGTCGTCGATGGAAAGTCGTACGTCGAAACGTCACTCGTTCCGGTCGAGTTCAAGGAAAAGACACTGGAAGCCTGGGTGCAGGTCGACACACTGGACCAGGGCGGCGGCGGAGCGATTACTTTGGAATCAACTGGTGGCGGAATCTTTGACTCAATCGTTTACGCTGAACGAGAAAAACGACGCTGGATGGCCGGCAGCAACGGATTCGTCAGAACCGAATCGTTCAATGGGCCGGAAGAAGGAGACGCCGCAAAGCGAATCGTCCACGTTGCCATCGTCTACCAGACCGACGGAACCATCACCGGCTACCGTGATGGTCAGCCGTACGGAAGCTCGATTCGTAAGGCAGGTTTGCAGACTTACGCCGCAAATGGATCACGACTTCTGTTCGGCCTGCGGCACAGTCCGGGAGGCGGAAACCGATTCCTCACAGCCCGCATTCACAAAGCGAGCCTCTACGACAAAGCGCTTTCTCCAACTGAAGTTGCAGCGTCGGCTGGGACCGACAGCGATTACGTTTCCGACGAAGAGATCGTCGCTTCGCTGGACCCCGACGCGGCAAGAGAAAGAGCGGCACTCAAGTCGCGAATCGCAAAACTCACCGAGGAGCACAGACAGGTCGCCGCCGCATCGAACCGAAACATCTACACAATGAATCCGGGAAAGCCGGCTGAAATTCGTTTTCTGACTCGGGGCGACATCGAGCTGGAAGGCGACGTTGTCTTTCCGGGTGCGGTTGCATCCGTCTCGGGCGTATCAGCATCGTTCGACTTACCCTCAGACGCGTCGGATACAGCTCGGCGGAGGAAACTTTCTGACTGGATCTCGAGCCCGGACAATCCACTTTTCGCCCGAGTCATCGTCAACCGAATCTGGCAGTACCACTTCGGAAGCGGTCTGGTCACGACGCCGAGTGATTTCGGATTCAATGGAGGGCAGCCAAGTCACCCGGAGCTGCTGGACTGGCTCGTTTCGCAGTTCACAGGTAACGGGCTGCGACTCAAGCCTCTGCATCGGTTGATCGTGACGTCAGCAACCTATCGTCAGAGTTCGTCCGTCAATGAGGTTGCTCGAAAACTGGACGCCGGAAATCGTCTGCTCTGGCGAAAGAATCCTCGCCGATTGGAAGCCGAAGTCATCCGCGATTCAATTCTGTCCGTTTCGGGAAAGTTGAATACGAACATGGGCGGGCCGGGATTTCAGGACGTCAAGCTCGTGCCCAACAACGGAACGACTTACTACGAACCGTTTGACGCCGACGGTGACGAGTTCTTCCGCCGAACAATCTACCGGTTCACTCCGCGCGGAGGACGCAGCGCACTGCTCGACACATTCGACTGCCCCGACCCTGCCGCGGCTGCTCCGCGTCGGGAAGTCACCACGACACCACTTCAGGCGCTGAGCCTGCTCAATAACTCGTTTGTCCTGCGGATGTCGGATTACTGCGCGACCCGAATTGCAAAGGAAGTCGGGGGCAGTTCCGCTGCGCAGATTCAGCGAACGTGGCAACTTCTGCTCGGTCGGTCACCAGACGCCTCGGAACGTGAAGCCTCAATGCAACTTGTTGAGCAGCACGGCCTCGCAGCCCTCTGCCGCGGTCTATTTAACGTTAATGAGTTTGTGCTGGTTGATTAACCGATTTGATAGCGACTGCTCCCATTTCGGATGTTACCTCTCCCACATGCTGGAGAGGTGACCGTTGACGGAAAGCTGCGAACTCAATCCAAACCGGAATTAACCATGACAATTCCTGAAACGCTGTCTCGACGTGACCTTTTTGACTGGGGAACCCGAGGCCTCGGTGCCACTGCACTACTGTCGATGCTGGGCGAAGACAACATCGTTCTCGCCGCGTCCGAATCCGGCAGTCAGCCACGATGGATGGCTCGGGAACCGATTGCGAAACGGGCCATCCATATCTGTCTGGTCGGCGGCATGAGCCATCTCGACTCGCTGGACTACAAGCCGGAACTGCAGAAGCTGCACGGCAAATCACTGACGTACGATGAGAAGCCGGATATTTTCTTCGGCAAGGTCGGGCTGCTTCGTAAAAACGACTGGAAATTCAAAGCGCGGGGCGAAAGCGGCCTGATGCTTTCGGAGCTGTTCCCCAACATCGCCGGAATGGCGGACGAACTGTGCGTGCTGAAATCGATGGTGTCCAACTCGGCCAATCATACCCCCGCCTTGTTCGTTCAGAATTCAGGCTTTGAATCCAACGGCTTTCCGGCGATGGGTAGCTGGCTGTCGTACGGACTAGGCTCAGAAACGAACGAGCTGCCATCCTACGTCGTACTGCCTGATGGTCGAGGCGGCCCCAACGGCGGCGCGACCAACTGGTCAAACGGATTCCTGCCCGCGCAGTATCAGGGAGTTTTGTTTCGCGGTGGCGACAAGCCGGTTCGTGATCTGTTTCCCGCCAGAAAACTCGCGAACGGTGTCGACACCGCGACACGCGACTTCATTTCGACCGTCAACCGGCAACACCTTGAACGAGTCGGCGGCGACCCGGCGTTGGCCGCCCGCATTCGCAGCTACGAACTGGCAGCACGCATGCAGCTGTCGATTCCCGAAGTCAGCGACGTCTCGGGCGAAACCGAGCAAACTCAGCAGGCCTATGGAATCAACAACGAACAGACCGCCGACATGGGACGACGCTGTCTACTTGGTCGGCGATTGCTCGAACGCGGCGTCCGTTTCGTGCAGCTTTATTCGGGAGGCCCGATTGCGGGAAGCCCTCGCGCAAGCTGGGACGCTCACGAAAACGTCAAAGAGAATCACGGCGCTGAAGCTGGCCGCATCGACAAGCCAGTCGCCGCGTTGCTTGCTGATCTGAAGCAGCGAGGACTGCTCAAAGACACGCTCGTACTGTTTACGACGGAGTTCGGACGAACCCCCTTCACTCAGGCAGCAGAGAATCAGGTTGGCCCCGGTCGAGACCACAACCGTTACGGCTTCTCCTGCTGGCTGGCCGGCGCAGGAGTCAAAGGCGGAACGTCCGTTGGAGCCACGGATGACGTCGGCTGGAAGGCGAGTGAACGACCAATCCCGTGGCACGACTTCCACGCCACGCTGCTGCATCTGTTTGGAATCGACCACGAAAAGCTCACCCACTACCACAACGGCATCCAGCGCCGACTGACCAACGTGCATGGCGAAATCGTCAAAGAATGCCTCGCGTGACCGACTTGGGAGTATTTTCACTGGCGGATTGGAAACTCGAAGTAATGTAAGGAGGCGGCTTGATGCACCACTTGCTGACCGGCGGGTGATTGCTGGTGCGTTGTCGTGAAAAAGTCGTCGACAACGACTGACAATGCTGTGTTGAACGCATCAGGGCCTGTGAATGGATGCCTCGAACGATTGGAAAATCCTGACGATTCCGGCAATGCAGAGCGAATCGGGCACAAATTGACCGTGTTTGAATCGTTGACGGAATCGACCACTGGTGTTGCGGTCCGTGGGCCGGCTCTCAATAATAGGTCTGTTGGCCCGTGGCCGTGAGGCACTTTCGCTCGGTGCCCTGAAAACCTGAATTCCACGTGGAGTGACGATCGCTCCGCTCAATCTTGCAGTCTTCACAGGAAGAATAGACATGTCGACAGACACGACCGCTACACAGGCAAATGCCCAGGCCGCGCAGGGTGGCTGCTGCGGATCGAATCCGTCCGGCTGCTCGTCACACGGCGCAGCCCCCGCCACTCCGGCTCCACCACAACCACTTCAGCAGCTCGAAGTGCCGTCGCAGTACGTCACTGATCCCGGCGCCGCCGATGCGCCGGTCAGGCTGACCGAAAAAGCTTCGACCGAAATCAAACGATTCATTTCCGAAAAGAATGTTCCCGACGGAGCCGTCCTGAGAATTGTCGTCAAAGCAGGCGGCTGCAGCGGCTTTGAGCACACACTTGGTTTTGACACTCGAGTCGACGAAGCCAGCGATATCGTCTCTTCACAGTACGGCATCTCAGTCGTCATGGACGGCAAGTTCGCTCCGTTCATGCAGGGAACCGTAGTTGACTATCTCGACGGTATCGACAAGCGAGGCTTCAAGTTCGACAACCCGAACGCCACCGGTAGTTGCGGGTGTGGAAGCAGCTTCTCTGTCTAACGTCGACAAGCTCATGGCGAAAGCAGTCAGGATCGACTGCTTTGTGAGTTCGCAGGAAGAATCAAAGCCTCTGTCAGATTGATCTGGCAGAGGCTTTTCTAATTGGTAAGCGACACCGCGCTGACAGTCACTGTTCGGCACCGAAACTATCCGAAGCGTGTCGCCCGACAAGGACTTCAGGCTATCGTACCGCTTACTCGGATGACTCCCTGAACTTCAATCGGGTTGGATATCGCCATGATTACTCGCTGTGTTGCAATGCTTTCGTTGGTCATCAGTCTCTTCTCGTCGACCACTCGGGGCGACGACACTCAGGATGGTCGATTCCCGGTCACCTCGAATCTGCAAGCCGGTGCTGCGAAGGTCGACATTACTCCAGACGTTTCGCAAGGGCTGGATGTCGTCGGTCACCGTCGGAAGGTCTTCAAAGTTCGCGATCCTCTGCGTGCTGGTGTTCTGGTACTGAATGATGGAGAAACGAAAGCTGCCATCGTGACGCTCGACACGATCGGGGCGTGGGACGAGATGGTGGTGCTGGCTCGCGAGCGAATTCAGCAATTGACGGGTATTCCGGCTGGCAACGTCATGGTCACCGCTTCGCATAATCATTCCGGGCCGGGCTTTAATCCCGAGTCAGCGTGGGGACGAGACCTGATCGACCGACTCGGTGTCGCTGCGAAAAACGCCACAGCGACCATGAGTCCCGTTTCGATTGGCTATGGCGAGGACCGCATTGGCTTCAGCATTAACCGGCGCAAGGTCATTGACGGTCGCGCGGTCGTACGCCTCAACCCGGAAGGACCGAATGACCCTCGCGTAAAAGTATTGAGATTCGATGACGGAAAATCCCTGACGCCACTGGCCGTTGTTATGCACGCCGTATGTCATCCTTGCTTTTTCACATGGGGCGACAAGGGCACGATGCCGTATCCGAACGGGTATCCCAAACTGAGTGCCGACTTTCCTGGCGAAGCTCAGTCGTTTGTCGAGATGATCTACGGTAACAAAACGAGTTCACTGTTTCTGCAGGGCTGCGCCGGAGACATCCGACCGAACCTGCCCGGTTATCCCTACCGCTGCGCCGACGAGGCTGACATCCAATGGGCCGGTCGCGATCTCGGCAGCGCCGTCGTGAGGTCGCTTGCTCGCGGAGTCACTCGTGAACAATTAAGAGACCGAAGTTCCTACTACGCGATCCGAGTCGCCAGCACGAAAGTCAGCCTTCCCGGAAAGCAAGGTCGCGTCACTGCCGAATTGATGGCGATGAAGATTGGTCCCTACCTGATGCTGACTATGCCGGGGGAACCGATGGTTGAGTACGGCTTCCGCCTTGAACAAGCTATCGAAGACCGCGCGATTCCAATCATTGTCGGATACGCCAATGGGAACATCGGCTACATCGCAACAGCCGATGCCTACGAAGTGGGAGGCTACGAGCCAAATGCATCCAGACTGCTGCCCGAAGCCGAAACCATCATTCTTGACGAACTTGGTCAGCTCGCTGATCGAGTCATTGGAGACGTCTTTGAATCATTCTCCAAACACCCGAAAGACGTACAGAAGCGAGAAGAATTCAAGAAGAGCGAGCCGTCTACCGGGCGCTAAGTACCGAACACTCACTGCGTCTGTCCGATCCTGATGGGGGATCTGTTGGAACACGTTATCGTGCAGCGATGGCTTTACTCTTCGAGGTAAGTCACGTGGGAATGACCGGAATTCCTCAGGCCAGCGTTGCCACTACCAGACTCAGAGGTTCCTCAAAGGTCCGACACGAAAGAAGGCAGACTTTGAGCCATCCTCGATCCGTAGAAGCTACGGATTCCGAAATCTCCACTCCGTTGACGAGTGAGAGGCTTTGGTCGAGTGTGTTGTCGACACCGCTTGATGTACATTTCCCGGTACTTCATCGGGCAGATCAACCGCATTTACTGATCAGGATTTCATTCAATGAGAAGCTTCGTTCCGCGATGTGTCAGTGCTGCCGTTTTCATCACAGGCTTTCTCATATCGACAGTTGTTCCTGCCGACGCTCAACTGCCTGAAGTTGCCAAACCCGGCAGTGGTGCAGTGGAATCGGCCCGCTTGATTTACGAACTCGAAGATCGCCAGACGCCGCAGTGTCATGCGTCGACCATTGTCGAGACTCCGACCGGCTTGGTTGCGGCCTGGTTCGGTGGCACCAGAGAGAGCGATCCAGATGTTGGAATCTGGGTCTCGCGACAGGAAGCCGGTCAGTGGACGAAGCCAGTCGAAGTCGCAGACGGCTCCGAGGGTGAAGACAAAGAGTACGCCTGCTGGAACCCCGTTCTTTTCCAGCCGGACGGTGGACCGCTGATGTTGTTTTATAAGGTCGGCGTGAATCCGCGACTGTGGTGGGGCGCATTGATGACCTCAAACGATGGCGGTAAGTCCTGGTCAAAGACACGCCGATTGGGAATCAACGCCGCGCTGCCGGAAGCCAATCAAAATCTTCTTGGACCGGTCAAGAACAAGCCGCTTCAGTTGAAAAACGGATCGATCCTTTGCCCAACCAGTACTGAAAACGAAGGCTGGAAGGTTCACTTCGAGATGACTCGAGATCTGGGAAAAACCTGGGAAGTCGTTGGCCCTATTCACGATGCCTCAAAGTTTAATGCCATCCAGCCGAGCATCCTGACTCATCCGAATGAGACTATGCAGATTCTCTGCCGCAGTCAGGAAGGCGTTGTCGTGCAGAGCTGGTCTAAGGATAGCGGCAGGACCTGGGGACCAGTCACTGCTACAGAACTTCCCAATCCGAACGCAGGTACTGATGCTCTGACTCTGGCCGATGGTCGGCACCTGATCGTTTACAACCACACAGTCCGGCGCGGTCCTTTTCCGTCCGGTCGGTCGATGTTGAACGTTGCTATCTCCCACAACGGCGTCTCGTGGAAGCCCGTTCTGACGCTCGAAAGAGAAGAGAAGAGCGAGTTCTCTTACCCGGCAGTCATCCAGACATCCGACGGAAAAGTTCACATCACCTACACCTTCAAACGCCAGAGCGTGAAGCACGTCATCGTCGATCCGTCGCGTCTGTAATCAGCGTGTTGACGACGCTGAATTCCTGGCAAACGATGCCGAACGAACTCGCAGGCAGGAACGAGCACAGTGTTGTGTGCCGGCTTGCTTAAAACTCAGGTCGGCCCATGACACGACTCGCTGCTGTTGTCCTGCTGGGACTCTTACGCTGCATCGTATGTTCCGACGCGAACGCCCAAGCTGAACCGGCATCGAAGCTTTCGCTGACGACAGATCCGGGCGGCAGTGAAAAAACGACCGGTCCAGATCGCGGCACCCTGGTGATTGTCGGTGGCGGAGATCGCAGCAGCGCAATGTTCCGCCACTTTGTGAAACTTGCGGGCGGAAAAGACGCGAAGCTGGTGGTCATCCCAACGGCCGCATCCAGCGATCCCGACTACGATTACGCCGGACATCGCTCGGCCAGGTACGCGCGCGAAGAACTTGGGATGCAGAACGTGTCCGTCGTTCATTCGCACAACCGAGAGGTCGCCGATACTGCTGAATTCGTTGCACCGATTCGAGCCGCGAACGCACTCTGGTTCACCGGCGGTCGGCAGTGGCGCATCGCGGACGCCTACCTGGGAACACTTACCGAAACAGAAATCCGCAACGTCCTGCAACGAGGCGGCGTCATCGGGGGCAGTTCAGCCGGCGCGTCGATTCTGGGTTCGTTCCTTGTTCGAGGTGACACGAAAGGAAGCCAGATCCTGATCGGCGATCATCAACATGGATTCGGGTTTATCAGAAACTCAGCCATTGACCAGCACGTTATTCCTCGCAGGCGACAGGCCGGCCTGATTGAGGTGCTCACCGACCCGGACCAGAAAATTAATAAGTCGATCAATCGAAAGGCGTTGCTCGGCATCGGAATTGACGAAGCGACAGCCATCGTGGTGCGGAAGAATGAGTTTGAAGTCATCGGTCGAAAGAACGGCGTGGTCCTGATCTATAACCCGGCGACGTGGGCCTCGACGACGACCAACTCTGACAAATATCTCACCCTGAAACCCGGTGCGAAGTATAACCTGGAGACACGTACCGTGCTGAGTCCCTGAACTTGTGACAGGCTCCAAGTCTCCTGTGCGTTTCTCAATTTCTGGAACGAAGAGTTCCCTCAGCCATTCCAATTTGACAGAACCTGGACGATCCTTCCTAATGTGCTCCTCACGTTGCATCCCACCTGCAAACTCCTCCCCGGCACTATTGCTCGCCGCGTGACTTCAATGCATCCGCGATCTAATTCACAACTGATAGCGAGATTCCGCCAGCGATCAACCGCTGTCAGCGGAGTCGTGTTGTTGTGCCTTGTCGGGCAGTCGCTGTTTCCAGGAGTGGTGACAACCATCCGAGCCGCAGCGACCGAACCTGCTGAAGTTGCAGGCTGTTGTGTCATCGCTTTTTCGGACGTCGCAACTTCAGGATGTTGCTGTGGTCCCAGCGCCGCCGAAAGCTGCGGCTGTGCGTGCGGAACCCGAAAAACAAAGAAGTCGTCAGCTCTTGCCGTTCAGGTCAGAAAGACATCGCCCGCAAAGCATGGTCGAACGATCCAGTCTGAAATCTGCGGCTGCGGCGGCAAACATCGTCCGGGAATGATCACCAGCATTGATCCAGCCGTGTTGATCGCCCTGGATGTTCCACCTTACGAGCAGACCAATCCCGA
Source organism: uncultured Planctomycetaceae bacterium (assembly GCA_963976765.1). GTDB lineage: Bacteria > Planctomycetota > Planctomycetia > Planctomycetales > Planctomycetaceae > JABMPE01. The sequence goes on from CAXBME010000049.1 coordinate 16,856, forward strand.
CCTTCCCGACGTGGTCTGTAACTGGGCCTGTCGGAACCTGCCGCCTCCAACGCCACCACCTGAGTTCTGTGTGTAAGCGACGTTCTGATTGACGTCCCGCCTGCGACCGCTGTCGCCAGGCTGAGGGCTCCCGTTATGCAGAAGAGTCCTTCTGCGCGCGGACTTCGCTCACCAGTTTCACACTCAGGAATTGAGATATGCTCGTTTTATCAAACACGAGGATCCGCGCGCGCCGCGGATTCACACTGATCGAACTTCTCGTCGTCATCGCGATCATCGCGATTCTTGTCGCTCTGCTACTGCCAGCTGTTCAACAGGCGCGAGAAGCCGCCCGCCGCTCGCAATGCAAGAATGCCTTGAAGCAGATCGGCATCGCTCTGCACAGCTACCACGATGTACACAGTACATTGCCGCCGGGTTATGTCTCGCGAGGAGTCTCTGCGACAGATCCAGCATCGGCAGAAACAGCTCAGGGATTTTCGTGGGCAACGATGATCCTGCCTTTCGCCGACTACGCCTCGCTGTATGAGACGTTCGACTTCTCACTCGACGCCGATGAGCCTTCCAACCTGGCCAACGGTCAGGTGACGCTGCCGTTCTACCGCTGTCCTTCTGATTCGTCGCCGGAACGATTCACGATGACAGACAACGGCGGAGCGACGATCAACGACACGCTTGGTAATCCACTGGAACTGCCAACGTCTAACTACGTTGGGATTATAGGATATGGCAGCCTTTCGATGACGCCTGGTAATCCGGCTGGCAAGGGCATTCTGTATCGAAACAGCAAGGTCCAGTTTCGAGACATCACCGACGGAACCTCAAACACAATCATGGCAGGCGAACGAGCCAGTCAGCACCAGTTTGACTCAAACAATCCATCGATGAAGGTTGACGCTAACTCGACCTGGTACGCCGCCATTCCGGGTATTGCCCCACGCAGTGCTGGCATGATGATGATGCCAATGATGACTGAAGCGTCACCTTCGCTGATTCTCGGTCACGTCGGTCAACCTGCCATGATGGGCATGATGCAAATGCACAGCGTCCACAACAACACGAATCACATCGTGCATTTCTCAAGCCGACACGTTGGCGGGTCTCATTTCCTGCTGGCTGATGGGCACGTCATCTTTCTCAGCCAGAACATCGCCTACGACACGTTTCGGTTCCTGGGAACTCGCGACGACGGCGAACAACTCGGCGACTTCTGATACGCCGACACCAGTTGCTCATCCATGCTGCTTAGTGCGTTTGTGAGAAACGAGCCCGTTTCGCATTGAATTCTCACTCAAACATCGACTCATTTATTGCGTCTCGCTTTTCTGCAGATGCGCCAAAATTCCGAGTCGACTCCACAGCATTTGTACGGCACTTCCCCATAACAAATGCCGAAAAAACAACACCCCGGAATACAAACATGAACCATAAACAGACTTCCCGTTTAAGTCGCCAACGCGGATTTACACTGATCGAACTACTCGTCGTCATTGCAATTATTGCGATCCTTGTGGCTTTGCTGCTGCCAGCTGTTCAGCAGGCTCGGGAAGCTGCCCGACGCTCGCAGTGCAAAAACAACATCAAGCAGCTTGCACTGGCGATGCACAATTACGAATCCACGTACACCACTTTCCCACCGGGTGGAACGCAGGATTCAGACTTCTCCGTTCAGGCCAGACTGTTGCCGTACATCGAACAGGCCAATCTTCTGGGGCTGCTCGATTTCACGCAGTCTGCATTCAGTGGTGGGTGGAGTGGAAAGACACCGAATTCCCTTTTCGTGACGGCGTTTGAAACTCCAATCCCGGTTTTTCTGTGCCCAAGCGACCCGGCACCTTCGCAGCAGCAGGCTAATGGCTTTACTTATGGCGGCCTCAGCTACATGAGCAGTTTTGGAAGTGGCCAGCAAACCAACAATGATTTCCGCTGGCCAACTGACGGAGCCGTCTTTGAGCACTCCAGCGTTCGAATGCGAGACTTCACCGACGGCACATCCAATTCCGTCATCATGAGCGAAACGGTTCGTAGTGTTGGAGATGACATGGTTCTTCCCTCAGGCGTGACGCCTTCGTTTCCTTACCAGCTCACCCTGAACGGTTCATCCGGAGTCAGTTCTGGACTGAATTCCGTTCAGGGAATGACGGCCACTGGCGGAGGCTGGTCATCGTACACCGACAGTAACGGCATGATCTCCAACCCGGACCTGGAAGCATTCTGGACAACTTTCACGAGCTGGCGTGGGGGAACAAGCCCTGCCTTGCGAGGCCGAGGAATCACGTGGGCCTTCTCCGGAGCCATCAACTCGATGACGAATGGCTACCTGACGCCAAACAGTCGTATCCCGGACATCGTCACTCACTGGACCGGTTATTTCGCTCCACGTAGCCATCACACTGGCGGAGCGCACGTGGCGATGGGCGACGGCTCTGTTCGCTTCCTGGGCGAGAGCCTGGACGTCGGCGTGAATCACGCTCTTCATAGCCGAAACGGCGACGAACTTGTCGGCGACTTCTGACACGGCGTCGTTTCCCCGTACGGCGCGGCAAGCAATGTGGTTGAAAATAGTTTTTGGATTTTCAGCCACGTCGTTCGCGTGCTAAGTCCAAGGCTCGTAAGAGCGGGGACGGTAAAAGTTAGTGACAGGCATTTCATGTCGAAGTCGATTTCTTCGAAAATGTGTGCCGCAGGTTGTATCAGATTGTGGTGTCGCATTCTGAAATTCTCCCAGGCAATTCCGCACCGGTAGAGTCAGCAGCACACCTTGAACTGAAACACTTGTCATTTTTCGAATGACAGCGCGAGGTTACATATATGAGATTCACTGTTAAACATTTTCCAATTCCATGCTTAGTAAGATCTCTGGCGATACTGTTCGTGACGATTGCTGGTTGCAGTCCGGGACCGATTACCGGCGGAACATCTGGCGTATTGCGCACCGATGGCAACCCACTTGCCGACGTGCAGCTCACCATTTACACGGCGACCCCGTCCACGAACGACGACGAATCTCTGGGATACGGCGTGACTTCCGGAGACGGGAAGTTCGAACTCGTCAAGCAGGATTCAACCGGCCCGCTGTACCTCGAACCCGGTTCATACGTCGTGGTGCTGGAATCCGTCGGTGCTCCGACCGACCTTCCGGCAGAATACCTGACGCGTAATTCCACACCTCTTAAAGTCGACTTGAGCAACAATGCGACTCTGGAACTTAACGTACCAGGACTCACGCTGAAATAAATCGTACAACCACCAAGGCAACAGCAAGCGATGAATAACACTGATATTTTGACCGCCGAGTTTACGGCGAGTGGTACGCCCCCGCGACAGTGGCTTTATATCGCGATGTGGCGCTGGCACTTTTACGCTGGCCTGCTATCGATTCCGATCTGCATGTTTCTGGGAACAACCGGAGCAATCTATTTGTTCAAGCCATTCGTCGAACCGTTGCTCTATCACGATCTGCAAACAGTCACTGCTGGCGATGCAAAGCTGCCTCTCACCCAGCAGCTTGAGGCCGCTCAAAGTGCCAGGCCAAACGCGAAGGTGGGCAGCATTACGCCCGGAACTGAACCTCACGCAGCCACCGAAGTTAGCATGCGAACTTCATCCGGTGAGAACATCCTGATCTACGTGAACCCGTACACGGGCGCTGTGACTGGCGAATTGATTCGCAGCCGGATGTTCATGCAGCAGGTCCGCGACCTGCACGGCGAACTGATGCTGGGAAAATTTGGAACCTTGTGTGTTGAACTGACCGCCTGCTGGACGATCGTGCTGCTGGCAACTGGCATCTATCTCTGGTGGCCACGTCCGGCATTCCGTCTGAAAGGTGTATTCATTCCAAGACTGAGACAAGGCTCGCGGCTCTTCTGGCGTGATATGCACGCTGTAGTGGCGATGTACGCTTCCGCAATCGTTCTCGTACTGCTGATCACGGGCTTGCCCTGGACCACGGTCTGGGGTGGCCTTTTCAAGGAATTTCAGTCCACGACCGGGCAGGCTCGTCCATTGGCTGCCGAGTTTCAGGTTCCCTTCAAATCGGTAAAACCAGAAGGAGCCAGGCCGTTGTCCCTGGAAGACGTCGTCAATGTGGCCCATGTAAATGGTATGGCCAATGGTTACACGATCATGCTTCCTCGTGGGCCGGCAGGAACGTACGGCTTTGTGAACAGGAATCAGAAACTGGAAGAGTCAGACTTTCTATTCATCAATCAGTACACGGCCGATGTGATCAGCCGCGCCGGCTGGGACGATCATCCGGCCACGGCGAAAGCTGTCGCGTTGGGAATCCGCCTGCACCAGGGAGAACTCTTCGGTGTTGCAAATCTGATTCTCATGCTGATTGGAGCGCTGGCCGTCATCTGGATGTCGTTCAGTGCTGCTGTCATGTGGTGGCGACGGCGCCCGTCAGGAAAACTTGGTGTCCCCACTCGACCAGCGGACTGGAGCATTCCACGCGGCATTGCCGCCATCATTCTGCTTCTCGCGATTCTGTTGCCGCTCGTTGGCGTGTCGCTGATTTTCGTATTACTACTTGAAAAAGTCGTTCTGACGCGAGTGCCTCGTGTCTGTGAATGGCTTGGACTGCCCACCGCATGAACACACTGACTCAACGGGCAACACTACGCGAACACAATGAACTACTGATCCACCTGGATTTCCATCAAATCGATCAGATTTGATCGCCCGTCCATTCCCTGGATTGCCAGCAAAACAATGTCAGACCTGTCCGTGCCTATCGACCTGACGACGGTTCGAGATTCTGCACGACCGTGGACGCCTCAACCAGCCCGTCGACAACTCTGTTACAGGCATTGAATCTGCTGAACAGCCCGTTCGTATTCAAACAGGCTGGTTCTCTGGCACAGAGACTGGTGAAAGAGCCTCCGAAGTCGGACCGCGAGATGGTTCGTCGCGCGTTCGAACTCTGTTTTAACCGACAGCCGAACAGCGACGAGTTGGCCGGACTGCTGCTTTCATCGAGCAGTCCGGCCTGCCTCAGTTCTACCGAGCCAGACTGAACGCCAACGAGTTTGTTCTCGTCCCGTAACACGAGCATGGAGCATCTCTCAAACACAAGCCAGCCGCGTCAGGCCATGCCTTTTACTCATCGGTAGTTTCAGCAACTGTGCCCTTTTCTTTGGCTTCCTTCTTCGCGCGAAGTTTTTCGATGGCGGCGCGGACGTCGGCTTCCCAGGGGAATGGTTCGTCCCTGGCCGGGTCGTAGGGCGGGAGGTTGGGGATGGGGACGTTCATCTGCTGGAGCAGTTCGGTGGTCCTGGTGAGTTCGTAGCGGTTGACATACGGCTCGCCGTCGGCCCAGGACCACCGGTAGGCGCTCAGCGCGTGCTGCTTCGCTTGCTCGTCGTCGCCGAGGGCGAGCCAGAGCTGGGCGAGGAGGCGATGCGCGGGCTGGCGCAGGTGGGCCAGTCGCTCGGCCTCACGCTGCGGCTCGGCGAGTTGGCCGAGGTGGTGCTTGGCCAGGGCAAGTCCGGTTTCGGATTCCGCATCGGAGATGCCGCTCTCCCGTGCCATACGGACGGCCTCTGCAAAGCTCGCCACCGCCAGCGCCCACTCGCCCTGCTCCAGCCTCCAAGCTCCGCGTAGTCCGTGGAGATCGCGCATTGTGGGACGGTTCTTGCCTTGCGTAGCCAGATGCTCAACGTTGGCGAGGTGCTTTTCCTGCAAAGCTCCGTTCCTATACTGAAATCGCGCATAATCCAACTCAGCATCCCCCGGACGATAAGCAGGGCGTGACCAATCCCGCCCCATCTGATCGAGGAGTTCCCACGTCGCTTCGGCCTCCGACAACTGACCGAGCACGGACTGGGCGACAAAGAGAGTAAGCCGGCTCTTGAAGAGCGTTTGTTCGTTGGCGATTACCTCGGCAAGGTCAAGCGCCAAGACATCCAAGCTAAGTGCCTGGGCTGCCCCTGTGGACGCAGCGACCTGCCTGATCGTAATGTTTGCGTTTTTCCAATCCTCTCTCTCCAACTTGGAAAAGAGCGCGGCAACATAGACTGCAAGGGCTTCAGTCTTCTCTCCACATTTGCGCAAAGCATTTCCGGCGCAAGTCGCCAGATATGAGGCATCTGAAGCCTCGACGCACTTCGGCAGTTTTCCCCAGCCATCCGAAAAGAAGTGCCTCAACAAGGACAAGTCTTCCGCGGTCGCTTCGACGTTGAATGATATTGCATTCGACAAATCGCCCCGATAGGCATCCACCGCTTGCTGAAAGTGACCTAGCTTGAGGAGGGTGCGGACGATGTGCAAGCCAGGGCGCAGTTCTTCCAGAGTCTCTGCCTGCTCATACGGGCTGCGGTGGAGCGAGGAGAAATGGTCCACCACGCGTTGGCCATAGCGTTTTTTTTCTTCTGGTTGTGACGCACCAGCAAACACCCCCCGGACCACCGGATGTAGGTCGTACTTCGATCTGCGATCGTACTGGAGCAATCCGCGCTGCTCCAGATCCGCAACAATTGGTGGTAGCTTGCTTGGTGCCTCAAGGTACGCTGTCGATTCAAATCGGAGCTTGACTGCCAATTCGTAGTCGTTCCAACGTTCTAATTTCGGTTCGTAGTACTCCATCGTAAGACGCTGGTCCTCTTCAGACAGGTTCTTCCAACTACCGTGCTCCATCGGATTGTCTGGCTTCTCAACTTCCTTCGGCTCTGGTGGTAGGTGAGGGTTGAAGGCGCAGAGCGTCTCGTAGTCCACGGATTCGGAGAGCAGCGCGAGGGTGGAGAGGAGTTGGCGGCTCGCAGTTGGGAGAGCATCGAGGGCGGCGCGGAGGATGTGGTTGCGGCGTTGGATGAGGTCGAGGCTGGCGAGGTCGAGGCTGGCGAGGTCGAGGCTGGCGAGGTCGAGGCTGGCGAGGTCGAGCCTGGCTCCGCCGTCGGGGGCGGCTGCCCAGGCGCCGAAGTTCCCACGCGCCGGCAGGTAGTTGTTGATGAGGCCGCCGAGGATGCCGATAACGAGCGGGTGATTGTCGCAATTGGTCGTGAGGTAGCTCTGGATGGCGGCGCTGTCTCCCTCGATGCCGCAGGAGCGCAGGAGCCGCTCCGCATCCGACGGGCGGAGGCCGGAGAGTGTGATCCGCTTCGCCCCGGTGATGGGCTGGCCGGAGGGATTCAGCAGCACGCGCGGCGTGAGCCGGGAGCTGACGAGAATCTTCGACGGCGCGGCGGCGGCCAGCGCGCGGAGCAGGTCGTTGTCCTCGTCGCGGATGGCGTCGCAGGGGTTGCGATTGACGATCTTGTCGGTGGGGTTGTTCGCGTCCTCGTCGGGCATCTCGGCGGCGTCAATGCGATGATAGGCCACGAGCACACGTTCCAGTCCATCCAGGATCAGCAGCCAGGGCCGTGCGTGAAGTTGCGCCAGCAGCGGTTCCCTCAGCTCGGCGGTCTTCTTTTTGCGAAGCTCGTTCAGCGGCTGCCCGGTCATGTAGGCGAGCGCCCGCTGGCAGAAGTCTGCCATGATCGCGCCCCGCTCATAGAACGAATACCAGAACCGCCCGGCCCACGCGTCGTCGCCTGTCCGTAGTTGCTCTGCGTGCCTGGTCGTCCACTCCCAGGTGAGCATGCTCTTGCCATTGCCGCCGATGGCCTCATACAGAAGCAGATTGGTCGGATCAGCGAGCCTGGCCCATTCGCTGAGTTCTTCCAGCTCCCTCGCTCGTCCCACGAACTGGTGCGAGCCGATGTAGTCCGGCTCGGCGTATAAGGCGGGAGGCGTGGGAATGGTGCCCTGCCTGGGGCCGCTGGCGGTTTGGACATCGTCCTTCGAAGTGTCGTCTGATGGTGAGGCCAAGTGCTGCGCCAGCTCCATGAGAGAAGCGGCGAATCGGTCTTTGAACTCTGCCAGACTGTTGAATTCGGCATAAACGCGATTCACATCAGAACTCTGTGAGGCTTTCTTAGCTCGCTCACGAAATGCGTTCAGCTTCTTCCTCTTCAAGGCAACAAGTTCGATATCCTTTTCCGTTACCGGGTGATTCTCCCCCATTATGAACAGCAGCGCAGGACGTCCGAGCCGTTGGGCTTCGTTGAATTCCAGTTCGGTGATCGAAAGCTTGTCGGGATTCCGTTCCTCGCATTTCGGCGTCTGACCATACTTTCGGCTGATGATCAGAATGTAAGCCGCACTCTCTCGCACCATCTGAAGCGAGGAATCAACCACATCACCAGTGAGTCTGGCACCGCTATACTCCATCACCTTCGGATGCAGCTCGTGCTCCATCACTGCCTTGATGATTGCCTTGCGGTGTTCCTGCAAGTCGGTGAACGTACTGGACAGCATGACCTGTGGAACGTCGCGAGGAGTGTGTGAAGTGTCAGTTTGCATGACGTTTCCTGAATGTGCTGCGGCACGGAGTGGTGGATAAAGCCCCCCACAGGCGATGTTCGCGTTCCCGTCGAGCTGGCCCCTGTTATGCCATCATCGAATATGCCTCTCAGAACTGCCGGGCAAATGTCCGTAGTTCAATCGGGAACCTGTTTTTATACACAGTCCCATGCATCCTGACATTTACTGAGACGACTTAAAAGCGATCGGAGCATCAGACGGCAGGGCGGGCAATCAAGGGCGAACATGCCTCGTCAGCCTGCCGGCTATTGACAATCAGGTGACTCAAGGGGTAGTTTCGCTGCCATTCGCCATTGACACAGTTTCTGATTGAGTCTTTTGAGGAAGCCTGCAACTTGCTTTCTACTGGCCGGTTCAGCTCTGCTCGACTGAAGTTTGTTGCGGCGGGGTTGTGCGCTTTGATCCTGCAACTGACCATCGAACAATCGGCTGATGCGAGCTGCGGTGACTGGCTGGCGAGTCACTCATCAGTAGAGTCGGTCGAGCCGACAAGTTCGTCTCTGCCCGATCGTTTCGACAGGACGCAACACACTGACCAGGAGACTCCCGCACGACAAGGTTCCTGTCATGGTCCGCTTTGCCAGAACTCGCCCACCCCTCTGACTCCGCCTGTTCCGGTTTCTACAACTGAAGCGCCTCAACAATGGTTGAAGCTGACAGTTCGCGCTTCTCATTTCGGAGTTGACGGTGACTCGCGGACGTTACCGCAAAGCGAACCGCTCCCCGAATCTGCTTCCCGGCGACGTCTGGAACGTCCACCCTGTTGCTGATGCCGGTGGTGCCACGCTTCGATTGTGGTCTTTGACGTTCGATGTCTGCCTGATGCGTTTTTCACGTTTCGCCATGTGCAACGTTGTGGAACTGGTATTTCCAATGTCTGTGCAGCTTCGGAACGCACTGGTCGCATTCTGATTCGAACGATCAGTACAGCATCACGTCTTGATGACGCCGTCGCTGCGCCGATGAAATCGGTGAGCCCTGATCGATCACCACCAGACGCTGTATTGCTGGCCTGTTCGTCGACCACTTGTCGTTCAGGTTTCAGCAACTGGCTTCTTCCCAGGCAGCTTTTTTGTCTGATTATCAGTAAGTACCGGACATCGTTCCGGTCCAGGGTTCAATCCTCATGTCCCAAAACTCACCACGCGATATTGGCGCGAAGAAACTTTATGTGAAAGCCGTCAGCCCGCGGCTGAAGAAACTGCTTTACGTTGTGTTCGGGCTGGTCGCATTACTGGGAGCCAATGCGACTTACCTGACCAGTATCACGTTGATGGAATGGAGCAGCGGGCAGACATATCAGAACTACTTCTACCAGTACATGTTTCTGGCACATCTGACTCTTGGATTGTTACTCATCGTGCCACTGGTTGTGTTTGGCACGCTGCATATGCTGGCGGCTCGCAACCGGCGGAATCGACGTGCCGTGAAGATCGGGTACGCCCTGTTTGCGGCATCGATCGTCGTGCTGATTACCGGTGTGCTGCTGATGCGGATCGGTGGTTTTGATCTGAAGCAGCCGATGGCTCGCAGCACGGTGTACTGGCTCCACGTCGCCGTTCCAGTTCTGGCTGGCTGGCTGTACTGGCTGCATCGCCTGTCCGGCCCAAGGATCAAGTGGAAAATCGGCGTCAGTTACGCCGGCTTCGTGGCAGCCACTGTCGGAGCGATGGTGTGGCTGCATTCCGAAGACCCACGAAGCTGGAACGCTGTCGGTCCGGAATCGGGAACGAAATATTTTGAGCCGTCGCTGGCTCGCACCTCGTCCGGAAATTTCATCCCGGCCGACGCTTTGATGAACGACGAATACTGCCGCAAGTGTCACGCCGACGTACATGCCGGCTGGAGCGACAGCGTGCATCGTTTCAGTTCATTTAACAATCCGCCCTATCTGGCAAGTGTCACCGAAACTCGTCAGATTGCATTGACACGCGACGGCAACGTGCAGGCGTCTCGCTGGTGCGCGGGTTGCCACGATCCCGTGCCGTTCTTCAGCGGAGCATTCGACGATCCGAATTTCGACACGGTCAAACACATGACGTCTCAGGCCGGCATTACCTGCACCGTCTGCCACGCCATCACGCACGTTAACAGCAACCGAGGCAACGCGGATTACACCATTGAAGAGCCACTGCACTACCCGTTTGCTTATAGCGACAACGCTATGCTCCAGTGGATTAACAATCAACTTGTGAAAGCCAAGCCGTCCTTCCACAAGAAAACATTCCTTAAGCCGTTCCATAAGTCCGCCGAGTTCTGTTCGACATGTCACAAAGTGCATCTACCGAAAGACCTCAATAACTACAAAGAGTTTCTGCGCGGCCAGAATCACTACGACCCGTATCTGCTCAGCGGAGTCTCTGGACACGGCGCCCGCAGTTTCTATTACCCGCCCAAGGCGCAGGAAAACTGCAACGGCTGCCACATGCCGCTGGAACCGTCGGACGATTTCGGCGCGAAATTTTTCGCCGATTCGAAAGACCTCAGCATTCACGATCACCTGTTTCCGTCAGCCAATACGGGAATGGCATGGCTGAGAGATCGGCCCGAAATCATTGACGCTCACCGCGACTTTCTAAAGGGCGTTATGCGGGTTGATTTATTCGGCGTGCGGGAAGGTGGTCAGATCGACGGGAAACTCATCGCGCCACTGCGACCGGAAGTTCCTGCTCTCGTGCCTGGCAAAACGGTGCTGCTCGAAACCGTAATCCGTACACTGAAAATGGGGCACCTCTTTACGCAGGGCACGGTGGATTCCAATGAGGTGTGGCTGGACGTGACGGTTACTTCCGGAGGGCGCGTCATCGGACGCAGCGGAGCCATCGATTCAGAACGCGACAACGAAGTGGATCCCTGGTCGCACTTTGTCAACGTGTTTCTGCTTGACCGTGACGGCAACCGCATCGACCGCCGCAACGCTCAGGACATCTTTACGCCACTCTATAATCATCAGATTCCTCCAGGAGCCGGCCAGACAGTTCATTATGAATTGACTCTTCCCGAAGAACTCGACGCGCCGGTCACCGTGGATATCAAGTTGCAGTATCGCAAGTTCGATCAGCGTTACATGGACATCGTCGCGAAGAGTAATGAGAAGCTCGGACTGATCATCCGTGGCCACCAGCCCGGCCAGCCGTACAACAACGAGCTGCCGATCGTCACGCTGGCTTCAGATCGCGTCACGTTTCCGGTCGAAGGAGTTGAGGCCACAATCGACAACCCGGTTCCGGATTTTCCGCTGTGGCAACGCTGGAATGACTACGGCATCGGATTGCTGCTGAAAGGCAAAGCTGAACTGCGACAGGCTACAGAAGCATTCACCGCCGTGGAGAAACTCGATCGCTGGGACGGGCCGATGAATCTCGCCCGTGTTTACAACACCGAAGGGCGACTTGACGATGCCGTCGCTGCGCTGCAACGGGCCGAGGAATACTCAAACGAACCTGGCTACCCGCGGTGGACATGGGCATGGCTGAGCGGTGCCATCAACCGACAGCAGGGACAACTCGACGAAGCCGTGCTCAATCTCAGAAGTGTACTGCAAGACAGCACTCCAGAGATGCAGGAGCGGAAATTCGACTTCAGCCTCGATTACGAAGTCATCAATCTGCTGGGGCAGACGCTGTTTGATCTCGGACGCCTGCGATTGCGACAGGAACGACTCGCCGAAGCCAGAAGCCACTGGCAGGATGCAATCAATCAATTTGAAAAAACGCTGGAGATCGATTCCGAAAACGTCACGGCACACCACAACCTGCAACTGCTCTATACGGAATTGGGGCAACCAGAGCGGGCAGCCGAGCATGGTCGTCTGCATGCCGTCTACAAAGTCGACGACAACGCTCAGGGCCGTGCCGTGCGGCTGGCACGACAGAAGTATCCGGCAGCCAATCATGCGGCCGAAGCGGTCGTCAAGTATCCCCTGCAGAGAAAAGAAGCCCCCGAACTGCCGGCAGAGGCATGGCTGCCGAAGGCCCTCCCCGCCGGTGCCGATTCAACGGTTTCTGCGCTCGGGCCGGTGGATGGCACGACAACGGACAGCATCGGTACTGAAAAATCACAGATCGATAATCGCAATACAGACACAACAGGTGGAGGTGGTCAATGACATCTGGTTCCAACGATTCAGTTCCTGAGATTCAGTTTGACCTTGAGACCGAAGAACGCGACGACACGATCATTGGCACCGCGCTGCGATGGTCGCTGATCGTGGGTGGGGTTCTGATTTGCATCGCCGGAGGTGGTCTGTACTACCTGTCGCGTCCTGAGCCGCCGGCGCCGGTTGTAAAAACGGAACTGGCCCCGGTCTCTGTGAGAAAAGAGTCCACTGTCGAGATTCCCACGATCCCATTCATCGATGTAACGAATCAGGCCGGGATCCACTTTGTCCATGAAAACGGAGCGTATGGCCAGAAGCTTCTGCCCGAAACGATGGGCGGTGGCAATGCCTTCTTCGATTTCGACAATGATGGTGATCAGGATCTGTTACTGGTGAACTCCCAGCGCTGGCCCTGGAACTCCAACAACGAGGCCGACGTTCCGGCAACGATGAAACTCTACCGAAACAAAGAAAATGGAACCGGCCAGTTCGAGGATGTGACTGCCGGGTCTGGACTCGATGTTTCACTTTACGGAATGGGAGTCGCTGTCGGAGACTACGACAATGACGGTCGCGTGGATGTTTTTCTGTCGGCCGTGGGCAGAAATCGGCTGTTTCATAATGAGGGCGACGGGAAATTTATCGACGTCACGACTTCGGCTGACGTTGCAGGCGGTTCGGACGAGTGGAGCACCAGCTGTGGCTGGCTCGACTTTGACAACGACGGTGATCTGGACCTGTTTGTCTGCAATTACGTGAAATGGTCACGCGAGTATGATGAGGCTCAGAATTTTCAGTTAACCGGAGGCGGTCGCGCCTACGGACGTCCGCAGAACTTCGAAGGCACCTTCCCCTACCTTTACCGCAACGATGGTGATGGACGCTTCGTGGAAATTGCTGAGCAGGCTGGTCTTCATGTCCGCAATCCGGCCACCGATGTTCCGCTTGCCAAGTCGCTGGGAGTCACGTTTACCGATTTCGACGAAGACGGCTGGCTCGACATCGTTGTTGCCAATGACACCGTTCAGAATCTTCTGTTTCACAACACGGGCCGCAGCACCTTCGAGGAGATCGGTGCGGTGTCCGGAGTCGCATACGACATGAGCGGGGCAGCTCGCGGGGCGATGGGAATCGATGCGGCCAGCTTTCGCAACAGCAACTCGATTGGCATCGCGATCGGAAACTTCTCGAATGAAATGACCGCTCTTTACGTGTCGTCCGGAAAAGAGATGCAGTTTGTCGATGAAGCCGTTTCCACAGGCCTTGGTCCGCACTCACGATCCGATTTGACGTTCGGCGTCGTCTATCTTGACGCTGATCTGGATGGCCGTCTCGACCTGTTCTGCTCAAACGGACATCTGGAAGAGGACATCAACCGGGTACAATCCAGTCAGCATTACGAGCAGCCGCAGCAACTTTTCTGGAACTGCGGGCCGCAGCACTTCACCGAGTTTGTTCCGATGCCTGCTGAAAAATGTGGTGAGGATCTGCTACACCCAATGGTCGGTCGCGGCGCTTCGTACGCCGATATCGACAACGACGGAGACCTGGATCTGCTCGTCACGAGCGCGGGACGCCAGCCACGAATGCTCCGCAACGACCAGCAACTCCATCATCACTGGCTAAGGTTCAAGCTCGTCGGCACAACGAGCAACCGCGATGCGATAGGTGCCCGCGTTGAAGTCACATTCAAGGGGCAAACGCACGTGCGACAGGTTATGCCAACTCGCAGTTACATCTCGCAGTCAGAACTGCCGCTCACATTCGGGTTGGGAGCGAATACTGACATCGAACGTGTCGTTATCCGGTGGCCTGACGGAACTCGACAGGATCCGGGAACGCTGCTGGTTGACCGCCAACACGTCGTCGAACAACCACAGCCTGTCGGCCCGCCTCAGTAATTTGCTGACCAGAGGGGCGTGACTTTTTCGGCTGATCGTTTGCAGTGTCGGTAACATGGCGGCTTCTGACAGAACCGGAGGCGTCGTCGAAGCCGTCAAGGCTCACTGACGAACTGGCCGGAGATTTCTTCGCGATGAATTCTTCAGTCGCGGCCTGGAACGCTCGACCGATCAGCGTCGGACTTGTCGCGAAACACTTCGATCAGGTCGAAGATTCCGCGAGCCGTTCTGGGAACGTCGGGCTTTTTTTCAGAGTCACCGACCAGGCCGCCGACGAGATCATTGATCGCTCCGGTGAGGTTGGTCTGGCCGTTGCCGCGCGCGGAGTTGCCACCACCGGCCAATCCACTGAAGCGACCTTTCAGTTGGTCGAGCATGTTCTGCCCGCCCGGCAGGCTGATGCGTGGATGGCGAAGCGTGCCCGTCATACGAACTTCCAGCGGAGCCTGCATCAAACTACTGAGCAGCTCAATCCGTGATGAAGCCAGTCCCGAAACATTCACCAGAATCTGAATGTCGATGTTCTCGTTAAGGTCGACCCAGCCGCTTGTTCGGATCGTGAGGTCGTGGGCAAGTTCCGGGATCAGCAAAGTCAGACCGTCATGATGAACGCGACCGTCCGCCACTCGAAACCGGACTTCCGATTCCTCTGCCGCTCGCACCATTCCGAATCGACCGCCAGACATGGTGGTCAGCACCGACGCAATCTCCGCCAGCATTGGATTTTTGAGACCAGTCTCGACACGGTGCAGCATCATTCGCCCGTCGATCTTTGTCAGTTGAACTCGTTCATCGTGAGTCACGGTGCCAATCGGAATCTGAAACTGGTCCATTTCAACTGTCAGTTGCCCCGTCACCATAGCTGCTTCCGATAGAAACGGGGCGATGAGCTGTAACCCCTGGTCACAGAGTTCCGGGGTCAGGTCGCGACGATCGAACAGCTTTACCGGTTCGACGATCAGCATGCTCGTCTTGTTCGACACTTCGGTTCGGCCGACGAACGAAATTGCATCGATCGTGATAACAGGCTCAGAGTTTTCAGCCGTCCGCAACTCGACCGCCGCGTCACGAACGACCGCTCGAAATGACGGATAAATCGTTTTCTTTTTTGCGGAGCCATCATCTTCAACGTTCGACTCTATTGAATCGACGGGTCGCAGAATGACCACTGGTTGATCCAGATTGATCGTCCCAATGTCTGAAGGCGTCAACAGAAACTGCATCAGCGTCCTGTCCGTCGAGAATGTTTCCGTGCTGACAGACCAGGACTGGTCGTCCCGTTTCACATCGGCATTCCGAAAACTCACGGGCGAGAACCACGCGAGCGTTGCAGAACCGGCGGTCACAGAAAGGAGTTACTGTCAGAAGTCGTGGCGTGAGAGATTGGAGGAAGGTGGCGTATCCTG
>CAXBME010000050.1:0-32159 GCA_963976765.1 uncultured Planctomycetaceae bacterium
CAGGATACGCCACCTTCCTCCAATCTCTCACGCCACGACTTCTGACAGTAACTCCCTGAGTCGTCAGAATCTTAATACTCAGGTATCGCAGAACCGACTTTCCGTTCTAACGAAAAAGCGTGCCGAGCCTCGATTGCCAACACCAGCTTCATCCCGGCCTCGGTTTGAAATGCGAGGGCAGCTTTTCGACCTGCATCCCAGGACAGCGAATCAAGAAACTACTGCTGAGCGAGCAACCACCCCGTCGATAACTCAGCCGGGGACAGCGGGTTCCGTTCCTGACGCGAAACGGTCGTCTTCTGCGAGATCCGCTCCCGATACCCTGCAAAAGTCGTTAGCAGACTTTTTCTGGTCAGAGATTCCGTTCTCGAAGGCGGCTGATCTCGCGAAGCATCTGAAGCACGACGAGCTTGCTCAGCTTGAATTGCTGAGCGTCGAGCAGTTGAATCATTGGCAGGAAGAAATTCAACATCTGGTGAAGAATCAATGCAGGACGGCAATTGAGTTGCGTGCTGATGGTCCCAGTGTGGGCTCCGCGCGTCAGGCTTCAGTTGAAGCGAAGCTGGCAGAATTGCTCGATGACTGTGGCGGCGTATTCATAATGTTTCCGCCGGTCGTGACTGCTTCTGCGAGACCGCTCGCTGCCCGGGTAGTATACGACAAGCTGCACTCGGCATTGCGTCGAGCCTGTGATCAGTTGGCTTCACGCTTCGTTAGCTGGCTGAATGATATGCGTGACAAAAACCTTGTCGGGACCATTCATTGGACAACGAAATCAGACTGCAAACTCGACTTCTTCAGGCACGTCGTCATTCACGAATCAGAGGCGACCGTCACTCGAACCAGTGAACGGGTTAATGACGACTCGCGTTCCTTCTTGAGGGTTCGTGAAACGGAATCGGCGCACATCTCAGACAAGCACTGTCTCGCTAAGCACGAGCATCATGTGACGCAGGCTGTAGCTCACAAACTTGAGGAGAACTGGCATCCTGTTCCTTTGCAGTTTCAACCACTACTTGATGCCATACCGTCATGGCTGTGCCCACATGTGAGGATTCTTGAGGGGCACCAGTATCTCGAACGTGTCTTCGTCCAAAACCTGCGTCAGCGAGAGTGGCAGACAGAGCCCATTGTTCGCCGCGAATTCGAAGCAGAGCCTGCCATCCTCATTGGTTCGTACGTTCTGGCCGGCTGGGGTCAGGCTGAGCTTGATCGTGAGAAACAGCGTCTGAACTCGATCGAGTTCGAAGCGGAGAAGGCAAAGATTGTCCGCGCCGCGCGTCGGTGGATGATCGCCTCTGCGGTCCTGACGCTTCCATTCATGGTCGCTGCTGTTTTGGCAATCGCGTTCAGTCGAACAGCTCCTCAAATGCTGGTGCCGCTGGGTGGGGTATTGACATTGCTTGCGGCTGGTGCGGCTGCTCTTTCGCTGGCAGGCGCAATCCTTTCGCGATCTCTGGTGAATGATGGCATGTTCATTGCTGCTGGATCACTTTGCGTCGTCTTCGTAACGGCGGTCCTGCAACTGTTGTTGTACTGGTTTCTCTACAGCGCATGGTCGGCAATACCGGTTGCTGCGATTGCGGCTCTGATGACTGTTCTGGCTTTTGCGATTGCTCGATGTCGATGGTCGAATCAATGACCTCAGTTCAGTCAGGTGGGCATGCCGTTTCTGCTCGGTCGAACCGATTGCCAATGTCCGGCATTGTCGTCTATGCGCTTGTATGGTTATTCATTCTCGCGGGCTTCGCTTCAGTCGCGTGGTTCTGGATTGTTGGCCCATTGTTGAGGCACGCTGATTCTATCGCGTCTGATTCACAAATCACTGACGAGCCGCTTGTCGAAGCGCCTACTCATCAACCCAAACAGCCGATCGTTCCTTTGCATGCCGTGAGAAAACCGCTGGTTTCCTCAGATGAAGTCGAGCTTCTCGGACAGCAAGCCGCAGACCGATCACGTCGGATCGCGATCGAGTCAGACCTGAAGAGAATTGCAGCAAGACTGAATGAGATCGATGACCTCGACTCCAGGTGGAAAAACAACATAGCCCGGCTATCAAGTGCAGAAGACGGACAGCGAATTGCAGGCAGTCCCGTTCAGCTTGAACGATATGCACTCCTGCTCAAACGTAAGAGTCCCGTCGAAGCGGGGCCGAACGTACAGAGAGAACGCCTTCAGGCACAGCAGACCGCCCTTTCGGCCGCCGGTGAAGACGCGATTCTTGCTCGAACGCCGAACTCAGTTGAAGCCCTCGACAGGCTGCGAAGTGAGTCCGCCCAACTGGTCGAATTTTTCCGCGAGCGGGAACGCATGCTCGATGCCGTCATCGAAGATTCGCGGACAATTCCCCCTGCAGTCAGCTCGTTGAGTGAATCGCTTGCTGCGTTTCTCGCCGAACGTGATTCTGAAACGGATCAACTCATCACGCAGCTAATTGCTGAAGCAAAGCAGGAAGCCACCATGTCAGTGGTGACAGCAGAGCAGATGAAGAAACAGGCCGAAATTGACTTGAGCAATGCCCGCCTCCGCCTTGCCGAAAGCCAGTTTCCAGTTCCTGCTGATTCCACTGACGCTGCCTCTTCTGTCCGCCGTGTAACGCGTACCGAGTTTCAGGCGGAACTTCCTACAATCCGGCAATTGTTGTCGCCGTTCATTTCCCCCGGATACGTCCAACCGGTGACGTCAATCGAGTTTCGACCATCAACCGAAAAGACCCCCGTGTCATTGTCGGTGCTGAAACAGTTGGGGGCGCTCGATCCGGATGACGAGGGGCTACTGGCATTACTCCGCATCGGTGGTTCGCGTCAGGAAGGCCGGGCAAACGACCGACCGCTCGGAAGCTTTCCACAGTTTCACTCAGAATTGGATATCAGAAAATCGCGGGTTCGTGCTGCCGTTGCCAGAGCACAAACGCTGCTTCGGATGTACGGTGAATTCATGGTCGAAGATGGACTTCTAATTCGGTAGTCAGCAATGTCGAGTGATCTGCAGCAACCTGATCCAGCAACGAAAAATCGCTGGCAGAACCGTCTTCAGGCAATTGGATTGATGCTTCTTTTGGGAGCGGTCATTGGGATTGTGCGGTGGTTTGTTGCTGACACTGTTCGATACAGCGGTGAGACGCTGCCGGATACGGTCATCACGAGTGCCCTCTTACGAAACAACGATCTCTCAACGACTCCCTTGGTCAAGCCCTGGGCTTCCCGATCGAACGAAGTACTGGCTGCTATCGACATGATTGGGTCGAAACATCCGCAACAGACAGCCGAGCTACGCGAACGACTTGCGGTGATTTCCGAATTCATCAAAGAAAATGAACAATCGCTACCGGATGTCTTCGACCACAAATCGGAAGTGGCTCAGGAGTTAACTCAGCTGCATTGGGAAGCAACGAATCTACTGTCGGCAAACACCGATGACTCTGCGGACAAAGCCTCAACGGCAGAGGTGCTGGCCCGACTCGACGACGAGGTTCTCGCACACGCCCAGGTGCGGGAGAAACACATTAACGAGCAGGTGCAACGCGAGACGAAGCCTCACCTCGAAGAAACTCGACGCGTGCGGGAGAAGCTTCAGCGTGACACTTGCGATCTGGAAGATGAGATCGCAGCGGTCACAAGTTCGAGAGAACGAATCGTCGATGAACGAGACCGAGCCGAAGACCGAACAACTCGCGTGACGGCTCTCAGCCGTGACCTATCTGAGATTCGCCGTTTGCTGAGTCCGTTCATTTCTCCCGGCCACACACAGCCCAATAGAACGGCAATTGACTGGCCCACAACCATCGAGAAGGCACCGGTTTCACTCAGCGGACTGAAGAGAGTTGGCGCCCTTCAGCCAACAATGAAGGGGCTGCAGGACTTGATGGTCTGCGGCAGCATGATGGCACCCGGCTCATCGGGCGAGCGACCTCTTGGATCGTTTCCCGATTACGACAAATATCTGACATCGCCGCAGAATCTCGCCCTGGTCAAGCGAGCTCAGGAACTCCTTCGGACACACGGACAAACACTCGTCGAAGAACGTCTCCTGAGCCCGTGAAGATTGTGTCATCGGGATCCGCCGCATGAGCTGGCCTGCATCGAAAGTCGTAAGGAAAGGGGACGGCGTGAGCAGCTACTGGGAACATGCAGAAAAGTTCAAACGCCGCCGTCGAATCTGGTCGGCGATCTCCGCGATCCTGACTGTTGCAATTACAGCATTTTATCTGTCGCGTCGTCCGTTTCCGGAGCCTCGGTCGATGGAGAAGATCACTGAAGACCGACTCCGCATGTTTGGGCAGGTTGACAAGACTACCCAAACAACGACGGAGACAACCGCGAGTCACTTAACAGACATTGATGTCACATCAGTGGTACCAACTCAGATAACTTCCGTCTCCGCCATCGAAGAACCTACGATTAAAGCATCAGATCTGGAAACTCGCTTGGAATCCGACTGCACCAGCGATCCAGTTCGATCGGTTCCTGTGCCAATCGCAACAAACGAGGAGTCAAATGCGGTAACTGCCGAGGCAGCGGTCCGGGCGGCCGAAGAGGCGGCCAAGGAACTACAGCGACTCCGCGAAGCGGTTGATCGAGCACGAAAAGCGTATCAGGCTGAAGTGGCACGTCACGAACAGAAGTTGCTTGACGAGTTCGGTGGACCGGATTGGGCGGCTGTTCGTCAGCAGGTGGAACTTGCTGAGGCTGCGGAACAACCCCAGGTCGCCGTCGAACGATTCAACAAAGCCATCGCTCTTCTGAAGGATGCGATCCCCGGCATTCTTACCCGGCAGACGTTCGCGTCACTGGACGCGAAGGAATTCCGAACTGCGTTTGAGCAACTTCGCCAACTGCGTCGGAGTTTCCCGGATCATGCAGGGCTCGAAGAGATTCGTAACCGCGTTGCGAATCTGCCGTCTGCCGTCTGATGTCTGGAAGGAACTTGCTCGACAGGAAGCCGAACGTGCAGCGCCAGACGATCCCGGGTTTGCGGAGATGTGGCTGGTTGTTGCTCGCGTGGACGAAATCCGAGGGCGAGTTGCGGAATCACGCGACTCCATTCGTCAAGCCTGGGAATCCGTCGAACGAATGACCAGGCCGGAAAGGGCCATTGAATCAGGTATCGACCTGATCGACGACCAGCGGATCAGAGCCGACACGACTGGAATTAGCGAGCGATTTACCACCGTAATCTCAATATGCGACGCTGTGTCCGACGGCATTCAGCGATCCGAATATCTTGCAGATCTGGCCGGGCTGGCCAAAGCACTCGGCAATCAACGTCTCTACGAGGAAACGCTGGCGAAGTCGCTGGAATCGTGTAACCCGCGAAAAGAGCGTCGCAACAACAACGCCGATATCATGCGCTGTCGTGCAATGTCCTGGTCATCAGATCCGACTGAGATCATCGCCATTTGCGAGACTCTTCCGACATACACGGGGTCGCGTGGATTCACTCCCTTTGAATTAAACGCGATGGGCTACGCGTATGCCGCACTGGCGGCTGCTCGAAGACATGACCGCTCCGCATTCGGACTCTCGGCATTGCACGCGGAGTCCCAGCTTGCATGCGTCAATACGCAACAGAACGTCTATCAGGTCGCGCGGCTGATCCTCGCCCGCGCAGATATGGAGGATCGACAATGGCAGCGAGCTGTGATTACCGGTCGAAACCTGACTGATTCGGAGTGGCAGGGGAGCGTGTTCTTCTCAGTCATGGCGGGATCGCCGCAGTTGCTTGCCCCCGAAGCGGTTGAAACTGCCATCAAACGCCAGTCGGATTCGCGGTACTCCGTCACTGGAGTCGCTGCCCTGACGTTGCACCGGCTGCGTATGGGCAGTTCCCCATCCGAACTGGTTGAATGGGTCGATGCGCTACCTCGGTCATCTCTGAAGGTTGGAGCGTTCTCTGCATTCGCTCACGCATTTCACGTCGGACTTCCGGATCGACCTGAGGCCGAGCCCAGGCCAATCCCCGACGACGCAGCCCTGATTGAACGGAATGGAGAAGATTTCAGGTCGCTCGTTGAGGCAGCAGAAGAAACAGCACGCAGAATGTTGGATCCGCTTCAGCGTGTCTGGTCCTGGCAATTGATCGCGCAGACCTGGAATCTCGCTGAAAAGGAAGCCAGTTATCAGCGAGCGTGTTCCGAAGTGAAATCGGCATGCCGCGACGCATGGACCCCGATCTGGAAAGATCAGCCAGAACCACGCAGCGGAATCGGTGCAAAGAACTGGTATGCGAATCGCGCCGACTACTACTTCGACCGAAGCAGCAGTGATCAACGAAGCGAGACCGAGGCCGTCGTCCGCATCTGCGAGTGCCTTGTTTCACTGGCGGAACTTCAAAGCCGCCTTGGAGACAGTGAGCAGTCTGTCGAAACCTGTATTGATGCGGCCAGAGCATCTCACGTCTGCACCGACGCCGTGGCGAAACGAGGGTTCTTCCTGCGCATGCAGGCAGTTCTCTCAAAGGCCGAGCATCAAACTCTAATTCCGTCACGTACACTGCAACTCGACCTCTACACCCGCGATCTGACATACCCGTCGTGCCTGCTGGCTGCATGGTCAGAAGATTCCACCGGGTTGACGAAGCTGCTGACTGTACTTGAACAGGAACGACCGTTTGGCCGTGAGAAGGACGACCAGGTATCCCGCGTTTCCGCCGAACTGGCTCTGCTGATGGCGAAGCAGGGAGACGTGGCGGCTTATCGCACCGCTCGTCGAAAGTCACTCAGTCTCATCGACACGAAAGGAGCACAACCACAAATCAAACTGCTCCTTGCAGAAGCCGATGCACGGGCAGGCGAGTTCGTGCTCGCTGAGAACACGCTCGTTGGTAGCTCACTGGTCTGGTACGGCCCAGCTGACCGTCCGCGATCTGCCATCATCGCAGGGCTGGCAGCCGCAGGGCGCTGGGAGAATGCCGCGAAGAAGCTCGATCAAGTTTCAAGTTCCCAGCCAAGGTGGCGATTGGATGCGGCATTTGCCATTGCCACAGCTCGTTGCAAAGTCGAGCCAGTACAAGCCACACTCGACTGGATTCAATCGCTCGAATTGCCGCTGGACCGAGTTGCCGGATTTTGCGGATTGGCAACGGCGAGACATTGAAGTTGGCGGCAACCGGTTGAGTTCTACCGTCAACTGCTCCACTGTCCCCACAATGCCCCTGCACCAGAGTAAAGTTCGCATTCAATCAGGCCAACACCCAACGTATCAGCGCTGTCACCATATACGATTTAGTGACGACAAGACACGTTCCCATCCAGCTTGGTGGGCTCATTTGAGAACCAACGTCGCTTCGATGGCCTGCTGATTCATGATGTCGTCTGATAGGAATCTGAAACACCCGCTAGTGGTCAGCCACTGCTGGATCCCGACAACACAAGGCTGAGCGTCCTTCTATTGATGAAACTGAGTTGTGGCTGACGACGTATCCAGTAATCCGGCTTGTAGCAGGCATGTTTGCCTCGTGGGAAGCGCGGAAGTATAGAATTGCCTTACTACGCTACGTGATGCGAGTTTGCGGTCAATTTGAGGACGGCGTTCGATGAGGTACTGCTCGCTGAATGCAGGCGTGAGTCTCTGCGAGTGGATGAGCCATGCGAGTGCTACTGTGGCACTGCGACCTCGGCCGGCTTTGCAGTGGCAGTAGACGCGGCGGCCCTCTGCGGCGAAGCGGGAGATGAAGTCGACGCCGCTGCGGACGGCGTGGATGTCTGGAGACGTGAAGTCCGGAGTTGGCAGGTGGAGTTGCTTGATACCCGAGTTGTCGTAATGCGATGCGAAGCCATTCCACTCGGCGCACATGTTGATGACTCCGCCGACCTGCAGGTCTGAGAACTGCGAGAGTTCTCGACGGGTTGGCAACGCGCCGAGAATCAACGTGTCGTCAATCGCCGTCCAGTGGTCTTCTACTCTCAGACCTCGCGTCTTCAGCAGTGTCCAATACAGAGTCGGACGAAACAACAGGCGGCTCATCAGTGGTGTCGGCTTCATCGGGGCGTTCTCTACGGATGCAGCTTCATCGCGGCAGCGGTTATGTGTCTGCGGCTTCACTTCCTGGAGCGTCACGCGGCTGATCGGAGGTCGCGGAAGCCTGACTCGACTCGGATGGCTGCGCACCGGGTGGGCCGAGGTCGATCAACATTGTGTCACCATGTTCTTCGAGGACTTCGTACTTCTGACGCAGTTCCAATTCGAATCCGGGCACCGGATCGAGAAGGGCTCGTTCGGCAACGAAGTACCGGGCTCCGCGGCGGTGGTAGTCGTGCAGTCGAGCGATTGACTGGTCGCCGTTGTGCAGGATGAATCCTTTGCGGTCCATCCAGAAGAAGTAGTACGGCGGGTCGGCGGCACGCAGCAGTCCGTGCTGATCCACTTCGCTGGCTCCGCCGACAACGATCAGGTCTTCGCCGTTGGTAAGACGCGAGAAGTCGACTGCGGTCTGAAATGTGCCCGCAAGGTCATTCGGATTCGCGTCTCGGTAAATCACGCCGATTTCGGCCACGAGGATGGTGATGAATCCGGTGGCAAGCAGCTTTCGACACGGAACGAGGTAACCAGGACGAATCAGTAATCGGCCTGACTTCAGCGAGTTTTCAAAGTCGACAACCAGCCCGGCGACGGCCGCGGTCGCACCGATGAACAGTGCGATCCGGGACAGCGGCCCAATCATCCCCGCGTTGACGTCGCCAGCGACGAAACTCACGTTGGCAGCAATCACCACACTGACGATCAGTTTGCGGTTGACCAGGACGTGAGTGAGGTAACTTTCGGTGTAGCCGAGACCGATTAACATGGCGGCCAGAGGTGTGCTGACGATGTGGTAGTACGCGGCCCAGTTCTCACCAGTTGTGCGACCCGTGACGACGAAGAACGCAGCGAGTGCCAGCGTCCAGTATCCAAGTGGCCTCGCCGTGTCAGAACGACGGGTGGCCCGCAGACCGAGCATGCCGAAGAACAGTCCCAGTCCCATCCAGATGTGAGCGGACTCGATCGAGATGACTCCCGGGATGGTCTCCCAGAGGGTCATCAGGAAGTTGCCGGTCGAAATGCGGTGGTACGCTTCGTTTGAGATACCCAGCGAGTTGCCGTATTCCAGCCAGAGCGAATGAGCGTGCCAGTACCACGCCAGCGGTACTCCCAGCGAGACGACACCGAAGAGCCAGATGTCACGGCGCCGAAAGACGCTCGTCCCGAACTTCTGAAGGCACAGGCAGGCGAACAGGATGCCGACATGAGCGGCCGGGACTTTTGCGAGAATTGCGAGAGTCGTTGCCAGCAGTGCGACGACGTAATCGCGCTTCCGCTCATGGCCGATCCATCGAATGAAGGCATCGATCGCCAGCAGGTAGGCAAAGAACATGAGCGGTTCGGGCTGAATGGCTGAAGCCATCTGGACGGCCATTGGGCTCAGAGCGAACACGGCCCACGCGGGAATGATGGCAGATCGTGGAAGCAGTCGTTTGGCGAGTCGCAGGAAGATCAGACAGCTTCCGAGCGACAACAGATACGAGATGACTCGCAGAATCTCTTCGTGGTAGCCGAAGACGTGATACAGACACGCGGCCGTCCACGGGAACAGCGGGAACTCGGACTCGACGTATCCCGGCCCATCGCCCCGCCAGTCAATGCGCGGCAGCAGGATGTTCATGTCCTCGCGATAGAAGTTTCGGGCGATCGCGCCGGTATCGGTTTCACGCCAGGACTGCCGGACGGAGCCGTCAATCGGACGCCAGACATCGATCGCTCGGACACAGGCAGCAACCACAAACAGAGCGATGATTGTGCGACGGAACCACGCACTCTGGGGTGGGCCAGGCTGTTCCTCAGATGTTCCCAGTGAAGATGAGTCGGTCATTAAAGAGAGCCCTTGAACACACGATGCGATTACCTGGTAAATTCAATCAGTAAATCTGCACGGCCCACCACGGCAGGTACTCGGCCGGCGTGTATACGATGGCGCAGATTGAGAGAGCCCACAGGGCTCCGTTAATCAGCGTCGGCCGGTCGGTGACGAACAGTTTCGAAGGGTCACCGCCTTCCGTGCGAAGATGGACGAGATAGAAAAAGCGAAAGATGCCGTACATCACGAACGGCGTGGTCGCCATGAGCAATTGCGTCCCGAACCGGTCCACCGTCTGTTGCGCCACGGTATAGAGCGAGTAGCTCACGACGGCCGATGCCGCGGAAACGGCCATCATCAAATCCAGGAATTGCTGTGAGTAGCCGGCCAGGCAGTCGCGGTGCTTTGTTGCGTCGTCGCTGAGGGACACCAGCTCGTGCCGGCGCTTTCCGAATCCCACAAAGACAGCCAGCGTCATCGTGCAAAGGACAATCCAGGGCGAGGGCACTGTGGCAATCACAATCGTCCCGGCGACAGCCCGCAGAACAAACCCGCTGGCGATGCACATGACATCGAGGATCGGCTGCTGTTTCAGCGAGAACGTGTAGGCCACGTTGAGCGTCAGATAGATCGTGACCAGCGCTCCGAAAGTGATCCCGAGTTGAAACCCGCCAGCAACGGCAATGAGCATCAATGTCAGCATGCCGGCAATCGCCAGTCGCGGACTGAGGTCACCGGAAGCCAGAGGCCGCAGTCGCTTCTTCGGATGCAGCCGGTCGTTCTCAATGTCGCGGAGATCATTGAGCAGATAGACGGCACTCGACGCGAAACAGAACAGGAAGAATCCCTGCACCGACTTCATCAGCAGGACAGGATCAAACAGAGACTTCGAGAAAATCAATCCGCCGAACAGCAGCAGGTTTTTCACCCACTGGTGCGGACGCATCGCTCGGCAGAGAAAGCGTGCTGATTGAGACGCCCCGGCTCCTTCATGTGCTCGGACAAGATGTGTGCTCATGATTCAGGTCTCGACCTGCTCGTACCGGAATGGCAGGTGTCTTTGATTTGACACGTCATAACTGCCTGATGAATAAGCGTTTCGCAACGCAGTATCCTCCGGAAGGTAGATCGAATTGGATTGCCCGGCACATTGAGGTGGCGGTAAATGCCAGGAAACTTCCCGCTCGCGTCGGCATGTACCTCAGAGGCATGTATTTCGGGCAAGTAGATCCATGTATCAGAAGACGAATGGGCGAAATCGCCCAGCGTTTAATCTGGCTTGTCATGGATAGCCGACACTGTATAGGAATAGCTGAGCGGTCCAGATCACCCTTCCGCGATTGAAGGTGTGTTTTGAATCGCACAGGTAGCGGTGAAATCGCTGTTCGCCATAAGCTGACAGGTAGTTCCGTGAATCGAAGCATCCAGTTCCGCTCTGGCATTACCCTGATTGAACTGCTCGTCGTCCTGGCGGTGATCGGAGTTCTGGTCGCATTGTTGCTTCCAGCAGTGCAGCAAGCTCGGGAAGCCGCGAGACGGACTCAGTGCCGCAATAATCTCAAACAAATCGGTGTCGCGTTACACAACTATCATTCCGCTCACCGACTGTTTCCACCCGGCTACGTGTGCCAGCAGGAATTCCTCGGGGCAAGCCAGCGGAATCAGTGGGGTTGGGCTGCTCTGCTACTTCCATTTCTCGATCAGACTGTCCTCCACGGCGTTGCTGACTTCTCAGAGTTTGTCCGCGACGACACCGGAGACATTGGACCAGATGTTGAATCGAATCAGGACATCGCAGAGGTGGCATTGCCGATGTTTCGATGTCCGTCAGATGTGGCTCCAGAGCGAATCGATCGTACGTGTCCGTTTAATCCGAGTGTCCGTTTTGGCGTTTCAAATTACTCGGCCTGTTCTGGAATCACGCTTATGGAACTTCCCTGTTGGGGGCTGCCCACATCGCCACTCAGAGCCAGCCTATTCACCTCACAAAGATACTTTCATCCATTGCCAGTGCCATGCGAGTATCCTGAAGGAATTTTCTACATCAACAGCAGCCATTCGGTCACAGATATTGTAGACGGAACGAGCAACACAATCGCTGTTGGAGAGACTTCGTGGAAATGGCATTACCAGATGTGTCGTTCTGCTGCCGTTCCTGAACCCTTCGGCGGTACAACATGGGCAGGAGTAGCTCACTGTGCGAATCAGGAACAGGTCACTTCGGTGACGGGTCTCCCATACAACAATGAGTTCGACGAATTGTTTTCATTCGGATTCAGTAGTCCGCATGTCGGCGGTGTCCTGTTTCTGTTTGCCGATGGGGCAGTTCGATTTATCAGCAACAGTGTTGATAACAGGAAGTCTCCTCCCTACGGCGCACTGCAATGGCTGTCGTCGAGAGATGGCGAGGAAGTTGTCGGTAGCTTTTAGGGCATTCGGGAATCTGGAATTGAGGCGTCAGCAGTGTTTGAGATGATCCCAGTATTCGTGATTTAACGAGACTGGCAAACAACCTGTCTGTGAGCATCTGATCTCCGAGTATTCCCAGCGTGCTCAACCAGTTGTTTGTCGGTCTCTAACTATCGTTCTCTACAATCGCGAGCAGCATGCGCCGTTGGCCACGGAGAATTTACAATGTTTGAACACTGTTCTGATACTCCCTGAAAGCGCGTTGGACGTTATGTCCAAACGATTGGTAGCAGCCGTCCTGCTTGTTTCGTAACCGGAGCCTCAAATGAAAAATACGGTTTGCCTGATCGCTGTCGTTGCCTTCCCCCTGTCACTGGCGTCGTGTAATCGAGAGTCTGCCCCAGCGACGGTTTCACACGACCAGCCCGCTGTCACAGCGGGGCACAATGTAACTCATGGGGATGCCAGTCATGCGACGGACAGTTCGCACGGGGAGCACCAGGATGGTCAACAACGGCACGGCGCTCATGACGACAGCGAGCATGCAAGTGGCGGACACGGCCATGCCCCACATGGACATACTGAGGCGCGACACGATTCACACGCTCCACACGACAAGGCACACAGCAGTCACTCCGATCATGGGGATACGGTCGACCACGGACATCGCGCGGCGAATGAATCGCACTCGAAACACGGCCATACTGCTAACGCGGATGGCCGCAAAGAACACACAGAACATGGACATAGCGAAGACCATGCTCATCGAAAAGTTGTCACGTCTCACGCAACGGCCGACGCGGGCCATGCGGCTACGGAACGACTCGCAGCCGAACTGGCTGATACCGATGCGGCGACCATTTTCTCCAGTCGCCTTCTGCCAATCCTGAAATCGGACCGTGCTTCAAGCTGCACCGAATGCCACTTCGCGGGCGTCGAGCTGCGTGACTTCATTCTCGAAGACCAGGCGAAGACGTTCGCGTCGCTGAAGTCCACCGGAATGATCGATGTTGATCGACCTGATGAGTCGAAGATACTGCAGTTCATTGGCCGCAAGCCGGAGAAGCCCGACGCGCTCATCGAGAAAGTCCGTCAGACGGAACTCGTCGCATTCCGGGCGTGGATACGCGCGGCTGTGCGTGAGCCCGAACTGCTCAAGGCGACGTCAGACGTTGAGGTCGGTACAAGTCTGCCGCCGGAGGTCGTCCGTCATGCTCGCCGTGACCGGGTGCTGTCGTCGTTTATTGACAACATCTGGAGTGAGATGGGGCGGTGTATCAACTGCCACAATCCTGAACGCAACCGCCAGAAGATCGGCCGGAGCGGTTTCACGAAAGAGGACGTGGATGCGATCTCATGGATCGTCCCGCGCGACCCGGCCGGCACATTGCGCAAACTCGTCGACTCGGGCAACATCGACCTGGACGATCCGGCCGCGAGCCCGGTGCTCACCAAACCGGCCGGACTGGAAGACCACGGCGGCGGGCCGAAGTTCTTTCCCGGCAGTCCGACGTATCGCAACTTTCTGGTGTTTCTGACGGACTACGCCGACATCACAAACGGGAAGTATGTAACTGCCAGTGATCTGCCCGGCGTCCCGAAAGAAATCGCACTACTCAGCGAACAACAGCTTCGGATTACCGGTATCCCTCCAGACTTCAGCGATCTGCCACTGCAGGTGGACATCTATCGCCGCATCGCCGGAACAGACAAGTGGTCAGAGCACCGCGTGGCAACCGGATTCAGTCGAGTGAACGACAAGCAGCATGCCTGGCAGAATCCGATCCTGGTGACAGCACCAGCAGAATCGCCGCGCGCAAAGGAAATTCGAGACCGTCGGCTATTGCCGTCGGGCGAGTACCGCATCCGCATTCTGATCGACCGGGAACGGAAAACGGAAAAGGACCCGCTATACAAACTCAGTGAGGCGGATTTCGTGGTCGAAGTTCAGATCAGCGGAACCTGGAAACCAGGGTATCAGCCTCCGAAGACCGTGTCGTTTCCTGAGGCGAGAGATTGACCTGCGGAAAAGGGCATCAGTTCACGGAACTCTGTTTCCGCCAATCTTTCGAGTTGCAATTGTGCGACTTCATGTCAGCCGAGCGGCCCGCAGTCGCAAGGCGTTGCTGATAACGGAAACAGAACTAAGACTCATGGCGGCTGCGGCCAGCATCGGGTTGAGCAGTGCGGACAGGCCGAAGAGCGGCACCAGCACGCCAGCGGCGACGGGCACGCCGAGCATGTTGTAGACGAAGGCAAAGAACAGGTTCTGGCGGATGTTCCGCATCGTGGCGCGGCTCAATTGAACCGACTTGACGATGCCGCTCAGATCTC
This sequence comes from uncultured Planctomycetaceae bacterium, assembly GCA_963976765.1. Lineage (GTDB taxonomy): Bacteria > Planctomycetota > Planctomycetia > Planctomycetales > Planctomycetaceae > JABMPE01. The sequence continues at coordinate 14,575 of CAXBME010000050.1, forward strand.
CGTTGATGAGTGTGACACCGGCACTTTCGATCGCCACGTCGGTTCCCGTTCCCATCGCGACACCGACGTTCGCCGCCGCCAGCGCCGGCGCGTCGTTGATTCCGTCACCTGCCATCGCCACGACGCGGCCTTCAGCACGCAAAGCCTTGATGCGCTCGTGCTTGTCCTGTGGACTGACGCCGGCAAACACTTCATCGATACCCAGTTTCCTGCCGACCGCTTTCGCCGTGTGTTCGTTGTCACCGGTCAGCATGATGACCTTCAGTCCGAGGTCATGCAGCGTTTGAACTGCCTGAGGCGATGATTCCTTGATCGGATCAGAGACGGCCAGCAACCCGGCGAAGCGTCCGTCGATGGCCACGAACATCACCGTGCGGCCTTCGTTCTGAAGTCGTTCCGCATCATTGCTGAGACTCTCGACATCGGCGACGTCGTTGCTGCGGAGAAAGTCCGGCTTGCCGACCAGCACGTTCTTCCCGTCCACAACGCCGACAACGCCGCCGCCCGTCACGGAATCAAACTCGTCAGGGGCATGCAATTCGAGATTCCGTTCGCGAGCGGCTCCGACAATCGCGCGGCCGAGTGGGTGTTCGCTGTTCTGTTCAACCGCCGCGGCATATCGCAGGAGTTCTTCGTCTGTCACATCTTTGACCGGAAGCACTTCCGTCAGACTGGGGCGGCCGTTCGTCAGCGTCCCGGTCTTGTCGACGACAACTGTGTCCACGGTTTCCATGACCTCCAGCACTTCGGCATCCTTGATCAGTACACCGGATTTGGCACCCCGACCGACGCCCACCATGATCGACATTGGTGTGGCCAATCCGAGAGCACACGGGCAGGCGATGATCAGCACGGCCACCGCATTCACCAGCGCGAACGCCAGTTTCGGCTCGACCGGTGAGAACAACGACCACGCGATGAACGTGCCAATGGCGACAAACACAACAGCCGGCACAAACCAGCTTGAGACGAGATCGGCGACACGCTGAATCGGCGCGCGACTGCGTTGAGCGTCAGCCACCATCTGCACGATCTGTGACAGCACAGTTTCGCGTCCGACGCGACTGGCCCGCATCTCAAACGCACCCGTCTGGTTGACCGTTCCGCCGATCACTGAATCACCGGCGACCTTTGTCACGGGCAACGGCTCTCCGGACAGCATCGACTCGTCAACCGTGCTCCTGCCGCTGAGGATCTCGCCGTCAACGGGAACTTTCTCGCCGGGCACGACTTTCAGGATCTCGCCTTCCTGCACAGCGTCGAGTGCAATCTCCTGTTCCTGACCATCGAGAATGACGCGGGCAGTTGGCGGAGCGAGCGACATCAGTTCGCGAAGCGCTCCGCTGGTGCGGCGCCGCGCTCGCAGTTCGAGCACCTGTCCCAGCAGGATCAAAGCAACGATGACGGCTGCCGCCTCGAAATACACGGCGACGTGTCCGTGCTCCTTGAACGATTCAGGGATGAGGTCCGGCAGCAGGATCGCGGCCACGCTGTAGAGGTACGAGGCACCCACGCCGATGGCGATCAGCGTGAACATGTTGAGATTCCACGTCACGATCGATCGCCAGCCCCGGTCAAAGAACGGCCAGCCCGCCCACAGCACGACCGGAGTGCTCAGAGCCAGTTGCAGCCAGCGTGACACATCACCGCCCAACCAGTTTTCGACAGGTACGCCGAGCATCGGAAGCATCGCCAGCAACAGCACGGGAACAGCCAGCGCTACCGACAGCCAGAACCGCTGCGTCATGCTCCGCAGTTCTGAAGCGTCATCGCCGGAATCTGCAGTGACGAACTTCGGTTCGAGGTCCATGCCACATTTCGGACACGAACCCGGTCCAACCTGCTCCACTTCCGGGTGCATCGGGCAGGTGTAAATGGAGTCGAGAGTCGAGTGTCCAGAGTGCAGAGCGGCTGGCTGGTGCCGAGTGGCGTGACCCGCGTGGCAGCATGAATGCTCGTCGCCGCTGGAAGTTGGCTGCGGCGGTTTAACCACTCGACTCTCATCTATTGACGCTTGCCCCTCATGCTCAAACCTGGACCGGCAATGTTTGCTGCAGAAGTAGAAGGATTCTCCGTCGCGTTCGACCGAGAGGGCCGTCGCTTCGTCAACGCTCATTCCGCAGATGGGGTCTTTGGCCATTTCTGTGACTTTCCTAAACTCAACAATCGGTTCTGGCGGCAGCATCGGGAGATCGATGTTGCCGCCGTACGTCGTCTTCAAGCATCAGTGACAGCACCCGCCGGCTGATTTCTTCCCGCCGGCCTGCGAGTCATCCTTCGAGCCGTCGCGAGAAAACAGACGGCCGAGGCCTCCGCAGCAGAACAGCATCATCACAGCAAACGCGATCAGTAGAATTGTAAAGGCGTCCATTGTATCCGGTCCCTCCGTTTGGGATTGAAGTGGAAGAGTGCGGCCGCCCGCCGCAAGGCGGACAGGCGGCCGCCGAGGTTCAGGTATTACGCAACGGCACTGGCGGAGTTCGCCGAGTGGCAGCATTCGCGGACGACTTTGCAGCAGTACGCGCGCTTCACACAGCAGGACAGCTTCGCCGCAGCCGAATCCGCAGCGTCAGCGGCGAGCGTGACGTCGGTCGTCGTGGCGGAAGCCGCTCCGCGATGGCAGCACTCACGCTGAATCGTGCAGCAGAAGGCTCGCTTCACGCAGCACGATGGCCGACTCACGGCAGCCATTGCGTCGTCTGCATCGACCGTCGCGACGGAAGCGTCGCTGGCCGCACGGTTCGGGCAACACTCACGCTGCAGCTTGCAGCAGTACGCGTGCTTGATGCAGCAGGACGGCTGAGACACGGTTTCATTGGACGCAGTCGCGTTCGGAACCGAGGCTCCAGTGACGACAATCAGCAGTCCAGCAACAGCAAATGCGGAAAGGGTTCTGGTCAACATGGGGGTCTCTCCATTGAGATTGGCACCGCGCACGACATGCGCGTGCAACAGCAGTGCGAGTGATTGAAGCAGGGTGAACAGCACTCACGAGCAGCCAATGGCGGTCCGGTCGATCTGCGATGTCGCAATGAACCGGGACCGCCGCGGATGCAGACAGGCTCTGCGCGGGCGGAGTGCGTTACACGCGAAGCAGGACGTGCAGGGCCACCAGTGACGGAGCCCCGGACACGGGAACGGCAGCGTTGGCAGCCATTCGCAGTCGGAGCAGGTCGGCTGTCAGATTGGCCATGCGGCCTGCAGGAAGTCCCGAGTCGAACCCGGCAAGATCGCGACCGGAGGACGACTTCTCGTTCGGCAGCGGCGTGCGGTCATGCTGCGGAATCGGCGTCTGGCAGCAGGCCATTCCGCAGCAGGTAGAACGGGCTTCAGGCTGGCAACATTTCCGGGCGCTGTCTGTCGCACTGAACGCGGGCGTCGTGAAGCTGCCTGTCAGCAGACTCAGCGCCAGCGAGGCGATCAGGAACAGTCGGGATGTGGGGTTGGTTGCGTTCATTACTTGGTTTCCGCATCAGGAACAAAAAGTTAGATGCGGTATCGAGCAAACTTCTTCACGGAGTTTGTGAATTTTTCCCAGACTGGCCGGGCAGAGCTGCCGACTCGCTCAAATCCCACATGTCACCGGCCCCGCCCTATTGCCTTGCGCTCAGCATCAGACGACGTCTGCACAATGGCGATGTCATCAGCCACTCGAATCTGAAGACAGCTCGCGGCTTCCTCTTCGGTCGCTGCCCGGTTCGACCGCAGTCGATGCTGACGTAACGGGCAACCGACTTTGGTGACGGTGTGCCTCTGCAGCCGCTCAGCAACATTCGCAATACGTGTAACCATTGACTGCAATTGCGTTTGCGACCGACACGTTTGTCGGATTCGCTCAAGGCCCACCGTTTGGCACGGCATTCGGAATGTGAACCCGATGCTCTTACCTTTCTCGACGGTCGTGTCGCGAACCAACGCGGTGGAATGTATGCCCAGATTGCCTGTTGTTGTCATCGTCCTGGCGGCTCTCACGCCCAATTCACAGGCAGTCGAACCAGTGAATGTGAAAGCCCAGGCTGTCTCTGCACCAGATACGGTCGCCTGTTACTGCTATCAGTCGGGTGGCTGGAGCATTCAACAGACTGACAACTTTCGCATTTGCACGATCGACCGGAATCTCAAGCTGGAAAACCTGCCACGGCTGTGTGAATCCCTCAGGTTGGACATTCAGGCGACATGGCTCAGTGAAGACTGCACTCTCTGGCAGCCGCGGTGCGACGTGGTCGTGCATGCCACGAGCAGCGATTACCGCCGTGCTTTGGGGAACAGCGTTGGCAACTCAGTCGGCTGTGCCACGATGAAGTTTGATCAGGGCCGGATCGTCAGTCGCCGCATCGATATTCGAGTCGATGCTGACCATTGGCAGCTCGACGCGCTGCCCCATGAACTGACGCATGTGGTGCTCGCCGATCGTTTCGGGGCACGCCGATTGCCGCCGTGGCTCGACGAAGGGATTGGCGTTCTGTCTGAGTCCGACCGAAAACGTCGGTTTCGCGCCGATGCCTTTGCCGACGCACTCAATCGTGGAACGATCTATTCGATTCACGAGTTGCTTCATCTGCGACAGTTTCCCCGTCCGGAATACCGGGACGCGTTCTACGCGCAGAGCGGAGCCCTCGTCCGGCGACTCATGGATCATGGTGGGCCGGACGAGTTTGCTCGCTTTGCCGATCGCGTCGTTACTGTCGGAACACAGGCCGCACTGAGCGAAACCTACAATCTCGATACGCCGGCTGACGTGTCGGCGATCGTGGACGTTTCTGAAGTTGCAGCAATTGTGACATGCGGCGGAACTCTGGACACGAAGTCGAATCTGATCGTGCGTCGGGACGACTGACCAGATTTGTTGCAGCACTCCCGTGCATGCGGGGCGTTCGCTCAGCAGTCCAGTAACGACCGTTGAGACAGAACAGCCCCGCAGACGGCAGTGGGGATCGGTTGGTTATTTCCACAGTCCGAGTCCGACGTGCATCTTCCGCTCGATGTGAGTCGTCCGCTGACGGCCGGAACGAACCGACGATGGAGCGAACATCTGCGGCACGTCATTGCCGGGTTCGAACGAGAAGCTGCGCGTCGTCGTGCAGCCGCAGTTCGGGTACGGCTGAGTCGAATCAACTGCCGGAGCAGTCGCTGACGGCTCGAATGAAAAGCTGCGGAACACCTGAGGCAGCGGCGACGAGGTTGTCTGCCGTGCCACGGGGCGCGATGTCCGGCCCGGATGCTGCTTCAGGTACAGACGCAGACCGGGATCAGCCGCATCGGCCGAACTGACTGACATGGCCACAACCGCGACGACAGCACTCACGAACGAAAACTTTTTCAGGGACGTAAACATGACTGAACTCCTTGGGGATTTGCCCTCCGACCGAGCATGCGTCCGGGACTGCGACACGCAGTTCCTGAAAGCAGACGCTCTCGTCAATCGGATCACGGGCAACTGAGCACGAAGCAAGGCACTGAGAGATATCTCGGTGCGCAGCGTCAGCGCTGAGGAGATCAGCGGTTCAGGCGGACCTGCAGCATCTGCAGAGTCGGGCTTCCCGAAATCGGAACACCTGAAGAGACGGCGTTGTGAAACGTCGCGCCATTCGCCAGCGAGTGCATGGCAAAGGTGGCAACGGGGACTGCCGCCGGCGATCGTTCGTCTAAAGATCGCGGAACAGCCGGCGCCTTGTGCTCTTCTGTCGGAGGCGAGGTCTTGCAGCAGCCCATGCCACAGCAGCGGCCATCTTTTGTCCCACAGCAGCACACGCCGTTGCCCCGGACGTTCGACGCTCCCGCACCCTCTCCCTGCCACGCCAGCAGAATCGGAGAGACACCCACCAGACTCAGGCTGAGAACCAGCCCGGTCACGATCAGCGTACGGATTGTGCGGGTTGAGTAGAACATGGCTGAATGATACGCAGGAGTGACACGGCACAATGGGGAAATATTCAAATCTGCCTGCAACACGGTCATCTGATTGAATGCCGCAGACACAGTCGCCGTTACTTCGATTTATCGGCATTTATGGTCACCAGGATCAGTGGGACCAGTGTCCGAAACCGCCAATGGCGGCTTCGGGGCGGCAATGATCCGATCAACCCATAAGTGTACTCCCTGAAAGTTCGTATCGGGAATAAAAAAGTTAGATGCAGCGCCCAACCGATTCCTTCACGGAGATAGCGGATTTTTTTCAGACTGGCGGGCTGACGCTGCCAACCGCCTTGAGTCCTGTTTGTAAGACGCATCGCTATACTCATTTGCGTTTGCTGCTGCCCGTGAGACTGCGTGCTGTTTCGCAGGTCGAAAAGCGGCTCGACAATTTTCTCTGAAGAAACCTCGTGACTGCTGCATCTAACCCGTCGAGTGACATTTCCACCGACGACGTCGACCGGCTCATTGCCGGTTGCCGTGCCGGAGATCGCGATGCGCAGCGGGCTCTGTATGAGCGGTGTCTGCCACTCGTGCATCGACTGGCCGTGCGAATGGTGGGACTGCAGGACGCACCCGATGTCACTCAGCAGGCGTTCTTGCGGGCCTTCACACGACTCGACCAGTACGACGGGCAGGCAAAGTTCGAGACATGGCTGTACCGGCTGGCGGTCAACGAGGCGCTGCAGTTCCTGCGGAAACGTAAACGGTGGAATCAGCCGACACTCGACTACAACGAATACGAACCGGCCGACGAGTCTCAACCACTCGGTGCGGCCACCGAGCAGCGGGAAGTTCTGGAACAGGCCCTGTCGCGGCTTGACCCGGAACTGCGTTCGGTCTTTCTGCTGAAGGAATCGGAGGGTCTGTCCTATCGCGACATTGCCGAAGCCACGGGGATTCCCGAAGGAACGGTCGGCTCGCGACTGAACCGAGCCCGCGCCGAACTGCAGGAACACCTCAAGCAACTCGGCTGGACCGGTGAGCCATGAACTGCAACGACACCAAAGAAAGACTGTCCGCGTTTTACGACGCCGAACTGCCGGAAGCAGAAGCCGCCGAGGTCCGGCAGCACCTGTCGTCGTGCGCGGAGTGCTCGCGCCAGCAGAAGGCGTTTGCCGGACTGTCGGGCATGGTACAGTCGCTTCCCCAACCGCCCCTGCCGACCAGCGGCTGGAAGGAGATGCAGGACCAGCTCAGCAGCGCTGAGGTCGCCGAGCCGGATACCGACTCGTCTCCGGTCCAACCCGCCGAAAGGCGGCCTCGAATGTCGTCGCGGTTCCGTCGAGCGGTGATGGTGGCCGCAACCGTTGCTGCCGCGCTTTTCGTCTGGCTGGGCAGTGAATACTGGGGAGGACCGTCACGGCACGAACTGATGGCCGCCGACTTCGCTCACTACGTCGAGAACCTGCAGGACAATCCAGAAGCCGCCCAGCGCGAACTGCTGAGCCAGTTCAACGGCAGCGAGATCAAGCCGTCCGTCGCCGCGCGGTCGGTCAGGTACCAGCCCGCCGCTGCCCGGACGCTCCCACCGGATTACACGCTCGAATCGATGTACTCGTTGAAGATGCCCTGCTGCGACTGCCTGCAAACCGTCTGCCGGCGAAGCGACGGAAGCCGGATCGCCATATTCGAGTACGCCGAGGAGCAACCCGCCACGTACGGCAATGCCCAACAAACGAGGATGCAGTGCCGAGACAAGTCCTGCTGCCTGATCAACGCCAGCGAGCAACTCGCCGTGACATGGAACGACGGCGGCCGCCAGATCACCGTCGCCGGCGTCCGCGACCAGTCCGAAATCGAAACGCTCGTTGCGTGGCTTGAATGATCCGTGTCGTTGCAGTTCACGACGCGATGCACGCTCCCGCGACATCTCACGGCTCCCCGTCAAAAGACTCTGAAGAAGAGTCTTGACTCCGAAGTACGGTACGGGCCTTAGACTGTCTCAGGTACAGGAGACGGTGACATGACAACTCACAGCGGAAGTCTGTCGATTGGGTAGTTGGCAAAGCGGGCGGAGGTTGGTGTTTAGACCGTTCGATTCTACGAACGCGAAGGCATGATCATTGAACCTCAGCGACGGCAGAGCGGCTATCGGCAGTACCAGGGCGACATATTCAACCGGCTGTTGTCATTAGCCGGACGAAGGAAGTCGGCTTCACGCTCAAAGAAATTAAAGAGCTGCTGTCGCTCCGCGTAGACGAGGACAAGACCTGCGCCGACGTCCGGTAGCAGGCGGAAGCGAAAATTGCAGATATCGAAGACCGCATCCGCTCGCTGCAACTCATGAACCGAGCGCTCGTGAAAGTCACTCGACAGTGAAGCGGAGACGGGCCGACCAGCGAATGTCCCATTCTGGAATCGATTGAACGGAAGGAACGCGCTCATGAACCGTAACGAAACGAACACCGGCTGGCGTCGAAGTCTCGCCGTCCAGCAGGCCATGCAAAAAGTCTCGGTGTGCAGCGAGTCCCCACCATCGTCACCGATGGCAAACTCGCAGACTGCTGTGCAGCAAATAGTCTGGACCAGAATTCTATCCGAGCCGCTGGCATCGGGTATTCAGTCTGAGCTATTTGACCGACGACTGCTGTTAAGCAGATTCGCCATACTGCAGCCACCTCCGCTTTCACGTGATTGGAAATCGAATTGCTGAGCCCTGCTACCGTTCCGACTAAACAATCGCCAGCTACTTGTCCGGGTCATCGTTGCCGACATCAATGCATCCGCGACAGCACACTTGGATTATTTCGCCCTTGACTGTGGCCGGAATCGCTCCGCCCATCGACTCAAGAGGTTCGCCGCCGACTGGGCGGACCTTCTGCCTAATGAGCCCGGGTGCGGACTACGTATGCTTGTGACGAGCAGTTGCTGAGCTGGCGTAGGTGGCTGCTCGATCACGGGCACTGCCGCTCAGAAGAGCGATTGACATCAGGACATACAGAAATGCGTTCGTTGCGATACCGTTCAGCATCAGGTTACCTCGAATCCTTGATGGAGTGTCATCAGAAAATTCGGCAACGCAATACAGCAAAAGGGGAAGACGAAACAGATCCTCGACGTGAACAGAGGGCGTTTTCGCCCTTTCGATGATTAACCAACGGGCATGTTGGCCCATTCTGAACACTGGCCCGATCGATCGGACTTCGTCTGTTATCAGGTTGACTCGACTGACTGCGACGAGCCGTATTCCATAGAAATCGCTAACCAGTGTCAGGCAATTCAGTTGAGTCGAGTGAGGTTGAGTCTGGCACGGCGTTCGTATTAACGGGACTGAGACGCGGCCAGAATGACTGAGTCGCAATTCTTACTCGGTTCTGAAATGGAGTCCTGCCATGAAACGCATTGCACTCACGCTGATCGTCGCCATCACCGCCGCTGTAATCTCCGGTAGCTCTGTATCTGCGTCAGACAGATCACACGGACGCAGCAGTTCATCGATTGAACATCTGGTTGGAGACCTGGTCTTCGGTGGCCACAGCTACGGCAACAATCACGGCAACGGCTATGGCCAGTCGTACTATCGCAGCCCGAGCTACGGGCACCCTGGTTACAGCTACTCGTCGTACTCCCACGGTTCTTATGGACACTCGTCGTACAGTTACCCCAGCTACAGTTACCCCAGCTACGGTTACTCCAGACACGGATATTCCAACTACGGTCATCACGGCAGCTACAGCGGTGGACACGGCGGCAACTACGGCGGTAGGCACGGCAGCTACTCGTACGGTCATCGCGGATCACGGCATTGATCTGTGATCCAGCAGAGACATAAACGATCACATCACGACCAACCGGCTCCCATCGACTGGTGGGAGTCGGTTACTGAAACGGGAGAAGAACCATGAAGGCTATCACAGCATCGCTGCTCACACTTGGTCTTGCTGCAACGGTGGGAATTTCGACTCGCGATGTCATCGGCGATCAGAGTCAGCCACGGTCGCCGGGCCAAACAGATTCTGCTCCCTCTGCACCACCATCTGTTCCGGCTGCGCCACCAACTGAAATTCCCCGGCAAGCGGCACCTCCACTTGTTCCTGGCGACGCTCGATGCCGAGTGAGCAGGGCGCAGTGCGGCGACTCATTGTGCACGTTGCCACGCCCCGAACGATTTCAGGTGACTTCAGCCGAAGCCGCAGCGGAACTGCATTTCCTCGCACTCTCACTGGTTGAAGACATTGACTTCGATCTTTACGGAACTCGCAATTACGCTCATCTGATTCACGATGCGGAAACCATCGTTCGCGATGTGATTTCCGTTCGACGAGACCTCGCACGACAGCAGCCGACCGAAGTCGTCGCCGCAGACATTCGAAATATGGCAGCCAGTCTGGAACACCTGGAACGCTCGATCGGTCGTCGATACCGCACGAGGGCAATCCACTTCGATTTGCTCGATGCACGAGCGGCTCTCGACGACCTGGAGACGAGTCTGGGAACCGAACCCGCTGGAAAGACCATTGTGCCGCCAGCTTCCCCGTCGCAGCCTTATGATTTGGCGACAGGCAGGCAGCCAGTGCCTCCGTCAACTCCCCGTTCGGCGACACCGCCGGTGCCGCCAGCACTCCGTTCTGATCCGGCGATACCTTCAAAGGAACCGGAAGTATTCGTCGTTCCTGAACTGCCCGTTGAGCCAGCAATTCCGGACACCATGAAGGGGCTTCGCCAGCTTTCACTGACAGACCAGCGTCTGGCAATGAAGCAGCGAACCTGTCCAATCACGGCTGACCTGCTCGGATCGATGGGTAAGCCGATCAAGGTCAACGTCGATGGTCGCACCGTGTTTGTGTGCTGCCAGGGCTGCGTCGAAGAGCTGCGGACACAACGGTGACTGACTTTGTGTAGAGAAGACCAGGTTAATCGACACACCAGCTCAGGACAGTTCGTCCCAGAAACTGAATGGATTCATGTTTTGGGACGAAGCCAGCCTTGATGATCCCTTGCCGCGACGAGTGGTTGAACCGCGAGCATTCGATCAACACGGGTCGAGATCGCATTCCTATGTTCGCATCGTCTGATGTTGCGATGTGCGTGATTGCCCAGGCATAAAGACCGCGTCCGCGAAATTCGTATCGCGTGAAGCAGTGGTCAATAATTGCTGGAGAATCCGATGATTCGTTCAGCGGTCCGAACCAGCAGACACATGCGAGAGGTCCTTCGACAGAGCGGAGGACGAGACATTTTCGCCCGTATTTGAATCGATCAACGAAGGCAGTCCATTCACCATACTGTTTCAGGAACTCAGAATCCTCGCTTGTTAGATCGTCGACCTGAGTAAGGACCGCGACTTGGAATCCAGCTGGTATTTCTGCTGTTGGGCCAGTCATGTTTCTGCCAAACTCAAACCGTCGCAGGATTTGCAGACCGCACCTTTCTCCAATCACAACAAGCAACAGGTACGACAACGTCCGCCGTATTCCGTGGCGTCGCACTCGCGCTTCGAAACGCTCCAAAGCGGAATTTGAGGCGTTGCAAACGCTATCAGCTCCACCGCCAGAGTCTTGCACACTCGTTCCATCTAATAATTCAGTCATGACCCTACCACCTTGAATACTTTCCATGGGGCATTACTCGGCACGCTGTGTCTCTACCTGTTCTCCAACGTGCCCAGACGCACGACTGGACTGGACCTCTCGTCTCAATTCGTGCACCTCAGACAGAATGGACTCTTCCAACTCGATGTCAGGATCGGGTTTGTCGACGGATCGAGCGAAATGGCTTTCCGATTTCTCAATCAATGGAAACGGCCTGTGACCGATGACATCGCGCTGAAGCAGATACCACAACTCTTTCCAGCCCGTTCGCTGACGATGACGAAACTCTCGCCCTTCCTCCCTGGACTGCTGCAGCCCCGTCAACGGCCCCCATTGGGCCGCGGCAAGTACGTCACACGTCAGGCGTGCTGCCAGTTGCGTGCTGCGGGCGGTTACCGAGGCTTCGTTGTCCTCCTGCCGAATCTCCGGACAACCGCAGGCGAGCACCTTCCCCGTGTCGACCCCTTCGTCGATGTAGTGCACTGTGACGCCGACCTGATGGTATTCCCGGAAATACAACGGCCAGAACAACGTATGCTCGCCGCGGTAGAATGGCACCAGCCCGTAATGAACATTGATCGTCCCGTGCGGCGGAATGGTGAAGATATTGGGCCGCAAAATGGGAGCAACGCAGACGAGCAGAACGTCGGGACTGAAGTCGCGAATTCGACGTGCAGTCTCTTCGGAGTTGATCTCACGCCACGGGACATCAACACGGTTCATGTCGAATTCGGGCGGCTCCGTTGAGTCAAACAGAAGCTGTGCGATCTGCTGATCAACGTCGCCTTCGTACCAGTAGTAGAACGCGTGAGCCGCTCGTTCGAGCCGATTAGCGACGGTCTGAATCGGATGACGCGTCAGCTTTCGCACGCGGCGACGGATGCGTTCATACCGAGATTCTGACGCTGCCGACGAAGCACGAATGGGACGGATGACGAGATGATCAGGCCATCGTTTCACGACCTGGCGTATGATAAACAGCGAACGTGATTCGCAGCGGCTGATAATTGCAACTCGCATGCTGCAATCCCTCCATGAGAAGCGGTGGACGACTCCAATGTTGAGGATCCAGTATCCAGAGCAGCGACGGATCGAAGCTGCTCTGGACGCTCGGCTCTGGACACTCGCCTCAACATCAGCGACGGCGTTGATCTGACGCGGTGGATGCCTGCCGGGTTGCCTTGCTCAGGTAGAAGTCTGGGTGTTGTTCTACTTTTGCGATGCACCCTTTGCAGCAGACGAAGACGGGCTGGCCTTTCGCGTAGACCTTCCATGCTCCGCCCATCGACGTCAGTGATTCGTTCATCACGGGGCACAATTTCTGTGCAGCAACTGCCGCGCTGTCTGCCTGAGTCGCTTTTGCCGGCGGTGGCGTCGGCAGCATGGCGAGGTACTTCGCGGGCTCCCGCTCGATGGCTTTCGTGCAGCCGGGGCAGCAGACGAAGACATCGCGGCCCAGGACGTTGAACTTCCACGGTCCGCCCATTGCATCCAACGGTTTGTTCATCACCGGGCAGGTCTTCTGAAATGCCACGGCTGCTGCATCAGCTCGCGTGGCTTTCACCGGGCCGGCCGGAATGAGTTTTGCCAGGTACTTCTGTGGATCGGCTTTCAGTCGATCGGTGCAGCCAGCACAGCAGACGTAGACTTCGCGGTCGCCGATGTGCACCGCCGGGGGAGCGCCCATTGAACCGAGCGGCTTCCCACTCACCGGACAAATCGTCTGCTGGGCAATGGCGACTTCAGCGGCACTGCGCGTGATCTGAAACTTCTGTGCGAACTCAGCCGGCTGCTGACCGGGAATGCCGGAGATTGCGAACGCCGTCTGCATTCGACCATCCGGCACCTTCGACAGATCGAGAGCAAGGTGCAGGGCATTCGTAGCCGCTTCCCGAGTGGCGTCCGGTCGCAATGGATAGGTGTAGGGCTTCGGATTTCCGTCCACCGTCATCGTGATCTGGCCAGCCAGTCGGGATGTGTCGATTGGCTGCCCTTTGGCGTCGTAGAGGAAGACCCGCACACCGTCCGGACGAAAAACGACCTCATGCCAGGTCGTGGCCACATAGGCCAGTTCACCTCCATGCGGGCCGAGTTGGGTCTTTTCCGCTGCTGAACCGTGCTGATGGCTCGAATGGTCGTGACCGTCATCGGCCGAAACGGCGATCACGGATGAAGACAACGCAAATGCGATTGCGATCGCGGTAACTGTTGAGCGTTTCATGGCTCAGACTCCTGAAGTAGAGTTCATGTGTGTGGCTTGAAAACAGCGACGCAGGCGGGACGTTTCTCAGGCGATCATGCCGACGTGCTGTTATTGAGCCTTCCAGCGGCGGCCCGACGCATCCCTGCGTCGGGTCGGCCGCACTTATTTTGAGTTGCGAACAGAGTCCAGAGAATTCACGAGACAAAGTCGCGATCAACTCCTGACTCTCGACTTTCGTTTCAGCCGCAGCTCGGGCAGCTACCGCTATCGCTACCACTGCTGAAAGGTGATGGAGGCGGTGCCCAACCCTGGTTGCCACGGTTTGTGGCACAGCCAGCCACCGTGAAGGCAGTAACCAGTGCCAGCATCAACTGTACGTGTCGAATCATCAGACTTTTCCTGCTCGACAAGTCGAAAGACTCAAGCCGTCGAACGCTGACAGTGCTTTGGACTTTCAACAGGAACTGGTTAATGGCTGTGGCCGGAATCGCCATCCGAACCTCTTCGACTGCTACCACCACTGTCAGTGACGCACCCGGCGGCAGCAAACACGGCCACCAGCATCAGAATCAGAATCGTGTGACGAATCATTTCGCCCTCCTTGCGTTACGAATGAGTGTCCCGCATCCAGTGCTACGCCGCTCTGGACTCTGGACCCTCGTCCCTGGACTCTTTCAGACTCATTTCCAGCAGTTCATCACTCAGGCCCGCCCGCAGTTTGAATTCCATGTACGCGCAATAGACGGTCGGTACGACGAACGTCGTGAAGGGTTCGATCAGCATTCCACCGAAGACTGGCAACGCCATGGCCCGGGCAACGTCGGCACCTCGGCCCGTGGCCATTAGAACCGGAATCAACGCGCAGATGGTGGTGATCGTCGTCATGACACAGGGACGGATGCGTTTCAGTCCTGCTTCGTAGATTTCGTTCCGCAGGTCATCGACTGTCGTAATCGTGCGGCGTTTCAGCCGCTCGTGGATGTAGCTGGCCATGACGATCCCATCGTCGGCGGCCAGTCCGGCCAGCGCGATAAAGCCGACCCATACGGCGGTGTTCAACTCGACGCCCATGATCGCGATAGCGATCATTCCGCCGGCACACGAGATCGGAATACCCGAAAACACGACCAGCGAGATTGGCAGATTGCGGAAGTGCAGATAGTGCAGCAGCAGGTTGATCAGGAAGACAGCCGGAAGAATCCACATCAGGCGTTCGTTGGCTTCGATCTGGTTCTGAAAGGAACCAACCGGCTGCAGTTCAAAGTTGCCTTCCGGGAATTCGAGTGAGCCGTTCTCCCGTGCCGATCGCAGTGACTCCATGACCGATGCCACTGTTTCCAGGTCGCCAGCGCCGCCGGATGGCGAGAACATGATGTGAGCCACCAGCCGCGAGTCTTCGCTGTTGATCGCGCCCGGTCCCCATGTTGTTTCTACTGTGGCGAGGCGTTCGAGCGGGACGATGTCTCCGGTATGTGTGACAACCGGCACCTGCGGCAATTCCCCAATCCGCTCACGCACGTCGCGATTGAATCGAATTTGAATCGGGTATCGTTCCCGGCCTTCCACGGTGGTTGTCACATCGAGTCCACCGAGTCCTGCCGACACGATTTCGTTGACCATCATGGTCGTCATGCCGTAGCGGGCAGCTTCCTGACGGTCGACTTCGAACTCGTAATACGGCTTGCCCATGACAATGTCCGGGTTCACCGTGCCGGCGTTGACCAGGTGCAGCTTCTTCAGTTGCTCGGCCACTGCCAGCGAGGCTTTCGACAGACCATCAAGGCTGTCTCCATAAATCCGCACGGCCATCGACGCTTTGATGCCTGCTTGAAGCATCACGATGCGGCCTTCAATGGGCTGCAGCGGTGAGGCGGGGGTGACTCCTGGCAGTGTGGCCACGGCGTTGATCTCATCCCAGATTTTTCGCTCCGTCATGCCCTCACGCCACTGGTCTCGTGGCTTGAGCATGACATAGGTTTCGACCATTGCCGCCGGAGCAGGGTCGAGGGCCGAATCCACTCGACCAATCTTACCCATCACGTTTTCTACTTCGGGGATGCCTTTGATGAGCACATCCTGCGACTGCAGAATCTCCATGGCCTGATTGAAACTGGCGGCCGGATAGAGGCTGGGCATGTAGAACCACGAGCCTTCATCCAGCGCGATCCAGTCGTCTGACTTCAGGCCCGTAAAGAGATGCTTGGCCTGGATATAGCCGGGCACTTCGTTGAGGTTTGCACCCAGCATGGAGACGACCTTCTCAACCGGTTTCAGCACGGTGGGGAGCCCGATCCATGCACCGAGTCCCAGCACAAAGATCATCAGCGGAAACGACAACATCAGCATCTTGCGACGCAGAGCCAACCGCAGACGTCCGGCGTACAGAAACCGCATGAAGCGACTGGCCGGGTTTTCCTCCATCGAGCGGATGCGCTCACGCATCATCCACCAGCCGGCTCCGAACGCGAACAGTCCGCACAGCAGTGTGAGCAGGCTCGGCGACAGATGCGTCCACGCCGAAATCCGGTCGCCCCAGACAAGTTGGCAGGTCACAGCAGTGAGTGTTCCGGCCGCGACGCCGACCAGCAGGCCGGTCCGTTTCGATGTGCGTGAGCTGCGCAGGAACATCCGGCACAGTGCCGGAACGACAGTCACCGCCACGATCAGACTGGCGGCCAGAGCAAAGGTCTTGGTCCAGGCCAGCGGCGCGAACAGTTTGTAATCGCGACCTGTGAGAAAGAAGACCGGCAGAAAACTGACGATCGTCGTGCTGACTGCTGTCATCACAGCCGGCACGACTTCCGCAGCGGCATCACGAATCACCTCGATGCGCCGACGTTCTTCGGCTTTACCCGAAGCCCGGTCTCTCGACTCTCGACCCTCGACTTTCGTCTCTTCCTCCGCCAGACGGTCGTAGATGTTTTCCAGCACGATGATGCCCATATCGACCATTGTGCCGATAGCGATGGCAATTCCAGCCAGAGACATGATGTTTGCATCCACCCCGTACCACTTCATCGCGGCAAACGCCATCAGCACGGCCATCGGCAGCGTGATGGCGATGATCAGACTCGCTCGCACATGCAGCAGGAACAGCACGACGACAGCAATCGTGATCAGTGTCTCTTCGCCGAGTGCAGACGTCAGCGTTCCGATCGTTTCATCGATCAGAATCGTTCGGTCGTAGATGCCGAGAACCCGGATGCCGGCCAGTTCTGACTCCAGCGCGGCGATCTTCTCTTTGACCCGTTCGATGACATCTCGCGGGTTCTCGCCATATCGCATCACGACCACGCCGCCAACTGCCTCGCTGCCGTTCAGGTCGAGGGCTCCGCGACGGAAGGACGGTCCGATCTGCACCTGAGCCAGATCGCGCACCCGCACCGGAATTCCGTCACGCGTCAGCACAACGGTGTTGTTGATCTGGTCGATGGTCTCTGGTTCCGTCTTGCCCGAACCGATGAAACCTTTGCCGCGGACAATGAACTCCATCCCGCCGGTCTCGACGGTCTTGGCGCCGACATCGATGTTCGAGGCTTTGACCGCCGAAATGACCTGGTTCAACGGAATGTTGTGGTACCGCAGTTTGTCCGGATCGACTTCGACCTGATACTGCTTGACGTAACCACCAATCGACGCCACTTCCGCGACGCCGTCCACCGACTGCAGCGCGTACTTAATGAAGAAGTCCTGCTTCGATCGCAGCTCAGCCAGGTCCATGCCTGGCGGTGGTTCAAGCACGTAGTAGTAAATCTGGCCAAGCGCGGTGGCATCGGGAGCGAGCGTCGGCGTGACGCCATCCGGCAGACTTCCGGACACCGTGGTCAGTTGCTCGGCGACTCTTGATCGAGCCCAGTAGAAATCCACGTCGTCGTCAAACGTGACCTGGACGAAACTGAAGCCGAACATGCTCTTGCCGCGGACGTTCTTCGCGC
>CAXBME010000051.1:0-31344 GCA_963976765.1 uncultured Planctomycetaceae bacterium
CTATCAACCCGCCGTCACCGGAACTTTCTACACGGCGTGGGACAATATCTTGAGTTCTCCACAGGTCAGGCTCCGCCTGACGCAGTCGCTGAGCAATGGCGTTTCACGCGGCCGCCGCTGTCTTTAGGTCGTGACTCTTTCCATCGAACGACAGAATCGTCGGCTTATCATCGAAGATTGTTTCGATGTGAACCGGACGGCCCCACAGCTTGCACAGACTCGTCAGAGTGTCGCGGGCCTCGGCCAGCTTCAGAGGCATTCCCTGGTACTGATGAGTGAGAAACAGCTCACCGCGATTCCTGTAGTTTCCGTCCACGACTCGGATCACTGGCCGACCATGATTCGTCAGGCTGTCGAGCAGTTGCTGCTTGATTTTGTAGAACTCGCGTGAGGCGATTTCGTAATGGTCGTTCGCTTCGTTGTAGGCGAACATGAACATCTTGTTCTTCTGACAGAACTCGGGCGTCAGGAACGTATCGATAAATGTGACGTCGTTGTGGATCCTGCGGACTTCAAAAATCTTCTCGCGTCCCAGACCCGTGTGCCTGTTCCAACGCTCCTTTTCCCGCATGTCATCACACGAGTCCCACTCCGGTCCGAACTGACCCTTGTTCCAGCGTTCTTCGATGTCGCGGAACAGTTCGATACCGATCTTGTACGGGTTGAGCCTTTGCGGGCTCATCGCCATCGTGCCGCTGTGGTGGTCGGCGTAACAGATAATTTCCGAGTCGTTCAGACCGTACGTTGTCATGATGGTCGAGTGCCAATAGCTGGCCCAGCCCTCGTTCATGATCTTGGTCTGGCCCTGCGGCGCGAAGTAGTAGGCTTCGTCGCGGATGATCGACAGGATGTCATGCTGCCACGGTGCGAGCTGTGCGTGCTGTAGAAGAAAAAGCAGTACGTCCCGCTCCGGCCGATCAGGGAAGGATCGTGCAGCTTCTCGCTCCTGCTGCTCCTTTCGCCTGGCGTCGGCCTGCCTCTGGAGCACTTCCGGCGGATTGATAAATTGATCCATGTAGCCTTTCGATGGAAATCGTCCTCCTTTCCGTTCGTCTTCTTTTTCTTCTTTCTTTGATTCGAAGTTGCTTTCGACCGGGCTCGGCTCATCGTGCCGCTTGACGTGTGGCAGGTGTGGGTCGATCAGGTCTTCCAGCGACAGGCACGCGTCAATAAATTCTTCAACCGGCTCGTGTCCGTACCGATCGATATAGCGATTGATCCGTGACGCATGATTCGCCATCTGATCGAGCATCTTGCGATTTGTCGGCGCAAACCACGCGTTGTTTTTGAAAAAGTCGCAGTGTCCGTAAACGTGGGCGATGACAAGTTTCTGATCGCCGATTTCGTTGGTGTTAAGCAGGTAGGCGTAGCAGGGGTCGGTGTTGATGACCATTTCGTAGATCTTCTGCAGACCGTACGAGTACCCCTTCATCAATTCGTCGTACTGAGCACCGAATCGCCAGTGAGGATACCGAATGGGAAAGCCGGTATACGCTGCGAACATGCTCAGCTCTTCGTAGTCGACGTATTCGAAGATCGTCTCGAAGAAGTCCAGACCTTCGTGCCTCGCACGTTGCTCCATATCTTTCTGGATCTTTGCGATGTGTCCAGGAAGCGGCCGATTGATGCTGATTGCCATAAAAGTCCCCTTCGGGGTGAACAGGGAATAGCAGGTTTGCTCTGTTCTCTGTTTCCAGGTCGCTGTTCGCTACTTGCCTTTGCCGAGAAACTTGCGGATCGACTCGTAGATGGCGTCTTTGCTGGGAATCTCAGACAGGACCAGGTTCTCGTGGTCGTCCGTCAGTTTTGTCAGCTCGCGGATGAAGTCGCCGGAACCGTACGGGCTTTCGACCTGCCCGTAGCAGTACAGGTTGCAGTGAACGATGATGTCTTCAATGAGAATCTTCAGACACTCGTTGTTGTCCTCACCCCAGTTGTCGCCGTCGGAAAACTGGAAGCAGTAGATGTTCCATTCTGAGGGTGGGAACTCACGCTGGATCAGATCCCGGCAGACTCGGTAGGCCGAGGAAATCTTCGTGCCGCCGCTCTCTCTCGTGTGGAAGAACGTATCTTCATCGACGACCTTCGCGGCGGCGTCATGGACGATGTATCGAGTTTCGACGCCGTCGTACTGACTGCGGAGCCAGGTATCGAGCCAGAAGGCTTCGGTGCGGACAATCTCTTTCTGCTCGTCCATCATCGAACCGGAAACATCCATGATGTAGATGATCGCCGCGTTCGATTGCGGCATCGGGATCGACTTCCAGGATCGGTACTGAAAATCTTCTTTGCCGGGAATGATGATCGGCTTTTCCGGTCGGTACTCATTTGAAGCGATCGATCGTTTCAAGGCTCGTTTGTAGGTTCGCTTGAAATGTCGCAGCGACTCTGGACCGTTCTGAGAAATCGTCGAGTACTTGTCTTTCTGAGACTGCACCGAGTCCGTGCCTTTGGGTTCGATGTTCGGCAGTTCGAGTTCTTCACCAAGCATCTCGGCGAGTTCTTCCAGAGTGACTTCAACTTCGCGGAAGTGACCGTCGCCAGGGTCACTGCCTGCTGCACCTTTGCCATCGCCCTGCTGCTGTCCACCTTTGCCGACCGATTGCCCGTCTTCGCCGTCCCCTGAGCCAACTCCGCCGGATCCTTTCGGACCATGCTTGAATCGAGGAATGTCGATATTCGGAACGGGGATGCTGACAACGTTCTTGCCCTTACGACCGAGCATCTCGCTGTGATTCACGTATTTCTTCAGGCCTTGACGCACCTTGCCCCGCACAATTTTTCGGAAGCGAGACAGATCCTGATCAATGTTACGAGTCATTCGTGTCCCATCCTTCTCCGACCAGTCCGTTTTCACACCGGACTATCACCGTGCACGCAAAAACCCGGCTCCAGGTTGAAGCCGGGCCTTCGATTATCTGGTCAGGCTGCTTCCTTGGTGTCCCCTCGGGCGAAGATGCTGGCGACGTACTGCAGGACGTCGGTCGCCGATTCGTCGTTGTAGCCGAAGTCGCGAATCAGTCGAGATTTGACGATGTCGATCTTTTCCTGAGTGTCGGCATCCACAACGTTGGACACCAGGCTTGTCAGTTTGATCGTGTCCTTCTGGTCTTCGAACAGCTTCATCTCGAGCGCCTTCTGTAGACGTTCGTTCGTTCTGAAATCGAACTTCTTCCCATCGAGAGAAAGAGCCCCGATGTAGTTCATGATTTCCCGGCGGAAGTCATCCTTCCGGGTGTCCGGAATGTCGATCCGTTCTTCGATCGACCTCATCAGGCGTTCGTCTGATTCTTCCAGTTCGCCCGTGAATTTGTTGCGGACTTTTTCGTGCTGAGTGTACGCCTTCACGTTGTCAATGTAGTTGGCACAAAGTCTGGTGAGTGCTTCCTCATCGGCGGCGATCGCTCGTTGAACTTCGTTTTTCACGATGTCCGTGTATTCTTCTTTGACGACCGCAATCAGTTCGCGATAACCACCTCGCGTGCTTTCGTCGCCGACCAGCGAATGGTGCTTCAATCCGGATTCCAGCTCTTTCAGCACCATGAACGGATTCAGGCTGGTGGCCGCCGGGTTGACAACCAGCGCGTTGGAAATCTTGTCCTGCACGTAGCGAGGCGAGATTCCTTCCATGCCCTCCCGTTTGACTTCTTTGCGAAGGCTGGTGACGTTCTCTGTTGTGAAACCTGGCAAAGACTTACCGTTGTAGAGTTTCATTTTCTGAAGCAGTGTCAAACCGTGATGATTTGGCTGCTCCAGCCGAGTCAGCAGTGCCCACATCGCCGCCACTTCCAGAGTATGCGGAGCGATGTGTTTGCCGCGAACGCGTTTGTCGTTGTAGTCCTTTTTGTAAATCTTGATTTCTTCGCTCAGTCGCGTGACGTACGGAATGTCGATTTTGATCGTACGGTCGCGCAGAGCTTCCATGAATTCGTTGTTTTGCAGCTTGCGATATTCGGGTTCGTTAGTGTGTCCGATGATGACTGTGTCGATGTCCGTCTGCGCGAATTTCTTCGGCTTGATTTTGTGCTCCTGCGACGCGCCCAGCAGGTCGTACAGAAATGCGACATCCAGCTTCAGGACTTCGATGAATTCGATCATGCCTCGGTTGGCAACGTTGAATTCACCATCAAAGTTGAACGCTCGTGGATCCGAGTCCGAACCGTACTCGGCGATTTTCCGGTAGTTGATGTCGCCGGTGAGTTCCGTCGAGTCCTGGTTCTTCTCGTCTTTGGGCTGGAACGTGCCAATGCCGATTCGATCCTGTTCGGACAGAATGATGCGCCGGACGACGACGTCTTCCAGGACACGGCTCCAGTCGCCGTTGTATTTTTCGAGACGTTCTTTGAAGACAAAACGACTGAGCGGGCAAATGTCGCCCACGATTTCGACATCGTAGTCGTCCGGCCCGCGGCCTTCGTTGAGCCAGCTACAGATGTCAGCCCGATGAGCGACCGGGATGAGCTGCAGTGGGTCACCGTTCATCGGATCCCAGGTGACGGAACCATCCTCTTCCTTCCAGCCAAACGCGTAGATGGCGCCTTCGTCGGTGCGACTGTATCGCTGAAGACCTCGTTTCAGCAGACGCGCGATGGTGCTCTTCGAACTTCCCACCGGGCCGTGCAGAAGCAGCACTCGCTTTTCGGCGCCGTACTTCAGAGCGGCACTCTTGAAGACATTGACGACGGCCATCAGCGGTTTGGTCAACCCAAAGATTGCGTCTTCGCCGTGGTTATCCGGGTCGTCGAAGAAGCTGTAGCGAGTCAACTCTTCCTTGCCGTCTTCGACGGTGTACGTCCCGTAGGACATGACCATGTCGTAAAGACGCTGATGAGCAGTTCGCGTGGCTTTGGGATTTTTTTTCGCGATGTCGAGGTAATCGGCGAAAGTCCCCTGCCAGTTTTCCTGCTGGTAGGTGTCGAGGTTCTGTTTGCTGGCAATCGCCTCGATAAGTGTGTGACCGTTCTGCATGGCACCTCTCCTTCCTTTGCGGAAGTGCTGTCCTCCCCGTCGCCCTCAAGGCGGAGTGGATTTCAGTGGAGAGCCGGCTGTCGAACGATCGACGCAGCATCAGCAGGTTTGCGTCAGCAGTTTAACGCAGGAAAAAGTCGGAGTACGTGGTCCGCTCATTCCGGCGTCACGTCGACCTGAGAGCCACAGTCGGCTCAGCAAAAATTGGCCAGTATGGGATCCTTCCCGCTCAACGCTCCGAAAGTCTCCATTGTCGGTTGGAGTCGCTGGTTACTCGTAACGGAGCAATCGTTGACTCCACAGGTGGCTTCCGAAACTGCCATCCGTCAGCTTAGTCATCTCTGGCGAAGCGAGTAAATACCAATTTGCCCGCACGGATCAGTACGTTGCTGCGAGTCGATTTGCTGATTGACTTCGCTCGAAACTGGCCGGCAAACCAAACATATCACGAAATAACCTCTCCAGGCTCCCACTGTGTCAGCTCAACTATTTCAGCGCAAAGACGCGAAGGTCGCAGAGACTCGCAAAATCTTTGCGTGCCTTTGCTTCAAGCCTCAGTATGGTCGCGCAACCGTTGGCCTGTCGCAGGAAAGTTGTTCCGGACACTTTCCTTATTGAATCCGAGTCGCTCGGTATACTCGTGCGGAGCGAGTTCCGGCTGATAAGTTTCCAAGTGGTGAGTGTCCGGGAGCCAGACTCGAAGTTTGCGGAGCAGGTTCTGGGTTCGCCGTGTCGGCGGTCGGCTCTGCAGGCGTCACCGGTTGAACCGGTTGTGGAGCCGTGTAGTTCTGTTGAGACTGAGTTACCGGTGCCTGAGCACTTTGATTACCCGGCTGCGGCTGCGGCTGGTACTGGTATGGCTGAGCGACTTGCTGTTGAGGCTTCGGTTGCTGCGCCGGCACTGGCCGATAAGCCGGTCGGTACTGAGGCTGCGCGACAGGCTGGCGAACAGCGACCTGAGGTTGCTGGTAAGCCGGGGCCGATCCCTGATACTGCGGTTGCACACGTTGTTGAGAAGCGTAGTACTGTTGCGGCAGCTGCTGGTACTGCGGAGCCGGATACTGAGCAGCCTGCTGATTCTGGCAGCCGCATGGAGCTTGCGGGCGACGGAACTGCTGACCAGGTTGTTGCCAGGTTTGCTGTGGGGCTACTGAGTACTGCATCGGAATCTGCGGAGCGGAATTCATTCCGGTCGAGCATGACGAACAGCCACCGTTAAGTGGGTACTGGTTGACGACGACGCCTTCCATCACGAATTCATTCGTGACGCAACTTCCACAGGGGCTGCATGGCGAGGCACATGGGCTACAAACGGGAGCACACCACGACGAAGTACACGGGCTACAGCATGAACCGAGTGACGACAGCTTGCATCGTAGTTGGTCTTTAGCGTTCTGGATTTTGTATTTGGCAGCGTAGTACGGATGCGTGACTGTGCCCAGCAGCGAACTCAGGCCGCAACCGGTGGAACAGCACGATGTCTCGCTGCAGGAAGTTGGACAACACGGAGGCGGGCAACAGCTCTGCACGATGGGTGCGCAGCAGCCGGTCTGAATGATGTTCGAATCTTTGATAACACTCGACGTTTCAAAGCCCATCCTGCGGACCGGCCCAGATGGAAACAAACCGGCTGACGGTACTGGAGTTTCCGCCTCAAATGGAGGCAGCGCCGGCGGAGTCGAAACAGAACTCGACTTTGCTCGACCCGGTGAGTAAGTCGAAGCAGGAGCCGGCAGAATCAATGGCCCCTCAGAATCAGGAACCGCTTCCAGTTTCGGTGGCTCATAAGGCTCGGCGTGAGTGCGTGGTTTTGAGTTGCGAAACGGAACGAACCTGTCAAACGACGGTACGGTTGGTCGCGGATAGTTCAGACGCGGAAAACCGTCGACGTAGTCACGTGTGGTCTGGCAGCCAACCAGGCCGGCGGCGACGACCACACCGGCGGCAATGCTGACGCGCATGCGGATAGAGAGGTTCATGTCGGAAATGCCTCGTGCAATCGATGTGAGTGTTTCGTGGTGTACTTCGCCGGGGCATCGTGCCGCTCAGGAAGAGATGCACCTCGAACATCGACAGCAGGCAACGAGTGGCGGGAGCACAACGCTGGCGAATTCACAACGAGCGACAAACACAGTCGGTCTGGCGCAGAGTTCCCACGGACAACTAATGAAGCCTCTGCACGCGATCTGAAGCCTGTACCGGTCGTGTCGAGCAAGACCGATAATTCACGTCCGGTACTGCCGAGCAATCCGGTTCTGTCACCCGAGCCAGTCGCACGGTATCGCTGATGCGATTTTGTCCAGTGGGAGCCGCACAATTCTCTGGGATTGTCAGTCCCGCCCAGGCGGAAACCCAGTGAAACGGGAACGGAAGTTCGGCTTTTCAATCGCGGATGGCACTTCACACGGACGCTCAGGATGTATCACGAAGTCATCCATGCTTCATCCGTGAAATCTGTGGCTCATTTTGCTCGCCAGTTCAAAGGGCATGTTTCGAATATTTACGACGTCAAATGCCCAGCACTGATTTCTTCCCGACACACCGTCGCCACGCAGAAAGCTGGCCGAGGTGCATTGCGGCGTGAGTGGTCACCAGATGCGTGGCCAGATCCCCGACGGTGGGAAACTGCTCGGGGAAGAACGGCGTCTGGTTCGGGGCAGCGAGTTCTTCAACAGTCGCCGCTTCCAGCAACTCAATCGCTCGCGCGTGAGTCTTCCTCATCATGTCGACGAGCTCCGCTTTCGTCGGATAGACGGACCTGTCTTCCACCGGCACCGATCCCGGCCCGAATGTTTTCATCCAACCGTCGTCCGTCAGCAGATTCTTACCCAGCAACAACGCGACAAAATCGGAGCCAAGAGCGACATGACCGAGAATCCACGCCGGATGATTCATCCCGTCGTGCGGCTGCACGGCCAGTTGATCATCATCCAGATCCGCGACCAGTTTCTCGGCATATGCCAAAGTGAATCGAAATGCGGTCAGAGTGTTTTTCATTGTGTTGCCACGTTGACAAAGATGGTGGAGCGTTGCCATCAGTCGGCTTTGAGGTGGACCTGGTAGTTGCGGCGGTGGTCGTCGAATTCGATATCGATCAGCCCCATGTCGGCGGCTTCTTCGAGCAGCTCTGAGAAACTGGCGTAGCCGTAGTAGTCTTCGCTGAAGCCGGGGTAGACTCGGCGGATGACCTGCTTCAACAGCGAGCCCCAGACCGGGTCGTAGTCCTGCTCGATTGAGTCCAGGACTTCGACCAGTCGTTCGCGGGCTTCTTCTTTGCGGTCTTTCTTTTTCGGATCGGCAGGGCGATCGTTTGGCTTCTTTGCCGGTTGCTTTTTCGGCTGTGGTCTCGGCTTTTGAGCAGCCTTTGCCAGGTCATCGTAATAAATGAACTCGTCGCAGTTGCCGATCAGCAGTTCGGATGTTGAGCTTTTCACGCCACAGCCGATGACTCGTTTGTTGTTCTCTTTGAGCTTGGAGACAAGTGGAGAGAAGTCGCTGTCGCCAGAGATCAGCGCGAAGGCGTCGATATGGCTCTTCGAATAGCAGAGGTCCAGCGCGTCGACGACCATGCGTATGTCCGCGCTGTTTTTGCCGCTCATCCGGCTTTGAGGAATGTCGATCAGTTCGATGCCCTGGCCGTGGAAAATGCGAACTTCGTCGCGATAGTTTTTCCAGTCGCAATACGCTCGCTTGTAGACGAGTCGACCTTTTTCAAGCAGCCGCTTCAACACCAGCTCGATCCGAAACGAGCCAGCCTTCATGTCTCGAACGCCCAGGGCGAGATTTTCGAAATCAACAAAGACGGCGATCAATGATTCGTCTGACATGTGCTGCATCCTGCCGCGTGTGAAGAAGTGGCCGCGTAACGGATCAGTTTCTCGTAGACACTCCAACCAGTCTTTGAGTAATCCGTAGCCGTTGAGTTCGTGATTCTGCCGGCAACGATGCTCCGGTGACAACTCATTGGCGAATACTCACAACCTTTTCTGCTGTCACATAAGCGGATACTTTTCCGTCGAATCTCAAAACACAGCCGTCAAAAATTTATCGACAGGTAACTACAATGACTATCCCTCGAGCCTTCGCAATCGCCTTCACGCTGCTCTGCGTGCTGAACAGGAGTCGCGAAATCTCCGCCGACTGGCCGATGTGGAGGCATGGTCTGGAGCGAAACGGAGTCTCGACTGAAGCATTGCCGGACACATTGAACCTGCATTGGTCGAGAATGCTGGCGACGCCCAAACCAGCCTGGCCGAACGAACCAAGGCTGCACTTCGATGCGTCTTACGAGCCGGTCGCGGTCGGCAAGCAACTTTTCGTCGGTTCGATGGTCGACGGCAGTCTGGCCGCATTTAATATCGAAACCGGGGTGCTGGACTGGCGATTCTATTCCGATGGTCCTGTGAGGCTGGCTCCGGCTGTTGCCGAGGGACGAGTCTACTTTGGATCCGACGACGGGCTGCTGTACTGCCTTGATGCTTCGACAGGAAGGATGCTCTGGAAACTGTCCGGCGCGCCGGCGGAGCGAGGACAACGGCGGCATCTTGGCAACGGTCGACTGATTTCGTTCTGGCCGGTGCGTGGCGGCCCGGTCGTGGACGATGGCGTCGTCTATTTCGGAGCGGGTATCTGGCCAACGATGGGCGTCTTTGTTCGAGCTGCCGATGCGGAGACCGGCAAGCTCCTCTGGACAAACGGAGACAGCAACGCGATCGAAAATCTACGCATTGATCATAACTACTCGCACGAGGGCGGAATTTCTCCGCAAGGCCATTTGCTGATTACCGGCGACACCGTCGTTGTTCCGAATGGTCGTTCGATGCCCGCAAGACTCGACCGCAAGACCGGCCAGCTGAAGTACTTCGTGCAAGGCTACCGAAACGGCGATAGTCGGGTTGCCATCAGCGGAGACATTGCCCTTGTCGGCGAGACGGGAGTCGTCAATCTGAATGACGGTCGCGAGATTGCCAGCTTATGGGCAAATGCCGGTGACAAGCGTCCGGAAGGCTGGAGCTGGGACTGGGATCTTTTTGAATCACCATTGCTGCCATACAAGTTCGATCCGGCCATCGACTATCGGTCGGCTATTGCGGACGGGATCGCTTACGGAGTCACTGACGGAACTGTCTACGCTTACGATCTGAAGAACTCAAAGACAAGCCGTTACGAGAAAGAGCAGAACGGAAAACAGCTGAAACCGGCCCGCTGGGACGCTCCGTTGAAATGGAAACTGGCGACAGCGTTTGCCGGAAAAAAACAGACGACACGCAGCGTTATCATTGCCGGCAATCGGCTTTACTCACACAGCGGGCGTAACCTGATCGCCATTGACCTGCCTGACTCGCCTGACAACGAAGCAGTCGTCACCTGGACTCACGAACTGCCCAGCGAACCAGGCAGCCTGATTGCTGCCAGCAACCGTCTGATCGTCGCGACTCTTGACGGAACGATTCATTGTTTAGGCGAAGGCATGCCCCAACCGCAGACGTATTCACGAACGGTCGAATCAATCGCTGTTGCCGAACCTGCTGCCACGAAGTTGACGGCTTCGATTCTGAAAGAGTCAACGATCACTGATGGCTATGCCGTAATTCTGGGGTTGTCGGATCAGCAACTGGTTGAGGAACTGTTGCGAACATCCACGCTGCGTATCATCGCTGTCGATTCTGACTCTGCGAGAATCCACCAACTACGACAGCGACTGATAACGGAAGGAGAATTTTCCGATCGGCTACAGCTGATCGACGGAGATCCCGGCACGGCGGATATCCCGCCCTACATCGCCAGTCTCCTGATTGTCGCTGACGAGACAGTTGCGCCGATGGATTCCGATGAGCGGGTGAAGCGGATGTTCGAAATGCTACGTCCGTACGGCGGCACCGCTTGCGTCGTGACTCCTGATGGAGAGAACGCGAAGTTTCTGAGTCATGTTTCACCAGGTTTGCTGCCGGGCGTGAAGGTTCGCAGCATTGATGACATGGTTGTCGTTACTCGCGAAGGCCCGCTGCAAGGCAGCGCGATCTGGTCTCACGAAACCGGCGATGCGTCGCGATCGTTCTTCTCTCGCGATGAATTGGTGAAAGCTCCGCTGGGAGTGCTCTGGTATGGCGATGGGACGGATCATGGTTTCTACAAACGCAAAGATTACGGCCACGGAGTAAAGCCGCAGGTGGCTGGCGGTCGGATGTTCGCTCTGCAGATCGCGTCAAACACGCTGCACGCTGTGGATGCTTATACCGGGCGGTTGTTGTGGACTCGCAAAGTCGGCGGATCGGCACGCTACGTCTCGATGCCGGAAGCCGTTTACGTTGGTGATGAGCGGGAATGTCTCGTGCTTGATGCGGGTTCCGGCGAGACGTTGCACACTTCTCCGATTGACGTCTCGAAGCCGGACGAGACGGCGGTCAGCGTGACGGATGTCCGAGTCGACGGAGAAGTCATTGTCATCGCCGTCCGGTTTAACAAAGAAAATTCGATCCCCAAAGGGCGTTGGAACAGCGAACTGATTGTCTGTCTCGATCGTTCTTCCGGAACGCAGCTTTGGAGCCGCGCGGCTGAACATCGCTACAACACAGCCGCGATCGCCGTTGCTGGCGGTCGAGTCTTCTGCATTGATTCTCATTCTCCGGAAGAAATCGGCGCGATGAAACGCCGCGGGATCGACACGACTGGTCTGGCGTCAACCTTGCTGGCCATCAACGATCGAACCGGCGCGGAAATCTGGAAGAAAGTCGTCAACGACCCGCCGGCCGTCATGGACTCGCTCCATTTTATGAGCCTGCGAACTCGCGACGACTGGCTGGAATACTCGGTTGACCATGACCTGATCATTGCTGGTAAGGACGACCGAACTTTTGCCGTCAACGCGACAACCGGCGACGAAGTCTGGCAGGCATCGATGCGAGGCAACCAGCCGCTAATCCTTGGCCCCGAAACCTTCATCAACCAGACCGGCCACACTTACGACGTGAAAACCGGCAAGTTGATCAGCGGCGCCGCCTTGTTTCGTCGAGGTGGCTGCAACTACGCCGTCGGAAATGTGAACCTGCTGTTTCTGCGCTCGAACTGTGCAGCCTATGTTGACGTGAAAACCGGAAAACAGTTCAACATCCGCAGCCTTCGGTCGGGCTGCAGCAACAGTCTCGTCGCGGCTGACGGATTATTGAACGTCCCGTGTTTCTCGATGGGCTGCGTCTGTAATTACCCCATCCAGACATCCTTCGCGATGCGTCACATGCCCGAAACTGAAGCATGGCTCGGCAACAATCCAATCAGGTTCGAGAGACCGGTCTCGACATCTGCGGAATAGTGGTATCGACGTAGCTTATTTATTCCTGGGCTTCCTGGCTGGCTTGGGATCCAGATTCGTGTTGAGGTCGGCTTCGGAAACGGCTGACTCGATGCCATTCTTCGGGACGTTGACTTTCGCCAGCCAGACCATCGCGTTCAGAACGACTTTGCGGTAGTTGTCGTTGCCCCAGTTGTCGTGAAAGTGGCCGCCGGTAAAGCCGAATCCTCGACCGCCGTCTGGACGCTCGACTGCCCACATCATTGCTTCTGCTCGGCCTTTGGCCTGTTGAATGTGCTCGTACGGGCCTCTCGGATAAACGTACGGACCGTCGCGAACTTCGTCGTCAGGCGAGGCCACCAGAATCGGCACGAAGCTTGTGTTTTCGAGCTTGCCAGGTTTATTGCCAGGCACGTCCGAGATGAACCTCATGTTGAAGTACCACTCGTCCTTTATCTGAAAAGGCTCGACGCCCTGCGTGATCGGATGCTTTTCGAAGTGATTGAAAACCGGTTCCCAGATCGGGTTGCACGAAAACGAATTCTCATAGTACCCACCGATCCAGCGTTTGAACTGCGGCCCGGCCTGATCTTTCAGAACCTCGACGCCGTAGTGCATGCAGCCGATGCCGACGCCTTTCGACGTCAACTCGTCGATCAGCTTCAGGCGGCGACCGTTTTCCTGAACGACTTCGTGCCTGCCGCCGCCGTCCATGTAGAAGACGACCGCGTCGGCGTCTTCGAAGTCCGACTCGTCCTGAGGCCAGCCGTTCAGCACGATTTCTACCTGAAGGCCGGGCACTTTCTTCAGGCACTTGTCGAGCAGTTGAACTCCGGCGTTGAACTCGTGCATGCGAGGAGGGTGAGACGGCTTGCCGGCGATGACGACTAACTTCTGCTGACCATCTTCGGCGAACACTGAACTCAGCGTCGTCAAGACGATGGTCAGGTAAAGGGTTGAAAGAAGACGCAAATTCATGGTGATCCTCAGCGTTGGCGAGTGCGGGGGCGTTTACCTGCGAGAGTCGAATTCTGACTCGAAGAAGCTGCCGGGAACAGTCTACTGCCGGGCAACGTACGGTTGCGGCGAGACGCTGCTCCAACGACAAGAAAAATTCGGCCACGGATCGGCACAGATTTTACACGGCTAAGGATGACGAAATCAGAAATCGATCCGTGTTTATCAGCGTGAATCCGTAGCCCGATTTCCAGCCCTGAGACGGCCGGGCTTCGGCTGTCAGAACAGTTCCGTGATGGCCTGTCCGCTGGGCAGCAGGTTGAACGGGCGGCCTTCCCGGTCGGTGGCTTCGAGATCGTGGATGCCCATCGCGTGGTAGACGGTTTTTGTGACGTCTGCGGGCGTGACGGGGTTGTCGGCGGGATACTCGCCGAAGCGGTCGCTGGCCCCGTAGGTCTGTCCGCCTTTGATTCCGCCTCCAGCCATCACGTCGGTCAGGCAGTGAGTCCAATGGTCGCGGCCAGCTCCGTTGACACCACCGGAACGCGGGTCGCCGATCTTTGGCTTGCGGCCCATTTCGCTGGTAACCAGCAGCAGCGTTTCGTCGAGCATCTTTCGATCCGAGAGGTCCTCAATCAGCGCCGAGAAGCACTGATCGAACTCAGGCAACAAGTCGTCCTTCAGGCAGGCGAAGTTGCTGCCGTGTGTGTCCCAGCTTCCGGCGCTGCGACACTTCTTTGCAAGCGGTGTCCCGATCCCGTGCCCGAGCCAGAAGACGGTTACAAAGGGAACTCCGACTTCGACCAGCCGGCGAGCCATCAGAAGACTCATCGCGTTGACCGATTCGCCGTATCTTTTCCTGACGGCTTCGGGTTCGTTGGAGATGTCAAAAGCCGTCGCCGTTGATGATGAAGCCAGCAGCGCCATCGCACGTTCGGTTTGAGTATTCCAGGTTCTGGTAGCAGCAAATGTTTCAAAGTCCCGGCGAGCGTCGTCGAGTGCCGTGAGCAGATGCCCTCGCGTTTTCAGCCGCCCCGTATCGATGCCCGCCTGAAGTTCCAGCGACGGCGCGGTGAACTTTGTCGGCTGCTCGCGATCGCCCAGCAGGTACATCGGATCGTACTGCACTCCCAGTTTCGCTCCGAACTGGCCAGGTCGTGTGTAAGGTTTGCGGCTGGGCATGTGAGGCAGCGAGATCGCGTTAGGCAGAAACTCGTGCTGCGGTCGGCGCGAAGCCACGACCGATCCCATGTAAGGCCAGTCGTCCGGAAACGGCGTGCGGTTGTTGCCCAGCGTTCGAAAGCTGAGATCAGCTTCGTGGCCAGTCAGGTTGTAGTAGTAGCCGGCGTGGTGATCGTTGGTGTTGACGCTGGAGCCGACCGAATTTACCAGGGCCAGGTGGTGAGCCTGCTTCGCGAGCATCGGCAGGTGTTCGCACAGAGTAATCCCGGGGGCGGACGTGGCGATCGGCTGAAACGGTCCACGATACTCCAGCGGAGCCTTCAATTTCATATCCCATGTGTCAACGTGCGATGCTCCGCCGCAGAGAAAGAACAGGATCGTCGACTTCGCTTTGCCGGTTGGTGGCAAGTCCGTCGAGCCTTCACCTCGCGCGGCTTCCGCCCCGGACAACCCTGCGATTCCGGTGGCGGACGCAGCAAGAAATGTACGTCGATTTGTGCGAGACATCTTCAACTTCCGAATGATGAGCGACGATTAATTCGTGTGCAGACTGCAGACGCCGATCCATTCTCAGTTTCTGAGTGATTGACGCAAGACCAGGCCAAATTGTTGACGCCTCAATGGTCAACCAGCGACACGACCGCGGCAAGCGAAGAGAGCGATTTTCGGTATCTCGAATCCGGTCGAGACGGACCAGCAACCCCCAGAGGTGAACAGGCAGGCTTACCCGATTGGTGCCCTGCGGCTTTCA
This sequence comes from uncultured Planctomycetaceae bacterium, assembly GCA_963976765.1. Classification (GTDB taxonomy): domain Bacteria; phylum Planctomycetota; class Planctomycetia; order Planctomycetales; family Planctomycetaceae; genus JABMPE01. The sequence continues at coordinate 15,147 of CAXBME010000051.1, forward strand.
GTTCTGTCCGGAAACCCGACTGTCCCGGACGATTTCAGTTTAATGGCACAGTGTTTGCCTTGCGTCGGAACGTCACCCATTTCGAAAGGATTCGATGATGCCATTTGCTGTTGGGGAGCCTGTACCATGGTTTTATGGACCGACTCAAGCCAATCCGAGGTTCCGATTCGACTCCGTAGCTGGACGTTACGTCGTGTTGAGTCTGTTTGGTTCTGCAGGTCGAGCCGACGCACGAGTCATGCTTGAGGGGCTCGCGAAAGCAAGAAATCGTTTTGACGATGCTCAGGCTCTGTTCTTTGGAGTGACCGTCGATCCAGACGATATCCGGCTGGAGCGGGTTGTTGATCAGGTGCCGGGGATCCGTTTCTTCCAGGACTTCGATCAGACGATCAGCCGCCTGTTTGGAGCAATCCCGGGTGAACCGGGGACAAAGTTGAGCGGTGCATTTGCGGGAGACTCAGTGCCGATGGCACGGGCCCAGGCGCCAGACTCGGCCGCGGTCGCGGCAGCGCTGCTGGAGTATCAGCCGTTCTCGCTGATTCTTGATGAGCGGCTGCGCGTGCTGGCTTATTGTCAGTTGGACGAGCCGGCTTTGCACATCGAACGCATCCTGAATTTTCTTGACCGGCAGCCAGCGAGACCTGCTCCTGTTCGGGCGAGCGTGCAGGCGCCCGTGCTGGTGGTTCCCCGTGTGTTTGAGCCTGATTTCTGTCGACGGCTGATCGAGATGTACGAGCGGAATGGCGGCGAAGATTCGGGATTCATGCGTGATGAAGGCGGCAAGACGGTCGGTGTGATCGACTACAGTCACAAGCGTCGCAGTGACTACACAATCGAAGATGCAACCGTCCGCTCACAGTGCATGTACCGCATTCACGATCGGCTGATCCCCGAGATTTTCAAGGCCTATCAGTTCCGGGCGACTCGCATGGAACGTTACATCGTGGCCTGCTACGAAAGCACGACCGGTGGCCACTTCAGGGCTCACCGCGACAACACCACGAAGGGGACAGCGCATCGACGGTTTGCCGTTTCTTTGAACTTGAACTCCGAGGAGTTTCAGGGCGGTGATCTGCGGTTTCCGGAGTTCGGACAGCAGCTTTACAAGCCACCAACAGGCGGTGCTGTCGTGTTTTCGTGTTCGCTGCTGCACGAGGCGACGCCGGTGACCAGCGGTAGCCGGTATGTCTTTCTGCCGTTTATTTATGACGATGCCGCCGCGCAGATCCGGGAAGAGAATGCTCGATTCCTTGCGGGTTCTGTCAGCCGTCCTCAGGGGTCCGTGTTGCCGACCATGTAACCAGGCTGTTTGCGTGGTTCGCCGCACGGTCGTGCTGCTGAGCATGCAACTTCAAGGAATGTGTGTCAGGATGACGGCTCTACTTCGGAGCAAACAGTCTCGACGCCGAAGTTCAGAAACCGGGCAGGAGAGCGTGGCGCGTGGCCAGAAGTTGTACAGACACCATTCATCCACATCGGCGTCCGCGTCTTTTGTGGCGAATCGTGCTTCCGTTTGCGGTGGGAGGGCTACTTCTGCTGACCGTGGGAGCGGTCGCTGCGTGGTACGTTGTTCGCCTGCAGGAGTCGGCCTCGGACATTCTCGCCTGGAATGTATCGAGTATTCGCGCTGCGGAAGAACTGGAACTCATCATTCGAGAAACCCGCTATCGCCTCAATCAGTACCTGCTGACCGGCGACTCCGCTCACCTGAAGGAAGCCGTCGGTCTGAGGGAATCGACTGAACAGTGGATCGACGAAGCGCACCGACTGTCCTCAATGCCCGAAGAAGTGGAACTGATCGAGCAGGTACGGAGCGGCTATCAGCGTTTTCTGCGCGAAGGTGAACGACTTGCAGAAGGGAACGTGGATGCCGTTATCGTGCAGCGTCTGGCTCGAGAAATTCTGCCTAATGAAGTCCTTCGTCCGGCGCGGCTGTATCTTGACCTCAACGAACAGCACCTCGCTCGCAGCAGTGAGGAGAATCAGGCCATGGCCGAACGGCTGGGGATTGGACTGCTGCTGCTGGGTTTGTGCGGAGCTGTGGCGGGGCTTGTTTCCGGTTACGGACTGGCTCGAGGGATCAGTCGGTCGATCCTGCAGCTCAGCGTGCCGATGCGCGACGTGGCCGGGCAACTGGGTGACGTCCTCGGCCCGGTCACGCTTTCGGCGGATCCGCAGATGGAGGATCTGGAAGGACTGCTGCAGATTGTTTCCGAGCGGGTCGCGACGGTGCTCACTCAGCTTCAGGAGACTCAGCGGACAGCGATTCGTGCCGAGCAGCTTGCGTCGCTGGGGCAGTTCGCAGCCGGACTGGCTCATGAACTGCGCAACCCGCTGATGTCGATGAAAATTCTCGTGCAGACCGCGATTGAAGGCGGAGCGGAGGGGTCGCTGTCCGGTCGTGACCTGTCGATCGTCGACGAGGAGATCACGCGTCTCGAACAGCTCGTGCAGGGATTCCTGGATTTCGCCCGACCACCGGAAGCAGTACGACATTCGATCAATCTGGCAGACGTCGTGACGTCGACCGTGAACCTGGTCGCTCCGCAGGCAGGGCGACACGGCGTTTCGGTCACCTGCGATGTGTCAGATGATTTGCCGCAGGTGGATGCTGATTCCGGGCAGCTCAGGCAGGTCGTTCTTAATCTTCTACTGAACGCCATAGAGGCAACTCCGTCAGGAGGCAGCGTTATGATCCATGCCGAGCGTCACGACGAATTCGGAGTGCTCCGAGTCACCGACACCGGCGATGGCCTGCCCGAGGAACTGGGCGATGCGATCTTCGAGCCGTTCGTCAGCTCGCGGGAAACCGGGATCGGACTCGGGCTGTCGATCTGTCGCCGAATCGTTGAAACTCACCAGGGAACGATCACGGCTCAGAATTGCCCTGCAGGAGGGGCAGCGTTCACTGTCAGGATCCCGCTCTCCGATGCCGCTATTGTGGCACTCTGATTTAGAATAGTCCTATGCAGACACTGCTGATCGTCGATGACGAGCCGAACGTTCGTTACTCCCTGGAGAAGGGATTGGGCGGCGCCTCGCTGAAAGTGATCACCGCCGGGACTGCTCGGGAGGGGGTTGAGCGAGCCCGGACCGAAAAGCCTGACGCGATCATTCTGGATGTACGCCTGCCGGACATGACGGGCCTTCAGGCGTTTCAACAGATCCGGGAGTTCGCCCCGAAGACGCCGACGGTTATTATCACCGCGTTTGCCAGTACTGAAACCGCCATCAATGCGATGCAGCTTGGGGCGTTCGAGTACCTGCTGAAGCCGGTCAATCTGGCTCAGCTGCGCGACGTCGTCCGCCGAGCCCTGGAACTCAGTCGACTCTGCTCGGTGCCGGCTGTTTTCGATCAGCCAACCGACCAGGAAGACGAGTGTCCGGAAGACGGCTCGGTTGATCGAATCGTCGGTACGTCGCCCGTCATGCAGGATGTCTACAAGATGATCGGACGCGTCGCCGGTCAGAACGTGCCCGTGTTGATTCTGGGAGAGAGCGGCACCGGCAAAGAGCTGGTCGCTCGAGCGATCTATCAGCACAGTCAGCGCAGCGAGCGGCCGTTTCTGGCGATCAATTGTGCGGCTCTGCCGGAAACGTTGCTGGAGAGCGAACTGTTCGGCCACGAGCGAGGCGCCTTCACCGGGGCAGAACGGCGACGGATCGGCAAGTTCGAGCAGTGTCATGGCGGGACGCTGTTTCTCGACGAAATCGGCGACATGACCCCAGCGACTCAGGCTCGCGTGCTGCGAGTTCTCCAGGACGGCCGCTTTGAACGCGTCGGTGGCAACGACACAGTCAGCACCGACGTTCGCATCATCGCCGCCACGAACCGCGACCTCGACGCAATGATTGCTGATGGTCGTTTCCGCATGGACCTGCTGTATCGGCTGAACACGTTTACGGTCCGTCTGCCTGCACTGCGCGATCGAGCGTCCGACATTCCGGCCCTGGTGCAATGGTTTGTTCGAGTAACGTGTCGCGAGCTGAACTGTTCGCGTCCCACAATTCCCGCTGAAACGCTCGACGTGATGCAGTCCTGTCGCTGGCCTGGCAATATTCGTGAACTGCAGAGCGCTGTGCGTTACTCGCTGGTTCAGGCTGTCAACGACATCCTGACGCCCGACTGCCTGCCGCCGTCAGTACGCGGAGTTCCGGCATTGGCTGGCACTGCAGTCGGGGACGCCATCGGAGCGACCAGCGCGTTGAATCCTCGCAACTCTCCTGTTTTGAACGATGTTAAGTCACTGGTGCGACGTCTTCTGGATGAGCATGAACCGGATATCTACCGTCGCGTCTTGAGCGACGTCGAACGTGTGATGCTCGGCGAAGTCCTGTCACACGCTGAAGGCAACCAGGTTCAAGCCAGCGAACTGCTTGGCATTTCGAGAACGACGCTCCGTCACAAACTCGAACAGCAGACCCCTGACGAGACTGAATCCGGTCATTGACCACAAACTGCACGGCTGCGTGTGCAGTCTCTGTTCAAACCTCGCGGGCGCGGAAGCCGTCGAAGTCTGTTGCACAGCATGACAACGGCTGTGGCGAACGCGGCTTAGGTTGCGAATCTAATCCTGTCGCAATCTCTTCGTCCCGCGAGTCCGTATTTCTCGATCCTGAAATTCGAACTGGCATGGGCTTTGCGATATAACCGGGTCAATGGAGGCCAGAACGTGGAAGTCAGGCCGTGAGTAACCGGTGGTTCCATATGACTCGCTCTCCTTTGCCAGGAGTTTCACCATGTTCTCGAAGTTCAATGCGACTCCCGGATTATCAGGCATCCCAACAACACAACATGGCTGGATATATCGATTGACTCATCCGCAGCCGCGTCCGCGACGAAGCTATCGTCGAACGGTTCTGGACGGACGCTTCGACACGTCAGGCATCCCCGATTTTGAAAGTGCCAATAAAGCCATGCTGGTGATCGGCGCGGTCACATTTGCGATCGTAGCCGTGCTCTGGTGGATGCTGCTCTCCTGACTCTGTTCTCACTGCGGTGGCGAACGTTGAGGCTTAGTTTGTTAGTCGTCAGGACGTAAAACGTCGTTTTTCAGCGAGAATAAATTTTATGATACACACAGAAGAAATTGATGGGTTCTTTGCTCTGTTCGAAGACCACGATGTGGAGTTTCCCGGAATCAATGACCACCACGATGTTCCGGTGCTGGTCTACCGCTGGTGCCGCAACAAGGCCATTGCGGATTGCTCGGTCGATTTGCTGATTGAGGTCGGCGTGAAGAGCATGAAGGCACTTGGACTGAAGCGGGTCGTGACACATGGGCATCACCTGAGAGGCGACACCGACACCGGACAGCGAGTGAAGATGACAGTCATCAGAATCGGGCACCACAGTATGTATCTACTGATGACAGCGGGCCTGCCAGGGACGCGTTCGGAAGCGAAAGCAGTCAATACGCGACTGGCTCAGTCGATCGATCGACAAGCTGCCAATCTGGAAACGGCGTTTCTTTAGTACTCGATTGATCAGTAGCAGGTATCAAACTGTCGGACGGAACCCGACAGTTGTGTTAATGGACTATATTTTGAAGGGAATCGCGATGCTGGTACTGACGAGAAAACAAGGGGAAGAAATTGTTATTGGAAACGGGGATGTCCACATGACAATTCTCGCAACGCGGCGAGGCAGTGTGCGGATCGGAATTACTGCTCCAGAGTCGGTGGCTGTCTTTCGCAGGGAACTTCTCAACAGTGAGGAACCGCCATTCATTTTCAACGTTGCCAGTGTCGCTCCGGGATTGGCCGATTGCCTTACTTCGAGTGAGTAAAGGCAGTCCTTACTTCTGAAGAAGTGACGCTTTGTGGACCACGTTACCTGTCGTGAAATCTCGCGACTTAACGGTCGGTTGTTCTTTTGGGCCTTTTTATGGTCTGGAAGAAAGTGCGTAACCACAACGGAGGTGACTCGTGAGGTTACCAGCTTGTCCTGCCGCGATGTTGCAGGGAATTGTGTTCCCTCAAGTATTCGGAGCGGTCATGAGAAGGCCGTCCCACTTCGTACATGAGGACTTCGGGACGAGTGATTCCATTATTTTCGCAGCAGACAATTACCAGGCCGATGAGTCATTTGACATGCCTGACTCACCGGTCATCACGTCTCATTCCACTGAGATTGTCGACAGGTCTTACAGATCGGAGGTGGACTTTCCACTTCCGAGTAGCTCGGAAACTGGCTCAGAACCGCTCGTGACTGAGCTGATTCGAAGCATTGCGAACCAGCTTAAACCCGGCGTGTGATTGGTTTGCGCTATGGATGAGCAGACGGACGATCCTGAGCTGTCCACAAGGTTGGAATGTCGTTGACTCAAGAATGCCTGACGCTGCAAACGTCACTTACAGGTCAGTCAGGGCGACGAATCTTCATGCCGAGGTTCTTCACAAGGAATGACCATTCGTCGGTGTATTCCTCGATGATCTTCGTCGTTGGTTTTCCGGCGCCGTGACCGGCTTTGGTTTCGATCCGGATCAGAACGGGATTGCTGCCCGCCTGGGACTTCTGAAGTTGGGCGGCGAACTTGAAGCTGTGTCCAGGCACGACGCGGTCGTCCGTGTCGGCTGTGGTGACGAGCGTCGGTGGGTAGCTGACTCCGTCTTTGATGTTGTGATAAGGCGAGTACGCCAACAGGGCTTTGAACTCGTCTTCGTTGTCCGACGAACCGTAATCGTCGACCCAGAACCGGCCGGCGGTGAACTTGTGAAACCGCAGCATGTCCATCACGCCGACGGCTGGCAGACATGCTCCGAACAGGTCGGGCCTCTGAGTCAGACACGCTCCGACCAGCAGTCCGCCGTTGCTGCCGCCCTGGATCGCCAGCTTCTTCTTCGACGTGTAGCCCTTGTCGATCAGCCATTCACCAGCGGCGATGAAATCGTCGAAAACGTTCTGTTTCTGAAGCTTCGTGCCGGCCTTGTGCCATTTTGCTCCATACTCGCCGCCGCCTCGCAGGTTGGCGACCGCGAAGACGCCTCCAAGTTCCATCCAGCCCAGCCGAGTGATCGAAAATCGCGGCGGCAGTGGAATGTTGAAACCGCCGTAGCCATACAGCAGAGTCGGGTTTGTTCCGTCGAGCTCGATACCTTTTCGATGGACAATAAACATCGGCACCTTTGTGCCGTCTTTGCTTTGGTAGAAGACCTGCTTCGTCTCGTAGTCGTCCGGGTTGAACTTCACGTTGGCCTGGCGGAACGGTTCGCTCTTTCCCGTGATGATGTCGTACCGGTAAATGCTCGGCGGAGTCGCAAAGCTGTCGAATGTGTAAAACGTTTCGGTGTCGCTGCGTTTGCCGCCGAAGCCGGACGCTGAACCGATGCCGGGAAACTCGACTTCACGAATGAACTCGCCACGCATCGAGTGGATGTTGACCTGCGTCTTCGCGTCTTTGAGATAACTCGCGACGAACGTGTTTCCGACCAGGCCGACATCTCGCAGTGTTTCTTTCTTTTCCGGAATGATCTCTTTCCAGTTTTCCTTCTCGGGCTGGCGAGTGTCGATGGCGATGAGCCTGCGCAGCGGGGCTTCGAGATCCGTCTTAAAAAAGAAGACCGGCCCGTCGTTGCCGACGAAGGTGTACTCGTTGTCAAAGGTTGTGATCAGCTCGACCGGCAGGCCGTACGGTTCCTGAAGATCGCGATAAACGATGCGGTACTTATCGTCGGTGCCTTTCCAGACGGTGAGCACCAGGTAACGACCGTCTTCGGAGACGTCGCAGCCGTAGCCCCAGGATGGCTCGGACGGGTACTCGTAAACCAGCACGTCGCGACTCTGCGGTGAACCCACGCGGTGGTAGTAAACCTTCATGTTGAGGTTCAGCGCCTGGAACTCGGCGTCTTCGCTGGGCTCGGGATAGCGAGCGTAGAAGAAGCCGTTGCCGTCTTTGCTCCAGACGGGCGAGTTGAACTTGATCCACTCCAGCTCGTCGTCGAGCACTCGGCCGCTGTCGATCTCGCGAATCTTCCACTTCCGCCAGTCGGAGCCCGCTTCCTGAACACCGTACGCAACGTACCGACCGTCGGAGCTAAACGCCGTTCCCGACAATGCGACCGTGCCGTCCTCGGACCACGTGTTTGGATCCATGAGAACTCGCGGTTCACTGTCGAGCGAATCCTGGACGTAGAGCACGTACTGATTCTGCAGACCCGAGTTGTAGTAATAGTAGTAGCGACCGCCGGCTTTGAACGGCGAGTTGAACTTCTCGTAGTTCCACAGCTTGGTCAGTAGCTTGTTGATGTAAGGCCGCTCCGGGATTGTTTTGAGATACCCGAACGTCACGGCGTTCTGATCAGCGACCCAGTTGGCGACGTCTTCCGATTCCCGCACGTCGTCTTCGAGCCAGCGATAAGGATCAGCGACCTTCACTCCGTGATAAACGTCAACCTGTTCCACGCGTTCGCTCTCCGGATATTTCATGACGTTCGGGGCCTTGATGGGTGGCTCAGCAGATTCCGCAGCGCGAGGCTCAGCAACAGACGATCCAACCAACACCGCAAGCATCATCAACGTGGCAGATAGTCGCACAGTATTCCTCCGTGGGTAGATTGTGTGCATGGTTCGAATCAATTCCTGAATCGACCCTCACATGAATAAATGTCCTGTCATTCCCGCGCAGCCGGGAAACCAGCGACGTCCCGCGAGGATAACGCAACCCGATTCCGAACCACCAGAGACCGAGCAACAACCATCTTGCACTTGCGGGTAATTCAGCCCAGACTGCTGAGTCAAGCACCTGCATACACGACAGGAGTGTCGTTAAGAACTCTGTTAGGGGGCTATCAATGGGCGGCCATCACGTTAACTGCGACCAGTGTAATTTTGAAATCACGTTCGGACACTCGCCGGATACGTCGAACTCGATGGCGCTATGCACGAATTGCCATGCGCGATATGCCATACCAACCGCGAACCGATTTGGTGCTGAGGCGGGAGACCGACTTGAACTGCACCTTGTAACCGCAGGCAAAAAGCAAAAACAAGATGTTCTAACCGCAACTGCCGTATTTTTTACCGTGCTTGCTTCAGATCGTGAAGGTTGTGTGACGTATCCGCTGGACGTCGTGCACTGTCCTGAATGTGACTGCAATTCAGTTATCGGCCATCTGAAAAACGGGGACGCGTGCCCAATCTGCAAGAGCGGTTACCTTACAGCTGACTTCGTCGAACTTTGAGTTTCGTAGGGTGCGTCTTGACGCACCCTACTGGTTTGACTTCAGGCATCATCGGTTGCTGGTAACGGATCGGGGGCGTTGTCTTCGGTGTTCATCCGGAACAGGCCGACCGGAAAGTGGATCAGGCGGAGCGGCGTGGCTCCGATCAGTTGCGAGACGACGTGGCGGGTTCCGTGCGAGTCGGTTTCGCGAATTCGAACGGCCAGGAGCAGGCTGGCCAGACGCAGCAGGATGCTCACAAGAAACAGCGTGCGGTAGGAACTCAAAGGGACGCCGAAGACGACGGTGCCGAGGCTGGTCCAGGTCAGTAGGCCTCCGCAGACGACAGAGGTGATTCCGCCGATGAGTCCTGCCAGTGCCGTGCCGGCGGCGATGAACATCGTCCGGTTGCCCGACGGCGACTTCGTCAGCATGAAGCCGTTCGTCGCCACGACGAAGCCGGCATTCAGGATCGAATCCAGAATGAAGACGGGGACCAGAATCGGAAACGCGACGTCTGGATCGTTCGGGACGAGAATCAGCGCGATCATGTTAGACGATTTCAACATCGTGCACAGAATCAGAATCGGTCGGTGCCCGAACCGTTCCGCCAGCTTGCCGATTCTGGCCGAAAAGATGGCTCCACCGACCCAGCAGAATACCCACAGCAGCAACAGTCGGGACAATGACATGCCGACTTCAGCCAGCAGAAACAGGCTGATGAACGGCGCTCCGACCATCGCGGCGAAATGCCAGAAACTCATGAAGCTGATGAACGATCTGAAGTCGCGATTTCGAAACGGCTCGGCCAGCACTTTGCGAATACGGGTTTCTGTGATTTTTGTGACGGGCGGTTCATGCACGGGCCAGAACAGCAGGATGTCGGACACGCCAAGGATCGCCGCCATGACAATCAGAATGGCAAATGCCGTCTGGATCTGATCAGAGTAAGACTGCAACAGGTACGAAGCGAACAGCAACGATGCCGCACCCGCCCACTGCATCCATAGATGCCGCACTCCCCAGAAATGACTCAGCCGGCTGCGCGGCAGATAGTCGCCCATCCACGACATCCAGAGCGGCGTCGCAAAGTGCAGCAGCCCGTGATTCAGTGTTGAAAGTCCGACGAAGCTCCATAGCCAGGCCGTGGGCGAGACTTCCGGAAACAGGACCGGCCCCAGCGCGACTGGTAGTAAAATCAGCCGTTGAACGATCGAAACGGCCATCCAGAGTCCACGGCGGAATTTGAGATGGTTCGCGACAACCGCTGACAGAAACTGAACGAACAGCATGCCGGTTGGAATCGCTCCCAGAATTCCGATATGCAAACCCGATCCACCGAGGTGTCTCGCGAATTCAATCCCGGCGGGGCACAGTGTCAACTGCGTATAGGCCATGCCCAGACATCCCGCAAAAACGATTGTCTTTCCGTGAGCGATATCGTGCAGACCATCCGCCACGTTGGTCAGTGTCACAACACTGGGAGCGGTCGGTTCGTCAGTTGACTTCGCGGGGGACATTCAGGCGGGACTCGGAGGGAAGATGGGGTCGGCGGGGTGGTCGCGCCAAGTTGTAGCAGGTTGAGGCAAATCCGGGATGCCCAATCAGTGGTGACCGAAATCTGGCGGGACTGCTACGGTGGTATACTGCCGAAACTCGGCCTTGAGGTCGACCGCTTTGACATCAGCATCAGCAAGATGAATGTCCTTGAGCTTTCAAGCTGACTCGCGGTCGTTAAGAATGAAAACTCTCTGAGCGTGTCAGGATGGAGTTTTCCTTGAACGACCACCAAAGCAGCGTGACATCGTTTCTGCAACTCGCACTGGCTGGTGTGTTAGCGCTGTCGTTGTCGATCATCGTCCTGGCAGCGGGGCCTGCAAGTGAAAATGGCAACGACGGCCTGCGTTTGTTCAACGAACAGGTCGAGCCGCTTCTGAATTCGAAGTGCTTCGGTTGCCACTCTCACGCGTCGGGGGAGATGGGAGGCGGCTTGACGCTGGATTCTCGCAGTGGTTGGATCGAAGGTGGAGAACACGGTCCGGCTATTGTGCCAGGTAATCCGGGAGATAGTTTGCTGATTAAGGCCGTGCGCCGCGAAGACGCGAAGCTTCAGATGCCACCGGATGAGAATTTGTCCGCCGCAGAAATTGAGATCCTGACCACATGGATCAAACGCGGCGCTCCGGACCCGAGGATCACCAGGCCGGTCCTGAAGCACGACAACGACGCGACTGACTGGTGGTCGTTGCAACCTTTGAAGAGGGCGGCTGTTCCCGGCGCCGCTCCGGCGAAAAAGCAACCAGACAATCCGATCGACGCGTTCGTCGAGCAACGACTTCTTGCCAAGGGCATCACTCCCACACCTCGCGCAGATCGCCGGGCTTTGATCCGACGGCTTTATGTCGACCTGCACGGTTTGCCGCCGACTCCAGAAGCGGTTGAGTCGTTCGTTGCAGACTCCGATCCTCAGGCCTGTGAAAAGCTGGTGGACCGTTTGCTCGACTCAGAACGCTACGGCGAACGCTGGGCGCGACACTGGCTCGATACCGTGCACTTTGCCGATTCGCACGGGTGCGAACATGACGTCTTCCGACCGAACGCCTGGCGATATCGAGATTACGTGATCGGGAGTTTCAACCGGGATACGCCGTGGGGACGGTTTATTCGTGAACAGCTGGCGGCCGATCGATTTTACCCGGACGAGCCTCAATTGACGCCAGCGTTGGGGTTCATCGCCGCAGGACCGCTTGAACTAAGTCGGGCTGGAACGGCACCGGTGACGTTTGATTACCTGGACCGCGATGACATGGTAACTCAGACGATGGCCGCCTTCGTCAGCACCACCGCCAACTGCGCGCGATGTCACTACCACAAGTTTGATCCAATCAGCCAGGAAGACTACTACTCGTTGCAGGCCGTGTTTGCTGGAGTCGGTAAGGGAGCGATCGAGTTTGACGCCGATCCCCAGGTCGCCCGGGAACGTCGGCGTCTCAACGAACTGCTGACCGCTGCGAAAAGCGGCGATCAACCCACTCTGCTGGCAGAAGAGCTCGCAGACATCGTCTTGAAGTGGGAAGAGGAATTCGGACATCAGCCCGCGGCGTGGCTGCCGCTGGCACCAACCGGGTTTGCCTCTTCAGACGGATCGACGCTCAAGCTGCAGGGGGACCATTCGATTCTCGCGTCCGATATTCGGCCGGAGAAAGACACTTACACAATCACCGCGTCAAGCCCGGTCACAAAGCTGACGGCACTTCGATTGGACGTACTTACTGACGACAGCCTGCCGCTGAAAGGGCCTGGTCGGCAGGACAATGGTAACCTGCACCTCTCGGAGTTTGAGGCGTTTGTCGTCGAGCCTGAGGCAACTGAGCGGACTCCGCTCAAAATCAAGAAGGCGACGGCTGATTGGGATCAGTCTGGTTGGACGATTTCTCACGCACTCGACGGAAACGTTGCGACAGCCTGGGGCATCTATCCGAAGGTCGGCGCGTCGCACTACGCGGTGTTTGAGCTGGACGAGCCGGTAACGCTCAAGCCTTCAAGTCAACTGGTTGTCGTACTGAAGCAACTGCACGGCGGAGGGCACTTGATTGGTCGAGCAAAGCTGTACGCGACAGACGCACCCGGAGCATCGGCCAACGTTTTACCGGAGACGGTTCTGGCGGCGATGAAGATCGAGCGTGATCAACGTTCGGACGAGCAGCGGACAGCCGTCGCGGCTCATGCATTGCGGACTTACGCCGAACGGCAACTCGCCAGTCTGCCCGCTCAGTTAATGGTCTACGCCGTGTCAAGCAGTTACTCGCACGCTGCCAGACAAGCCAATCCAATCTCTCCGAAAATCGTCCACGTTTTGCGGCGAGGCGACATTGATAAGCCCGGAGTAGTTGCCTCTCCCGGCACATTGTCAGCAATCACCCGTCTTCCCGGGCGTTTTGATCTGGCCGACCCGAATGACGAGGCGTCTCGACGCGCGGCGCTGGCCGAGTGGCTGGCGTCAGCGGACAACCCGCTCACCTGGCGGAGCATCGTGAACCGGACATGGGCTCACCATTTTGGGCGAGGTCTGTGCGACACGCCGAACGACTTTGGTCGAATGGGGGACACACCTTCGCACCCGGAACTGCTGGACTGGCTGGCGGTCTGGTTTCGTGATGATGCCAAAGGATCACTGAAACAGCTGCACCGGTTGATTCTGCTGTCGTCGACGTGGCAGCGCGCGTCAACGATGCCTCAGGCATCGAGTGTGCCGTCAGAAGTTCGCACCGATCAATCTGCAAACGCGGCGGCGATCGACTCGGACAATCGATTGCTGTGGCGGATGAATCGTCGGCGACTGGACGCTGAGTCTTACCGCGATTCTATTCTCCAGATTTCCGGCCGGATCGATCTGACGATGGGCGGCCCCGGCATTCAGCAATTCACGCAGTCAAAGGGGGCTCAGGCAACGCCGAAGCTGGACTACGACGCTTTTGACTGGAGTAACCCGTCGGCCGCGCGGCGCAGTATCTACCGGGTTGTCTGGCGAGGTATTGCGGATCCATTTATGGAATCGCTCGATTTTCCGGATCTCGGGCTGCTGCCGTCGAAGCGCGGTGAGTCCATCTCCGCATTGCAGGCGTTGTCCGTCTTCAACAACGATTTCGTTCTGCACCACAGCCAGGTGATAGCGACGTTGCTGCAGACAGCTCAGCCAACGATTGATGAGCAGGTCGCACAGGCCTGTCGGCTGATTTATTTGCGTGAGCCTCGCGTCGAAGAACGCTCGTTACTGACTGCGTATGCTCAGAAGCACGGACTTGCGGCAACGTGCCGGGTTCTGCTGAACAGCAGCGAATTTCTCTTCGTGGAATAAGAACAGGGCAAATCAGACATGAGCAACTCGCGGCGGGATTTTCTGTGGGACATTGGTGGCGGCCTGGGCGGGCTGGCCGTGTCGCAGATGCTTGCGCGTGAGGCGTTGTCGGCGGACGGTGCTCGACCGAAGCCGGATTTAAACGGCGGGTTGCATCATCCCGCGAAAGCTCGACGCGTGATTCAGCTCTTCATGACCGGCGGCGCGAGTCCAATGGACACGTTTGATTACAAGCCAGGGCTGGAGAAGCTGCACGGGCAGAAACTGGGCCCCGAGAAAAAACCGGAAGGCTTCACCGCGATGCCCGGCGCGATCATGAAGAGCCCGTTCAAATTCAAGCAGCACGGCGAAAGTGGCCGCTGGGTCAGCAGCGTTTTTCCTCATCAGGCTGAAGTCGTCGACGAGATGGCTTTTCTGATGGCGATGGCGTCGAAGACCAACGTGCACGGACCGGGCACCTACATGATGAACTCGGGATTTCTGTTACCAGGGTTCCCGTCAATGGGGGCCTGGATTTCTTACGGACTTGGAAACCTGACTGACGAACTGCCGACCTTTGTCGTGCTGCCGGACGCGAAGGGGCTGCCTTACAACCAGAAGGGACCGTTCTCGGCGGGCTTTCTTCCCGCCGTGAATCAGGGAACGGTAATCAACGCGTCGGGAGAGAATCCAATCCCCGATTTGTTTGCTCGGGAGAAGTACAAGTTCGCGACAAACGCCGCCGACCGCGATGGCTTCGAACTGTTGAGAAAGCTGAACGCCGGGCACGCTGAAAAAACTCCGCAGGATTCGCTGCTCGATGCCCGCATCAAGTCGTACGAACTGGCCGCCCGCATGCAGCTGTCTGCTCCGGAAGCATTTGATGTTTCCCGAGAAAGCGAATCGACTCACCAGGCCTACGGTTTGAACGAACCGGTGACTGAAGACTTTGGACGTCGCTGCCTGCTGGCTCGGCGACTGGTCGAGCGAGGCACTCGGTTTGTGCAGGTCTGGAGCGGTCCGCAGGGAGCAACCGGCAACTGGGACAACCACGGCAGCATTCCGAAAGAGCTGCCGCCGATCGCGAAGTCGGTCGATCAGCCGATCGCCGCTTTAATTCGCGACTTGCGATCGCGCGGCCTGTTCGACGACACGCTACTGATCTGGACGACCGAGTTTGGTCGCACGCCGTTCGCTCAGGGCGGCGATGGCCGAGACCACAACGGCGGCTCGTTCGTTACCTGGTTGGCCGGAGCCGGCGTCAAAGCGGGAGTCGCCTACGGACAAAGCGACGACTGGGGATACAAGGCGGAAGAAGGAAAAACCTACTGCTACGACTTCCATGCCACCGTGCTGCATCTTCTGGGCATCGACCACAAACGCCTGACCTGCCGCCAGAACGGCATCGACCGCCGCCTCACCGACGTCCACGGCCACGTCGTCCAGGAAATTCTGGCGTAGCCATAAATGTTTACGACCAAAGCTTTCACTCTTCATCAAGCTCCGAGGATAAGGCACTCTTGTGCCTGCGGCACCCAGACAATCTAAAAGAGATTGTCTGGGCCACCCTGCGTTACGACGGAGGAACAATGTGATGAACTCTAGCCATGACGTTCTCGTAGCCGTATGGAGGTAGTTGAGGGATTTCAGAACCATCAACGAGCATGTTGTACGACAGTGCGATGGTGACTGGGGCATGGTTTGCCATGCAGTCAAACACGAAATGAAATGGGCATATCATCATTTCACGGCCGGGCGATACAACGGCGACCATCTTGTATGGTGTTCCGTTCTTTTCATATATGACGTTGACCCATTCCCAGTTCAACGTGGCAACAAGTTGTTCCCCCACAGACTGCCGAGTGTCAACGGTTCGTGCTTGAATGGGCTTTCCGGCGCTGGTAACGATTGCTTCTGCCAGTGGCGAATATGATCGTTAACTGCTTGGACCAATTCCTGCGCAGATAATGCTTCCATGTCGAGATTGAGTTCTGTTGCACAGTCGCGAGCGCATCCACGGACACTATTCAACATGTCGGCGTCGAGTGGCTGTTCGGAGTATTCAGGCGACGCACTCGAAGATGACTGTTTCTTCTTGAAGCGATCGAATAGTCCCATTTAGGTCTCCGTTCGGCTTTGCCAGCTAACGACCCGCATCACCGGGCGGCGGGAGTTGACGATGATTTCAGAATCCGCTGG
>CAXBME010000052.1:0-29017 GCA_963976765.1 uncultured Planctomycetaceae bacterium
CAAGTGGCTGGGTGATCCAGTCATGTCGTTTCAGCCGAACGATTACGGCGACCCGCTCGTCACGATCTACGCGCACCAGTGGTTTCAGCATGTGGGGGCGGTGACGCTTCCCGACGAAACGCACTTTACGGCGGTGCTGTATTTGGGCGACGAACTTGATCCGAGGGAGGGATGATTCACTACAAAACGCACCGTCCTGATTCGATGTGGTCAACGCTGGAGTTGGCCGAGTCTTTGGGCTGGATCGACGAGAACATCGAGCCGTGGACACCGGAGGCAGCCGACGCAACCGAAGCCTCTGCCGAGGACTGGCTAAAGGACCACGACTACCTGATCCTGCCGATGGAAGGCGATGCCCTACGCATAGCCGATCTATTCTGCGGGGCCGGTGGCGCAGGAATGGGCTTGCACAGAGCCGGGTTCGACGTAGTTGGCTACGACATTAACCGCCAGCCCGACTACCCGTTCGAGTTTCACCGTACCGATGCGCTAGGCGTAGACCTGTCAGGCTTCGATGCGGTATGGGCCAGCCCACCCTGCCAGGCGTACACTCGCAAGTCTGCAACGTGGGGCCGTCCGAGGGTCAACGATATCCAACACCCCGACCTCGTGGAGCCGACCCGCCAGCTACTGGTCGAGTCAGGGTTGCCATACGTTATCGAGAACGTCGTGGGCGCACCGCTGGACGCATCGCTAATGCTGTGCGGGACGATGTTCGGGTTGCGGCTAATCAAGCACCGAATCTTTGAGTCCAACATATCGCTGGGCATGTCACCAGCAGCTTGCGATCACAGCGATGTGTATAACCCGTGGCAAGGCAAAGGCCGCAACGCAGAGAAGTTTCGCGAGGCGCAAGGTACGCCGTGGATTCCGAGTCCCGGCGGAGCGTCCCGTAAGGCCGGGTATACCGGCGATCTAAGCAACGCTATCCCACCAGCCTACTCAAAACACTTGGGAGATATGCTAAGTGACGCTTGCTAATAGTAATCACAACCTTTAGTATCAGACACGTCGGGATGACCCCCGGCAGATTGGAGAAGAATGGAACGCGATGAACACGACCAGCTTCTGAGTTTGGACGGCATGTCCAGCGACGATCTCAGCGACGAGATCGCTAACGCTGAGACGCGCATGATTAATCTCGACACCGCGCTTGCCTTACACGAGACACGCGTCGAGGGCGGGGCGATCCCCGAGGACGAGGTTCTGTCGAGTGGATTGTGGGCTGCGGGAGCCGAGGGATCACGCCGTCATCAACAGGGGTACCTGGACTGGCTAAAACGCCGACTAGGTACGCTGAACAGGGCCAGCAAAGAGGCCCGAGCCACGTCCCATCAGGGGGTATTCGTAAGCGTGGCCCGACAGCAATTATCAACCGAGCAGTTCAACCTGCTGCAACAGGAAACTGCTAGGCAGTTGAATAACGAGAGGGACTAGAGATGACTGACCAAGAAAAACATGACTTGGCTGTTCACCGAAAGGTTATGGTCTTAACGGGTAAAGAGCAGATTAAGACCTTTGAAAAAGCAATCGCCAAATCCCAAACAGACATCTGCGAAATACAAAAACATATAGATTTTTTGCGTACCCAAATCTTGGAAGAAAAACAAAAGATTGCGGACAACGAGAGGGACTAAGATGCGAGAAGAATACGAGGGAATCGCACGCCGCGCGCTGCAAAATGCCGTGAGTGCGCTGACAATCTCACGCGGCGACGAAAGGATAGCCGAGAGGTATCGACAGCAGGCGTTGGCATACTGCGAGATTACTAAAGCGGCTTCGGCTCTGCTGGCAGCTATTAACGTAAAGGAGGTGGTCAGATGAGTTGGTTCAGTCGCTCTTGGAATGGGGTCCATCGGGAAGCGTGCGAGCAGTACGAGGTGGAGAACCCACCCGCACTCGCAGACTGCCAATGCCCCGACATCATGGTCGAGGAAGCAGTCAGCGCAGCCGACAACTATCTGGATCAATTACGAGAGGAGCAGATGCGATGAGCAGGTACACCATACCGCCCGACTATTCAGGCGGCGACAGCGAAGATCGAGCGGCACTTATTGGGTGGCAGAATGACGAGTTGAGCAGCGAGGATGCGTGGCTCCGAGCCGAGGCCCGACGGTGGGACAAGCCGACACCGGAGGACATGGAAAAGTACGGGGACTTGGGAGGCTGGTTCAAGGCCCGAGATGCACACTTCGACCAGCCACTATCCGTCCGAAAGGAGAACCGAGATGAGTAACTTAGATCACTTGCTCCAGATGTGGCGGTCGGCTGATGCCGACGTGCGCGACGCGGAAATGGAACGCCACGAAATTGAAAACGACATAACTGTTGAGTTTATGAGACTGGCTGACGAAGCAAAACGTCGGTCTGAGGAAACTGGCGAGACAATCAAACCTCAGACGTTCGCAAAGGGGCCAGGTGTCGAGGTCACGTTCAAGCCCACTATTGAGTGGCAGAAGTCGCTGGACGGGCCTCTGCGTGTTCTCGCCGAGGTCATGGCCCCAGCCGATTTTGAAAAGCTGCTCACGAAACAGGCCGAACCGAAGCCTCCGCCACCGCGCCAGTTCAATATGACCGCGGTTAAACAGTATGAGGACAAAGGCGATGAGTACGCCATTCCGATTGCAAGGGCCAGAACTGTTCATCCTGCGAAGGCGAAACCGAGGTCAGTCGAATAATTCCAAATCGTACAAAACAACACTGTCCAGAATGTACGGAATGTAAATCTGAGACCGTTTTGACTTTGGAATTAAGGCTCCTGCTCGCTGCTGAATGGGCGAGATTAAAGTTGATACGGAAACAAGTGCGCCGCATGGCGCAAGGAGATAAGAGATGACACAGAACGAACGAACAACTCACGGCCCTCAACTACTGACCGTGGCGTATTACGGCAACACGGACTACGACCCCGCATGGGCGTTTCAGGGGCAAGAAGGCTTCTGGAAAGCACCCAGGGATCAAGGGTGGACACACCAGCAACTGGTCAAGGGTCAGTCGTACATGGTGACGTGGACAGTGAAGCCAAACCCGCCGCACAATCCATACCGTGACATCGTGTCAGCCGTCCTGCCCGAGGGTCAGGTGGCACGCTACGACCCGCAAGGGAACATGGTTCCCGGCCCCGCCGGTCCTGTTGTCACACCGGAGCAGACCGCAGATTGGGCGACCAACCCGCCGGGAGGCGACTACTACAACGAGGCCGACAACCCCGAGTACGACGAGCACATCGACCCGCCCCAGCAGCCGAAGCGTGACCCTCGACACGAGAGCATCGAGAAGCAAGTCGGCGTGAAGGAAGCAGGGTCGATGCTCCAAGTCCTCGCAGCGAACGCCTCATCCGAACTGTTCACAACGGAGCAGGTGGAGTGGTTGCGACAGATGTGGTTCGACGGCCTGTACGAGTTGAAGCACGGCACACCGCCACCGGCACAGGCAGAAGAAGAAACAGCATGACGGATTTATGCCCCCACTGTGGGGAGAACGGCCTCCGCATCGGCTTCTATGGGATAGAGTGCCGATGCGGGTGGTCGCCCACCGTCAAGAACTGCGCCCGGTGCTTATGCGTCGAGTCCTGCGAAGGTCACTTCTACGGCAGATCAGAAGCCAAGAATCGCGAGATGCGGATGTGTTCCGAGTGCTCGACCCCTGTACCGGCAGGTGAGTGAATGGCTCCCCGAGTGGGATGATCCCGGCTACGTCTACGTGGCGACGATGCCGTCGTACCGCAACGACATAGCCGGGTACTGGGCAACAGCGTTCGAGGACTTCGAGGCTGCAACCAGGCACTGGGCAGTTCTCTACACAGTTTTCGGGATGGAGTCCGACGCCGCCGTTGCTGCTGGTGTGCGCTGGGCTATCAAACACGGATACTTCCCGCCGAACTACAGCACGAAACCTGTCCGCACTTCTACGATTGAACAGATCAAAGAGCGGCTTAAGGTTGAAGACGTAGCGGCCCGACTCACAACATTACGCGGCAACGGCAAGACCCTCACAGGTCGATGCCCATTCCACGAGGATCGAAGTCCATCGTTCGTGGTTTGGCCTGAGATTCAGAAATGGAGATGTTACGGATGCTCATTACATGGCGACGTTTTAGATATGCTCGATCAGGCAGGTATGAATGAGTGACATCATTAAACAAGTCGCTGCTGAACTCGGGCTACAGCCTGATGATTCCCCTACCTCTGAGCCACAGGTAGACGTAGCAGCGAACCACGACGTAACCGTGGCCTACCCTGATCGGTTCCTCCGGTTCGTGGTCACATCAATCAGTAAGCAGAAACGCCGATACGATGCGTTCGTAACAGTCCTGTTTAAGCCTGTTCCTGACAGGCCAGCACGCCGACTGATTGCGGACACCCACGTTGACCTCTCTTCGACTAACAGTAAGGCCGGTGTAGTCCGGTCGCTCAAGAACCTGCGTCAAGAAGAATGGGCGACGATGATCGAGGAAGTCGCATCTGCGGTTCAAGACAACTGGCAACCCGGTGAAGCTGCTGTCAGGCTTGAGGATGTCCCTAACCCCGGAGCGATTCAGTACCTCGTCCAGTCACTACTACAAGTTGATGAACATACAGTTATCTTCGGGCCAGGAGGGTCAGGAAAGTCCATTACCGTCCTTGCAATCGGTCTCAGCGTAGCCACATCCCAGATGTTCGTACCGAAACTAGCCCCGCAGATTCAAGGGCCAGTGTTGTACCTCGACTGGGAACGGTCGGCCAGCCCTCATCGCCTACGCTACACGCAGCTACTCGCAGGACTCGGCATCTCGGGTACGAGAGACTTTCACTACCGAAGGATGGTCGGGTCACTTACCGATTCTGCGGAAGAGATCAAACACTACTGCGCTGAACACGGGATTGTGCTTTGCATAGCTGACTCCGTAGGCATGGCTGTGGCCGGTGAGATATCCGATGAACCCGCAGTCATGGGCTACTTCAACGCAGCCCGGTACATCGGTGGCACATGGCTGTCTATCGCTCACGTTCCGAAAGGTGAGGGCAACAAGAAACCTATCGGGTCTCAGTATTGGTACACGCAACCACAAGGAGGCACTTACGAAATCCAGGGAGAGACGCCAGAAGGCTCAAGCATCCTGTCGCTGACGATGATCCATCAGAAGACCAACGACGAGCGCAACGCAACGCTCGGCTGGACCGTGCAGTTCGGTGACGGCAGGGTGAAGTACGCCAACGCCGACCCGCTCGACACGACAACCGACATGAGTACCATCCCGCTGATACGTCGCGTTACAGCGGTGCTGCTTGAAAACCCGGCAGCGCGCAGCACTCAAGCCATTGCGGATGAAGTCGGATCGTCCAATAACGCAATCGGAAATCTATTCAGGGGTTCGTCGGATCAGTTCGTTGTTATCGGGGCCGGGAAGCCTCAACTATGGCAACTAAAGTCTGATCGGATTCCACCAGTGGAAAGTGGTGGAAACACAAGTGGAATAGGGGTCTCCACCAACGACCCCCCCTTACGGGGGGAGGGTCTAATGGAAACTAATCCCCATCCGGGAGAAGAAAAAGAAACAAAACTCCCGCCGACCAGTGACCTTTGGTATTTGGAGGACTGATGAACGCACAAACTAAACGATATGCCACCCTCACCGGAGTCCAAGAGGATATCAACTGGCTGGATGAAATCTGGACGAAGCACATCCGCGACGCACCGGAGTACATCCACCCCAAGACTGGCAGCGTCCACGCAGAGAGACTTGATAAGTTCTTAGGGCGTCTGCACACCGCCGCCGGTAGTGACGCCGCTCTCCGGGCCACGCAGGGCTACTCTGGATGCGTCTTCAAGCCCAAGTCTTGCCCCTCATCAGGCCCGGTCATTTGCGGAGGGTGCGTCCAAAGCTAACTTGACATATGTGTTATCATAGTATGCAGCGATTGAACCATGAAAAGTTCGAAAGGATGGATGACTTGGCCCATAAAACACACAGTTGGAAACAGTGGTCAGTCGAACTAGCCCCCGGTCCTCAGTCGAGAATCACAGGGGCGTGTGTTATCTGGCTTTGTAGATGTGGGGCTACTGCCAATAAGGAATACACCTTCCGTAAGCCTAGTGGAAAGGAAGGGGTAAAAAAGAAGAGTGACCTAGAGAAAGAAGCCGAACAGTTGAAGAGGTATAAAGCAGCAGCGTGGGATGAGGTGCGTCCACAGGTATAGGCCACGACTAACAACTAACGGGGAGCCGTCGCCCCGATCGGCGGCAAGGAGAGAGAGATGACTGCTCCACAATGGGCGCAAGACTTGGTGCTACGTGTGGCACTAGACGAAGGGAGCGACGATGTACCGGAGATGACGTGGCATCGCTCTAAGCGGTCTGTGTTCTCGTCTGGGCGCACGTGGTACGGAGAAAACCGTATTCACGTCACCGCAGGGACGCAGCGTAGACAGACTCAAATTCCCTACCGCAGCGGCAAGCGTACAGGCCAGGTGTCTGTCAGGGCTGAACAGAAGCTAGTCCTACTCCACGAGATAGCCCACTGGCTTACGCCGGTCGAGAAACAAACCATTACCTACGGGCGTGGGGGTGTCTGGGTGGATCAAGACGGTAACAAAGTAGAAGCCCCCACAGGCACACGCTACCTATCGCACTCACCTGCGTTCTGGGACACCGCATGGCGGCTCTACCGAACGTACAAAGTCCCGCTCACCTACGCAAAGGTGCGAGAGGGCAACTACCGCAAGGGCGCACTAATCGCAGCGCGCAAGCGTTCATAAAGGAGAGAGAACATGCTGACACCAACAGAGGCCGGGCCGTTCGTTGTCTCGTGTGCCGCCGAACTTGTAAGCGGCAAGCGCGCCCAGGAAGAGTGCGGCGCGCCTGTTCTAGCGTTCCTGTGGGAACCCATGCGTTGCGGACGGCACGCCGAGAAACCACCCAGCACCGCCAAATCTGCGGCGGCGTTAACAGCCGGTTTGTTCTTTGGTGGACACCGGAACTAGGAGAGAGAACATGACAACACCAGAACAAGCCCAAAGATTAGAGGCAATCGAAAAAGAGATGCGCCAACTCGATAAAGAGGTGGGTGAATTGCAGGAACAGATCAGCCCACTCCAAGAAAAGGTGGCTACTAAGCGCGCCCAGATTGACAACCTGTCGAGGAACATCATTAAGCTGGCAAGTCCTCTCAGCAACTAGGAGAAAAAACATGACAACCCTGACCGAAGTTACCTGCAAGCGTTGTGACTACGCATGGATGCCCCGAGTACCAAACCCGAAGGCTTGCCCCGAGTGCAAGTCCAGGAACTGGAACAAATGAGCGACGAGTGCAGCCACGACTTCCGAGGCGACCTGTTCGGAGTACGCCGGTGTCGCCTGTGCCGAGTCCCTGAAGGTGATGTGCATGAAACGATAGACACTAATCTCGGGGACATCGACAACACGATTAGCCTGACGAACGTGCCTGAAGACTACGCAGCAGGACTAAGGGACACGTCGCAAATCGCATTTCACTCGACCGATAGGAAGTCCATGCGTGCCAACGTGTATCGCTTTTTCCTTGAGCGCGGGAATGACGGAGCAACTGCCGATGAGGTGGTCGTGAAGTTCGATCCAACAGGGACACTCACAACTTCTTACGCTCCACGAGTGACCGAGTTGATGCGAGAGGGGCTACTGAGCCGAACACTGGTACGACGTAAGACGACAAAGGGCAGGCCAGCGATTGTCTACATTGCCGCAACGAAAGCGAACCGAGAAGACGAGGGCAAGTGAAACGCACGCCGCTCAAGCGCAGCACCAAGCAACTCACCCGCAGTCCGCTGAACTTCAGCCGCAAGCCGATCTCGCGACAGTCAGCGAAACGGAAAGCCGTAGCACCGGAACGGCGCAAGTTCGTTGCCGAGTTCCTGGCTGACAACCCCGTATGCGAAATCTCGTGGGACAACTGCACAGTCCGAAGCATCGACGTGCATGAAGCCCTCCCTCGCAGCGCAGGAGGGGCTATCGTGCCGGGAGAGCAGGCAGACAGGCAGGGCCAGCGGTTCGTTGCTGTCTGTCGCATGTGCCACGAGCAACTAACGAACCCGACTGCACTGGAACGACTCGCAGCAATAGAAGCCGGGTGGCTCATATCGAGGTTTACATGAAGCCCTATTACGAACAGGACGGCATCACGATCTATAACGCCGACTGCCGCGACGTACTGCCTACGCTGGAGCCGGTGGACTTAGTGCTGACATCGCCACCTTACGGAACGATCCGAGACTACGAAGGGTTCTCATTCGATTGGCGCGAGTCGCTTCGCTTGATAAGCCAAGTCGTGAGTGTCGGGGGTGTCGTTGTTTGGAACGTAGCTGACGAAACCATCAACGGGAGTGAGTCGGGAGATTCATTCAGACAAGCTCTGTTCATGGTCGATGAGTGCGGAATGAAACTCCACGACACCATGATTTGGGTCAAAGAGGGGGTGAACTTCCCTGAGTCCAACCGTTATTTTTCAGCCCACGAATATATGTTCGTGTTCAGCAATGGCAAACTCAAGACGTTCAATCCCATAGAAGATCGGAAAAACATCTACGCAGGGATGTTGATGCACGGAACTGATCGCAAGAAAAACGGAGAGACCCCCCAAGTCCACGGTAAAGGGAGGGCCGTGAAAGACTACGGGATGCGGTACAACTGGTGGAAGATAAACAACTCCCCGTCAAAGGAAGCTGGGGGACACCCGGCTCCTATGCCGTCAGGAATGGCGACAGGCCACATCCGATCATGGAGTAACGAAGGCGACACAATCCTCGACCCCTTCATGGGTAGCGGCACGACGCTCAGGGCGGCGAAGGACTTGGGCCGTAACGCAATCGGCATCGAGATAGAAGAACGCTACTGCGAGATCGCAGCAAACCGACTGGCACAGGGCGTGTTGCTCTAGCCACTACAAATAGGAGAAGAATGAAGAAGAAGATACTAGGGATTGCAGCCTTCGCCCTGTTTTTGGCCGCTGTCTACATAGCCGAGAATAGGAGTACGAGATGAGAGTCTTAGCAATCGACCCAGGAACGACGAAGAGTGGGTGGTGCTTGCTAGAGGACGGCGTACCGAAGGATTGGGCATGGGAGGACAACCGTGAGATAGCGTCGTGCCTTATCAATATCGGCTACCCGCAAGCTGATGTTCTTGTAATCGAAGATGTCGGGCATTATGGATTGCCTGTTGGGAAGGATGTGTTTGAGACGGTCAAGTGGATAGGAAAGTTTGAGCAAGGGTTTGAGCATTTCTATTGGGATGAATTTCTGCGTAGCGAGGATACGGGAAGCGAATCCGCCCTGCCCAGAGCCGTCCTAATCCCTCGTCCCGAAGTCCTCGTGAACCTCTGCGGTAAGCGGCAGGGAGCCAACGACAGTAGCGTGCGCCAAGCCCTGATCGACCGCTTCGGCGGGAACGAGGTAGCTGTCGGCGGGAAGAAGTGTCAGACCTGTAAGGGCAAGGGCTGGAAGGGGACTGGTCGCCCCGTATGCCCCGAGTGCGACGGCGACAAATACGAGACCCCGCCGGGAGTCCTGCACGGCATCTCAGGCCACTCCTGGAGCGCACTAGCGGTCGGGGTTACTTACCTCGATCTTCGCTAGTCTCGCAATCACGGTGAGTACCCTCTCATACACCCTGTCCAACCGGGCCTTAGTTTTAGATGGTGCGCCCGTAGATAGATGCCCGTTCCAGAGGAACACGAAGGACAGAGCAGCCACATAGAGCACTCCGATCAACAGCGATGGAGCCAGTATCAGGACAACGGCAACCCGCCGTAGGATTCCAATTAAGAACTCTTTAAGTTTCCGAATCACGAGTCTCCCCTTTCCGGGTTGAGCCAGCCAGCTAAGTGCTAGACCGACCTCGTACAAAATTATGATGGGACCGGCAAGCATGAGTTGGTTCACGATATCCATAGTCGGCGTCAGGATGGCACTGACGATGATGGCTACGGGTGGAACGAACTTCCGCACCCTCTTGAACCGGCGGTAAGAAATGAGCCGCAGCTTCGCCAGCAGGAACATCAAGAGCGGCAACTCAAAGATGATCCCGAGCCAGAATATGAGCGTTATGACTAGGCTCAGATACTCACTAATGCGAATGGTCGGGACAGCTATGCCCTCGCCAAAGTGCAGCAGAAATGCAATCCCCACAGGGAGCATCAGGAAGTAGGCGAACGACACCCCGGCGAGATAGCACAGGAGGATCGCTGGCAGGAACAGGGCGACAAGCCGCCGCTCACTACGCTTGAGCAACGGGCGCACCAGGTAGAAGACGGTTCCTACCAGAACGGGAATAGCAAAGACCACGCCGCCCACTACCGACAGCTTGATGGTCGTACTAAGTATCTCGGTGGGGCTGATGTAGACAGGAAGCCCCTGATGGGGACTGAGCATCCCGTCAGCCGGGGCGGTCAGCCACCCAAAAATCGTTACGCGGAAGTACCACGTAAGACCAGCCCCGGTCCCAAACGCTAGGAGTACCCCTAGCAGCCCGAAGCGTATCCTCCGGGCGAACCGCGTCATTCTTAGACCGCTGCTTTAGCCTTCTTTGCGACCGTTTCTGCGGCAGCAGGAGCGTTGCGGCGAGCACGGTTGGTGGCAGTACGCCAGAGCCAGCCTCCGCCACCTAGCATAAACACAATGGCGACAACTGCGATTCCGCCTAATACCCATTCATTCATATCTATTTCTCCTGCTTACTTACGTTCACGCTTCGTGCTGGTGATGGAGTCTAACCGATCCTCAATAGCACCGGAGCCTCGCTGGAACTTACGCACGACTGACGTGAATTTGCCCATGCCTGACTGCGTTGTAACAGCCGACACGGTTCCGACAAAGAAAATGGGACGGATGACGTTCATCACACCACTGGACACCCCGCCTAGAAAGAACTCTAGGATGCGGACCACGATGATCCCACCCAGTACGCCCCCGAGAAGAGGGCCAAGCAACCATCCCATAACGTATTACCTCTTCGGTCGCTTCTCGTCTTTGTCTCCAGCGAGAGCACCAAGAAAACTTTCGACCGCAGCGAACCCACGGCTCGTAACGGTCGCTATCCCTGCTGCCCTGGCATTGTCCACGATACCGATAAACCGATCCTTAACATCGTTGAGGGACATCAAGGCTTCCTCTACTTCTTCCGTTACCTCCACCTCTTCGATCACCTCGCTTACTTTAACACCCTCTACCTCTTCGACCGCCTCCTCCACTGGCTCCGGTGTCTCGTTCTCGTTCACCATCTAATCATCCCCTTGCTTATCCTGGGACGAGGCGTCCTTCTCGCAGTCACATGCAGGGGCTTCAGCTTTCTCTGCCTCTAGTTCGTCTATCCGACGACTCATCGCCTGTGCGGTAACTGCCTGTGCAAATGCAGGAGTCGAGTTGAGTACGGTCTGGATGTCTGCCATTTCGATTGCTACTTCAGCCATGTGTATCTCCTAAGACGCGATTGAGGTTGTCGGTACGGGGTTCGCTGTGTCGATCACATGCGCCCGGTACTTCTGCACAAGCGACTGGAATTGTCGCAGTCCCCACGTCTTCACCTCATCGTCGGTCGGGGTGTCCTCCGATCCCTGATGGAACTGGAGTGCAGCCTTGAGTTCGTCCATCTGTGCCGTCGTGACGGTGTATTCAATCGTTGCCATATTTACTCTCCTGCTGGCATCAGGGCCAGCATATCTCGTGTCTTTGTCGGTAGCTTCGCACGCTGCGTGTCACTGAGGACGCTCACGATGTCGGCTATCCAAGATGCGTTCTGGAAAGCCATGTCCCAGCCAAGCATAACGGACTTCTGTATCGCCATAAACGGAGCCTCGCCGCCTTCATCTGCCCACATGATCTTATTGTCGGCAAGGAAGGCTTTCCCGCCGTCAACAATCCCCGCAAATCTGTCGTTCAGGAACGATCCCGCAGGAGCAAGTTCAGCCCTACCAGCACGAGCCATAAGAGCGTCCGGGTAGTCGTCCAACGCTGTGAGCGTCGTGTTGGTAATGTGGAGATCACCGTTACCCTTGAAGATGGCACGGGATGTGACACTGTTCCTGATTACGAAGGCGTTAGCCGTCGTGCCTACATCCCCGGCAGTAGCAGCATCGCTTTTCTGCGCCGAGAACATGATGTTGCCCTCTGACGAACTGGTATCGGTCGTGATTTCGGTGGCGGCTCGGCCCCAGTTACTATGTGCTACCGACGCATCCGTATAACCGATGTAGTTGGACCCACCGTCAGCCCCGGTGTACTTCGTTATCGCTAGGAACGTATCGGTCTCAGCTAAGTCCGTCATGGGGTGGTCAACGTCGGACGATTTAAGTGCGAACGCCTCGTTGTCAGTAGCAGCCTGATTGATGGTCAGACCTTGCGTCATCTTGGTGTTGGCGGTGTCGCCTATGTAAAGAGTGCCGCTGTCAAGCGACATGCGAGTTGCAGCCCCGACGTTCCAGTGCATGAAGTCGGTATTATGGTTGTATTGGAACACCCCTCGCTCGTTAGATGTCGGGGAGCCGAAGTTAATACTCGCGACGTTCGCTGCTGGAGTGAGGATTTGGATGATTGCGCTGTTATTGTTCTCAACCGTCAGAACGGTATTAGAAGCCGACGCAATCGTCCCAGCCGTGGCGTTGTGGATGTGGAGGTTGGAGTCGGGTGTTGCGATGCCGATGCCCACATCCCCAGCAGCGTCGATCAGCAGCCGCTCAGTAGCCGCTGATGCTCCGTCCGCTGTCGTAGCGAACACCAACTCAGTCGGCATATCTCCATTACCGGGAGTCCCGTTTACACGAGCGAAGACCTCTGCACCGATAGTAGCTGCCGCATTTCCGTCTGCTCCGAACCAGATCAGCTTCCCGAGAATGTCGTTATCTGCAACGATAGTGTTCCCGGCCAGATCAGCGTGCCGACTCTTGCCCATGCCGATCATCGGGCCAAATGCGTCAGCACTATATCGAACCGCCCCAATCCCTGAGTCTGCGGCAGTCCCAAGAACTTGAAACTCAGGTGTCGCATAAGCAGCCCACATAGTAGTGTCAAATGCCGAGTGGCCTACGATGAGGCCAGAACCGTCAGCGATAGTCGTGTCACCGTCGTGGGCGTTGCTACCCGCAGCAGCAGCCCAAGCTATATCTGTACCGTCAGACGTAAGAACATAATTGGCAGACCCTTTAACCAATGCCGAAGGGTTGCCGCTTGAGTCCCCGATTATCATTGAGCCTCTAGTGAGACCCGCCATCTTTGCCAGAGTTACTTGGTCATCTGCTATGTGAGCGGTGTCGATAGACCCAGCAGCATAGTGTTCACTATCAATGGCATCGTCGGCTATGTGGGCGTTATCAATAGAGCCGTCTGTGTAATGTTCGCTATCAATAGCATTGTCAGCGATCTTGGCCCCGGTGATGGCATCGGCAGCTATGTAAGCAGAGGCAATCGCTGTTCCCTGCCATGTACCACTACCAATAGTGCCTACCGTTACCAGGTTAGCTGCGGCTGTTATAGACCCCTGTGTACCAGTTGAGACCGTACCTGAAAGATTGCCCGCGAATACCGTAGAGGTAAGAGTCCCGGTGCTGGGGTTGTAGTTTAATGTCCCATCGGATTCAAGACCGATATTCCCGCCATCTACATCACCACCGGAAGTGAAGATAATCGCGTTAGCTTCGTCCGTATCTTCGTTGTCAGTAATCGTGACTGTTGTTGCCACCGCCGCTGTGTCCGCAGCAATAGTTCCGCTAACAGTTAGGTCGCCTGTAATAGCGACGGTGTTAGTCCCGCCTGCCGTACTGATTGCAATTACATCGGCTGACCCATCAGTAATGCTTAGAGCATCAGCAAGCCCATTCGCTAGAACAATCTCGTTGGTTCCAGTACCACCTGTGAACTGAAGGTCTACGTTGGCTCCGAAAGCCACAGAGACAGCACCGTCACCGCCATAGGTCAACGTGCCAGAAGAGTGAGTCAGCGTTACATCGCCACCGTCAAGGTTGACGACACCGCCTGACCCCAGATGGAGGTCGTTAAACCCGAGAGCTGTAGTACCCAGGTCTAACCCGGCATCGGCTTCAGGCCATAGCGCAGCACCACTCAGATGCAGTTCCTCGACAAGCGTGCCAGCAGCCATTGTCCAGAGGTTAAGCTGCCCGTCCTCACTTCCGTTTGAGACATCAACACCTTCCCATTCCAACCGCCCAGCAACCCACTGTTCTTTCGATGTAGCGTCATTCGACAACTCGAAGTTGATGTAACCCTTGTCGCCGTCTGAAGGAGTGTCTGCGGTCTCTGCCCCGCTGGACTCAGTAGAAGGACGGAAGCCGAATACCGCTACAAGGGACGAGGCTTCACTGGTTGTTGAGAAAACTTCTAGCGCAGCACTCGCTGTCGTAGGGTTCCGTGCCTGGAGTGACGTGACTTGCACTTCTGCGAGTGAAGACCACCATATCTGCTCAGACCCGTTAACAATCTTTACGTCAAATCGCCCGAACCCGGAGTCAGAAATACCGAACTTTCCGCTCGTAAAGGTAGAGTCTTCAGTTCCCCTTGTCGGAGTAGTAGTTCCGATGTCGTAACTATTTGCGGTGACACCTGACGTAATCAGGTTGCCTGAACCGTCTCTTAGTACGCCTGCAAACCGGACACCCGTTGTAGGTTCGGCCATTTCTATACTCCTCGAAGGGCTTCTAGCGGTCCACGGCCACGCGTTCCTGCGATAGCATCACGAACTGCTGCGTCAGCACGTAGCTGCGCTTCTCTTTCCGAAATGAACTCCATGCGGAGTCCGCTCTTTTCTAGCTGAACTCGTTGCATCCGGTCTAATGCAAGACTTCCGAACGGCGGCGTGTGAAACCGCGCTCCCTGCACGTTGATCCCAACTCTCGGAGTAAAGATAACAAAGTCGGGAATAATCCCACCTCGTTGAGTCCTGCCCCCGAATGTGCTGGTCTGGTACTGGAAGTCTACCCCTTCTTTCCGACCTGTACGAAGAATCGCTCGATAAACGTAATACTCAGGATCACTCCCAGGCCAAGAATCGGGAACAATAGGAAGTAATCTTCCTTGCGGTCCTCGTTCTTGCTGCGTCGTCATCGGTCAATACTCTGTCGGGGTTCTCCAAACTCGATGAGAACACGGTTTGACGGTATCCCAAGATTCCCACTTCTATCGGAAACCTGAAGATTCAAAACGTCCATGTAATAGTTTTGCGGGTTGTTCGTGCCGTCGTCGCTGCGCCACGTAACCTCGACAAGAGGATTCGAGTATCGAGCAGCAAGCAGGTTCTTGACCTGTTGTGAAGGCGGAACCCCGGCAACCGTTCGCTCAACCTTGATAAGCGCACGCACACCAAAGATCGCAGGAACACGCTTGCGATAGGTCAAGAACATCTTGTGCAAGTCAGGCGTCGCTGTGACCGTAGAGTCACGCGTCCACGTAACCCTGAACTTGATGTACCTGTTCGTCACACCCGTTACATCAGAAGACGAGGGAAGCGTGTATTCGCTCTCTCCAGTCGCCGTCTTGGTCGCGAGCGTGGTGTAACTTTCGATAAGATCAATCGCATACTCAAACTTCAAAGTAGCGTCTGAACTCGGGTGCGTAGAGTCCACCCAGAGCGACAGCGCAAGTTTGTCCTGGTTGCTTACACCGCCGTCAAACCACGGAGTTTCCAACTCGGCAGTCGTGTCGTAGTTCTGCTCCGATATCTGTGTCGGGTTGATAACGTCAACCGGAAGTTGCATGTAATAAACACGCTGGTTGTGCGCCCACCACATTCGATAAGCGTTGTACGAACTCGACACAAGAGCCGAAGAAATTGCTCTTCCTACTTGTGGAGATACCCACTTCACTTCCCATCCTCGACCGTCCCAGCCAAGAATGTGAGAAAGACCTCTGGATACGCCAAACGTGGAATAACCCACACCGGCCATTGCCATGACGCCTGTGAACGGGCGTGTCACGAGAGTAGTCGTACTGACTGCGGTAGTCGCATCAATAACTGCAAGCAACTCGTTGTGGGACTTGAGAAGTTGGCTGATAGCCCCACGCCGGGTTGCAGGCAGTCCGTCGTCAAGGTCCGGGCCTACAACGTCTACAACAGTCTGGTCTGAACCTGCCTGGAATCGGTAGATAGCGTTCCCGGCTGAGTTGAACAGTTGGCCTCGAAAGACTTCATGCCCATCTCCACCTTGAGGATGGAAGGGAAGCTGAAGGTCTGTCGGAACGAAGCGAGTGTTTACGTTGTCGTGAACATAGAGGGTTGTTCGTGTGTGGGCATAAATGTGCTGCTCACGATCTGGGCCACGAGCAATCTCTAAGCCTGTGACAACCTGTCCGTCCACTGGCAAAAGCGCATCAGGCGTCCAACTGCCTGACAGGTCGTCTGTGTAGTAAAGCTGGCCTGTTGCATCTATACCCCAGAGGAAGTCGTTCCAGAACACCACGTACTTGATGTCGGTCGTGTTCGACGCCCAGGTATCTGAAGCCGTGGCGTAATGGACTTCTGATCCGGTCGCAATAACAAGCGTATCCGTCGCTGTATCGCTTGGATAAAGTTTCCCCGATGTCCAATCGGTCGCATCATTGTTAAGTGTGACAACCGACGATCCCCACGAGTCAGCACCGTTGCTGTAGACGTGAACCTTTACTCCAACGCAGGAATAGATTTGATTCTTGAAGTCGGCAAGAAGGGTTATGTCGGCAACGGTTGAGTCCGCTGCTGTAGTGACTGCCTGTATCGGCAGAACAAGGTGGCCTCGATGACGAAGCTGCGCTGTAGACCACCACGCACGGTTGCCGTCTGTGCGGATGTCCATGACGTTGATACCGATACCGTCACGGAGGTCGGTCACTTCCCATGTGGAAGCAAGCGGGTTGGATGCGTCGGTCGTATCCCCGATAACGACTTTACCGGGAGGCTGTGAGATATCGAACCACGACACATCACCGTCCAGTTGATAACGCTCACCGTTAATGCTGATCTCGCCGTCTTGGATGATGCGCGCTGCCATTAACTGATCGACCTTCCAGACGTGAACTCAGCTACCCACTCAATGTCGTCGTTGGTACTTGCGGCGTTTCCCTGAAAGTTACTGAACCGTTCATGGATATCGAGAAGTTGAAGAGAGCCACCTGGCACTAACGTAATGCCGTAGGAACTCGTAACAGTCGCGGTACTGCCATCTCTACCGAGTCTCCCGATAAAGACGTTCCCGCTGTTTGCTGCCGGTGCTCTGAACTCAATCATAGTGACGACAGAACCAGCACGTATAACAGCTTGCGCTGCAAGGTCTCCCGAAAATTTCTCAGCAGTCCCGGCTGAGTTGATGTTGAGTCGTCCGAAGTCAACTGCCATTAGAAACCTCGTGCGTTAATCATCAACCCAGATTGTGCCTTGTGGAAGACGCTGACGACTCATCCACAATTCTGCAAGACCTTCAAGACGTTCTGCTTCAAGATGATCTGCTTCACGTCGCCCTGCGTAACGATTCCCACGAGCACGCATCAACCATGCAGTAGTCCGCATAATCAGGTACTCAGGCTCAACATCGCAGGTAGATGAATCAGCCGTTAAAGCGGTCGGCTTTTTGTAGCCTTCCATCTTGAGAAGAGAATAACGTGTCTGGTTGTAAGCAGTCCCGTTTAGAACCAACTCTCGACGGTCTTTGTCACGCGTGTAGTTCGCTCGGCTCACTCGACTCCATATAGAAGAGTCTTCAACGAAAGCCCGAACCTCATCCAGCCATACCGTAGCGGCCCCGATATCTGACGTGTGTATCAATCCAACAGAAATGATCGCTGTGTCGCTGTGCGGGTTTGCTAGAGCCACCTGATGCCGTGTCCACGTACCAGCGGAGGTCGCAGGTATGGCAAGTTCTTCTGTTGTAGCTGCGGCAGAGGCCGAAGCCGAAAGGCGAAGACGCAACTGTCCCGCAGTTAGCGCAACAGTGGATTTGATCCAGAACTCCACCGTGTCGTACCCGGACAGATCGAGCGAAGAAATGTTGTCGGAAGCAATGATGTCCGTTGCTCCCAGTCCAGCAGCAAGCACAAACTTATTTGCGCTATTCCCACTGGCGTAGTCTTCCCCGTCGGCACTGGCCGTTACGTCAGTGTCTACCAACTCGTCGAAGACCGTGTTGCAGTTATGAATCGACGTCCACGTATACGAAGAGCGATAGTTCAAATGCTGCAAGCCTACAAACGCCGTTGGGAACTCGTAGTTCCTGCGATCCCTGTAGGTGTGCAAACTGATGTCTGTAGACGGAGGCGCACCCTTCCGAGTGATCGTCCGTACAGCCCGGTCAATCATGTCGTGGACACGCGCTGGAGGCATGTCCTCGTCCCAGGACTCGTAAGTATCTCCGTCCGCTGTTGAAGCGGCTAGGACATCTCCCCGAGTAGTAAACGTGGTTGAAGAACCGACGTATGAAGTCTGAATCCGAATCGACCCGTCGTTTGTCCCAGACGTAAAGACGATGTGATTACCGTTCTCGTGGTCGTCGGCGTTAGGCATTTCCGCATCTACGCCGGTCGAGGTCGAGCCAGAACCAGTCATAGTCCCGACACGTATTGCACCGAGATTGTGACCTATAGATTTGCGAAGTTCTTCGCGAGTCTGCCCGACGATTACAGCCATGACTTAAACAGTTACTTCCATTTCGGGATGTGCCGAGGACATGTGCAAGCGAGTGTTCCGATTCTTCTGCTTAACAGTCCTACCCTTCATGGGCTTCTCACAGAATAAGCACTCCGAAAGGATTTCCTCAACCTTGACACGCTCCGGCTCAACCTTGACAGGCTCCGGCTCAACCTCTGCTTCGATAACAAAAGTTTCGGGAACTACTTCTTCCTCTTCCTCAACTGGGGCAGCAACCTCGATTGGAGGTGCAGCCTCATTAACTGCGGCCACCGGAACTAACAGGTCTTCGGTAGGCGTGTTGGCGCGAATAAGAGCCTGTCGAACAAGTCGCTCTTCCTCGTCAACCTTCTGCTGTTCAATGTCCTGAAGTTGCGCCCACTCGTTCTTGTGACGGTGCTGCATGTGCAACCGCATCTGGAACTCACTGGCGAGATTGCCCGACTTGCAAACCGGAAGACCCATACGGTCATACGCAGAACGGTCTTCAGAATCTGGATGGAGCATACAAAGCGTACTGCCACGCCACGGCTCGATTGCTGGCTTAACAGTCGTAAAGCAACGAACACCATCGTCGTTTACCTTGAGAAGTTGAGCGGCAAGCATGTTCCGGTTGACCTTACTCGGCTCACCCGTGAACTTGTCCCAGACAGTGACCCAGCCAGCAGACTCCATCTCTTCTATCGTGATTCCCCACGGAGTCTCTTTGCTTGGCATCTGAACCAAGCCGTCTCCCATGCCCGGAGAGATCGCATCCTGGGCAAGCAAGGCAAGTTCCTCTGGACGCATTTCTTCTTCGCTGTCTAGGACTTGGTTGCTAAGTTCTGCGAGTTCTTTCATCGAGGGCATCTATCGTTTGTCCTTCGCTAGTGAACCAGTGGTCTTTCGTCCGACAAGATTTCGTTGCTGCTTGTCTTTTTCGTCTTCGTAAGATGTCAAATAATCTTGCGCTGACATCGCCGGGATTTCGTCCCAGTCAAATTTCTTGCCCCGCAAGTTGTCTGCGTAATCTAAAAGAGACGCTACAGTCTCCCAGACATGCCCACGCCCTCGCTCGTCTACTGTACCGCCGATGATGTTCAACTGCTTTGTTATTCCAAAGGCAGATGCTGGCCCCATATCAGTCCGATGCTCGACAAGCCGGTCGTTACGAACAACCTTGACGATCTGATACCGACGTGGAGGACCGAAGTCGGGAGAAGGCAAATTTAACTCCTCAAGACTCCAGGCAGGTTCGTCCTTGCGGATAGAGAAGGTTCCGACTAATAGCGTCACGCAACAGGTTCCTGTTCTGCCTGCTCAAAATCGGTGACGCTAAACCCGCCATCACGAAGTTCGATCTGGTCAAGAGTAACCGTCTCGTTTTTGAGCATGTGGATCACGGATACCGTGGCATCAAGCTGAGACTGCAACTCGTTAAGTTCTATTAACTGCCTGCCGATGATCTCTTCTGCGCTCATAGGTCGCCTTTGCTCTGGAGGTTTTGAAGGTCGTTCAATACCTTTTGGGGGTTCTTCGCCTTCAAACCTTACCCTTGTTTCGTCAAGAGATAATCCTGTGAGGATAGCAACTTGCCTGTGCCAGAGATGGCGAGGCATGTCATCTTCCCCATTCCAGTCTAATGGGCCGTCTACCCAGGTATCAGTGTTCGCATCCCAGAAGGCTGGAATCTCTTGCACGAACTCAGGATAGTCCTCGAACATCTTTTGTTCCATGCAACAGACTCGTACACGGAGAGTTCTACCAAGATACGGATTTGACCAATCACCAATCCTTTGGAAAACACAATCACAAAGATCATCCCCGTGAGTCCAGACTATTTCTGGAATCTCACGAGAATGAAGATTTTGGCCTAGTGGAAAACTACGTTCCAAACTACAGCCTCTTTGTTAGCCCACGCTACTGACTGTGCCATCAGCAATGATTTTTCTCAGCACAGTGTCATTAGCCATCAAAGCACTAGAAGTAACGATGGCCCCAGCAGCCTGTGTCCCAGTTTTGAACACAATCGCTGAAGTCGGCTCAGTTGATGCAAAAGCCGTTTCTGCACCCATGTAAAGGTTCTGGGCAACTACGTGAGCATCGCCGGTCGTGACCGTAAGGTCGCCGGTTGCAGCAGTTAAACCGCTTGCATTTATGTTACCGACACGCGTGCCTCGGTAATAAAAGTCGAGCCTGGAGTTAGCGGAATCGTACCGCCACCCACTATGAATCGAAGATACTGCCATTTTGTTCTCCTAGATGCGAAAAGGTTCGCACCTGAATCTAGGTTAGTTGTTGCCCCCGCCCCGAAGGGCGAGGGCGGTTTCACCTATCGGCTAGGCGTTCCAGTCACGGTTTGACTTGACGAGAATGTAATCTACGTCAAGAGTCTCGATAGCCGCTCCCTTTGCTTCAACACCTACACAAAGTGCAAGGTTTACAGAGGTAGAAGCAGCACCTTCAACGGTCTTCTTCAAGTCACCGTCGATGTACCAACGAGTGTCCCCGTTAGAGTCGATCTCAAGTTTAAGAACTTGCCACTCACCAGCCACAGCGTCATCGTCTAGGTCCAATGACCCGGAGGCTGTAACAGCACTGGCAGTTCCACCGTTGTAAACAGCGTGCCAATCTTCGTCATCACTAAGTTCTGCTGACAGGAAAAACCCAACGAAGTCTGAAGCTGTATTCGTTATCGTTGCAGTAGCACCCGTGAGGATGTCTGTTTCGATTGAAAGCGTCTCAGGCGGAATGTCTGAAAAGCCAATGAATACTTCTTTAGTGTCGATGTTTTCCATTTGGACACGAGTTTCAAGAACAATCGTCCCACTAAGGCCAACATCAAATGCTGCCTGAGTGCCAACCAATGTCGTGTGGTTATCTTCATTGGTTGTGGTAATCCGACCAGCACCAGAAAGAACCCCAGCAATAGTTGGAACACCAGCATCCGTTTCAGCAGAACCTTGTCCACCGACACAGAAAGGGCCAAGTGATCGAAGCTCCGCCGTGTTAGCGACTGAATCTTCGCCGTAGAAGTCGTAGAAAAGTCGGATGCGACCCGGCTCTCCTTGAGCGTTTATAGCCATTTTCTATTACCTCGTCCCCTTACCGATAAGGCGGGTTTGGGACTAATTGTTTAGAGACTCTAATTGAGCCTCTAACTAGCATCGTTAGCTAGTCGGAGTAGTTGCGTCACTCTGAATCTCGAAGAGCCAGTTGCCCGAAGATCGCTCGGCGTACGCGTACTCGTCGCGGTGAAGCATGTTAGTGCCACCACCACCGATGAACTCGTCACGAACCATCTTCACAAACGGCGCACGAGCCTGACACAGAACGATGGCTCCACCGGGACCGGAGGCGAAAACGCCACCCTTTGCGTCCGGGGTCGAGTCAAGCGGAATGTTGTCGTCCTGGAAGAACGCTGCGTCTGCAATCGGAAGCATGTAGCCTCTGCCGTAAACTTCAGCGGTCGAACCAGCAGGAATCGGGTACGTCCCTACTCCTGAAATCAACTCGTCGTACAGGTCTTTCGCCTGAAAGCCGTGGAGCACGAAAGAAACCGGGCCATCCCACGTCTCGGTAGCGTTGCTGCGGATGCGAAATACACCTGCGGCCACATGCCCGGACGTAAGGGTCGTGCCAGTTCCGCAAAGGGACGTGGTAGCACCGTCAAGAACGGTGATGCCGTCAATGTCCTTCTTGCGCTCAATAGCGTTCTGAGCAAGCGCACCCGTCTTCGCAATCACGTTCTTCGAGACGTTGCGAGCCGCACGGTCCGTAAGGAACGTGTGAACCGAAATCATTTCGGGCGTGATTGAAAACGGAGTGTCTGCGAGAACCTGGGGATTGTCTTCCTCAGTGGTCTCGGTGATTGCTGATGCAGTCAACTGCGCCAGCGAGATTTCTTTCCACGTATTGCCAACTCCCGTACCGAGTTTTACCCGGTCGGCCAGTTGTGCTATCACGCCCTTTGTCTCTCGAATGATTCGGGCCTGATTCACAATATCTGGAAGAGAGTCGGCAAGAGAGGATGTATATGTCGTCCCTGTTGCCATATCGTTCTCCGGTTAAGAGCCTATCCCCAGCTACATGTTTCCACGTTTTTGCTGGATTGCGATGGCTCGTGCTGTGTCGTCGCTTCGTCCTGCGGCGTAATCCGCCATGAACTGTGCATCTGACTGAGAACCCGATTGGCTCCCCCCGGAATCCAGTTGGTTTTCTGGACCGCCTGCGGGAACAACCGACTTCTTAGCTTCAGCCGATGCTGTCTCTGCCCTAGATGACGCAACCTTCCCCGCCTCGGCAGCAATCTCCGCAATAGCTTCTCCGAGGTAACTGAACTCTGGAGACAAGGCGTTATTAGCGTCCTGAAACTCCGAAATCCTCGTCACCCCGAAAGCGGCTACCTTGTTGAGAGCAGTCTCGATTGGCTCGGAAAGGTTGTGCTTTTCGGTAAGGTCTTTTGTGAAAGCCGTCAACATCCCCATCGCAGCATTTTGATTCTGTTGAACCACCTGCTGTTGCTGGGCTGTCTGTGCTTCGTTCAACTGTTCGGCTTGCGCTTCGCTCCGCAATCTTCCCGCAAGATTGTCGCCTGCTTCTGCGACCCGCTGGGCATACATATCTGGCGTAAGCCCTTGTTGGTCGTAGAACGTCGCGAGGTCTCTGCGGTGCGCCTCAACCTGCGTTTCTATCACCTGCTGAGATGCTGCTTCTGCGGCCTGGGCTGCTACTTGTCTTGCTTCAGCCTGCGCCGCTGCGATCTGCCTGTCCGCTGATGCCTGAAGATTACGGAACTCTTCGGTATCTCTTATGTTTACCGGAGATGCAACTTCTTCAGCAGGCTCTTCAGCAGCAGGCTCGCTTGCCGTTTCTTCCGGTTCATCAGTAGCTTCGGGTTCCGACGCGACCGCTACAGGCTGATCCTCTTCCGGTGACTCTGCGGGGGTTTCCTCGTCGAGAATGTCGTCGGGGCCAAGTTGATAAACCTGGGCCTCGCTTACATCGCTCGCAACAAAAGATTCCTCGGCAGCTTCTACTGAAGGAGAATCAACAACTGCCTCAGTTGTCGAAACCGTATCTGCTGGTGTAACCAAATGAAGACTCCTAACTACGCCATAGTGTAGCGCATTGATGGTAAATCACTATATATAGAGGTTTAGCGGAAAGTTCTATTCCAGTTTTGCCGTCTTGTTTCTTCAAGAACCCGGTCAATACTTATTCCTGCTTCTTCATCTCTTCGTTCTTGCTCATCAAGAATTTTTTGTCGATCTTCTTTTGGTAGTGAAAAATCATTTAACGCTTCAATTAGTTCGTCGTTATTCATAGATCGCAAATTTATTCCAAGTGCTTGAATCCCAAGACCTCTAAGTCCTAGACGACTTTCGCCTCTGGGAATAACAACATCTGCACCAGGCACGAACTCGCGAGCAACCTCTTCAGCAGCCGGGCCTGCCCCGAATGGACTGAACATATCAAGTAGCAAAGCTGTAGTACGAGAAATTACACCACCTGGGCCAACATCATTTATTGGCCGTTCAAAAAAGTCTTCGCCTGACCACTGATTAACCGCTGCTCTTACAGGAATACTGAAACGTGATCCTACGAACCCTTTTGGATCAAGAACTCTGAAAGCCGTGTCCATTTGTCCAACGATATCAAGCGTCACAGGAAGTCCTCCACGAGCGATTCCTGGGACAGTTGGAGCAGCAAAACGTGTGTTGTAGCCAATCGGCAGAGGACCGTAACCCCCTTTTGATACCGGCGAGTATCTCTCACGAGGTAATATTTTCCCGGTACTTGCTGTATGAATAATATTCGCAACAACCATTAAAAAAATGTACCCGCCAAGCCAGTTAGCAGCCCAGTATTTTCGACCTGGCCCTTTAATGGTATTGGTTGCTTGACGT
Organism: uncultured Planctomycetaceae bacterium; assembly: GCA_963976765.1. Taxonomy (GTDB): domain Bacteria; phylum Planctomycetota; class Planctomycetia; order Planctomycetales; family Planctomycetaceae; genus JABMPE01. Next base: position 24,498 of record CAXBME010000052.1, read on the forward strand.
AACAATCCTTCAAGTTCGGCCACCGAAAACAGCCCTCTTTTGGTCGTTTCTCGAATAAACCGGTTTTGCAAAGCACTTTGGCTGGCCGGGATTGTCGAATACTTAATGTTTGCTGCTTTGGCTATGCGCGCTGAGAGTTGAGCGTCTGTCAACTCATCCCCATAGAGACGGGCCATTTGTGGAGCAATGTTATTTTCCACGTCTGCTTTTACCGCAGCAGGATAAACACCTTGAAACAGCCCCGCTCGCATTGCTCGTTCAACACCGGCGATTGCTCTTCCCGCACGTCGGGGATCAACAATAGAGCGATCTTGCGCTGCTTCACGAAGAATCACATCCATATCTTCGGGGAAGATCGTAACGTCCCTAACGCTTAATCCCTCATCACTAATCGACTTTAGAGATACGTTACGTCCTTCAATCAGTGGTTTCGTACTATCGAAAGCCTCCATGATTGTTCGTCGGCGGGTAGCACTTACATTTGCAGCAAGAATTTCAGCAGCGATTTGCGGATACTTGATGATTGCTTGTGCTGCCTTAATAGGTTTACCCCTGGCAAGAAGATCGACTGCATTACCAAACGACCCAAATCCTGCTCGGGTCAAAAAGTCTAATTGCTGAAAGAAAGTTCCAAACAGACCGATGCGCTTTGGAATGAATACTAGCCAGTCGATTACTTTTAGAATGTCTGTTTCAAATGCTTTATTTCGTGTTCTTGTTCCTACTTTCCATGAAAGTGTCCCCAAGCTAGGCTTTTTGCCATACATGGTCTCTAGCAGGTTTGCCACATCATTGCGGACTATCCATCGGCGTGCTTTTAATTCAGTAAGCATTGTGCCTTGTACTGCTGATCCGCCACCTGATACGTCTTTAACCTGCGCTGAGACTGGAGTAAGGGCAAATGGTTTCCCTTCAAAGGCGGGTCCGATTTCAGGTACTCGGAACCCGGTTTCGTTTGTACTGTCCAGCTTTGGCCGAATAATATCGTCGTCAAGCTCTTTTAATGCTTCCACCAGTTCCATTTGCTGACGATACTTGACCCCTTGCATACGAGCCAAACGTGCCTGCTCATACGGATTCCAAAACAACGGTTCAAATCCTGCATTACGCATTTCGCGGTATGAAGCGTCAACTCGTGGAAGCGTGAAATCTGGAGGGGTTACAAGTTTTCCGGTTGCATCTTTTTTTGCATTGACGACCATTTCAGGAGGCTTCCATCCTCGATAGAAGTAGTCATCAACAGTCGCCATTTCTGGGTCGAAATCAATACGTGCTGCTTGCTCAAAATCTGTATCAGCACGCAAGTCGTCATATATTTTGCGTAAAGCAGGCTCTACTGTTAATTCTCCAGAACGTACACGGCTTGGTTCGTTCAATGCTTCAAGCAAATTGTCAAAGCGATCAATGTCGGTTTGATTACGAGGTACAACAGTTCCTCGACTTTTCCCACCGAGATTCGCAGCAAGAAGCTCGTCGTTACCTTCATTGACAACAATTCGGGCTTGCCGTTCTGCGTTAGCGATTGCTGCTTCGTGTTGTATTAACAGTCTTTGATCGAATCGTTCTTCTTCGAGGCGTGACTTTCTGGCACGTTTAAGTATCTCGGAAGGGTCCGCTTCAGGCGGTTGTTTAGACCCTCTTTTGGGAGGTGGTGGCGGAGGTGGTCCGCCGTCTGGCGCAGCAGTTTCTCGTGATGCGTATTCAGCAACTTCTTCAGGAACAGACCCAGGGTTTTGACGATTTGCTTCTTGCGCTTCATTTATAAGTTCACGTCGTGCTACGGGAGATCGTTTTGCAGCTTTCATACGATCAAGCCCTGCTTGATCCGCTACTGCTGGCCCTAGCCAGTCAGCCTCACCGGGAGCAGCAGGTTTCAGCGCAGCACGCACAGGCGGCGTGGCGGGGGTAGCGGCGGCTGGGAGTCGGCTTCCGGGGAAGTTGGCTGGGTCGAATACGTTGGGCAATCGCTCAGAACTACCGAAGTAGCGAACGTCTACCGGCACACGCTCAAGGCCGACTTCAGCAGCAGCAGCGATGCGCTGATTCCCTTCATATACCAATGCTCGACCATCTGGCTCAATCACGATCAGCGGTCGTTGTGCAGGGTCGAATCCCCTTTCTCGTATTGATGCGACTATGCGCGCACGGCTTTCGAGAGCGTAGGCGAGGTCCGCCCCTTGCCACGCTTCCTCACCACGCGCTCCCGGCAGTCGAGCCAACTCTTCCGTTGGCACTTCGACACCACCCTCATACCATGCTGTCATCGTATTTCGATCAAAGGCAGACGCTTGATAATTTTCCGTCATTCGCCGACGGATTTCTGGGTCTCTCGACTCGTCTATCTCATCGATGTACCTGAGAGGGTTATCCTCAGCGAAGCCAAGTTCGGCACGTCTCGCTGCGCCCCCCGCAACCTCCTCCGCAGCACGCACAGGCGGTACGTCGGGGGTGGCGAGACGTTGCGGGTTAAACTCGACTACTTGTGCATCGCCTACGTCTTCAAGCATCCGACGAGCAGCGTCTCCGGGTGCAGGGTCTATAACAATCCCGTCGTGTCCTCGCCCTTCAACAAACTGTCTGAATTGAGCAATTCGATCATTGTTCTGGGCAGGCGTGAACTCACCTGGAGATGTAAGCCGCGATCTCCCCATCATTGATCGAGAAATTCCCGCTTGTTCAATTATTGCCGCATACTCAGCGTCAGTGCGAATCACGAGAGGGTTCTGGAGTGTCGTCTCAATCTGCTCTACATTCGGACCAAACTCGCCAGCGAACCTCTGGTCAGGACTGGAATAACGAGCCGAGCCAAAGAGAGCATCCCCCTCTCCCTCAAGCAGAGGATTGAGTACGTCATCACCTTCAGCCCGACCAGAACCGCGGAACAGTCGAGACCTGAACGGTTGCCCTGTTTGCGCCGCACCCAGCCCGCCCCCTGCGTCCGCTGCTCGCGCTGCCTGCTGCACTGGTGGCGTAGGTGCATCAGGGGCTGGGCGCACACCGCGGATATCTACGTCACCGTGAACCTGGATTTCATTCAAGAAGTCGCCCGAAACTCTGTCCGTGATTAGTGCTTCATCTGGCAAGTTACGGCTAGAAACCTCAATCACTTCGACAGACTCAGGCATTATTTTCTGCGCCTGAACATCGTTCATAAATATGATGGGGTCTTGGCGTAAGCCCGGAATTGGCTCTCCGAACTGACCTGTTCGGCGTGTGTCTCTACGTATCAGATAGGCTCGATAGATTTCAACTCGTGACAAGTTTCCTCGTGTACGCCAATCGACTCCGTATATGTTGGAAACTATCTCATCAGCTTCCCCGATTGCTTCAGCAGGTACACCTGCACGTTGAGCGTCTTCGGAAATTATGCGGTTCATAATTACGATGGCTTCATCGTTGCTTCCAGCGCGAGCGACTTCACCTATTCTTATAAGTTCTGTGGCTATATCGTCTGCATCGTTAGCACTAGACGTAAAACTCACAGTGTTGCGTGCTGTTGGACCACCAAGTCCTCCACCTTCACCGCTACTTGCTCGAAGGATATTTGTGTTACGGAGACGTGCTGCATCAGACGTAACGTGGAAAACTGTTTCGGGAAGGTCTTGCTTTGTTCTTATTTGCCCTCTGACAAGATTACTTTGCCCTCGCACGTTATCTATGAGAGGGGCTTCGCCTGCTCCCGCTATAGGAATCCCTTCGAGTGGGATGCCTTGTGCAACGTCTTCTGTGCTAATAAATACCCGTAGCGGCCCTTTATCTATATCTTCGGGAATAAAGCGTCCTTGAGTACGCACTGGTGGCGTAGGTTGCAGGACGTTACCGACACCTGTCTGTCCTACGGCTTCAGCGGCCCGTCCGCCAGCGCGTATTGCAGCAGGGATACCTTCCGTCGCTCCACGGAACCCCGCGATTCCACCAACTGCTCCTCCCAGACCTCCTACCAATCCTAGTCCTAGCTGTGCAGCAATATTATCGGGAGCAAGTTTGCCTAGTTCTTCAAAACCAATAACAGCACCAATGCCCGCCGCTGTTTCTGCGCCGAGACGTTTTGGCAACCCTCCCTTAACGATAGGAGACAGAAGCGCACGAGCAACGGGATTTGCTACGCTGCGTGCAACCGCTGGCCCTAGACCCGCAGTCGCCCCGGTTAACGCGAGGTCTCCAAAAGACGTAAGTTGTGTAGCTGCTTCTGCGACACGACGCGCGCCAAGCGTGTCAGGGACAAATCCAACGTCTTCTGGGCGAACAACTGGCGTGACAAGAGCATCAAATTGTTCTTTTGGAGATGGCGTATCTACAAACGGAAGCCGCCCAGTTAATGCCGAACTAAGAAGCCCTTGTGGGCCGGGTATTCCTGCTTGAAGCGTCAAAGCGTTCCGAGTGAAGTCTTTCCCAATTTCTCCAACGCGTCGAAGCACTCTTCCTTCTACGCTATCCATTCGTTCACGGCCAGCCTGCTCTTCAGCAGCCATCGCCTGCCGCATCGGAGACGGTCGGCCTGTGAACTCCTCGAACTCGTC
>CAXBME010000053.1:0-26248 GCA_963976765.1 uncultured Planctomycetaceae bacterium
AACACGCCGTCGACATCGCCACCTCAACGGCCACCAGCACGATCACGAACGACGATCAGGCGATTGTTTCGATCAACGATGTAACGGTCAACGAAGCCGACGGCACGCTGACTTTCACGCTGACTTCAGACAATCCGATTGACATTCCTGTTGACATCCGAGTCTTTTATGCCGATGTGACCGCGACTGGAGCATCGGGCGGGACAGGTGGCGATTACGACAACGATTCAGACACAGTGACGCTGGCAGCAAACACGACGTCAACTTCGGTCACGGTTGCCATTACCGATGACGTGACGGCAGAAGAGGATGAAACGTTCACGGCTTCGTTGAGCACGGCGACGTCTCTTGGCGGTCGTGTGGTCGACCTTAGCGACACGGCCACGGGAACAATCACGGACAACGATGCGATTCGAGTTTCCATTGCGGTTGCTCCAGCAACTGTCGGTGAGGAAAGCGGAGTCGCACTGGTTTATACATTTACGGCGACGTCTGCTCCTGCAAACGATGTCACCGTGAGTTTTGATGTCACAGGTACGGCGACCTTTGGTGACGATTACACGGTCACTGGGGCAGCATCGTTCAATGCGACATCCGGCACTGCGGTGATCCCGATGGGGATGACGTCCGTCGAAGTGCGGATCACCCCTGTCGACGACATGGACACTGAAGGAACTGTTGATTTTCCGGACGAGACGGTGATCCTGACGCTGACTGACGCCAGTGTTGCGTACAATCTCGACCCGCCGACTTCGGCGTCCGGCAACATCACTGACGACGAGGCTGTCGCGTCGCCTTCCATTGTTAACCTCAACGACGGAGTTGACGACAACGTCGAGCTGATCATCGATGCTGGATCGTATGTTGTGCGGAGTACGAGCGGTCCGATGATGGAGTTTTTCCGCCGCTCAATCAGCTCTGTGACGACGCTTACTATTAACGGCGGCGATAACGACAACGACGTCATTTCGATCAACTTTGCCAACGGAAACCCGGTTCCACCAGTCAATCCGCTTATCACCCAGTCAGGCGGAGTTACGATCAATGGCGGTGCGGGCGGCAACGACACCGTGACACTGGATAACGTTGGCGCATCATTTACAACGCACACTTACGACTACGCGAACGCCAACGACGGAACCATCACTCTCAATGATGGGACGGACGATACAACGATCAACTTCACGGGGCTGGAGCCGATCGTTAACGACGGAACCGCGACTGATATTATCTTCAATCTGCCGACGTCTGCCGACGATGCTTCTTTGGAAGACTCGGGAACGTCTTCCGACGGGTTGATGAGTCTCGTCAGCAACAATGGCACTTTTGAATCGACAACATTCGTTGTTCCAACATCGTCGTTGACAATTAATGGCGGTGATGGCAACGACACAGTCACCTTCAATTCGGCGGACGACGCACTTGTTCCAAACGACTCGTCGAATGTGAATTCTCAGACAGTCGTGATCAATGGTGACGCCGGGGATGATGTGCTGGTCGGCTCTTCGTTCAACGATGTGATGAACGGCGGAGCAGGCAATGATGTTGTCAATGGCCGCTCCGGGGACGACACACTGGGGGGCGATGCCGGTAACGACACATTGCTGGGCGGCAGCGGGGACGACAACCTCTTCGGTGGTGACGGCGATGACCGAATTAAAGGTCAAGGCGGAACGGATACTGTCGGCGGTGGAGCCGGTAATGATGAAATCGAAGGCGGCACCGGTGTTTCTTCACTCCGCGAAGAGGGGAACGTTAATCTCACAATCCGATCTGTTGGTGACACGATCATTCTCGAAGGATTGGGGACGGACATCATCACCGGAACTTACGTGTCCGTGGTGCTCGTCGGTGGCTCGTCCGGTAATCAGCTCGATGCCTCTGGTTATGCAGGAGTGGTGACACTTGATGGGGCTGGCGGCGATGACACTCTGATCGGGACATCGAATGCAGACAGTCTCATTGGCGGGACGGGCGTTGACCGAGCGGTTCTGCGAGTTCGCGGCAACGTTGCAGTAACCGATCTGGGGGTATTCGGCCCCGGCGGCGATTTCCTGAGCGACGTTGAGCAGTTGCAGATTGAAATTGACGATCCAACGGGAGCTAAGGTTGACGCTTCGACCTACACGCTTGGACGAGTGACCGTGATCGGGGGAGACGGGGCTGACACGCTTATTGGTTCTGCTCAGAACGACTTCCTGAATGGTCGCGGTGGCCGTGATCAGATTTTTGGCATGGATGGCAACGACCGACTGCTGGGGGGCGGAAGCAACGACCTGCTGGTTGGCGGCAATGGCAAAGATACACTTCTGGGCAACTCAGGTATTGACACACTCAGCGGTGGCGAAGGCAACGACCGTCTGGTCGGCGGCAATAGCCGAACGGTTCTGCGTGAAGAAAACTTCGCTGGAGACATCACGGTATCCAGCAATGGGCAGGCTGCTTCGCTTTCCGGCCTGGGTGTCGATACTTTGCTGGGAAGCTTTAAGACGCTGGAACTGACTGGCGACGATGGCCCGAACAGGATCGATGCTTCGGGCTTCAACTTTGCAATCACGCTCAACGGTGGTGGTGGGGATGACACTCTTCTGGGAGGGAGCCAGGGTGACTTGCTTGACGGCGGTGACGGCATCGACCGAATTGAGCAGACCGTCGATCTCGAGCAGATTCTGACCGACACTCTCGTCACTGGCCGAGGAGCAGACACGCTCAGCAGCATTGAAGAAGCAGTTCTCATCGGTGGCGACTTCGGTACGAACATCGACGCCAGTGGCTTCTCCGGCAATGTCACACTGCTCGGTAATGGTGGCGGTGACACGTTGATCGGCGGATCGGGCAACGATGTGCTCGGTGGCGGCGACGGTAACGACAAACTGTTCGGCCTGGCTGGTAACGACACTGCTGACGGTGCCGCTGGAAACGACAGCCTGGTGGGCGGGGAAGGTGATGATGTGCTCCTCGGTGGAGCAGCCAACGACACGCTGCTCGGACAAGGTGGTAATGACACCCTGCTCGGAGAAGATGGTGATGACAGCATCGACGGTGGCAGCGGAACCGACACTGCGACTGGTATTGGCAACGGCGAGCCAGATGACGACACCGATACGATCAGCAACGCTGAGACGATCGACAACACATTCATGTTTGACTTCGACTCACTGGTCGCCGGTTTCTAGAATGGCAGCATTAAGTTCGAATTGAAATCGCAGTAGACAGAGCCCGGATGGTCGTTACGATCCCGGGCCTTCTTTCTGGTGACACCTTTTCGAATGAGAAACGCGAAGTGGTGTCATCTGTGTCGGGTCGACCATGCAGCATTGCTGGTCAGCCTGCTGATAACGCCCCGTTGCAGGCCCGCGCTCGACGGGCTTTATGAATGGCTAACGAAAAACTGCGACGGATGATCATCGTCGAAGCGGCTCGCATGATGTACGAACGGCGTGAGACCGAGTACTTCCGGGCCAAGATGAAGGCTGGCAAACGACTCTGCCACGGTTGGGTGAAACCGTCGGACATTCCCAGCAACGCTGAAATTTGCGACGAGATTCAGCGGATGGCCTGGCTGTTCGAAGGCAATTCCCGCTTCGACAAACTTCGCGACATGCGAATGCAGGCCCTGCGAATGATGCACCTGCTGAAGCATTGCAGGCCGAAACTTATTGGCAGCACGTTGACTGGCCACGTCCGCCAGGGATCGGACATTGACATTCACTGCTTCGTCTCAAGTACCGATGCCGTAACGGCGACGCTCGATAACGAGTGCATGGAGTACGATCTCGAATTCAAGCAGGTTCGCAAGAACGGCGAAGAAAGAATCTTCACGCACATCCACGTGCGGGACCAGTATCCGATCGAACTGACCCTCTACCCGTCCGACAAAGCCAGCTACGTTTTCAGATGCTCCATCACAGGCAAGGCCATGGAACGGGCAACCTTGCCGGAATATGAAGGCTTCCTACGCGTCGAGTATCCGGGCATCGACCTCGCCGCAGAGTTGGAATCCGCGGTCGATTCCATCGACCGATTTCAGGCTTACCGGTCGCTCCTGCTGCCGCTCGACGGCTACGAGCAATCAAAGAAGTATCACCCGGAAGGCGACGTGCTTTATCACAGCCTGCAGGTCTTCGAACTCGGACGCGACGAACTTCCGTACGACGAAGAGTTTCTGCTGGCGGCACTGCTGCACGACGTCGGCAAAGGCATTGATCCAGGTGATCATGTGGCGGCGGGGCTGGAAGCGCTGGAAGGTCACATAACCGAACGCACGGCCTGGTTCATTGAGCATCACATGGAAGCACACCAGGTTCGCGATCGAACGATTGGCCATCGCGCTCACAGGCGGCTCAAAGAATCTCCAGACTATGAAGAACTGATGATTCTTGAAGATTGCGATCGCAACGGAAGACAGCCGGGGGCAATGGTGTGTGAACTCGACGAAGCCCTGGACTACATTCGCGATCTGGCTCGTCAGTACGGGTAGTCGGAGACTGCAATCTGTGGAGACTACGGAGACTACTGACCGGGCGAACCTGGGACGCGTGTCATCAACAGGCTTTGTGGCTTTGTAAACGTGACATGAATCTACAAGCGTCACGATTCCTGCTGGCGGGACCAGCCAGGAATGACCTGATGCCGGCGTCGGAAGTTATTTCGCCGCGTTTCTGTTCTGATTGGAATTTTTACGGCCAGCCTGATTCTTCTTCGCAGCGGGACGCTCGTCTTTTTTAGCACCGTATGTTGCGACCAGGACTTTGTCGACTTTCGCTCGATCGTTGCGATTCTGAAACGCTGCCAGCATGGGATCTTCGGTCGTTCTCATCTGAGTAAGCAGTTTGTCCTGCAGAGCCTTGACTGTTTCTGCATGAGTCGGGTCAGCGATCAAATTGTGCAGGCAATCGGGATCGTTTTTCAGGTCATAGAATTCTTCGGCGACACGGTATCGAAACAGGTCCACTCGGGCCTTGATCGATGCGTCGGTTTCGGCGGCCCTGTTCATCGCCGCCATTGTCAGACCTTCGTTGTTGTTGCGGTACCAGTATTTACCGTCGCTGAACGGGTTGTAGATGTAGCCGAAGTTTTCGTTCTGGACGCACCGCATTGGCACTGCTGCTCCGCCAGCTTTGGAATCGATCTGCGTGAAGACGTGGTCGCGCCCGTCCTGCGTTTGGCCCTTCAGCAGGGACAGGAACGATAGCCCATCCAGACCGTCTGGACCGGTGACTCCAGTTGCTTCCATAAAGGTCGGGAAGAAGTCGACAACCGAAACGAAGTGTTCGTCGTTTCGCGTTCCCGGTTTGACGACTCCGGGCCAGCGAACCAGCAGCGGACTTCGAGTGCTGTGGAACCAGGCGTTGCACTTCGCAAACGGAACAGCAATTCCGTTGTCTGTGATGAAGAGGACTAGCGTGTTGCTGGCCTGCCCTGATTCTTCCAGAGCCTGCATCACCTTGCCGAAGGTGTCATCGAGTCGCCGCGTCGAATTGAGATAAGTCGCGAGTTCTGCTCGAACACCAGGCAGATCGGGAAGGAAACCCGGCACGGAAACTTCTTCCGGCTTGTAGACTCGTGAAGGCATCGCCGCGCCGTTCGTCAGTTTTTCCGGGTTGCAGTAGGGGCGGTGAGGATCGTGCGAATTGACCATGAAGTAGAACGGCTTCTTTGCCTCTTTGGACTCGTTCAGAAACACCTGACTTCGCTGATAGTAAATGTCGGGGTTGCGTCCGTTGCCGAGATCTTTCTGGTCGAAGCTGTAGTCCCACTTCATCGATTTCTTCGGTGTCGAGTGACTCACTTTGCCAAGAATTCCGGTGTGATAACCAGCGGCTTTCAACGTGGTCACGATGTCCGGAACGTTCTCGCGAGCTGGTATGAATCCCATTGCTCCAGAGCGATGGCTGTATCGCCCTGTGGCAATGACTGCTCGACACGGAGCACAAATCGCGACGTTCACGTGAGCCTTGTTGAACAGCAGGCTCTCAGCGGCGAACGCGTCAAGATTCGGTGTCAGATCGACCGGCCTGCCACCGTAAACACCTAACGATTCAGCATGCAGGTCGTCCGCCGTGAACAGCAGAATATTCGGGCGATCTGCTGCTCGAGCGCCCCTGTCTGACGAAGTGATTCCAAGTACGCAGACTGCAGCGACAGCAAATTTCAGTAACTTCATTGCTGGTGTTCTCTCAGAATGTTGTCCATTTCGAGGGGGAGGTCGGCTGAGGATTATCTTTCTGCGAGCAGCTGGTCGATCGTTCCGCTGCTGTCTGCAAAGCGTTTCATATCGAGGCCCAACATTCGAGCCTGCGTCAGCCACAGGTTTGCCAGCGGCGTTCCCTCGGGCATGTTGATGTGCTGCCCGGATTGAACTCGTTTACCGCCGCCAGCGACGATAATTGGCAGGTCGTTGTACTGATGCGTTGATCCGTCGCCCAGGCCAGAGCCGTAAGTAAACAGCGTATTATCGAGCAGCGAGGTTCCGTCAGGTTGCTCGACCTGGTCCATTCTGTCGATGAGGTAAGCGAATTGCTCCATGTGGAAGCGATCTACCTTGAGCAGATCATCGATCATCTTTGTCTGGTTGTGCGACATGCCGTGATGACTTCGCGGTTTGTCGAACAGACTTTCGAACATGTAGGGGGTGTCCCACCGTTCAGGGCCGACCATGAACGTCGCGACGTTTGTCAATCCGGTCTGCAAGGCAACAACCATCAGGTCGCCCATCAGCCGAATGTACTCGCCTCGCGGCAGATGTGATTCCGTTGGCTCGTCGAAGTTCACTTTGGCCAGCTCGGCCTTCATAGTTTCGAGCCGGTCCATCTGAGTTTCGATCGTGCGGATTGATTCGAAGTACTCAGTAAATTTCTGCCGGTCGGAGTAGCCGAGGTCTTTGCTGAGTGATCGGGCATCTTCGAGTACAAGATCGGTGACGTCGCGGTAGCGGTCGATTTCCTGCGTCGAGAACAGTCGGTGATACATTTTGCGGGGATCGCGGATTGACGGTGCCAGATGTCCGGTTCCGTACCACGAGATATTGTCGAAGTAGATCGACTCTTTGTTGTCGCGATGGCTGTTGCAGCTGAATTCGAGTGTTGGGAACGGCGTTGTCGTTCCCACCTGATCAGCGACGAGGTGGTCGAGTGTTCGATTCAGCGGCCACGCCGTTCCTTTGATCGTGTAGGGTTCGGCACTGCTTAAGTAACACGATGCACATTGAGCGTGCACGTCGGTGCCTTGCTGGAAAGTTCGGTCCATGCCGGTGATGAGGTTGACCTTGCTCTTGAACTTTTCGAGCGGTTGCATGGTCGGTGTGAGCTGGTCAAGCGGCTTGACGCTGAAGTGCGGATTCTGCTTTCCGAGTGACTTCATCACGTTGCCGAGGTTTCCCTTCGGAATGATGTCGTCCGCTTCGCCGGGAAAGAAACCTCGCCGGACAACACCGATCGGCACGTAGAAGTGCGCCATTCGGTGAGCCACCGGCTTTGTCGGAGCAGCGTTGCCAACGCTTTCCAGCCACGGCAGTGCCAGAGCGGCACCACCGACTCCTCGCAGGAATTTTCGTCGAGACACAGATTTCATTGTGCTACCACTTCGAATTATTGCTGATCTTCAGAAACGAATTTTGGATTGCTCTTGCTCATGAATGGTTTGCTCAGGATGACCTGCTTCAGGAGCGTCTGAAACCTGTAACCGTCCTGGGCTGTCGTTTGGGCGATTTCGTCGAGAGCAAGCTGGTCTGACGCAGCCAGTTCGCGAGCCAGACCGAATGACAGAAGGTGTCCGGCCAGCGCTCGGACGAAACGATCCTTCTCGACCAGTATCGCCTCCTTAAACTCGATGATGTCAGAAAACTCGTGCTTTCGGAACAGTGTTCCAGACACGTCGACGTCTCGACCGTTCTCGTATTTGCTTCGCCAGACTCCAATCGGATCGTAGTTTTCGAGAGCGAATCCGAGTGGATCGATCTGCTCGTGGCAGCCTTTGCAGTCCGAGCGTTCGCGATGCAACGCGAGTCGCTCACGCAGCGTGAGATGCTCCTCACCAGCCGATGGTTTTTCACCAAGAGGCGGCACATCAGCGGGCGGAGGCTCTGGCGGATTGTTAAAGATGACCGCCGCAATCCATGCTCCGCGAGTGATCGGCTGAGTCCGTTCCGGGCCGGACGTCATCGTCATGACGGCGGAGTTGGTGATGACGCCGCCGTTGCGCCGGTCGGTGACGGGAACTCGTGTGAATTTCAAGACTCCGACAGCGCCGCCCGAAACATTGGCTCGTGACTCACTGGCAAGTTCTCCGTACGCGTTTTCCAGAAGGTTCGATCGGTATGTGAAGTCGGAGTCGATCAGCTGGGTGATCGGCAGGTTCTCGATCAGAACCGTTTCGAACAGCAGCAGGGGCTCAAGCATCATGTGCATACTGTCGCGATATTTGGAGAAGTAAAAGTTCGGATACTTTTCGCGATTCGGCACGGACGAGATGATCCGTTCGAGCTGAAGCCACTGAGCTGGAAAGCTGTCGCAGAATCGTTTCAGTTTGTGATCTTTCAACATTCGGGCGAGCTGCGCATCGAGAATCGATGGCTTTGATAGGTCACCAGCGGTAGCCAGTTCGAGCAGCTCCTGATCGGGGATGCTTCCCCACAGAAAAAACGACAGACGTGAAGCGAGTTCAAGATCGTCGATCGGTTCGGTCGCTTCGCTGATGCCAGACCTGTCATACAGGTAGAGGAACTTTGGAGACGAGATTGCCGCCGCAGCAACCGATTTCATCGCTTCCGTAAAGGGGATGCTCGATTCAAGCTGACGATCCATGAAGCTGGCATATCGGTCCAGCAATGCCGGCTCGACGGGCCGCCGAAAAGCTCGCGTGAGAAATGGTTCAAGCCGCCGCCGTACTTCGGTCTTCAAGTCGAGTTCTGAGGCTGGCGGCTCGAAGAATGACTTCCAGACACCGACATTCGTCGGCCCGAAGTCAGGACTTTCTGTGACGGACTGACCGAGTTTCAGAAACGCTTCCATCAGCAGCGGCGATAATGATAGATGGTCGCCTCGATTGTCGAAGCCGTGCTCTGCTCGCAGGTCCTGCGGAAAGGCCGCGACACCCGCCAACCGCCGTTCGATCAATTGTGATTTCCCGAGCGGTCGACTTCCCACTGTGACGACATCGGCCATCCTGCCGGTGTGAGGCCTAAAGTAGCCATTGTGTTCCCGCATCATTCGTTCGGGCAACGTGAACACAATGCACTGCAGATCGAACAGGTCGACCACGGCGTTGTTGTACTGAAACCGGTTCATCCTTCGGACAGGAGCGTGTGGAAACGTCTTCTGACTGGCGACGCTCACATGCAGAATTCGGCGCAGTTCCGAAATCATTCGCTGGCGCAGTTTCGGATCGAGCGGTGGCTCATCTTCGGGCGGCATTTCTTCCAGGTCGAGCACTTCGATCAGTGAGCGGACAAGCTCTGGGGATGCGTTCAGATCGTGGCTTTGCAGCGTCAGTAGATTGAGGTCGCCCTCAACTTCGTCCGTGTCCGAGCCGTGACACTTCGCACAATGTTTCTGAACGACCGGCGCAATGATTTTCTCAAAGGAGCCGCTGTCTGCGAATGTGTCTTCAGCCAGAGTGTCGCTGCGCAACAACGCCAGCACGGCAATCACGGCGCTGAAGAAAATTGTCGTCAGTCGATTCTGCATGGAAAACCGTTCACGATTGTAATCGGAAGGACGAATGCGAGTTTCACTGGTGCGACGCTCGGCGAGGGATGTCACGGCTTTAGATCCTACTCAATTTCCACGTCGATTTCGCACTTCGACTGGCGGTTGGCTTACGTTTGCCCGAATCAGAGTGCGCCCGCGATTTGTGCGAATTCTGTCAGTCCCGTTGCCAGAAGCAGCGAACAGTGACGATGATCCGAAACTCGTCCGGAAAAACTGGATTTACCGACAAACGAGAAGTTAACGATAACCAGCTATCGCAGCCTGCCGAGGCCGGGGGGAGCAAAGCAGTGCATCAGCTTAGAACGTGGTTACCCGCAATCATTCTGTTGACGTACACATCGTTGCCCAGTCAAGCGGACGATGCTGTCGCCACTGATTTAACCGTTCCCGAAATGGCCGACGGCGACCCTTCGCCCGGCGCAAGAGTCCGTCAATTCAACAAGGATTATGTCGGAAGTCGCGTCTATCACACGCTGTACCTGCCGACCGACTGGAAGCCTGATGGCAAGTACCCGGTCATCGTCGAATACGCAGGCAACAAATGGCGGACGAGTCTCGGCACGGTTGAAGGCAGCAGCCTCGGCTACGGAATCACCGGCGGAAAAGGAGTCATCTGGATCTGCATGCCTTACGTGAATCAGCAGGAGATGCGGAATCAGGAAACCTGGTGGGGCGATGTCGACGCCACGGTCGCATACTGCAAACACACCGTAAAACGAATCTGCAACGAGTACGGCGGCGACGCAGACAATGTCTTCATTGCTGGTTTCTCCCGAGGAGCCATTGCCTGCAACTTCATCGGCCTGCACGACGACGAGATCGCGTCGCTCTGGCGAGGCTTCATCTGCCACAGTCACTACGATGGAGTGAGACAGTGGGGCTATCCCGACAGCGACCGACTGTCGGCTGCCGAACGACTCAAACGTCTTGGGAACCGCCCGCAATTCATCAGCCAGGAAGGCAGCGTCGAGGCAACACAGACCTATCTCAACGGAGCATTTCCCACCGGTAATTTTACGTTCGTCCCACTGAAGGGCGTTCCGCACACCGATACCTGGGTTCTGGAAAACCGCCCGGAACGAGCAGCTCTTCGAGAGTGGTTCCTTCAGTCGCAAGTCGTCCGAGCGTTCGCGGCATCCCTTGAGGTGATCAATGCAGGAGTTGGCGGTAATCGGAGTTCGCAGTTGCTCAACCGGCTTGAACGGGATGTTCTGATGCAGAAGCCGACGACTGTCGTGCTGATGGTCGGAACGAATGACCGTCTCAACTCTGGCGGCTTCGTTGATGCGAAAACCTATCGAAAGAACGTCGAGACACTGATTGACCGTATTCGGCAAAGCGGAGCAAAAGTGCTGCTGGTAACGCCGCCGCCGTGCATTCCGGAGCTGCTGTTTACTCGGCATGACCCTCAGAAGTTTGCTGATCAGTCACCGGTTGAGCGGATGGCTGAGGTTCGAGAGTTACTGCTCAATGTTTCGAAGATGCGCGACGTACCGCTCGTCGATTTTCATCAGCATCTGATCGAACACGAGATTGCAGACGATCGAAAAAGCAGCGTGATTCGAAACGTTGCGAACGGCGGGGGGAAGGACGGAGTTCATCTGACTCCGCAGGGCTATAAGCTGCTGGCTGGGTTAATCGCGAAGAAGTTGAAGTCTTCAGGATTGCCCACTTCGCGAGTTGTGTGTTTTGGCGATAGCCTGACGAAAGGGTCGGCCACGGCGAACTATCCTGAATATCTCAAGGCGACGCTCAGTCGATAAAGAAGTGGCAAACAACACTTGAGACGGTGCGTGTTGATTCGGGTCGGTGATCAATCGGCAGAATCGACCGCGATATGGCAGTGGCTGGCAAATTCGATGGAAGTTTCCGGGTAGTCGCTGCGTGCGTGGACGCCGCGGCTTTCTCGACGCTCCAGCGCGGCGGCGGCCATCAGTCTGGCGATGAGGAGCTGGTTCTGAAGTTCCCAGCCTTCGATCGATGCGAACTCGCGCTGCGAGACGTACCGTTCCCAGAATTCAAGCTGAGTCATTGCCTGTTGAAGCCCGTCCTCGTGCCTGCTGATGCCGACGTTTCGCCACATCAGTGAGTTCAATGAATTTTCGATGTCCGAAATGTTGAGTTCTTCTTCGTCCGGTTCGGGTTGTGGCCAGTCTGAATACAGAGGCAACGCGCGGAATGAGTCTTCAATTTCCAAAGCTCCCTGAGAAGCCAGCAGCCCGGCTTGACGACCGACAACCAGACCTTCCAGCAGACTGTTTGAACCGAGTCGGTTCGCTCCGTGAAGGCCGGATGCGGAAACTTCTCCGGCCGCGAGAAGTCCTGGCAATGTCGAGACTCCGTTAATGTCGATGGCCACTCCGCCAATCATGTAGTGCGCGCCTGGCCTGACTGGAATGCGGTCATGGGCAAGGTCCAGACCAAATCTGGCGCACACTTTGGTGATGTGTGGAAACCGCGTCGCGACAAGCTGCTCATCCAGGTGAGAAAGGTCCAGATATACGCATGGATGTTGCGTGGCCGCCATCTGGCTGGTGATTGCCTGACTGACGACGTCGCGCGGAGCCAGTTCGGCGGCATCGTCATAGTCGGACATGAATCGGTGGCCGCGACAGTCCAGCAGATGAGCACCCTCGCCACGCACAGCTTCTGAAATGAGATGCCGCGCGCTGCCGGCGATGTACAGGACCGTCGGGTGAAACTGCATGAACTCCATGTCCCGAAGTTCGGCTCCCGCGCGAGCGGCGATGGCGTGACCGTCTGCCGTGGCAATGGGAGGGTTGGTTGTTTCGCGAAACAGCCGACCGGCTCCACCAGTGGCGAGGACGACCTGTTTGGCCCAGATGATTGTCTTGCCGTGTTTGGCATTCCAGACGATCGCTCCGACGCATCGTCCTTCGTGAGTCAGCAGGTCAATCGTAAAAGTGCTTTCCCAGACGTTGCAGCTTTCTCGCGAGTGGATCGTTTCGATCATCGCCCGCATGATTTCTTTGCCGGTCGCATCGCCAAGAGCATGGGCGACTCGAGGATGGCTGTGACCGCCTTCACGCGTCAATGCAATCTCGCCGTCCTCAATGTCGAACTGGGTTCCCATTGCGACCAGTTCGCGAATTCGATCCGCCGCTTCCCGGACGATTGTGTTGACGATGTCTTCGTCGCACAGACCTTTGCCGGCGGCGATGGTGTCGGCCGCGTGGCTGGCAACATCGTCCAGTGGGTCCAGCACGCCCGCGATCCCTCCCTGCGCCCAGGCGCTGTTGGAAAGTTTGACTTCATCCTTGGTAACGACAATTGTCTGGAGTGAGGCGTCAACTTCCATCGCTGCGCGAAGTCCGGCGATGCCTCCGCCAATGACTAGCACATCGGTGAAAACGTGCGGCACTCGTTTGGGAGAGAATCGGACGAGGTATCGTCGTCCGGCTTTAAGTGTGAGTTTTCGCACGGGAATTTCCGTCTGATCAAAGCGGCCTGACGCCGGCGAATCGCGACGCCAATAATTTCAGGCTGGACCATAACGAGAATCGGTGGCCAGCAAAATCAGGGGATCACTCAAAGCTGATTCCAGAACTGCCGCGACGTCCGGAATTCAGACGGTCAGCTGGGAATGCCTTGAAATTCCCAGCCCATCATGATCGAGTTCAGGCCGCTGCCGATACCCAGCATGGCCACTTTCTCGCCAGTCTGGACGTGACCACGCTCAAGGCCGATCGCTGTGGTCACGGGTAACGCCGCTGCTCCCGTGTTGCCGAGGAAGTCGACCGTCGCAAAGTCGATCTCTGGATTCAGACCAAGGCTGTCGTAAAGCAGTTTTCGATGGGCCTTGCCGACCTGATGCGTGAAGGCTTTGTTGACAGAGGAATTTCGCCAGCCGAGCGTTTGCAGCGTTGCCTCCCAGTTCTGTGTTGCAAGATTGACTCCGGCATGCAGCAGAGCTTCTGAATCGGTCTGCATTCTTGGTCGATCATCGCCGTACGTTTCCGACTGAACGCCGCCTTCGCAAAGTTTGTGGTGCGAAGAATCAGCCAGAAAGTGCGCACCGATCAGGCGGTTGCCAGTGCGGCTGAGTTTCGCATCACAGACCACGATGCCAGCCGACGCTGAGCCGATTGTTAGTGAAGCAAACTCCCCTTTCACGTCTTTGCGAGTCACATTCGGCGAGCTGAGCAGCGTGTCGATGGTGCCTTCAACGAGTCCGCGACCGACTTCGGTTCCGACGACGACTCCGGCACGAATCTGACCGAGTTCGATCATGTTGGCGAGAAGCAGCACTCCGTTCAGAATGCCGAGGCAGGCATTGCTGACATCGAGCACCGCGCATGAGCCGGGCAATCCTGCCGCTGCATGAACATTGCACGCCGTCGCCGGTTCGAGCTGATCTCGACAGACCGAACCGTGAATCAACGCGCCGAAGGATTCCGCCGGAATGCCGGATTGCTCAATCGCTTTCTTTGCCGTCAACGCGCTGATGTCGCCAGGGCGAGTCCCCATCGGGAAAAAGCGGCGTTCGCGAATTCCCGTCATCAGCTCCAGCCGACCCGCCGGCAGATGGAGCCGTTCGTAAACCGGGCGCAGGCGTTCCTCGATTTCATCGGACGTGACGATTTCGTCGGGAAGCGTATAAGCAAACGTCTCAAGGCAAACGTTGTGGTATCGCATGAAAGATTCGGGTTTCCGGATGACCTCGGACAATCATCGCAGTTTGGGCAGTCGGAGCGCGGAGACTCTTGATACCGGTGCGGCTCCGCAATTTCAAATCTGCGAGACGCGACAGGCCACTTCGTCCCTGCAGCGGGATAAACCATTCGCTTTGCCAGGAAGAATCTGCCCGCCATCACTGAGGTGTCGAGTTTTCTGGACCGACAAACAGAACGAGCCATGCCGAAAGACCCGTGCGGGCGAATCGGCATGGCTCGTCTGCGACTTGACGCCCGAGAAGGGAGTCACGGCTCAGTAACTGCCTGGTGGCAGAATGTTTCTGATCGTTGTGATTCTCGAAATGGCACGAACGCACAAAGCGGTGTCGCTGAGAACTCGCAACAAATATCTAAACGCTGGCCTTCTGAACAACTTCCTGACCGCTGAGGAGGCTTGAGAGGGCAGCCAGTCGCTGCAGCTTCTCGTTGCGTCCGGCGGCCACTTCGGCAGACGGTTCTTCAGGAGTCAGCATGACCGAGCTTCTTACGTACCGAAGTCCGCGGAGAATCTCTTCACGCTGTTCTTTGCTCAATTCAACTGTCAGTAGATCACTCATTGGGGTGAACTCGCTTTGAAGCAAATCCGAGTCTTCCATGCACAGTGTCATCCGGGCGATCCTTGCCTGGGGTTGTTTGAATTCTTCGAGGTCTGACGCGTCCAGAAACCGGTCACAGCGAATCGGAGCACACGCCGACGGCACCTTTACGCTCGACTTCGCAAATACGTTGAGCCGATGGTAATCGACCCGAATCAGAGTCTCAAGAACCGAGCCGCGTCATCTCTGAGTGACTCTTGCATATCTTCGGTCAAAGTGGCGCGAAATTCACCTTCGGATTGACCATCACTTGAGACTTTCTTTCAGACCGACGCTGGATTCTGGAAATCCCGTCACAGACGGACATCCGGCCCGCTCCCCGATAGCCGCACGATAGTTACAGAAGTGTCAGCTTTTCGCCAAAAACGTACCAGGGTTATGTAATCTGGTTGCGAAATGGCGATCACTAATTTCGCTACTTGAAAGGATTGGGCAGGAACTATCGGTATTCATGAGCCAATTCAGCGGTCGAATCAGTCGGAAGCGGTCACCGCACACGGGGCACCGCAGTTATTGCCGCTCCTCGGGCTGACACCACAACTCACGGCCTACTTGCAGTTTACGTTGACACTGATGACCTCAGACTGCCCTGGCGGAAGGCGTCAGCGAGGGCCAGCGGAACTTCGGCTTCGGCGAGGACGACATGGGCCATGTTTTCGACGGTGGCAGCCTTCATTTCCTGTTCGTTGGCGACGGCCATCGCTCGTCGTTCTTCGGCCATCGCCCGGGCGACGCGGACGTCGGCTTCGGCCTGGTCCGCCTGGAGACGGGCGCCGACGTTTTCTCCGACATCGACGTCAGCGATATCGATCGACACGATTTCAAAGGCCGTTTGTGAATCGAGGCTCTTGGCCAGCACGGCGTGAGTGATCAGCTGAGGGTTCGCCAGCACTTGTTTGTGACTCTGGGAAGAACCGATCGCTGAAACAATTCCCTCACCGACTCGCGCAATAATCGTTTCCTCGGTCGCTCCCCCGACAAGCTGAGCGAGGTTGGTTCGGACAGTCACTCGGGCGCGAGCCTTCAATTGAATGCCGTCTTTGGCGATACCGTCCAGCGTCTTGCGACCACCTCGACGAGGATCCGGGCAATCGATGACTTTGGGATTCACGCTTGTCTGGACGGCTTCCAGAACGTTTCGGCCAGCAAGGTCGATCGCTGAAGCGGTGAACCAGTTCAGGTCGATCTTTGCCCGGTGAGCGGCAATCAGGGCTTGAACGATTCGCCGGACGTTCCCGCCACTCAGGTAATGAGCCTCCAGTCCCTGGACCGAGACGTCCGTCAGTCCGGCCTGCACAGCCATGATTCGAGCGTCCATAATGACGTGTGGATTCACGTTTCGCAGAGCCATGAAAACCAGCGTCGGTGGGCTGATTCCCGCTTTGGTCACGAAGCCTCGCAACCACAGCTTGAAATAGCGGAAGAACATGAACACAAAGCCCAGTCCAACCAGGCCGAGTACGCCGATGAAGAAGGCACCGATAAAGTGCCATTCGGACCACTCTTCTGCGAGGATACCCATACTGCAACTCCCTTAAATTCGGGGCTGATGTTTCACTGATGAAACGCTCTTCCGTATCGGCTCGGAAGTCTACGCGACCACGTGACAGGTTCAAAGGAATACGGAGAATCGAACACCGACGCAGGCTGGCCTACCATGGCTGGCAGCTTCGAAGATCAATCTGAAATGGGACAAGGAGTTTGAAGAATGCTGCAGATTTATGGCCGAAGATACGACACCGGAGAAACTGTCTGCATCACCACCGAGGGTGACCGCATCAAGTCGGTTGAGCCGTTTGTTCCGCAGACAGCGTCCGCGAAGTTGCCACTGATCGCTCCCGGCCTGTTCGATTTGCAGATCAACGGGCATGGCGGAACATGGTTCAGCGACGAGTCACTGACTCCGGAAAAAGTCATCCGCACGCTGGAGCCGCACTACAGGTTCGGCATTACTCGCCTGATGCCGACTCTGGTGACTGCATCACACGAAGCCTTCATCTCCGGATTTTCAGCCATTCGACAGGCGTGCGAGCAGGAACGCTGGGTCGATCAGATGGTTGCGGGGTGTCATCAGGAAGGCCCGTACATCGCGCGTGAAGACGGCCCTCGAGGCGCCCATCCGTTGCAGCACGTTCGAGCTGCCGACTGGGACGAGTTCTGCCACTATCAGGACGCAGCCGGTGGGCGAATCCGTCTGGTGACGCTTGCTCCGGAAGCCGACGGAGCTGTCGCCTTTATTAAAAAGGCAGTCGCATCCGGAATTACGATCGCGATCGGCCACACGGGCGCAACGTCGGATCAGATTGCCGCCGCTGCCGATGCCGGAGCGCGTCTGAGCACGCACTTAGGAAACGGTGCTCATGGCCAGATGCGACGGCACCCGAATTACATCTGGGACCAGCTCGGGGATTCGCGGCTGATGGCCAGCATCATTCCGGACGGACATCATCTTCCGCCTTCGGTAATTCGATCGTTCATCGCCGCCAAAGGAAAATCGAACATCGTCATCACCTGCGACGCCGCTGGACTGGCAGGTTGTCCGCCGGGGACGTACGAAGCCGCTTCCGGGCAGGTCGAAATTCTCAAAGACGGTCGCATCGTCATCGCCGGGCAAAATCAGCTGCTGGCAGGATCGAGTCTCGCAACCGACGTCTGCGTCGCTCACGCTTTGAGCGTTGCCGATTTATCGTTGCGCGAAGCGTTCGATATGGCCGGACGAAACCCGTGTCGATTGCTTGGCTGCGAAGAGGTTCGTCTTTCGAGCGGATCGCTCGCTGACCTCGTCGTTTTTAACTACGCAGGGCCGGGTTCACGATTCGAATGGAAGGCGACAGTCGCGTCTGGAGAACTCCGTTTCGGAACTCCTGCTCTGACGTAGGCGTCAAACCGGGGCTATCTCGTTTTCGCTGAGAGGCCCGTCGATCGGTTGTTTGCAAATGACGCAAAATCGCCGTTCGCAGGCTGGGAAGCTGTCGTCATAAACTGAAATTGTCGTTGGCGCAGAGTTTGCTTTCTTCGAGTAACGCCTGTGATTACGGCGAATTTGTCATGAGAATGCTTCAAAATGCCTCTCTTTGCTTAATGATGGTTCATTTCTTCACAGATCGATTGGCCCATGTCGGCGTGGGCTTTATCCTGCTGACCAGAAAGTGCATGCCGGTGTTAGACTCAACCTGCATCCCTTCCACAGACTCGCCGTCAGACAGCTTCAATAACGAGTCACGATTTGAGTTCATTGCCTTAGCAGCTTCCGAATAAATGCAGTTTGCCACGACAGACGATCTCACTCGCGAGCTGCTCAAGCTTCGCCTGGTAACTGAAGAGGACCTCGCCAGCTGTCAGGCGAGCAACCCGATTACGTCTGAGCCAAAATCGTTGCTGAAAGCTCTGGAGCGTCAACATCTGCTGACCTCTTATCAGGTCTCAAAACTCAGCAGCGACGAGGATGCTCCGCTGGTTCTGGGTGGTTGCAAGCTGATGTATCAAAATGCGTCGGGCAGCTTTGCTCGCGTGTTTCGCGGATGTCGGATCGACACCGGCGAGATCGTCGGGCTGAAAGTTCTCCGCACCCGGTACCTGGACGACCCGCAGTCGGTTGCCCACTTCCATCGGGAAGCGGAACTGTGCATGAAGCTACAACATAAGAATATTGTGCCGATTTACAGCGTTGACACGGAAGGCGACGACCACTTCTTCACGATGGAATTTGTGGAAGGCGGCAACCTGCGAGACTTCGCCAACATCCGCGGCAAGTTTCAACCGGCGGACCTGCTGCGTTGTGCGACCGACATGGCCGAGGGGCTCGAATACGCACTCAGCAAGGGCATGACGCATCGTGACTTCAAGCTGTCCAACGTTCTGATGAGCAGTAAGGGCGTTGCCAAGCTGGTCGACTTCGGCCTCGCTGGTGACGACGACTCAAGCAGCAGCAACGATGTTCAGGCTGTTGAATACGCGACACTGGAGAAGCACACTGGTGCTCCTCGAAACGATCCTCGCAGTGATCTCTTTTTTCTGGGAGCGGTGCTTTACGAACTGGCAACCGGCACCAGCCCGTACCCACCAACAAAGAGCCTCGAAGACCGAAAGATGTTTTCGAGGTATTCAGGCATCCGCCCGGTTCGCAGAGCCGATCCGAATATCAACCCTCACGTTGCGGATATCATTGACCGGCTTCTGAGAATTATTCCTCAGGAACGCTACCAGTCGGCAACGGAGTTGCTGGTCGATTTACGAGTGGCCTTGAAGGCTCTCGGCGCCGAAACTCCGGAGGAAGCGACCCAACAGACTCCACGACTTTCAACGGTGCTTTGTGTCGAGTACCGGGTCAAGCAGCAGGATATGCTGAGAGACTACCTCTCGAAGCACAGCTTCAGGGTGTTGATGTTGACAGCCTGGGATCGGGCTTTGACGCGGATTAAGAACAACCCGCCCGACTGCCTGTTACTGATGGGCGAAGCCGTCGGCGATGGCGACAACAAAGATATCTACGATGAGGCCTTGCGCTGGTGCAACCTGAAGGGTACCGCCGTTGTTATTGTTGTTGCCGCCGCCGAGAAGGGCGTCGAGAACCAACTGAACTTGAACGCTTCGTCGCGAATCATCATGCAGCCGACGACGCTCCGCGACGTCCGCACATCAATTACCGAAGTCTTAAAGTCAAAAATGAATCGGGAGTAAGTGATGGCCTTTGACCCTCTTGAACAGCGACGCATCATGGGATCCTTCGCGACGGGCGTAACCGTCGTCACGACAAACAGCAATCCTCCCACCGGCCTGACGGCTAATGCCGTAACATCCCTTTCGCTCGACCCGCCGCTGGTGCTGGTTGCCGTTGATAAGAAAGCCGGCTCGCATCAGGCTATCAAAGATGCGGGATGCTTCGCCATGAACATTCTGACCTCAGAGCAGCAAAGCGTTTCCAACAAGTTCGCCTCTCCTGGACCGAAAGACTTTTCGGATCTGAGTATCAGGACGGCGGAAACTGGAGCGCCGATCATCGCGGACTGCCTGGGCTGGGTTGACTGCAAACTGACCGAAATTCTGCCCGGCGGCGACCACGACATCTTCATCGGAGAGATCGTCGCTGGAGAGCTGAATTCAGGTGATCCGTTGCTCTACTTCGCCGGAAAGTACCGCGACGTCGCACCGCTCGACGCCTGACGAATTCGTTGGAGAAAGTGTGCACCTGGCTCTGCCAGTGCCGCTGGCTGTTGATCAAGCGGTGCATCCGGCATCAGAATGTTGAATCTGGTACTGGTACTGGATATTGAATTTGCGTCTTGCAGAGCCGGTGATTGCATGAGTGAAAACGGAATCAGCCGTCGAGAGTTTCTCGGGACAAGCTCGTTCAGCGCAGGAAGTCTGGCACTGGCCTGGCTGATTCAGCAGGACGACGCGTTTGCCAGGCCGGCGAAGCCTGAACTTGAACCTCGATCTTTTGATCAGACTCCGAAGCAGCCGCACTTCGAGCCCAAAGCGAAGGCGATGATTTCGCTCTGGATGCAGGGAGGACCTTCGCACCACGACCTGTTCGATCCGAAGCCCGGGATGAAGAAGTGGGACGGCCAGGCGTTTCCCGGCGAGATTAAGTACGACAACGCGGCGCAGGCAAGTTCCAAAGTCTTTGCAAGTCCCTGGGAATTTCGAAACCGCGGCGAATGCGGAATGGAACTGTCCGAGCTGATTCCGAACATCGCCGGAATTGCTGACGACATCTGTCTGGTCCGTTCAATGAAGACCGGCGTGAATAATCACGGGCAGTCCATCCGTGCGTTGATCAACGGTCGAGTCCTCGGCGGTCGACCATCGATCGGAAGCTGGCTGACTTACGGACTCGGCAGCGAGACCCAGAACCTTCCGGCCTACATGGCGTTGATCGATCCTGGCCAGCTTCCTGTGATGGGTGTTGAAAACTGGTCGAATGGTTTTCTGCCAGCAGTTTATCAGGGCACCGTCATCCGTGCTCAGGAGCCAAGGATTCTGAATCTTCAGCCGCCAGGTTATCTCAGTGGAAAAGTTCAGGATCGCTCGCTGGCATTTCTTGAAAAGTTGAACGACCGGCATCTTGAGCAGCGACCAGGGCAGCTCGATCTGGAAGCCAGAATTCAAAGTTACGAACTCGCTGCACGTATGCAGACGGCAGCGGCCGAAGCGATGGACCTGAGTAGGGAATCGAAATCGGTCCAGACGATGTACGGAATGTTCGACGGCGGCACGACAGCCGAGTACGGCAGTCGATGCCTGATCGCTCGGCGGCTTGTTGAACGAGGCGTCCGCTTTGTGCAGGTCTTTACGCAGAACCAGTTATGGGACAGCCACGGTTCGATCCGCAGCGCTCTCCCGGCAGCCTGTAAGAAAGTCGACAAAGGCTCGGCGGCGCTGGTCGCCGATTTGAAGCAGCTTGGAATGCTGGATTCGACGGTTGTGCAATGGGGCGGTGAAATGGGACGCCTGCCGGTCATCCAGAACGATGCCGGTCCGGCGAAAATCGGACGAGACCATAACACCTACGGATTCTCGCACTGGTATGCGGGGGGAGGATTCAAAGCTGGCCACGTCCACGGCACGACTGACGAGTGGGGACACCACGCAGTCGACGACGTTGTCAATCATTACGACATTCACGCGACGCTGCTTCACCTGTTCGGTATCGACGCTCCGGAGCTGACCTACAAACGGAACGGTCGAGAGCAGACACTGCTCGATGGCCAGCCGGGAAGCGTGGTCGACAAGCTGCTGGCGTAGTGTCTCGCTTCGATCCGGCGCCCGATTGTCAGGGAAAGCTGGCTTAGCCGCGAACGACTTGAATGCCGTTCTGTATGTTCAGCACGCCTTCGGTCTTCATGACGGCCTGCTGAGCAAGTTGCAGAAGATAGAACTGCGGCAGGCGACCACTCAGTCGAACCTGCCCGTTCTCAACCACGACGTCCAGTCGACGAAGCTGGTGATAGCCGGTCTTTTGCAGACTGGTGCGGACGGAGGTTTCGAGTTCGTTGTCTGGCGAAGATAGAGTGCCGACAAAATGTGGTCGAAGTGTTGATTCTGACATGAGCCAAGCCCGAGTTGAATTCGCGGGACGGGTGAAGGGAAGAGAAGGGGAGCCAGATCTGGCGAACCCGCGCACTCTCACCATCGTTCCTTAGCACGACACAACTGGAACGGCATTGAATTTGAAACAACGTTCGGCATGAAAGGTGGCGATCCGTGAGATGTTTGCGGAATCTGCCACCTGGTGCCTCGCCCGGACGGGTGAAGAACCGGCACAGTTCGTACATTGGCCTCGAAAGGCGATATCGATAAAGCCACCAGAGACCATCGCGACAACAGACCGCAGCCGCCTGAAGTGCCCCTGAGCTTGCGACAGAATTTCCCGTCAGACATCACGACTTTGTACGGTCGATTCATGACCAACATGCCACTAAATTCACCGAACTGCTGGCTCGTCATCGACCTGGAAGCCACCTGCTGCAACGGCGGCGAGTTTCCTCGCGAGGAAATGGAAATCATTGAAATTGGAGCCGTCATCGCCGACGGAAAGACGTTTCAGCCGATCGTCGAGTTTCAGACCTTTGTTCGCCCTGTCCGGCATCCTGAGCTGACAGCGTTCTGTCGTGAGCTGACAGGGATCGAGCCATCGGACGTTTACTCCGCCGTTGGCTTTGTCGAAGCAATGTCCCGGCTGGCTGCCTGGCTGTCTGGTTATCCCGACGCCGTATTCTGCTCCTGGGGTGAGTACGACCGTCGGCAATTCGAACGGGACTGTGTCTTCCACAAAGTTGCCTGGTTGTTCGGAAGCCGACACGTCAATTTGAAGAGGCGGTACTCAGATCGATTCGGACTGAAGCGAGGTCAGGGTTTCGGAGAAGTTCTCAGGAAACACAACCTGATCTTCAAAGGGCGACCGCATCGCGGTATCGATGACGCTCGAAACATCGTCCGAATGCTGCCGATTATTTTCGAATCGTGACCTCGTTCAACTGGTGGGGTACCAGCCGCTTTTTCGGCAACCCCTGAATCCGTCCAGGGTTTCCGTCTTTGCTCGATTCAGAAGAATGTTCGCAAACGTCTGCAGAAAGTGGCTGCCAATGCAGTTGTCGTCTGGCCTGGGGAAACTGTAACCTACGCGCGAGGCCACAAACGCGGGAGTGGCGGAATTGGCAGACGCGCTGGATTTAGGATCCAGTGTCTTCGGACGTGGGGGTTCAAGTCCCCCCTCCCGTACTCAGATTGTGAGAGGACTTACGTCGAACTGGCGTGAGTCCTTTTTTGTTCCCGCTGAGGGGTTACCAGAAAGGCCACCTTCCAGCCGACAGTCGGAATCAAGCTTGACCGCTCGATGTAGTTCCATCGCCGTTGATTGACAATCCTGCCCGACGTGGAAGTTCATCGTAGTTTCGATCGATTCGTGGCGAATCAGTTCCTGAAGAACTCGCGGCCACTTTGAAAGTTACCAATTAGCACCGCACTTATTCAGTCAGTACCCGACGTTCCTATGCAAAACCCCGCGCGGCCCGCGGCTCCGTGTGCAACATTTTGTTATGCCACGTTGTAGATGACGGGCATTTGACCTTTCCATCTTGTCCACGTGTCGTCGTCTGCAATTAGTTCAGCCATGAAGTGAGCGACATTGATTCGGCTGGTTTTGCCTGAATTGAAGATAGCACTTCGCGTCGGTGAAGGAAAAACATTGTATTCGCTGACGGCCGATTCGTCGGTGAGGCCGTCAGGTCGGACAGCCGCCCACTCGATTGTCTGGTCGGTTTGACCGATCACGGTTCGGAGGTAGTCAGACGCGATCTCATTATCGGCATGTGGAGGGAGAGCGACGCGAAGCATCGCGATGACGCACTTTTGGGCAAACGAAATTGGCTCGGAAAGGTCACGGTTAGAGTTCCCCACCGTATTCATTAGCACAAACTTGGTGGGTCGTTCCATGCTGTTTGCCTTTGCAGCATCACATAACCGTCGTGTGGCATCGGCGACCAACCTGCGAGGATGTCCAAAGATTCCCTTAAGTGTCAAGTTGTGGCCAAGACAAGATGCCACAGCATCACAGCCGTTGACAAATTCGGCCATGTCGGCGTCAGTTGCGTCCGATATACTTGCCTCAATCACATGCAGGTGTTGGTGTTTCAGGAGCGCCTCGGGGAGCTTGGAGGATGATCGCAGAACCGCTCTGACTTGATGCTCACGGTTTAGCAGTTGCTCAACGAGTAGACGCCCAGTCGCTCCACTTGCGCCAACGACAAGCGACGTCATGTAATGTTCCACCGGTGAAGCCTCTTAGTAGCATAACGCCAAGCGTAACCGGGCGGCGACGGTACGCGTTGATTATGAATACGACCGGATTCGCCGCTCCGGTTCACGCAATTGTTATGTCACGCGGTGAACTCACGCACGTTATAGTTTAGAACCTCGGCGCGCCCCCATTCAGACGATACAGCAATGAGATTTGTCCAGCATGTGTGTACCCGTGCTGAATGCTCCACAGCAACGAGCCAAACTTAGTGCTAAACATCGGATGCTCGATAGGGACAGAGTCATCGAGCAACTCATCGGTGAACGTGGGTAATTCTGCGAGTATTTGGTCATGGACGCGGTCGAATGTCGCCATGATCAATTCAACCGGCGGGTAGGCACTCGGATTTGGGTCAGGTGTCGAATCTCTCGCAAACTTTTCGCGAAACGATACCGGAACCAGCTCAACGTCATCCGGACGGTCGCCCCGCGGAATCGCAAGGGCCAGTCCGTAATTGCCAATCGTAATGTGGCCAATCTGCCAGGCAATATGGGTGGGGCACACATCGGGAACGCGAAACCAATCGTCTGGACGAATTCCGTCAATCACCATGTTTGTGTATCGTCGAACAGACTGAAAATTCTCGGTTAGCAGGTCAATTCGGTTCATGGAATATGGGGCCACATATAGTTGCATAACGACCGCGTTCACCGGGCGGCGGCGAACGACTTGGCAATGGAAAAACCCGCGTCGACCGCCGCTCCGGTGCAACGCATTGTTATCGTGTTTCGTCTTCCTCAGGCGACGTTTGAGGGTAAACGTCCCAGTCCCAAAGGGCAAATAGACTTCCGGCGAGGATTAGTCCTTTCACCGCGTGGCGGACTGTTATGCCCTTATCAAATACCATCACGATATACAGGACTGCAACAACGGAAAAGAATGAGAATGTAATCCAGCGTGCCCACGAGTGCTTGAGCCAAAGGCCGATGCCGACTGGCAGAAAGGCAGCTGCATATCTCTGCATGGCCGGTGAGTCGCCGCCGGTGGCAATAAACCACAGTGACGCAAAGATAAAGCAACCAGCGATCCACGCGATTCCGCCGCCAGGAGGGCGAATGTCGAAGTATGACTTCACAGGTATTGCCTCAGCCAATTGACTGCGAGATAGGCGGCTACTGCAGATGCTTGCCGTATCCACGCATTCTGTTCGTCAACAAAGTCCACAATAGCCCAGATGGCACATGCAAAGAACAACAGTTGGCACCCGGCACCAAACGAGAAGTTGACAACTCGATCCATCCACAACCAAGGAAACTGCAATTCAGAGCCCGCTGCGCGGTGCCCTTCACGGATATGGTACATTTCAACGCCGCCGTACGTGCCGCCGGCGAGAGCAGTGGCCCACGTTGTTGGGTGCAGAAGAATTCGCGACCTGATGAATCGTTGGAAATCTGACATAAGGCGGAGATGGTGTTTGCACGATAACGCCCGCAATCACCGGGCACGAGAGGTTGACTGTGTATTCAGAACACACGTGAGCGAGTGCTCCGGTGCATTGCATTGTTATCTGGTTTGGCAGGACCGGTTTCAAATAGTGATGCAGGCTGCGGACCAGAGTTTTGACCGAGCACTTTTGCCAGAGCACCGTTTTGACCGAGGACCATCTCAGTGTTAACGAAACGCAAGTTTGCCAGACGCCGATTCAGTTGTCTAGTGGGCGTGTTTGTTTTCATCGGCAAGCCGAACGTTCGATGAGAAACGGCGGCGACGATTGAGCGACGCTGATGGCCGAGCACCTTTGTCAGCATGACAATTCGCCCGAGCACCAGTCGCGTGACGGAACTTGAATCGCGAAGCCGAACCTTCGATCGAAAGCGGCAGCTTCAACTGTGCAGCATTGTTGACCGAGCACCATTGTCAGCATGATTTCTCGACCGAGCACCAGTTGCCAGATAACGCCCGCAATCACCGGGCACGAGAGGTTGACTGTGAATTCAGAACACGCGT
>CAXBME010000054.1:0-25979 GCA_963976765.1 uncultured Planctomycetaceae bacterium
GGCTCGTGTCACCGTCTGAAATTGGCAGACTACTCAAACCGGTGACTGATACCTCAGGTGTCGAAGCAGGAGAGTTGACTGTGCCTGTGATGCTGAAGTTGTAGAAACTCTCGTTGCTGTCGTTGGTCGTGAAACTAATTTGCCCTGACTTCGTCCCCGCAGAGGCAGTGTTTAACTGAACACTGAACGTGTCGCTGCTTCCAGCCGCAATAGAACTCGAAAGTGTATTCGTCACCGTGTATCCGGACGGCACCGTCAAGTTAGACGTTGTCAACGTTCCAGTTCCTGTGTTGGAAACAGTAAACGTTCGAGTCAAGGTGCTACCACCAGCGGTCACGACCCCGAAATTCGTACCGTCACTTGACGACGGACTTGTGTCTCCATCAAAAATTGTCAAGCCACTCAGGCCAGCGACAGAAACCTCAGGAGTAGTTACCTGACCAACCTGAATGAGCTTGGTTGCAACGTTATTACTTTCATTCGATTCAGATACTCTGCCCCTGGAATCGACGGTCAGAACAAGTCGATATTGGCCGTTTGAGAGTGTCGATGGAAGATTAAACCTATCTGCTTGTATGCGACTCTGGCCAGCAGCAAGACCTGGTATTCCAGCGAAACCAGAACCATCGCCAGCGAGCACTACTACTGTGTTGCCATTGAGATCTTCAAGACGTTGGGTGACATAAAAAACGGACGTAACGCTAGTGCTTCCTTGATTCCCCAATACGTGCTCGACATAGATTCGCTCTCCCGGTTGCACTTGCGATGGTGCTGTTAAGTAGGATCCCACTAAGTCCGGTGTAAGCAGGGTTCTATTTTCGAGAATCTGTACTGATGGCTGACTTTGTGAGCAGCGAGTTGAACTTCGGCGGCGACGCGAGTCAGGGCTAAACAGCAGGCGGCTTTGCAAACTTGTTTTCCAGTTTGATAGCAGCATTTCTGTACTCCTCAGGGCGTCGGTGACTGAATTGGGGAAGGCGATCAGGGATCATCGCTTTGAAGTCAGACGTGCAGGCATTAAAGAATTAAGTCTTGCAAAAGGAACTTTGTCGAATTCTTTTGAATGCGTTACGGCATGGTGCCACGCTGAAGGACGGCTGCTATTCAGCTCAACGAATCTCATAAAGAGTGGCCCGTAGATTCGGAATATCTCAGAAAGATGGGGCAACCTGGTTGCCTGCAAAGGTTGACCGCATCGCTGTAATTGCCAGCCAGTGTTCGAATATTTTGTTTACATGTCAAGTCAAACGGTTATCGTTTAACGCTTATTTCGCATTCTGATGAGACTCGTTTCTTGTCTGATTTTTACGGCGATCATTCGCCTGGACGAAAATCTTCTGAATCGTCGGGATTGAGAATGGTGGTGACATGGACGTGAATTTCAGGAGTCAACGACCGCAGTTGATTCAGCGTTCCAGTGTCAGTTGGCTGAACCGGCAGACACAAACGGCGACCAGAACCAGGGCGACTGCCAGCGGGCATCCAGAAGAAGTCTGAGGCGAGCTGCATGGAGTGGAGACGCAGGCAAGTCCAGCTGCTTTGCGGGCTGACTGTCAATCAGCATCGAATAGAAAGTCTTCATCAGTTCGGCGGTTGATTCGTCGTCGACGTTCCAGTGGCTGGCGATGACGTTTCGGGCTCCGGCTGACAGGAATACATGAGCCAGACTGGTGCCTGCTTCCATTGGACGACGTGGACCATCAAACGTTCGACACGCACTGAGCACAACCAGCCGACAGCGCGACAGATCGAGTTCAGCGATCTCGTTGTAGGTGAGAAAGCCGTCATTGGCATCTGAAATCTTAAGTGGCTGGTCGGATGCGTGGTTTGGGTTCGAGGCCGAATTCTGCGCAGGCGAGCTGAGTGCGATCGCACCAAACAGATTGCCAGAAGTCTCATCGACCAGGCCGTGGGCGGCGAGGTGGACGAACTGTGCGGTGACGAGATTCTCGCGGGTGGCCTGCTCCGTTGCTTTGTCGTCGAGCAGCATCTTTGGAGTTAATACGCCGCCAGCGACCGACGACAGAATCGAACGGCATTCGTTCTCCGTTCCTGGCAACGCAGTCAGTTGCAGTGAGTTCTCCGGGTAAGTCGGGTTTCCCACCAGCAATAGTTCGAGCGGGGCGTTTGCGTCGGAAGCAGTCTCGGCGACTGTGTTCCCGGCCTGAGCCTTAGGCAGGCTGAGGGACGTTTCCTGGCGATCGTGCAGTTCAGCAAGCAGCGATGCCGACGCCGAATAAATCATGGCTGGCAGAGCTTCCAGAGCATAGGCGTATCTTCTGGTCTTTGGCTGTTTATTGACTGATTGTTGCTGTCCGTCTTTCAGATGATGCACAACCAGGGCTTCGAGTGGCAGACGGTGCAGCGGCCCATCGGGAATGATGATCAGTGAATCTGGATTTCGTTCGGCGACCCATGCTCGCAGTTCCACAGGCAGCACTGCTTCCGAAAATCCCGTCACGTGTTCGAAAGTGACATCATCCACGCCAGCAACCCATGTGGCTTCACCCTTGTCAGTCGGTCGTGTCAGGAAAGCCTTACGCTG
This sequence comes from uncultured Planctomycetaceae bacterium, assembly GCA_963976765.1. GTDB lineage: Bacteria > Planctomycetota > Planctomycetia > Planctomycetales > Planctomycetaceae > JABMPE01. The sequence goes on from CAXBME010000054.1 coordinate 2,546, forward strand.
CTCGATTTGAAGCCGATACCACTCGACATACCTCGCACACTTGTGGGTGTTGAATTCACTGTTTATCGAAGCTGTTTCGGAAAGCTGATCGCCGGTAACGGTGGTCGTTCGCTCAATGCCGCGTACTCCGGACTTCGAATCTTTCGGGACCAGCATGTCGACCCACTGCGGCAGAGCGGTGTTGATCTTCAGTCGAAAACTGCGAGTGTCGTCAGCACTCCGTCCGATGGCCATTACATGGCTTGAATCGCGTCCGACGAGCCACACCAGGGCAATCTGATTCTCGCCGATCAATGAACGAAACCGGTCCAGATCGATCGGTAGTGCGGCGTTTCTGAGGAGTTCGCGGCAGGCGGAATTGCGACTGCGCAGCTCGGTGACGACCTCGTGGTACCTGTTGGTGAAGTCGGTGAGCAGTGCCTCGTTTGCAGTCCGGTCGGCTTCAGACTTTTCACCAGCAGAACCAGCATATAACTGCTGCCGAACGTTCGAAATTTTGGCGCGAAGCTGTTCCTCGTCGTCAAGCAGTTGTTGAACTTCGGCAACGGAGTGTCCCTCGCTGTCGAGAGCGATCTGGTGGAGGCTGACGCCTCTGGCCCGGAAGTCGTCGAGCAGTGTTCGGCTGCGTCGGCGTTCCACGAGTGCGAAAGCGTCTGCCAGATTTCCGTCTTCGATTGCCCAGTCAATCGCCTTGTCGTAGGCACTACCGAATCTGACCAGAAACTGCGCCCGCTCTTCTGCAGCTCCTGAAGTTTCCTGACGTGGTAGTTCCAGTATCGCCAGTGCCCGTGCGAGTGTGCGATTTGCTTCGACGCGGAGGTTCTGTCGACGCTGCAATTCTGCCTGGTTTGCGAGAACGTTGTGCAGCTCGATGGTGGAAGCATCCATCTGGTCGAGCAACTGGCGTGCTTTTGTCAGAAACTCTTCAGCCTCCAGATTCCGATTGTCAGCCAGAGCGATGACAGCCCGGCGGTTCAGAATTCGGGCGACAGGCAATGGCTGCTGGTGAGCCTCGTAGATCGCTTGAGCAGTTTGCCAGTGGAACTCTGCGGTCGGAGCGGCACCGCCGAGGTCGCAGGCGCTGGCCAACATCGCGTGCACCGAAGCGGTCAGCAGTGGCTGCGTCTGGTTCTTCTGCCGCTGGATAATCTCCAGGGCTTCTCTGGCCTTTTCGTAGGCGAGTGGGAACTGTCCTGTTTCCCGATAAATGGCGGCCAGGCTTTTCAGAAATGGGATGGCTCCAGGTGAGTGAGGATCGGACCAGGTGCCATACTCTTCCATTGCCTGACGAGCAAATTCCAGTGCTCGTTCATACTGCCCCTGACTGCGATAAGCGTTGGCGAGATTCAGTAACGTGGTCGTCTTCAAGCTGGCGGCTCGGTTCCCCAGTCCATCACAGACTCGCAACACCTGTTCGTACTGCTGAACCGCGTCGATGTAGCGGCCCTGGTCAAGTAGAGAGCCTGCATGATTGCTGTAGGCAATTGCGAGAACTGGATCGGCTGACTGACCCTTCAGTCGATTTCGCTGCAACTGAAGCGCTTCATTAAACAGCTCTCTGGCTCGAGTTGCGTTCCCGAGAGCCTTTTCGACAGCACCCAGATTACTCAACGTTCTCGCCAGGACGGCATCGTCCGATGGTTGACGCTCTCTCCAGAAACGAACAACCGATTCCAGCAGCGGACGTGCGTCAGCATGGTGACCACCGGTTGCCATTGTGGTGGCGAGTGCTGCTCGGGCTTCCATCGTAAGCGGCTGATTCTCACCGACACTCCTGAGCCGGTAGTCGAGCAATCGCTGAGCGACAGATCGCGCCCGGTCGTATTGCTCAAGCCGTCGGTAGATTCCTGCGAGCTGAATCAGCAGTCCTGGTAACGCAGCCTCGCGATCCACCTCTAATTCCGTGATACACGATTCGTAGACCGCAGCCGATTTCGTCCAGTACGTCGCAGCTTCCTCGTGTCGTTGCTGAGTGTTCAGACACATCGCGAGGTTGGAAAGAATCTGAGATTTCGCAAGCCGCTGATCAAGATTTGTTCCGCCAGCCAGAGGCAACGCACGATGCAGATAACGTTCGGCGTTTTCAAAGTCCCGACGCAGGATACTCAGCAAAGCCATACGGGAAAAAAAACTGCGTTGTCCGGCCTCATCCTTTCGGATTGAAAATTTCGCCAGCAGATAATCAGCGGCCTGGTGGTCGCCGCTCGGACTCAGCGCATCACCTGAAGCAACAAGCAGCGCATGAGTCGGTTCCCACAGGTCGGCCAGCCTGCCGCGTGACCCGGCGATTCGAGCCAGCATGCGAGTCGCTTCAGCACCGACTTCCCGCCAGCGTGAATCGATCTGGTCGTCGTTGCCGGTCTGTTCGGAGATGACAGCCTGCATAGCGACACAGAAAATCCGTTGCACATCTTTAAGAGGCCCGTACACGTCAGAGTCCTGCGTGAGTTCTTCGAGCATCGCGGAAGCACGCTGATAATCCGAAAGCGCGATCAAGTCTGTGATGATACCTATGGCGCTCTTCTGCCGAATCAGTTGAAGCAAGGGATTGTCTCGCTTCAGCAGGTCTTCGTGATCTCTCAACGCGTAGTTGAGTGCTTCAGCATGTTCGCCCTGTCGGCGAAGAACTCGAGCCAGGGCATACAGCGATTTCTGCCGCAGCGTTCGAGCCTGCTCCAGAAGCCTTTCGTCAGAGCCATCGCTGGGCATCCTTGCCAAAGCATCGTCAAGCAGTTCCAGGGCTACCCGATAGCGATCAACAGCCTCCGGAACACGACTTTGCATGAAAGCCGCCTCTGCTCGGCGAACGATGCTGTCCGCTCTTGAAACTGACTGCGCGGTGGACCGGTTGACAGCTGCGTTGTCGACCGACGTTGGTGTCCCTGAATCACGAGCCTGGCATTCGGCCATCGTCATCCCGCAGACAAAGAGCAGCATACAAAATAATGGTGTCAGGGCCGGAGCAATTGCGACAGTTTCTCGGTCACAGAAAGTTGTCACGCCGCGACTCCCTTTGCCAATTGAGCCCTGCCGTTTCCATCGAGCCATCAGCTCAGTGGGAACTGCAACGTAGTTCCAGGTTCAGGACTTGATGTGAAACAGGTCGGTAAAGCAGATCCTGGCGGACTCTTACCAAGTGTCGAAGCTATCGTGACGCCGGTGTTGAGATGTCACCTGTCCGTTGTCAGATCCCCGCTGAGTACGATTCAGGTAGTGCCCGATCAAGGCAACGGTTGTCAAAACAGTGCCTGTCGCGTTGCTGTCGCGTGCTGATTCAAACTCGGCGGCATCGTCAGTATTGACTGCCAACTGCTGGCGATTGAACAGTCTGAAGCGATGGCCTGAATGGTCTGCGCTCAATGCAGGTCGACTCGTATTTTCACCTAAGCCTCCCGACCGTTGCTTGCCGCACCGTTCTCGAACCAGCCCCTCGTCAAATAACCGTTCCGCGAAAAAAGACCGGGATGCGACGTCTGCAAAAGCACCGTCAATTCGCTGGTAATCAAATCCGGTTGCGGCAGCCAGCTTCCTCGCGTTGCGACCAGAAACCTGTCGCCACACAGCATGCTCTGTGGCAGGAAAGGATGGATCATACTGCGAAGTGGACCGCGACGCGGAAGCGGAGTCTGCGGATTTTTCTGGATCGTTGCCGTCAGTGGCTGCTGGCTGGTCACTCGATTTGGATTCAGGCTGACTGGCTGGAGCGTCCAGGTCTCCGGCACCGTCCACATCAGCGGCGGCTGGCTTGTCATCGACGGTTCCGGAAGTAGACAGCAACGGGCTGACCAGTATCCCCAGAATGGGAAATGGTGTAACGATGGTGGTTTGAAGAAGCGAGCGAATCAGGTTGCTGGCTGGCTCGATTCCACGAGGTTGAAAGACCTCTGCAATACCTCTGTCGGTGAGCAAGGGGGAAATGAAGGAATACAGTGCGTCGTTCGCTCGTTGGAGCCACCGCCCGAACCCTGGCGCACGCCCGTCTAGTGAATTTCTGGTTAACGCTGAAGTTTGCTGCCAGCCGCTCGGATTCAGGCTCGCGAGCAGAAGGTTTGTCAACGCGGCTAAGGTTGACTGAATCTGACTGCCTGTGCCTCCGAATCCGTCGGTCACCAGTGATGAGGATGACAATGAGTCCTGTGGGAAAGGAAAGCTCGAATTGCGACGCTGCCCGATTTGAAAAACAGAAGCGACATCTTCGCCTTCTTCTGTCACAAAGAGGTTCAATACTCCATTGATTTCGGCAATATCCATAGCCGCCGGATGGGCGAGGGACGGTGCAGACAACAGGTCAGAAAAGACGAATCCGATGTCCCCTCCGGCAAACAGGACGATACTCCCATTGCCGCTGTTGGCGACAATCAAGTCAAGAATGCCATCGAAGTTGAAATCTGTCGGCAAAGCAAATGACGGTTCGTCTCCTCGGGAACTGAAGCTGGTGATACCGGCCCCCGTCTGGAAAGCGTTTTCCAGATTGGAAATGAAAGTGAAGGTATCGTTCAGAGGGTTAGTCGCCACGAAACTGTTACCGATAAGTTGACCGCCCTGGCTCGATGTCTGCCCGATTGAAATTGTAGACGCCGCCTGATCATTAAAGATCGATCCGCCAAGTCCCTGCACTGCCGGTAACATCGACACCGTGCCGGCGTCCGCATTGGTGACAATTAAACTGGTGACCGCGCCGGTCGTCCTATCGACCATGACGTCTGCTGAGACCGGACCAGTTCCGACCGCCAGCCGGCGACCAGAATCAAAGCCCGTGTCTGTTGCCGAAGTTCCCACGAAGATGGTGACGTCATTCGAACCTCGATTAGCAACAACCAGATCATTGAGTCCGTCAGCATTTACGTCGTTAATGGTGATTCCCGTAGGGTTCGTACCGGAGAACAGAACAATCGGCTCGGTTGCAAACGTCTGAGCGGACAGTCTGGGGAAAAGAAAGACCTGATTACCGCCTGTATTGGCAACGATCAGGTCATCGAGTCCGTCGCCGTTAATGTCGCCCAGTTCAACCGCTCCCGGTGCGGCGAACGGTGCGTTGCTGTCGGAAAGAACTGTGTCGGCCCCGGCGCCTGCTCCAAAATCGATATTCACACGGTCAAAGGCGGAGTTCGCTGTGATCACATCGAGCTTTCCATCGCCATCAAGATCCCGGACGGCAATTGGAACGGTCGACTGAGTTCGGAAAAAATCGCCGAATTCGCCACCAGTAAGTCCGGGGAAAATAATCAGATCGCCTGTGGACGTATTGACGAACAGGTCGTCCACACCGTCAGCGTTCCTGTCAGCCAGGGAGATTCCTGCGACGCTGGCCCCCGTTGACAGTGCCTGTTCCACACTAAGCGACGAGCCATCGTCGAGTCTCATGATGGTGATTACGCTCGCACCTGGGGCCGTAGCAATGATCTGGTCGACCTGTCCGTCGCCCGTCACGTCACGGGAAAGCAGTAGACCGCCAAAGATGGAACCGTCAAAATCCGTCATCGGCGACGCGACAATCGAAGGGGCTGCAAATGAGCCGTTTCCGGTGCCTTTCAGGAGTCGGAACGAACGCTCGCCTTGATTGACGACGAGAAGGTCGATCAAACCGTCTCCGTCAAAATCTCCCGAATCCTGGCCAACAGGTCGAGTCAGTGATCCAAGCTGCTGACTGCTCGGGTTCAGCACAACGGGGCCCGCTGACGTTGGATAAACGAGTGGTGTCGTGAAGTTCCCGCTTCCGTCATTCACGAATAGATGAGTAACTGCGGAATTTCGCGAAGTCACGACAATGTCGAGGCCACCAATACCGTCCAGGTCAACCAGATCGACAGCAGCCGGAACTTCGCCCACGTTAATCCGTTCCGGAGTTGCAAATCCTCCAGCACCGTCGTTGCGAAGAAGAACGATCTGACTGTCAAGAGGCAGAACGCCAACAACATCGTCGAGCCCATCTCCTGTTAAATCGGCCACAGCTAACACCGAAACAAAGCCGGGCAGGTCAGTTTGCTGTCGGACTTCCGGTCGCCCGTCTTCATCGAAGCCGTGCAGTGTCAGATCGTGACCATCGCGACTGACGGCCGCGACAAGCGTTTCCTGATCGCTTCGGAATGTCGTAATCGATCGAGCAGACGAATTCGCATTCAGTACGAACGGAGCAGCCAACAGCCCATCGGCATTGCTGCGACCGGCCCGGACGAGAATCTGACCGTTCTGATCGATCGACAGCACATCATCGTGACCGTCCGCATTCACGTCAGCAGTGAGCGGGCCGGTCTGATCGACCAGGTTGGCGAGCTGATCTGCTGGAACGAAGGAGCCATCGCCTACACCGAGCAGTACCGAAACGTCGTCGGAGTTTAGATTGGCAACCGCCAGATCAAGAAATCCGTCGCCGTTGAGATCGGCTGTCTGGAGCGACTCAGGCTGAAGCGCGGCCGTCAGCGGGATCGTGACTGGTGTGGAAAACGAAAGGTCGCCGCCACCTAGCAAAACCCCCACCAGATTCTCGGTCGACCCGGCAACGGCCAGATCCACGTTTCCATCCCTGTTGAAGTCGCCACTAACGAGATCTGTCGGCCCCTGCGGCACGGTAACGGTTGTTGCGGTAAACTGCCGTGGAGAATTCACGGATGCAGACAGTATCGAAATCGTGTTATTGGTTCCGAAGAAATCTCCGCGGGCGCCGAGATTGACTGTGACCAGTTCTGGTGAACCGTCCAGATTCAGGTCGACGGCGATCAGTTCCTTTGGGCCGTTCCCAACGTGTTCAATCTGCGGAGTTTCAAAAGTGCCATCGCCACTTCCCCAATACACAAACACGCGGTTATCGGCAGCCCCGGCCTGGCCGAATGGTCCGAAGGATTCGCCACGATTCGTGACTGCCAGATCGATGTTGCCGTCCAGATCGATGTCTTGGGCAACTACGGATGAAGGTCCGATGCCTGCCTCAATGGAAATTGCTGATCTGAAAGTACCATCACCATTTCCGATCAATACCGAAAGTGTTCCGTTTTCCGACGTCTCGCCGTCCGGAAATTCGTTCGCCGTTACTGCATCAAGAATCGAATCTCCATTGAAATCAGCCAGAGCGATTGAAATGGCATTCATGCCGACGTCGAAGCTACCGGCCAGTTGGAAACGGTTGTCGCCAAGTCCAAGATGAACGGTGACCACACCAGGAATCGTGGCACGCGCATTTGCTCGAGCATCAAGAAGTCCGAAATCACGACCGTTTACGGATACCAGGTCCAGTCGTCCGTCGCGATTCACATCGGCTACAACGATGGATCGGGCTTTAACGTTAAGTTGAGTGACTGCTTCGAAGTCACCGTTTCCGAGTCCAGTCAGTACCGAAATACTGCCATCATTTGCGGTGCTGCTCTGGTTTGCCGAGATAATCTCCGGTCGACCATCATTGTTGAGATCGGCGATCTGAATCGTCGTGGGAGCGTCATCCGCAAGTACGCGATCCGGTGAAGCTGACTGAAAGACCCCATTACCTCGATTGAGAATGAGCGAGATACTACCGTCACCTCCGCCCGGAAACTGCACGAGGTCACCACGATTGGCGACCGCAATGTCGAGCAGACCATCTGAGTTCCAGTCACCCGCAACCAGCATCACCGGATCAAACTCAACGGGAATTCGAGTTTCCGGTCCGAAGAGATCGCCACCATCGCTTGTGCCGACTCGGATCGAAACGTCGTTACTGAATCGGTTAACTGTCACCAGATCCAGAATGCCGTCGCCGGTCAGGTCTTCCAGTAAAGCCATTTCCGCATCTTCACCCATGGGTACTTCGATTCCAGTCTGGAACGTTCCGTTCCCATTGCCGAGCAACACTTCGACGTAGTTGAATTCGTTTGTCGTAATCAGATCGAGGAAACCGTCACGGTTCACGTCGCCATGTCGTACTGACTGCGTCCGGGAGAAGCTGTCGACCTGAGCATCCGGGCCGGCAGTGAATCCCCCTGCGCCATTCCCCAACAGAACTGACAGAGAGTCCGTCTGCCGATTTGCAACGACCAGATCAACATTCCCGTCGCGATTGAAGTCCGCAGCCGTCAGCGATTCAGGTTCTGTCCCGACGTTGACTCGAAACTCGCTTTGAAAGGTGCCGTCACCGCGACCGATCAAAATCGAAATGTCGTCACTCTCGAAGTTGGCTGTGGCGAGGTCGAGTACACCGTCGCCATCAAAGTCCATTGCAGTTAGTTCGCGTGGTGCTTCCCCGACACGAATGCGGTATTCCGGCTGAAACGTCCCGTTTCCAACTCCGAGGAAGACCGACACGGTACTGTTGAATGCTGAGAAGTCCTGTCCGCCATTGGCTGAAACCAGATCAAGGATGCCGTCATTGTTCAGATCGAAAGTGGCCAGGAAACGCGGTCCGGAGTCGACCGTCATGGAGTATGCATCTCTGAACGAACCATCTCCCTCGCCGATCAACACCGAGATCCGCGCGCGTCGAACGTCCGCCGTGGCCAGGTCGATGATGCCGTCTCGATTGAAGTCACCAGCAATGATAGATTCGCGTTCGAAGCCGCGAGTCGGCAGCGCCGGAGTGATGGCTGAGGTGGGAGGCTCGGCAGGCGAGAAGGCGGAAGTAAGCCCGTACCCGCCAGTTGTGCCGTTTTCTGCCACGACTTCGACTCGATAAGTCCCGGCGGGAAGATGCACATCAACGCTGGCCGCGGAGCTGTCCCCGCGGGATCCGTTGCTGACCAGAATGGGCGTTCCATCCTCCGTCAGCAATCGAAGTCGCAGGTCGAGAGCAACAGAAGCTGATGAAGCGTGGACCTGCAGTCTGCCACCCTCATTGAGTGTCAGTTCGTAGAGGTCGACATCATTCGCAGTCAAGCCCCCACTAGTTGCGGTCGTGGGAGCAATGGGCGTCGCGGTAGCAGAAGTGTCATTCGGCTCACTATCAAACACAGAAGTGAACCGAACCGCAAAATTAGCCGACTCGGTTGCCGTTCCCGCTGTCGTGGTGACAAACAGGCGATTGTCGGCTGGCGAAACCAGTGGCTGGTTTCCGGCCATCGATAACTGGTTTCCGGCGATTGAAAGCTGATGCACTCCCGGTGAGAGTCCGGCAATTTCAAAGGCCCCGTCGATGTTTGTGATCGCGGTCGGTTCACCAGCATCTGGAACACGATTCGCGTTGCGGTCTATAAATACCGTGGAACCGATCAGTCCCCACTCATCGAATGACTGAGTACCACTTCCGTCTTTGTCAAAAAACACGGTTCCCCGGATCGAACTTGAGCCACCAAATGCCAGGTTTGCGGCGATCGTCTGCCCGACCACAACAGAAACGGTTTGAGCCGAAGAAACCGGAGTCAGCCCGGCAGGAGTTTCCGCGACGACCTGTACGCTACCGGGCACCAGATCACGCAGCAGATACGCCCCGGTCGAATCGGTCACTGCCGACTGCTCACCATCATCGAACTGCCCGTTGCTGTTGGCGTCGACAAACACGTTGAGTCCGGCCAATCCCGGTTCCAGCCCTCCACGCAGGCTACTCTGATCAAGATCCAGAAAGGCAAATCCACCGACATTTCCAGTAGTACCGGGGACTACATGCAGCGACCAGGAATTCAGAGTTCCGCCATCCAGAAAAAACGTATCGGTAATTTCCAATGTCCACGTCCCGATGGTCGATTTGCCATCGAAATCCGACAGTGTTCCTTCTGGTCGAAAACGCCCGGAAAATGGGCTGGACCCATCGACAATCGATGCGTCTGCCTCATCGTCGAGAATCGTTCCTGTGAAGTTCTGCCCGAAGTCGTTGAGATCAGAGAACAGTTCTACACGAGTGCCGTCAGGACTGATGAGAAACACTCGAAGGTCAAGATTAAATGCGTGAGCAATGTCGATCTCGACGTCGATATCCGCGATGGGGATGTCATCGGCAATCACCAATTGCGAGGTCACTGTCGCGTCATTGACGATAGTGACAGGGACGTTGCTGCTTACAAATTCTGTCGGTGGCTCAAGCTGAATTGCAAAGTTCGAAACGGGGCCGGATGCAAATCCGTTGACCTCAGTTTCAAGAATCCACGTCCCCGCTGACGATTCTCCGTTGAGAGCACTTAACGGCATATTGGGAATGAACCGTCCAGTGACCGGAAGAAAAGTGCTAGTGTCCGGGTCAAAAGGAGATGAAGCAGTATCGATCGACGAGGATGCTTCGTCATCCAGAGTCACCATAGCGAATTCATCAAAGAAGAATCCGGGACTGTTGACCAGTGAAATCCGAGTGCCTGTTGGGCTGATGAGTGTCAGCTTCAGATTACTGGCGAGTATGTCCTGGCTCAGCTCGACGTTGACGTCCTGCACTGCAAATGCCAGCGGCACGTCAATTGGAATCTGGGTAATTCCGCCGACGACCGCAGCAGGAGTACCAGCTGAAACGAACCGGATGGTTGGAGTGGGGGCTTGGTTGGCCGCTTCCTCAATCGAAAATGTAAGATCGTAGTGACCGCGACTGGCACTTTTCGCACTGCCGGCAACGGTCGGGTCAAAGGCCACGGAACTGAACCGACTGAAGCCGCTGACTCCTACAAAAAAGCGACCGGTCGACGGTGCGGTAAATGCGAGTGCTGAATCGGCCCCATCAGAATCGTCGTTAAAACTCAGTTGGTTCCCAGGTCCGTCGAAGATGGCCATTACAGAGTCGAGCCCGCTGGGAGGCGTTAGAGACGCAGCATCGAGATCGACTGTCAGCCTCTGTCCCTCTGTCAGGTCAACTGCGAATAGATCGGCGTCATTGTTGAAGTCGATTGCTGCTGAAACGGTGACGGTTTCGCCTTCGGAAACTGCAACGGCAGCGGCAGCGTCGATGGTGTCTCCAGCGGTATCGGCTGGCGTCTCTGCCGCGTTAAGAATTCTGAAAGTGACCTCGTAATCGCCCGCAGTATCTCGACGCGTCGTTGAAAGAACGTCAAAGAAATAAGGGCCGGTATCTGTAACGCGATAAAGGATCGAGGGTGCATCAAAGCTACCGGTATCGACGACCGCCACTCCTCTGACATCCGGTCCATAAAGTTCAATGCGACTTTGCAAATCACCAGCAAGCCCGTCAGTACTTACGGTCGCTTCCACAACCTGGCCGGCAGTCAGGTCAATTCGATAACTGTCCCGGTCTCCCACTGAGCCGATCGACTCTGTCAGAGTAGCACTCGAACCTTCCACGACATTCACCGGTGTTGCAGTTTCGGTGGTCGCTCCAGAGTCGAGCGTGACGGTGAGCGAGAACGTTCCGATCGAGTTTCCGTTGACTCCTGTTCCAGTTGCCGGGTCGTAGGAAGCATTCCCTGAACTGGAGACGCCAATGTGCCATGTCCCTGTCGTGACAGCGTGAAATGCCAGTTCCGGATCGAGCTGCAGAGAATCGAGCGGTCGCTCATTCCGAGTAGTAAGGTTGTCAACGCTGGCAACCTCATTTCCAGCCGGATCAAACACTCGAACCAGAGCGTCAAGCGTCGAACCAAGCACCTCAGCGTCTATATCAACCGTGACGGCCTGCCCCGCATTGAGGGGCACTGCAAAAATTCGCACATCGGATGCCACTGCAAGGCTATGAGAAACCTCTGCCTGACCGGACGTCTGAACGTCGAGACCGACTGCCATGCCGAGCGTTGTACCACTGAGGAGAAGCCGATCTTCCAGCGACTCAACTGAACCAGCAGACCAGTTCCAGGAAGCAGGCTCGGCGAGCGGTGTGTTCTTGGAAGTTCGCCGATGAGATGACTTTCGTCCGAAACTGCGTTTCGGTTGGTGTGAGTGTTTGTCACTGAAATTTCGAACAAATAATCGAGCGGCTCTCGGCTTTGAAATCAGCATGTTGGTTACCGATATTTTTGAAACGTGTTTTGACGACCCGGCCCTTGCAAATTCCGTTCGCTGGTACAGTCAACCACCATGCTGAGACGACCAAACTGCTGTGTGGACCGAAAACTCAGCCCAATCCACCATGACCGATTCTCTCAAGACCTCCTTGCATTCACCAGCTCTATCCAGCCAATACTTCACATTTGAGAGTACACCCTGCTGAAGCGAACGTCCACAGACCACGAAGAGTGTCATCAAACTTTCGCCTGCAGATGACGTATTCGGTGCAATTCTGGTCAGGAACGGTTGTGGACAAGTCGCGAATTACAATTAATCAAAGCCGGATCGAAGAGGTGATAGTCTCGAACCCGTTCGCTAACTCTGTGCTGAATAGAGAGTCAAGCAGGGAGTGTTCAACTGTTTGCAGTTCGTCGGTTTCAGACTTCGCTGCGGTGTCGTCGGTTTCAGACTTCGCCGTGGTGTCATCGATTTCAGACTTCGCTGCAGTGTCATCGATTTCAGACTTCGCTGCAGTGTCATCGATTTCAGACTTCGCTGCAGTGTCATCGATTTCAGACTTCGCTGCGGTGTCATCGATTTCAGACTTCGCTGCGGTGTCATCGATTCCAGACATCGCTGCGGTGTCGTTGGTCAGTGCCGGCTCAAGAGTAATACCTTGACCGACGAACTCGAACGTCCCGCCGCCGACAACTCTACCTGTTGCCTGTCTGACGAAATTTAACTGAGTCGATGTTGAGAATTCAGATGCAACTGTGAAAACGGCATCGAAGAGTTTTAATTCTGCTGCTGTCCCTGAACCCGGAAATGATCCGCCGAGCTTGAAGAAAGAAGTTTGAACAACGCGGTCAGTACTCGAATCGGCATCCGGAGTAACGGATGATTCCAATGAATCATTAACACCTTGATGGCCATCGTTCGTATTCACGTTGTCAAAACGCACAAATGTCAGCTGGCTGGAATCGTAATGAAGTGTCAGATTAAAAAGGGTCAAAGCTTGAAGGTCTGCCGGGCTTCCCAATTCGCCGACCGTTCCGTCAAACGTCTGATACGTCACAGGAATTGTGATTTCCTGATTCGGCGTGACTTCCATTGTCATCACTTCAGAAGTCACCAGCTGCGCCGCCAGCAACGTACGATCTTCTAACTGCTCCATGCTGCGATGGATTGCGGCTTCCGAATGATCAGTCTTCCACCGCCGCTTCGGACGACGTGAATTCCGCAAGATTGCGAATCGAACATTCTGGAAGTAGTTTCCCAACAGATTCAACAGCATGGCGATCCCCTTGTCTTTCAATTTTTCATTAAGGGATGACCGAACTCACCAGCAACTTGCCTGACTCCAGATACGTCATCTGAAGCGCGAGTCAGCGTGCCGATCCCCGTCCATTGAATTGAGGCCAAGACTGGTGTGCTCAATTCGAATTTTCTGTCGCAGCTCCACGTCATGTCGATGGGACGCACCAATGCCATCGAGTTAATGCAATGTCGGCGATAAATTCAGAAGTACGTGTCAAGCCGTTGTCACCAACGAGTCAGAATTCCCCCGCTTTGCTTGCAGGTGAACTCTGCTTCTCGATGCCATCGTGCGGTTCATAGAGCGGCTGCTGTTTGGACTTAAACGAAAATAGCTGATTCGATGCCTGATAAGGCCAGGCTACGGATATTCGATGGCCGCTTTCGAATCCCGAATTTCACGACTTGCATTGACTGGGCTTAATTCTGGTTTCGTTCGTCGTCTCATGATCAAAGGCCACGCAACCGGGGCAAGTATCGCCCCTCTCTGGCACGTTCCTTACTCTGGAGATTCTGATCATGCGAAACGCGGTCTTCTTCCTTGTTGTCACCGTCGCTTCATCGACAGCTGCATTCGCGCAGGCAAGATTCGGGATCGGCGTGAAGGACCATCACGATCCACCTGGCGCTCTGGTGACGGCGACTTACCAGGGATATCCCTGCCTGAACATCTACAGTGCCGAGGATGACCAGTACTACCATCTAGCACCGTATTTACATGTAGTCACAGAAATCAACGGTGTCAGAATCGGGACAGGCAAGGAGTGCACCAAAGCGGTCTTTGCCTCTCCAAATCGTATGAAGTTCAGAATCCACAATCGCCACAGCGGATCACATCGCTACTACGAAGTGGACCTGCTCGGTGAACCGACTGGCGAACTGAATCTCGGTCGGTCACTTGACTGGCGTCCGGGCGAGGCACACTCCAAATTCAAACACGTTGTGGCTGCACCGGAGGAAGATAAGTGGCGACCAGCCCCCGGATATTCATGGGTGGAGGGGACGGGCCTGAGAGATGTCCGCTGGAGTCCCGGAGAAGCTCACCCGGACCACCACATCTATGCCGGATCCGAAGCTGGAAAATGGAAACCAAAACCTGGCTACAACTGGGTCAGCAAGGCGGAAAAAGACTTTCGCGTTCAATGGACGCCAGGAGAACACCATCCGAACCACCACATTCTTGCGGCGTCCGAGGCTGGAGTCTGGACACCAATGCCAGGCCATGCGTGGGTTTCCAAATCTACAGAAGATCTGCGCGTTCGGTGGGCATCAGGAAAACGACATCCGAAGTATCAGATTCTGGCCAGCAAAGAACACGGACAATGGCATCCAATGGATGGGTATGAATGGGTGACATCGCGAAATGGAGACTTTCGAGTACAACGAGAACGGTCTTCCTCATCGTCGTCGAGTTCGAACAATCATGCGCGAGTAAACAGCGGTGCAGAAGATTTCGGAATCGACGCTCAATTTCTACGGCAGATTGATCGAGGTCACTTCAATTCGAACTACTCCACAAATTCCAGTCACGCACCTGTACAATCGGGCCGCGGATACTGAGGTGGCTGAAGTCCTCGCAGTTGGGGGAGGATTTCACGGTCGATAATACGGTACATGGATGCCGTCGACGTGAGGAAACGCCACGGCTGAAAAGTAAGGAAGCTCAAGGTTCGCTAGTTGCTGTCTGAGTATTTCCAATCGCCGAACGATTTCATCCGTTCGATCGGGCTCAGAGGCAATCGCTCCGCGAGGAATCGAAGTTTGCTCTCGAGTTCGCACTTCGACGCGGTCTGGAGACATGATCACCATGACATTGTCGGGTAGCTCTGGCCACGGGGCGTCTTCCAGGAATTCTCGGATGTTGTTCGACTGGTTCGGGCCGGATTTATTTCCCAGAACAATAATTAACTCCGTTCCGCCAGGGCCGACGATCTGCATGTTCGAGGTTCGTGCAGTTAGCGCTGTCGAAGTCGAGGGATCGGATTTTTCGACTATCATCGGAATCGTCGTCAGTGCTGCTTCCGTGTCGAACCAGATTGCCAGGGGCTGAAGTCCGGATGGGATGTCACACTGAATCCGAATTTCGTCACCCGATTGTGCCGGGAGGCAACTGGACAGCGGCTGAACCTCTGGAGCACGAAGCTGAACCAGCTCCTGCAGCGGTGCGGGCTCTTTGATTGATGGGCGATCACGATGGTTCAACAAGAACCCAGCCAGCAGTCCGGCTATTACGACAAGCCCCGAAGCCGTCATCAGACGTGGGGGCAGTTTTTTTGGGGAAGTGACCTTGGTCAGCGCATCGGCAAGCTGACCCGCATCGGCATGACGCCGGGAAGCGGTAGCGGCTGTGGCCTGTTCACAGACGGAACGGAGTTCACTCGATATTTTTGCACGGTCGAGGGCTGATGGGTCAAACGTGCCCTCGCGAGCGAGCCGCAGCATTCCATTGACGCCGTCACCGGAATTAAGTGGTTGAAGTGTCAGCAGCTCAAACAGAATCGCCCCCAATGCAAAGACATCCGAGCGGGCAGTAATCTGACTGACTTCGCAGCGAGCCTGTTCCGGCGCCATGTAGCGAACGGTTCCACTGAGAGTGGAGTCGACTATGCACTCGCCCGCCCAGCCATGTCGCAGGATGGCGAGTCCAAAGTCGATCACACGTGGCTTACCAGAGTCGTCAATGACGATATTTTCCGGTTTGAGATCCCGATGGGTAATCCCGGCCTGGTGAGCGACATCCACAGAACGGGCGACCTGAATTACCAGGTTGACGGCGGCGTCTGGAGTGAACTCCTGATTACGCATTATCTCCCGAAGATTTCTGCCCCGAATATACTCCATCACCAGGTACGGTCGGTTTTCATCAAAATCGACGTCGTAAATACGCGACAGGCCCGGGTGATCCAGCTCAGCCAGGAGTCGTCCTTCGGCAACGACCTCATGACGATCCTGATTTGAAATTGGCACTGGCGTCTTGCAAAGTTTAAGCGCCAGTTCCTTACGGAGAGTCGGATGAACAACTCGAAACACCTCCGCCTGACCGCCTTCGGATAACTTCTCGATCACTTGATATTTGCCGATGTGGCGACCACCGTCTGATCGTGCCAAATCAGTAATCCGCAGGCCCGCTTCGATCTGAGTCGACTCAAACGCCGCTTCGATATCCGTTGATTGTTCTGTTTGCGTCTGACCGGTTGGCGTTTCGGAGAGCAAGTCATCTGCAGGTCGGCTGGATGCCGACTGCGAGACGTGCAATTCCGCAGGCTCTTCAGACGCCGACCTGTCATCCTCGTTGTTCACGATCGGTTCCCCTCAAGCCGGCCGCCACCATGCAAAACGAATCGTTCGGTCTGTTGCAGAACAGAATTGATAACAGTTGTACGGCTTTTTTGAGATTCACGAGGCATTGCGTAGTCGCCGAGTAAGAGTTTCGTGTTTAGGACGCGTCGAGCTTTCCCGCGAAACACGGCACAGAATTCAAACGTACAAAACGATTGCCCCGGCTTCATTCGAAATTCGTGAATTCATTCAGGTTTCTCATTAACCGGGGATTGAACCGCCGTCTTACCTGCAGATTCAACGATTCACCAGTGAGCCAGACAGTAACTGACGCTCAGCTCGCCTGGTGGTTTCCCCTCTATTTTTCTGCAAGGAGACATGCGATGGCGTTTCGAAAGACTTTTTTGTGTGCGGCAGCAGCTGCAATGTTTGCCCTGACTTCCGTTGATGCTGCTGACGATACCAAGCCACGGTTGGGGGTCTCAGTAATTGAGACCTCAAACAATGCTGGAGTCATTGTCACACAGATCGACGATGGCTCGCCCGCCATGAAACTCGATCGAGTGGCAGACGGCAAGGATATCAAGCTGGAATCAAAAAAGTACGCGATTACTCACGTCAACGGACGACAGGTTCCCACTACGGACAGCTTTCTAAAGGCCATTGCTGCCTCTCCTCAGGACTGCGTTCTTCGTGTTTATGAATATGCCACCGCTGACTGGGCAGACCACCGCGTGAAACTGCGTGGCGAACCAACCGTCGTTGAAACTCAGACCGTTGAAGCAGCGCCGCAATACTGGATGGACGCCAATGGCAACGTCTATTCACAGGACGGCCAGTATCAGTACACACAACAGGGATATTCGCAGCAGCAGTACGCTCAAACTGAAGATCGCGGCGAGCGAAAGAGCAAAAAGCGTTTCTTCAATATGTTCGGACAACCTGAGGGCGACGACTGGCGTCCCGGTGATAACACATGGTGGTTTCAGAAGAAGCCCGAGGACAAAGAACTCCGCAAGGCTTACAACCGACAGGCGTTTGTTGAGCTGTTGACCGGGGTTGCTGCTGGACTCAGTGGAGCGGCAGCCGGCATGGACAGCTATCAGCCATCCAGCAGCTCTGGATTTAACTCGGGGCGGATGAATTCAAATATTTCGCGAGACAGTTTCAATCGAAATTACTCGACGAATCCTGACCACGCTCCGTTTATCAACTGGGCTTACTGAAAATCACGCGAACGACAACCTGGCGAAAAGGGCTGGCGGAGCCTGCTGCCCGAGCGGTGGTCTTCGTCAGGAAACCCGGTCGATCATTCGACCGGGTTTCCGCCTGCGCGATCACCTGGAACAGTCACTTGCTGTTGCTGAAAAGCTGTTCGACTTATAACCGGCTCAGATTTGGAGTTGAGGAATTCGCTGTTCAGTCCAACAACGGAATTGACGCCCCAACGAAGTCTGGTGACCGATGCTTTCTCAAGAGTCATATTCAGAAATTACCAGGCCGACGACGATCGGAGACCCGTGGACACTGACGACACGCAATAGAGGCGCCGCGGCAGGGATGCCACTTCTGGTGTTGGTGTTTCTCGCAGGAGCACTTTTCTGCGGATCGATCGAGGTGATCGCTGCCGGGAATCATGATCGGAACCCGTCGGAAAAGTCTCCGGGCATTCGAGCATTGTTGATTGGCGTCACCGCCTATCCCAGCCTTCCCTCAAAGTACCATTTGCGAGGACCATCCAATGATGTTGATCTCCTGGCGACATCATTACGTCAACGATTCGGAGTCCAGAACGAGCGCATTGTTCAACTTTGGGAAAGCCCGGACTCGGAACATCTTCCGACACGAATGAATATCCAGCGAGAGTTTGTCCGACTGGCCGAAACGGCGAACTCTGGCGATCACGTCGTCATCTTCATGGCCGGACACGGAAGTCAGATGCCGAATTCTGACGAGTTGGATTTCGAAGCCGACGGATTGGACGAAGTCTTTCTTCCGAGAGATATCGGACGCTGGAATGGACGCGTGGGCCGTGTCGAAAATGCAATCTCCGATGATGAGATTCACAACTGGATTGACAGCATTCGGAAAACAGGTGCGTTTGTATTTTTCGTCGGTGACTTCTGCCATTCCGGCACTAGCACGCGAGGAACAGGCCCTGTCTCGAGAGCTATCGAGCCCGCTCAGTTGGGGATTCCAACCACGTCGGTGGCGCGTGGCAGCCCTCAGAGAGGTGAAGCTACCGACAATAGCTTGCTGGCAGAACTGGACTCAGCTGTCGTTGGTTCAAGTCGAGGCGATATGGTCGCTCTTTATGCCGCTGAGCCTCACGAGCTGGCCTATGAAGACTCGATTCCGCGTGGTGGTGAGCGACATGGCTGGCTGTCGTGGGCGTTGAACCAGACTCTTAATGAATCCAACGGAACGCTGACTTATCGTCAACTCGCAGACCGCGTCAGTTGGCACTATCAATTGCAGCGCTGGACACGCTCGACACCGCTCATGGAAGGGACTGGCATTGATCACGAAGTATTCGGGCAAAAGAAATGGCCGCAGCAGCTCAAAATTCTTTTGAGTAGAACATCTGGCTCACAGAATGATGAATCGGATTACCGGATCAACGCCGGACTCTTGCAAAGAATTACGCGAGGATCGATTCTGGAAGTACTGCCGCCTACTGTCAACCAGGCTTCAAATGAACCAGTCGGACACGTTCAGGTAGTGTCCGTTGAGGCCATGAGTGCGACAGTGGTGCCGACTAATTATCAGAACGAAAAGACGAGCAAGAAGTTGCCGACACCTGCTTCATGCAAACTGGTCTATTGCGAGCTTGGCGACAAACCGCTGCACATTCGCGTTGATCTTTCTTCCGTCGCCGATCCACAGAGGCGAGAACGCTTGAGGCAGTCCACTGAAGATATACTCTCCAAAACGGCGAAAAGCGTTCGGGTTCCGATCACCCTCGAAGATTTCGTTGAGTCCGCCGATTTCGTTCTCCGTGTGAGTAGCGACGGCGCAAGTATCGAGATCATTCGTCCGTCAACTGACAGCAACAGAGAAGAAGCAGTTTCCAGCAGAAAGACAGCCGAACCTTTACCCGGTATCAGCCTCGGAAAGCACGTGCTGTCCCAGGCACCTGAAGAGTGGTTGAAAGAGCGACTGAATCAGATTTACCGAGCAGAGACATTACGCCGTCTGGCAACACCAATGGGCTCTTCAGCAGACTCGGGAGTACGTCTCAGCACTGAGATCGTCATTCGCTCCGCACGAGACATTCAAGGCAAACTGGAAAATGATCCGAACCTGTCGCCCAGAAAAATCGGCCAGCCTACGACAGTTTCCGCCGGCGATGAACCGAGAATCACGATCCGAAATGGTGGCTTCTCGCCTGTTGACATTACCGCTCTGTATATTGCAGCCGATCTAAGCATCACCGTTCTGTACCCCGATGGCATCCAATACAACCGTTGCCTGCCTGGCCGTCAAATTACTATCGGAGGTTGGCGCATCAACAATGCCACCCTTGGGTGGGAGGATGTCATCATCGTCGCAGTCCGTTCAGATCGCGGCCCGATTCCTCACAACTTCGGATTTCTGGCAGATCCCGTGCTGGCATCAGTGAGCCGAAATGTTCGAGCCTCCGGGGGCGACGCCTTCTGGAACTCACCAATCATTCGGCTCTGTCGCTCCACAATGTACCGGGAGCGAGGGCTTGTCCGTGGAATTTCTACGAGTGACAGCCGTAATCTGGCAGTTCATCGCCTTTCGTGGAAAGTGGTCCCTCAGTAGTGAGTGCCTGTGGGGATTTGGGGACGAGTGCCGTTGGCAGAGTTGTGCGTCATCGAACGCACAGGATACGATCGAACTTCATCGATCTTCATTAGATTGGGCCAACGGGATTACTTCATCCCGACCGTTCAGCATGATCAATATTCAGCCTTGAGGCGTTGAGCAGATGACGCATTCTGATAGCCAAACGTCAGAGCTGTCTGACGAGGAGTTTGCCAGCCAGCTCTGCGACGGCGATTCTTCAATGGTTCTCGCGTTTGCGAAGCGCTTTGCGACTCTGCTGACGACATCCTGGACCGAATTCAAAACCAGAGTTACCGGCTGCGCACTGCCGCAGGTTGATCTGAACACTCATCTTAGCAAGACCGCCGGACGTGGCTACATGCGATATTGTGTGCAGCAGGATCTCGATATCGATTTTGCTGGCTACCTGTCGGCTCTGGAACTCAGTGGGCTTACAGTGACCGGTGCATGCATCGAGAATGACGAGGCCACAATTCGGCACCTTGACGAAACTGTACAGCAACGGGTGGTCCCAACACTGGTCAATCTATGGCGTTCGGGGACGTTACGTGGCGTATCGAGGACAACCGTTGAAGATATCGGCAGCATGCTGCCCGGATATCTGTGGATGAGGACGAAGAGCGGAGAGGCAAAACTGGCAACCTACATGGGACGGTGTCGGCTGACTTCCTGGCTGACCGGAATTGCTCGTAACGCCATCGTGGACGAGGCTCGCAAGCAACAGAAAATTGTCAATTTTGCCAGCACTGACGAAAGCGAAGAGCGAGACCTCGCTCAGACGGTGCCTGGTCCGGATGTGAATGACAATCTGCTGGAACGTCAGGAACTGGTGGACAAGTATCGTCAACCGATACTGGACGCCTTACTGAGCATCGAGTCGACTCTAACGACCCGTCAGAAAGCGGTCTTTCACGGACGGTTTCAGGCAGGGATACCGGCGAATGAACTGGCTGACTGTCTGAAGATCTCCAGACCGCGGATCAGTCAACTCACGGCAGCGATTCAACAGCAAATTGAACTTGCCGTTCGTAAACAGGTCGACCTGCTGGCCGATGATCTGGGAATATCTCCGCATGCAGTCTTAGGTTGCCTGCAGGATCTGCAATCGTTTCTTCAGTCTTGCTGTGACGACGAGGGGCCTGAATCATCGAAAAACAACATCACAGGACCGCTGGACGATCTGATTCGCGAATACCGTGATCGCGATTCGAATTAGATTCTGCAAAAAAGTGAAAACCTACTGAGCATGTATCGGCTTTTTAAGCCCGGTCGATGCTCTGCGGTAATGATGGTGGTTCAGCTTGGTGGGCGGATAATCAGACGAGTATTAAACTGTCAGAATTGACACGGCAGGAGAATTGTGAGAATTCAGCAGATCGATTGGTTTCAGGATGAGCCCCGTTTGGAGTTGAACAGCAATTTGCGACTTCACTCGACTATTTCTGATCGTCGAACAGAGGGCACATCGATCCACGGTCGATTCCTCGAAAGTATTGAATCCTGAAGAAGTCTTCCACTCGACATAGATCTGTCTGAATTTTGCCTCGGGACAATCTTCGTGAGCTAGCTGAAAGCTGCTTTAATTATGAGTCAGCCTGACCAGAACAAACCTGACAATGTCCCGGCGAATTCTATCGCACGGGCGCTTGCACAGAACTGGAACGAACAGGTCAACAACGACCTGGACGACATTGATCTGGAATTGCTTGCCGCCTATGCCGAAGGGCGGCTAAGCGAGAACGAACAGAACGTCGTTGAAGAACTGGTGGCGAACAGCCCGGCTGCTCTCGAGACGCTGCTTTTTTTTCATCGAGCCCTGAATATCGAACAGGGCACACCGACAAATAAAGAATTATCGGTTGGAAATCATGACGCGGCGGACGTCGAAAAGTTTCCCGCAGGTACAACTCAACCTGCAACACCTGCTGAAAACGCTCGGTCGGGCCGCGGCTCCAATCGTCGCCCAAATGCCGTGACAGTAGCCGCGTTGATGCTGGCGGCAGGCGCGTCTTTCTGGGCTTACCGAACGAGCCGCGATGCTCGACAGGTCGATATTAACAATCAATCGCTCCTCGCTCAGCTCGATTCTCAGACTTTCGATCTTGCTCTGGCTCGGAAGGAGCAGGTCTACGCAGCAGCTGGCGGAAGTTTTCGTTCGTTTCCTGCGGGAACGATCAGCCCTCGACTGGTTCAGCTGGCTATGCTCGATCGAGGGCCAGTTGCTCGAGGCGGCGCTCCAGTAGAAGGTGAACAGGAATTGCAGCAATCGACGGTAACAGCTGCAGAGGCGGCGATACGCGAAGTCTCTCCGTTGCGTCCGGGCTTAAACAGTCGTTGGCAAACAGGCATCGAACGAGCCGCGATTGAAATTGCCGGTGGAAATCTTGAGAAGGCATTGACGCTGATCGATGACGCTGAGCAGGAATACGGTTCCGAAAGCCCTGAGGTATTGAATCTCCGTGCATTGTATTTGCTGGCACAGGCAGACAATGGTGAGGACACCGTCGAACAGGCTGCCGAGCAATTCAGGAAACTAACGGAGCGCCATCCCACGTTCGCGCTGGGATGGTTCAATTATGCGTTGCTCGTTTCTCGTATCCAGGGCCTGGAAGCGAGCCTGTCATTGTGGGATTCTTATCTCCAGGCAGAGACTTCGACAGATTTGCGAAAGGCTGTTCAGTTGCAATTGGACTTAGCGAGGAGTCGCCGATAACGGCTTCCGACGAAGTGGCAGCAGGTGCCTTCGATCCAGTCACCAACCGCAGGTTACTCAGCTGGCGATGACCTGGCTTTCACGCAGGCAATCGTGGTACCGCGCTCGGTCTCGGTTATTCGGGAAGTACGCGTAACGCCAGCCCCTCGTCCACCAAAGCTCGCTGAATCTTCCGCTTGCGGCGAACGGCGTAGAGCGGTATCGCTCAGTAGCACAAACCATGAACCTGCAGGTCGCCGCGGCAATTCCAAATGCCGCTCCCAGCGAGGTTTCTATCAAATCGACTGAGCGGTCGCTGACAATCAGTCAACCTGTAAGACATACGAACGCATTACCCGAACGGTCAGGAGATGCTTCGACATTAATTGCCGTGATGTCAATTGGAACCGTTGATCAACATCATGATTAACCTGACGCCGAAGAGGTCCTTGTAGACTGTCGGTCGTGGAAGATGTCCCGCTGGTTGTTGAAGGTTGAAAATCCGGTGGCGGCTCCTTTGCC
>CAXBME010000055.1:0-23780 GCA_963976765.1 uncultured Planctomycetaceae bacterium
TGAATCTATCAACCCGCCGTCACCGGAACTTTCTACACGGCGTGGGACAATATCCCGGCCTCCCGCCGGAGGACTTTGCCCCGGCACGCCAGTTATTTGTCTGACGCGATGCGGATGTCTGCCAAACTTAGCAGACACTCGAAAAGTCTCACCGCAATTCATGTGGCAGTCTTTGTGTGAATCGCCACATCTGCCTGTTCGGAATGTGTGGCAGAGAGCCCCGAAGCCTACGCCCGATTGACCACGCGGTTTGCAATACATGCACCGGTGTCACGGGCGCAGGCGGGGCAGCACCTTTTCTTTTTCCTCTTCTCCGGCTTCCGAAGTCCGGCCCTTGCGAAAGGTCCAATGGCTTCGGAACCGTTTTAAAGGAGCAGGCATGCGCAACACTTTTCTGATGACTGCCGTCTGGTCGGCGCTGGTCTGCCTGGGGTTGGTCATTGTTTGGGATTACGAAGCCCGACCTGGTGAGCACGTGGAGACGTCGGCAGTGCGGCCGGAATCGCTCGAAACGTACGGGCGAGAATTCGATTTCCTCGTGTTTCTGCACCCGCACTGCCCCTGCTCAATGGCAACAGTTCGCGAACTGAGCCACATCGTGGCGGGAAGCCACTCCGAAAAATTGTCAGTACGAGTTCTTGCCTACCAGCCGACAAGCTCAAATGGTGGCTGGCGATCGTCGCGACTACTGGAATCCGCTCGAAAGATTCCCGGTGTCAGCGTCGAGATGGATGACGACGCAAGGGTGGCTATCTCGCTGGGCGTTCGGACGTCTGGACACGTCATTCTATTCAGTAAAGACGGCAATTCTCTCTACTCAGGTGGCATCACAGTCTCTCGTGGCCACGAAGGTACTAATCACGGCCGTCAGGCTGTCGAATCAATTCTCGCTGGCGCGCACAGTGATTCCGTCAAAACCATTCCGGCATTCGGTTGCCGCATTCAATAACGGAAAACGGACCATGACCTGCAATCAGAATGCGTCCGAATCGGAGGTGATTCGACTTGGACTCCGCACAACGCAACTCTTTAGTGCGCGTTTTGAAGCTCACCAGCAACGCACCGATCGAATTTTTCGAGTCCTGCTGATCGTAGAATGGATCGCCGGGATACTAGCCGCCGTTTGGCTGACTCCCGAGACATGGGACGGCGACGCCAGCCGGACTCATCTACATGTGTGGTCGGCGATTGTGCTGGGCGGACTGATTACGTGCTTTCCGGTGTTTCTCAGCTACAGGTGCCCAGGGGAGACCGTCACCCGGCATATTATTGCTGCGTCACAGGTGTTGTGGTCGGCTTTGTTAATTCACCTGACGGGCGGGCGGATCGAAACTCATTTTCATGTGTTCGGTTCACTTGCCTTTATTGCCTTTTATCGAGACTGGCGGGTGTTGCTGTCAGCAACTCTTGTGGTCGCCTTCGATCATGCTTTCCGTGGAGTCTATTTTCCGCGTTCCATTTACGGCCTCCTTACAGGTGGGGAATGGCGATTCCTTGAGCACGCAGGCTGGGTCGTTTTCTGTGACTTCTTTCTGCTGATTTCCATTCGACACGGCATTCGTGAAATGTGGATGGTTGCTGGCAATTACACGGAACTCGAAAAACAGCATGTTGATGCGTCAAAGGAAGTCCGTCTGAAATCGGAATCACTCCGCACCACTCGTGAATCGCTGGAACTGAATCGGCAGCGACTGGAAATGGCCATTCGCGGGACGTCTGACGGTCTGTGGGATTGGAATATCGAGACGGACGAAGTCTGGTATTCGCCACGATTCCTGGAACTGCTGGGTTATTGTGAAGATGAAATCGAATTCAAGTTCGATGAATGGGTACGCCGCCTTCATCCGGACGACAAGAGTGACACACTTGCGGCTGTTAAACGGCATCTGGAAGAGGACGATCCGTTCGACGTGCAGTATCGGCTGAAAACGAAGAGTGGAGACTGGAAATGGTTTCGTGCTCGCGGTGCGTGTGTTCGGAACGAAGAAGGCTGGCCCGTTCGCATGGCGGGGGCGCTGCAGGATATTTCTGACCACAGACTTCAGTCCGATCAACTCGCTGAGCAGGACGCTAAGCTTCAGCAGAAGCAGAAGCTGGAAGCGGTTGGTTCGCTGGCGGGAGGAGTAGCGCACGAATTCAACAATCTGCTGCAGGCGATTCAGGGGTACATGCGATTCGCTCAGGAAGGTCTGGACGAATCGGAGCAGCGTTATCAGGATCTGGTTCAGGCACTGAAAGCTGCCGATCGCGCGGCAACTCTGACCAGTCAATTGTTGTGCTTCAGTCGTGCCGATCATTACGAAGCTCAACCGGTTGAACCCGACATGCTGCTGGACGACCTGTCCAAGCTCCTGAAGCCGGTAATCGGAGAGCGCATCTCCGTCGCGATTACCACGAAACCGGACACTCCAGCAGTTCTGGCCGACCCGGCCGGGTTGCAGCAGGTGCTTCTTAATCTTTGTGTGAACGCTCGAGACGCGATGCCGGACGGCGGACAACTGGTTGTCAAAGCCGAGGCGGCGAATCTGTCGGATGGTTACTGCAAACTACACGGTGTCGATCGACCGGGAAAGTACGTTCGCTTCACTGTGTCAGACACGGGGACTGGGATGTCTCCGGAACAGGCGGAACGTATTTTTGAGCCGTTCTTTACCACTAAAGAAGTTGGTAAAGGAACCGGCTTGGGACTGGCAATGGTGCACGGATTTGTTGAGCGACATAAAGGTCTCATCAACGTCTACAGCGAACCAGGAGAAGGCACGACGTTCCGGGTCTACATCCCGTTGGCTGACGAGTGCAGCATGATCACACCCAGCGACGAACCACAGGTTACCACGGGTGGAGACGAATTACTTCTCGTTGCAGAAGACGAGCCCATGGTTCGCGCTGTCGCCGAGCGAATTCTTAAGAACGCGGGATATCGAGTGTTGACGGCTGTCGATGGACGGGAAGCTGTCAAGTTATTCGTTGAACATCAGGACCAAATCTCGCTCACGCTGCTGGACGTTGTCATGCCCAACTTGACCGGACGGCAGGCTTACGAAGCGATTCGCGAGATCGACGCGGACGCTCGCGCCATCTTCTGCACCGGCTACGACCCGGAAACCTCTCAGGCGGCATCGTTCCAGCAGGACAGCCTCATGCTTGTCCAGAAACCGTACGACCCTGATGAACTGCTGCGAGCCGTGCGGCAGTTAATCGACGAGCATACTCAATCGGAGACAGTGTCATGTACTCATTAACCGACCAGCATGATCCACCGACCATCCTGATCGTGGATGATGAACCACTCGTTCGAGCCACAATCGTGCGAGGCCTTCGAAGCCGTGGGTATCAGTGTCTTGAGGCGGGCAGCGTCAGCCTTGCCCTGGATGAAGTCGCGAAACAGACACCCGACGCTGTTGTGACCGACATCCGCATGCCTGGGGCAACGGGGTTGGACCTGCTGCTGAAGCTCCAGGAGCGATGCCCGGATACGCAGATGCTGATGCTTACCGGATTCAGTTCGGTCGATACTGCGATTGCGGCTTTGACTCATGGTGCGTTCGGCTACTTGACCAAGCCGATCGATTCAGAAGCTCTGCACCAGCAACTGCAGCGGGCTCTTCAGCATCGGCGCATGCTGATTGAGCGGCGTGAGTACACACAACTGCTCGAAAAAACCGTCGCCGCAAGAACGCGAGAGCTGAAAGACACTCATGAGGAAATGACGGTACGGCTGGTTCGGGCATGCTGCTTTCGCGACCAGGAAACTGGAGCTCATATCCGCCGTGTGGGGCTGCTCAGTGGAGCTTTGGCGAGAGTGTGTGGCTGGACTAATGAGTTGTGCGAACGCATTGAAATGGCCGCCCCGCTTCACGACATCGGCAAGACGGCGATCCCGGACGAAATTCTGTGCAAACCAGGACGGTTCACTGAGCAGGAGTTCGACATCATGAAGCATCACACGTCGATGGGAGCCCGTCTGCTCGACGGCGCACGATCGCCGGTACTGGCCATGGCTCGTGAGATCGCACTCGCTCATCACGAACGCTGGGACGGGGCCGGATACCCGCACGGACTTGCCGGTCAGGCAATCCCGGAATCGGCGAGGATTGTCGCAGTCGCCGATGTGTATGACGCCCTTTCGCACGACCGGGTCTACCGGCCAGCGTTCTCTCAAGGACGGGTGCTCGAAATGTTGATCGCCGGACGAGGTACCCAGTTCGACCCTGCCATTCTGGATCGATTCCTGAGCAACCTTTCCGACATGGAGAAAATCACGATGGAAAACATGGATCATTCCGACGTGACCTACTCACACCTGATGCCAGACGACAAGCCATCACTGAATCGAATCTTCCAACGCGAACCTGAGTTATGTGGAGCCACCACATGAGCCAAAGTCAGAAACGAGTACTCATTGTCGATGATGAACCGATGATCCGAGAGATTGCGTTTCGCGCCTTCACAGCAGCCGGTCTTGTATGTGAGGCCGCTGAGGATGGCGCAATCGCTGCGGGAAAGTTCGCGCAGCAGCCGTTCGATGCCGTGGTGACTGATCTGCGAATGCCAAATCGCAATGGGCACTCGCTGGCGGCGGAACTTGTTCGACACCCGACAAGACCAGTCATCATTGTCATTACGGCCGTCACCGAACCTCGACTGGCATCGGACCTGAAGCATCGCGGAGTCGCACACATTGCCTTTAAACCAATCGATCATGTCGAACTGGCCCAGCGGATTGTGGAGCTCCTGAACGTCATGTCGCCTCAGTCTGAAAAATCGCTCGCGGCACCATTCGTTGATGGGCAGGAGATAGATTCAGAGGGAGCGGCTGTTGAGGCTGGGTTGACGTCGCTCAACCCGAACAACGTCGATCTGTATTTTCACTGCACATCGTTCGAGCACTCGTCCGACGACATCGCCTGGTTCGTTAAACAGAACCCGCGACTCAGCGACAGAGTTGTTACCCAGGCCCAGGCTTCAATACGGAATTCATCCAGTCTGATCGGCAGTGTCCGGGATGCTGTCGTCCGTCTTGGCCAGCGACACATCGGAGAATTGGCCCTGGAAACCGGTGAGTAGGCATTTCGAAGAAGCCTGTGCGTTGCCGACCCTGGTCTGAATAATTGGACCAGAGGCGTTTCACGGAGTGAATGTTGGAGATACGGCTCAAAGGGGGCTTTGAGGATGGGCGAACCGAGGAATTCAGGTTGCCCGTTGGGCAGGATTAGTTCACGAGTTGTCTGGCGTTGAAACGTCCGTTTCCTTCGTGCGTTTACTTTGTCTCGACAACTTTGCGGAATCGGACGGTCATTTTGAATCTTCTCAGCAGCCACTCTGGTCGTTTCTTCCAACTTACGTAGACCAGAGCAACGGTAGGCGTTTCGCAAAGACGATCACACCAAAGTGCGGATGCGAATGTCACGCAGGCAACGGCATCAGGATTATTGATGTACCATGTTGGGGGGAGTGATGCTCTCTATGAGGTAGCATGGATTGTCGACACTTCCCGTTCTTCGATGTCTCAGTCACTCCAGATGCAGCAGGTACAATGCTTTTCTTCCCTGGAAATCATCCCTGGTTCAAGAGTGTGAATCCCTGCAACAGGCGATCTCGCCGTAGACGTAGCCACCAGCGACGGAAACGGCGCGAACAGGAGCCGTGGGTTTCGTCGCTTGTCGAGCTACTTGAAAATCGGGCGATGTTGACTGAAGTTATTTCCGTCTCGCTGGATGTCGGTGGGAATCTGTTAGTCGAGGACATCTCAACAAACGGCCTTGCGGATAACGTCACACTTCTGGTCCAGTCCAGCGAGGTGGTGATCAGTGACCCCGACAATGTGCTGGTGACGTCTGTTGGCACGCAAGTCTCTGATCATGAGGTGCGTGTACCACTTGCCGCGATTTTCAATCAGCGAGTCGTTGTGAATCAGAATCAGGGGGATGACCAACTGGATGCAGTCGGTCTGGGCCTGACTCTGGCATTGGAAGCTACTGGCGGACAGGGAAACGACACGATTACTGGTGGATCGCAGAGCGACACGCTTCTGGGCGGTGCCGGTAATGATGTGCTCGACGGTGGTCCAGGCAACGACCTCATATTCGCTGGTGGAGGTCGGGATATCGTTTCCGGAGGCTCCGGTGACGACCGCATCGACGGGCGATCCGGCAACGACAGCCTTTCAGGTGACGGTGGCGATGACACAATCAGAGGCGGGGCGGGCCGGGACACAATTGAAGGTGGTGGAGATGCCGACAGATTGAATGGCGGCGGCGGTCAGGACACCGTTTCAGGGGGAGATGGTGTTGACCAGATTCGTGGTGGAGCCGGACACGATGCCTTGAGTGGCGATGAAGGGCCCGACGCTCTTGTCGGTGGCAGTGGACGAGACACTCTGACTGGCGACGGTGGCGATGACACTCTGAAGGGTGGCGGCGGTGCCGATTCGCTGTCTGGCGATGCCGGATCGGATCGGGCCGTGTTGTCTGCGGACGCTGATTTCACATTGACGGATACTCTTCTGACGGGGTCTGGAAACGACACCATCGCGGAGATGGAAGTTGTGCAGGTTACCGGTGGGGCAAGCGCCAATACCGTTGATGCGACGGGACTCACACTGCTGTCATTGATATTTTTCGGCGAAGGCGGTGACGACACAGTCACTGGCGGAGCACTGGACGACACGATTTCGGGCGGTGCTGGAGCAGACTCGATCAACGGCAGAAATGGCAATGACGTCGTCAGTGGTGACGGAGGTGACGACTTCCTGCAAGGTGGAACCGGGCTGGACTTTATCGATGGTGGTGATGGCGACGATCGCGTGCTTGGTCTGGGAAGCAGCGGAGACACACTTCGTGGCGGGCCGGGTAATGACACGCTCGATGGCGGCGCGGGGACAGGCGACATTATCTCAGAAATTGGAGACGTTAGTTTCACGCTGACACCTACTCAGTTGACTGGCCTTGGAACGGACTCGGTACTGAATGTCGAAGGGGCGATACTCGTTGGCGGAGCAGGTGCGAATGCAATCGATGTATCGACGTCTGGTGTGCCGACAACGCTGACCGGTGGCGGAGGGAACGACACGATTACTGGTGGAACAGCGTTTGATGTGCTGACTGAATCAGCCGATGTGAACTTTCTGTTAACAGATTCGACGTTGACTGGACTGGGAACAGACTCGTTCACATCAATTGAAACCGTTTCACTATCGGGCGGCGTCGGAAATAACGTGTTGGACGCATCGGCAAGCAGCAGAGCAGTGACGCTGTCAGGCGGTGACGGGAATGACACGCTGATCGGCGGAGCTGTAGCGGACGTTTTGTTTGGCGAAGCCGGAAACGATCAACTGACTGGTAACGGCGGCGCCGATGCACTGCTGGCCGGAGACGGAATCGATCGGCTGGTTGAATCGGGCGACAACGACTTCACGCTCGGCAGTGGTTCGCTGGATGGTGCGGCAAACGACACGATCAATGCGTTTGAAGAGGCTGAACTGACTGGAGGCGAGTCGGCGAACACGATTCTCGTGACGACGTTCGTCGGGACTGTGACGTTAAACGGTGGTGGCGGAAACGACTCGCTGGAAGGGACGTCGTTTAACGATGTGCTGGATGGCGGCGAGGGAGACGATACGCTCAAGGGCGAGGACGGAAACGACACGCTGGATGGCGGACCGGGCGCCGACAATCTGTTGGGCGGTGTGGGAAACGACTTAATCAGCGGTGGGGCCGGGAACGATCGGCTACGCGGTGAACTGGGAACTGACCCGCTGTTGACTGGCGATGACACACTGGATGGTGGCGACGGGGCCGATGATCTCAATGGCGAATCAGGGGACGATGTAATTTCCGGCGGTCCGGATTTCGACTCGGTTCTCGGCGCCGCAGGTAACGACAGTCTCTCGGGCGACGACGGAACGGACCTTGTCTCGGGCGGTGCCGGGGACGACACCGTTGACGGCGGCACTGGCGCTGACGACGTGCGAGGAGACGACGGCAATGACACCGTCTTCGGCGGCACGGAGAACGATGTTCTTCAAGGTGGAGCCGGGAACGATGTGCTTGATGCGGGAGACGGTGACGACACGATCGGTGCGGGAAGCGGTAACGATTCCGCGTCGGGCGGCCTGGGGAACGACGTCATTAACGGTCTGGATGGACTCGACACGCTGCATGGAGACGCCGGGAATGACACGATCAGCGGCGGCCTCGACAACGATCAGTTGTTCGGTGGCGATGGTGACGATACCACGGTTGGGAACGAAGGCGACGATACCCTTCATGGCGGTGCAGGAACGGACACAGTGCGAGGCCAGGAAGGAAATGACGTCATTACTGGCGACGATGGCCCCGATTCACTCACAGGCGATCAGGGAGCGGATTCAATAGACGGTGGAAATGATGCGGACACAATTGTCGGCGATACGGGTGACGACACACTGCTTGGCGGGGATGGCGATGACCAGGTTTTTGGTAACGCAGGAGACGACACGCTGGCCGGGGGCGGCGGGAACGATTTCGTCGAAGGTGATGTCGGCAACGATTCATTGAGCGGTGGCGACGGTGATGACCTGCTGCGAGGCGTCGACGGAAACGACACGATCGTCGGCGATGGTGGACAAGACAGCTTATTGGGAATGCTTGGCAACGACTCGCTGGATGGCGGGGCTGGAACGGACATTGTCCTTGGCGATCTGGGGAACGATACCGTTTTCGGCGGTGCAGATCGTGATGTCGTAATCGGTGACCACGGCAGCGATTCGGTGAACGGCGGCGACGACGAAGACCTTGTCACCGGTAGCTCTTACAGATTCGACAATGACCTGGTGCCCCTCGCCCAACTGCTCGCTGACTGGAATGCCGGGACATCATACAACGACCGTGTGACACAGCTTGAAGACGTGGACTATGCGTATCAGTGGAAGGCTCTGGCGCTGATCACGGACAGCGGCACGTTGTACGACGATTATGCCCGCGACACGGTTAACGGTGGAGCTGGTCTGGATTACTTCGGCCGTCCGGGAGAACCGACTCTTGCCACCAACGACTTGACGCCGGATTACAACGCTGGATTGGAAACACTGAACGTGTCGGTCTTCGGCAATGCCGATCCGGGATTCTTCCCAGCAGATATGACAGAACCGGACTACCTGCAGACGCTCAACGATCCGACGTTCGGTACACCAGTTACTCGGATTACCGATGATCCTGGCACGCAGCTGACGTTGCCGATCAATACGGGCGGCACGGCGACGGTCACCTGGAGCGGTGCGGTGCGGACGCGATATGTCACGAGTTCGTCGTGGAATATTGATGGAACGCTCATGATGCTCAGGAGTTATGACCCAGCGATGACATATCAAATTGTCCTCGACGGCAATACTCATCAGCCGCTGTTTCTGGCCACTCTGCCGACGTCCAATCATCGCTGGAGTCAGAATCCAGCCAAGGCCAACATTCAGTACGGGTTTCCTCAGCTCAGTTCGGTGGACAACGACGCTCTCGGTATCGATGGCTCAATGGCTGTGCTCCCTGAGTTCGGTCCAGACGACGATACGTTCGTGGAATACAACGTCGTGACCGGAGAAGTGCTGCGGACGGTAGAACTGCCCTTCAACAAACTCTTCTCGCCCAAAACGACGATCACGTTTCGCGACGGCAACGAATACATCGCCATCTTTGGTGTCGACAAGGTCAATCCTGCCAATGGCATTTCGGTTTACATTGTTCAGCTCGACGCGGCAGAGGGAGCGGACCCGGTGGTTGCGTCGTTTGCTCTGACCGACGGAACCAGCGGCACTCCTGAAGTCGAGAACGCGAACGCGCTGGATTTCAGCAACTTGTGGTTCTCGCCGGACGGCAGCCATCTGCTGACGTTGTACGGCGGATCGAGTGTTACTACGCGGTCATGGCGACTTCTCGATGTCAATTACAACACCGGCACGATCGATTCACATGTCATTCCGAACCTGACCAGTGACGACACGTTCGAGACAAATGGCGATCGCACCAAAGGGCACTTCCCGGTCAACTGGTCGCATCCGGTCTTCACGACCGGGCCTGACGGTGACATCTATGTTGTCGGCGTCAGCGGTCAATTCAACGGTCAGTCCTTCACGCAGGCAGAGATCAGCACCTCGAATGGCGTGGTCGGGAGCGTGCTGGCGTTCAATGTCAATGACGATACGTTTCATTCACTCACCGACTCAACTGACGAAAACCTGGCGACTCACGTGATCGCGACAAACACCGCGAATCCTGAGTACGTCTTCGTTACCTATTGGAATGACACGTCAAATCCGGGCCGTGGATTGAAATATGCAGGCGAAATAGTCGCGATCAAATTGACTGACCCGTTCGGAACCAACGGCCTCATCCAACTGGTGCATCATCGCACCTCAATTGCCAACGGAAACTACTACGGCAACACGCTTCCCACTGTCAGTCCGGACGGCACACAGCTCGTCTTCAGCAGCACTTGGGGCGAGGTGCAGGGTATATCCTCGACCTGACGAACGCGTTGCTCTGAGAACACCGCAGTTCCACGTCCGCAGCGGGCGTTTCGGCAAAGGCATCAGGCCGGATACTCCCCACAGGGTGGCCCCGTAAAAGTGTTGGCGGAGAACCCGACGCTGATCCAACTCCGGGAACTGGAAACCTGAATGTGGTACCTCAGAAAAAAAAGGGACTGGCTGATCGCCTTACGTGGACCGAATGCTCTTTCTGCGTCGCGGCGTCGGGCGCCGAGGTGACTGACTCTCGACGGCGACCTGGAGGATGGGCAAGGGCTCGCAAGTACAAGTTGATCGCACTCAATCTCACCAATGGGACGTGCTCTGTGTTCACCGTGTCGCTAATTGAGTCTCTCTTACAGGGGGATTGTGAAGCTATTGCGGCACAACCCGACTCAGTGTGCTCGGGAGCGGTCAAATGAGTGCAAACATACTAGTGTTCTGAGTCAGAGATTCGTTGGCAAACGTTTTTGACTCGGTTGGGGATGAGGTCTGCGGTTGCCGTCCACCTGAATGGCTTCGGTTGGGCGTTGTGTTCTTCGAGATAATCGGCGATGGCCTGTTCGAGTTGGCGGACGCTGCGAAAGGCTCCTCGACGAATTCGTTTGTTGGTGATCTCTGCGAAGAAGCGTTCTACCTGATTGAGCCAGGAAGCAGATGTTGGTGTGAAGTGAATGTGATATCTCGGTCGGCGGGCGAACCAGCGACGGACCTTCGGTGTTTTGTGCGTGGCGTAGTTATCCATCACGACGTGAAGTTCGACACCGTCTTCTTCCGGGATCGACTGGTCAACCTGGTTCATGAACTTCAGAAACTCCTGGTGTCGGTGGCGTCTGAGGCATTTGCCAATCACTTCACCAGTAGCCACGTTCAGAGCGGAGAACAGACTGGTTGTTCCATGCCGTACGTAGTCATGCGTATGTCGCTCCGGTGAGCCAGGGCTCATGGGAAGCAGCGGCTGTGTTCGGTCCAGTGCCTGCACCTGACTCTTTTCGTCGATGCACAGAATGATTGTCCGATCTGATGGATCAAGGTAGAGCCCGACGATGTCCCGAACTTTGTCGACGAATTGCGGATCAGTCGACAGCTTGAATGTTCCTGTTCGATGCGGCTGCAGGCCGAAAGCTTTCCAGATTCGAACAACCGCTGTTTGCGAAAGCCCGGTGGCTTCCGCCATCCGGCGAGTGCTCCAGTGCGTCGCATTCTTCGGTTTCGTTTCGAGCGTACGGGTCACTACTTCTTCCACATGCTCATCAGTAATTGATCGCGGAACACCTGGCCGCGGCTCATCGGATAGCCCATCCAGTCGCTTCTCAACAAACCGGCGACGCCATTTACCGACCGTTGCACCGCAGATTTTCAACTTCGCGGACACCGCCTGGTTGGTTAGCCCATCAGCACAGTGCAACACAATTCGGCAACGCAGTGCCAAAGCCTGCGACGTCTTCCGACGCCGTGACCAGCGAGCCAACGTCTCACGTTCTTTTTCAGTCAAAATCAATTCAGCCAGCGGTCGTCCCTTCACCATCGCTACCTCCTTGAACCTCAAATACAGCCCGAAGAAAGCTAACGACAGATCACCAACCGCGCAACCACATTCAGAACGAATCTCTGACTCAGAACACTGGAACCAGGAATTGACAGATAGCTCTTTGGAGTCATTGGGTGATTGCGGGGGTGTTTGAGTCTTCTGGGTGTCTTATGACTTGCAGGCCGATGAACTGGTTGCCAGAATCTGCCGCTGTCAGACTTGTTGTCAGAGAAACAGTCAGACTTGTCAGAAAAAGCAGGACTTTTTACAAGAACTCTGACAGTTATTTTTCGCAAAGGATTGCTCGAAAGTACAGAAAAACACGAGGTTTTTTGATCATTCGCCTCCTTAGCTCAATTGGCAGAGCAACTGACTCTTAATCAGTAGGTTGTTGGTTCGATTCCAACAGGAGGCACTCTTCTAACTCTTTGCTGAGCCGCAACTTGCGACTACCTGCCGACACCCGGTAGTGCAGTAGAAACCCTGATCTACGACTTTTCGTACGACATTCAGGAGTCCTGCACGATGCCACGCCAGAAGAAACCGGGTTACTGGTCGCACAAGCCAAGCGGCCAGGCTTATGTTCGAATCGACGGGAAGGATCATTACCTCGGCCCATACGGTTCCCCCGAAAGTCGCGACCGCTACGACGAGATCGTTCGCGAATGGACCATCAACCAATCTGCCGACGGTGTGACGTTGACCGTTGACGAGCTCGCCCTGAGGTACCTGAAACACGCCCGTCGGCATTATCGCAAGAATGGCGAGGAAACGTCCGAGGTGTCGTCGATCATGGCAGCACTTCGCGTCGTCGTTCGAGCCGCCGGACGGGACCGTGCCCGCGACTTCGGCCCGTTGAAGCTTCAGGCCGTCCGCGACGAAATGGTGGCCCTCGGATGGAAACGCCGGTCGATCAACGTGCAAGTTGGCCGCGTACGCCGCATGTTTCAATGGGCGGTCAGTCAGGAGCTTGTCCCGGTCGAGACGTTGACGGCGTTGCAGACCGTGTCGGGATTGCGTGAAGGCAGGTCCGAAGCCACCGAGTCACGCCCGGTCCTGCCCGTGTCAGAAGCGGTCGTAGACGTCGTCAAGCCGCACGTCAGCCGCCAGGTATGGGCGATGGTTCAATTGCAACTTGTCACGGGGATGCGACCGGGAGAAGTCACGGCGATGCGTGGTGTTGATATCACGATGGGCCGCCCGCTTTGGGAATACGTTCCCGAATCGCACAAGACGCAACACCACGGTCGGGAGCGGGTAATCGTCCTTGGTCCGCAAGCTCAGAAAGTGATCCGGCCATTCCTGAAAACCGACACGACCGCGTTTCTGTTTTCACCCTCTGAGGCTCGTGCTGAATTCGACGCACTACGCCGAGCAAATCGCCGTTCGCCTACCACTCCAAGCCAGCAAGCCCGAAAGCCGAAACGCCAACCAGCGAAGGCACCGGGTAACAGATACACGGTAGCCAGCTACGGGCAAGCGATCCGGAAGGGGTGTGAGAAGGCTCTCGCCATGCCTCGTGAACTGCGTAACGTGTCCACGAAACTTCCCGACGCTGAGAGAGAACGATTACAGGCAAAGGCCCGTGCGTGGCGTGAGGAACACTGCTGGCACCCTCACCAGCTTCGCCACACAGCCGCGACTGAGATTCGGCGAAAGTTCGGCATCGAAGCGGCCCAGGTCGTTCTCGGGCACGCCAACATTTCGACGGCTGAGATTTATGCCGAGAAGGATCGCAAACTCGCTGAGCAGGTGATGCAGCAACGCGGCTGAACTACAAATTGAAACGTCGCCGGGTGGGGCTTGATCACCCCAAGGTTGACGACCGTCTAAGACTTCTATTCCCGCTTGGATTGTCGTTGGCCACCCCGGCTCCTCTTGGGAGTATAAAATCATGGCGAAGAAGAAATCTGAGAAGCCAGCGGAAGTAACGGACGAGACTTCGCATTCCGGTGGAGATGGCTCAACAGAGCCGTCTGAGTCGGCTGAGCTGCAAGCGATCGATGCCAACAAAGTTTATACCGAGCGGCAGTTCTGGAAAGCCGTCGGGATTACCAGCAAGGATACGCAGAATGGGTATCAAGCCGATGGGCTCATTATCCGGAAGGCCGTAGGGCGAAGAGCGAAATTCGTTTTGGGGAAAGACTGGTACGACTTTCTCAACCGTCCTGAAAACATCGCCAAGAGCCTCGATGACTCCGAGCAACCATCACCGGAAGACACTCTTCAAGCACAGGTCAGCATGCTGAATGGATGCATAGACGAGTTGTACCGCAGTGCGGGACTAGTCGACGTGGAGCAGTTGAGGCAAGACGTTGACGAATTGATGTGGCATAGGAACAACCCGAATTTTGATCCAAACAGTCGAGAGTGATCCGTTCCGTCCAAAACCCCAAAAAATCTTCAAAATAATTTGGCGACCAACTCGTGACCAGTTGGCGACCAACTGGTCACCAACTCAAATTTTTTCACGATTAGCCCATCGAATCACCGCTTGACGAAGGTAAGTTCGTCATCACATTGCGTCGCGTTCCAACAGTTTTTACACGAACGCGAGGTAAGCTATGGCATCTCAATCTGAAGTACAGTTGACCGATCTTCTGGATGAAGACCTCATCTCCCCTGCTACCGGCTTTGAGGAGCTGACCGGTCACCGACCAAGTCCGACTTCGTGTTGGCGATGGGAATCAAAAGGCCGGCGTGGGCACAAACTGAAATGCGTGAAAGTCCTGGGGCGTACACTGACTAGTAGGCAGGAAATTCGCCGCTGGATCGCCGCTGTTGAGACTGATCGAATCGCCTCGCAGAACACATCCAAGGAGTCTGGCGAGCGTTCCGAGTCCACTCAGCGAGAACTCGAAGCCGCCGGGCTCGCCTGACGATCTGCTCTGTTCGCCGCAGAGAATTGCGGCGATTCATCCGCCCCTGAGGTCGCAAGAAGTGACGCTCGGGCGTTCCTGGCCGCTGCGATGCCAAACGCAGCAAGTGAATGGATTCAGTTCCGATGGAACACTCACGATGCACAACCAAGGGGACGCTGCGTCTTTTGCCTGAGAACAGTTCCATGAGGTGGTCACGATGAACCACTCCGAAGAATCTGTGATCGGCTCGATTCTCCTCGACAACAGTTGCATGGCCGATCTTCGGAAGTCGGGCCTCAAGTCTGAATACTTTTCGCCCGGTGGCGATGACGTGTTTCGCGTCATTGAGGCGATGGCCGAGAGAGGTGATCCGATTGACGCCGTGACGCTCCCTCGCGAATTGATCAAGGCCGGCGTTTGCGAAGATCAAGGTCACGCAGATTTCGTATTGCTGCCCTGCCTAGACCGAGTCCCAAACGCGGCACACGCCGACTATTACGCGAAACACGTCATCGAATACTGGCAAGAACGAAAACTTAAGTCGTTGCGTGATTCGATTGCGGCAGCCGACCAGCCTGTCGATGAGCAGATCACAGCACTTCGCGGGCAACTTGACAGGATTGATTGTGCGACGGGCAAAGTTGATTCCGGCATCGTCAGTGCTGCTGACCTGCAAACGCAGTATTCCGATCTAAAACCCGTTCTCGTTGACGGACTGATTCGGCGTGGTGAGACGGCCAACGTCATTTCGGCAACTAAGGTCGGCAAGAGCTGGTTGAGTTACGACCTCTGCCTAAGCGTCGCGACCGGCAACGCGTGGTGCGGACGTTTTACGACGAAGCAGGGCCGCGTCCTGTTGATCGACAACGAGCTTCACAAGGAAACACTGGCTTACAGAATCAGCAAGGTTACCCGAGCGATGGGGCTTGCTCCTCGTGACTACGCAGATCAGTTCGACACGTTGGCGTTGCGTGGCCGCCTGAAAGATATCTTTTCGATCCGAAGGACGATCGAGTCGATTCCCCAGGGCTACTACTCCTTGATTGTTGTCGATGCGTGGTACCGGATGATTCCAGACGGGGTCTCGGAGAATGGCAATTCCGAGATGACGCAACTTTCAAACTGCGTTGACCAGTACGCCGCTATGACCGACGCGGCATGGGTTCCAATCCATCACTCGACGAAGGGTGATCAATCTGACAAACGTGTTACAGACGTCGGCTCCGGTGCGGGCAGCATGGCAAGGGCCGCCGATTCTCACATCGTGCTTCGGGAACATGAGGCCGCGGGACACTTCGTATTGGACGCCGCCGTTCGTTCGTTCCCGCCCGTTGACCCCGTGACATTGCGGTGGGAGTTTCCACGGTGGCACGTCGCAGACCACGTCGCCCCGAAGCTCGCCACAAGACAGACATCGCGTCAGTCGGCGAAAGACAAAGAAGGCATCGGCGAGATTCGTGACGCACTCAGTATCACCGATGAGGACCAAGAAATGTGGTTGAGTGTTTCGGCAATCCGAAAGGCTACCAGCATGGGGCTGCCGCGTGTTGAAAAGCTACTTGGCGTCATGGAAACGAACAGCGAGGTTATTTCCCAGTCGGGAACATATCAGAACAAACCCACAACGGAGTATCGGCTTGCCAAACAGCCCTGAACTTGCCAGCCGCTTCAGGAGTGACAGGGACAGAGAGCGACGTACCACTGATTTGATTCAGTCAACGGAACAACACAATGAAACATTCAAAGCTCGCTCGATTGCTCGCCAGTTCCAACGGACTGACCGAACGGGCCACTGAAGAACTCAAGGCGGCGTTGCGATCGTTCGTCGAATTGAAACAGCAAGCCGAAGCCGTCGGTCAACAGATGGATGAACTGTTCGATCGAGTGGCACAAGCCGAAGCCGATGTCGAACGACTGATCCTGATCCACCCTGACGTGGCTCGTGCTTGCCGTGCAGACGTTGACGCGGCGATGTGCGAACTGGAAGCCACGGATCGGATGGGAGCTTCACAGGGCAACTGAGAGCTTCAGGCGACGCCTTGAGCACATTCACGGGTCCTTCCGGCCAACCTTTGTTCCTTGGGCCAGTCGGAAGTGTGGGATAACGAGGGACACTTTCTTTAACTGTCCGAAGCGGCGTCTGGCGTGAGCCCGCCGGTCCCGGCAAACGTCCAGGCACGCCCCGTAGTTTCGACGTGACTCTGGACGGGTAACCGGTCGATCCAGAGTGAAATTCGGCTGGTTGGTCACATATGACCTCGGGCTTTGGAAAGTCGCTGTTCTCGCGTTGTCCTGTGATGGTTTTCAACAGTTGCGATGTTCTAAGGTTGGAATGCGAAAAATGCTTCACTGTCCGGTTTGCAACTCAGCGGATCACAAGGTCTACAAGACGCTTCGTGATCGTTATCGAGACCGGAAAGACCGACAGCTCTTGTGTTTACTTTGCGGATCAAAATTCTGGACGGCTGAGACGGTGTGTAAGGGCCAGCCAATCCGGCGGCCAGAATCTATGGAGGGGGAAAGCAAATGAGTTTTTCAGTCATGACACGGGACGTTGAGGTGTCGCAAAGCTTCCTTGAGTCAGCAATGGGAACACGGTACCTGCAATCCATTCGGAAGCTGGCTGAGAATCCAAACGACTGCGATGCTCTGCTTGCGGCAGTGGCCATCACGTCTCGACAGGATGCCACGGAAGACGCGATCTCAATTCGAAGCACACTCGCTCAGTGTCGTCGGGTCGCAGTGGTGAATCCGGCAAAACTCCAAAGCCAGCTCGACGCAAACGAAGCAGAGCAGGCTGAGTTGCAGCGAGCCTTCGACGAAGTAAAGCGAAAGCTCAACGTCAATGAGTCAGCACGACGCGAACTGACTGAACTGCAAACCAGGCTCAACGCTGACCGAAGAGAGCTGTCGTTGCTGCTGATGAAACCACTGTATCAACTGGCCATCGGTGACGAAATTGACGCGGCACTTCGCGGCTGATCGTTTCAGGGCTGGTTCAACAATAACAACAATTCACGGAGGGAAACTATGACACAGTTTGCGACTCGACCGAATGTTGACGGGGCCATGCTCAAGCGTTGTGCGGAACTTCACGGCCAGATGCACAGCACGGCAATCAGCATCTACGCAGCAAGATGGTGCAAAGAAAACGGAGTCGATCTGCCGGAGTCAGTTCAGGCGTACGGAGAGTTCCCGCCGATCAATTTCGGAGAATTGGTTGAGAAGACGGCAGCACTCGACAACGAGCCGGTTCACGGACACCGGGCTCTGATGGCATCAGCCGTGTCTGGTGTCAGTTTGCCTGCAACCGTAATTAACTCGACCGTCGGCATGGCGGTTCAGTCTGGCTTTGATTCTGTCGGTACAGTTCGCCAGTGGACGACTCTGGGCCGACCACATAACTACCGCAAGGAGTTCCGCCCGATCGTCGAAGAAGTCTCACCACCGAAAACGCATTCACGCGGCGATGCGGCTGAGCACGCTGAGATTCGCATCCTGCATTCTGAGGGGGTTCAGCTCGGTCGCTTCAGTCAGCAGCTTGAAGTTGACGAAATAGACGAACTCGACATTGCACCGATCATCCCAGCGATGGCGGCCGCTCTGGGGCGGTCTGCGGGAAGTTTCGTTGAAGACCTTGGCTACAGCGTGCTGTTGAACGGCACAATGGACGAAGGAGAGCCGATCTGCCATTCCGATTTCGGAAACTTTGCCAGCGGGAAACCGTTGACGCTTGAAAATCTCGGGGCAGCGTTCGGGGCGATGCGAGCTCAGAAGTCGGACAACAAAACGGCTCTTTATGCCAACGTCAGGCCGGATGTTCTGGTTGTCGGCAGTGCTGACTTCTTGAACGCCTCAGCAATCCTGAAGCTGCTCAATGAACCATCAATCAGGCTTATTGAGTCCGAACGTATCGACGGTGGAGTGAGAGACGAGAACAGTAACCAGACGCTGGCAGGAAGTCCGGGAAGCTGGTTCCTGATTGACTCACGGCGAGCTGTTGAACGTGCATTTCTCGATGGCGATGAGAAGCCGACAGTCGGTCGCTACGTCAACAACGGCGTGAACGGGCGATGGTCAACGACTTGGACTGTCACTTTGAGCTTGGCCATCAAGGCTCTCGATCGACGCTGTGTATTCCGCCGCGACGTTTAACACACCTTTCAGAGTCCGCCCCGGTCGTCGTTCTGCTTGCTGCATGCGATGGCCGGGGCGACTTTTTTTGAACCTATATTTTCGCGGGGACTACGAGAATGAGTCTGATTGTTGCTCGATTGGCTTTGAATGCCGTAAGTGAATTACTTAAAGGCACCAGCACTTCGCATCGCAGACCGGGGCTAAGAGTTAAGAGTGTCAAATTTGAACCTGCAAAAATCTTGGCAGCAACTGAACGAGCACAAAAGAGTGTCCACGTTCGATCCGGTGCCTACGTCCGAGGCGTCGCGAAACGGCTCATCAGGAAAGGTCGTACGTCACGCCCTGGGCAATCACCGAAAAGCCAGACTGGCCAACTGAAGAAGTACATCTTCTTTGCACCTGAGCCGAGCGGCGTAGTCATCGGCCCCGCGTCGATTGAAGGCAACCCAGCTCCAGGCATCGCTCCAATCGGCTTGACCACTGAGACTCTTGAATTCGGCGGCAAGATGACTGTCACCGAAGTCTTCCATAAGGGGCGTTGGGTTCGTCGAGGGTTGGTAAAAAGCAAACGAAGTCTTCCGACACGCACGCGAACAGTGAAGGTTGAGCGGCGTCCATACATGGGGCCGGCATTGCAACATTCACTGCCGAAGGTGAACGAGTTCTGGGCGGACTCGGTCAAGTAGAAATGGACTTCATCGCCACAACATGGAACGGAAGAAATGCGAGTAATTCGAGTCGATGGCGAAAACTTTGTTGAGTTGGATTCGGTAGGAGCATATGCCGAGTCACTTGAGGGGATGTATCGGCCGCTGGAGAGTGGAAGCCGCCAATGGGTTCCAGTGACTCTTGCGATGGATGCAGTGCGAGAGGCCGCCATCAATGCCGCTCGGTCGAATCAGACAAGTGATGCTCGACGTGCATACGAACTGTTGGAGCGACTCGAATTAGCGGCGGCGAAATGCTCTGGCAGCATCGCTGGATTCGCACACGAGAACCGCCGCCCCTGTCCTTCTATTTGACAGCCGGTTCGCAGCGAGTACATTCCGCGTCGTCGACCTTACCACTCGACGTTGAAACGAAATTGGAAGCCACGGCACGCCGTCCGGATTAACACCGGGCGGCGTTCTTTATTCGTTCCAATGTTTCGCAGAGGGTGGTAAAGATGAACGCGACTGAATCGAAGAGGGCACGCGGTTTGTCTCTTCGGGAGGCATTCGAAGAGTTCTACGACACGACCGAACTTACGCAGCGAACGGTCGCCAAATACCGGCATGTCTTGTCGGCTTGGGAAAGGCACACGGCTAACCCGCCTGTGTCAGCGATCGACGACGATGCCGTAGCGACGTTCCGAGCGAGCTGCCTGGCTGCCGAGTTGTCACCGGCTACGATCAACGGTCAGTGGGGCGACATCAGAGCGATTCTGAATCGTCTCGGCCCAAAGGCGAAGGGCAACCCTCGCGGTCTTAGCATCATTGCTGGAACGCCTTGGATGCGACGTGTGAAGCAGTTCCGGAAGCGA
This sequence comes from uncultured Planctomycetaceae bacterium, assembly GCA_963976765.1. GTDB lineage: Bacteria > Planctomycetota > Planctomycetia > Planctomycetales > Planctomycetaceae > JABMPE01. The sequence goes on from CAXBME010000055.1 coordinate 20,550, forward strand.
CCGCGGCGAATTGCTCTGGACCATCTGACGAAGCTCTACGTGGCTTGCAAGCACGCTCAATACCCAACGCGGACTGGATTGCCTCCCGCCAAATGGTGGCGGCTGTTGATCGTGTTGGCTTATGCAACTGGGCTTCGACGTGGTGATCTGCTTTCGATTCGGTGGGACGATATCGATTGGCAAACCAAGTCGCTGGCGATCGATCCAGGCAAGACCGGTAAGGCCGATTGGTTTCCGTTGACTGATTGGGCGATCGCTCACCTTGAAAGAGCAAGACGGCCCGGCGAAACCGTTTTCGAGTCTCCGAGTTACAAACGCGGCGGGCGTCATTCCAGGATGTGGAAGTCAATCATCGACAAAGCCGGAGTCGAACACTTCACGTTGCACGACGTTCGCCGTACGGCTGCTTCAGAAGTAGACCGCGTCGACCGTGGACTTGGCAAGGTGTTCCTGCAACATCGAGCACGCGACGTTTCCGAGCAGTTCTACTTGTGTGCTGATGACGAACTCCGAGAAGCTGTCGACAAGATGCGGGTGCCAGTTGGCTTCAAGGCCGCACCACGAATGGCCGATCGTGCCGCACAAGCAAAAGCGACCGAAGCTGAGAGGCTTCACTTGCAGCCGTCAGACTTCGACGCCCCGCTTGGCACCGATCCGAAGCTTTGGCGATTTATGGACGTCGGCTTTGAATACCGTGGCAAGCGTTACCGCATGGTAGGTCTGAAGCTTCAGTTGCTTCGGCAGTTTGTCCAGTCGAACGGAGCGGTGAAGAACAGCCAGTTGCGGACCATCATCGCCAAACGCGGCTGGAGCGATCCTGACCATCAGACGGCGGTTGAAGTCAGCCGGCTGCGGAATCGACTGCGGCAGTTAATGGGCCTTGATCAATGGAACCCGCTGCCGTGTCTTGGGTACGGCGTTGAAGGACGCTGGCAGATTCACTTGCCCGCATGGTTGAACTGCAAGCGTTGAACGCATCAGGCAAGACTCAGCCTTACCAGCCGTCGTCGAGCGTCGTGAGGGGTCGGTGACTCGTAAGCATGCACGGCCACCGCCCCTCACTGGATGCGATTTCTGCGACCTTCGATGGGGCGTGCTTCAGTGGGCACCAATGGCCGTTTTACTTCCTGGCGACTCTCCGGTCTTGTCTTGGCAAATTACGAAACGGGGCTGGAACTCACTTTTCGTCTTGCCCCAAACCGGCATAACCCGCAAAATCAAGAAACCTTGCCTAAACGTATATTCTAGAACGCTTTAGGTGTCGATAGGCTAGGTCATCCACTTCAATTCGGGGAAACCGTCGCTTTCGGTGACTACAATGACCGAATCGCGGTCGATACAGTTTCTGTCGATTTTCGTGAACCGGATTCACGCGTCGCCTTACTAATCAGGCAGAATCGTTTGGGTTCTTGAGTTACTTCAATCTCCTTTAATAGGAAGTTCGGAATGTCCGCAACCGCAAGTCGGTCGTCGATCATTCTCCTTGACGCTGCCAAGCCAAGCCAAGTGGTCGTCGTTCCAGAAGATAACGATCGGTTTTGCCTGACTGTTCAGCAGGCTATCCAAGCATGCCAAGCTACTGACAACGGATACCGTTTTGGGCAGCAGTTTAAAGCCTTGATGAAGCGGCTGTCTGCGTGGCTGACTGAGCATAAAGAACATGTCAGCTCGGCAGCAGTCACAATTAGGCAGGCCGACATACTCTTCTATGTCATGCAGAAAGTGGTAGAACGCAACGGCGTTCTAGCCGACAAGTTGACATCGTTGGACTTGGAAATAGCAAACAGCGTAGACTTCGACCTGATAGAACTGAACGTGATGTCAGTTCCCTGCGTGTCAGAAGACTCTTCTTCTGCATTTCTATCCTCGGGTCAAGTTTTCGAATATGCCAAGTAAGGCCGCGCACGTTCAAGCTGTCATTGAGAATACGCGTACTCTGAACTATCTTCGAGAGCAAATCGAAGACCACCCTCAATGGGTAGTTACTGTCGCTTTTTACAAAGCCCTTCACGTGGTCGAAGCTCTTTTTGCCGCTGACCCTCAGGCTACTCAGAAGCATTGTGACGACCATAGTTCTCGGAGTCGATTACTCAAAAAGACGAACCGGTATAAGAAGATCTGGGAGCACTACCGACCACTCTTCAACGATTCCTTGATCGCTCGCTACTTACGGGAAAACGACGATCCGGGCGGACAGCACAATGTGTTTTCTCGCTACCTTTCCCCAGAAGAAGTTGAGAAGACTCACATCAATCGCAACGTGGCAGAGATATTGAAATCCGCGAGGAAAATCTTGAAAGACCCAAAGTTCCTTCAAGAACTGGACTCGCCGACTAAACCTAAATGAAACTCTCACAAGGCGACCAGCTTGGTCGCCTTTTTTCATGCGCACAGCTGGCCTGACAACGAGATTCTTGGACCACGCTGCCACCGGTCTAATGCTCGACCGATCGAACGCCGCTACGACATTCGTACGACAGCTTCACAAAACAGGTCGAAAAACTACGGGAAATCGTGTTATCCAATGGAACGTCTTGAAAACTCGCCGATCGCCATTAGAGTAACGAATTCGTGGGGTTTTCGACGCACTATCGAAGACCGGAGAGCACGCCTCTTAATCAGTAGGTTGTTGGTTCGATTCCAACAGGGAGGCACTTCGAAAGCCGTGACCCCACAAGGGGTTGCGGCTTTTCTCTTTCCTGTAAGCAAGCGTTTGAACTCCAGATTTTGCCTTATTCTGTCACCTTTGGCCAGAGATTCTGTCACCTTTTGTGTCACCCTCTTAGAATAGAGTGACAGCCAGAGAATCCAGTGGTAGCCTCAGGACATGGCTTTCGTCCTGAAACCACAGGAGATCCCGCTCGACTCCCCCGAGTCAGACAACATGTTTGACCTCGTCAACGGCAAGAGAGTCGTCGCCACAAGAGCGGTTGCTGATCTCCTCGGAGAAAACATCTCGGAGGCCAGTCAGTGCGTTCAATTGCTCCACGAAATGGCTCAGCAGTACCGAGGTCTTGACTACCTGCAGGTCTTTGAGAACGATGAAGGAGAGAATCTCTGGGTGATCGAGGATGATGAAAGTATCACCGTGCTTCTGCCATCTGACTATTAAGTTCACGGAGGACTGAGAATGACCGAACGCGACAAAGAGATCCTGACTCTGATCAGCCAAGGCCACTCAAGATATTGTCCCACGCCGTGTAGAAAGTTCCGGTGACGGCGGGTTGATAG
>CAXBME010000056.1:0-22959 GCA_963976765.1 uncultured Planctomycetaceae bacterium
GGGGGGGGGGGGGGATAGTAATGTTTGGGCCTCGCATGTTAAGATACATGCATATGTTAAATATCCTAGCGTGGTGCTTATGTATCGGAGCTGTTGCAGGTAATGTTATCGTTGGCCCAATCATGTTTTCCATGTGGGTTGGAAATGCTAGTTTTGGCGTATTCTTGATTGGATTCTGGTGGGTCGCGGAGTTTGCTTACAGATGTCAGCTGTTCGATATCGACAGAGATCCTCGAATTGTCAAAATCATAATGCCCCTTAGTGTTCGGCGATTAATGTCAGCAGGCGCGAGGGGATGCATCGGTGTAACAATTACCATGATGTTAGTTCTGTTTCTTACTGTGTCGGGTTTTTGCTTTTACATCTGTTGGGCGGGCAGGCTGGATCTAGTGAGTTGAGGGATGGTATCAAGAAAGCCAGACTGGACTGCCGGCTGGGCCGACAGTGTAAGAATGAACCGATTTGCGTCGATTTTCATGCTCGGTGATCGTTCAGTTCGGAGTCTTGCGAGTTTTCGGCTTATATGTTTGCTCAATTAAGGTCGCTATCTGGATTTTATGTACAAAGATAATTCATGCTGCAACGATTAACGAGCTCTTTCCAGTTCGATTCAGGGGTGGTGCTACTTATTGCGGATGAAAGCGAAGATGAGACGTTGGCGGTTGGCGCTGAATGCAGTGTTGGTCTCGTGACCAGGCACAATTGCAATCGTCGCCTTCTCATCCTTCATGACAGACGCTGAGGCTTGAGTCTGATGGTATTTGTAATACGTGCGGTGATAATCAATATTACGGCACTGCCACAGGAGAGCTATTAGAATCGGTTATTGAGGTGCGGGTGGATATCGTCATTGGGGACCGCTCACCTTCAACGATCGAGCTTTTTTATGTTTTCAAAGTGTCGGGGTGACTGATGCAGGCTGGCCAATAGGTCATCTCTGTTTCCATCAGAACCGACCCGCCGACTGGGAAGTCGCGACTGTTTCGAGACTTGACTGAGTTTCTGCTCCGCTCGGGTATAACAATGATGCAGGCCTTTTTGCTGTATCGAGCAATGAAGTTACTGGCCACTTTCAACGACTGCCTTCTGTCGCGTGACCTTCTTTTTGCGAGGAGGATATGAATTCGTCGACGGTGATTCTGAGTCGATATGTTGGGTTCCCGCTGGTGATTGCTCCGAATTTCTATCCGCGCACTCAGTGAGAGGATGTCTTGTGCCAGGGTAACCAAAACTCGCTGAAGAACAGAAATTTGTTTTGACGACTGCCGTTCGCACAGGAATGTTCGCACTTGTCGCCTGGTTCGTCTCTCGTTACGCCATTGACGTCTGGGACTCTACTCACCAATACGATCTAGAGTTTGATTCGGTTTCGTTGATCCTTGCGGGAGTGCTCTATATTGCACCGTGGCTTGCTTCTGTATGGGGCTGGGAAAGACTTCTAAAAGCATTCGGGCACAATGTTCCCATCGTTCCGGTCATGAGAGCGTACTACTGTGGCCACCCTGGCAAGTACGTTCCCGGTAAAGCGGCAGCGATTCTGATTCGAGTTGCGCTTCTGAAAAAGTATGGCGTATCGGCAATCAGTGCGAGCGTGACTTCCGTTGCCGAGACAGGACTATTGATGCTCCAGGGACTGGCATTGTCCGTGTTGCTGATCGGTGTGGCGGTTCCTTCAGAATCTTTGCCGGCTCAATATCAGTTGGTACGTGATGTTTCTCCATTAACCCTGTTGATCATCACCTTGCTGTTAAGTCCCGTTCTCCTTTCGTTTGCCTGCCTGGCAGCCAACAGGGTTACCGAAAGATTACTCAGAGCGACAGCGGCGCGACATTCTCAAGGTGAGACGAGTTCTGCTCATCGACAGGTAGCTGAGTTGGAAGTAGAATCTTTCCAGCCGTTTACAATCTCATTCATGACTGGATCGGTAGCAGCGTTCCTCGCAACCTGGTTCATGCAGGGACAGAGCCTCGCGATGCTCATCCGTTCCATTGGTATTGAAGTATCGTTATTCAACTCTTTGATTGTCTGTACGACTGCCGTGGCTGCAGGCACTTCCATTGGGTTCTTCGCGTTTCTGGCTCCTGGAGGACTTGCCATTCGTGAAGGAATAATCATTGCCATTGTTACGCCGCTTACGGGAGGCTCAGCGGCCGTTATCGTTGCGATTAGCCTGAGAGCTCTGTGGTTCGTATCGGAGATCGTCGTATCTGCGTTATTATTCTTCATCCCAGCTGACTATCACACTGTTTCCGACTCCGCCAGCGTTGCGTAACTGTCGTTCTGATGCTGGATTTGTTTCCCACACTTCAATTTATGAATCAGTCCCACTCAGGCTGAGATTCACAACACAGCGTAAACCAGAATGCTTGCCCGTCCAGGCATGACGCGATTGCGATTCGGGTGCTTGTCTCAAGTACATTTTAAGTGGCCAGTTCATCACAAGAATCGTAACCAATGAAACTGATTGTCCAGATCCCATGCTTCAATGAAGAGCAAACCCTCCCCGAAACAATCAGCGGTATTCCCAGGGCAGTTGAAGGATTTGAGTGCGTCGAAATCCAGGTTATCGACGATGGCAGTTGTGACCGGACTGTTGAAGTTGCAGTAGCATGCGGCGTGGACCACATTGTTCGGCACCGATGCAATCGAGGCCTGGCTGCCACCTTTATGACGGGGATCGAAGCGGCACTCAGACTGGGAGCGGATGTCATCGTCAATACCGACGGAGACAATCAGTACTGCGGGGCTGACATAGAAAAGCTTGTGCGGCCGATCGTTGAGGGGCAAGCTGACATGGTCATCGGTGACCGAGAGCCATCGACTATCATGCATTTCTCGCCACTCAAAAGGTCGCTCCAAAGGCTCGGTGCAATGGTTGCTCGATGGTTGTCTCAGACGGATGTTGCTGATGCAGTCAGTGGGTTTCGGGCATTTTCCCGGCCCTGTGCGGAGAGGCTAAATGTCTTCTCGCGTTTCAGCTACACGACGGAGACGCTAATCCAGGCCGGTCAACAAGGCATGTCGGTTGTCTCTGTGCCTGTCAGGACGAACGCACCGACCCGGGAGTCACGACTTTTCCGCAACATGCCGGAGTTTCTGCTCCGCTCCGGAACGACGATGGTGTTGGCATTTGTCCTTTACCGCGCGATGAAGACGCTGGCGATCCTCAGCGGTACCTTGTTTGTCGCTGGACTGATTCCGATTTCCGCGTTCCTGTATCGATCAGTCTGGCTGGGAGATTCGGCCGGTCATATTCAGTCTCTGGTACTTGGCTCGGCACTGGTTGTGATTGGAAGCGTGTTACTGGTCACTTGCCTGATCGTAAATCTTCAGACAGCCTCAAGACGACTTCTAGAGGATGTTCAATTTCGAATCCGCCGGCTGGAATCGCAGCCATCGCCATCGAACGCACCCTACAAGCAAACTGAATTCAACAACCAGCTGATGAATGGCAAATCTGTCAATCGAGTAGACAGCGACGAGCCAGTCACAACATCGCACTAATCGACTCACACGACGAGGGCCCGATGACACTTGAGCGGACGCCGAGCGAAGGAGACTATCCGAAAGAGAAGCAATCAGCAGCGAAGACAGTCCCTTCAGTCGCCGCGCAACTGCAAACCACCGACAATCAAGGGCCGGCAATCGACCCTGGCGAAGAAGCTTCCAGCGGTGCCGGTTTGGGCAGAGCATGGTGGTTGATTGCGACAGCAATTCTGGCAGTTCACTCGGGGCTACTGGCCTGGTCAGCATCAACGCACAGTGCCACCTGGGACGAAGGCGGGCACCTGTCAGCCGGGCTGAGTCATTGGGAATTCGGCACGTTCGAACTGTACTCCGTCAACCCACCGCTCGTTCGAACGGTCGCTGCATTGCCCGTCTGGCTTTTTACAGACCCGGTGCTCGACTGGTCAGACCGCTCGACAGATCCTCAGAAGCGAAGCGAAGTCCGTGTCGGCCGGAAGCTTCTTGCCGTGAACAAGGTTGACTCGATTCGGATGCTGCAAGTCGCCCGCCTGACCTGCATTCCGTTCTCTCTCCTGGGAGCCGTCATCTGCTCGCTATGGGCTCGTGATCTATATGGAAAAAACGCGGCCTTGCTGGCACTGGTTCTGTGGTGCTTCTCGCCGATGATCCTTGGGCATGGCGCGTTGATTACCCCCGACGTTGCTGCCGCATCCACGGGCATTTGTGCCTTGTATTTCTTTCGCCGATACCTCAGGCAACCCTCCTGGGAAGCTGCGATTGCCGCCGGCACGGCCTGTGGAATTGCGGTACTCACTAAGTCGACCTGGCTTGTGCTGTTACCAGCCCTCGGACTTGTCCTGTGGTTATGCTGGCGGACTGGCGAATGGCTTCGCTTAAACGTCCGCCACAAGGTTCACGAGATAGCATCGCTGCTGCTGGTTGCCCTGGTTGCCCTGATTGTTGTAAATGCCTTTTACGGATTCCGTGGCTCACTCACTCCGCTGAGAGACTACCGCTTCATCAGCGATAGCCTTGCCGGACCGGAAGAATCGCGAGACTCACAAAAGCAAGGCAATCGATTTACGGAAAGTCTGCTCGGTCGGATCCCGGTGCCGTTGCCACGCAACCTGGTCCTTGGAATCGATATTCAGAAAAAGGACTTCGAAAAAGGGTTTACAAACCTTGGGTACAAGTCTTACCTGCTGGGCACCTGGAAGAAGGGCGGCTGGTGGTACTACTACCTGGTGTCTCTCGCCGTCAAAGTACCGTTGGGCACCTGGCTGATTGCATTCCTGGCATTGGTTGTTCGTATCCTGCTTCCTCGCGAATCAGCCGTTAACCGGAAAGAAGAATCGCTGCTGGCAGGTACCGGCTTTGTTATTGTGGCTCTGGTCAGTTCTCAGCTTGGGATGAATCGACACCTGCGATACATCCTGCCTGCCTGGCCGTTCGCTTTCATCTGGATCAGCCAGGCAGCAAGACTGCTTAACGGCTGGGCGCTGACTTCCCGACTCCTGCTGGGCCTGGGGCTCTTGTGGTCGGTGTTCAGCAGCCTGTGGTACTTTCCGCACTCGATCTCGTACTTCAACGAGCTGACTGCCGGCCCACGGTACGGTCATCACGTGCTGATCAACAGCAATATCGACTGGGGTCAGGACCTGCTCTACCTCAAAGACTGGCTCGATGAGCATCCTGAAGTCGAAGACCTGCGCATGGCCTGGTTCGGAAACTTCGATCCTCGTGCTATCGGGATTGAATTCCGCCTACCATCGCCGCTGTTCGATGACACTCGTGACCGTCCAATTCGAGAACAGAAATGGATAGGCCCCAAGCCGGGATGGTACGCCGTCAGCGTTAATTACCTCTACGGGCACACGATGCCAATCCCCGATGGCAAAGGTCGGTTCAAATACTTTGGTGGTCAGCCGGTCTTCGAATACTTCCGCGAATTCGAACCGATCGCCACCGCTGGATACTCGATTTACATCTATCACCTGAATCGAGACGAAGTCAATCGGGTACGTCGGAAGCTCAATCTGCCGACAATCTGATCTTTGTTTGGGGCGAGCACGAAGCGCAGGCTGGATCAACTGGACGGAGGATCGACAGCTTGTGGTTCGAAGCGGCTCTCAAGATGCAAGGGGTCATCAGGATTTACCGGGGGAGCGGCAAAGGTGGACTTCGACGGTTGATCCAGATTCAGTTGACGGAGTGCGTCTGCAAGTTGCCGTCCGTACAAATGATGTGAAGCCTCGTCCGGATGCCCACAATTCCAAACGGTCGCAGATATGCCAGAGGTACCGGGATGAGTTCTTCCTCTGCCATGTGGGTCGGCAGTCGCGTCAGGAATCCCATTCCAGTTGGGGTGGTTCTCAATGACATCCCAGCCATCAACAACTGTGATGTTCACACCGATCTCTGCCAGATTCTTGACGGCTTGCTGTGCCAACAGGTTTTGGGTGCCTGCCCCCTCGCCGTTCTGTGGCAGCCACATGACGACAATTGTTGCGACACCGTTTCGATTCGCGATCTCGAAAAACTGGCCGAAAACGAACTCGTAAAACTGCAACCCGGGGTGATGTTCAAGGTCGTCATCAATGTCACGACCAACAGTCCTGTAGTATTCTCGAGCGCTGGCCTCTGCCTCAGTCCAGTAGGCTTCCATCGTCGATTGCACGATCGGACTCATGCGACGAATCAATTCCTCGCGCTCGGCAAAAGGGTAGAGTGCAACCCTGTCGTCAATATTGTTCGGAAATGCGGTACTCTTGCCGTAGAAGTTGCTTCTGAATTCAAAGACCTCGGCCGGATCAAGTTCTTCTGAAAAATGGCTTAGCGTGTAGCCATCTGCTGAATTGGAAATGTAGCTCTTGCCTGCACTCCCCAGCCCCTGGGCACTGAATTGAGTCAGGAATGAGCGACGAGCCAGATCTCCAATACAACCTATGACCAAACACTGCGGCTTGAGAGAATCTAGAATTCCCGTCCGTTCCAGACGCTCCAGGCGATGGATCATCTCAGGGTAACCTGACTGGCACACGCCATAGTTGTAAGCGGCCAGCAGCCCGACTCTGCCCCACAGTTCACTCGCTGCCACGCATGAGTAAGTATCGGCGCCCGCGATTTCGTCACCAAATGTGAATGAACAGCCAGTCGAAAGAACTCCGCCTGTCTTGAACAATCGTTGATCGGTATCTTCGGAAATACGATAGCCAGCCGCGTGAAAGTGGAGAGGATAGTTACGAAAAGTCGTTTGACTCTCGCAATACAGATTGCCACTGAAGCCAGGCATGATTGTGTACCCGGAGTCAGGGCAGTAGGTAACCGACCCAGGCGGCCAAGCTTCTGCAAGAAACTGATGGTGCACAGCCTCCAGGTCGCCTTTGGCAAACAAGTCTGCGATTGAATCCTGATACCAGACCTTTGCGTGACGGCGGATAACTCGTATTTCCTGTTGCAGAATCGCCCGAGTTTGTGGAATCGCGACCAGCAGAAGAATCGTCAGACAGATAGAAAAAATGACCGCGGCAATTCTGAAGACCAGCGGACGCTTCGAACGTGGTTGCTCGACCTTGCCGACGCGAAGCGTGGAAGAATCATTTTCTGTTGCCATTTCAATCTGCCTTTAGCGTTGGCCAGATTTTTCAATTGATTCTGTGGCGTATGACGCGCCCAATTCGTTACAGGAATTAACCTGTGAAGCCGAAATCAGAAAGCTAACGACGAGTCCTTTCGTCGTTGGCGACAGGAAAAACGGAAGGCTTCTCATTCGCTCGCACGCCCGAATTTGCTGTTTGGGAAGTTCGCTACGATACAATAGAATTTCCTGGCGTTAAGTCCCGCTGCCTTGGAACGCGTGTCCCTGCCGATTGTGTTGCACACTGTAACAGCGAAAACTCATTTTTGAACACATCATCACCATCCCACATACCTGCTTTTCGTTAATCGACAATCAAGACTGATGGATTTGGAATCGGCGGCCTGATGGCGGGTTCTCCCTTCTTCAGTCTCTTGATGCTGACGATTCAAAGCTACTTGGCGTTTGTGAGGACTCTATTTTGACGCTCCGCGGAATCCGACTGATGTTGTGCAGTATTTTCACTGTGGCGATTCTTGTCACCGTTGGCAGTTTCGTTGCTACGCTGTCCACAACACCATTCGGGATGGAAGTCGACGTCGATGCGCGGCTTTCGGAACTTGATCAATCTGTTCCGGAAGAAGTGAAAGCTGGCGATTCGGACAAAATTGCGTTGTCTGAATCGATGCTCGATCGCAAACTGCAGCGACCAGTGGTTGATCCGCCAGCTCTGAAAAAAGCCGTCAAACCAACTGCACCAACTCGGGCAACACGACCTCAGCCTACGGTACAGTCGCTGACAGGGGTTACTCTGTTAGGGCTGTTTCTCGCTCACAATCGTAGCTATGCGTTACTGGAGACGGCCCGCGGTCGCGTTGAGGTCCGACGAGTTGGGGATCACCTTGAGTATGCGACTCAATCGGCGAAACTGGTGCAGATTGGTCCTGACAGTGTCACTCTTGAAAACTCGGGCCGCAGGACGAAGCTGGAACTGCAAACGCGGCCTCGCCTCGCGGCTCAGGATGTCAAATGAGCGACTCTCAATGGGTACTGATTCAAGGTACGACCTGGCGGGTCGGGCGGCTTTTCGAAGATGGTGTAACGTATGCCGATGTCAGTTCCGAAGAATCGATCACGACTGCTCCACAGTTAGCGGCTGCGCTCCGAGATTGTGGATATTCCCGTGGGGACGTGTTACTTGCGCTTGCTTCTACATCGTGCCTGACGGGTGTAGTTGACTTAAGTGAATTGCCACGGTCTCCGGATCGCCAGACGTTGCTTTATCAGCTTGAATCATCTCTTCCCTGGTCGGCGGAAGAAGTCGTTGCTGATTTCGTATCTGGAGCGTCTCATGCTTTGGGCATTGCGACTCGCACTGCTGACGTCTTGCCGATTCTGGAAGGGCTCGAACAGGAAGGCATTCCGATTCGCAGCGTTTGCCCTTGGAGCATGCTGGCCTGCCAGAGCTATCTTGAACAATCAGATACGAATAGGGCGTCTGTCAAAGGCAGTACATTATCGGACGATGTTCCTTCCGACGATTCCATCGCTTCTAAATCTGAACCCGCAGAAATCGCAACGAGCACCAGCAACGATCCACCTGCAGAAAGCAAGCTCCCCGATGGTGGATCAACTCAGGTAACTCTGATAGGCGATGAAGCAACGGTCTTCCTTGGAGTAACGCACAGGAAGACAGAACTTGTCGTAACCATGAAGGGAAAACCGATCGCGTGGCAAAGCGGTACCATTGATGACTTGCAGGCTCAGCTACGGATGGTCTGGCTAAGCCATTCGGGAAATATCCGTGTGATTCTTTGCGGGTCCTCAACGGACAATGATGACGTTCGGGCCGTGACTGCCGGGTTTAGGTCGTCATGTAGCAAACTCTCGCTGGACGACGCAGCGGCACTCGCGACACGAGAAATTCTCTCGGGCAATCGCGTGCCTCTGTTCGAATTGCGGCGTGGTGTCCTTGCAGACTCAAACCCGTTTCGACCGGTTGCGAAGCTGGTAATGGCTACCGTGATTTCAGTTGCCGCCTGCCTTGCGATCATCGCTGGTTTGATGTTCTGGAAGGCCCAGCAGTATGAACAGCTTACAAAGAACTACCAGCGTGACCAGGAGCAGGTGTTCCGGCAACTGTTTCCGGATCAGCCGATTCCCATCGGAATTCGATCCCGGCTACAGAGTGAGAAAGCTCGAATCGTCGGGCTAAAAGGCGACAACCTTGATTCTCCAGAAGCAGTTTCTGCGCTTGCGACTCTCGAATCATTCCTGAATGGGATTCCAACTGGACTGCGGTTTCGTGTCGTTGAAATCCTGATCGAAGGCAGCCGCATCACAATCGATGGGGAAGTGCGCACACACAGCGATGCGTCTCGGCTGGCTTCTGAACTTAAGCGAGCCGGATTTCAGGTTCAATCACCGAGAACCGTTCAACTATCGGGTGGAACTGTTTCGTTACGACTGACGGCAGGCTTCCGAGAAGTCAGTAGCAAAGAGCAGGCTCGCGCATCAGCAGATCAAGTTCCGAGTACAGATCTTTTAAGGATGCCTGATTTTTCTACCGACACCCCAACTCCGGACAGTCTGCGACAGACGTCAAGCCTCATGGCGTCTGTTTCAGAACTGGGACACTCCAACCTCAGTAATCCTGGAGTCCAACGATGACTTGGTCTGCACAAGAACGATCACAGAAGCAGACGCTGCTGGCAGTGTGCTTCGGGATTCTGATATGCAGTGTCGCGTGGAGTGTTTGGTATCTCGACACGAAAGTCTCGGCGGCACAGGATAGCGCGAAGCAGTTGGAAGAGTCCCTGGGACTCGCTGAAATCATCTTGAAAGGGCGATCTGGTCCATCTCGCGCTGCTCTCCGGTCGACATCCTCGATGGAAATGACAGAGCAAATCGAACAAGCGTCGAAGGATTCGGAGCTACCCGCCAAAGCGATCGCGCTCATCGAACCCCAGGCAGAACGACGCGTTGGTAATACTCCCTATAAGCTACAACTTACACGACTTGACCTGAACGCCCTGCCGCTGGATCAACTTGTCGTGTTCCTGAGATCCATTTCGTCGGGCGATTCATCGCTGATTGTCAACGGTTTACGACTGTCGGCTCCGGTAGGTGGCACTAAAGGCAGCCAGCAGACGGAAACATGGCTGTCAGAAGTCACCTTGACACGGATAGTGTACGCACCGATAACGCGGTCCCCCCTCTGACTTCCCATCGTCTTGTCCGTTCTGGACGCCCTGATCCCCCTCACTCCAAATCTGAAGCTTTCCGTCCGCAAATTATGGCCGCGGTCCGTCCACTGCTGCCGTCATGGCGATTGGCGGTTGGCACGATTTCTCACAGTGACGTTTCTCGAAACGACAGCGTGCACGGCTACTGTGAAAATCGCTCCCACGGCATTTCTCAGTAGAAGTCGACCTTTCCAAGGCGTTGAAGAACTCCTGATGTCCAACCTTCCAACAACGATCAGCTGGCTCTGGATCACAAGTATGTTGATTCTAGTTTGCGGCTGCGCGTCGTTCGAAAAGGAAGAACGTGGGTACGAGACAATTGAAGCGGCGACACAGGGCGACACCGAATCTGCGAGAAAGCACACAGATAAGGCACTCAAATACATCGAATCAGAAGATTGGGAGCGTGCTCACGAGTCATTGGACAAAGCCCTTGTAGCCGACGTCAGCTACGGTCGGGCTCACAACAATCTGGGCGAGTTGTATTTCCGCGACAAGAAGTATTACCTCGCTGCCTGGGAGTTTGAGTACGCCGTCGGTTTACTTCCGGATCGTTCGGAACCGTTGAATAACCTCGGCCTTGTCTATGAGGCCGTAGACCGGATCGACGATGCAGTCTCATATTATGAGCAGGCGCATACCCTCAATCCGGACCGTTTCGAATTCCTCGCGAATCTCACGCGTGCGCTCGTGCGGCGAGGCGACAAGGACGAGTCAACGGCTCTTTTCCTAAGGGAAGTTCAGTTCAGAGACGAACGTGAAGAGTGGCAGGACTGGGCAGGCGGTTTATTGAATACGCGCTATCGAAGCGAATTGGAACTGGCACTCGGAAAGACTGAAACACCACACGGCAACCAGCATCCGCCAACTCCGGCACTGCCCCTTCCTGATCCTGGTCGTCTTTCAGGACGTGGTGAGGAAGAGTTGACTGAGAGAGCTTTGAAGTGGCGATCGAGTCCAACCGACGTCAGGTCACCGACAGAGGGCAGCAGCGGTAAAAAACCCGCTCGATATGCCTCTTTGTTCGTTCCGCCTCTCCCACGACGGGTAGATAGCGATTCGTTCACGGATCCTGAATAAGAGAAATCTATGCGGTGCCTGTACATCCTGTGTGTCGTAATTTCCGTTGTCTCTTCACGCACCTGCGTAGCGCAGCCAGAAGCCGAGCAGAAGGTCCGGTTGAATCTCCCCAATGAGATCGAAGTGCAAGGGCTTGTTGACTATGTCAGTGAGCGGTTGGGGATTCAAATTCTCTACGATGAAAAGATTGCTACGAAGAAGATCAACATCAGAGCTCCAGGCGAAATTCCTGTCAGTTCGTTGCTCGGTGTGCTCCAGAGCGCGTTGCGACTCAAAGGGCTTACAATCGTTGACGCAGACGCGCCAGGCTGGAAGAAAATCGTTGAGGCAACTCGGCTTCCTGAAGTTTCGATACCGCAAGACGCAAATAAACTTTTGGATCAACTGGGCGGGGCGACAGCCGTAACGCAAGCTTTCGTGCTCGAACATGTGGATGCAACAACGCTTGAATCAACGATTGAGCCGTTCATTACGCCGCAAGGAGCAAATACGATTGCTCTCAAAGAGCAGGGCGTTCTGATCGTCTCAGACTACGCTTCAAACCTCGTGAAACTCGCTGCCTTGATCGACATGATCGATCGGCCACGCTCACTTGGGCAGACAGTTTTTCTACCGGTTGAAAACCAGGCTGCAGCCGAACTGGCCGCACAAGTCACAGCAATTATCGAAGCCCGAAAATCGGCGCAAGGTACATCGGAAGGGCAAGGGGCAGGTATTGCAGTATTCAGCGACGAACGTACCAACAAACTTGTCATCGTCGGTGAAAAACGATTGGTCGAAGAGATTCAGACGATCGTCAAGCAACTCGACGTTCCGCTCGGTAGACAGACGGAAGTTTACCCGGTCAGTTTTCTGTCAGCAGAACGACTTGATCGACTGATTACTGGCATGCTGGACGAACGTGAGCGGCGAGGCTACGAGGCAACTGTTGATTCAGAAGAGAATCTGCTTGTCATTACTGCAAGCGATGAAACGCAAGAACGCGTAGCCGAATTACTGAAGCGATTCGATGTTGCATTGTCAGGTGAAGCACGTAGTCGACTGAAAATTTACAAGCTCAAATACATCACCGCGGACGAAGCTCTTGAGACGTTGCGGTCAGTAGAAGATGCAGGTGCGAGGGATAGTGTTGACGAGCCTCGAGAACGTCAGACTGATGGACGGTTTCGACTCTTAAACGACCAGACCCTGCCGGCTCCGAATTTGCCACAGCTTCAGCCAACTCAACAGCTTCCAGAGCCGCCAGCGTTCTTTGGCGGGCAAGCCGCTGCCGAAGAGCCCGAATCGTCAGTGACGAGAAACGAAAACGGGAGAACACTTGCAAGCTTGCTGGGAGTTGGAGCTCGCATTACCGGGGACAGAAACACAAACTCGCTGATCATCGTCGCGGAGCCAGACGTCCAGCAGCTCTACGCCGAATTAATTAAGGCTCTGGACGTTCCGCGGCCTCAAGTTCTTATTGAAGCTCGTATCGTAATTCTAGATTCGACGGACGACTTCTCACTGGGGGTTGAGGTTTCTGGCGGCGACCGGTCCGGAGATCGAAAACTGTTTTCGTTCAGTTCTTTTGGTCTCAGTCAGGTCGACAATGTCAGTGGGGCGCTTTCGTTGATTCCCGGGGTTGGATTCAACGGTGCGCTGGTTGATCCTTCCGTCGCCGACGTCGTGCTGCGCGCTTTCTCGGGACACAGGAAAGCAAAAGTTGTGTCCGCGCCGCGACTTCTGGTTAACGACAACGCAACGGGCCTGCTAACCAGTGTCGCGGAAGTTCCCTTTACAAGTGTTAATGCTTCGCAGACTGTTGCGACAACCAGTTTCGCTGGATTTGCCGATGCAGGAACTACGATTTCTGTAACACCGCATATCGGTGACAATGATGAATTGCAGCTTGAATATCGAATTACGCTGAACGAGTTTCAAGGACAGGTAAGCGCCGGTGGTGTCCCCCCACCACGACAGACGGACGAAATCGAGAGCGTTGTCAGAATCCCAGACGGACACACATTGATCGTTGGAGGCTTAAATCGAACGAGTGTCTCTGACGACCGGAGCAGTATTCCCTTTCTGGAAAACATTCCACTCCTCCGACACGCCGTAAGTAACACCGTGAAGAACAATCAGCAGACTTCGCTTTTTATCTTTCTGCGTCCAATTATCCTTCGAGACGACAAATTCCGATCGCTAAAGTACTATTCGCGGCGGGATGCCGAGCGAGCGGACAATTCCAGGTCGTTCCCTGCAAGCAAGCCACTGCTGATCAGATAAGTCGCTAGCTCTCGCGATTGAGAATTTTTGTATGACCGATGACGTCACCTCAGACTGGGAACGACTATTCGGAAATACCCATGTAAGTAACTCTTCCTATGATGAGTTGGCTGCGGCTGGTTCAGAGCATTCGTCGGTATTGTCAGCCACACAAGATCCGTTCGAAGCCAATACAAGACTTCGACTGACTGCTGAATTTCTGGGAATCCCATTTCAGGAATCGCTTTTGGATTTCGGTGCTTCAGCAGATTTCGTTGAGCATGTTTCCATTAGTTTTGCACGCAGGCACATGCTGATTGGACTGGCTGCCGACGACGAAAAACTCGTTGTTGCTGCAAGTACACCTCAAGGGTGGAACGCGATTGGTACGATTGGTCGACTTCTGGGAAGGGAGATCCAGCCATGGTTTGCCCCCCCCCCTGAAATTCGGAAGGCAATTAATTCAGCGTATGAAAAACAATCGGGCCAGGCACAAAATTTGATCCAATCGATCAATGAAAGCGCCTCGGTATTCGATGAACTTCAGCAATTGAAACCTCGCGAGGACCTTCTCGACACATCACAGCGAGCGCCGGTCGTGAAGCTCGTGAACATGGTCTTGTTCGAGGCCGTGACTGGCCTGGCGTCGGATGTCCATGTTCAGCCATACGAGGACTCGGTTGTCGTCCGCCTCCGGATTGACGGCATATTGCACGACGCATACGAGTGCCCGAAACACTTGCAGGATGAAGTTATCAGCCGAATAAAAGTGATCGGTCGAATGAACATCGCAGAAAAGCGGTTGCCGCTCGACGGACGGGCAACGGTTGAAGTCGGTGATCGACTAATCGATCTTCGAATTGCCACGATGCCGACCAGCCACGGCGAACGAGCGGTCATTCGACTTCTTGACAAGAGTGCCCGCCAGTACGTGCTTGGTGAACTGGGGATGGGGGAACAGACTCTTTCTGGCTTCAGGCAACTGATTCACCAGGAACACGGAATGATTCTGGTGACTGGGCCCACAGGAAGCGGTAAATCCACAACTCTCTATTCAGCATTGCAGGAAATCAATAGTCGCGAACGAAATGTCGTCACTCTCGAAGATCCGATTGAGTACCAACTCGACGGCGTCAGCCAGACGCAAATAAACATTCGCAAAGGAATGACGTTTGCGAGTGGGCTTCGAAGCGTTCTTCGTCAGGATCCGGATATCATCATGATCGGTGAAATCCGTGACGAAGAAACGGCGGTAATGGCAATTCAGTCGGCACTTACCGGCCATCTCGTGTTCTCAACACTCCACACCAACGACGCCGCAAGCGCAGTAACCCGATTACTCGACCTCGGAATTGAGCCATACCTCGTAGCAAGCTCACTTCTTGGAGTTCTTGCACAACGTCTGGTTCGTCTCAATTGCAGTTCATGTGTTCGACCATATGCCCCTCAGCCTGAAGAGCTGCGCCAATTTGGCCTGACCGAACTCGATACCGGAGAACTCGCCAAAGGATTGGGCTGCAAAAATTGTCGAAATACAGGTTTCGTCGGTAGATTCTCAATAACTGAATTGTTGATGATCGATGAAGCAATTAGAGAACGCATCCAGACTCGTGCCAACGCTTCCGATATCCTTCAGTCTGCGGTTCAGGCCGGCATGAGCCAAATGCGAGACGATGGTTTGCATCACGTTCTGAAACACCGAACGACTCTTGCCGAAGTGGCCCGAGTAACGGTCAACGCAATCATCTAGAATGCAATGTCTGTCCCGGCCAATCTGATTCGAGGCGACCACAGATCATCAACTCGCGCAGTCAAAGTGATTCAGTCGCGATTTGCTTCGTGCTCTAGGTCTGCGCGACCGACGCGGCTTCGGCAGGGCTGATTCTGGGCGAACGTTCGACAGATCGAGACAAATACCGGTGATCAAATTGAGATTTTCTCTCTCGTGGATGCGCGAGAAGGGCGTATCGCCAACGAGAGGTACCAAAAAGTGAGAGCCCCTCAAATGAGGGGCTCTCTGTGTGTTGTGGTGGTTAGAAAAATCTGTCGAAGCCGACAAAAGTTTCAAACATGATGGCCCAGAGCATCAGAACTGCTCCAATCTCGATTAACTTCCAAACGATCCAGGCAACAAGTGCTCGAATCGCTTGACGGAAGTAATCAAGTGGGCCACCACCCCACCGGTTGTTGTTTTGCCATAGCTTTCGCATAGGACACCTCCTTGGTTGGTTCGTAAATCGTTGAAGAAAAAGCGAAGTGCTCTTTCTTCAATGCTCACAAACAAACTGACTGGAGTTGCAACACACATATTTGCCTTGTTTTTCCGTGCTCAAAGGCGATGAGCGAAAATAAATCCGGAAGGGATTTCAAGAAGAAGGGACGAGGCACCACTGCCAGCAGAGAATTGTACGGCCGGCAAAACGGCAGTTCCAGAGAAGTAACTCGTTCCGAAGTTCGGCATCGATTGCTGCCAAGACGTCCGATTTCCGTCAGCTCGATTCGATCAATTCATCGATCACGCTGACCGCTTTAAGTTTTCCGCCGAAACCAGCGGGACGTTGCGACGTGTTACCGGCAGCAGGGCAGAACTCGCAGGTTCGTCCGCAGTCGTTCGGGACAGCCGCCGCTTGCGCCCCAACAAGTCTTGTGATACCTAAAGGACGTTATGTTTCTTAAGAATCACATTTCAAAAAATGAATCCTGAGCTGGCTGATGAGTCATTGAGCTGTTCGGGTGGCAGGAGCGAGGCTCGGCATCTCATCTGTCTGAGTCAGCCGCCGTGGGGATGCTGTCGCTATCGAGTGAATGCTCGGTATGCCGAATGGTTTGGCTTTTCGGGCCGGCATGTCGATATCGAAAGCCGTGCGTCGAAAATGTCCTCAGCGACGAACGATCCTTCGAGTACACGTCGATGAGCAAGGGCGGAGTTCAGACGCAGTTGCCGGTCAGGTCGCTTGTTGTCGGTGTGCCAGTTCCGCGAATCGTTGAAGAGATCGGAACGGCGGGGGCGGTTCGGTTTGCGACGTTCTTCACGGACAACATTCGGAACACGAATACTCGGGTGGCGTACCATCGGGCGGCTTGTTTGTTTCTGGACTGGTGCGGTGAGCGGGGCCTCGGGCTGGGCAGTATCGAGAGCTATCACGTTTCCGCTTACGTCGAGTCGTTGATGACCTGTCGATCGAAATCGACGGTGAAGCAATCACTGGCAGCGATTCGGATGCTGTTTGACTGGCTCGTCGTCGGGCAGGTCGTGTCTCGAAATCCAGCTCACGCCGTGCGTGGGCCGAAACTTGTCGTGACGACGGGCAGTACGCCGGTGCTCGATGAAGCAGACGCTCGGCGTCTGCTGGCATCAATCAACACTTCGCATGTGGTTGGCCTGCGTGACCGGGCTCTGATTGGTCTGATGATCTACTCATTCGCACGAATCAATGCGGCATTGGCCATGAACGTTCGAGACTATTTTTCGACTGGAAAACGGTGGTCGATTCGACTGCACGAGAAGGGCGGCAAACGTCACGACACGCCCGCTCACCACAAGCTCGAAGAGTTTCTGGATGCTTACCTTGAAACAGCCGGCATTGGCGATGAGAAACACGGACCGTTGTTTCGAACAACTCGCGGCCAGACACGACAGCTCACACAAAACCGACTCAGCCGGTGCGACGCCTGGCGAATGGTTCGTCGCCGAGCCGCAGACGCCGGGCTTTGCTGCGAGATCGGCAACCACACGTTTCGAGCGACCGGAATCACCAACTACATGAAGAACGGCGGCGATCTGAAAGAAGCTCAAAAAATGGCTTGCCATTCCGATCCTCGAACAACGCAACTCTACGATAGGAGCGGCGACGGCGTGTCGCTGGATGAAATTGAACGAATCACAATCTGATTGCAATCGCCGGAGAAGTCTGGTTCGCTTGTCAGGCCAGTCTGCCAAGTGCGGCTTGTGTTGGTGCCCCGGGACAGAATTCGGGGTGGAACTAAACGAGAACGCACCGACCGACTTTTTTCTACATTGCACGTCGGTGTGATGGTGGCACGGCAGTACTTTCTGACAAGTTGAGTTATCATCACCAACTGCACTTGACCATCTGGCTCAGTCAGCTGAACAGGCTCAGACAGCATTGGCCACAGGGATCCCCCACGGAGTAAGAAGATGAGTATCGGGCCCGCGCCGCCCTTTAAGCACATTCAAGATGAAAAATATCGTGCCTTGATAATTGCACTCCGATTGAAAGCAGCACCGATCCTTGCGAACAATCTCCTGCCGCACTTCACAGACCACACTGTCGAGCACTCTGACAATGTCACCCAGCTGGTCGATAGCCTCTTGGAAGGAGCCAAGCTACCTCTCTTGGACTCTGAGCTTCTGATTCTTTACAGCGCGTGCTATCTCCATGACATCGGAATGCAATACGAACGTGCAGACCATCCTCGGTGGGCACGTCTACCAGTCGCACGAGTTGACGTACGCTGGCGACCGCATCAAGTGCGGACATTGCGGCCACCCGATCACTGGCGAAGCCAAAACAAAGAAGACGAAGTCCGGGCTGAAACGTTACGTCTACTATTGCTGCACATATTACAACCGAGGCAATCACCCTCGGGTTCGCATTCGCGAAGCCGACTTCGACACTCAGGTCATCGCGATCCTCAACAAAATGAAGATTGAAGACGAAGGCGTGCGAGACTGGTTCCGCACAGTCCTCGCGTCAAAGACCCGCGACACACAGTTGGATTCGATGGCTCAACGGCACGAACTGCAGCGTCAGGAAACGTTGATCATTGGCCAGCAGGATCGCCTGCTAAACATGCGTCTGGCCGAAGAGATTGACGAGTCAACATTCGCCACAAAGCAGACGGAGCTACGAGATCGTCTTAGCAAAATGAAGCTGCAACTGGACGTTCTAGACCGTTCTCACGACGAGTATGCCGACTTAGCGAGCAAGGTTTTTGAACTTTCGCAAAGCCTGACAGATAAATGGCTTACGGCTGATGTGCTTGAGAAACGTCAGATACTCGAAATCGTGTTTTTGAACTGCGTCCTCGACGACGTAACTCTAGTCCCCACAATAAGAAAGCCCTTCGACGTACTCGCCGAAGGGCTCATCTCTAAGAATAGTCGGGACGACCGGCGATTGGCATTTCTTAACGAACGAGCAGGCGGGACGCTCCTGGGACGTCTTTTTTCGCTTCGGATTGAATTCTCTGCAGAAACGTTCTTCAGAGCGTCCGAATCGGTTTGAGGCTGAGTGATCGCGGCAATTGGCTTCCTCACTGGAATCTCTGTGATTCCGGTCGAGGAGTTTTCGCCATGACTACGCACTTTTCGTCCACACTTCAGCCTCCAGTGGTGCCTAAGGATGGCGCTACGATACGTGTCCTTGTTGCATGTCGTGTCAGTGATCCGCGACCCGGAAAGCAAGATGAACGTTCATTAGCAGACCAGGCGGCCATGCACGAGGAGTGGCTGAAAGCCCATCTTGATTCGCCATACGAAGTCAGGATTCTGGAGGGCCGTGAGAGTGGGGAATGCATTGAGCGGGCTGATTATCAGGAGTTGATAGGCCTCGTGACGACGGGGCAGTTCGACCTTGTTCTGGCCGAAGACCTCGGCCGAATCATCCGGCGACTTCAGGCGCATGGTTTCGCTGAGTTGTGTGGCGATTTCGATACGAGACTGATCTCTCACAACGATCACATCGATACGGCGATCCCTGGTTGGGAGGATCGTTCGATCATTTCGGCCTGGCACCACGAACGGTCAAATCGTGACACCTCGGATCGGATCAAACGAACTGCCAACAATAGGTTTTTGCAGGGTGGCTGTGCGGCGTTTGAAATAGCCGGGTACATCAAACCTCCCGGTGCGAAAAGTGATCTGGACTGGCAGAAAGATCCTGATTGGGAACAAGTCTATGTCGAATGGTTTCGGATGCTCGACGAAGATGAGGCTACTTTCTCTGAGATTGCGGACTGGCTCAACAAGCACCAGCGAGCAACTGGAACTTTCACGAAGAAGGGTGAGTGGGACGGAACGATGGTCGGTCGAGTGACTCGCAACTGGCTGCTCAAAGGATACCGAGTTCGCAACCGTCGAAAATCACGCCGCAATTCCTCGGGGAAGTATGTGTCTGTTGTGGCTGCTCCGAGCGAGTTGAAGCTTCGTCACGCACCTCACCTGGCGTTCTTTGACGAGGCATACTACGACCGAGTCGTCGCAGCGGTTAACGAACGTAACGCGAAGTATCGTAGAAAGGGGCAGAACGGTGTTGATACACGCAGGCGCGTTCCAAAGAAACGAACTCGTTTTCCAGGGCAATCTCTTGTGTGTGGTATCTGTGGTCGCGGATTCGTCTTTGGTGGCCATGGACAGACAGATCACCTGATGTGCTCGGGAGCGCGCGAACATCTTTGCTGGAATGGCGTCACGGCTGATGGGCCACTGACGGCTGAGCGGATTTCCAATGCGGTCTTTCAGGAGATTTCTGCTCTGCCGGAGTTCGACGAAACGCTCTCCGGTTTGTCAATGAAGAGGCTCTGAAAGCCGATGTCCAGCGGAGCGCCCAGCTTGAGGAACTGATCCGCAAGTCGGACCGACTTGACCGTGAGATCGAGAATGTGATGCGTTTTATCAGGTCAGGTGATTCCAGCGACCGAGTGCGTCTCGATCTCAAGCAACTGGAGCAGACCGCAAAGGAAGTTCAAGCTGAGAAGTTACGGCTTTCGGCCACACCCTCGGGCGTGATTGAAGTACCGCCGATCGAGGAACTCAAGTTGCTCGCCACCGAGGCGCTCAGT
This sequence comes from uncultured Planctomycetaceae bacterium, assembly GCA_963976765.1. Lineage (GTDB taxonomy): Bacteria > Planctomycetota > Planctomycetia > Planctomycetales > Planctomycetaceae > JABMPE01. The sequence continues at coordinate 20,419 of CAXBME010000056.1, forward strand.
GACCTTTCCAACGACAGTTGGGAGTTCTGCCGAGTGATCCAGCGATTGGTCCCTCGAATCGTTGTTTTCCCGCACGAGCTCTGCGATGGAGGACGCCCGGTGCTGCGAGCACGATTTCGAATGAACGTGGCCGGCATGATCCCGGAAGGCAGGCTGCGAGAGGCTGTCCATGCATCGTTGGAGCGAACGCTGGAAGTCGATCTCTTTGATCCTCCTCAACGCGAAGAGTTCCGAGAACGTGTCGTTGAGTTACGAAAAACGCACACTGAGCGGACCGTGGCCGAGATACTCGGAATTACGATCACGGCTGCTCAGCGAGCATACCAACTTCAGAACCTGATGGATCAGCTTTCGATTGTCGATCCTTACCAGCTTATCGAATCTCCATCTGATGATGTTTCCCGTCTGAAAAGGCACAAACACAAGCGATACCGATTTGATCCTCTGCCTGATGCGGGAGTCGTTTGATTTCCCATCGAACCAATCAGCAACTGAATTTCTCTTCGGCCTCGCAAAGTGCGGGGCCTTTTTTGTGCCTGTTTGGAAAGGACTGTTTGAATGAAAGGTCGTACTGACTCGGAAAAAGCCCCCGACAACTCCATGCCGCCTCCGCTGACGCAGTTTTTGCGTTTACTGGCCAAAGCCACCGTCGCCCGTCTCAAGCGGCGAAACAGGGACGAACAGAATCGCCCAACAGAATGCAAAGCCACGCCCCAACCCATCGTCTCTAAAGGGAGAATTTCCTGATGTCACACATCGTCACGATTCGAACTGAAGTGAGGGACGCCGAGGCGCTTTGTCTTGGTTGCGACCGTTTGGGGCTGGAGCGTCCGGTTCATCGGACGGCAAAGCTGTTTACTGATGAGGCGACTGGGTACTGCGTGGAGTTGCCGGACTGGCGGTATCCGGTTGTCTGCGACGTCGAGTCCGGCCGCGTCCATTACGACAACTTTGAGGGGAGGTGGGGGAATCAGTCGCGGTTGGATGCACTTCTCCAGATGTATGCGGTTGAGAAAACCCGTCTCGAAGCAAGGCGGCGAGGGCACACTGTTTTGGAGCAGGCCCTCGCGGATGGAGCGATCAAACTTACAGTTCAGGTCGGAGGTGCAGCGTGAAGCAAGAAACAATGAGGACGATCGAAGTTGTTGTCCGGTCGGATGGCCAGTCATCGGTCGAGACAAAAGGGTTCGTCGGAGCGAAGTGTCTGGAGGCGAGTCGGTTTCTTGAAGAGGCTCTTGGTTCTTCGCGCGGCGACAAGCGAACAGTCGAGTTTTACTCAGCGGCGGTTTCCACAGGCGTTGAGGTGTCGAATCGTTCTTCAGACGGAAAGGAGAGCATGTGAGAGCCGGAATGATCCGACGCGGAGTCCCGTCCGGAATACGTGCTGCCGCACCTCGTCGGAAGAAATCGATCGACACGGATGAGCGCTTGACGCTGGTTCTCGTTGAGGGAATCTATGATGTGGAGTTTCTGTGTCGAATCTCGACCGTTCTGCGTCACGTTGATAGCGCAATTCCGGACCTGAGAATGCTTGAGGAAACGGGGCGGCTGATCTTCGTTCCGTTTGGTGGCGGTGATCCTGGATTTTGGGCAGCACGATTCGCCCCGCTCGGTTTGTCCGAGATTCATATCTATGACCGGGAGACGGTGGCTGACTCAGTGCTGCGATTCTCTGCCGCAGCGATTGTAAATCGACGATCGAATGCTCGGGCATTTGTCATGTCGAAGCGAAGCATCGAGAGCTATCTCCATCCCGATGCCATCGAGGCCGCATTTCGGGTTCGTGTTACGTGCTCGGACGACGGCAGCATTGTTGATGAGATCGCTGATGCAGTGCTCAATCGGACATGCCCGCATCTTGATCGCAGCCAACTGTCACGACGCGGACGCCGCCGATTGAAGCTGCAGATCAAACGGAAACTTAACCACGACGTCGTTTCGAACATGACTCCCGCATTGCTCGATGAGAGCGACCCTCGCGGTGAAGTCCGTTCGTGGTTGAACGCGATCGCTGAAGCGGTCGCGTGCGACTTCAGTTGCTGATTCTCTTTTTTCTCCCACCACCTGGAGAGCCTATGCTTGTTGAACAGCTTGCGGAGTACGTACGCGCGTGCTTTGCGGGAATCTGGATTGAAACTTTTGAGCCTGATGAAGCGCTGCGGGAGATTGCGGAACTGTGTCAGCAACAGGACTGGTCGCTGGCGACGTGGGATGTGGAACGTGGCCTGCATGTTGCCGGAGGTGGAGATGCTACTGACGCAGTGACGACGACGGACCCGGTGGCGGCGATTCAGTCCGTGAATGCTTTATCGAGTGACGATGGTGCTGGAATTCTGGTGCTGCAGAACTTTCATCGGCTGCTTGGGTCGCTGGAAGTTATTCAGGCAATGTCTCGGCAGATCGGAGTCGGAAAACAGAACCGGACATTCCTCGTCGTGCTGGCTCCGGCGGTACAGATTCCCATTGAACTGGAAAAGCAGTTCGTCGTCATCCAGCACGAGCTGCCGGATCGTGAGCAGATGCAGACGATTGCTGAGGAAA
>CAXBME010000057.1:0-21860 GCA_963976765.1 uncultured Planctomycetaceae bacterium
ACCACTCACAAAACACTCGTCGGATAAATACAGCCCCGACTTACCGGATGAGCCGAAAATCGCAACTCTGCGCGTCGGTGTTATTGACGCCGCAGGAAAGCAAATTCAGTGGCTGCCCATTGATGCTCCAAGTGAAGGATTCTATCTCGGCCAGGTCGACTGGGCGGGAAATTCGAATGAGCTGCTTGTCGAAAAATTCAGCCGCTTCAGAGATTACCGCGAGTTTCTGCTTGCCAGTATCGACACCGGTGACATGCGGCAGATCTATCACGAAACCAACGAGGCGTGGGCCGTCGGCAGTCAGGGAAAGAACTCCGGGTTGAACTGGATTCGCGACGGCAAGGTTTTCGTCGTCGTCAGTGAGAAAGATGGTTGGAGACACGCATTTCTCTATTCACGCGAAGGCAAAGAACTGGCCGTCCTGACGCCAGGCAAGTACGACGTCATTGACCGTTGCGCCGTCGATGAAATTGGTGGCTGGTTTTACTTCTACGCCTCGCCGGACAACGGGACGCAGAAACACCTTCATCGAGTCCCGCTCGACGGAACGGGGACACTCGAACGCATCACTCCCGCAGACCAGCCTGGCACGCACGATTACGATTTTTCTCCGGATGCCAGATGGGCGTTTCATACCTGGTCGACTCTGGACAAGCCACCGATTGTTGAGCTTGTCGAACTGCCAACGCACCGCGTTGTCCGGACGCTCGAAGACAGCAGCGAAATCCACGCGAAGATGAAGGACGTGATCTCGCACCCCACTGAGTTTCTTCAGATCGACATTGGCGATGGTGTGTCTATGGATGCATGGATGATCAAGCCAAAGGACTTTGACGAGTCGAAGAAGTATCCGGTTTTTATTTACGTTTACGGTGAACCTTATGCCCAGACTGTACTCGATCAGTGGGGCGCGGCTCAGATCGACTTTCATCGCGTCGTTGCGGACCTCGGATATCTGGTTGTGTCAATCGATAATCGCGGTACACCCGCTCCGAAGGGAGCTGCCTGGCGACGATCGATCTTCGGAAGTCTCGGTCCGCTTTCTACGGAAGATCAGGCAGCGGCGATCAAAGAGCTGGGGCGAATGCGATCGTACGTGGATCTTTCGCGAGTAGGAATCTGGGGCTGGAGTGGCGGTGGTTCGAACACGCTCAATGCCCTGTTCCGAAAGCCGGGGCAGTATCATGTGGGAATTGCTGTTGTCCCCAAACCTCAACCACATCTCTACAACGCGTGGTTCCAGGAAATCTACATGCGGACCCGTGAAGTGAATGGGGAAGGGTATGAACGGTCTGCCCCAATCAACTTCGCGTCTGGATTAAAAGGTGATCTGTTGATTATCACGGGGTCCGGCGAAACCAACACTCACATTCAGATCATCGAAGGGCTGGTCGACCGGCTGATCGAACTCGGAAAACCGTTCGACTACATGGTCTACCCCAACCGGGATCACGGTCTCCGGGAAGGAAACGGGACGGTGGTGCATGTGAGAATGCGCATCATTCGATACCTGATAGATCACCTCCCCTGCGGCCCTCGTTAACCGGAGTGCTTAATTGAAATTCCCAGCAGGCAGTAACTCTTCCTGTCGAACACGGTCCCGCGAAACGCGGCGTCATTTCAATTCGTACCACTGGGGGCGATGGCAGAACGTTGGCATTGAAAAATTACAATCGACAGAAATCTTCAGCCGCCACCAGGTAAATGAATAACGAATGCCGACGCAGTTCGTAAAAGGATCATCGTGTGGGAAGGTCGAAGACTCTTCGTACGATTCCTTCATGGCGATTCAGTGGTCGCGAGAGTCGTATTGATAAGCCTGACCCACTCGGAGTGCGGTAGACCCAGTATTCGAGAACTTCTCGCGAGGTCAGTACGCGGCTGATCGAATCCGGCTTGCCGAGTGACTTCCGGACGTGGGCTGAGGTCATGCCGCGAATCACTCGTCCATTTTGAATTGCGATTTCGATCGGTGACTTTTCGCCAGTCGTGATATCACTCTTACGCCGCCAGCGACCTTCGACGCGAGTGTACCCGTACGCTTCCAGCCGTTCGGCCACGTATCCGGATCCAGGCTTCACGCGGTCGGATTCCAGGAGAAGCTGCACGGCGGTCTCTCCGTCATCAAACAGATCTTCGTATTCAAACGCGAGTTCGATCAGACCAACGGCCCCCTGACCTCGCAATTTGGATTCCACCGGTGTAAACCATTCTCGAATGACCTTGTCGGCTCGCGCTTCATCCCCGGCCTCAATCAACTGCTTCCTCAAATTCACAGCATCTTCGCGCGACAGTTCTTTGACATGCGAAGTCTTCCAGTCAAGAGCTTTCTGCCGATAGGACTCCGCCAGCCTGGTGAATTCGGGAATCTGTTCGGCAATTCGCGCGGCAATTTCTTCGCCGTCGCGACCGTCGATCTCCGCAGCCTTTTCGATACTCTCCAGCATCACCTGCTGATAAAGGAGCCGATGCAGTTGCGGACGCAGCGATTCGGCAGCTTCCTGGTAAAAGAGAATCGGCCCTTCTCGCCATTTGCTGACAAAGTCTGCGTCAAATTCATCGACCGGTTTGTCAGCGTCGGGCAGCTCCTTCGCAATCCGAAGGGCAATCGACTCAAACTCACCTGACGACGCTCTGGCACTTGTATCATGCCACGTCTGGTAGTGAGCTTCGTAAAGCAGCGGCAGTTTGAACTCATCGCCCAGACCGTACTTTTCGGACTTGAATGCGAGATTGCGAAGCGATTTGTAATTCGGATTGGTCATCACGGTTCGCTCTTTACGTAAAGCCATCCGGTAAATCGACTTCGCTTCTTCGGCGAGTTGCCGGTCGTTTTCGCGACCGCTCTGGTAAAAACGGACACGCTCCATCGCCCAGTCACCGAGTTCGTACCACGGCTTGGGGTCGTCGCGAGGAAGCTCCACACGCAGACGATTGACTCGCTGAATGTCGGATTCCGTCTTCTTCAGACTGAGCAGTTCGAATTCCAGAATTCCGGTCTCGTGTTTGCGAAGACGCCCGACAACTTCTACGGCAAGGTTCGGACCCGACAAATCGGGAAGCTCTTCGTCTGACACAAACAGCAATGGCAATTTATGTAGTTTAAGAACGGTGCCCGCTCCGGTCGCTACTCGCCCTTCGATGCGGAAAGTTGTGCCGACCAGTTTCGACCAACGAGGTCTGGTCTTCAGAAACTCTTCGACCGACTGGCCGGTCGCCGAACACGACTGCGGTAGAACGCCGAACGCGATGGCGACGAGCATGGCACACGTTTTCGCGAACTGTCGCCAGGAATTCGATTTACTGGGCCAGCTACTCATCGTTAGTCCCCGTCTGTTCGTCATCTGAAACTTCCGGTGACTTTTTCTGCGAAGCCTGCGCGGCGATCACTGCCGCCTGTTCCGCTTCGGATAACATCGGCAGGACAAGCGGTTGTGCTGAGTCGCACAGAATAACGCGGGTCGAATCGAATTCGACAAGCCAGGCGGATTCGTTCATTGGATCGCGTCCGCACGACTTGAGCGGCCCGGCGAACCACAAGTCGCCTCCAGACTGTTTCTTTAGAACATCGCCAACGCCGACCAGGTGGATCATCGGTGCCGCTGGAAAAACAACTCGCGTTCCGAATTCATCGTCGCTGGCAACAGTCTGGACCTGATTCAGTTGAATGCAGAGCCATCGGTCGAAGTATTGCGCATGAAACTGCCGCACCCAGACCTTGTCGTCAATGTTGCCGTTCTCGTCGGGTTTCGGAAGCATTTCTTCCGCGAGCATCGCAATTTCAACGACGTCCGTGTCGTCAAGCAGGCCGAATCCGGCTTCCGCCTGAAGCCACAGCTGGCGGGATTCTGACAGGGCTTGTTCCTCGACGCCGAGCAGTTCCATGGCCCGAAACGCTTCGCCCAGTTTCAGTCTCGCAGTCACGAAGTCTCGTTTTCGCAAAGCCTCTTCGCCAAGGTCACGACCCTCACGCATCGCGATTTCGGCCCGGTCGCGATTCACGCCTCGAATCGCAAAAGCAATCATCGCTCCGACTGAAACAAAAATCAGAGCACAGACGGCAATAAGTCGCAAACGCTGTCCGCTGCGTTCGTCACTGGCAGACGGAAGTTCGATTCGTTGTGCGGAATTTTTCTCTCGTGGAGTCGATGAGGCCGGTTGTTCAGTAGACTTCGATTTACTACTCGATCGTGACTCCCGTTTCTTCTTCTTCGCCCGCGGAAGCTGAGTCGGCAACTCGATCTCGGCGTCCGAATCTGCGAGTTCGTAGTCGTCGCCTTCTTCGTCCAGCTCATCGTCGAGATCCGGTTCAGCAGGCTGAGTTGACCAGGCCGCTTCAACGAGATCGAGTTCCGGCTCGGTATTTTGATGATCCGTGTCGATGAACAGGTCGTCGGCATCGTCAGAGAGTTCAGCCTCTTCCAGAAGATCAATCTGTGTCGACGGTGGTTTCTTCGGCGGTTTCGGAGTTTGAGCCGTACTCACACCGAGATCGTCTGTCGAAAAGTAAGTCCGTTCGGACGTCGGATACCGGTTGACGGGCAGGATGAAATGGCCAGCGCCACATTTTGAGCAGATCACTCGCTTCGCGCGTTCCTGCCGAATTCCATTTGTCTGGCCGCCGCACTGGCACGTGACCGAAAACGGCACCGACTCGATCGGTTCCGCCTCGTTCTTCCCCAGCGCTTTGTCCAGCCAGTTCGCCATTGTTTACGTCTTCGTTGATGCGGCAGAAGTCTTCGATGCATCGAACATACCAGCATGTCTGAATCGGCACCAGAAGTCGGGCGGGAAGTTCAACGGCCAGACATACAAAACGCGATCGGCTACTGTCTTTAAACAAGTCCTTGTCGTTTTCTGACAAACCATTCGGCACTCATTACCAGCACGAACGCTCCCAGATACCACCAGTTATCCCACAGCGTGACGCGAGTAATCTGCGTCAGCGAAAGATTTGGCGGCCCGGCGGTGATGAGTTGATCAAGGAACTCGTCGAACTCTTCAGCCGGGATCACTCGTCCGCCTGTCTGTTGCGCGAGTCCTTGCAGCAGTGCTGGATCGGCAGCGGGGTTATCGAGTTCCGGGTCGCTGGAATCGACGAGAAACCTGGTCGTCGCGTCACCGCCAACGTCGATTCCATCCTTCGTCGCCGAAACGACAACGCGATAGATCCCCGGCTCCGTGGCTCCTTTGAACTCGCCGAACGATCGGTCTTTCCCCGACAACCCGGCGACAGAAGATTCCTTTCCGGTCGGGTCAATCACCTTTGCCTGAAAGTCGACATTCGGCAGCGGGTTCCCGAGTTCGTCGCGTGCTCCGAATTCGATCGGAATCGTCGAGCCCTGGTTGAAGTTTCGAGGTGACACTCGTACCCAGACGGGCTGGTCGGAATCGAATTCTTTGCGGGCCAGCCACAGAATCACCTGCCGCCAGAACCGCTGATGCTCCTCTCGGAAATCGTACATCCACCATCGCCAGGTTGAATGTCCGGCGAAGGCGAGTGATCTCGACCGGCCAGTCTCCAGCGAAAACAACAGCGGCACGTCATCGGTGCTTCTGGCCAGAACTTCAACCAGCGCATTCTTCTTGCGAAGTTTGTTGGCGCCGAGCAATGGCGGCAGCCGCTTCCACGCTGCAATCGAGTCGCCATTTGTCAGACGCATGACGAAGTGCCGCAGCCCGCTTTCAGTAGGCACCATCTGCAGATCGCGTTCGTAGTGCAGATCGGAAGCGATGGCTCCGTCACCCTGCAATTCACGAGGGTCCAGAACGACGGGCAACAGCGGTTCCAGAGGCGTGCCGGCATAACCTCCCAGGCTGAAGCTGTAAAAGCCGCCGGTCATTAGAAAGCCGGCGCCTTCGTCGACTCGGGCAGCCAGCAGGCGCAGGTCATTCTCGCTGAACACCTTTGCCGGCACATCGCCGATGACGTAGACGTCGTAGCGGCCTGGCTCGAAGTCACGAGGGTCGATCTTCGTTCGATTGGCAAACTCGCCGGTTCGAACCCATTGAAAGTCGAGCTGAATCTTCGCCGCCGAATTCACTTCGGGCAGAAAGACGATCTCGTCGCGAGTTGTGTCGTAATACTTGACCGAAAGGCCGCCCTTCTGAACGGTGATCAGCGTTTCTTTCTGGTTGTTAACCGTGCGAAGTTCGCCCGACAGCGGAGTCACTCGGACGGCCACACGGAATTCGCCAGGCAGCTCGGGAACAAACGACAGCGATACCGGAATTGTTTGCGATGACTTTGTGGCCGTCACTTCAATCGAAGGTCTCGCTCCAGGCACGGCAGGAGCAACGACCATGTTGCCATGCTCCATCGAGCTTCGACCGGTTCGGTCTTCGATCAGCAACTGCACGGAAAACCGTCGACCTTCCGCGCCCGAGACTTTGATCCGGGCATCAACCGGTACGGAGTTTCGCACGAAAACCAGGTCGTCGACGGCGACATCGTCAACGGCGATGTCGAGACCGGATTCTGCAACGTCGGACTCACCAAACGGAACCGGAAAGACCGGAACCTGGATGTCCTGGAACTTTCGTGCCGCCGTCTGAGGAGCAATATCAAACGGCGCGACCGCTCGCTGCGCACCATCGGTCATCAGGACGATGCCGATGACCTGTTTGCCGGTTTGCGTTTCTTTCAGAAGTTCGTCCAGCGAGAACCCGATCGCCGTCCACTCGCCGTCCGGTTCGACAGCCGACTCATCCAGTTCACCGGGACGAAGTTGAGTGTCGAAATCAAAATACTGGATCTCCAGAGTCTCGCCGAGTTCTTCTAACTGGCTTTTGCTGCCCGCCAGCGTGCTGGCCAGTGTTTCGCGACGAGACTTTCCGCCCGGACCGTCAGGTGTTGTCATGCTTCGACTTTTGTCGCGCAGCACGTACAGCACGGCGTCCCGCGTGTCTGTTTCCGAATACTGAATCTCGGGACGCAGCATCGCAAAGATCAACAGGACGGCAGCAACAAGCCGCAGGCCGATCAGCATTCGCCGCGTCGTGATCGGAAGATGTTTCACTCGCGGCGGGTAGGTCAGCAGAACCAGCGTTACCAGCCCGATCGCGATTAACACGACGACAGGCCAGCTCCAGGCAGGTTCTACGACAAAGCGAGTGGACACAGTGATTCCGCGGTGAGAGAACAGAATGTGGTGCGAGCAGGAAAGGAAACAAGACGGCGTCGCGGGATTCTGGTTGGGCACGTTGCTGCCCGCAAGACCGCCGCCGTCGCGAGGGAGATCACCCCTCGAATCCTGTCGAAATTATTAAATCGCCGAGTTCGCTGAGGAGAAAAGGCAGAGAACGGTAAGAAATTGATCAGTCGGCTTTGCGACCACTGTGATTTTCTCCTCGGTGTCCTCAGCGATTAACAGGATGAATAAGAAGACTTGGTCCGACTTGAAAACTCGCTCGCGTTGCACTTCCGCACCGACCAGAATTCGGCGAACAATCAAACGCAGGACGCCCTTCATGCACCACCCATTCAGCGACATTCCGGAAATCGCCAGCCTCGACGCCAGCCGGGGAATTATCCGTATTCCGAACGAGCAGGATGTTCCCTTCACGCCGCGTGTCCGGGCGATCGTCGACACGGCTGAGTTTCAGCGTCTTCGGCACATTTCGCAACTTGGCCTGGCGACTCAGATTTACCCCGGAGCTAACCATACGAGATTTGAGCACGCGCTCGGCGTTTTCAACAATGCGATCCGTTACGTCTGGCAGCTCGGACGCGACACTCGTTTCTGCGAGATCATCGATCATCATCGCGCCGAAGTCCTGCTGGTTTCTGCGTTGCTGCACGATCTGGGGCACTGGCCGTTCTGCCATCCCATCGAAGACCTGTCCCTGCCGGAGCTGCCGCCTCACGAAGCCTACGCCGCCGAGTACCTGCGTCCCGAACGCGAACTCGCGCAGGTTCTTAGATCGGAATGGAACATCGAGCCGGAAGAAGTGCTCGACGTCCTCGTCGCGAAAACGGATTCACGAGAGCTGCGACTCTTACGGTCCATCCTGTCCGGCCCGATCGACATCGACAAGATGGATTATCTCGAACGGGACAGTCTGCACTGTGGAGTTCCTTACGGTCGCCATTTCGACAAGAGTCGCCTCATTCAGTCACTCGTTCTGAACAAAGCCGGCGACGGGCTGGCCATCACTCAGAAGGGTAAGACCGCTGCCGAGCTGATGGTTTTCGCCCGGTACGTGATGTTCAGCGAAGTCTACTGGCACCACGCCGTCCGTTCGGCAACGTGCATGTTTGCAAGAGCGTTCTTCGAACTGCACCGCCACTTTGATCTGACAACTCTGTTCGAAACGTCTGAAACGGAAACCGTGCGTCTGCTCCGCAACAAGGCAACAGGCACTGACTGTGCTCAACTGGTCGAAGGGGTCTTTGGCCCAAAGAGACGTCTCTACAAACGCGCGGGCGAGTATTCGCATTATCAGCGGACGGAACTTTACGAATTGCTCGCCGGCAAGCCGTACGAATTTCTGGTCCGTTGTGGACGCAACCTGATCGAGGAACTCAACCGCCGGCGGGTGGTTGCGCGAGAACTTTCGCCCGTCGACATCCTGATCGACGCTCCGCCGCCGCATCGTGAAGTCGAGTTCAAAGTCCCGATTTACTTCGCGAAGGAGGACAGGTACCGCCTGCTGAGCGACGTCTCACCGGTCATCGAGTCTCTGGCAAAGAAACAGTTTGACGATTACGTCAAACGGGTCCGCATCTTCGCCAGCCCGGACATCCGCCATCAGCTTCAGGATTCTGCGGAGTTCGAATCTGCGATCCGCGCCGCCGTCGAAACAACAACTCCGTGAAAGACCGGTTCCGCAAATCGAGGTCTTCGGAATGTCTACAGACCGAAGACCCAGCCAACCGGGTCGATTTCCTGAGTCCCCAGCGAGCCGCTTCGCAGCCAGCCGAACGGGTCGATCGGCTGCAATGGCGAACCGCCCGCTCCGCACGGCCCGCAGGAGTTGCACGGGTCACATGGGTTGCCGCACGGATCGCAGGTTTGGGTTCTGCATGGAGTGACAATCCTGGGCATCGAGAAAATGGGCCCGATACTGCCCGGACCTGCGAAGACAGGCTCAGCAAAGTGTGGCCGTACGGCTATGTGGTCAAATCCGATCTTCGGAACAAGGATCGTCCGTGCGCACCCGCTTGAGCAGGCGATGGTCCCCAGCAGGGCCAGTGTGATGACGGCTTTGTGTCGCACAGCTTCCTCTGCAGGTTGGGGCAGGGTGGGCACCGCCCACCAACGCGAAAGTCGTGGTGGGCAGTGCCCACCCTACGAAATGAATCGGATAGTCGCGTTGATTGTCTGATGCCGGAAACGCCGGAGGGGACGGATCGACCGACTGTGCGTCCGGATGTGACAGGTGCTCCGTCGGGAACGCTCGAACCGGCTGTAGTGAGAGTTCCCGCCAGGAAAGAGATTCCGGTTGTGGTGGCCTGGGACGCAACCAGGCTCGCGTTTGTCACTTCGCGCCGGTTTTGTCGAGCGGCTTGAGGACTGGCGGATTCATCACCGCAGTGCAGAACCAACACGACTGCGCAGAGTTCCTGAATTGCCTGACCGGAACAACCGGAACACTCTTCAGGGGAAGGCCGCCAGTTCGATGAACTCTCCCCTCCGGGTTTTGCAACCTGGACTGGAGTGTGACAATAATGAAGACAGGAGCGGGGATAGCGGACGAAGCAGTCCGCGAAGGTTTGCCTGGCATTCGGATTGAGCATTCGCGGCGGAACGTTGTTCCAATCGTGAAATGCGGAATTCGGCGCCTGATAGCGATCAGTTCTCCTCGGCGATGGATCGCCACCGAGCCATGAACGGCTCGCATTTGTGAAACGAATTGTTGGATCGACTGAGCTGTGACTCGGTTGAAACGGCAGGCCGGCTGAGCCGGAACTTTCGCATCGATTGACCCGTCACCTGTGAGGAGACTTCAAATGAAGAAGCTGTTGGCAATGGTCGCATTCTGCGTGGCCACAACATTGAGCCAGCAGGCGTTTGCGTCGGGGTATTGTGGAGCGGCCACATTTAACTGCTGCCCGACAGTCGCCTGTCAGCCAAGCTCGTGCTACACGACCTGCAAAATCGAACGGCAGACGTGTAAGAAGACCGTCTACGACACCGTCTGGGAACCTGAGGAAATCACTCGGACCCGTACTGTTTACGAAACCGCTTACGAGACGAAGGACGTCACCTGTTACAAGGTCGTCCGCGAAACGGCGTATCGCGAATGCGAGTACGAAGTCCGCCGCCCCGTGACCGAGACGTCTTACCGGGAAGAAAAGTACACGGTCTGCAAACCTGTCTGGGAAACCGGCGAACGCGAGTGCTCTTACACGGTCAGCAAGCCCGTGTGGGAAACCGCCGAACGCGACTGCGTCAAGGTCAACTGGAAGAAAGTTGTCGAGAATGGCGAACGTGAATGCCGCCGCACCGTTTGCCGACCAGTCGACGAAGTTGTCGAACGTGAAGTTTGCCACACCGTCATGAAGCCTGTGACGACCTGCCGCACGGTCTGCGTCGATCAGGGATCGTGGGTCAACAAGCAGCATTGTTTGCCCGGCCTGCCGTTGCCGGTTCTCTCGCTGCAGTGCAACCCGTGTTCGATCCTGCCATTGCCGCTGCCGGTTCTGGGCATGACTCAAACGCCGGGGCTTGCCTTTAACACAAAGAAATGGTGCCCGAACCTGGTGCAGCGTCAGGTGCAGCATACCGTGATGGTTCCTGAAACCGTAAAAAGCACCGTTCAGTGCACCGTTCGTCGTTACGAAACCGAGGTCGTCGTCGAAAAGATTCCGACTCAGACATGCCGCTGGGTCAAGGAAGAAGTCGTTGAGAAGGTTCCTTACAAAGTCTGTAAGTGGGTTAACGAAACCGTCGTCAAGAAGGTGCCAACTCGCACTTGCCGGATCGTCGAAGAGGAAATGGTTCGCAAGGTGCCAGTGACCAACTGCACGTGGGTTACTGAAACCAAAACTCGAAAAGTTCCTTACTGTGTTGAGAAGAAGGTTCCTTACACCGTGACGCAGAAGGTTGCTCACTGTGTGGCGAAGGAAGTTCCTTACACCGTCACTCGAATGAACTGCCGACGGGTTGCTCGCGAAGTCGAGTACGAAGTCTGCAAGGTCGTGCCAACAACCGTCTGTCCGACGATGGGCGGATGTGCCACTGGAAACTGTGGCTCGTCTGGCTGCCCGAACGGCAACTGCGCTGCAAAGGCCGTCACTGAAGAAGAAACGCTGAAGCCGGTTCCTGAAGAGACTGTCCCTGAAGAGACCGCTCCGGAAGAGCACGAAGCTTTAAAGATTCCTGTCGAGCCACTGTCTGAAGCCGCTCCTTCAGCCGAGCCGCCAAAGCCAAGCCCGGCTGATGACGCGACCAGCACGTAAGACTGCTGAAACCGACGACAAAGATCAAACGCCTCGATCGTCTCTCTGAGACCCTCGAGGCGTTTTTTTGTGCTGTCGTAAAACAGCCTCACGACTCAATGCGTTCCGTTCGTGGATTGATGGTCAGGCAGTGGACTTGCGGTTGCGTGGTGCCGGGCGTGTTCGTGCAGTTTCAATCCGGCTTTTGCGCGACCACCAGGAACTGCTTACCGAAAAACTTCCAGGCAAACGGCAGTTTGAGATACAGCTTCAGGAAGGCCAGCGGCGGGGTCGAACCTTGTGACATCGAATACGGCAGAAACCGATCGATGCACTCGCTGATTTCGAAACCTTCGAGCTTAAGTACCTCTTCCAGCGACCGTTCTGTCAGCGCGACATGATGGTCCCAGAAGTCCCAGTACGCTCCGCCGATGAACCGGATATTTGGCCCGAGACATATGAGTCGTCCGCCGGGTTTCAGGCAGCGTTTCGCTTCAGTGAGGGTTCTCTCCAACGCGGATTTGTCGGGAAGATGCTCGAAGAAGTTCGACGTGAAAACGACGTCGAGCGAGTTGTCCTGCAGCAGCCATTCGTCCGAACAATCCTGCAGGATGAACTTCACGCCTTCGCCGACACGCGTGTCGGTGTCTGGGTTGAGGTCCATCGCGAACTTCCTGCCGCACCGAACGTTGCGAATGAACTCGCCCCAGCCGGCTCCGAGATCGAGGACCATGTCTGATGACCGAATGAACCGGTTGAAGAACGACCCGGTCAGCACCTGCCAGACCTGCTCGCGATAAGCTTCCAGGCCGGTGAAGCGGTTTCGGTATTCAGTTGTGAGAACGCTTTGAGACATTCGTCGTTTCTTTGCTCGAAGCCGCAGGGTGGGCAGTGCCCCCCTGGAGAGTTCTGTCTATTAGATTTGGTGGGCAGTGCCGACCCTACGCAAACTTCCGTCGGCTTCCGGCACTGGTCAAGTTTCAGTTCGGGTAAGACACGAAACTCCGGCCTGCCATGCACATCGAACCGGTTGTGCTGCCTCTCTTCCGATCGTGACGGTTCCGCATTTTGCATCAGTCAATTGTGATCTGAGTTGCCAGCAGTAAGAATTCCAACACCGGATCGAGCGGGAGTCTGCCTTCTTTTTGAGATCCTTGTCAGACAGGGTGCGAGCCTTGTCGACCGCTCGACGGCTGACTCGACGAAGGAGCAATCATGCAGGAACACGAGCAGCAACGACACGGTCCGGGCGGTTTCAACCGCCGGGACTTCTTGAAGGGATCGGGTGCGGCCGTCGCCGCAACGGCCATCGTAACAGCGGAACAGGAAGCGCAGGCTCAGAAGAAGGGTAGTGCTCCAGTTCAAGGCCCCGGCAAAGTTGACGTCACGTTGACCGTCAACGGCAAGCAACACAAACTGTCGATCGAACCCCGCACGACGCTGCTTGATGCTCTGCGTGACCAGCTCAACCTGACAGGTTGCAAAGATGACTACGACACGACCAGTTGCTCGGGGTCGGACACGGTCATCATCAATGGCAAAGCGGTTTACGCGAGCACCCGCCTGGCGATTGAGGTTCAGGGCCAGCAGATTCAGACCGTCGAGTCACTTCGCAACGGAGACCAGCTCGACGAAGTCATCACTGGCTTCGTTCAGAACGACGCCATGCAGTGCGGATTCTGCACACCAGGCTTCGTGATGGCGACACGAGCGTTTCTCAATAAGAAGCCAAAGGCCACTCTCGAAGAAATTCAGGACGGACTTGGCGGCAACATCTGCCGCTGCGGTACCTACAAGGGTATCACTGAATGTGCTCTGCAAATTGCGAAGGGAGGTGCGTAATGGCTGAGCGAACAATTTCGTGGGGACCGCGTGGCTCGAACAAACTGATCGGGACAGAAACTGCCCGGCTCGACGGTGTCGACAAGGCTTCCGGCTTTGCCAAATACACTGCAGACATGAATCAGGAAGGGACGCTTTACGCTCGACTGCTGACCTGCAAACACGCCAGCGCGACGATCACTCGCCTGAACGTCGAATCGGCTAAGAAGGTGGCTGGCGTTCACACGGTTTATCTCTTTAAGAACGAAGGCGATGACTGCAACTGGGATGGCGACATCGTCGCGGCTGTCGCGGCCGAAACGGCTGACATTGCGGAAGACGGCGTCCGGGCGATTGAAGTCACCTTTGAAGTAAAGCCGCACGTTGTTGACGAGCAGGATCTGGAAGCGGCCCGCAAAGCCGAAGTGACAAAGGAAGGCATCGTTGACCGGACGGTCGGTGATCCTGACAAGGCAATCGCCGAAGCCGATGTCGTGCACGAAGGCTACTACGGCATCCACACGATCAGCCACATGTGCCTGGAACCTCACGGAGCCCACTGCTCCTGGAACACCAGCGACGATGGCCCGAGACTGATCGCGCGACACTCGACCCAGGCCGTCTCGACAACCGGCAAACAGTTTGCGTCGAAGTTCGGTCTCGACGCGGCGGATGTGCGTGTCGTCTGTAACTTCATCGGAGGCGGCTTCGGCTCGAAGTTCGCCGCCGACGAGTGGGGCTGGGCGGCTGCTCAAATGTCGAAAGACACCGGGCGCCCCGTCCGGCTGATGCTCGATCGAGCAACAGAGTTAAAGACGCCGGGGACAAGACCGTCCGGGTTCGCAAAAGTGACTCTGGCAGCGAAGAAGAACGGCCTGATCACTGCCTGGAAAAGTCACCACTGGGGAACGAACGGGCCTCAGGGAGGCACCATTGATGGCAACCAGATGCCGTACGTTTTCGACTTCGAGAATAAGAAGGTCGAAGCAACCGGCATCAAGACAAACTGCGGGCCGAATCGAGCCTGGCGGGCTCCGAATCACCCGCAGCTTTGTGCCATCACTGACACAGCAATGACGGACCTGGCCGCAAAGCTGAAGATGGATCCGATCGATCTGTACAAGGCAAACCTCGGCCAGCTTGACAAAGTTGCGGCAGAGAATGGCGACCTTTATCGAGCTCAGCTTGACCGAGCCGCCGAACTGATGGACTGGAAGAAGAAGTTTCACGCTCACGGTGAAAGCGGCAGCGGCGCGGTCAAGCGGGGTCTGGGTGTCGCTTTGCATCGCTGGGGCGGACAGGCCGTAAAATGTGAAGCCGAAGTTCGACTGTTCGAAGACGGTGCCGCTCAGGTTTCGATTGGAAGCCAGGATCTGGGCACCGGGACACGCACTGTGATCGCGATGGTGCTTGCCGAAACGTGCGGACTGCCTCTTGAGAAAGTCACCGCAAAGATCGGCAGCAGCGAGTATGTTTATGGCAACCCGTCCGGCGGCTCAATCACCGTCGGCAGTGTCAGCGGCGGAACGCGTCGCGCGGCTCTGGCGGCTGTATGGAAACTGCTCGACAAGGTGGCCGCGAAGTACGAACTGGATGGCACGACTTTAACCGTCGGCAACGAAGCCGTCTGGGCAGGTGATAAAAAGGTCTGTTCCTGGAAAGACGCCTGCCGGTTGATCGGTTCGGTTCCGATCGCTGAAGTGGGAGCCAGCCCGCTGGACGACGGACTGACCAGCAAGCTGGTCGGTGGCGTTCAAATGGCCGATGTCTCGGTCGACACAGACACCGGCATCGTTCGGATTCATCGAATGGTCGCCGTTCAGGACTGTGGTCTGGTCATCAACGAGATGACCGCGAAGAGTCAGGTTTACGGCGGCCTGATCATGGGCATTGCCTACGCCCTTTCCGAAGAGCGGATCATGGACAACAAGACCGGTCGCTATATCAACGCGGACATGGAGAATTACCGGCTGCCAAGGATTGGCGACATCGGCGAACTGATCGTCGAGATGTACCAGCCGGACAGCGAGTACAACCGCGGTGTGGTTGGTCTGGGTGAGCCACCGGTCATTTCGACCGGAGCCGCGATTGCCAACGCAGTCGCCAACGCAACTGGTGTCCGGGTGTCCGTGTTACCCATGACTCCAAAACGTGTGCTGGACGCTTTGAAAGGAGGCCAGGCATGAGACCTTTTGAATACGTCAGCCCGACAACTGAAGCCGAGGCTGTTGAAGCTTTGAACGATCACGGGGGCCAGACGATGGTGCTGGCTGGCGGGACCGACCTGATCAGCCTGCTGCAGCGCGACGCCGTGCGGACGCAACGGGTAGTCGACATCAAGAAGATTGACACGCTCAAATCGATCGAACACGTCGACGACGGCGTGCTGATCGGAGCGACCGTCACGCTTGACGAGGCACTGGAAAGTCCACTGCTCGCCGGGCACGACTCTATCGCGCAGGTCATCGATGGTCACCGGGCGATTCAGATTCAGTCGTCGGGAACGCTGGTCGGCGATCTGTGTCAGATGCCTCAATGCTGGTACTTCCGCAATGGCTTCGGAATTCTCGGTCGCAAAGATGGCGAGTCACTCGCTGAACTCGGCGACAACCGATACCACGCTGTCTTCGGGAACGCCGGTCCGGCGAAGTTTGTTTGTGCCTCACGGTTTGCACCATCAATGGTGGCGTGGGGCGCGAAAGTGCGAGTCATCGGCCCCGGTCCGGAAGACGAACAGTTTGTTCCGCTGGAGTATTTCTTTGTCACGCCGCGTCTGGAATCTCAGGGCGTCAACGTCTTGAAACCAGGGCAACTGGTCACTCATATCTGGCTGCCGACGGTGGCTGACGTGAAAAGCGGTGCGTACGAAGTCCTCGAATCAAAGGGGCTCGATCGGCCTCAAGCTGCCGCTGCTGTTTGCCTGAAGACGGAAGGCGACTTTGTTCGAGACGCACGCATCGTGATGGGCCACGTGGCGCCGACTCCGTGGATCGCCCACGAAGCCGCACGTGCTCTGGTTGGGCAACGGCTCGACGAAGACATGGCCAGCAACATCGGCGACATCGCCGTCAGCAAAGCCACTCCACTTTCGATGAACGAGTACAAAGTTGCTATGGCTCGCGCCGCAGTGAAGCGTTCCCTGCTTCGAGCGGTCGGCAAACTCGACGACGCCCTTATTTAGTAACTGAACCTTTCCCACCCAGCACGTCCCCTCTCTCCCTTGGGAGAGAGGGGTAGGGTGAAGGGTTTCAAAAACCTGACTCAATACAACCTCGAGAAACTCACCCCGAGGTCGTCCAATACTCAAATCCCAACTCAAGGACATAGCCATGCAACACGAACTCGAAGTTGTGCAGGGCGAACGTTGCCGACACCTGCTGTCCAAAGGCCTGTTCCTGAACGCTGGCCTGCCCCCGGAAGAACACGCCACCGGAGACGGCAACTTCTGGTGCGCCAACACTCAAACCACCTACGGCCCCGACAAAGGCTTCTGCAACGGAGAAGACTGCAGAGTTCAGACAAGAAGCTGCTACGAAGCTCCTTAAGCTCCAAGCTTCGTTGGAACGACTCCGAGATAATCAAAGAGGCCGCAGTCTTAACGACTGCGGCCTCTGTTTTATCCTGCTCTGCGAATTGAGTCCTATGCTCTATCTTCTCTCGCGAGGCGAGGGAGTGTCCTGCAAGGAAGATTGTCATGGCCTGATGCTTCTGACAATGAATCTGCAGACGTAGTCAGGAATGTGATTTACGAATCGTGAGTTAGTACTTCCCGCTCGCCCAGTACCGCAGACCAGTGACTTCAATACCTGGCCGAATATCCGTCAGCCAATAGCATCATTCCCGTCAGGGCTGGCGCGTCGCTTCGCAAAAGATCGACGATTTTTCGTTGGGCTTCAAAACGGCAGCGGACTTCATTTGGATGACCAGGTTTTGATGTTCTTTTTCCCGGCGTTGAGCTCACCAAGACGTCGTGCCAGATACTCGTGCGAAATCTGTCGTGCTTTAGCCTGATCGGCTTCGTCGTAGTCCCAGAATTCCTGCACGATGGCTTCGCACTCAGGGTAATGCGATCCATCATCGCCGACGCGTTTGCGAGTATCCGCAAGCCGACTCTTTAGATCGGCCACAATCGCCGCCTGGTCCGGGTCGTGGTAAATATTTTGAGTCTCGTGGGGATCGCTCACCAGGTCGTACAGCTCCCATCCTGCCGGTGTCTGATATCCGCCGTCGTAGTTACAGCCGTAGTAATAGATCAGTTTGTGAGTCTTCGTGCGGATTCCAAGATGTCCCGGATTGTCGTGATGGGCCATGTGCATCCAGTAGCGATAGTATGCTTCCTGCTTCCAGTCTGTGGCTTCTTTGCCAGTCTCTAGCAGCGACTTGAAAGACTTTCCCTGAACCGTGTCCGGGATATCCGCTCCCGCAAACTCAAGCATCGTCGGAGCGTAATCAACGTTCTCAACGATCGTGTCGAAACGTTGCCCGGCCGGGATCGTCTTCGGGTAGCGAACGAGAAACGGCATCCGCTGTGATTCTTCATACATCCACCGCTTGTCCTGATAATCATGCTCACCGAGCATGAACCCCTGGTCGGCGGTGTAAATGATAATCGTATTGTCCAGTTGGCCGGCATCTTCGAGGTGCTTGAACAGCCGACCAAGGTTATCGTCGATGCCTTTTACGCAACGCAGAAATTTCTTCAGGTAGGCGTTGTAGGCAAGTCGAGTGTTTTCTTCGTCGCTGAAGTTGGCTGGATCAAAGTTTTCAGGGAATTCCGACGGGTACAACTTGGGTAAGTCGTCAAGGTATGACCGTCTTGGGTTGCGTGCGCCGATCGACGTTCCAATGTGAGGGATCAGTTCGTCATCGGCACCACGAGTCGCTATTGACCCGAATTTCGGATCCCTTGCCCAGAGTGACCTCGGCTCCGGAATATCGACGTCAGCGAGGTACGACTCGTATCGCTCTGCGTTGTCAAAATAGTCGTGCGGTGCCTTGTAATGATGCATCAGGAAGAAGGGTTTCTCCTGATCCCAACCCTCTCTGAGCCAATCAAGAGTCAGGTCGGTGATTGCATCCGTCGAGTGCTTACCTTCGAGTTTGATCGTGTTTTTGCCCCAGGGCTTCGCGCCTCGAACTCGAAACACGGGATCAAAATAAGTTCCCTGCCCTGCAAGCACGCAATAAAAGTTGAAATCTGTCGGTTCGACCTTCAGGTGCCACTTCCCAATCATTGCAGTGTCGTAGCCAGCCTTTCGCATCTGTATCGCCAGCATTTGCTTTCCTGGCACAACCTCGCCGCCGAGGTCGAAAGCCCCATTCACATGGTTGTACTGGCCGGTAAGCACACAGGCCCGTGATGGTGAACAGATCGAGTTTGTGCAGAACGCGTTCGTAAACAATGCTCCCTCAGTTGCGAGTCGATCGATGTTTGGTGTCGGAGCAATTTCTGCAAGACGACCTCTGTAGGCCGAGATGGCGTGTGCTGCATGATCATCCGACATGATATAGAGGACATTCGGTCGAGCCGCTTCAGCCCGGTTCGCGCCCGCGAGCAACGCAATTGTCGTCAGCAGCAGAGGTAGAAATCTCGCCATCATAAGTCTCCGGGGTAAGGTTGTTCGCCGCATTTTTGGCAAGCATAGGGGGCGTGAATTTACATCTGAAGTGCAACGCCGACTTTGGTGAGGGGCGTGACGCAGTTGTCCATTCTTCATTAGCCTGATCACAGCGTGAAGGGTCTGCCGGATGCTGGCGGCCGGGCTGATTGACAGTGGCAGCCACAGCAATTCCAGAACGCTCGTCAGTCTGGTGCAGCGATGTGCTCCGCGAATTGTCTTGCTGGTAGACTCCGCTTTGCAATCGTTGGCGGTGCCCAGCAAAGTTCGTTCGGGCTCGTTAGTCCGTACCGGGCACCTCGAGGGCGGTCACGAAGGTCAACGGCTCCAGGGTTTCCAGCAGTCGCAGGAGTTTGTTCGCCAAGCCACGTTCGGTTTCCGTCTCCGGTGGGGTTTGGTCTTTGCACCGTTGCTATAGCGTCTCATTCCTGATCACTCGTTGCCGCTCGGTAAATGGTTGGCGCAACTGGTTCGTGCCATATTGGTGGACAACCGGTTTCATCGCCGCTCCATCCTTCACTCAAGTATAATTGCTAGTTTTTGGATCAATTGCAGGGACGTGTGGTTCAGTTTCATTATCGAACTGCGGAGCTAAAGTGATTGAGATGTAATCAGGTGACAGATTCAGGCACCGGATGTAGACTCTGGCTCAGACGTTACTGAAGTGTTCCCAAGGGCGACTTTGACAAAGCAGGCAATGGGTTACCGTGCAACTTTAACGCTGGACTAAGGAAGAGCAATGAGTGGGAGATTGTGCGTATTGTTGGTTTCGGTCATCGCTGTTTGTGGCTGTGGAGATAGTCTGCCAGATCGTGTGCCCGTGTCCGGGAAGGTTACGTACAACGGTGCGGCCGTCGAAGGGGCAGCCGTCGTGTTTGTTCCTGTTGAAGGCGGACCAGCTGCTACGGCCACAACCGACGCTGTTGGCCAGTTCAAGTTGAGCACATTCGAGGCCCACGACGGTGCTGTTCCTGGCAGTTACACGATTTCGATTGCAAAAACCAAACAGACCGGTGGAAAGGTCATGACCGCAGACGAAGAGCATGAGGCGGTATTAGCTGGCAAGGAGATTCAGCCACCGACGTTCGAAGACCTTGTCCCAACCAGATACAAGAGCAGCAGCACTTCAGGCCTGGCTGAAGATGTCACCGAGGATGGTGAGAATATCTTTACGTTCGAACTGACAGATGGCTAGTGGGTTAACCTTGTCGCAGGTGTTTGAAACGCCAAAACTCAGTTGGCTTGTCAACGTTTTCCGTCAGGCTGACAGTTTTGTGTGCCGTTGTGGCGACGAGTGTTTGGTGCACGCTTTGGGTTCTCAGGCATTGTCCTGTGGCATGTTGAAAGCTCCAGCGACTGTGGTTTGTTGTAGTCGCACGGTCATCCTGCGACTACTGTCGGTAATCCGCTCGTGGCGCGAAACGCGACAATAGTTTTTGGGGCTGGTATCCGAAGGGCGGCAGCCGTCCAATGTAAAGCTATTGTGTCGTTCTTAAGCGTTACGCACGGTGTTGGGCCGCACTGTGGCCATTGCCGACGCAATTTGTTGCATCAATGCATCGGCGAGGGTGATGGCAGGCGCAAACGGTTGACCGTGGATGTTTTGCTCAGGCCCACGTGCGACCATTTTGGGATCGCCATGAACACTTTGCTTCCGAGCTTCTGATTGCGACTAAAATGTTCGGGCCTGTGTTCGCGGTCAACGCGTTCGCGTGCGAAGACTGTCCGCCGCGTTGAGTCAGTTGTGCTCCAGTAATCCGTCGCAAGGTATCGGCGTCAGATTTTGCTCTGTATGGACAACTGTGCCGCGTTAGTCGGCGAATCAGAAACGAAAACCGGATAGTCGTACATCCACTCACGCGGATGGGCTTCCTTGAGAAGCCTGGCAAAGCTCCCGATTGTACACTGAAACTGCAAAGAAGCTGCCGCTGAATTTTCAGTTCTACGAAAAATCGCACCAGGATATCTTTTGGATCCTGAAGTGTCAGAAGCTGTCTACGGTCAATGTCAGTGCCGATATGCGACATTGTCGTGTGCCTGTGCGGGGGTGACGTCCAGGCTGTGCAGCTTCGATTTACGTAAAAAAGAGCCGCTTCCGTGGAGCAGGTTCCACGAAAGCGGCATTGCTTTCAGGTCGCTTATTGGTTCCCTGCGAAAATTCGAGCGACGAACTCCGCTTACGGACAAATCCAGCACGACTAATTAAAGTTGATGACTTCACCATCATTTTTCGCGCCAAGATTTCCCCATACGCCATATGGGCTAGCGCCAGATGTCACGTAGCTCGCCGAAGGGTCACCAGCGTCGATATTTGAGGAGATGAATCGCACTGAACCATCCAGCATCAAAGCGTTTGCTCCGCCAGTATGCAGGCTCGACGCGCTTACAAGTACTGGTCCGTCGTGAATGTTACCCCCACCATCAGTGCAACTTGGGCTGTTCGGTGGAAGAATCGTGTGGAAGCCGACGTATGAAGGACGTCCATCATTCCACCGTGAATCTTCAATCGCTGATCCACCGACGTAGCTGTCGCCGGCAACCGTGGCAAGGCATCCGGCTGGGTTGTCATGCTGGCCCGTTGTTGAAACCCCGCCAGTGCTAACATTGGCATTGGTAATCATGCCGATTCTTTCTGACATCGCCACTGTGTTGGACGTGCCGTCTGTTACATCGCGGAACTCGATTCTATTCTGTGGCTCGCCGCCATTCAGCTGCCATTTCTGAAAAACACCTCGCGTGCTCTCCATTTGTCCGTCGTTGTTGCGGCGGTTGTCGCCGATGCTGAATACATAGTTCTTCGCCGTTTTTTGACCGTTATTGAAGTTGGATGGTCGAGGAGCCGACGGACAGCTCATAACGGACATTGTGTGACGCCACTGGTTAGCACCACCCCACGGTGCCTGGGCGGGAACCTGACGAATCTCTTCGAAGACTGACTGCAGGTCGACAAACGGCAGCAGGCGGATGAATCCACTATGACGATTGTGGGATGATGTCCCGCTGAGTGTTGAAAGTTGAAAATCCGGTGGCGGCTCCTT
>CAXBME010000058.1:0-19483 GCA_963976765.1 uncultured Planctomycetaceae bacterium
GAATCTATCAACCCGCCGTCACCGGAACTTTCTACACGGCGTGGGACAATATCGTCTGTGGCCTTTAGGTTCTTATCGACTATTTCCAGAAGCATGTTTCCCATTCCTTTCGGAGAAAAATACTCCTTCCACAGCAGTCTGGATGCTTCGGCAAACGGGGCGGGATCGATGTCTCTAAGTTTCTCAAGACCTGTGGGCGATGCCAGGTAGACATACTCGATTCCCTCTCGCATCGGAAACGGGTAAGTCGGGCGATAATTGAGGGCTAGAGGCATTCCAAGGCTGGAAAAAAAATGTTCGCGTCGATTCTTCCCATCACAATATTTGCCCTTTAACCCTTGTAGAACCACTCCCCAGCGACACTCCTGCAAGAGTGGCATGAACTCCTCAACCGTCTGGACTCCATAAACGGGCCAGCCAAGTTCACTCATCTTTTTGATCCAGCGTCTCTTAGACCGTTTGTGGTCTCCAGAAAAACCACCGATGTATTTGTGCTCCCCCGAAGCCCAGGTAAATGCCTGTGTTGGAAACGCGTCATATCCAAACATCGTCCAGGGGCGAATGATCAAGTTGTGTCGCTGCTCAATTTCTTTCCAGAATGGCGATTCGCGATATTCAATTTTCAGAATCAGATCAACCTGATTCAAAACATCCGCTCCCAGATTTGTTGGTGCCTCTCTGTCCCACGTGTCCACACCGATAAGTTGTCCATCGAGCCGCAGGAAAGACCAGTTTTTCCGAAAACGACGGCCCCTGGGAACTTGAGGAAAGTCCCCATGGACTATTCGAAACAGTTCACTCTCAATAAGGGAATCAGTCAGGAATTTGTTCCAGACTGCCGTTCCATGGAAATGGCTGGGAATTTCCAGAACCGGTTTTTCGTGCCCTTCAGCATTAAGACATTCGTTGGTCATAGATTCTCACTCAACTGTTGTCTTCAGCAGTTGATGAAAACAGGCGGGGGCAGTTCTGGTATTCGATGCAGTCATCGTTGTGCTGTCTTCCAATTTCTCAGCGGTCGTAGTCATGCGCTTGTGAAAATCGATTTCGAATTATCAGGTGAATCCCTGGAGGGTGTCTGAATGCTCTATCAGATGTCATCGCTGGCCTGGATTTGACATCACCTCGACGGACCAAATGCAGGCAGGTGAAACGTCGTCGGTCCGGAAGATCGGTGGGTACTGCGGCATTGCCTGACGATACCTCATCTTTTCTGCCCTGTTAATCGGCCCAGAAACGCATCGTAGTCGGCACGAGTGTCGATCCCCGGCGGATGGTGGCTTACCGTTGCTACCTGGATCTGCTCACCGGCTTCCAGCGGCCGCAATTGTTCCAGCGACTCAATCTGTTGCAGTCTTGACTCTGGTAGTGAATGCCATCGTCGAATGAAGTCCATCCGATAAGCATAAATTCCGATATGACGGGCCCATGGGCCAACCGATAAGTCCGAGCGTGAGAGGTCGTAATACTCCAGAGATGGGATCACAGAACGGCTGAAATAGAGTGCCGTCCCTTCACAGCTGATCGTCACTTTGACACAAGCCGGATCGAGCAGTTCCTCACGAGATGCAAATCGAGTCGCCGACGTCGACATTACTGCCTCAGGAGATGCAACCAATCTTTCCAGCATTGCCAGAACAGGCTCTTCCGTGATATCTGGCTCGTCGCCCTGCACATTGACAACAACGTCGAAGTTCCCCTCAATGTGACTCAGCGACTCAACGATTCGATCTGTCCCGGAAGCGTGAACTCCAGTCATGATGGCAGTGCCCCCGTGCTGATTGACTGCTTCCGCGATTTCACTGTCGTCTGTTGCGACAACGATTCTGTCGAAAACATTCATCTGCTGGACAGCGTTGAGTGTATGGCCAATTAACGGGGTACCACTTTCAGCCAGAAGTAGCTTTCGTGGAAGCCGTGCCGATGTGATACGGGCTGGAATCACGGCGAGAACTCTGATTCCTCGATACATCGGAACGCCTTGAGTGGTAAATCATCGAATGCGGCTGGATTGCGGACACCTGATCACACATACTGTGTTTGACGTGTGCTGTTTGCAACTCCAGAGGGGCTGTTCCTTTCATGGAACGACGTCAAAGCAGGACGGAGGTCGTTATGGAATCTGATCAGGACACTTTTCAGGAACATTCGGAGTCCCCCTATCATTGGGGCTTGCCTCTGGACCACGATCGCTACATGACCTTCTCAAAACGAAACCCGACCTGCGGTGATGAGATAACCTGGTATTTACGAATTCTGAATAATCAGATTCATAGTGCCTACTTTCAGGCAAAGGGCTGCCTGTTGTGCAGAACAGCTGCCTCCGTGCTGTGTCAGAATATCGAGGGGCAGTCTGTCGCCAGTGTTCAGCAGTTAGACTCGCAGGCAGCACTGAAAGGAATCGGGATCAACGTGACACCTGGTCGGATTCAATGTGTCCTTATCTCGTTGACCGCAGTTCATGGATGCCTTTCATCAATCGAGTCATCACAGCATGACACGTGAAGGTAAGACCTCAGGCAACTCGGCTCACGCCGTCGAACTCCTGCGCCATCTGAAGACCACGTTCGATCACTGTCAACTGACTGGGGTTGAAGTTGGAGCTGGTAACGGAGCTACATCTGAGTTTCTTCTTCGCGAGATTCCGAGCCTGCAGATGACCCTCGTTGATTGCTGGTGTTCGTTTAAGAAAGGCAGCGACTACTGGAATTCAGGTGATCGGTGCAGCAGATTTGATGAACAAACACAGCGGCAACACCATGAGGAAGCTCAAAATCGAGTTCGTTTTGCGCAAGGACGTGGGAGACTGTTACAAGCTTACTCCCTTGAGGCGGCTGGAGCTTTTGAGAATGAAAGCGTCGATTTCGCCTTCATCGACGCGGATCACACGTTTGAAGCGGTTGACAATGATCTCAAGGCATGGTGGCCTCGGGTTAAACCTGGTGGCGTGATCCTTGGAAAGGATTATGGCCATCGGCGTGACAGCATCGGACAATGGGGAATTTCTGATGCTGTGCACGCTTTCGCAGAGCGCCACAAGGTGAAGGTCTACTGTGAAGGTGCACGTGTCTGGCGAATTGATAAGCGCGATGAAGACGACCTCCAGTCCCAGACTTCCTCTGAAACACGGCACCCTTGCGCAGAATCACCACTGGCTGTATGCACTGCATACTTCAATCCAGCGGGTTATCGTCGTCTGAAAGAAAACTACCGACGGTTTCGACAGAGCCTGTGTCGCCAGAACGTTCAGTTGTGGACTGTTGAAGTTGCCTTTGGCGATGCGCCTTACCAACTATCAGCTGACGAAGTGGCTTTACAACTGCGTGCCGACAGCGTGCTCTGGCAGAAAGAAGCAGCCCTCAACTTGCTGGTCAAATCTTTGCCGATCCACTTCGAAAAGATTGCGTGGGTGGATGCCGATCTGATTTTCTGTGACGACAACTGGACTCATCACGTCGTATCAGAACTTGATAATTGCCCGGTCATTCAGTGTTTTTCCGAAGCAGCTTTCCTGGACAAAGATCATCGCGTCATATTTCCGGTTCGAAGCTCTCTGGCGAGAGCTCGCCTGGAACTCCACCCGTATCGCAATAATTTTGGATTTTCACATCCCGGATTTGCATGGGCTGCTCGTCGTGACTGGCTTATCCAGGGCGGCCTCTTTGAAAATCACGTCACTGGGGGTGGTGACAGTCTAATGGTCCTTGCCTGGTTGGGGCTGTGGGAGCATCCGCACATGGGGCGTTTAAATGTTGCCCTGATAGATTCTCTCAGAAGCTGGCGTGAGCGATTTGGCCCGTCGGAGCCAGTTGAGCCAGGTTTCGTTCGCGGTTGTGTTGAGCATTTGTGGCACGGCGAAGAGCAGGACCGACTTTACAGTGAGCGGCTGAGCTGGCTCGCGGATCATCAGTTCAATCCAGAGACTGATCTTGAGAAAAATGAGTCTGGCCTGCTCGAATGGCGAGCAGGAAACAGCAGCCTCGCCGGGATTGTCGCGGATTATTTTCACTTGCGTCGAGACGATGGGTAGACAGCCTGTGAAGGCCTGGGGCTGTTAATTTGGACGATAGTTTCTCATGCAACGGGTCTTCTGCCAGGCGGCAATGGGGCGAAGCATGTGATTAAAAATCAGACTGGAGTTTTCAGTTGAATCCCAATGTCAAAGGGTCACGTGGAGTCATCTACTTGCTGACTGGGGCTTCTCACGCAGTCCGTCTGGTCACGTCTCTGTGGTCATTGCGCAGGCATTATGACGGGGACATCACCGTCTTCACGACTCGTCCGGAGTCGCATCGGATTGGAGAATTCTGTGCTGGTGACCCTCGGTTGAAAGTGAGCCACTGCCAGCTTCCTCAGGAAAAGCTCCGAAAAAACGCATCCTATGTGGCCAAAACCGTTGCCATGCGTTCTGCTCCTTACGAGATAAACCTGTTTCTTGACGCCGACACACTCATTGTCGGAAATCTTGACGAACTTTTTGACGTGTCCTCCCAGGACGAGTGTATCGCAACACAATTTTCTAACTGGACGACCGGGCGTCGGGTCATTCAAAAGCGGCTCAATAGCTGGAGAGATTTAGACTCTGACCGATTCAATGCAACCTGGATCAACGAAACGGTTGACCGCGCTCTTCAACCTCAGCCGGCAATCAATACCGGCGTGCTCGCATTTCGGCACGACGCTTCCATCCTTGAACCATGGCAGGCTTTGACACAACTTGGGCGACGAAAATTCATCTGTGACGAAGTTGCGTTTCAACTGCTGCTGACTCGACACCCACACAGAATCGGCGACTGCCGCTTCAACTGCTCTCCGGTTCATGGGGCCGACTCAGAAGACGTCCGAATCTGGCATTTTCATGGCGACAAGCACATCCGTCGAGAGTCTGGCCGGCGAATCTGGCTACCTGAATATTCTGATTGTGTCGCAAATAATGTTGCCGGTCTCGCCGAGTGGTCCCCTGACGCCGACACTCATTTAAGAGACTACCTGGCAACCTCGGCGACCGATTCAAGTATTGAGGTCTCGAATCAGTTCCAATCGGCCAGGACTCCAGCTTCGACCACGATCGTCACGTCGGTGAACCGGAAAACGGTAAAGCACCTGCGAGTCACACTACCTGCGTGGAAACGCAAACCTGACATTGCGGGTTTGCCTCTGATTGTATTTTGCGACGACGTTGCCTCGCAAAAACTGACATTCATCGATCAGGAGTGGGATGGTCCTGTTCAACTTCGCACAACAACTGGCACGCCATCACCCGATGCCAGCCATGACGAAGCAACGACATTTTTGATTGATGCTCCAGCAGCCGTTGAAACTGAGTACTGGATCAGAATCGACCCTTCTGTGCTTTTTCTCAACGACACACCACTCTTTCCCAATGTTGCCCCTCAAGTTGATACGTTCGGACATCGGTGGGGGTATTCTAAGCCTGCGTCGTGGCTCCTGGAGCTTGATAAATGGTTCTCAAAGACTTCATTTCGGACGGACTTCACAGGTATGGGAGAAGAGTTTGCTTTCAAAGAAGAAGCTGAGAAATTCAGACACAAACGTCTGACATCGTGGGTATCAATGCACCAGACTGAGTTTACTCGTCGGGTTGCTGCTTCCCTCGACGATGGTCTGCCGATTCCTTCGCACGACACGATTCTGTGGTATGTGGCTGATCGGTCCAGCGAGTTCGAGTGGGGAGCGACGAATCTCAAAAAGCGGGGAGCTTTGAAGATTCGATCGCTTCACAAGCTGAAGGAGACAGCTCGAACAGTGGGAAGTTCGGAATCAGGTAAGGAGCTCAGTATTACTTGATGACTCAGCTCGAAAAGTAGACTGCAGTCTTGTCCTTTGGAATGATCCCCCTACGGCGAGAGGAATGGATAGAGAGTTCAAAATCACGAGCAATGCTTTCAGGAGTCAGAAGCCCTGATCGACACTCGATTGAATAGAGCAACGAGCTCTCATCGTCGTCATCACCTACGTTCATGCTCATTTCATTGAGAGCTCTGCTGGAATCCAACCAGTTATCAATCCAGACCGAATCTGAGCAATACAGCACACTCAACCCGAGGCACATTCTAACTCGCTGAGTCCGATTTTCCGGTAAGACTCTCACTCTTGATCGGCGACGGTAGGAGACCCCTGTTGCCTGAAAATCACCGTCAAACCGGCCGCCCTTGGATCGAAGTCGGTTCCACATATCAGCGTCAGGTTGCTGACGGACGCGACATCCGATATCGACGCACAGGAGCTCGCGGTGCGAGTCAAGCACTCGACGTATCAACCAGGGCCTGATATCTCGTGCCAGACAGTTCGGTCTTTCGTCCTGAAGTCGCTCCGTTAAGTCGATGACATGTTGCACACCAGAAGCATCAAGCAACGGTCGGTATTCAGCATTTGCAACGACATGCAGTGCGTCAGACCGACTCCATTCGGATGTCAGTGCAGTCTTGATTTTTTCGACTGCTACAGGTGAATCAGGAGGAAGTCCCGACAAAAGACGGACAACAACCGGTTCTGGTGATCGGTCGTCTTCTCGTAGCCGGGCAGGCGTCATGTTTTTTTGAATTGACCAGACATTGCAGCCGTGCTCGACAACATCGAGTTGCATGTGGGCAGCGAATTCATCGACAGCTTTTTTGACACCCCAATGGCCAGATCGATCCTTCGGGGAGTTGTAATCGTGTCCGGAAAGGATGCCGCCGTTCCTGATCTTTGGCCACCAGTTCTGGATATCGTTGCGAACCTGGTCGAATGTGTGATCTGCATCGATAAATGCAAAATCGAGTGATTGCTCTGGAACCAGGCCCACAGCTTCATCAGCCGAGCACCTGAGAATGTCTCGCCGGTCTTCAGCAAAGGCCGTTTGCTGGTATGCCATCGACATATTTGCGAATTGCTGGCTGGCAGACTGTCGTGCGGCCGAATCGCCGGATGCTGCATATGCCGATGACGGAGCTGGACGTTCCCACGTATCGATCATTAACAGAAACAGGGCCGGGTGCTTATCAAGCAGATGGCGTGACGTGTTCCCCCGCAGCGTTCCGACCTCTGCACCACGTATTGGTCGATCCCCCAGGGATTCAACCAGTTGTGAAAGCACGCCAGCATGTCCTGATCCACCCATGAAGATACTTACTTGCTCTTGCTTTAGGGCTCTGAATTGTGTTTGGCTGGTGACCGGAGACCGGTAGTCACTCAGCGACTTCCTTTTCCATGAACCAGCTTCACAGTCGGGGCAGCGGCGGCAAGCAATCAGGATTGTTTAAGCGGCTGCATGACTTCGTCGCATTTGGCTTTCAGCCGGCGGAAATGAGAGATGTGCTCCCATCCGCATTTTGCCATTCGGTATCTCCGATAATGATCTTTGCGGCGTTCGGCACAATAGAACAGGAACGTGTCGTGCGACGGGACGGGAAGCCGTCCGTTGACCCAGGAAGTGACCTGTTTGGTCCACGCTGTATTCCCGAAGAAGCACCACGAAATAATCCTTGCATGATTCACCCGATCGGGCTTATCTCCCTGGGCCAATTCCAGTCGTGAGTGTTTTTTCAGCTCGGCGATCGTGTCGCCCCAGTCGTCAAGTCGGTCGATAGCCTCAGCCGGTTTGGTGTAGCCCCACGGGCTGCTGACAAATGCCGGAAGTCGACCATCCTCGTCCGCGGTAAACCATTCGGGTTCCAGCCATTCCGAGTTGTTGACGGCAACGACGTCGGTATCAAGCTTCAGGTACCATGATGTCTCGACACGTTCAGCAGCGACACGCACCAGAGACGTCAACATCTTCTCTCGTTGATTTTCGGCTTCAGGCATTTCCCATGAAACGAGGGTCAGCTTGGACGGGCTCGGCTCAAGCTGGATCGAGTTTGCGTCCAGCGAAGCATCGTGAATCAGAACGAGGGGGCATTCTCGAATGTCAG
This sequence comes from uncultured Planctomycetaceae bacterium, assembly GCA_963976765.1. Lineage (GTDB taxonomy): Bacteria > Planctomycetota > Planctomycetia > Planctomycetales > Planctomycetaceae > JABMPE01. Next base: position 7,917 of record CAXBME010000058.1, read on the forward strand.
GTTTAAATGTTGCCCAGGTTTTCCAGGTAAGCTGCAGTTCCTGAAGGTGCTTCTCGTCGACCGCGACCAGCAGAGTCAGGTCGGCGAGGATTGCCTGCCGGGCTTCGAGCCTTGTCTGTTGTTCCTGAAGTTCTTTTTCGTTCGGAGCGATCTTTGTGACCAGGGGAGTCATCGGAGGTGATTTTTCCTGGCGTTTTTTCTCTTCCGATCTGCGCTCTTTCTCTTTGGCACGCTCGCGAGCCTGACGATCATAAAGGCCGCTCGTTTCGATCTTTGACGGAATCAATGAGGTGGCTTTGGCAATCGCCGCTTCGTAATCCATGTAGGGGAATGCGGTCAGGCCGCTATCCGGAGTGCAGTTCCAGATTTGCAGCCCGGCATCGTCAAAGTGTGGATTCAGCTTTTTGAATCGCTCATTCAGAATGCGGTAGATGCTGTTGTTTCCCTTGACGGAAGAGTCCGTTCGATCCTGGTCGAAGGCGTAGTTTTTCCCGCCCGACTTCATTCGAAAATCGCAGCCAATCAGATAAATCCGTCGCACGCCTAGAAAATACAGCATTCGGATGGCCACATACATGACTGACCGCGAGCCCTTGTTCCCGTAGGCGTCAACAAGCTTGCCGTGATTGCCCCAGTTGAAGGTGTCTTCGTGCATCCACTGCTCGGCGACGAAGCTTTCATTTCGCCGATACCCGAATACGGCTGGCATGTCACCGACCAGTTCGCGTGACTCAACCAGGTCGCCGACTTCATCACGGACGACAAACTTCTTTTCCATGTGGCAAAGCGGGACGAACTTGGTAATCCCCGGGTCGTACCAGATTGCGTCTGCAAAATGAGTCGGATCATCAACACAGCACCACAGATTTGGTCGAACGACGGTCGCGGCATTGTTGACTCCGAATGTCAGGACACCTCGCGAGTTCAGCAGCGTCAGATCGTGTGAATCCAGAGACGGCCCTCCGCAGACGAGAAACGCCGATTGTCCTCGGTACATGTCTCCGAGGAAGACGTTGTGTCCGTCACGCGTGAAGAGCATCGGCGGTGTTTGCAGGAACTGTCCGACGGGAAAACCACTGTGCTGTTCGCGCGCCTGGCGTAGGCGTCTGTGGTCCGCGTTGTCGCGATACTGACCACCCAGTCCTGATGAAGGATGTGTCTCGTAGCCCATCTTGTTTGCTTTCTTGCTGAAGGTGCTGGCACCGTTCAGGCTTTCAGTTGAACGTCATGTTTGCAAGATCGAATCTGGATGAATCTACAAATTTCGACAAATGCGAATCCTTCTGGTTAATCAAGTTGAAGGGCAGTTGTACTCAAGTTACAAGTTTTCACGTGAGTACAGCTTTTTTGTATTTGGCAGGCCGAAACATCAGCGACAGAAAACAGACCAGGGAACATCATGCCGGCTTTCTCATCTTCCGATTCTGAATCCAGTTCCAGTTCCAGTTCCAGTTCCAGCTCTCAGTCTTCAGATTCGTCTGAATCTTCATCGAGCTCTTCCTCAAGCCCATCTTCAGAAAGCTCGTCGTCGTCGAGTTCGTCCTCAGAAAGTTCACCGTCTTCAAGCTCATCATCCAGCTCATCCTCAGAAAGTTCGCCGCCTTCAAGCTCATCATCCAGCACATCTTCGTCGAGCTCGTCGTCAGAAAGTTCGCCACCTTCAAGCTCATCATCCAGCACATCCTCGTCCAGTTCGACGTCAAGCACGTCTTCTGACAGCTCGTCTTCCAGCACCTCTTCAGAAAGCTCCAGCTCCAGTTCATCATCGTCGTCGTCAGGCAATGCTGGGTGTGGTTGTTCGCTTTGCTGCGGTCCGTACGCTCCGAATACGGACGCAGGCGATGGAGCGACCAATGATGGCTCAGTCGCAGAAGTGTCTACGATGCCTATCCGTTTCTTTGACGGCAAGATCGTCATGGCGGAAACCGACGTCTCGTCTAATGGTTACGGATTTCCATGGGGACACACCCGCACTTACAGCAACGTCCCGATGGCGGCAGCAAATCAGTCAAACGGTCGAGGCTGGATCATCGAAAGCTGGCCGTTTCTGGATCAGAAGATCTACTCGATTCCAGTGCCGTCGAGCGGCTCTTCCTCGGGTGGCGGCAGTGTAGACATCATTGAAGAAACCGCTGTTGAGGTCATCTGGGGATCGGACAGCATGATGTCCTTCCTGGAAGTATCGCCAGCACCGGCCCTGCAGTATCAGCCCTATCTGGCAACCACTGGCTATCTGACCCACGATGCGGCGGCCAAGGAGTACACGCTGACTGATCGTGCTGGTAACAAGTCGTTCTTCAACGACTTCACCGTTGCCGATGGCCCAGGGCGAGTCAAACGTCTGCAGTCTGTCGGAGCGGTTGATGTCGACTTTCAATACACCGGAAGCCGGCTGACGAAAATTGTTCGGAGTGCCGAATCGTTCGAGTACACGTACATCACAAGTGGGCCTAACGATGGATTCATCAGCAGCGTCACGTTCTCTCGAAGCAGCACGCCGATCCGCAAGACGGAGTACGAGTACTACACCGACAGCGACTCCTTCGGTGACGACGGTCACCTCAAAACGGCAATCCTGCACCAGTACAACGGCAGTTCCTGGGACGAACTCAGCACGCAGTACTACCGGTACTATAAGGAAGGAGCCGCCCTCGGTTCTGAAGGACGAATGCAGTTTGCGTTGAGTCCGGAAGCTTTTCAGAAGCTTTCTGCGACGACAGACCCGTTTGCTGCAGCGCCCGGCGTAGTTGCTCAGTTTGCGGACTTCAAGTTCGAGTACGACGACCGGGGCCGAGTCAACAAGGAATGGACACGTGCCGGGTCGATGGAATTCACCTACGCCTACACGCTCAGCACGAACGAGATTGGTCCGAACAGTTGGACCTACAAGACCGTCATGGGCAGGCCGGACGGAGCGACTGAGACCGTCTACGCCAACTACGCCGGCAGCACGATGCTGAACGTGCTCAAAGACGGCGGCGATGAATGGTGCTCATTCCAGAGCTTCGACTTCGAAAACCGAGTCATCCTGCAGGCAGACGCCGCCGCCATAAAAGGCTACAGCGAGTCGTCCCCCAGCCTCCTCGGCTACAACGAGTCAGACGGCTCTTACACGGATCTGGAAGCCACTGAAGGCTTGATCAAACTGACCAGTTACGTCGACGGCAACTTCGTCTTTGAAGAGAAGATCAAGAAAGGCCAGACCGGCACCGAAATCCTCGTTTCCCGCTCCGAGTATCTCGAACATACCCCCACAGGCAGCACCGAAAGCATCTACCTGCTCGAAAAATCAATCGCTTTCCCCGATGAGACCGACCCGAACAAAACGATCGAAACCAGCTACGCCTACACGTTCCACAACATCCCCCAGCCATCTCCACTGCCACCTCTGGAGATGAAGGTCGCCAGCCGAACCACCACGCTCCCGGTCATTCCGACCGATCAGAATGGCTCCGGCGTCGCTAACTCTTTCTCTGAAACAATCGACCTCTACAACAACACCACAGAAGTAACCAACGAGGAAGGCATCAAAACAAGCTGGACCTTCGACATCCCAACCGGCAGCGTCAAACAACAGATTGCAGATGTCGGCAGTTCACCCCATTTCAATCTGACAACCGACTACACCTTGGACAATCTCGGTCGCACGACCCAACAGCTCGGCCCCGCACACGACATCGACATATCCGGAACGATGACAGAAATTCGGACCGCGACATGGACCGTCTACGACGATCCCGGCCATCAATTGCGCGTCGGCATGGGGTATCAGCAAACTGGTTCGGGGACGGACACACTGATCAATCCTGTTTCCATTACGCAGTTCGATAAGAACGGCAATATTCTTGAGTCCATCCAGGCTGCCCGAGCATCAACCAGCGGCAAACTGCTGCCAACCGACACCTTCGCTCAGCCTGAATACACCCGCTGGACCACACGACAGTATACCGAATGCTGCATGGCGGCCTCAGAGCGTGTCTATCACAACATTCCGGCATCGGGCACCGGCTCCAGCGGCGCAAACTACGACCAGACCAATTTCGGCTATGATGTCATGGACCGTCGCAATCGAGTCGTAACGCCAGGCGGTACCATCACCGCCACCGTTTTCGACGTCCGCAGCCTTCCAGAGGAAGTCTACGTCGGCACCAATGACGATGGTGGAACTGAAAACGATCCCACTGGCGGCGGTTCCGATCCGAATAACAACATGGTCGTCATCACGACTAACGAATACGACGACGGATCAGATGGCGGCAACGGTAACCTGACAAAGCAGACCAGCCACGTCGACAGCAATTCGTCAAACGATCGCATCGTCAAGTACGAATACGACTTCAGAAACCGACTCGACAAAACAGAAACAACGGATGGCATCACCACCTGGTTCGATGTTCCGACGTACGATAATCTCAACCGAGTCACCGCCGGACATCGGTACCACACCAGCGTGGCAGCCGGCAACCTGATCGCCTTGCAGGAATCTGAGTACGACGACCTGAGTCGCGTCTTTAAGACGATCAATTACGGAGTCAATCCGTCCAACGGAGTGATTAACCCCAACAGCCAGGTGAGCCAGTTCTGGTTCAGCCAGACTGGCAGACCTATGAAGGATGCCCCATCCGGCTCAGAGCTGTTTTCGAAAACTCAATACGACAACCTCGGTCGGGTTGAGAAACAGTTCGTCGGCTACGGCCCTGGGGCCACTTACGCAGATGCTGAATCAGTATCCAACGACACGATTCTAGAGCAGCGTGAAGCCGCCTATGACGACTCCAGTTTCGTAGCAAGGATTACTTCGTACCAGCGGAACCACAACGGCACTGGCACCGGGGTACTGACGACATCAAATGCCCGAGTAACATACTCGTACGCGTGGCAGGACGGCATTGGCAGGTCAATTGCCATCGCTGACTATGGAACCGCATCACCAGGCACGCGTGGCGCCATCCCCCCAAGCAGCCAAACCGTTCTGGTCACCACCACCGAATACAACGCGGACACTGGAAACATTGAGACCAGAACCGATCCGGCGGACACCGCCACTCGCCTCGAATACGACGACGCTGGACGACAGGTCAAACTGATTCAGAATTACATTGATGGGTCGACTGCCAATGATGCTAACATCACGACGGAGAAGACCTACAACACTGATGGAAATGTAAGCGTTCTCACTGCATGGAATGCGGATACCGGCAATCAAGTCACAACTTACGAATACGGCACCACTCTCAGTGACTCCGAAGTGGCGACCAGCCTACTGAAGAGACGTGTTAAGTATCCAGACTCCATTGACAATAGCGATTCTGTCACTGTTAAGTACGATCGACAGGCTGCCCAGATAACGGTTACTGACCAGCGGGGAACCGTTCACGCGTACGCCTACGACAACCTGGGGCGGCTGACAACAGACGCCGTCACGAATTCCGGCATTGATGTTGATGATTCTGTGTTAAAACTGACCTTGGATTACGACATTCGCGGTCTAAGAGAAAGAGCAACCAGCTACGACAATGCAGTGAACGGCACTGCTACGAATCAGGTGCGGTGGAGTTACAACGACTTTGGACAACTGACCACGTCATACCAGGAGCATGCGGGAACGGTCACCCCAGGTGTTACCCCAAAAGTCGACTACTCCTATGCTGACGGCAGTGCCAATACGTTGCGTTCAACGGCACTGACCTACCCGGATGGCCGGGAGTTGACATACGACTTCGGGACTGCAGGAGGGACTGATGACAAAGCCAGCCGCGTAGCTGGTCTTAAGGACGGCACGACGACACTCGCGAGGTACACGTATTTGGGTTTTGGCTCCGTCGTTGAGGTCGAGTACACCGAACCTGGCATGCTGTACGACCTCATCGGGGGCAGCAGTGGCTATTCCGGCCTCGATCAGTTCAACCGAATCGTTGATTCGCTGTGGAAAAAGTCGTCCACTGCCATCGACCGCGTGCAGTACGGTTATGATCGCGTGAGTAACCGCACGTATCGTGAAGTTCCCACTGACACTACCAATCGGTTTGACGAACTGTACTCGCACGACGGCGTACACCGACTGGACGACCTGAAACGCGGTCAACTGAACGGTTCTCATACGGGGATGAGCAGCACCGAATTTCAGCAGGCCTGGACGCTGGATGAAACCGGCAACTGGTCGATCTTCAAACAGGACGACAACGGCAACGGGACGTGGAATCTGGACCAGAACCGCACGTCGAACAAAGTAAACGAGATTACCAACTTGGACAACACTGTCGGCTCGCAATGGGGAACTCCGCAGTACGACAAAGTCGGCAACATGGCCCGCATTCCTAACCCAGAATCGACGTTTTTCGGCTGGAATGAGATGACCGTCGACAACTGGTACGACCTGACCGTGGACGAGTGGTACAACCTGCCAGTTACCAAAGACGACACCGCTGTGTATGATGCTTGGAACCGGCTCGTTCGTATTGAGCGTGAAGGCGAGACACTGCAAATCGCCGAATATGATGCACTCCGTCGCCGCATCACGGTCGAGTCATATACTGCAGGTGTACTTGACGAAACACGGCACTCTTACTTCACATCCGCTTGGCAAGCAATCGAAGAACGAGTCGACCTCGGAACCACCGCCGAAAGGCAAAACATTTGGGGAATCCGCTACATTGATGACCTTGTCCTGAGGGATCGAGACACCAACGACGACGGCATACTTGAGGAGCGTCTCTACTCTCTCCAGGACGCAAACTGGAATGTTACAAGCGTGTGCGATGCCAGTGGAATCATTCAGGAACGCTATGCCTATCACGCTTACGGAAGACCACTCTTTCTGGATCCCGCCTATGGCGGCAAATCTAGTTCCAGCCATGATTGGACAACGCTCTTCACCGGATACCAATGGGATTCGAACCCTTCCTTGTATTGCGTTCGAAACCGCAGTTACTCACCTGTGCTCGGTGCATGGCTGCAAAGAGATCCTGTTGGATACCTTGGACGCGACCCAAATCTGCAGCGATACAACATCAGTAACCCCATAGACTTTGTCGATCCAAGTGGACTTTGGCGAGAAGGGGGGCATTTCTATACTGTTTATAATATGGCGCGTCTGGCAGGCATGAGTCACGAGGATGCTAGGCAACTTGCTTACTTCGCTCAGTATAACGATGAGGTACGTGCATATGATGCTGTTTGGGTAGCCTTCCCGCACACCCCATGGGAGGGTAACTCAGCAGCAGACGAAATTGGCACTACGCGGAGCCGCCTCGCTCGCCAGAACTGGGAAGAGGCTGTCCAGCGCGTCCTTCATCAACTTCACGGTGGCGACATCTTCGAAATTGCCAGGAATCGAGAACACCTGCGAGGACTCTTTGGCCAAGCAACGAATGACAACGACGTGCGGCTTGCTGGTATCACTCTTCACGCATTTGGAGATTCCTTTGCTCACACTTATCGCGACAAGAACGGTCGCTGCCGCGCATTCGATTCCGGCATTGGACATGCAAGGGGACGCGGACCGTTGACAGGAAAAAAGGAAGGTGGAACAGCTGTAGATAAGATAAGAGAGAGGTATATAGATGGTGTATATCCTCACTATGTGGAATCTCTGGCAAACCTACTTGGAATTTCCGACAATGATCCACGCATCGCAGATTTTCTCAATCGTATGCGTCCGACGATTGGTACTGATTCTATTGTAAGAACGCAGGACGGCCATTCGTACACAGACAGCGCGGAAGACACCCTGCTTCAGTCTTTTCCTGTTTCTAACCAACAAATCAACGGAATGCCAGACACGTATTTCAGCAATGAGGCAGCAAAGCCGCCGAGCGAACGATACTTCCCTGAGAACGGATTAAATACTGGGCTCGGAGGGATAACATACGACGACATGCGGTTATTCATTGAACTAATGCGTCTCTGATTAAGTGGTGTGAATAGTGTTGATACTAGGATCAGTGAACTACCCTGATTGGTTTCTTTTACTTCTCAATTTGATAGAGATGAGCCCATGGTGTCCAGGGGCGGTATTCACTCTTGGAGCGATTTGGCTGGCGACTTTAAAAGAGTTTCGCAAGTCCGCAATGTATTTTGGGATCGCGCTGCTATGTTGGATTCTTGGTGGAATAATTCATCATTATTTGTTTTGAGCTCCTAAACATCAGCTGCTTTAGTAAGTCTGCAGCATGTATTGTCAGATATAGCAAACAACCGTGAAGGGAAACTGTCATGGCGACACTTGAAGATTATCGGGGGCTGGATGTCTTGGCGGTGGGAGTTCCCGGGCCGGCGGCTGGTGGCGAGGCGATTAGTAATAACTTTCGGCACCTTGTCGACTGGAATCCCAAGAGTGACTGGTCAGCCACAGCCGATCCTTCGGCGAGTGACGATGACACTCAGGATTTTCAAGTTGGCTCGGGATGGCTGAACACAACGACCGGCCATTGGTTTGTCTGTACCGACAACACAACCGGAGCCGCCAAATGGAAGCTCCTCCCCGCGGTCATTGACGACAGCGCTGACCAGACGCTGATTTCAGCAGCGACCGGGGCAATTTCTGTTGTGCCCAACGGAGACAATGGTCGACTCCACCTTGCTTCCTCGGGAGACATCTCCCTGGAAACCGACACCGGCAGCGGCTGGGTCTCACAGGTCTTCGTCGACCATTCATCAAGCAATATTGGCATCGGCACAGCGTCGCCGGACAAGAAACTCGAAGTCGTCGGCACTGTCAAAAGCAACCTTGAACCAGATGGAGATGTTGACGGCACCTTCTTCGTCGGTGAGCACGACAATTCTACCGAAGCGCTGAAGCTTGGGGCACGCTTCCCAACCGGTAATCACTATTACAGCGTCATCGAGGCTGTCGGAAACAATGACATCAGCGGAACTCGGAACCGAGCATTGCTGTTGGACTGCGATTCATCAAAAGACTCATCGGTGAGTTCCACGTCGACCGCCGTTAGCATGATTAATTGCCATAAAGGCGGTACCACACTTCAGAATGCGACACTGTTCGGCGTTTACAACAACGATGGCGAGCAGTTCAGTATCTACGCTGGTGGCGGTATCCGCATGGCTGAGCGCGCTTCCGATCCAGCAACCCCGAATGCTGGATTCGGGGCATTTTGGGTCAGTGACGGCACGGGGACCGGTGATGCTGGTGATTTTCTCGTAATGAATGACGCCGGAACAATCGTCAATCTGTCTCAAGGCGGAGCCAGTTCACCACTCACGCTAACAGCAAGTCTGGCGACAGAAATTCCGCTAACTGTAGTCGCACACGCTTCGCAATCGGTGAATGTGACCGAGTGGAAGGACAGCGGCGGCACTGTCGGTGCGCATATCACATCAAATCAGGAATTTCACAATTCCGGCGGCGGAACCAACTCTTGTGTGTTTGGAGCTGGCGCGAACGTTGACGGAGACGAGCCGAGCTGCAGCTCGTTCGGTGTTGGAGCAACCTGTTATGGGGACGGAGGGGTGGCAATTGGCCACAATGCAGCTGCAGGAAGTTCGGCCAGCACAGTTTACAGGTATAATGTCGCCATTGGAGCCGGTGCGACAGCTGATAACAGTTCAGGAGTGGCGATTGGCTATAATGCCGATGTTCAGGGAAGAAACGGTGCGACAACAATCGGCGCATATTCTTCAGTGACGGGCAACAGCGGAACCGCAATCGGCACAGGTGCATCAGCGGGTGCATTTGGTGTGGCGATCGGGCAAGGGACAACGAATCCAGGAAGTGGGGTTACAATCGGCAAAGACGCCTCTGGCCTTCTGGCGATTGGCTATGGTGCTGATGGCTCCGGCCATGTCGGAGCTGTTTCTGTCGGTACGTCGAGCTATGCGGCTGCTCTTGGATCAATTGCCTTCGGGTACAACGCAGACGCCGGGCACCAAGGGGCTGTTTCAATTGGCTATGGCGCGGTCAGCACAGCCAGCCGGCAGCTTGTCGTAGGAAGTGATTCATTGGGGGGGGCAGCCCGAGTCGATGATGTGTACATCGGAAAGGGAGTCACTACAGCTTCGCCTACTGACACAACATTCAATGCCACGGGTGGCTCGGGAACTGACATCGATGGGGCGAATCTGCATTTAGCTGGCGGAAAAGGGACTGGCAGTGCCAGTGGTGGCGATGTCGTGTTTAAGGCATCCACACCTGGCTCCAGTGGCACAAGTCTCCAGAGCCTTGCAGAGAAAGCTCGAATTGGGCATGACGGGATGACACTCGTAGCTCAGTCAAACTCGCCAGGTACTCCAGCAGACGGAAGTGAAGTCGTCATCTATCTTAAGTCATCTAAGTACGTCATCGCGTATAATGACTCCGGAACAGTCAAGTACCGCTACATGGATCTCACGAGCACAAACGCTGATTGGACATACTCAACAACCGCACCATAGTTCAAAGGATCAAACGAATGGCTCAGAAGACATTTTCCATAACAGCTCCAGCGGAACTGATTGATGCGACGATCAGTGCGTACGCTGCAGATGCTTTCCTTACCGAAGACGCAACGGACTCAGAACTACGTGATGCGGCGATCGAACAGGTGCTCGCCGCTTTTCGTGAAAAAGTCCTGGAGCACCAAGACCGTCTTCAGAATGAAGCTGACAAAAAAGCTCGTCAAGCAAGGCGTGCGGCAACTGAAGAGTCCATGAAATCGCAGCGCGAGAACATCACCGTGACAATCAACTAGCGTTTGTCTCGACTGAAGCTTACCGGCAACAAAGCCCTCAGATAGATGTAGCCGTGTCGCTCTGACGCCGGTACCGCTATGTCAGTTGAGCCGGAGATTCAAGGTGCTTGTGCTGCACTTGTACCGACAACTCATCAGAGATTTCGGAACGCGGCAAAAGCTCAGAGTTGCTCTGCGTCCGACATCAAATGAGATATGAATTCACTCGACGATGGACTGGAGCTGCATCTGCCTGAATTCGAATACACAGAGCCTCTTGGCTGAGAATGCATGCTGGCGCCATTCGTGGTGTTTCCTGATCCTAATCATTGGTGAGTCGTCGCAACTGGAACTGATCGACTCGTAGTTCTCGCCAGATGATTCAGCTTCATCAATGAAGCAGCGCTTTCCGTGATTGCCAGGAATTGTTCCGGCGCCAATGCTTTTCACTGGCGGACCTTTCGAAGGCTTATGAGCTGTATGGCGAATCAGTTTGGCCGAGTCTCATTCGCGCAGGATTTGAAGAGTCTCAACTTCACGCACGAAACCTTCGATTCTGGCTTTACATAGATACGTTCCAGAAGAGGGCCATTGTTCGACACTTTACGCAGTATTACGTTACTGAGTGCAGCAAAGCGGAAATGTCCGGCTGCCGCCAGTTGGAATGCTGCAATTCAAGTGCTACCCAGAATCAACTCGAAGACCTTTGCACATGAATAATGAAAACATCTCTGTCTACGCATTCTGCACTTCGGATCATCTCCATTCGTATCGTTATTCTGTGCCTGCTCTTCGCAGTTATTACAAGAAGTACGATATATCGGTAAATATTCTCGATGAGACGAATGCTGATATTGTCCCACGCCGTGTAGAAAGTTCCGGTGACGGCGGGTTGATAGATTC
>CAXBME010000059.1:0-18311 GCA_963976765.1 uncultured Planctomycetaceae bacterium
AAGGAGCCGCCACCGGATTTTCAACTTTCAACACTCAGCGGGACATCATCCCACAGACAGCCTGAAGTAGCACCAACGTTGAGTCCCGTTTTCTGCATGCCCCTGTTCATTTCAGCGTCGCTAGCCAAGTGCATTTCATCGTTCTCGTAATTTGCCTGCCTGCCATAAAAAGCAAACACTGAAGAAATAGACTTTCAGCTGAAATTTGTCAGTCAACATGCAGATTGAACTACTGAGGAAGGACAAAGTGTGAGCTGGGCGGGAACAATTCCAATTTACATCAACAATTTCAATTTACTGACGTGGCCAAAGTCGCTCGCGGAATTCTTCTCAGACATCCCACAAACAGAAGTCATCTTTGTCGACAACGCATCGACGTATCCTCCATTGCTGGACTGGTACGCGAAGGAATCCCCGTACAAGGTGATCCGCCTGGGAACAAATGGAGGGAAACACGCCGCCTGGAAACATTCAGCAATTCTCCCTCGGCACGTTCACCAAGGCTTGTTTGGGAGCGAATTCTACGTTGTGACGGATCCCGACCTGTGCTTCGCTGACTGTCCAAAAGATGTAATGGACGTCCTGGTTGAAGGGATGCAGCGATTTCCAACGGCGAACAAGGTGGGAGTCAGCCTCGAAATTGAGGATGTTCCCGACAATTCACTATTCGGTCTGAAGGCAAAGCGTTGGGAACAAAAATTCTGGGAAAGTCGCTTTGATAGCCAGTTCTACCGAGCAGGGATTGATACGACGTTCGCGTTGTATTCAATCAACACCCCATACAGAAATGCCAGGCGGACTAACAATAATGCACTGAGAAGCGACCGGCCCTATACCGCCAGGCACATGCCATGGTACCTCAAATCCGACTCTCTGACCGAAGAAGAACTCTTTTATTTTCAGTCCGCTCAGAATGGAATGTGGAGCCGAAAGGCCGGACGGTTGATGACAAAAGATGATTCGGCCATGCCGAAACAAAATCGAAGAGAGATGTTCGGACTCTCTCTTGTGGACGTCGATTCTTTCGAAGCAGACTGGCGGATCTCAGATGAGCTACTTTACGCCACGAATGAGTTGCTCTTAATGCTACAACCTGATTCGATTCTTGAAGCGGGGGCCGGCGTTAGTTCTCTACTCTTCTATTATTACCAGGCATCGCGACCGGAGACCGTCTTTGTTTCCCACGATGAGTTGGGACATTGGAATGATCGGCTCATGAGTCAGGTTGCGCGACTCGGGTTTTCCGCCTCTAACATTGTTACATCGCAGATTGTGAATGGATTTTATGAGCATTCTTCTCCCGATATCGATCGGCATCGCCCGTTCGATCTGATCCTGTTTGACGGGCCTTCTGGTCGCAATCGTGCCAGTGAGAAAAGTCAGTCATTCGTGATTCAAAACGGAAACTCCGATTCCGTCTACATTATCGATGACACGAACCGTCCAGGCCTGGCTTCCCTTGTGGACTTATTGAAAGTCCATTTTGGCCGTGGAGCGTTCCATGTGTTCAATATTACCGACAAGACTCATCCTCATCGCATCTCAACTGTACTTGTACCCCGAGGTAAACTTGGCATCGTCAGGAGATCCACAATCTGGAACGAGTTGGCAGTGGAAGTATGACTTAGTTTAGAGCAACTGCGTGGCTCACTTTGTTGTGATTCACGGATTCAAAAGCACCAAAACGCATGGACATGGCCGACGACAGGAATCCGAGGATCGAAAATTCGACTTCGATCAAATTGATCACAAGGGTTCTGAATGCATCTGGCAACTCTGTAGTCACTTTTCAACGCTCCGGTCGACACCCACCGGGTGGAGTTTCAAGTCAGATTTTTGACGCTCCTATCGCGCAAACCGAGCAGTTTCAGGATGAAACCACCGCAAAGTTCTTAACTATTCGGGTGTCAGGTTTTGCTAAGAGACCGACAAACCACTGAATTGGAGTGCGCCAAATCCCGAAAGACTCCCGCTTTGAAATCAGTTCTATGTCAGCCTCTACCTCGCAACGCTCGCCGGATGACCGCTAAAATATGCGAAACTGGAACTTAAGCGAAACGCCTCACAGCAGCTCAGAAGAAGGCCGCGTCGAACAGGACAAAGCGGGCCGCCGCGAAGAAGCGTCAGGCCAGAGCGAACGCGAAGAAGAATCGACAGGGAAGCGAATCACCTCACAAAACACGGCCTGAACTGATGGCCGAGATGATCACACTGGTCGCTTCGTGGTTTCCGGATCGCCGGTTTGTTCTGGTCGTCGACAGTCTGTACAGCGGCAAAAGCGTGTTGTCGAAACTCGGTTCTGTTTTCCACCAGTACCACGGACGAACGGGAATCTGAAAGTCCTTGTGCCCGTCGCTGGCGTACCACACGACGGTCAGGCTGTGCAGGAACATCGCCATTGGCGCGGTCCGCTTGACCGCCTTCTCTTTGCGGTTGGCGGCATCCTCAAGGCCCAGATGCTGTTTGCAGTCGAAGTGAGTCACTTCAATCGACCACCGCAACGAAAACAGTGACAGGATCTCACGAGCCTTCAAGTCAACATTGGTGCTGTAGAAGATTCGCGTGGGACGATCGCCAACCGTGTCCCGCGAAATCACAAACCGCAGCAGCCGATCGTTGCCGGCTTTGTAATACAAACCGGTGGTCGTTTTCGTCTGCAGCGAGCCATGCAAACCGTACTGGTCGAAGTGATGCGTGGACCACTTTGACGAATCTTTCTCCCACGAATTCACGTCCGGCAAACGTTCGCCCTTTTTACGGCGCGGTCCGCGGCGACGTTCGGTCTCTTTCGGAGCCGGATGATACAGTGCCGCCTTCGAGTGAACCGGGCCAATCAGATCGAAGTTGTCCGGCAAGACTGCTCCTTCGATTATTCACGCGTCGTCACGCGAGTGGAAGACGGGCGGGCGGTGCGGGTCGCGTATCACCTCTACCGGGGGCCGGGTGGCGAGAAAGCGGTCATCCCCGGTTCGCTGGGGCGCTGCGAGTTCGGCCTCGAGATCGCCGTCTCACTCGCCTTTCTGGTGTTCGTCATGCGGCTGTCGCTGGACAAGGCGCGAGGACTGCTGGCGTTCTTTCAGAAACTGACGCTGTCGAAGTCGCAGGTCGATGCTCTCCTGAACCGTCTGTCGAAAGCATGGGAACCGGAATTCGATCGCCTGTGTACTCTGCTGGCCAACTCGGCCGTGGTCCACGCCGACGAGACCGGCTGGAGTCTGAACTCGGTGTGGGCGCTGCTCTCCGAACACTCGCGGCTGTTCCTGTTCGGAGTCCCCAAAGACGCCGCGACTCTGGCGACGTTATTACCAAAGGACCTGTTCAGCGGCGTGCTGGTCAGCGACGACGCGGCCGTCTACCGCGACTTCAATACCGCTCAGAAGTGCTGGGCACATTTACTGCGCAAAGCCATCCGCCTGACACTGCTGCAGCCGGACAGTGACGTGTACCGGTTGTTCTGCGACGGCCTGTTCGAACTGTACCGCAAGGCCTGCCGCCTGAAGGCCGACCGCCGCCTGTCCGACACCACACGTGCCGCACGAGCACTGTTATTAGAAGACGACCTGTGGGCTCTGTGCGAAAGCCGCTACCGCGATGAGACGGAACCCGCGACAGACCTCGAACGCGACTTCCGCAATCTCGTGCACGAACTGCTGCGGCTGATGGAAGCCGACGAGCTTTTCACGTTCGTGACGCACGCCGACGTCCCCGGCACGAACAACGAGGCGGAACGTGCTCTGCGCGACACGGCCGCCGATCGCAAGACGGCCCGCACGAACAAAACTCTGCGTGGCGCCCGCCGCCGCAGCGTGCTCACCAGCGTTCTGGAATCGCTCCGCGTCCGGCTGGATGACTTCTCACTGGCAAACGTCCTGAACGAAGTGGAACGCTGGCGACAGACCGGCCAGAGCTGCTTCCAGCAGACGCTGACGACGTTGAATCTCCCGCCGCCAGACGCGTCCCCGCTCAACACCCTGCTCCCCGCCGCCTGACGCTCCCGACCGGCGCCCCGGCTCCCGTTGCGTCCCCTTCGCCGCAGCGACGCACCACTGCGCGCCGACCGACGCGAAATGGACAGCTACCAGCGAAAACACTTTCGACGGTGCCCACCACGGATGAGCGATCACGATGCACAGATCGACCCAGTCATGTCCCCACTGGCAGACTTTTTTCGATCTGGAAGAACTCAGTGCATCGTGATGCATCCCTGTCCCGAAGATTCCCAGGCCGCGTTTGCGACACAGAGTGTCATCTCCAGCCAGCACGATGACGGCGTCTTTGCCAACAAGACGATCGACAATCAGCTTCGCGAGCAGTCGCCAGAGATCGTCGATCTGCCACGCCGCCTGTGAGAAGAAACGGTGATAATCCGAAAAGTGTCCGTGGCCGACGGAGTCACTCGAAACAATCAGATCCGTGACATATCGGTGTCGTGTCGAAAGAATCCAGCCAGTCATCAGCAATCGAAAGGTGACGAAACTCGGGGTTGTGAAGGCCGGAGCGAACGACTGTAGCAGGGCTTCGAAAGAGTTGGTAAGTTCCATAACTGGCGGCTTCCGTGCCTGGGAAATTGAAAGTTCGAACGTTCAATCTCCACTGTCACGGGCCGCCTTTTTCGTGCCAACGTCAACTCTGAAAATGTGCGAAACTAGAACTAAGCTAAGAAACGATTTTTGAATTGAAGAGTGATTTAGCAACTCAGTTGTTCAACAGATTGCAGTTGCAAACTCTCCGCACGGATAGAACCTGCAAAGCCAAAGAATTCGCCATAGGATCGTGCGCAGAACGACTTCCTGATTTCTCACGGTAGGCTGCTTGCGAATCAAAAACGCGATCAAGGTATTGAGCGCGCCCTCGGACCACGGCGCGCTCAATACCTTGAATACGTGTTTGCGGGCAACGATTCCTGTAAGCCTTTACTCAGTGCAACATTGGACAACCACCGGCGGACATCGGCGCTCACTTGCAGAGACATTCGGCTGATAATGAGCACGTTTTCGGCAATATCCGCCGACATTGGCATCCGAGATTACCGGGAGATCAACCACCTTCTGCCACGTCCGGCTACGCAACAATTCCGTCGCTCTCGAGTCAAATCGGTGTCGTTGATGCGCCCTAAGAATTGTTGAGGAAGATGGCAAGAGCAATTTTCATCAGCTTGCACAGGATCAGCGACTTGATTATCCAAACCCGATAGTCGGATGCCCTTGTAAGGGTTGCCAGCTAAAGAAAAGCCAAAATCGTGGCATAATTGGGTGATGCGGAATGACTACCATTTAGAGCTTCGATTTGGAGACGTTTCTTGCGATTCGTTGGCGTACTATTTTGGAAAATTTGGAAATGAGGGCATCGCCCTTTACTGTTGCACGCTGCATTGAAGCTTCCAACACTGATGGCTCGTTTTCACGAATCGCCGTCCAAGGATGGAGTCGAGGCTATGATGATTGCAGTGGGAGAATCTGATCCCGTCAAAGTTTCCAAACAGTTGGTTGATGCCGCTGTCTGGCGTGCCGAGTATCTCGCCCACCTGACCGGAACCGCGTTGCAAAAAATGGGTATAGTCGCCGACGCTCAGCCGATTCGACTCCCAGCGAACCTGCTTCTCGAATTTGGTGCTGTGTTGCAACTTTTGATGTGGGAACTAGATGGCTTCACTGCTCATCTCGATGCAGGGCTTCCTTCTTACACAGACGCCTTCGTCGAACTTGCCAGAAAGACCGAGCAGAATGACTGGGACAGCAAGACAATCGCAACCGATGGTTTGTCGTCTGAAGTTTTCAAACTCTCGTTAAAAGAATTCTCCTGGGATGCGCCTTCTTTGCTTGGCATCGAAGTGCAACTCAAGACGGATAACGAAGATAAATTCGTCGAACAGCTTGCCGAGTTTCTTTGGCGAAATCGCAACTCCACCAAATCAGAACGACTGAAAGAAGGGAATGCAAATGGCTCGTAAACAGCTTGGAAGCGGACTCTTCTACACACGCGATAGCGGTGGGAAACATGAAACGACACCTGGCGAGTATGTTAAATGGGCTCGTCGTCGTGCCACGGAACTGAACGTGACATTCAATCCGACGGTTTCGGATATCGAATCGATGATTCAGAACGAAGAGGCAATCCGCGGAGACCTGTATCTCGACTATGAAGTCGCCGGAGACGAACTCTCACGAGTCGGATTGGACGCTCTGCTTGCACGGGCCGTCCGCGATGAGAAGGTCTCACATGTATTTATTCCGAGACGAGATCGACTGGCTCGTCCTACTGACGCCATTGATGCAGTCAAGATGGAGAACGTTCTTCGACAGAATGGATTGACAATCGTGTTCATGGAAAGGTCGCTGTCACCGATTCGGACCGGTCGCCGACCAGACACGGCAGAGCAAATCACTGCCCTCCTTGACTACGACGCTGCCGGTAAGCACGGTCGGGATCTGTCAGACAAAATGGTTCACTGCCAGATCGCACTTGCTACTGGAGGGTTCTCTACGGGTGGGCGGCCGCCATTTGCATTCGACCGGTGGCTGGTTCGGCGAGACGGCGAGCGTGTTCGCCAACTCCAGGACGGTGAGATCATGCGAATGGCTGGTCACCATGTTGTCTGGTTACCAGCGGAAGATGAACGTTTGAGTCTGGCTTTGAGAATTCGCGACCTGCTGCTGACAACACCAGCAACACAGATTGCGAGAATCCTGAACGCCGAAGAAATACCTTCTCCAGACGCCGGAAGATTTCGAAAGGACAACGGTGTGCGTCATGAGGTGAGTGGTCTTTGGCATGCACCAACGATTGTCAACATCGGACGCAATCCGCTGCTCGCCGCCATTGTGCGATACGGACTGCGTTCAATGGGAAAGTTCAATCGATTCACTGCGGATGGGCCACGAGAATTAACCGATGCCGACATTCGCGCTGACGGTAAACCGAGAGTTATCAGGAACCGCGACGACGAACACATATTCTCGCAAGCACTCTTCGAGCCTGTCGTTTCGCTGGAAGATCACGAGTCTCTAATCCGAGTTCTCGACAAGCGTGCTGGGACTCAGCGCGGAAAGCCACGTTCGCGCGACCCTGAACGAAATCCGCTTGGTGCAAGAGTTTTCGATATGAACTGCACGTGGCCGATGTATCGCGTTAAGCAGGGAAAGTCGTTTCGATACAAATGCGGCTTGTACCAGCAGAGTCACGGCCAAAAGTGCAATCACAATCATGTGGACGGTCCAACTGCAACGCAGTTCGTGTTGAGCAGCATCCAGCAGCAACTCCTTTCACCGGCTCTACTGCCAAAGTTGAAGACAAAGCTTCATGAGCTGGCCGAACGCGACAAAGACAATGATGCTGGATCAAGTGTAGTTAAAGAAATTCAGCGGATTCGGAGTGAGATCTCTCAGATCGCGATCAAAATCGAGCGAGCGGAAAACAATCTTGCCCTGGCGGATGATGAAGACGAGTACCGAGCGGTTTCTGACGTGTTCAAGAAACTGCGCTTACAGAAGAATTCGCTGGAGCAATCTCTCGCGATTGCTGAAGCCGAATCTAACCGAAGCGTAGATTCTGATTCGGACATTGACGAAGTGATCGACGCCGCTGAATATCTCACCGAACTCGCTGCTTCTGATGACGGATTAGCGTCAGCAACGGAACTATTCGAGGCCACAAACACCCGCGTGTTTCTGGCGTTCCAGAAAGTTCGTCAAGGCAAGCGTGAGCTAAATCGCTTGAAACGAGGCATTGTGGTCTTCGGAAACGCAGAAGACCCGATCGAAAAATACTCTGGACCAACGACTCCAGCCAAGGTGAAACGAAAGTCACCTGTTGGCCTGAAAAACAAAAAGCCCCCCAAAACAACTAACTCCGGTGAAGAAGCCAAGTCGTTAAGAAATGCAAATCGAGAGTTCAGAAGACCAATTGAACTTTTTGTCGCTGCCGTCGCCGAGTTGGAGGCTCATGTCACCCACCTTGTTCTTGCGGCGTAGTCGGCTCGCAATTCACTTCTCCTCGATCCAGATGTCAACGGCTGGAGTCGCCACGGCATTGTAACGTCGTGTGGCGATTCGTCATGACTCTGGATTGCGTGAGTCAGATATTGAGAGACCGTGCGCCCTCGAACGATGACTCCATACTTTGGATCGCAGCCCTCTACTGCTTCCGAGTCATCTTCAAGTGATCTGCCAAAACTTTGAGGGACAAGTAAATTTTCGAAAATAGTTGTCGTACAATGATTCTGTGAGAGGAAACGGGCGGACAAACACCAGCCGCCCCGCTTTCACGACCATTTACTGAACACAGACGGAGACCACCTCATCGACGTGACTTAGGCGACGATTCGCCTCAGTCCGTCGTGCGTGTATCCGTCTTTTTTTGTGCGCCGAATTGGAGGTTCTTATGCAATCGAAACTTGAACAACTGAAGAAAATGGCTCGTCGAATCACGAAGGAAGAACAAAAGCTGTCTGCTCTTCGGATGTACGAACGAAACGGGCTCGACCTCGATGATGTCACAAAGATGGCAGATGCCGTTGGCCTTGAGGTGGACGAATTGTTGCTAATGCACCCAGCCACGGCAGGAATTCCGAAGCCCTGTCGAGTCAAAGGACTTCCGGGAAGAAAGGCGACGACAGCCGAGCGTGGATTCTTTGCGGCAGAGCGAAAGGAGCGTGGCCTCACGTGGCAACAAATCTTTGTCGAGTGGAGGGCGCTTTTTCCCAAGGACGAGCGTGTCACGCACAAAAACAAAATTCGTGAAGCCTATCGGCGGTACTACGGCGACAAGGCTGAAAAGAAAAAGGCGAATTCTAATTAAACCCATTTTGAACCCACCCGGCGTCACTGCATACAAAGAACCTGTCGTTGGCCAATGCACGTTGCAACGGTTGACCTGAAGTAACCCATTTCCAGTTAAGAGGAGAGTCAAATGTCTTCAAAAACACCAACTAAAGAATCAACGTCACCCAATTCAACATTTCTGTACTGCGAGTCCGTCACCAGCGACCTTGACTACATAATCCTCGAAGTAATTGAGCAAACTGCGTTGATGGACGATTCGAACTACTGGGGCGACTCTCCGCCTCCTGTTCAGTTTCGTTTACTTGGCCATGAGGTAAACGGCGACCTTTCTTTCTATTCCGTGCTGTATGAGTTCGACGCACCGGACCAGCAGCCGGAACTGCACATCCTGAATTCCAACAACGAGACCGAATGTAGATTCGAATTAGGGCGTGTCGTCACTTTTGGCCTGCTGCCGCTCATAACACAGTCGGAATTTAGGCATGTCCCTCCAGTCGAGTTGTCGATGAGACGTGCCCAAGGTCGAGCCTAGAGGAAGCCAACTTGGTTTCGAAAGGCGAAGAGCCTTGGCTCCCTGCCGAGAGTTGATGAAGTGAAACCGATGGCTCCGGTCTCTCACAGGTAGCTGGGGCTTGCGCTGAAGACGGCCAACGTGGCTCGCGCAGCGAGCCACGTTGGCCAGCGCCCCTGCATCGCCCGAGGAACCAGTATCAAGGAACATTCACATGGATATTTTGCCAATCGCATCACGTAACGGTCGAGCAAATCGATTGCGACCGTCCGCACGAGCTACGACCACGGTAAAACCGTTAGGGGATGAAGACGACGTAAGCAGCCCACAAGAAGAAAGGAAACAGCCGCAGTTCAGATGGTGCGTCGAACGTGGTGCTGCCCGAAACTACCGCAAGCTCGGGCAACGATTGGCGCAAGCAGGCGATCTGTTTCGCAACAAAGAAGATGGGCACGGTCTCATTTTCGTTTCGCCGAGCGGTGACGCTCGACTTGTCGGCAAGGCTGCTGACTTGGCCCCGATCATCGTGGACCGTGTGCGAATGCAGGTAGTCAAAGAGGGCAAGGTCGTGAGTGAACTGCCGACCTCGGCTCATCTCAACGCAATGCTGCGATCTGAAGAGTTTCTCAGCCAGTTCTTGCCAGTCGATGAGGTCACTCGGACACCTTTCTATTTCGACGATTGGTCCTTGGTTGAGCCCGGATACAACGACGGCGGGCCGAAGCGGAGAGTTCTCTACGTTGGTAAGCAGCCAACCTATGTTGAATCCACGGAGACAATCGACAAGTTCCTGAATGTTATGGCGTTTGCCACGCAGGCAGACCGGACGAATGCGGTTGCTGGGGCGCTCACGGTCTTGCAGCGCAGACAATGGCAGGGCGAGAAGCCTTTGATTCTGTTGACGGCAACAAAGAGCCATTCAGGCAAGGGAACCGTTACCGATTTCATTCGTGGCAGTGTTCCGAAAGCAGATGTGCTTTACGAGCCCATTGACTGGCCAATGCAGAGTCAATTCCAGAAGCAACTCAAGGTGAATCCCGATGTTGGTGTTGTCGTCTTTGACAACGTGAGGCTCGACAGTTCCGGTGGGCGGGCAAAGTTCATTCGGTCGAGCTTTGTTGAGAGCTTTGTCACCAGCAACGAGGTTTTCCTTGCCGCTCCCGGAGCCGGAGAGCCACTGCGGCTTGAGAACAAGTATGTGGTCACGATCAACACCAACGATGGAGCCTTGAGTGCCGACCTGATGAATCGCTGTTTGCCGGTTCATCTCGCACCGTGCGGCGACGTTCACGAAAGGCCCACTCCCATAGGCAATCCCAAGCTCGACTTTCTGCCTCAGCACGGCGAACGAATTGAAGCCGAACTGCGAGGAATGATCGAACGCTGGAAACAAGAGGGATCGCCACTGGATGAATCCGTGAAGCATCCAATGACACGTTGGGCCAAGACGATAGGCGGCATTCTGAAGGTCAACGGCTTTGGCGACTTCTTGGCGAACTACGGATGCAGAAAGACTTCCGGCGATCCAGTGAGAGAAGCACTGGGAATTCTGGGTGCAGCAAGGCCCGGAAAACGTTTGAGACCCAAGGAATGGGCGAAGCTCGCTGTGCATCTTGGACTTGCTCGAACTCTCTTTGCCCCGAACGAACGTGATACGGAAAAAGGCCGAGAGCGAGCCATCGGTGTGATCTTCAAACGACACCTTGAAGTCGTTTTCGAAGTCTCGTCCGAACGAAAGCGGTTTCGGCTGATTCTCGAAGGCGGGTTCAGGCGTTGGACTCGTGGCAAGAACCCGCACACACGGTACGGCTTCACGATTATCAAGGAAGAAGCCGTCCCTATTGATAACGAGCGCCCCGGAGAGCGAGATAGCGAAGCGGAGCCGAAGAATGGCGATTAGTAGCCGGTAGTAACTACCCATCGCTGTACACCGCTGAAATCTGCCGTCAACACCGGAAATACGGCGTCCAGCGAAAGCGGCGCTGGAGTCCCGCGCGTCACCTCAGCGTACCCAGACTAGGTGCGCATGTCCTTCGCACCGCACGAGCGATCCAACTCGTACATCCAAATTATTCACAAATAACCGGAACCTTTTCAGGAGCAACAAAATGTCAGTTCAGGTAATCCATGGGGTCAACGTCGTCTTTCTTCCGTTAGCAGGTCGCACGGTTGGTCGAGCGAAATCCGTGCTTCGAGATGTTCTCAACGTTTCTCGACGAGCCTTAGCGTTCATTCAGGGGAAGCCAGTCGCCGACGACCACTTATTAGCCGATGGGGATGTTCTCGAATTCGTCCGAGCAGAGGGGCGCAAGGGCGGTCATCACGATTACTGGTCCGAGAAGGAATTGTTGGCATTCTTCGGAGCCGACAATGTGCAACGAATGAAAGAGAACGGGATGGTACTCGGGGCTCACCCAACTTTGACATCTGACGAGGTGATCTCGTGGAACAAGTGGCTCCACGACTCGAACCATGATCCGGCCAACACTTTGAACGTCCAAGTAAGCGTCGAGGAAGAGCGCATCGTGGTCTGCGGAACGGAGTTTCACATCGACATGGAACTGGCTGCCATTGTCGAGTGCCTCGTCGAAGCCAAGGGAGAGATACGTTCCCAAGCGTTTATGAAACGCAAATACGAAGGGCTGCTGATGGGCAAGCTGGATCGACTCATCAACGAAAGGTTGAAGTCGCATCCATCGGGAATCGGCGAGCACATCGAAGGCGTAAAAGGCAAAGGGTTTCGACTGCTATTTCGCACGGCATAAGCGACTTCTGCCGACACGAATAAGGTCACTTCTACCGAGAGTTGTGACCTGCGGTCCCACGAGATTGCGAGTTCCTGCCCCAGATACGTGGTTGTATTGTTCATGCGATGTTGCTCACCAAAGAAACGCTAACTGCACGTCAAATCGTCGAGCAACAGAGATTACGAAGGAGAAGAAAGATGCCTCAATGGTACGTCAATGAAATGGAAGAGAGTAACAAACGCCGTCACCAAGATCGTCTGGCAACCGCACACAAGACCTACGTGGTGGGCCATGACGACGAACGACCGCTGTTGTTCACTCCGACAGAATACGATCCATCCACAGGATTGCTCCACGGTCTCAGTCACGCAGAGATGCCGATGACGTTGCGGCTGGATCGACTGCTTATGCCCTACGAGCCGTCGAGGCTGGAATGGGATGATGAGCCGACAAATGCGAACTCCACTGACCAGTGAATCCCACAGCGCCTTACAGCAATTCGCTCTGCGAAATGTGAGAGCAAGAAGCAGCACCGAACGCCGAGAACTGACATGAAATGCACAACGCAACCGCTGAAGTGGCATGGCGGCAAGCACTATCTGGCTCGCCATATCATCGACCTGATGCCGAAACACCTGCACTACGTTGAGCCGTTCGGAGGAGGACTGGCGGTTCTACTCAATAAAGACCCATTTGATTCCCGGCACCAATGGGGTGAGGCCAGTCATGAGCAAGGCATCTCAGAGGTTGTGAACGACCTGTATGGCCCTCTTCAGAACTTCTGGAAGGTTCTGAAGGACTCAAAGACGTTTTCTGAACTGCAACAGCTTGTCGCTTTGACACCTTTTTCAGAGGCCGAGTTCGAGGATTCGGCAAACCGGTTATTTCCAAAAAGGGAAATCGATGCCGAAGCGGCGGCTGCATTCTTTGTCCGCTGTCGGCAAAGCCGTGCTGGGTCGTTCAAGGGGTTTGCCACGCTCAGTCGTAATCGGACTCGAAGCCGGATGAATGAGCAGGTCTCGGCATGGCTGAATGCTATCGACGGCCTTGAGGCAGTACACGAACGACTGAGGAGAGTCGTCATTCTTTGCCGAGACGCCGTGGATGTGATCCGCCAACAGGATGGCCAGAAGACTCTGTTCTATCTGGACCCGCCGTACCTGCCGTCAACGAGAGCAAGTTGCGGCAACTACGAGCACGAAATGGCTGAGCCAGAGCACATCCGACTGCTTGATGCCATTCGATGTTGCGAAGGAAAGGTGATGTTGTCTGGCTATCCGAATGAACTCTACGGCGACCTGCTTGCTGGATGGCAGCGACACGACTTTGAGATCGACAACAAAGTCTCAGGGGCGAAACAAAAGCGGGCGATGGTCGAATCCGTTTGGACCAACTTTGAACAAACAACATGTGGAGATATGTGAGGAGCCCCCGATGCGAAAGATCAAGACACTCAAAGACTGGCAAATTGAAGCCTTGCAGCTTGGGCGTGCGGCCCGGCATCTCTTGATCCAAGCACCGGGCGGTGCTGGTAAGTCACTGTTGCAGGTGATGATGGCCCAAGCAGACATCGAATCCACTGGCAATAAGCAACTCATTCTGGTGCCGAAGAACCACATCCATCACGGATTCTTCGATGACGATTGCATCCAGTTCACGCTGCCGGGCGAGTCGAGCCCGTCAAGATGGACTGTCCGGCAGAACTTTTGCAGCACGTCCAAGTCGGATGTGAAGACCAAGTTGCTGAAGGACTTTCTGCTCACCGATGTGAATCAAATCCACAATGAGGAAGACCTCGCCGCCATCGCCACGCATCGGGCCTTGATCGATGCGTGGAAGCGAATGAGCAAGAAAGAGAAACATCAGGCCCTACGCAACATCTCGTTTCGCATCGATGAGGCCCATCACCTTAGCAACGTGTTTCACGAATCCGACCTTGACCTGTTCAACGTCAAGGACAAGCAGGGGATCATCGACGATGCGACAAGACTTGGTGCTTTCGTGCAGTACGTGCTTCGTCATGACGAGGAGACTGTGAAGGTTCATCTGGCAACGGCCACGTTCTTCCGGGGCGACTGCCGAACGATTCTGTCGCAGCGGTTCAAGCAGGAGTTTGCTCATTACTACCTTCCGGACGAACACTTCGAAACACTGGGAATCAAGAATCTGGTTTTCGATTTCGTCAACTATCAGGACGATCCCGTTGAGCCACTGCTCAAGATGGTCGCTTCAGAGCCCGATGAACGGCACCTTGTCATCATTCCGGCACTGACGCATCGATTTCGAACAACAGAGACGCTGCCGACCATCATGCAAGGATTGCTGACGGTCTTTCACGAGTCCGAAGTGCTTGATCTGGTTTCGCCGGACACTCAGGAAGCCCACAAGCTGCTTTTGCATCGCTACCCAGAGAAGTTCCGAGCCGTAGTGGCGTGCCGATTGTTTGATGAAGGGACAGACTGGGTGCCTTGCACTCGAATGCACAACACGGATGCCTGCGAGACGAGCGTAACGCTGGCCGTTCAAAGGTTCTTCAGGCCACTTCGCCGTCATTCGTCGAAGCGGGACGTGCGAATCTTCAACTACCTGCCGGACTTGTCACCCGACATGACGGATGAGGACAAGCGGCGAGTGCTGTCGAACCGTTTGACTGCCATCTTGACCTGCATTGTAACCCAAGGAGAACTGGTCCCATGTATGGTTCCTGTAAAGAACGCTCCCAAGGGCGAGAAACCTCGCAAGGCAATTTCGTTACAGGAAGTTCTCGGTCATCACTACACGTCGGTCATGGATGATCTGCTGAAGGGCTACGAGCGCATCGAAGACAAGTCAGATGCCACCCAAATTGAAGCACTCGTCGAACGAGTCATTCAGGAATACGAGCTTCCAGATGATGTAGAGGCCGCCGATGTCAAGACTGCTCTTTTGCAGCAAGTGATACGGATCGCCAATCCCAAGAAGAAGGTGCTTGATCGAAAAGCACTTGAACCAAAAGGCATCGATGCCGAAGCAATTCGCCAGCAGGGATTCGATAAGGTTTGGAAGAAACTCTCTCCGGTCGAGAGCCTCGTCTGCAACGGCACGGACAACATTGACGCAGCAACCGTGCGACAATTGCTGAGCATCGTGAACGAAATACCGAGCTTGAAGGAAATCGATCAAGCGATCCGTGTTTTTCATGCTCGAACTGGAAAGCGACCGACGTTTCATCAGTCTGAGTGGTTGAAAGAGTTGGATCGCTCGGCGAGCGCCGTAGACAAGGTGCTCCGCCGACACCATGGCATGACACTGGCTCAGAGGGTTCGGGAAGTGCTGTGTGATTCAAACGACGATCTTATTGCCCGCACGCACGACCTGATTCGAGAATACTGGTCCCGTGGTATCCGTATCGGCAACAAATTCGGCGAACTGCCCGAGATCGGCATGTCGAGCTTCGCTCTCAACGGACGCCTGCATTGGAATCACAAGACGACGCTGGCCAAGGAAGTCGAGAAAGTCTTGGGGCCAACCACGAAGCCACTGACACTGGCCAAGGTCCGAAAGGTTGTTCGCCAGTACCACAAGAAAGGCATTCGGCTTCACCGGAAATTCGGACGCATCCCCGAACTCGACATGTCCAGCC
This sequence comes from uncultured Planctomycetaceae bacterium, assembly GCA_963976765.1. Taxonomy (GTDB): domain Bacteria; phylum Planctomycetota; class Planctomycetia; order Planctomycetales; family Planctomycetaceae; genus JABMPE01. Next base: position 15,661 of record CAXBME010000059.1, read on the forward strand.
ACAATTTGGCAGATCGCCTGAAACGCAATTTCGATGTAAAACTGTCCGAGTTGGTCGATGAAATTGCCGAGGGTAAGTCACGTGCTGGGTGATTTACCTGCTTTGGATTAGAAATAGAGCCTTACCGACTGTAGCCAAGGACAGTACGTTCAGAGACGACCCGGTGAAAAGAGATGATTGAGCAACATTTCATCCCGGCCAAAGAGTTAAAGTGTGAGTACGGAGTCTTCGGCCACTTCTACTCAGTCGAACTCGCTTCCAACGAGGTCGTCGAGTGTCGAAGCGTTTTGGAGATCGTCAGTCACGACAAGACGCCAGCAGATCACACCGAGTTGTTGGAGCTTCGACCCGACGCCGTGTTCATTATGATGAACCCCGGCTCGTCGAAGCCTCTGGATGAAGTCACCAACGAGATTCGTGCCAGTGCGATCCACAAGCTACCGATCTCCCTCGTCCCGACCAAACCTGATACGACGCAGTATCAAGTAATGCGGGTTATGCAATTTCGGGGATGGCAGCATGTTCGAGTGCTGAATCTTTCCGATCTGCGCAGCCCCAAGAGCGGCGAATTCATAAAGACCTTCCAGCGATTGGAGAGGGAAGACGAGTTTGAGAGTCACTCGATCTTTTCAGACCACCGAGCGAACGAGTTGTCATTGAAGTTGCCTCGAAGCAAGAACGTCCCACTTGTCTTAGCTTGGGGCATCAGCGACAAGCTGACTCCACTGGTTGATCGCTGCATGGCGAGGCTGCCCAAGAAGAGAACGATTATCGGTCTGCTGGAGCCGGGATCGACGAACAAGTACCGCCACCCGCTGCCGTCGCTACAGAAGGACAAGCAGCGATGGATCGATCAGATCATCGAGCAGTTTGGGGAGTAGGCGAGCCAACTGACATGACCAACAAATCCTTCTCCCAACTCGTCCGCATCTACAATCGACCAGACAACAACTTCTCTTGATCTTTGCTGATTGCCTCAATGTTTGGTGACATCCAACCAAAGCATTCACACAACCACACGATGGCTTTGCGAGACTCGTCGGACGAACCGGCGACGAGACTGTCACTAGCAACAGTCCATGTCTTGCTGATGTGGTCTTCATTGGCGACACAATACTGCCGCCACATTCGGTTCCAGTCTGTCGTCAGGACGTATCCTTTAGCCCCGTTGAGTTCGATGGTGATGCCAAGATTCCCTTCATAAACACCAGCTTGACAGATTCGAGCCGCAAACTCGAAATACTCCGTGATCGTGTAAACCAAATTCACCAGCGACACGTAACCCGGAACGGCACTCCAGTCCAGACTGTTCATGTGCCGCAGATGGCTCATGGTTGAATCTTGGAGCTTCTGCCGCCACTGATTCTCAGTGGCTTCTCGCAAGGCCGCAAAGTGGACGAACTGTCCGCTTTGGAATAATTGCCAATACTCGATGCTGCCCATGAAGTTTGCCCACGATCCAACCCATGACGATCCATGAGTTCGTTCTTGAGCGTCGTTCGACAGATGAGGAAAGTCACAGCCCCGAAGTTGGACCCGAGCTTTCTCAACCAGCTTGACACATTCGGTCAAACTCGGAATCAAGTCTGAGTTGTAGAACTCTGGGCAAAAGCGGACTTGCCAGTACGGAAACTCGGTTACTGGCACAGGAAACTCCTTGATGCCAGCGAGTTCCGATTCAAACTGCGCAGTCGATGTCTCGCTTGGCACTAGCCCAACCCGCTTCCCGGCCTCCAACATCCGCCTCACACGAAACTCGGCGGCAAGTTCCAAAAGGTCGTGAAGTCGCTCTGCGTCAGTGACCTTTGCTGTCTGCGGTTTTCCGCTCGTCGGGCGGGTGTAGACATCTCCCGCTGACAATCTGTCCTTTGGCCTGACCGAATCGGGCGAGTTCTTCCGGCAAACTACCGGAGCGTCAGAGAATTGGTCGACATGAAATGCAAGATAGCGATTCCCGTCATCATCGTCGTGCAACACGATGTCCGTCTTGATTTGCGGAGAGGCGTACTTTGCTAATTGGTCAACGATGTCATCGTAGTCATACGTCTCAAGATGATCCTCTTGAATCCCTGTGAGTTCCCACGAGTCATTACGCTCGGCCACGCCAATTACAATCAATCCACCGTCACGTAGGTTTGCCATCGCCATGCTGGTTTTGAGCAATCTCCATCGCAATTCAGTCCACGGTTGGGATTCCTTGAAGTCGAGCCAAGATTGCTCCTGACAACGGCTCAAGGCGAGGTCGATCCGTCGTTTGAGATCGGCATATCCAGCCATGTTCGTGTTTGGAAATGCCATTAGTTCATTCCTGTCCAGCCGAAGTGGAACTTCCTACTCGTGAAATATACGCCTCGAACGCTTCCACCACTTGGTCGATCACCGCTTGAAGTTGATGAAAGTCGATCCATAGCTCGCCGGGAGGCCCCGGATCGGCGTAACGAAAGATCGATGATCTGAGGTCTATTTCGTGGAAGTCTCGCAGCCGGTCCTTCATCCAATCCGGTAGCTGACCTCCAGCTTCGGCTTCAAGAAGCCGACTTAGCTCACCGAGATCGTGATGCTCAGGTGGGTTTGCTAATGCAGCCTTCAAGTAAAGCGGCTCATCCGGTAAGTCGGGGCTGTATTTATCCGACGAGTGTTTTGTGAGTGGT
>CAXBME010000060.1:0-15090 GCA_963976765.1 uncultured Planctomycetaceae bacterium
CTGCCGTACCCACTTCAATATCCAGCACAGCACGATCCAACTCGTCTACGACCCCAGTGACGTCGCGTCCGAGTGTGGTGCGCTGCATCAATCGAGCAACTGCTGAATGGTCTGGCGAAACACGTCACCGCTCAGCCACTGTTCGTGTTCGCGGCCGAGGACGTTGCTCAGTTGGTGCATCCAGTCATGTGGTGAGGGCGGCGAGCCGGTCCATTCTGCTGTGGCGTCGAAGACCATGTAGGTATCCCACGCGAATTGCTTTCCGGCAGGCAGATTGAGAACTCGACCGTAGGCTTTCGGTACGACACCGTCCTCGTCCCAGAAATGCGTGGCTCGCGTGTCCGGCACGTGCTTTGTCGCGTCCACGGCCTTTGCACGAGTGTCGCCGGGATAGCGAGGAGTCCAGACCACAAGAACGGCGAGATCATCGTTTGGGGTGCGGCTGATGGCTTCGGAGTGAACCTCACGGGCTCCTTCAACGCACAACGGTCAGCCGGGTGAGACCAGCAGGACGACGCGGACGCTGCCCTTCGCGTTGTTAAACGTCTGTCGGAACTCGCTCGCGTCGCTGGAAAGATCATTGAGAGGCATCGCGTTGTTTCCAATTGCCGGTCATTATAGTGAATGGGCTGAGTCCGCCGTCATACGAGCGGGCATCTCCCTGAAAACGGTAACAGCAAATCCTGCGTTCTTGATGGCGGTCAGAATCTGCTCCTTCGGAATTGGGCAGCAGAACTCGCTGCCGACGACCGCTTCGCTTTTGGCGTAGTCGACTTCGACGGCAAGCACACCGGGAACTTTGCGAACAGCGTTTATGACATTCGCTGCGCAGGTTTCGCAGGTCATGCCGTCGAGTTGGATGACGGCCCGATTCATGTCTTCCGTCACTGTTTTTCCATCACCGCCGAGAAATGCGCCGACGTAACCTGGAAAGAACAGGAACGCGACGGCCATCACTGTGACTCCCCACAGCATCGCCTTGTTCAATGCCATCATGCTGAAGCGCTGCCCTGAAGGCGGAGTACAGCAGTCGGTCGCGGCGGCAGTTTCGGGTGCGCAACAATCGCTGGCCGCTGCGTCGGGAGCACAGCAATCCTGTGTAGCGGCCTGTGGAGCACAGCAGTCGGCAGAGTTGCCGGCTGTGTCCATCTTAGGTCGGTAAGTGAAGTAGAAGGCTGCACCGAGGAAGCCAAATGTCACGACGATGAACAGCGGGCGGTACGCTTCCAGCGTCGATGCGACTCCCGCGCCGGACACTCCCAACGCCAGTAACAGCAGCGGCAGCCAGCAACAGCTCGACGCCATGAACGCTGAAATCAACGTCCCGGCCGTGGCGATCTTTTCACCGCGGCCCGTCGTCGACTTCTTCGCGTCCCCATCGATCGAAGCAGGTGGCAGTTCGTCGTCGCTCACACCGATTTCCAGTTGAGCGACCTTCAAGCCCCTGGCCACGCTGCCGAGGCAGCACGAACCGGACGGATTCTCGGTTTCGCAGCGGCAACCGGGGTCTTTCATTTTCGCCCGGATGTCTGCCAGTGCTTCGCTGCTGCCGGAAGTTCGCAGCTCGGACTTCATGCTTTCGACCGAATGTTCGAAGCAGTAACACAACGGCCGCTCGCCGGTGGCTTCTTTGATACCGACGTCGACCCGGAGCTGCGACTTCGTAAACGTCGTGTCGTCCTGCTCCGAGAAGTAGACGACGTCGCAGCCGGGCGAGTCGCAGAACCGCCAGCCTGTGTCGTCAGCAACGGGCTGACACCCCGCTGCGCCGGAGCCGGTCGTCTCGCAGCACGAGTGCGAATCGGCCCCGGCAATCTGTCCTGCAACGTCTTGCTTCAATAATGCCCGCAGCGTCACGGTGCTGACACGTGTCGCCTTGCTGCTGCAGTTCGGGCAGAGCGTCTTCACCGCTATCGTCGTATCCGTTCTGGTGGCCATGTCTGTCATCGCTCAACTCCTCGTCTTGCTTTCGACTGTCTTGTTCGAGTTCTCAACGATCCCTATTATCGACGTTGCATGTAAGTGTAAGGTCAAGCGGGATTCTGAAGTTTTCTCAAAGTCATGCGAAACGGGCCTGAAACAGTTCCGGTGGAGTCCCGAAAAGATGAGCACCGGCATCCGCTTAACGATCAGCCAACTCGCCGAGAAAGCCGGTATCCCCACGACGACGGTTCGTTATTACGAACGCATCGGGCTGGTCGAACCGGAAGACCGCAGTGCTGGCAACTACCGACTCTATGGCCGAGCGTCACTCGACAAGCTCAGGTTCGTCCGAGCCGCTCAGGCGATCGGTTTCACGCTCGAAAACACGCGAGCCCTGCTGGTCGACGAATCTGGATCACCCCCCAAATGCGGATCCGTGCAGGGCCTGATCGAAGACCGACTGACCGATGTCGAGGAACGACTGAAAGACCTGCGTCACATTCGCAAAGTGCTGAAGTCCGCGCTGGCACAATGCCAGCAGCAGAAGGAAACCGACTGCTGCCATGTCGTTGACCGATTGCGTGGGTCGAGCCATTGAGCACGTACTAGCAGCATTTATGCCGTTGTCAATGCGGCAAGTCCGATACTCACTGGTCATAAAGAGTTACATTTTCGGATGCCGAAGGGATTCTCGAATTCGCCTCGGTCGGTTTAGCCACGACGGGGAGTGTTTCATTGGACTCGTCTGCAAGTGGTGTCGTCAGTATTCCACGAACGGTTTGCCAGCTGTCATCATCAAAGTCTTCGAGACCGAACTGGATCAACTGTGGGGTAGGACTCAATCGAATCGTGTGGGCGAGGCGGTCCCAGATCGATAGCACGACTGCATAGTTTGAATCGGTCTCCGGCTGCCAGCGTGAATGATGGACCTTGTGCATATCTGGCGTGACGAGTAGACACCGCAGCCAGCGATCGGCTCGACCAACCGAGATATTCGCGTGATGGAAGTGCGTCATCGCGACAACGGCCATTTCGTAAACGACGATCTGCCAGATGCTCAGGCCCAGAAGCGGTATCAGCAGCAGTCGCAGTACGCCGGAGATCACGTGCTCACCGAGATGAAATCGTGCTGCAGTCGTGACGTCCATGTTCGGGTCACTGTGATGCACCCGGTGAAAACGCCAGAGCAACGGCATGCGGTGATTCAGCCGGTGCCACACGTACATCCAGCCATCAAGCAGGAGCAGTCCGGCGCCAAATCGGCCAGCCGGAAAACTGTCCGAGAACAGAAGCAGCCCGAAACTGTTTTCTACAACCCAACTTGATGCGACGACCGTAGCCGTCCCAAACAACAACCCAATCACGGCGGCGTTCATTATCGCTATCGACAGATTTCGGATTGCATGCCGAACGCGGTGTTTTTGCAGCTTGAAAAACGGGCACACGGTTTCCCAAGCCCAGAGCGCCGCCAGAATCACGATTGGCAGCGTCAGTCGAATACTGACAAGGTGTGGCAACCAGTCAGTGTCAGTAGCAAGTGATTCCGTCACGAGCACGAGAACGGTCATCAAGTATACTTCGTCGAACGAGAGTTGGGCCTTTGATCGACGTAAAGCCTAGCGGCGACCCGATGCCGCTTGTGAGTCGCGTACGTTAATACCCGCGACGGGCTCATAAACTGCCCTTATGACCGGCGAGAAGGCGCGGGTTCATCGTACTGATGCTGACTCCGGCGTCATAAACTGGTGGCCGCGTGCCAGTACGAATTGCAGAAACGCTCGCGCGGGTCGAGGCAATGCCCGCCGGGAATCCGACACGATATACAGTCTGCGTGAGAGTTCCAGCTCATCTATCCTCACGCTGTGCAGTCGCCCGTCATCCAGTTCGCGTTGCACGGCGAATCGCGATAACACTGCAACTCCGGTCCCGTTCAGGACTGCTTCTTTGATTGCCTCGTTACTGCCCAGCTCAAATTCGACGTTGACGTCATCTACACTGTGCCCAACTCGAAGTAGAGCCTGTTCGAGGCACCATCGACTGCCCGAACCGGGTTCCCTGAGAATCACTGGTCGCTGCAGTACATCCGCCAGACGCAACTTCCGACGTCGTTTCCAGCGATCACTCTTGTCGACGACCAGCAGCAGTTCGTCAGACGCAAACGGTCGGAACAGCAAATGTGCCTTCTCGATCTGCCGTCCGACGAGCCCAAGCTGCACGCATCCAGACTCAACATGTTCCAGCACGGCCATGCTGTCTTCCACCGCCGCCCTTACCGTAATTCCCGGATGACGACTGCGAAAGATCGACAGTGCGGCGGGAAGCAGATGCTCTCCGGGAACTGAACTGGCCGCCAGCAACAGTTCGCCCTCAACCGGCAACTCAGCGCCAGTCACTTCTGCCCGAGCCTCACGATGCAAATCCAGAATTCGCTGAGCGTACTCGTACAGCCGAGTCCCCGAGTCTGTCAGTGAGACTCGCCCGCCCTTTCGTTCAAAGAGCGACACGTCGAGGGTCCGCTCCAGAGACTGCACTCGCTGACTGACAGCCGCTTGCGTAATCCCTAGCCTCTTTCCTGCGGCGGTAAAACTGCCCAACTCGGCCGCGTTCGAAAACGTGTCGAGGTGAGGCAGCGGTCCATGTTGTGCTGGATCAGAATGGGGCATACAGACTGAGGATACTTGATCAAGGTCATAATGACGCGTCAATTACCACCTACGGGCCTGCGCTTCAATTCTACTGACTATCATAGCACTGTGAGTTGATCGACGACGTGTCGTCTTTGCCCTCTTTGGCGGATTGTCTCTGAAGTTGATCAGTGCGAATACAGACTCGCAGAGATGCCAAGAAAGAACTCTATGCCGAAGCGGGCTGCTGCGGTCCGGAACTCGTCACACTGAAGAGTTGCGAGAACACGCAGCAACCGTCGTGACTTCGTGAAGTCACGGTCCGCTGGCCTCATGCGGGCTGTCCCAGTCCGGCGGCTCGCAACGTGGCTCCGTCCGGGCCACCTGTCGCACAGCAGTCCGCGAGTTCGCCATTGATGACGACGGCAGGGACTCGCTGCACGCCGAGACTTTTTGCATAATTTGCGACGACTGGGGCTGACGCGTTGACGTCGTTGCCTCGGCCGTCATTGTGCTCTAGTCTGGCCTGTTTCTGCTGCTGAAAAGCACCTCGATCTTCATGCAGGCCGCCCCCGAAACGCTTCAACTACGACGTACTCGCTGCCGAGAATCCACTTAGCGACGCTTCATCTGAGACCGCCCGGGATTAACGGTGTTGACCCTCTGCAATGACTTCGGAAACAGAGTTTGGAACTCGCTGGCGTGGTGTGTAGTGGAAGGTTGACGGATAGAACTCGAATTGAAGTCAGGATCTGGCTGTACGACCCGGCTGCTGCTGGTGCAATCCATGATGTTTTCATGAATTGTAGGCGACACTGATACGTACGACTAGGACCAAGCTTGGCTGGCTGCGGTGGCGTCAGGCTTCGGGCGGGTCGAGGTGCTTCATCAGATTGGTTAGTTCGTCTTCATTTCGGATGCCGATAATGGTCAGGAATCGCTTCTCGGATTTCCAGGTCGCTACGAGCTGTCCATCAAAGCGGATCAGCCGGGCGTTTCGGCCGTTGCAATTGCACTGTTCTACTGGTCGGTCACCAAACCACACCGGTTGATCGATCGCGTGTTCCAGAACAGCCAGCCGTGTTCCATATGGAGTTGTACACAGAGCTTCCACGCACAGACAGCACGGCATCCGCACCAGATGCACGGAATCCAGCGTATAACCCGTCGGTAATGCGTTCGCCACCGCCGGTCGGTATTTGACTTCCAGCTCGGCCTGATCCACATCGACCAGATTGCTGGGGTAGTTGGCGTGCAAGAGTTTCTGTGCTTGCTCTGGAGATGTTGGAAATTCGTTGAGGAACCGGTCGAAGTTGACGGCCAGGTGTTCGTCGTGGCCGTGGTCCACTGTTTCGTGAATAATGAAGGCAATGCCCAGTACGGCGACCAGCGTCGCGGCAACCACACCCAGAAGTCGCCTCGGTCTCCGCAAAAATCCAAAGCGCATCCGGTCAGACGCAACCGATGATGTGGATATATAAGAATGCATTTCCGACTGGATATGGTTCCACAACTCCGCTGGCGGCTCGGGATCGGGCTGCTGATTAATCAGAGATGACATGGCTCCAAAGTCGGCGCGAACCGCGGCGCATGCTGGACACTCTCGGAGATGCTGCTCGACTGATTCACAAAGATCAGTCGACAGCTCCTCGTCGTGCAGCGGCGACAGCAGGTCGAGCACTTCAGAGCAGTTCATGGTTTATGGCTCCCAACCGAGTTCGGTGAGCAGCTCCTTTAAGAGCTTCCTTGCTCTGTTCAATCGCGAGGCCACCGTGCCTGCAGACACTTCCAACGTTTCTGCCAGTTCTGCATAGCTCAACTCTTCCACTTCGCGGAGGACAAACATAGTTCTCAGGTCAGGTTCCAGCCGGTCCAAAGCAGCCTGCAGAATTTCAGCAGACTCGATTGCCGTTCCAGTGGGTGAATCTGCTGAAGCCGGCTCTGTGGACAGTGTGACCTCGGGACGCCGACTTTTCGAACGCGTCTGTTGCAGGCATTCATTGACGGTCACTCGATGCAGCCACGTTTCGAAACGACTGCTGCCCGAGAATTGTTGAATCGTTCGAAAGACTTTCAGGAAGACCTGTTGAGTGACGTCGGACGCGTCCTGCACACCGACCAGTCTCACGCACAAACGATAAACACGCCGGTGGTGCAACTCGTACAACTGCTGCTGAGCGGATCGCTCTCCACTCTGGCAGGCAGAAATGATGTCGGCTTGCGGGTCAGTCATCAGAGACAGTGAGTCCGCGTTTGTCCCGACGTTGGTTAGATGCCGGTCGGACGCGGTTTCTTCGTAAGAATCTGCAAAGTTGTCGGTTTGGAGTCCATCTCGGCGTTTCATTCGGATCGACTAAATGGAAATGCGAATTTAGTCAGTTGCCTTTCTTTCCTCGACCGCCAGGCACTGGATTGACGGTCAATGAGCGATATCGCCCGTAAATAGTGTTTGCATGGAGCAAATTCTGAAAATTCCAGGATCGGCTGCGAAGAAATCGATCAGGCCCGGCATCCAATGATGCAAGGACCTGAAAATGATTGCTCGCATCACACTCATCCTGACCATGCTGCTGTCAACGGCACACTCGCCGTTCTGTCGATGCAGTGCTGCCTCCGACGGAAATACATCAGAGCTGGCAATGCAGGTAGAAGTGTGTACGCACTGCTGCGAACACGAGTCCAACTCACTGCCGTGTCCAGCCCGGCCAGATTGCTGTTGCCGGACCAGCCAGGTGCTGATCCTTGCCGACATTCAGGACAGTGATTTCGTTCGGGACTCACAGCCAAACGGCACCGACGTATTTTTCAGTGTTAGTCCTTGCTCCTTCCTGGCTATTTCGCAGAAAGCCGCTGGCCTGGCTACTGGTATGCCAGTTAACAGCGGATGCCGTGCGTTGCTGATACGCACTTGTCGTCTGCAGATTTGAGATTGAATCCTCGGCCGAGTTCCCGAAGGGCAGACGACTGTCTGGAATTGCGGTTCTGAGCTTCCCTTGGGCGCTGTCTTTGCCCCGAGATCTGCGTCAATTGTACACAGATCGCTTCCGTGGACCGGCTCTGTCCTCCTCCATTTACCTTGGGGCGAACACTGTGTTCGTCGTCCGGCTCTCGACTCTCAATTTTTACTCACGGAGATCGTCATGCGCTACTTTTCAATCGCGGTTGTTGGACTCATCACTGCTGTCGGCCTGTTTCTTGTTGGCTGTGCAGGCTCAGACGGAAACGGGACTGCCGCGACTCCCACACCAGCCACAACTTCAACGACCGTCCAGATCGACCACTCCCGGCACGGAGATCACGCTGAGCATGGAGATCACGCTGAATACAGTCGTGACGACGCGATGGCAAAGATGAAAGCCGGTCTCGCCACGCTGCCTGAAGAGGATCGTGCTTCCGCCGAGATTCAGCACACCTGCCCAGTCAGCGACCAGATGCTTGGAACGATGGGATCGCCCATCAAGCTGACTTTGAACGACCATGAAGTGTGGATTTGCTGCAACGGCTGTCGCAAGAAGGCGGAAGCCAATCCTGAAGCGATTCTCGCCAGGGTCAATAAATAGTCTCGTCGACAACTTTGCGTCGAGCGTCCAAAGATGGACTCTCGATGCTGCGCTGAGGTGAGCAATGCATTTATTGATCGTCACCGCCGACCATGAATTTCGGGAATCCGTTGCGCGAGGTTTGCAGCGATTCGGGCACGAATTGCGTGCTGCCGACGATGCGCAGGCTGCGATGGATTTGCTGCAGGTTGAGATGGTCGACGTCGTACTTCTTGAGCTGAACGGTCAGCAACCCGATATGCAGGGGCTGATCCGGCGTTTCAGGGAGTTGTCTCGGAACTGTGAGGTAGTGATGACAACAAGTAACTCAGCAGTCATTTCAAGAGCTGACGCGATACGAAAGGGTGCCTTTGACTGCGTGCCGAAAGACGGCAGCATTGTCGACCTGGAGCCAGTCCTGGAACGAGCCTCTCAGAGTAGTCACCTCGGGCGCGAGAACAAACAGCTCCGCAAAGTTATTAGGCACACAACTCCTTCGTCTGAAATCATTGGCACTTCATCCGCGATTCAGCAAGTGTTGCTCCTGATTGACAAGGTCGGCCCGACAGACAGCCCGGTGCTCATCACGGGCGAGAGTGGCACAGGCAAAGAACTTGTGGCTCGCGCGGTCCATCAACGGAGTCAACGTGCGGCAACACCAATGGTCACAATCAACTGCGCAGCACTTCAGGAGTCACTGTTGGAGAGCGAATTGTTCGGCCATGAGAGAGGTGCATTCACGGGAGCCACCGCCAGCAAGACCGGCCTGTTTGAAGTTGCTGACGGTGGGACACTTTTCATTGACGAGGTGGGAGAGCTGGCTCCCTCTTTGCAGGCCAAACTCTTGCGTGTTCTGGAAGACGGTCACATGAGGCGAGTTGGTGCCACTCGCGAGCAACAGGTCGATGTTCGCATCATCGCTGCAACGAATCGTAACCTTGAAGATGAAGTCGCCGCCCGGCGTTTTCGCGAGGACCTGTTCTTCCGCATCAACGTTCTGAACATCGAATTGCCAGCTCTTCGGGAACGCCGCGACGATATACCTCTATTGGTCAATCACTTTATGAGAATGACTGGACGCGACTGGCGCCTCGACGAGGCGGCGATGGACGCATTGGTGCACTACGCTTGGCCCGGCAACGTTCGAGAACTTCACAACATCATTGAGCGAGCGCAAATCCTCGCCGACGAAACTCGCATCACGCCAGCCGAGTTGCCTCTTCAGGTTTCACAATCATCTTCACTCGCTGGAAACTCCGTGTCGTCAGTTATCGATATTGACGATCTGGAAGTGCGCGAGCGACTACACGTTCAGCGTGTGCTTACCCGTGAAGGCTGGAATCGAAACAGGACGGCTGAAGCGCTCGGCATCAATCGTCGCAGTCTTTACCGCCTCATTCTGAAACACAGCCTGCAGCCACCTGTAAGCAACTCTGGTGAATAGCAAATATTGCCGGCAGTAAAAAATAGAGTGCACACAATCGTCGATGGCGATTGTGCCGCTCCTCGTCCCTGCCTATTCGCTGTGCGCTGGCACAGGATTCGTCAACGGTAAACCAGACTGAATGCCAGCTTCAGGAAATTCGTGAGTAGGCGCTGGTGTCGGAGCTGACGCCAGCTCGCAGCCGATGACGCGTTCGAGTGAAGCCAGTGTCTGAGCGAGGCTGGCTTCCAGACGCGCGACCTGTACGTGGAACATCAGCAGGTCGCTCCAGTTGTCCAGGAGCTGCTGGAAGTCGACTTTGTTGACTCGATAGTCGGCAGTGGAAACGCGCAGGGCCTGCTCTGTCTTCGGAATCATGCTGCCTTTGAACAGGTCGAGCTGTTGCTGAATCGCGTCGATCTGAACCATCAGACGGCGGATCATCCGGAACGTGTCGTCGAGCGTTGATTCGTAACGGCGCGCGTTCTCCAGCGACCGCTGCTCCCACTCGCGAACGCCCGCATCGAGCTTGTCGCGCCAGATCGGCAGGTTGATGCCGACCGTCATCATCAGGTTGTCGTTGCCGTTGGAAACTCGCGAGATGGCGTCGTTAGTGGTGACAGCCTGCCAGCCCAGTCCTGCGGTGATGTCCGGGTAGTAATTCAACTCGGCAACATCACGCGCCCGCTGCGACTTCTGCATCGCGTAAAAACGCTCCTGCAGTTCCGGACGGCACTCGGCCGCCATCTGGTAAAGCTGTTCGATCTGTTCCGGAGCGGATGGGATATCGACGTCCGACGTTGCTAGCAGATTAGACTCGGGTGAGATATGCAGGACTCGCGCAATGTCCGCCTGCGACTGCCGCAGCTGACGACGCAAAGTAATCAACCGGTCGTCGATCTTATTGAGTTCAACCTGAGCGCGCAGCACATCCTGCTGACTGGCCGCTCCCGTGCGATAACGGGCTTCCGCAATCTGCAACAGGTCGCGCAGGAGTGCTCCGTCCTCTTCCGTGATCGCAATCGCCCGCTGGCTGAACTGCATCTCGTAGTAGGAAAGTCGAACGTCTTCGGTGACCTTCAGCTCAGCCTGGGCCAGACGAGTCATCGCGATCTGAACGTCCTGCTCAGCCACCTGACCGCGGGCATCGAGCTTGCCGAACCACGGAAACTTCTGCGAGAGACTCAACGTGTTGGGAGCCCGTCCCGCAGCCGTCTGCACGCTGTAATTATCGAACGGCTGGAGCGTGTCGACGAGCATCGGGTCATCCAGCGCGACGACCTGCGGAATCACCGCCGACGAGGCATTGATTGCCCGCTGTGCCGCCAGAATCTCCGGGTTCTGCCCGAGTGCGATCTGCACGTAAAAGCCGAGCGGATGTTCGCCCTCGAACTCCGCGTTCGTCTGGATCAGCTCCGGGACGTGCGAGACCTCATGATGGACGACCTGGTGAATATTCTGTTCGGTGGCGACGTAGTGCGGGTCCGACTGCGGCGCACTGGCGCAGCCGGCTACTAAGGTGATCACCAGAACCACAACGCATCCTATGCGTTTCATCGTGCAACTCCATTTGCAGCATCACTTTCGGCGGGTTCCGGGTTCCACGCACAGTCGCGCTCGGTCCAGCCATTCCTGCCGATTTCGCTTTGAATCGGCTGTATCGATCTTCCGGCTTGAAGATGATCGCGGAGAGCAGCAGGTTGATTCCGAACCTATCTCCAAGGCGCGTCACAGCTTACCGCCGGGCGATGTGGCTCATTTGCCCGGCACGAGGGGCGAATTCGCCCGTTTGGCCGGTTGTCCGGTGGAGCTGACGGCTGTCAACAGGCCCGTGGCCTCACACCGGCAGGTAAGGTAGGATGAGTCGCACGAGCCGCGATCAGAAATGCAGGTCCAGGTGTTACTTCCACTGGACAATGAGAAATGCCGATACAACTCAGACCAAGGAGTTGGATTGTCGAAGCTGAGGAGCCTGAACGCTCATGGGACGTGTTGGAAACGGACAAATGACGGACGTTGATTCACTCCAGAGGCTGTTCCGAGCCTACCGGGATAACAACGATGCGGCCTTTCGAAAAATAGCCGAATCAATCATTGCTGATCACCTGGCCGCCAATCATCACGACGTCGCAAAACATCTTCGGTCGGCTTTGGGAACCGAATCAAAGAAACAGGCCAGTGGAACGTCAGCCGGTCTCACGGCGCTTCCCAGAGACCGACGCTCTGGCGAGCAGTTGCTCACGATCTATCACGAGCCTGCGAGTTCCGAGCATCTGCTGCTTGATGCATCGACGCTGGGACGCATCGATCGCGTTATCAACGAACGACGCAACGCCGGTAAGCTCGCACGATATGGATACGCCCCAAAGTCAAAACTGCTGTTCTGGGGACCGCCTGGTTGCGGCAAGACGCTAACGGCTCATCACCTGGCGAATCAGTTCAACCTCAAGGTTGGAGTCGTTCGCCTGAGCGCGCTGATCTCAAGCTATCTGGGCGATACGGCGGCTCACCTCCAGCAGGTGTTCGACATCGCTCAGGAATCGCCGATGGTGATCCTCTTTGACGAGATCGACTCGATTGCCAAGAACCGGGATGACACCAGAGACGTCGGCGAACTGAAACGCGTGGTCAACAGCCTGCTGCAGGCGATGGATACTTTTGCCGCACCAGACAGCATTCTGATTGGTGCGAGCAACCACCAGTACCTGCTTGATCCGGCGATCTGGCGACGATTTGACGATGTTATTCTCTTCCCGATGCCATCACCGCAGTTGCGGTGCGCCTTCATTAAACATCACCTGAATGGCATTTCGTTCAAGGGTTCATTCGATACCATTGCCAAAAAGATGAGCGGTCTGTCATTCGCTCAGATTGAACAGGTACTGGTCGAAGCCATTAAGTCGATGATTCTGGAAGACCGCGGGCAGCTCACGCCGCAGCAGGTGTCTGCAGAATTGAAGTACATGCAGAAGATGGTGGCGGCGACGGAGCGCGAACGGACGCTGGAAGATGAATGAGGATTTCCCGCCAAGAGCCCTTCCATCCCCAATCTATCGCCAGCGCCGACCAGATACGCCACAGCCAGTTCCGCTTCCACCAGCCCTTCGTGCCAGGCGTGCTGAAGTCGCCCGTGTGCTGGGCGTCAAAATTGACGGCCTTAATCAGCACTTGAAGAGCCTGACCGATGACCAGCGGAAGGCTGTGTTCTACAAGGTGACACACGATGGCCCCGTTTCACTCTCCGGCACGGGCTTGAAGCCACTGGTTGATAAGTCACCGAGAGTGACGCTGGCGGTGCCTAAGGGCGATAACCTTGACGCCTTCGCAGACAAGCTCACCGAGCTGGCTGGTGCGCCAGACGATCAGGACTTTCCCCGAAATCAGCAGTTGGTCCGTATCGAAGACGTCGAACCTGCAGACCCGAGAGACAGACTGAGCGACGAGCTGCATTCCAGTTACGACACGCTCGTTACCCAGCCCCGCGTCATCTGCGAGATCGAACTCCTGTCTCTTGCTCCGGGAAAGAATCAGCGTCAACAGGAGATAGCGTCGGCACTGGTTGAACTGAACAACGCCTTCGCCCACGGCGTTCATGGGACACTGTTTGAGCATGACACGCGAGACGGAATCTGCCGCGCTGTCATCCGGGCCACAGGCGAGATGTTTCGGCGACTGGTGGAAGAAGACAAGTGGCTGCGGGTTATCTCGTGGTTTGAACCACGACCGCAATTCGAGACATTTCAGACTGTCTGGAAGGATTTCGCATTCGACAGGCTGTCGCTGATCCAGCCTCCACCTGACGATGCACCAACGATCTGTATTGTCGATTCCGGAGTCTCGCCGGGGAATCCGTTTCTTCAACCGGTCACACGTGAAGAGCTGTTGAAGTCGTTCCTGAAACACGCTCCCGATCACCCGTACGATGAAAACGGGCACGGCTCCGGCGTCGCGTCACTGGCCGCTTACCACAGCCTCGATCTCTCCGAGGGTGGACAGAACAATGCCAGGGCGTGGATTGCAGGTGCCCGTATTCTCGCGGCAGACAATCAGATTGAAGAGGACCGGCTCTTCTCCAAACTGCTGGAAGAAGTTGTTGAAGAATTCGCCCCGCGAGGAGTCAGAATCTTCAACCTGTCCGTCGCGGACCTCGCCAGAAAGTGGAATCAGGACGAGAAGCGGACACAACCACGGACTTCCTGGACAGCGAGAACGATCGACCGCCTGAGTCGAGAACACGACGTCGTCTTCGTCGTTTCTACTGGTAACATTCCGACGAATGAGATTCGAGATTACCTGCAGGACGGCACGCCCTATCCCGCATATCTGTGTGATCAGGACGCCCGCATACTCGATCCTGGACAGGCCGGCCTTGCTCTCAGTGTTGGTTCGATTGCTCCGGGGACGTTGGTCACATCATCCCCGGATACCGCAATCGCTCAGGCGTTCGAACCGTCGCCATTTACTCGCTCTGGTCCGGGAATCAAGGGTGACATCAAGCCCGAACTGGTCGAGTTCGGCGGGAATCTGGTCCGCGACGAGGGACCTCACGTCGTCCGGGCAAACCCTTCGACGAACGTGGTCATGGCCAGCCATCAGCTCACGCCAGCGGTGACCCACACATTTGGAACCAGCTTCGCTGCGCCGAGAGTCGCCCACAAACTGGCTGTGCTGTTGCAGGAACTACAAGAACTGGGGATCGACCCTCCGATCGCCCCGCTCTTGAAAGCCTTTCTGGTCAACTCAGCATCCTATCGTCGTGACTCGGAGAGCGTTGTCGCCGGACTGAACGAAGTGCAAAAGGATGGTGCCCTCAATGTTCTTGGATACGGTTTTCCAGAACCCTCTCGTGCCACAGATTGCGACGACTACTCGATCCTGCTTTTTCATCAGGGAAAGATCGAACCGAATCAGGTTGCGTTCTTCAGTATCCCCGTGCCGGCCGTGCTCGCCGAATCATCTGACCGGAAACGGCTCTCGGTCACTGTGTGTCACTACCCCGAGGTCCAGAAGTGGGGACTGGAGAACTATTTCGGTGTGGACTTGAAGTGGCGAATGTTTCGGGGCGACGTTGACCGTGACGCCGTTGTCAACGCCATGTCGACTGACAATGACGATGAGGCCGATCGGCCCGCACTACCAGACGAACTCCCATTCGCACATCGCGTAGCTCGGCGATCGCGCGGTACGGTTCAACACGACTGGCATGAATGGGCTCAACACCGGGAAGGCTACAGTTCAGATCACTACACCCTCGCGGTGGCTGCGTATTCGAAGTGGCAACGAAAGAGCGAGGCCACTCCATTCGCCATCGTCGTCAGGCTGGAAGACCTCGGAGGCACAGTGCAGGTCTACAACCACGTCGTAGCCGAACTTGACGTTCTGATTGAGCAGCAGATTGAAACCTGATTCCAAGACATGCAAAGTCTCTGGCAGGATCAACGCGTCGAAGGCTATGTCTGCTTCTCGAACAAGGTGTCGTGAACGCCGAAGCGGATTTTGGTTTCTTTGGCGGTGCAGTAGAGGACCGGGACGACGAGCATGGTCATGATTTCGATCGTCATGCCGCCAAAGCTGGGGATGG
>CAXBME010000061.1:0-14419 GCA_963976765.1 uncultured Planctomycetaceae bacterium
TGTCATCCTTGCCGGAATAGGTAGCCGGTTCACCCCCACGGGAGTGGGGACAGCCCTAGAGCGTTTATGTATTACCCCGTTCCATTCGGTTCACCCCCACGGGAGTGGGGACAGCCTGTGTCACTGCCATCGCTGTAGACAATCCAACCGGTTCACCCCCACGGGAGTGGGGACAGCGCGGATTGCTGGCATTTGTCACACTCGCCGGCCGGTTCACCCCCACGGGAGTGGGGACAGCTTTCAAGGCAATCCACTCGGTCGAACTGCATCTCGGTTCACCCCCACGGGAGTGGGGACAGCTGGTTGATGACTCCCTGATTCGTCGGCCAGCCCGGTTCACCCCCACGGGAGTGGGGACAGCTCAGACTGAAGAGGTGGTTCCCTTCAGGATTCCCGGTTCACCCCCACGGGAGTGGGGACAGCTTTAATGAAGACATCAGCATCGCCGAGCACCGGCGGTTCACCCCCACGGGAGTGGGGACAGCTCGAGGCCCGATCGTTGGACAGTCGTTCGGGTTCGGTTCACCCCCACGGGAGTGGGGACAGCTCCGGACTAATGGTATTTTTTTAGACCATCTGGCGGTTCACCCCCACGGGAGTGGGGACAGCGCTTCCATCATCAATCACGATGATCATTGCAGGCGGTTCACCCCCACGGGAGTGGGGACAGCTATTTCCTCAGGCGATGGGCACGCCGGCTGAACGGTTCACCCCCACGGGAGTGGGGACAGCGTGATGGCATGAACCAGGCCCTGCATCGGCACCGGTTCACCCCCACGGGAGTGGGGACAGCAAGGGGCTCCTAAAGCCAAGGAAACGTGTTCACCGGTTCACCCCCACGGGAGTGGGGACAGCGCTTCCATTGCGTCTCGTGCGGTCATGTTCCCCTGGTTCACCCCCACGGGAGTGGGGACAGCCGCGTTGGCCGGCGATGCTGACAGGTTGCCGACGGTTCACCCCCACGGGAGTGGGGACAGCCGGAATGTGCCAACTCGCCGCCGCCGTCCAGACGGTTCACCCCCACGGGAGTGGGGACAGCGTTATTCCCGTTTCCTTGACCCCGAAAATCTACGGTTCACCCCCACGGGAGTGGGGACAGCTTCAAGTCTCAGCGTCAACACGAACGGCGATATCGGTTCACCCCCACGGGAGTGGGGACAGCGAAAGAAAAGGCACAACGGGAGCTGGCGACAACGGTTCACCCCCACGGGAGTGGGGACAGCTGGAATAGCCTGTCTCTTCCAGCATTTTCTGAACGGTTCACCCCCACGGGAGTGGGGACAGCGCGTTGGCCGTGAATGCTGACGGACTATCATTCCGGTTCACCCCCACGGGAGTGGGGACAGCGTTTTCGATGGCGATGGATGAATCGCCGATGCGTGCGGTTCACCCCCACGGGAGTGGGGACAGCGTACGGAATCCCGTGCATTCGCAATCGGTTCTCGGTTCACCCCCACGGGAGTGGGGACAGCCTCAATATCCTGGTCACTGAGTCGGAATGGACACAAGATGTAGCCCTTCGAACTCAACCATTTCTCGGGATGTGTCGCCGAAGGTGCGAAATTGAAAGCCCTGTTCGGTCGGTGATCGCCAGGCCTGAAAACCGGAACCGGTCCGGCTGTCTTTAAGTGCTTTCTTCCACAACTCATCACGAATCCTCGCGGTCATGCTGCCAAGGAATATCCCGGCCTTCGGTTCGATCATCCAGCGACTCAGATCGCCCCTCAGACTCACCGGCACCTTTTCCAGAATCATTATTACCATGAAGCACCTCCCGAATATCAGGCACCAGCCGTTCAAGAAACTGAGTCTTGCGAAACAGATCGCGGCAGGCATGTCGAACGCGGCTTTCGACGTTCTGATCGCTGTCAGCCACAGTCTGGAAGACCAGCGGCACAATCAGGTCGACCTTGTATAGGTCTGCCACGTCGTAAACGAAGGAGAGCATTTTGCCCGTATGGACAAAGCCAATGGCTGCTGAGTAGCCCACGCTGACGATGCCGGAATGAACGATGCCATTCAGACAGGCACTGGCCGCAGACAACGCTCGATTGAGCGGATCGCCACGATTCCAGTTCTGGGCGTCATAGTTGCGGCCTGTCCACTGCACTCCGTATTCGGCAGCCAGCTTCTGATAAGCGCTTCGTACGCGATAGCCTTCCTTGCCGCGGATTGCCTGAATGTGCAGATCAGATTCAATTTTCTCGCCAAATCGTTTTTCGTACATGCGGACTACGACCTGCCGACGCGTACGAAGATTCGCGGCCAGAGTCGCCTGTTCCATCAAATTGGATGAAAAGTGCGTGCCACCGCGCCCGTGACAGTAGAATCTCACGCCTTGCTCGCCCACCCAGACCACTGTGCAGTTACAGTCACCGAGGTTACAGATGGCTTTATGTGTGATCGTTGTTCCCGGTCCCAGCATCAGCAGAGCCAGATCGGCGGCTGGTATTGGCACTCGCTGCTTTTCCG
Source organism: uncultured Planctomycetaceae bacterium (assembly GCA_963976765.1). Classification (GTDB taxonomy): domain Bacteria; phylum Planctomycetota; class Planctomycetia; order Planctomycetales; family Planctomycetaceae; genus JABMPE01. The sequence goes on from CAXBME010000061.1 coordinate 2,473, forward strand.
TGACATAGGCCACGGATTTCGAGTCCTGTTCGATGTGTCCTTTTTCCAGGTACAGGTAAGACAGCCGGTCCTGAAACCGAGTGAGCTGCATCAGACTGTCCATTGAGTATTCCTCTCAGAGTGACCGAGACAGTCAGCGACCGTGTCCTGACGACTCGTGTCCGACAAGTGACATTCATGAAAGGTGCAACAGCGGGTTACACTGCGTGACGTGAGTTCTGTTGCGGATTGATCCACGGATTGAGCGGACTGCTGACGCAGACCGAAAAGTACGGGAGTGCGACCATGACAAGCAGGAAAAAAGTGACCGCCACTGTGGTCAACGGATCGCTGCAACTCGATGAACCGGTCGACCTGCCGGATCAGAGCCGGGTTGATGTCACCATTGAAACCGGCGCTGCTGACAAGACTTCGCGACCTGAGTTATCAAAATCAGAAACAGCAGGACGGGATGTCCAGAGTCGTCGTGAGGCATTCGAGCGATTCCGCAAGCTGACCGAGGAGCATCCGCTGCACCTGGGAGGCCGGCGATTCACTCGCGAGGAACTCCATGAACGCGATTGACACGAATGTCTGGGTTTATTCGATCGACTACGACGAACCCCAAAGACGACAGCAGGCGATCGAACTGCTGAATCAGCTGGGACAGAAGCCGGAATCGACGGTAATGCCGTGGCAGGTCGCGAGCGAGTACCTGAACTGCCTGCGTCGCCACGCTCGTCAGGGACAGATTACAGAAGTGCAGGTGGTGCTCTACCTGACGCAGGCGGTCGAATTGTTCCCACTGGTGACGCCCAGTGAATCAGTACTGCGAACGTCGCTCGATCTGTCATCACGTTACAGCCTTTCGCACTGGGACAGCATGCTGCTCGCAGCCTGTATCGATGCAGGCGTTGATACGCTCTACAGCGAAGATCTGGACGCCGGAATGACGTACGACACCGTCACGGTCGTTAATCCGTTTGCATGACGGCTCGTCACGTCGTTCAGATCGCCTGTCCTGCCAGTCATCCAATTCAAACCCGAGCCACACTTAGCAACCCAAACCCAAACGCCTTGGCACTGCCAATGCCTGACGCGAGCGTTTTGACTCGGAAGTCCTCGGGCTGTGTCACGATCAGGCGACCTTCAAACAGAGCCGATACGAACTTGAGTCGGCGTCCGTTGCCGTTGCTCGACTCTGCGGCCTGTTCAGGAGTGACCGTGAGGCTTGCCAGTCGGAAACCGTGTGACTCGGCCTTGCGATTCAGCCAGGCGGTCTGTTCGTCTTCTGTGAGCAGGCCATGCCGCTTACCTTCGCGCTTAACGGTTGGATTGGCTCGAAGTCGAAATACGAGCAACTGCCCATTCTGAAAGTGCAGTTCCGGAAGCGGCTTCGTCTGCATCGGCAGAATTCCTTCCGGGCAGTCCGTCGCCAAATAGTCCGGCGAACTGGTCGTCACTTTCCCCCAGTCCGGGCTCTTTTCGGATTGAACGAGCACGCGGCTGATGCCACTTCGCCGGTCAGTGTCCAGACGCCAGAGCATCAGCCCGGCCCCTCCATCGTCCTTGCCGGGCAAGGCACTCATTAGCGTTCGGTGCATTTCGTAGACGTCGTGCATGTCACGGCGTGCTGCCTTCGATCGCGGGTTCAGAATCAGCGATGACAAAAACATGAGGGATCCTCGGCGATGAGTTCGGGAGAGAGTGTCAGCCATTGAGTGCGGACATAGCGCAGTTGAAAGTCACGGGAATCGAAGCGGTCGATCACGTCCTGACGGACCTCAAATTCAGCATTCGATTTCTGCACATCACCGGCCGTTACTTCGCATAAGGCTCGCAGCTTCAGGCCGTCTTCAGACGCGTGTTGTTCGTGCGCCCCTCGCGCAAACCATGGTTCCAGGTTTGAGAGGGCTTCTGCGGCGGTGGTCTGCTTGTGGATGCCGCGGCAGAGAGGCTGAGCAGGCACAAACGACTTGCGTCCGAGATAGAGAGGCCACCGGGGGTGTTCCAGTGCGGCAGCCAGATCATTGAGCCAGCTCAGATCGTCGCCTTCGAGAGCGACACGAAAATCGGCATCCGCGAGGTAGTAACGGTTTGAAACCACCGGCTTCGCTTTGGCGCGATTCGCTTTGGCTACACCGTAATCGCTCCCGTCGGGACTCTTTCCCCCTCCGGCAGTGTGGTAATCGCGCTGAAGCGTTCCGTCGCGATCAATCCGGACGGACATCCGCAGCGCCATCAAATCGCGAATATCAGCATTTCGTGGTCGGCCCAGCGCCGCACACAGCAGCCCCACGACACCGCTTTTGGATGGTTCTCGTGCTGTGTCGCGCACCGAGAACCGGCTTTGCGTACCCCATGACTGCATGGGAGCCGCCAGTCGGAGAACCAGGACATTCATGACGGACTCCCTTCAGTCTGGATCGCGCTGACAACCTGGTTGACCAGCACGTCAAGCGCCGAACTCTCGCCTTCCGCCTTGGCTCGATCACCTTTGAGGTGGGTCAGTCCTTCGTCACTCAGGGCGAACACGGACTTTTGGCGGATTCCGGCAACACCGTAGTTGTCGGCCATCTGTTGCCAGAAGGTGTCGAGACGAGTGATGGAAGCTGTCACAAGATCGTCACCGCGTTTCGGCCAGACCGGTTTGACGAAAGCATTCGCGAGCGACCACAGCCCGGAGTCACGCACCACCGCAAGCACGAACGACGGCTGATTCTGAGCCGCCATGCTGTTCTGTTTTCCGGTGGGAATCGCCTGAATCGAAGCCCGTAGAAACGCGGCCACCGTCCGTTCGGCCAGTTCCTGATCACCGCCAAGGTTGCTGAGTAGCTGCCCGAGATCGACATTGGCGTAGCGGTAGAAACACGACGAGTTGAACTCGACCGTGCCCATCATCCCGGCACCGGTTTCTTCCGATTCCTGCAGGTCATCAACTGCGGTGTAGAAGTCGAACTCCATTTCCACTTTGTTGGTCGAAATGGCATGAGCCACTTGTGATGCGGCGTCTGTGTTCATGGTGCCTTTCTTGACTTCGGCGACCATGCGTCCAAACAACGCTATGTCAACAGCGGTCGAACCAGCCTCACGAAATCCTTTCACGACCTTTGCGACTGACTTCTTGATCCGATCACTTGCGTCCGCGTCGTCGCCGACATCTTCATCAACTTCAGCTTCCGGCAACTCCTTGATCGCACTAATTACTGACGCCACCTTCTTGAATGCTTTTCGAGCGGCCTCAGGTACTTTCTCGGTCTCGGCTTCTTCATCCGCATCCGTTTCCTCATCAGAACTCAACGACTCATCGAGTTTTCCAATTTGCTGGTCCGAGGCGTTGGCTATTGCATCGATAAGCGGCGCGAGTTGCTCGGGAGAAAGTGCATTCAGGGACCGCAGTTTCTTGCCGTTGACCTTCTTTCCCGCGACAAAATCAACAATGAGGCGAGAAAGCAATTCGGCATGCGACGCGCTTCCCGGGTCGTCACTATCGGCGATGAGTCCTTCGATCTTTCGAGCGCAGTCTTCCCACAGTTGATCGACGTCTGCGACCCGAATCAGGTCATCCCAGCTCTCGACAACGAGTTCGGCTATCCGACTGATTTCATCTCTACCCATAAACAGCAACACGCTGGTCTTTTCGCCTTTCTGTTTGAAGCCAACTCGACGAAAGACAAACGACGCAACGGCGTCCGCCTCGCGACGCGACTTCTTGAGTCCCTCAAGTGCCTTTACCAGTTCTCGCTGCTGATACTTGCTTCGAAAACCAATGGGGGCGTTCTCTTCGAGTCGTCGCATTTCGGGATGGAATCGCACCGACCGCTTAATACACTGGCTAGAGATGCGGGCACGCCGGAATCCGCCGAATTCGCAGTCTTTGGGGGCGTTCGTGTCGTCACGGTTCAGGTTGGACGGAGCGAAATTCTGCAGGATGTGAAGTTCTACAAACATGAAGTCGTTCCTATGTGAAAGAGTGAAACAGGAAGCTCAGCAGTAGTTGTCGAGACGGTTGGTTCAGGCGGTCTCATCCGCAGACGACAGCCCGTCGTCAGGGGACGGTTCTTCGTCCTCAGTCACGGCATCGAACTTCCAGAAACCACGAGCCCAGTTGCGCTGCACGCTGCGGCTTTCCCAGCCCCAGCCGCGCAGGTCGCTGAGGAGCTGCAGCCAGTTGACGGGAATGGCCGGTGTCTTTGATCGCAGGAGTCCAACCGCATGTCGCAGCCGGACTGGCAGGTCGTCTTCATGTGAATTCAGCAAGGCGACGAAGCGTTTCTCGATGCTGTCTGAGTCGTCCCGCAGACGGCCCAACGACGCTCCGAGATTCCAGGGAGCCTCGCGATATGTCCCCTCTTTTCCCTGGTGCCAGAAGGCGAACAGCGCTGCGACGACATAGAAGGGGTTTTCGTCCCGGGTGTTTGAAAAACCGCTGACCCATGGCAGCACGTACGGGTGCATATCGGCGACTGTGCCCGGTGGCTTACCGAGCCCTCGCCGGAGCGCCGCCATTGTTCCGGTGTTCTTGCGTAACTCATCCAGCCGGTTGATGAATTTCTGTTCGAATTCCGTCCCAGCCCTTGTCGTTTTGGTCGTCATGTGCAAGTTCCTAATGAAGAAGTGGTGAGGTGGCTGATGCACGGGCAGGCATCAGTCTGCGGTCACTGTGGCTGTGTCCTTCGACTGACAGAGCGCAGCAGGAAGTCGCATCCGGAATCGACGCTCGGCATAGACGGCGGCTTTCAGTGAACGTGCCGAATTGCCTTCACTACTGATGGCCTGTCCGAAGACGGTAGTTGCAACGGTCTTCACGCAGGTGTTCCAGTCGGCCAGTGCTGCGTCGTCGAGTTCCTGGTCTTCGGGAGGTGTCCTGGCTCCGAGGTCTGCCAGAAACCCGTGGAACGGAGGCTCAAGGCTGGCCCAGTAGCGTCGTTCCACACCGAGGGAAGCGACCACGTTCTGGATGTCTTTCTTCTGTTCCTTGCCCGGTTGCTTCGACTCATCCTGAAGCATCAACACGCGGGCGAATTCCGACGTTGCCTGCCACAGCACTCTGCGAACATTTTCCGTGCGGGCCAGCGCTTCCTGCAGAGTCAAAAGCAGGCTTGGGCTACTGATAAGTCGCAGCGACAACGGAAGATGCTCGTGTCGCCAGAGCAGGACCTTGGCCTGGTCCGACGAAAGCCCAAACAGGTCCATTGGGAAGACGCGGTCGAGTGGTATCCGGTCTTCCGATCGCAGGTCATCAATCCAGCCGATGGTCTTTGGCCGCGACTGTTGGCCGCTGACGTTTTGAAACAGAGCCAAACTGCTACGCCACAAGGAGCGGTCTTCGGTGAATCCCACAGCCGGGAATGGGTCCTGCTTTGCCGTAGCGGCTTTGTTGTGGGTGAATGCGACCATGGTTTCGTGGCTGTGGCGATGAAAGCCGTCCAGAAACTGTTCGCCCTTCATGACGACGGCAGTTGCGACGGTGATGGTGCCGTCTTCATCTACATCCGGCTTCAGCCGAATGCGGCGACTCTGCCATGTCAGCAGATCGAGGTAGCCGTTGAGTTTCCGGTCTCTCGGTTTTGTGTGCTCTCGACGTTCCCATGCTGGCAAATCCGCTTTCGGCTTGAAGCGAAAGGGCTGTCCCGCTTTTCCATCGTACGCGTGCAGATTCAGCAACAGTGTTTGGAACAGGTTGTCGCCGCGAATAATGGCCACAGCGCCTTTGACGAGCGGACTGGCATCTGCAGATTTATCTTTCTTCTGCTCGTAGGTAACGGTCCCGCCCATGGAGAACCCTTGGCATGCGACTACAAGCCGGGCGGCGGTGGCAGCGGTAATCGGCATAGGCCGAATGTCGATCGAATAGTCAAACAACGTGTCGTTGTTTCCAGCCGCCAACTCGGCAGCCAGTTTGGCGACGGACTTCGCATAGATCGTGTCTTTTTCGACTTCTGCCGTAGCAAATGGTAACTGCGAGCACTGGTAGAATGGCCACTCGGGATCGAACAGGTCGAAGCGACGATGACGATGCTCGTCGTGCAGGTAAGCGTGAACCTGCTCAGCGTCGAATCGACCGGTGCCTTCGCACCAGAGTTTCGACCACGCAGCCATATTTTCCGGCCCCTGCAGAAGGTGATGAAGGACAGCGAGCAGCAGGCGGTGCAAGGTCACCGTCACCAATGGTGAGTCGTCATAAATCTCCCACATTTCGTGGGCTCGCACCAATGTGCTCTCAAGCCCCAGAAGCTGTCTCTCTCCTGTGGACGTAACACACGGTATCCACGGCTCATCAATCAGATTGAAGGTCGGCTGTGTCATCAAAGTTCCTCGTCTAACTGTTCCGGGAAGACGATCCCGAGTTCAGGGTGAAGGATCAGTGTCTGGCCACCGACAACGGCCTCGCGTGAATCGCCGTCGAATTCCACAACGTGCAGCGAACGCAGCAATGCCACCTTCTGCCATGCTGTTGGGACCTGCGGTGATTCACGCAACGCAGTTGTGACCGCCCATTTCGAGATCGAGACCGACTGGCGGATGAACTGCTCAATCGCTGCGTGATCCGGTGGCGTGTCGGTGTCGACAAGTGGGCCGTCAGGTTGCAGTCGCAATCCTTCCGGCGATGTGAACAGGCAGACGATCGAGACAGACGGACGCGTCTGTCGGCGAGTCAATGCCTGAAATGCCTTGTTGATGTCTGGCGAATCTTCATCCATCAGCCATGCCGGATCGACAATGTTACTGACTGAGCCTTCGTGAAGGTCTTGAGGCGGACTGATGAGTTTCTGCCGGGCAGCGTTCGCACTTGTGTCTGTTTCGCTTTCGCTGGCTGCACGCGTTTTCTCCCACATGCGGCGTATCGCCAGCGGTAAATCGTCAGGGCAGTCATCGTCCGAGTAGACGGACTCGATCAGCGGTTCGATCTGGTCCGGCATCGTGATTGAGTCGCCAATCAGGACTCCGTCTGTATGGCTGGCCGTGGAAACTGGCATCCTGCGGCTGAAAATCAGCCACGACTTCAGCAACACATGCGGGTCGTAGACAAAACGGCTGGCTCTGAAGTCCGGCGTCTCGTCTTCGTTGGGGAGTGGCTGCAGCAGCCAGAGCGTCGGTTGCTCGAAGCCAGCGGGGCGCTCGCGGGCGGTGTCGCCAACTTTTGCATGACGATGCAATCGACCGGCACGCTGCAGGATCAGGTCGACCGGGGCGACCTGCGTGAGCATCAGGTCGAAGTCAAGATCCAGGCTTTGCTCAATCACCTGTGTGGCGACCAGCACTCGCCGTGGCCGTAACGTCGGTGTGTTGGTAGGACCGAACTGCTGAAGCGTGCGAGCTTCGCGGGCTTCGCGGGCTTCGCGATCGCCAAAGGGAAATCTGGCATGGAACAGATCGAGTTCTTCGTCGCGAAACCAGTTCCGCAAGGCTCGATACGTGTTCTGTGCGTGGGCAACCGTGTTGCAGATCACGGCCGCGCAGCCCCCGTCCGACAGAGCGTCACTCAGAGCCGATCCCCACTGCGACACGTCGTCCGGGTGTCGGACAAGACGCAGCGTCACACGGCTGGCTGCCGCAAATGATCTTGCCTGGATCGTGTCATCAATCACCCACGACAAACGCGGGTAGCTTGCTTGTGAAGAGCCGGCCCAATCGACATCGTCCGGGTCGAGATCTGCGTACTCGGCCAGCAAATGGCGTCGCGTGGATTGTGGCAGCGTCGCGGAGAGCAGAACGACTGACGCCCCCAGCTTCCGCAGCCAGCGAAGAAGCAGAACCAGCAGTTCGTTCATGTAGGCGTCGTAGGCGTGAACCTCATCAATGATGATGGTCTTGTGAGCCAGACCAAACAGTCGCACGAAAACATGCTTCGTCCGCAGGACCGCCATCAACGCCTGATCGATGGTGCCCACTCCGAAGGGTGCCAGCAGTCCTCGCTTTCGATACGTGAACCATTCGGATGCCACTACGCCCGCATTCGAGCGGGTGTCCTGTGACAGGGTCGACACGTCGTCATCCGCCAGCGAGGTTGGCTGTAATGGACTGGCCGCATCCAGTAGTTCACGGAGCGCTTCGGAAAGTGACGCTCGTCCGTGCAACAAAAGCAGGTTGACCTGCTGTGATCGGCCACCGTAGCGATGTTCGAGAAACTCTCGGACGCGACCGAACATCTGATTGCTTGTTGCCATCGTGGGTAGAGCGAAGTAACAGCCTCGCTGCTGGCAGGTCGCTGCCCAGTGGTCGGCGAGCGCCATGGCCGCTTCCGTCTTGCCTTCCCCCATCGGCGCTTCAACCAGCACCAGCGAGGGTTTGGAGAGACCCGGCTTCAATTCCTCAACCAGTGACTGAAGCGGACGCGCTCCGTATCGGCGAATCACGGGGAAAAGCTCTTCCAGCGGCAGTCCCGACGGAGGCGCGTTCCACCCGGTCCAGCCGAGTTGTTCAACCGCGATCGCAGCCCGCTGTCGGGACCGCGGCAGATAGTCGCTCAATTCTGTCTCGATTCCCGCAGGCGGAAAGAACTCCGACATCGAGGCAATCCAGTCGGCAACCGTCGTCAACCCGGCAAGTGCCATCAGCCAAGCCGACGAAACTGATTCATGCGGCCAGTCATCGCGTCTCGCCACTCCGACATTTTCTGCGAGCCGTTGAATTGCCTGACGCCGAGCCTCGGTCCAGATGCCGGTCCCGATCTGCCGGGAATTCGCACGCAGCAGTTGCCCGAGACTGGTGTGCTGCTGTGTCGTCAGGAATCGCCCGTGATGCCCGCCACTGGCTTGTGCAATCGAACGCGCTAACGAAGGTGGCACTCCGAAGGCCGCAGTCAGGATCCCTGGTAGCGTGACCGCAGTGACCTGCCCATGCGGAATTGACTGCGACCGAACGGGGAAATCGCAGTTGAACCCGGCACTCTTCAGCGTTGGAATGAGGTGTCGATTTTGAGACGCCGCTTTTACCTGAAATTCGGGTGACATCTTGCCGAGATCATGAGCCGCTACCCACACCGGGATCCAGCGGGCCGTATCTTCCGGCAACATGCCAACTTCATCAGCAAGCCATTGCCGAAATCCTTGGCCGAGCGACTGATTCCAGAGTTCAGTCGCAACGTGCTGCACGTCGAACAGGTGGTGAAGAACAGGGTGAGCCTGCGTCGGGTAGGCGTCAGTGTCCTGGCCCAGCTTTGCCCAGAGCAGATGTAACTCTCGATCAGTCACGGGCCGTCTCCCCGAGCATCTCCAGATCGAGTCCGGCTCGTTAAGTCAGGAATCGGTAACGTGTACGCATCAATCGACTTTTTGAAATCCTCGCGGACAGTTTCCCGCAACGATTCAGGAGCCAGGACGACGGCACGTGAGCCGAAACTGAGAATCCAGGTCGTGACCTCCGTCAGGTCACTCAATTTCAGGCTGACAACAAGACTTCCATCAGGTTGTTCATCGATTGTCTGCGAATGGTGCCAGCGGTGTTCGGTCACGTATCGGGCGACTTCCGATGAGAAACTGATGCGGACTTCGGTCAGTGGGGCGTTGGTCTGGTAAACGCCCAGTGAGTTTTCCAGATGCTTTTCGAGGTCGAAGTCCTGCGGTCGCGTGAATGACCCGGCCAGACGTTCAACGTCCCGGATGCGATCCACTTTGAAGTGGCGTGGCTCAGGACGACTGACCGCCGACGCGACGAGATAGAGCGTGGCGCGATGCCAGATCAGGCCCAGCGGCTGCAGGATGTACTCTTCCGCTGACTCGCTGCGCAATGGGTGATAGAGCAGCCTGATCAGACGCGACTCATTGACGCCTGCCATCAGAGTGTCGATGACGTCTGCCCGATCGGAATAATCGCTCCGCCCCAGCTTCGTTTCATGGACGGCTGACGCGAGTGATTCCAGATATTTCAGAGAATCCGGAGTGAACTGCTGCCGGAGTTTGGCAAGCGCCGACTGGGTTGACTCCCACAACGCCGAACCGGCCAACGGTTCAAGAAAACGGCGCGAGAGATACAGAGCCGCAATCTCCCCAATGTCGAGCTTCAGCTCCGGCAATCCGGTTGAACCCTCGATCCGCCAGTACTTGTGCCCCAGGTCATTCCTGGTTGTTACCAGTCGAAGTCCTGCCTCTTCCAGAGTTTGAATGTCTCGGCGTATCGACCGTTCAGAAACCTCGTACTCGACCGCCAGGTCGCGCACACAGCAACCATGCCGGGATGCAGCCAGCTGACGAATCAGTTTCAACTGGCGAACTAACGTCGGGCGATCTGCCATATTGCTCGCTCTGGTTAAATCAGCCTTTGGTGAACATTTTGTATCCGGAAAGCAAGTTACAGTTAGCGACTGACAAATTCAGGTAAGTTTGGGAGCAAATTGATAATTTCTGCCGATTCACAGATTTGTACAAGCTTGCACTATCGGTTGTCTGGGCAATCGGAAATATAAATCACGCACCGATCGGTAAAAGGCAGGCTGGTTGTAGAAATCAGATTTCCGTCTTGTGGCCATTCAGGCTCCAGTTGACCTATTTGCCTGTTGTACCGAGTCGTCAAAATGCGGCAGCGAACGAGGTTGTTGATTGTCACCAGTAGTGTGGAACGTTCCGATAGGAGAAAAACAATGCGCCCGCTTCGTGATGCGGTGATTCCGGCGGTCTCGGACCGGTGTACTCCAGCGGCGTTTCTTTCCAATGTTCCGCGAAACTCGCGTGAATCGATCAGAATGCTCGACGGACTGGGGCCAGAATCTGGCAACCTGGCATTATCAGAATCATGGAGACGAATGCTCGGTGGCCGAAATCGGTACAACCACCAACGGCAGCAGGCAGCTAAAGCCAGACGCGACGCAATTCTGATCTGGCTGAGGGAGCGCCGCCGCTGCTTTTATTGTGAGATACTCGGCGCCTATGCACCATCAGAACAGATCATCGTGCGTCACGGCGACGGCGCGATGTTGGCGAAGGCTCTTGGAGTCGGCAGGGCGACGGTCTGCCGAGACCTGTCAGCACTTCAGGCAACTCACCCGTCCGTCTTCGGGCAGCAGAATTGCGGCATCGATTACGATTCGTACATGGCAGGCTGGAAATACTCACACCGGAACGAGTTCGGAAACGAGCAACCTCACCAGAATCTGAGATACCCAAACAATCAACACGGTCCCACTGCCAGAATGCACCATGCGATCTCACTGGCAATCGGACGGGACGTTATGAATCGGAGCAGGACTGCTGCCGGAAGCCCTGTTGCGAGCGACACTTCGAGGTCGACATCCGGGCCTATTCACGAACAAACGAAGGTGTCTGATTTCCTGCTCCTGCTGAAAATGAACTGCCCCGTCGACGAGGCCTTGTTTATGCCGGCCCGCCGACGATCCCAATCACGCCGCAACGCCACTGCCTGATGCCGCAATACTGTCCACAGACGAATTGGCCCCAGCATCCGGTGTCGCTCGTTGGACGAGCAACGATGGTTTTTGTGGCGAAGGTTGTAATGGTGATGATCATTCCTGCTGACTGAGTGTTTGCAGTCGAGCAAGCACCCATTCCCGACCGGCAGCATCAAGCTTCGAAAGCGCCGATAGAACCACCTGTAGAACCACATCGGGTGGAATCTGCAGATTCCCCAAGGATTCAAGCAGTCTTTCGAGTCCCGCCTCGGCTAACTTATTAGGGTTCTGAAGGGCTCTGGGGCCATCAGAACCAGCGTATTCTGGCGGTTTCCTGTTCGGGTTGTAATTTGCTGATATCTGCTGATTTGCAGAGATAGAACCACCAGTCGCCCGCGACTTGTGCTGACACAAAGCAAACGCAATCTACTCCTTGGTGTCACGCTTTCCCTTCATCATTCTGCTCCGATTTCAGATTCCGGCTTTCACCGGAATTCTAACATCGAGAACGGACTCGAATTCGGGGAGCAAATCAAGCTGATCAAACGGCTGTTTCAAATCCGAACTAGAGCGAGTTTCAGATAACTCTAGCGCGATCCGGGAGAGATGAGTAAGCTGGCG
>CAXBME010000062.1:0-13632 GCA_963976765.1 uncultured Planctomycetaceae bacterium
CTGCGGGCGCGTTCGAGGTTCTCGAACTGGCCGCCCCATTCGACTCGGTAGCGCCGAGGCGGCAGCTACTACGGTGGCTACAACAGCCGCCGCAGTTTCGGAAACTCGTACGGCCGCTGTGACTGAGATGTTGATCGCCAATCGAGGAGAGGAACACAATTCTACTCCTCGTCAGCGAGGACGACCGTTGCCGAATTAGACATCCCGATTCAGTTCCGTACGGAAGTGGCGGTGACAGACCTGAAGCGTCTTTTCGAATAGGGCACGCGCTTTGTCGTATCTGCCCTGCAACGAATTCACGATCGCGAGATTCAATCGACTAGCAGCGACCTGCGGATGTGCCGCACCCAGTTCAACTAACGTCGGTCGTCGTGACTCCTTGAACATCGTTTCAGAATTGGGCAATCACCCCTGATCCCTGCAAACACTGCCCAGACGATCGTGGAATGGGATTCTGTTTCTCCAGAATCACTCGGCATTCAATCACAATTTTTCCGCATCAGCGAACCGTTACTGAATTCGAAACAGAAACCCAAGCTGGTCAGTCCGATTGCCACGCGAGGATGAGTATCACCGGACCAATGTCGCACGATAACGATCGATTGCGTAAGCGTAGACTCTGCTTTCACTGGCTCTCCCCGTCGTGCAAGCAACTGTGCTACCTACGCAAGACAACCAGCGAAGTCTGGCGCACTCCCTCGCGCTGGCGTCACACTGTTCCGATGTACTATAAGGGGCTATCGTTTTTTCACGAGCGAAAGGTTCTGACACAGCATTGGGGATCGAGGCGAACCTGAAAGGTTTTGTGGCTGTCGCTACCACAATTCCCCTCATTCTGTGTCTGCAGGAGTCAATAAAGTGCCAGCAGTTGACGTCTTTCTCGACACGAGCGTCCTGCCTGGAGATCCGGCCTACGCGAAGCAGGAGTTCGAGCATCTGATTCAGCTCGTCGAAGCACGGTTGCTGAACGTGCATCTTTCAGATGTGGCGAGACGGGAATGGGTGACGAGGATGCAGACCAATTTCGCCGAGAGAGCGAAGGACGCGGTGAGACTTCTGTCGAGTCTGACTCGCCATCGACTCCTTTCGGAACTGGCGCATGCAGATCAGCTCAGAGGACTGGCTGATGTTCGGGAAGAGTTGATCGAAAATGCCCGGACAGTGTCCGGCCAATGCTGTGAACGGCTGCTCGAACGTCTTCAGACGACCGTGCATCCCGTCAGGCCCGAGGATGGCGCGGTCGTTCTGAACGGATACTTTGCCGGCACGCCACCCTTCAGTGGTGTCAAAGCACGCATGGACTTTCCTGACGCCTTCATTCTGCAGGCTCTGAAGAATCTGGCAACGCTCGGCCTTCGCGAGGTTCAGGGAGTCACAGCTGATGCTCGACTAGGAAAATCCTTTTCCGCGATCCACCGCGTGACGCACTTCGAGAGCATCAAAGACCTTTTGGCGTCGCCAGTCATTCAGGCTGCGAACGAGATTCTCCCACTGGCAAAACTGTGGTCTCAGGAACGTGAGTCTGAAGTCCTGGGGGAGCTACAGACCCGTACCGAATACCTCACATCGACGCTGCAGTCTCTGGCCGAGAATGAGCTGCTCCAGAATAGGGCCAGCGGAAACATTCCAGAGGACAATGGTGAAGCAACCATCACTGGAATTGGCAAGCTGGAGAATCTTCAATTCTCATGGGTCGACCGAGACGACCTCGGTCCTGGATGGATCGGTCTACCATTCTCATTTGAATGTGAAGCTGAGCTGGACTTTATGATCTATCGGGCCGACTCGTTGCACGCCCCGGACTGGGTCCAAGTCGACTTCGGCGATTTCGAGGAAGACCACTACTTCGATGCATCCGGGTGTCGCACAGTCCAGGTCCAAGGTCTGCTTATGATCCGATTCACTCTCGAAGAGCTCGAAGAAACTGTCCTACCTGACCCGGTAGACGTCGAAGTTTACGAGTTTGACAGCGTCAACATCAAAGACGACGGTGAATGGTATGGATGAGCGTAGACTCTCCGTTCTGCTGAAATGCCAAACGGTTTGAGCCTGATTATCGAGGCCTCATGACTCAAGTGGCGTCAACGACCTCACTGACGCCAGGAACGGCTCCGAACTTCGATGTCGTTGACCAGTCGACTGACTCCCTCAATGGGCATCACAGCGGCTTGTGCAATCTGCTTCTGGTAATAAGACGTCACCTTGCCAGTCAGGACCAGAGTGCCGTCGTCAAACCGGCACTCGACGCGGCCGACGGAGGTGTAACCGGTGGAGCGAAGTCTTGATCGGGCTTCCGCCACGACGGGATGGTCTTTGTGGTCCGCTGACTTGCTCACTGGAGTGCGTCCTGCCAGGGCCGGTATGCGTAGTGTCTGCAACTTTCCATCCTCCCAGAAAGTATCCGTGCATCGGGGTGCGTACGAGCAATCTGCGTGCCCGCCGTTGAACTCTTTTGCCGCGATCGCATCAAGACGGCTAATCAACGCTGGTCCTGCTGCCTGGCGTCCGAGACTTCTTTCTCGATCTTCCGCCTGCATCGTGGAACGAGACCGACTGTCCCTCGATGGCGCGCTCCCAAGGGCGTTTTCGCCCGCACCCGATTATGCCCGGTTGCGCGAAGTCAACACGACAACGGACCGCGATTCGACAGTGACCATGCTGTGTGTATCAAGCACCGCGGACGGAACAGGTTCACCTTCAAATGGCTCTACCCGACTCGTATCGATCACACTACGCCAGTCACTCCCATTGACCGGCTGCACTGAAAACGCAACTGCACGCGAGCCACCATTGATCATGACATAGAGGTCGTCGTCACCTTCACTGCGACCGGTCAGCAGGTAAGCCAGGGTCTGAGACCGCGGAGACAGGTCGACCGGACCATCGGGGCCAAACCAGGTAACGTCGTCCCGCCAGAAGCCGAAACGCGACAACGACGAGTGTGCTTTGCGGAACGCGATCATGTCACGGACGAAGTAGAAGATGTCGCGGTGTTCGTCGAGCCGATTCCAGTCGAGCCAAGACGTTTCGTTGTCCTGGTTGAACGGATTGCTGTTACCTTGCTGCGTCTGCAGGAACTCGTCGCCCATCCGGAACATCGGCGTTCCGTTCGACAGCATCAGCAGGCAAAAGAAGTTGCGGACCTGCTGCTTGCGAAGTGACAGCACGTCCGAAGGAATGTCCGCATCACCTTCGTGGCCGTGATTGCTGGAGTATTCCGTCGGGCCATCGGTATTGTCATGCCCATTGGCTTCGTTGTGCCTGTGGTGATACGCCACGAGGTCATAGAGCGTGGATCCGTCATGCGAGGTGACGTAGTTCACACTCTGAAATGGCCGCAGCGCGTGGAAGGTGTCGTCCGGAAACAGATCGCTGCTCCCGTAGAGTCGAGTCATCAGCTCGCCAACAAAACCTTTGTCGCCCCGAACAAATCGCTGCAATGTGTCGCGGTAGTGCGCGTTCCACTGCATCCACCTCGTGCCTGGAAACCGTCGTCCGAGCTGGAAGCTGCCTTCAGCGTCCCACGGCTCGGCGATGAGCCGCACGTTTGACAGCACCGGATCGCTGGCAATCTGAGCGAAGATCGGTGGATCGTCGAGGTTGATCGAGCCGTCCGAATTTCGAGTGAAAACGGACGCGAGGTCAAAACGGAATCCATCAACGTGCATCTCGGCCACCCAGTAACGCAGGCTGTCGATGATGAGCTGCCGGACGGCGCGGTTCGCGGTGTGTAGCGTGTTGCCGCAGCCACTGAAATTGGCGTATGGCTGTCGCGAGTCGTTCCTCATCACGTAGTAGGTGGAGTTGTCGATCCCCTTGAGACTGTACGTCGGACCGCGTTCGTCACCTTCGCACGTATGGTTGAATACGACATCGAGAATGACCTCGATCCCGGCCTGATGGAGTGCCTGGACCATGCGGCGGAACTCACTTCTCTGACCGCATGAGTCAGGCGTTGTCGAGTAGGCGTGATGCGGAGCGAAGAAACTCAGCGGCATGTAACCCCAGTAGTTGCCTTCCTGCGGATCGAACTGAAACACCGGCATCAGTTCGACGGCCGTCACTCCCAGCTCGACCAGGTGTGGAATCTTCTCGATGACACCCTGAAACGTACCGCGCGTGTTGTCCGGAATTCCGGAGCTCTCGTGCTGAGTAAAGCCGCGGACGTGCATCTCATAAATGATCAGGTCGGACTCGCGGTGGACTCGGCTGTCGCCGTTCCATTCAAAACGACACTGGCACTCATCGAGCAGCGCCAGCGGAGCTTTGCCCATGTTTGGTCCCGGCTGTTGAGCAGCCATGCGGTCGAACGTCGGCGGAAAATAAACCGAGCGTGCGTGCGGATCGAGCAGCAGCTTCTGATTGTCAAACGCGTGACGATCGAAACCAGCCCCGTACGGCGGGCCGTCAACGCGGTAAGCGTAGAATTTTGCGTCATTCACGTGCGCCACAGGAATCCGGCAATGCCAGATCGGGCCGGACTTATGACGAAGTGGTTCGAAATCGGAGACGAATTCCGGCTCGTACAGGTCGTCAGCCCGAAAGAACAGCAACTCAACCCGCGTCGCGTGTTTTGAATACAGCGCGAAGTTGTAGGCCTGCTCCTGCGGCAGCCACTGCAGTCCGAGCGGAAATGGCTGACCGTTCAAGACGCTCCACGACGACTTCCGGCCCAATGACTCTGTCTGCTTCAGAGGTTTCCAGCAGTGTCGACATTCATAAGGCTGAGCCTTGTCAATCTCTCCGGTCACGTTCGACGCCTCCGTTTATTCTCACGACTCGGTTTCAACAGTTGAGAAACAATGAAAATGCTGTGCCGCGAGCTGTTGGTAAACAGACCGAATCGGGAGCGATTACGCTCGTTTCGGCGTTCTCCAGATGGCGAATTCGCCCATCCTGCACCCACGCCCAATCACTTGGACTTCGCGTGTGATCAAGTTGACGTGACGGACTCAGACCAGTCGAAATCGTAAAACGAAGCTAACCAGCGTCGTTCAAGGTGGTTGTGGCGAGCGAGGCTGAGTGTGGCACGGCGTTCGTATTAACGGGACTGAGACGCGGCCAGAATGACTGAGTCGCAACTCTTCCTCGGTTCTGAAATGGAGTCCCATCATGAAACGCCTCGCACTCACCCTGGTCGTCGCCATCACCGCCGCCACAATCTCTGCAGGCACTGCATCTGCTTCAGACAGATCACACGGACGCAGTCGCTCGCCCATCGGCCATGCAGTCGGTCATCTGATCTTCGGTGGCCACAGTTACGGCCAGTCGTACAACCGCAGCCCGAGCTACAGCCAGTCGTACTACCGCAGCCCGGGCTACGGTTACTCGACTTACAGCAACCCGTCGTACTCGCATCAGTCCTATAGTCGTCCGGTCTACAGCTACCCCAGCCAGGGCTATTCCAGCTACGGACTATCGGGGCACGGCAATTCCAGCTACGGCCAGTATGGCGGCTACAACGGCGGTCGTCGTTCGACGAACCAGTACGGTCACCACAATTCACATCATTGATCGACCACCGTTGCGATACACCGTGTTCAAAGACCGATATAGGGAGCCGCCTGACAGTAGCCGGCACGTCATAAGACCGCTCACCACACCACCAGCGACAGCGACAGGTCGCCTGAAACCCAGTGCGGCCTGTTGCTGACTCAGGAGAATTGTCATGAAGGCTCTCACACTTTCCTTACTCACACTGGGACTCGCCGTCGCAACAGGGACGTCCTCTGACGATGTTCAGGGTGATCACGGTTCACAGGAGTCTCCAACTCCGACCGCTGTGGTTCCTGCCGAAACGCCGGTTGACGTCGGGCGAGTTCCACTCGGTGCGATGCCCTGCGGAACATTCTGTCAGCCGATGACTGCACCGTGCTGCGGTGCCGTCTGTCTCTCCGGACAACCGCCCAGTCGCATGCCGCATGCTGAAGATGTGGCTGCGGCACTGCACCAGCTCGCGCTGATTCTGTCGGAAGAGATCGACTTCGATCTTCACGAGGCACGCGAATTTCCACACCTGATGCGTGACGCCGACGCCGTCGTTCGGGACGTGATTGCCGTTCGGCGCTCACTTGCCGCACGCCGGGAGCCGGTAGCGGTTTCCAGTGATGTTCGAAATGCAGCCGAGAGCCTGCAGCATCTCGACCGGGCAATCGGTCGGCGCTACCGCACTCGGGCCATCCATTTCGCACTGCTCGACACGCGAGCGGCACTCGACGACCTGACCGCAACGCTCGGAGTTGATCCCGGTCAAGATGCCGATGAGCAGGGACCGCCACGCACGGTTCCACCACCAACGTCTGACAATCCGGCAACCGGCGGACAGCCGGCCGCCCGGACCCCTCCACGTTCAGTGACACCACCCGTGCCGCCGGCACTTCGCACTGATCCGACGATTCCATTGACCGATCCGGAAGTGCTCGTCATTCCCGAACCGGTGGAGCGACTGACCGTGCCGGACACGATGAAGGGACTTCGGCAGCTCTCCGAATCCGATCAGCGTCTGGCGATGAAGCAGCGAACCTGTCCCGTCACCGGAGACTTGCTGGGTTCGATGGGCAAGCCGATCAAGGTGAATGTCAACGGTCGGATGGTCTTCGTCTGCTGCCAGGGTTGTGTCGAGGAGCTACGGATACCACGGTGACGGACTCTGTCTTGGCGATCACGCTGGAAGACGTTCATGCCGAAGGAGCACCGCAGCGACAATTGAGTTGGGAAGATCAAGTCAATTGATGCTCCAGCTCAAGACGGTTCGTCCCAGAAACTGAACGGATTCATGTTTCGGGACGAAGCCAGCCTTGATGATCCCTTGCCGCGACGAGTGATTGAACGGTGAGCATTCGATCAACACTGGTCGAGATCGCATCCCTATGTTCGCATCGTCTGAAGTTGCGATGTGCGTGATCGCCCAGGCATAAAGACCGCGTCCGCGAAATTCGTATCGCGTGAAGCAGTGGTCAATAATTCCTGGAGAATCCGATGATTCGTCCAACGGTCCAAACCAGCAGGCACACGCGAGTTGTCCCTCGACAGAGCGGAGGACGAGGCATTTCCGCCCGTGGTTGAGTCGATCAAGGAAGGCGGCCCATTCACCATACTTCTTCAGGAAAGCAGTATCCTCGCTCGTTAGATCGTCGACCTGAGCAAGAATCGCGACTTTGAATCCATCTGACATATCCGCCGTTGGGCCAGTCGAGTTTCTGTCAAACTCAAACCGACGCAGGATTTGCAGGCCGCACTTTTCCCCAATCACAACAAACAACAGGTACGACAGAGTCCGCCGTATTCCGTGGCGTCGCACGCGCACCCCAAGACGCTGCAAGGCGGAACTTGATGTATTGCAGACGTTTTCAGCTCCATCGCCAGAGTCCTTCGCACTTGTTCCATCAGTTAATTCAGCCACGAACTTACAACCTTGATTACTTACCACGGGGAATTACTCGGCATGCTGAGTCTCTACCCGAGGGTTTCCGATGCGGAGTTGGAATCCGTCGATGCCTCCGGTGACAGAGATTCGCCAACGTGCCCAGACTCACGAGTGGACTGGACCTCTCGTCTCAATTCGTGCACCTCAGACAGAATGGCCTCTTCCAACTCGATGTCAGGATCGGGTTTGTCGTCGGATCGAGCGAAATGGCTTTCCGATCTCTCAATCATTGGGAACGGCCTGTGACCGATGACATCGCGCTGAAGCAGATACCACAACTCTTTCCAGCCCGTTCGCTGACGATGACGAAACTCGCGCCCGTCTACCCTCGACTGCTGCAGCGCCGGCAACGGCCCCCACTGGGCCGCGGCAAGAACATCACACGTCAGGCGTGCTGCCAGTTGAGTGCTGCGGGCGGTTACCGAGGCTTCGTTGTCCTGCTGCCGAATCTCCGGACAACCGCAGGCCAGCACCTTCCCCGTGTCGACCCCTTCGTCGATGTAGTGCACTGTGACGCCGACTTGATCGTATTCCCGGAAATACAACGGCCAGAACAACGTATGCTCGCCGCGGTAAAATGGGACCAGACCGTGATGGACATTGATTGTCCCGTGCGGCGGAATTGTGAAAATATTGGGCCGCAGAATGGGAGCAACGCAGACGAGCAGAACGTCCGGACTGAAGTCGCGAATTCGACGTGCAGTCTCTTCAGAGTTGATCTCCCGCCACGGGACGTCAACACAGTTCATGTCGATTTCGGGTGGCTCGGACGAGTCAAACAGGAGCTGTGTGATCTGCTGATCAATGTCGCCTTCATACCAGTGGTAGAAAGCGTGAGCCGCTCCTTCGAGCCGATTAGCGACGGTCTGAATCGGATGACGCGTCAACTTTCGTACGCGGCGACGGATGCGTTCCGATCGCGACTCTGACGTCGTCGACGGTGCACGAACCGGACGGACGACGAGATGATCGGGCCATCGTTTGACGACCTGACGGATGATAAACAGCGAACGTGATTCGCAGCGGCTGACAATGGCAACGCGCATACCGCGATCCCTCCTTGAGAAGGCAGACTGTGAGCGGAGAATGGATCGCCCAGAGCAGCGACGGATGGAACCTGCTCTGGACGCTCGACTCAACATCAGCGACGGCGTTGGGCCGACGCGGCTGATGCCTGGCGGGTCGCTTTCGCCAGATAGAAGTCTGGATTCTGCTCAACCTTCTTGATGCAGCCTTTACAGCAGACATAGACCGGCTGGCCTTTCGCGTAGACTTTCCATGCTCCGCCCATCGACGTCAGTGACTCGTTCATCACGGGGCACAGTTTCTGCACAGCGACAGCCGCACTGTCTGCCTGAGTTGCTTTCGCCGCAGGGGGCGTTGGCAGCATGGCGAGGTACTTCGCCGGTTCCCGCTCGATGGCTTTGGTGCAGCCGGGGCAGCAGACGTAGACTTCGCGTCCCAGCACGTTGAACTTCCAGGGGCCGCCCATTGCATCCAACGGCTTGTTCATCACCGGGCAGATTCTCTGAAACGCCACGGCTGCGGCATCAGCTCGCGTCGCTTTCACAGGGCCGGTCGGAGCAAGCTTTGCCAGGTACTTCTGTGGATCGGCCTTCAACGCGTTGGTACAGCCGGCACAGCAGACATAGACATCGCGGTCACCGATACGCACCGCTGGAGGAGCCCCCATCGAACCGAGTGGCTTGCCACTCACCGGACAAATCTTCTGCTGGGCAATCGCGACTTCGGCGGCACTACGCGTGATGTGAAATTTCTGTGCGAACTGAGCCGACGACTGACCGGGAATGCCGGAGATCGCGAATGTCGTCTGCATTCGACCATCCGGCACCTTCGCCAGATCGAGCGCGAGGTGCAGGACGTTCGTGGCCGCTCCGCGAGTCGCGTCTGGCCGCAGCGGATAGGTATAGGGTTTCGGATTGCCATCGACTGTCATCGTGATCTGGCCCGTCAGTCGGGATACGTCGATTGACTGCCCTTTGGCGTCGTAGAGGAAAACTCTCACGCCGTCCGGTTTGAAGACAACTTCGTGCCAGGTTGTGGAAGCGTACGACAGCTCACCACCGTGTGGCCCGTACTGCGTCTTGGCCGCTGCTGTACCGTGCTGATGGCTGGAATGGTTGTGACCGCCATCAGCCGAAACAGTGGTCACAGATGAAGACAACGACAATGCGATCGCGATCGCGGTAACTGTTGAGCGTTTCATGGCTCAGACTCCTGAAGTAGATTTCATGTGTGTGGCTCGGAAGCAGCGACGCAGGCGGGACGTTTCTCAGGCGATCATGCCGACGTGTTGTTGTTGAGCCTTCCAGCGGCGGCCCGACGCATTCGTGCGTCGGGTCAGCCGCACTTGTTTTGAGTTGTGAACAGAGTCCAGAGAATTCACGAGACAAAGTCGCGATCAACTTCTGACTCTCGACCTTGGTTTCAGCCGCAGCTCGGGCAGCTACCGCCGCCGCTACTGCTACCTCCACCACTGCTGAAAGGTGATGGAGGTGGTGCCCATCCCTGGTTGCCGCGGTTTGTGGCACAGCCAGCCGCCGCGAAGACGGCAACCAGCGCCAACATCAACAGAACGTGTCGAATCATCTCTCTTTCCCTCCCATGAGTCGTAAGCCGAAGAACGTCGAACACTGACAGTGCTTCGGCTTTCCAGCGGAAATTGTTAGTGGCTGTGGCCGAAGTGGCCGTCCGAACTTCGCCTGGAACCACCACCGCCGGTGTCGGTGGCACAACCGGCCGCCGCGAACACGGCAATCAGTGCCAGCATCAGAATCATGTGACGAATCATTTCGCTCTCCCTGCTCGATGAGTTGAGAGTTAAGTGTCCAGGTCGAGAGCCATTAGAGTCGCTCTGGACGCTTAACCGGATTACGCAGCCTTCATCTCTGGGCTCTCGACACTCGACTCTTGACTCATTTCCAGTAGCTCGTCACTCAGACCTGACCGCAGTTTGAATTCCATGTACGCGCAATAGACGGTCGGTACGACGAACGTCGTGAAAGGTTCGATCAGCATTCCGCCGAAGACCGGCAACGCCATCGCCCGGGCGACGTCGGCACCTCGACCCGTAGATAATAGAACCGGAATCAACGCGCAGATGGTGGTGATCGTCGTCATGACGCAGGGACGGATGCGTTTCAGACCCGCTTCGTAGATTTCATTCCGCAGGTCATCGACGGTCGTGATCGTGCGACGTTTCAACCGCTCGTGGATATAGCTGGCCATGACGATGCCATCGTCGGCTGCCAGTCCGGCCAGCGCGATGAAGCCGACCCACACGGCGGTATTCAGTTCGACGCCCATGACCGCGATGGCGATCATGCCGCCGGCACACGAGATCGGAATGCCCGAAAACACGACCAGTGAAATCGGCAGATTCCGAAAGTGCAGATAGTGCAGTAACAGGTTGATCAGGAAGACGGCTGGAAGAATCCACATCAGGCGTTCGTTGGCTTCGATCTGGTTTTGAAACGAACCCACCGGCTGCAGTTCGAAGTTGCCTTCGGGGAATTCGAGCGTGCCGTCTTCGCGAGCTGTCCGCAGCGACTCCATCACCGCCGCGACGGTTTCGAGGTCGCCCGCGCCACCGGACGGCGAGAACATCACGTGAGCCACGAGTCGCGAATCCTCGCTGTTGATCGCGCCCGGCCCCCATGTCGTATCGACGCTGGCGAGGCGTTCCAGCGGGACGACTTCTTCGGTCAGTGTGACGACGGGTATCAGCGGTAATTCTTCGATCCGCTCACGCACGTCGCGATTGAATCGGATTTGAATCGGGTAACGTTCGCGGCCTTCCACGGTGGTGGTCACATCAAGTCCGCCCAGACCGGCCGACACGATTTCGTTGACCATCATGGTGGTCATGCCGTAACGGGCGGCTTCCTGGCGATTGACTTCGAATTCGTAATACGGCTTGCCCATCACGATGTCCGGGTTGACCGTGCCGGCGTTGACCAGGTGCAGCTTCTTCAGTTGCTCGGCCACGGCCAGCGAGGCTTTCGACAGACCAGCCAGACTGTCTCCATAAATCCGCACCGCCATCGATGCTTTGATCCCCGCCTGCAGCATCACGATGCGGCCTTCAATGGGCTGCAGCGGTGAGGCCGGTGTGACTCCCGGCAGCGTGGCGACGGCGTTGATCTCGTCCCAGATTTTTCGCTCCGTCATGCCTGCACGCCACTGGTCTCGCGGCTTGAGCATCACGTAGGTTTCCACCATTGCGGCGGGAGCGGGATCAAGGGCCGAATCCACTCGACCAATCTTACCCATCACGTTTTCTACTTCGGGGATGCCTTTGATGAGCACATCCTGCGACTGCAGAATCTCCATGGCCTGATTGAAACTGGCGGCCGGATAGAGGCTGGGCATGTAGAACCACGAGCCTTCATCCAGCGCGATCCAGTCGTCTGACTTCAGGCCCGTAAAGAGATGCTTGGCCTGGATGTAGCCGGGCACCTCGTTGAGGTCTGCTCCCAGCATGGAGACGACTTTTTCGACGGGACGCAGCACGGTTGGCAGGCCGATCCACGCACCGACACCGATCACGAAGATCATCAGCGGAAACGACAGCATCAGCAGCTTGCGACGCAGAGCCAGCCGCAGCCGTCCGGCGTAAAGGAACCGCATGAAGCGACTCGCCGGGTTTTCTTCCATCGAACGAATCTTCTCACGCATCATCCACCAGCCGGCTCCGAAACCGAAAACTCCTGCCAGCAACGTGACGAGGCCAGGTTCGAGATGGGTCATCTCTGCGATGTGACCCCGCCAGACGAAGTGGCAGGTGGCCGCGGCAAGGAATCCCAAGGCCATTCCGACGAGCAGTCCAGTCCGCTTCGACGAGCGAGAGCTGTGCAGAAATATCCGGCACAACGCTGGAACGACGGTGATTGCGACAATCAGACTGGCGGCCAGAGCAAACGTCTTGGTCCAGGCCAGCGGCGCGAACAGCTTGTAGTCACGGCCGGTGAGAAAGAACACGGGTAGAAAACTGACGATCGTGGTGGTGACCGCAGTCATCACGGCCGGCACGACCTCCGCCGCCGCATCGCGAATGACTTCCATCCGCCGCTGTTCGTAAGCCCTTGCTTCCTGTTTCGTCTTCTTCGCCCCATCTACGGCCTCTGAACTTTTCGCTCTGGACTCTTCATCCGCCAGCGCTCCGTAGATGTTCTCCAGCACGATGATACCCATATCGACCATCGTGCCAATCGCGATGGCGATACCGGCCAGTGACATAATATTGGCATCGACGCCGTACCACTTCATCGCGCCGAACGACATGAGCACAGCCATCGGCAGCGTGATGGCGATGATGAAGCTCGCACGCACGTGAAGTAGAAACAGAATCACGATCACGATCGTGATGATGGTTTCCTCGCCGAGGGCCGTGGTCAGCGTGGCGATGGTTTCATCGATCAGCACCGTGCGGTCGTAGATGCCGTGAATCTGGATGCCGCCGAGTTCCGACTCCAGCGCCGCGACCTTGGCTTTGACCCGTTCGATGACGTCTCGCGGGTTTTCGCCATACCGCATCACGACCACACCACCGACGGCTTCGCTGCCATTAAGATCGAGCGCTCCACGACGGAATGATGGACCCACCTGAACCTGAGCCAGATCACGCACCCGCACGGGAATGCCATCGCGGGTCAGCACGACCGTGTCGTTGATCTGGTCGACAGTTTCCAGTTCGGTCCGATCCGAGCCGATGAAGCCCTTGCCCCGTACGATGAACTCCATCCCACCGGTTTCGACCGTCTTGGCACCGACATCAATATTCGAGGCTTTGACCGCCGAGATGACTTTGCTCAGCGGAATGTTGTGGTAGCGCAATTTGTCCGGATCGACTTCGACCTGATACTGCTTGACATAGCCGCCGACCGACGCCACTTCAGCCACGCCGTCTACAGACTGCAGTGCGTACTTGATGAAGAAGTCCTGCTTGGAACGCAGCTGGGCCAGGTCCATGCCAGGCGGTGGTTCAAGCACGTAGTAGTAAATCTGTCCCAGAGCCGTAGCGTCAGGAGCCAGTGTCGGCGTCACGCCATCCGGGAGAGTTCCGGACACTGTCGTCAATTGCTCCGCCACGCGCGAACGCGCCCAGTAGAAGTCGACCGCGTCGTCGAAGGTGACCTGGACGAAACTGAAGCCGAACATGCTCTTGCCGCGGACGTTCTTCGCGC
>CAXBME010000063.1:0-13054 GCA_963976765.1 uncultured Planctomycetaceae bacterium
CAGAACCGACTCGATCAGAACCGACTCGATCAGAACCGACTCGATCAGAACCGACCGACACCGTGCCGATTTACGTTGCAGACAACTCAAATTCCCGGCCGACGACTCAGCGGCGTGTGAGAAATTCGCCGAATCCTCTCACCAGCCATCCCCGGACCGCGAACGGGCAATCCAATTGCGGAGGAGTATAAAAGAGTATCGAACTTCTGGCTGTCAGGTCCGGGTCATACTTGTGTCAAAGTTCTGTCATCGTCCCCGCCGTTTCTGCCGTCAGAGTTTCCCTGTCTTAAGTAGTCGGACACGCCGCTCGATTGTCGGAAGTCTTTTTAAGACCGTTGGTTGAGACAGCATAGATCGACGGGTATTCTCTGGAACTCTCTGTCAGCCCCGTCGAGCGAATGAATACCCTGGGACTTTCGAATCCCACGGTCGTGGTGAGCAGATTTCACACGGGTCAAGTCTTTGTCGGCAACTCTGCCAGCAAATCCTGCCAACAGGCGCGGTAAGCAATCGACTTGCCGTGGTTAATTTCTAAATATGTACCGACTTCTTGGTAACTCTGTCATTCGCCTCTGGCCAGCAATCCTGCTCGGCTGGGTGATTGCGCTCGTTGCATTGAAGCTCTCTGCCCCAAACTGGCAGGACGTCATTGAGGAGGGAGAATTTGCCTTCCTCCCGGACGAAATGCCAAGCCTGACGGGTGAGCGCCAGTACGAAGATGCCTGGGGAGAACCATTCGCCAGCAACATCGCCCTGGTGGTCCGCCGCGAGCGCACAAAACTCAACGAGCAGGATCGGGACTTCATTGTCAACGTTCTCAAGCCCAGACTGGTCGAGATCGTCGAACGGATCGGCCTGCCTGAGCCATCAGCTCACGCGACCAGTTCCACGGAAGTCAGTGCAGCCGACGTCGCCAACGACGAAGAGTCCATCGAAAAGAAGATCAAGACGTTTGACCTGACCGGCTGGCAGAAAATTCTGGACAGCTCAGACGGCACGGCAACGATGGTCGTCATTAATCTGAAAACAGAATTCTTCAACGCGAAGAACATCCCTCTCATTGACGCGATCGCCGACCTGATTGAACGTGACGGCGAACTTTACGACAAAGACGCCAGTGGCCAGAGCCCCGTCCCTCCAGGCCTGGAACTGGCGCTAAGCGGCTCGGCCACGGTCGGTCGCGACATGATGCGGGCCGCGACGGAAAGTTCCAAAGCGACAGAACTCTGGACCGTAATTCTGGTCGTCGCACTGTTGCTGATCATTTACCGAGCCCCGGTTCTGGCCATCATCCCGCTGGCGACAGTCGCAGTGGCAACAGAATTCTCACTGGCATTTCTGACCGTCCTGGCCGACCACGGAATCCTCTCACTGTTCAACGGGATCGAGGTTTACGTCAAGGTTCTGTGCTACGGGGCTGGCGTCGACTACTGCCTCTTCCTGATCGCTCGTTTCAAAGAAGAACTGGACGACGGTGTTGAGACCGTCGAAGCCGTCTCGGGATCCATCGCGAAAGTCGGCGAAGCACTTGTCGCCAGTGCGGGGACGGTGATCTGCGGAATCGGCATGATGATTTTCGCCGACTTCGGAAAATTCCGACAGGCAGGAATCGCCATCACCGTTGGACTGGTCGTCGTGCTGATCGCATCCCTGACCTTCACTCCAGCACTCTTGAGACTCGCTGGCCGCTGGGCATTCTGGCCGCATGTCGCCACTCGGCGAGTGAGAAGTTCTGGCGGCTGGGTATCGGCGACTGGCCTGATGGCATCGCTGCTCCGCAAGAATGTCTTTCAAGCAATCTGGCAGAAAACCAGCGAAGTCATTCTTGAGAAGCCGGCTTTTGTTCTGACGCTGAGTATCGCGTTGATGACGCCGTTTGCGGTGATCGCGGTCGTCTGTTTCGACAATCTCAGCTACGGACTGCTCTCGGAGCTTCCACAGGACAACACCAGCGTCCTCGGCGCCAAAGCGATTCAGAAGCACTACCCCGACGGTATCGCCGGACCGGTCACGTTACTGCTTCATAACCCTGATATGAACTTTGAAGAGGAAGAGAGTCAGGAATTCGTCGGCAGGCTCGTTGAATCACTTTATGAACGAAAAGACGAATTGAAACTCGCTGATATCCGCAGCGTGGTTCATCCGTTCGGAATTGCCATCCACCAGGAAGAACAGAGAGACTCCAACACGGCTGACGGTGGGAAAAACAGCCCCAAAGGGCTAAGCGGCCTGGAACTGGTAAAGTTCCTTGCCGAACGGCGACTCATCAGGGCCAAAGCTCAAGAGCATTACATCAGCCAGACGGAATCGTTCAACGGCTCGATGACGCAGATCGATTTTGTTTCAACCGACGATCCGTTTTCACGAGACAGCATTCGACAGTTTGTTGAACTCAAAGAAGACGTTCTCGCTGAAGCTCGTAAATTCCTGTCGACGGACGCAAAACTCAACGTCTACGGGATCGGCCCGACGGCCAGCATTCGAGACCTTAAGACAGTCACCGATCGCGATCAGCGAGTCGTCGACTCCCTCGTATTAATGGGCATTTTTCTGATCCTGGTCGCTCTGCTGCGGCAAGTGACAATTCCTGTCTACCTGATTATCAGCGTCTTTTTCAGTTACCTGGTGACACTCGGAGCGACGTTCGCCTTCTTCTACGCACTTGACCCGGCGGGATTTGCGGGGTTGGACTGGAAGGTGCCAACGTTCCTCTTCACGATTCTGATCGCGGTCGGCGAAGACTACAACATTTTCCTCATGACCCGCATCCGTGAAGAGCAGATTACCCACGGCCCCGTGAAGGGGGTGGCCATTGCGTTGACGCGGACAGGCAGCATCATCTCCAGTTGTGGAATCATCATGGCGGGCACGTTTTCCTCGCTACTGGCGGGAACGCTCGCTGGCATGCACCAGCTTGGTTTCGCACTCGCGTTTGGAGTTCTGCTCGACACATTTGTTGTACGTCCAATTCTAGTTCCGGCGTTCCT
This sequence comes from uncultured Planctomycetaceae bacterium, assembly GCA_963976765.1. Lineage (GTDB taxonomy): Bacteria > Planctomycetota > Planctomycetia > Planctomycetales > Planctomycetaceae > JABMPE01. Next base: position 2,988 of record CAXBME010000063.1, read on the forward strand.
GGTGCTCTACTACGAAGGCCGCCTGGGAATCCTCAAACCGCCCGGTGAACTTGCCGACGCAACACAGTCATCACTCGAAACTCAGCCGGCATCAGCTGCCGGCCAACCGCCGACTGTCGCCACGAAGGACTCAGCAACGGATGAGTCAGCCGAAGATTCTGACGACGCATCTGAATCAGAGGACGAAGCTATCCCGCCGTCCGTCAAGTCGCAGGCCTGAATCCAGCGATGCGTCTCAGAACGCCCAGCGGCCAATCACGCAGCTTGCTGCTTCTGGTCTCGGATCATCATCGAATAGACCGCGAACAATCCCGCAGCAGCAGCGATTCCAGCGAGGCAGCCATAAACGATGGTATCAGCAGACTCTCCGTCGAACTGACCGGCGAATAAAGAACCGAACGCTCCGATTCCAAAGCACATCATGTTGCTGAATCCGTACCCCAGACTTCGCCGGGAAGATGGAATGTGCTGAGCAATCAGACTGTTATAAACCGGCTGGTTCATGAAGTGAACGACGGCCAGCACGCAGGCCGCCACAAAGCGGCTCGGACCTTCGGCAAACGCCATCCACAACAGCGGCGGTACATTTCCGAACAGGACGACGACGAGCAAAAACTCAAGCCGCCCCGGTCGACAAAGACGTCCGGCGATGCCCTGCCCTATTGCGCCGAAGACAAGCACCACGGCGGCGAGCGCGTTTCGAAAACTCGCCGGTGTCCAGTCCTCCGGTCGAAGCCCCGCCGTATCCAGGTAGCGCGGCAGAAAATGCATGAACGCTCCGTAGACGAATCCCGAAAGCGCGCCGGCAGAAACGAGAGTCAAATAGCGATTCCAGCAAATCGCTTCTTCCGGCGCAGCGTCTGGACTCGGCTTGATTGGTGACGCTTTTATCGCTTTCCGGTGACGCAACTCGTCCAACCACAACAGCCCCGCGATCAACATCGCCGGAAACGTCAGAATCAGGTAGTAGTCTCGCCAGCCGAGATCTCCCGACGAGAAAAGCAGCATGGCTCCAAACGGCGCACCAGCGATTCCCAGCGAACCAATAATGCCGTGCAGACCGAGCGCTGAGCCTCGCGTTTCCGGCGTCGTCTCGCGAGAAATAAGCGAAAGACCGGCGGGATGATAGATGCTCGCAAAACACCCCATTGCCAGCATGACCAGAAGCAGAATGTTGAACGATGGCGCCCAGCGAGCCAGTACTGCCGTGATCGAGCACCCGATCAAATACACAATCAGCAGCGGCCTCGATCCGTAACGGTCGGCGAGAAATCCAGCCAGCACCGCTCCCAGACCAAACGGTAATCGCCACACCATGCCCAGAGCGCCCGTCGACGCTTTTCCGACTCCGTACTCGTCGCCAATCATCTGCTCGACCGCCGGCAACGCCAGCTCAAACATATGCACCAGCGCGTGCGCGCACGAAATCAGCAACACAAGTCGAAACGTTGAAGCTGGCATTCTGGTCATGAACTATTCCCTTGAGGACGACGGATCAGAGCGGATCTCTCCCCGGTAAGCAATCTGCCTCCGACGGCAACCGCACCGACGACACAGCGGCGCCGCATAAAGCTCGGATTCGTTACGTCAGTTTGAAACCGCAGCCTGAGCCGGAATCACTCGTGATCAGTCAGTGAATTCGGCTTCCCGGTATCGTACGATTCCTGAGGCGAGAAGATCGTCAGCGTCTTTGACAGCGGAAACAGCGGACTTCGTCATGTTCTCAGAAAACGAAACCTCAGCCGGAAACATCGGCGCGTCACAACGCAGTCGAAGACGCCGCATGCTCGCGATCCGGTACGCTTCCGAAGTCGCCCCAGCCCCTCACAGCAACGTAAACATCCCAAGTCCGCCTGGGTCCGACGATGCACGAACAGTCGCGCCGACTTTAGTCACCAGCGATCGTGACCGGATCCAGGAGCTGCTGGATGGAGTCGATCCTCGTACCTGGGTCTTTACCGGCGACACCCTTGGCTTCGAAATTCAGCAGGCCCGTCGCGGATGGGTCGAGCACTTTTCCGATTTCCTTCGCGAGAAGCTCGACCGAAAGCACGACATCATTCTCAACTCGTCCGTCGCAGGTTCAACGATCGAGCACCTGCTCAAAGACGTCGAGTGGCGCATCCTGCGTTTTCAGCCGGACGTCGTGCTGATGATGCCTTCCGCCGCTGAATGTGCAGAGCGAGGTGCCGACGACGAATTCCGCGCAACGCTGCAACAGCTCACCGATCGGCTGCACGAGGAAGGTTGCTCGGTCGTTCTCAACACCCCGCCCTGCCCTGCCAACGCCAGTCAAGCTGTTACGACAACGATGAAGACCGCCGCGTCGCGCATTCGCGCCGTCGCCACGCAATCGGGAGCCGTACTCGCCGACCATTGTTCCAACTGGCAGGCAACCACTCAGCAAGACGGAGCCAACGCGAATCTTCATGAAGAATCCGGACAGCAACCATCCGCACGCGGCCACCGCGAGCTGGCTCGCCGACTGTTGAAGTCACTCAACATCCGCTCTTCCTGACAGGCCGGCGCAGTTCACGCTGCCCAGAGAAACGCAGGCTGGCCAAGCCACGGCAATTCACGTTTGATAATGCTGGGTCAAGCCCCAGCCTACCGTGCCGCTCGCTCCAGGCTACTTATCACCGAGTTCGATCGGGACTTCGGTCAGCCACTGAAGCAGAACGCGACCAACTTTGGACAGGCTTGTCGCCGAGCAACTGCGGGCGGTATCGCGCGTTGTGTGCCAGTACGGGTAGTCGAAGTCGATGATGTCTGCCGTGGGGATGCCGGCAATCTGATTCAGGGCGAGATGATCGTCTCGAACTTCGTACTTCTCCTGGTAGATGAACTCTTTGACCTGCATGTTTCGAGCCGTTGCCCAGAGACTTTGCGTCACCTTCGGAGCCATTTTCCAGCTGTTTTTCTCGATGTACAGATTGAGATTCTTGTCGGCAATCATGTCGACAACCACGCCGCAGACGTACTTGTAATCCGGCGGGTTGTCGCGGTACCACGTCGCGAAATACTCAGACCCGTAGAAGTATTTGTCGAAATCCCGATAGACGAGTTCTTCGCCGTCAAACATCACCAGGTCGACTCCGTACCGAGGCCGGATTGTCTTCAGATGATGAGCCATTTCCATGAACAGAGCGACTCCGCTGGCTCCGTCGTTCGCGCCGATAAACGGCCCTTGCGGTCGGAAACGGTCACGATCGGGAAACGGACGCGTGTCGTAGTGACATGCCAGAACGACTCGCTCTTTCGCCGTCGGTGCAAACGAGATAACAAGATTCGTCATTCGCACCGGAACACCGGTTTGAGGATGAGCGACGTCAAAGGCTTGAGCGCGAATCTCGCAGCCAAACTGCCGAAAATGCTCGATAACCATCGCCTGCTGCTTGAGCATGCCGTCCGAACCGCTGATTCGCGGACCAATCTCGCAAACCTTCTCAAGATAACCGAACGCGCGCCGGCTGTCCCAGTTGATGTCCACGTTCTGAGCGTCGGCGGGTATCGCCAACAAGCCTGCGACCAGCACCAGACTAAGGCACAGAATCCGCACGCAGGAACCGGCTTCGGATTTTTTCCGACTCGCGTTCGCGGAAGCGTCGTTACTGGTTGGCGTATCGTGAGTGAAGGTGCGCATTCTGAATCCGTTTCCTGAGCGCGTCGTTTTCGTCCAGCAGTTCCCGGGGAAGTTTCGTGCTGAACCGTGACAGAAACTCTTCCCTGCGGTCAACCTCTTTGTACCACTCGTCTGTCTTCACTGCGAGCAGTTCGTGCATGAACTCTTTCGTCCAGCCGAAGTCGCTGAGTCCCAGGCACTGCGATTTCGGGATCATGCCGATGGCTGTTTCGTTGGCATCGCCGCGACCGCGAGTTCGGTCGACGATCCACTTCAACACACGCATGTTCTCACGAAAACCCGGCCACAGGTAACGATCGCCCCAATCCTTGCGGAACCAGTTGACGTGATAAATCTTTGGCATGTCGGCGCCCGGTCGACGGCCCATGTTGAGCCAGTGCTGCCAGTAATCAGCCATGTGGTAGCCGCAGAACGGCTGCATCGCCATCGGGTCAAACTTGAGCGGTCCGACTGTCCCGGCAACCGTCGCCGGAAGCTCGCTGGTCAACGTCGCTCCAAGGTACGTCCCGTGCTGCCAGTTGAACGCTTCATAAACAAGCGGCATCGTCGTCGTTCGTCGACCGCCGAATATGATCGCGCTGATCGGGACACCCTGCGGATTGTCCCACTCATCCGACAGTGTCGGGCAGTTCGCGGCCGGCACTGTAAATCGACTGTTGGAATGAGCGGCTGATCGACCACACTCTGGCTCCCATCGCTGGCCGGTCCAGTCGGCACAGAATTCAGGAACGTCTCCGTCAAGACCTTCCCACCAGACACTGCGTTCTTCAGTCATCGCCACGTTGGTAAAAATGGTGTTCGACCGGAGCGTCTCCATGCCGTTGGGGTTGCTCGCGGAGCTGGTGCCGGTGGCGACTCCGAAAAATCCTGCTTCCGAATTCACCGCGTAAAGTCGTCCGTCATCGCCAAAGTGCATCCACGCAATATCGTCGCCGATCACTTCCACTTTCCAGCCGGCTGCCAGATCAGCATCCGGCGGCAGCAACATGGCGAGGTTCGTCTTTCCGCAAGATGCAGGAAACGCGCCCGCGATGAAAGTCCGAACGCCGTCCGGAGACGTCACACAGATAATCATCATATGCTCGGCCAGCCAGCCTTCGTGACGAGCCTGCACGCTCGCAAGCCTCAGTGCGTGACACTTCTTTGGCAGCATGGCGTCGCTGCCGTAGTTCGTGTTCATGCTGACGATCAGATTTTCTTCCGGAAAATGGCAGACGTATCGCTGCTCTGGATCGAGTGTTCCGACACTGTGAATCCCTTTCACAAAACCGGTCTGATTTCCGAAATGCTCCAGTGCCACGCGACCGATCCGATTCATCAGTCGAAGATTCGCGACGACGTACGGGCTGTCCGTGACTTGAACTCCGACGCGAGCGGCCGGACTTCCCGGAGGTCCAAGCAGGTACGGCACAACGTACATCACGCGTCCCTGCATGCAGCCGTTGAACAGGTGAGCCATCTGGTCGCGCATGAAAACCGGATCCATCCAGTTGTTACTCGGGCCGGCATCGTCTTCGCTCAGACTGCAAATGAACGTACGGGTAGAAGAACGCTCCACATCAGAAACGTGGCTCCGCACGTAGTACGAGTTCGGATGAATCAGCGCATCGAGTTTCTCAGCAGAACCATCGCGCAGCATCAGTTCGATGATCCGCTCGGCTTCTTCGTCGGTGCCGGAACACCAGTGAACGATGTGCGGCTGGGTCAGACGAGCGACGGTCTCGACCCACGCAATCAGTTCCTGATTCATCGGCACCTGCCGAACGACCGCCCCCGGACCCGCTTTCGTGGGATCCGGCTTCGGTGGCAGAATGACTCCAGTACTCTCCATTGCACTTCTCGCTTCGTTAGAACATCGCCACCTTAAGCATGTCTCCTCTCCCGCCTGTGGGAGAGGTGACACTGAACCCGGGCGGCATCAAATCGCGTGACCGAGGTGCCACCGCGCGCACGATCGCGACTGAATGAAAAGTAGCTTACGATCCCCGTCTTTCCCGCGACGATTCACGTCGGCGCAAACGATGCCCGGTTCCGGTTACAGAATCCGTAGCGGTTCTACCGGCTTTGCCAGCCTGATCACGAACAAGTACGTCGGAGATTCCAGATGCCTCGCGTTCGCTTCGCTCACATGCTGCTGCTCATCGCTATCGTCTTTGCGGGACTTGTCAGCCCTTCTCCCGGTGCTGAAAAGAAGCCAAACATCCTGCTGATTTTCGCAGATGATCAAGCCTTCGACACGATCCACGCCCACGGCAACTCAGAGATCCAGACCCCGAATCTTGACCGTCTCAGTGCCCGAGCAACCACATTCACCCACGCCTACAACATGGGTTCGTGGAGCGGCGCGGTCTGTGTGGCCAGTCGCATGATGATGATCTCGGGTAAGTACCTCTGGCACGCCGAGAAGGATTACTCACAAACAAAGCAGCTCTATCAGGACAAGGGACGGCTGTGGCCTCAGCTTCTGGCATCAAGCGGCTACGACACGTACTTCACTGGCAAGTGGCACATCCGAGCGGATGCCAGCAAGGCTTTCAAACACGCCGCCAACATCCGAGGTGGAATGCCGAATCAGACCGAAGCCGGCTACAACCGGCCGATCGAAGGGCAACCCATGAAATGGACTCCGTGGGACAAATCGTTCGAGGGCTTCTGGAAAGGCGGAAAGCACTGGAGTGAAGTCGTTGGCGACGACGCGACCGGCTTCATCAATACCGCAAAGAAAAGCGACAACCCCTTCTTCATGTACATCGCCTTTAACGCTCCGCATGACCCGCGTCAGTCACCGAAGGAGTACGTCGACAAGTACCCGCTCGACAAGATCGCGATGCCCGCGAGTTTTGTTCCCGAGTACCCGTTCAACGAAGCGATGAACTCGGGGCGTAATCTTCGAGACGAACGACTCGCTCCATTCCCCCGCACGGAATACTCCGTCAAAGTCAATCGCCAGGAATACTACGCGATCATCACTCACATGGACGCTCAGATTGGCCGCATCCTGGACACGCTTGAAGCCAGCGGACAGGCCGACAACACCTACATCTTCTTCACCGCCGACCACGGCCTCGCCGTCGGTCGCCACGGTCTGATGGGCAAGCAGAACATGTTCGACCACAGCGTGCGAGTGCCGCTAATGGTCGTCGGCCCGGACGTCCCGAAGAACAAAAAGATCGACGCGCGAGTCTACCTGCAGGACGTCATGGCCACGTCCCTGGAACTTTCCGGCACTCAGAAACCGGACTACGTGCAGTTCGAAAGTCTGCTGCCGCTGATTAACGGAAAAACCGACAAGGGCCGCGACGCCATTTACGGTGCCTACCTGCAAGGTCAGCGAATGGTGACGTACGGCGACTACAAAATGATCCTTTACCCAGGCATCAGCAAAGCGATCCTCTACAACATTGCGACAGACCCACTGGAGCTGCACGATCTGGCCGACCAGAAGGAACACCAGCCACGAATGTCAAAACTCTTCGTAAGACTGCTGAACCTTCAGTTAGAAACCGGCGACGAACTTGACCTGAAGGCAGCGTTCCCAAACCTGTAACAACGACCTCGTGATCAACGACGCCAGGCAACGTTCATGACCAGCGACGACAAAGAACTGGCCACACGGCTGACGGCTCTGACTCGCGATCTGATTCTGATTCCAACCACCGATTCCCGTCCGGCTGAGCGGGAACGGTGTTTTGAGTTCATTCAAAATCACATCGAGAGCCTTGACGAAATTCAGATCAGCTTTCACGAGTCCAACGGTTATCGATCACTCGTCGCCGGTCCGAAATCTGTAGAGTCGCCAGCAATTCTTCTGTGCGGACATATCGACGTTATCGAGCATCCGGATCCAGACTGTTATCACTCGACCATTCGCGATGGACGGATCTACGGCCCCGGCGCTGGTGATATGAAAGGTGCCGACGCGGTCATGCTCGACCTGTTTCGAATGATGCACGCGCGGCATCCCGGAATCTCGCTCGGACTGGCCCTGACGTCGGACGAAGAAATCGGCGGCATGGACGGAGTTCGATTTCTGATTCAGGAGGTCGGACTTCGAGCTGGCATTGTCATCGTGCCCGACGGCGGTTCACTGAACGAAGTGACCATCGAAGAAAAAGGAGTGCTTCATCTGCGAGTTCGTCGCGAAGGACACTCCGCTCACGGCGCGAGGCCGTGGCTTGGCATCAACGCACTGGAACACCTGCTGGAACGAATCAACGCCCTGCGCGGCTACTTCGCCGAGAACTGGCCGATCGACAGAACCGCCGACCATGGTCACTGGTACCCAACCTGCTCGCTGAACATTGTCGAGACTCCCAACGAATCCGCGAACCGGATCCCGTCAGAAGCGTCGGCCACGCTGGATATCCGGTTTCCGCCGCCTCACACCGTCGGAGCAATGCTCGACAACATCGCCAGCATCCTCGGGCCGGACTGCTATCTCGAACCGCTGATGACTGCAGAACCGTGCCACCTGGATCCTGATCTGCTCTTCTGTGAGATCACGGAGTCGGTCACGGATTCACCAGTCAGACTGATCCGAGCCGCCGGCGCCAGCGACTCGCGTTTCTTCCGCCAGGCCGACATCCCGGTGAACCTCTCGCGCCCCCTCGTCGGCAACCTGCACGGCGAAGACGAATGGATCGACATCGATTCGATGGTCACCTACTACCAAATCTGCCAACGCTACATCGAACAGAAACTGACTCTACGAAATTGAATCAGGAGCTGGCTGTCCCTACTGAAGTCGGATATGTCCCGCGTCAGTTGAAGGCACGTAACCCGCGGGGCGAACGGCGGATGGCGGAGTTACCTGCTGAACGAGGTCCACATTGACAGCGTTCGGCGCAACATCCGTCGATGAGCCGTTCGAATAGTCGACGATCATCGCGATTCCGCCCGGTACCCCGAACAAAGCGTTCCAGCCCGTTGCAGAATTCAGCTTCGTTGTCGTCATCACAGATTCTGTCAGGTAGCCTGGTTTTTCGATCTGTACCACATGAGGTTGCCCTCGCTTCAGATCAGCCTTCATCGGCGTCGTGCCGACGTTTCGGCCATCAACAAGCACGTTGGCTCCGTGAGGGGCCGAGCGAATTTCAACCGACTGACTGGTTCCGTGAACAATCGTCGCACAGCCTGGCAGAGTCATCGCACAAAGAGCGACAGCCAGAAGCTTTCGGCCTGACCGCACAGGGGAATGATGAAGCATGAGAAACTTCCTTTATTTCTGATTGGCGAAAGCACAAGGTTGTTCGCTTTGAAATCCCAGGCTTCCGGGTCAAATCCAACATTCGGCCCGATGCACTTTTCAATCAGGCCTGACATCACGCGACTCAGCATTCACCGTACGAGACGGCGAACAACATTACCGAGCCGTCTTACAACCCAACGGCAGCTCGGAAGTTCGAATCCCGCAAGGTCTTGCTGGTTGCCTGGCGAACAGCCTCAGCCATCAGCTCCCCGCTTTGTCTCGAATTCGCCATCGCGGGGTATTTCTCAGATGTGCCAAAGTAAGTCTGAGCGAAAACAGGCTGACCGTTTTCGTCACTGACCTGAATCAGCAGATTGACTCCAGCAACCGTCCGATGAAACAGTGACGATGCGCCACCGTAACTCGCCGAACGAATACTTGCGGTGACCTGGCGGTTCGAATGCGACTGCGACTGGGCCTCAGCAATCGACCGTGCCAGTGGCACGCCGTCGTTGCTGAGCATGCCTTCAAGTTCACGCTTCACGAACCGGCGAAATTCCTGATCTGACTTAAATGTGGTGTTGCCGGACGAGCCAACGACGGAATCCGGACGGTTGTCCTGGACTTCCGAGACGACAACCACGGGCCGAAACTGGCCGGCCGTCAATTGAATCGGCGACTCATTGTAGGTCGGCGTGACCGAAGCCATCGGGAACGTCATGGACTTCGTGCAGCCCGTCATCAACATGGGAATCGAAAGTCCCAGCAGAGTGGCCGCGAAACTTACACGGAACGGCCCGTTTAACCGTGTCATGGACAGATTCCTTCCAGACTGAGTTCAGAAACAACACATCTGGGATCACTATCGGCTCGCCCGCAAAGGCGACGTGAATGATGTAAACGGAATTTTGAAAAAAAACTCAAGTCGCGAGTGGTTTCGAGCCTGGCTCTGCTGAAGAAGTCCGCAGCGCACCGCCGAAGCCCAAACCTGTCCTGAATTCCTGAACTGAACGGCGAGCGGCCCCGAGTCCGCCGCCTCAGCCCTCAGCCCTCAGCCCTCAGCCCTCAGCCCTCAGCCCTCAGACCTCAGACCTCAGACCTCAGACCTCAGACCTCAGACCTCAGACCTCAGACCGAAAACCTCAGACCTCAGACCTCAGACCTCAGACCTCAGACCGAAAACCGAAAACCGAAAACCGAAAACCGAAAACCGAAAACCGAAAACCGAAAACCGAA
>CAXBME010000064.1:0-12466 GCA_963976765.1 uncultured Planctomycetaceae bacterium
TCAGGCCGCTGAGACTCTCATAACACATGGATCAGTTTGAGGGAGGCACTCCAATTCGACGGTCAGAGACATCCAGGAATAGTATTGGGCGATCGCTTTGTCCGATCGTTGCCAACCCAGTCTTCGCCGAAGAGTCCTGCCATTCATGTTGAGAAATCGTCCGTCGTGCAGGCCGATGAAACACTGGTTAAAATGCTCGCTCGGGCGTGGTCGCAGCTGAAACGGATAACGATCTAGCAAAACCTCGGATTTAAAATCTACCACGCGAAGGTGGATACAAATGCTCCAGTTCCCGAGTTTCGCTCAAGGACATGAAGCTGCGAGGTGGAACCCTTGAGTACCCACATCGACTGACAGGTTGAGCCAACCTGAATACTGCTTTCAAGAATTGCACGTTCTTCCGCAGTTGCTTCAAGCTCTTCGAAAACTCTGTCAAACTCGCCGTTTAGTATTAGAGGCCTGCGATCCAGGACACCCGCGATCGTAGCTTCCGAAATCTGACTCGTATGCAGGATTGCGCGAACGGACTTGTCGGACGCGCGAACCAGATTTAAGGAACGGCTACCCCAGCACGTAATATCACGAGTCGCTTGAGCAAGCTGAAATGCCGGGTTTGATACTTCATGGCGCACTCCAAAAACTTGTCCCCAACTGTCAAAGGCGATCGCATCACTGGATTCCTCGACGACTTCGAATGGCCGTAGTGTAACTTTTAAGACTGAGGCAGTTTCGCCAGAGTCGAGTTCACGAACTGACAGGGTTACACCTTGTTGTCCAGCAGTGTGGAAAACCCGATTCAAATTGACTTTTGCGTCTTCGTCCGCCAATAGCAGTCGATATCGCGATCCATTCAATACGAAACTGTTCTCGAAAACATGACCAGACTTGGATTCGTCGGACTGGGCAATTGGAGGCAGCCGGGCATTAAGGATCTCTTCTGCTCGGGCAAGTACAGAGGATTCAAAACTTGTGGTGGCCCATTTTTCACGAATATGCGACTCACGATCTGCGGCCGTCATCACAAGTGTCAAACTTTGTTGAGCCATTGATGCAGTCAGGACAACCACCAGCAATAGCATGACCAGGACGGATACAAGTGCAAAACCGTGACGAGATGATCGGAATCTTGTGGAGCCTAGCCCGAAAACACTGCCGAGATTTTCGGACATACAGCAAGGCATTTTTCCTTTTAGCACGTTAGAGGCTCCCGAATGCTGCAACTCAATCACCAGGTTACCCCTCGAATAATCGTGACGTCAGTAGCCAAGGTGTCATCTTCTTTGAGCATGACGCATCGAACTTTTGCTGGTACAGGTGACAGGTCGATGCCGGGAAGTGTTGGAACGTAGTCGTTGATCGACTCCTCCGGTCGGCCTACTCGAATCTCACTGATCCCGCTTGCCAGCACCGTGATTTGTGAGTTCCGATTGGTCAGTTCGTCCAGATGACTTTCGCGTCGAACCAGCCATCGTTCACCATTGACCGGCACTAGAAAGTACGCCACTTCGGAAGGCCGTTGAGTTGGCATTCCGGACCGGAAATCTCTGCTTCCATATCCGACCAGCGTCAGCTGGTTACTGCGAACATGCAATCTTCGCGCATTCTTAAAGTCCCATTCGATCTGCTGTTGGAGTCTGTATCGCCATGCCTCAGGCGTTGCCAGAGTGGACAACGCCACACGTTGTCGGTGTAACCCCGTGAGAATGCCACAAAGTCCGGCCATCAACAACGAAACAAGAACGGCAGCAGCGAGTACTTCGATTAGAGTCATGCCACTACGGGCTCGTCGCGCCATCGAAAGATCCGTCGATTGAATGCCGCTGGCTTTTTCGATGTAGCGAGAGACCAGTTGAAGCGGTGTTAAATCCGAAAAGGCGAAACATCGCACCGTTGTTACTCCTCTTTAGATGGAACAAGGATCTGAAGAGAGCACAGCTTAGTTCCTGCCGCTTCGTCGTCTGCTGAGTCAAAAATTGCCAGCTCGACAATATTGCAAAGGAGCAAACTGGTTTCCGAAGAATCGACGATCGTTGTTTTCCAGATCAGCCCCTGGCTTCCGTCGATGTTCGACGACGCATTGACCGGAATTCTTCTTCGTGAGACGCTCCAGGCAGCCATTAACTGGTCCATTTCCTCAATGGCTTTCAGTCGTTTGATTGCAAGGACTGACTGCCTGGCATGTTGACCATACGCTGTAATCGTAGCTGCCAACAACGTGCCCATCAGGGCAATTGCTGCGATGACTTCAACGAGCGTAAGACCTTGTCGTTTGAGGCAGCATGAGCAGTGCTTCGATTTCCTCATCATTTTCGTACTCCAGTGTTTGCCCAGTACCTCCTGCCACAAACAACCATCTGGCAGGCGTCTTTCCGGTCACGATCCGGACGGCAAACGAAGTGCTGCTGCCATCCGGTCGATATTGGATCGAAACTCGCCCAGTTTGGACGATTCGATGTCCCGCTGACACTCGATCTACCGGTATTTCTGTGGCGAGAATGGTTTCTCCCGCCGACTGATTGATCTTCGAAAGTCGATGAGAATCAAGGTCGAGAATGAGCACCACCGTTCCAGTGTGTTGCTTGCCTGCCTGAATCCGAAGCTGGTTGTCTATGGTATGCAGGCGATCAACGAACAGCGTTCGGCCAGCTTCCTTAAGTGAATCCCGCACGGTAAGCATGGCCGCAGCCGCAAACATCGCGAGGATGACGGTGACAGCGATCACCTCGACCAGCGTAAATGCCGAATCACCTGCCGTTGCGTGCGAATGACGAATGCTATTTGCGACTCCTGACGAATCGGCGACCGAGCCTTCTCCAGTCAGACTTTGATTTCGCATGAGCCTGCATTTCTAAGAGATAAGGACTCCACGAATTGATGGTTTATCGTTCGTCACCGAGTTCCGAACTGCTGATGTCTTTGTCTGCCGACTCGCCGCCTTCACGTTTGTCTGCGCCCAGCGCGATGACCTCATAAGGATCAGTACGTCCCGGGTAGTTGTACTGGTACGGAGTTCCCCAAGGGTCATTCGGCAATCGATTCAGGATTCCGTCTGGAAACTTATCTGACGGAGTAACAAGTGCTTCGAGCCCCTCCTGGTTGGTTGGGTAGCGGTCGTGCATTGTGTAGAAGGTCTCGATAGCTTGACTGATCTTGGCGACCTCTGTTCGAGCAACGTTTTGTTTGCTGGTGATCATGTAGCCGCGAACGCTGAATGTGACGACACCGGCCAGCAGGCCAATGATCACAATGACGACCATCAGTTCAACAAGCGAGAATCCCCGACGAACGGAATACGCCCTCAGGTCGCACTTTCGCGGTTGTCCCGAAAGCCTCGTTTCAGGTTGCCGATATTGTTTCCGACTGGCGCTGACATCAGTCATTCCTGTCGAGTCAAATGTCGCCGATGTCCTCAGCTCATTGCGTTTACAAAACATTGCCCGCCTCCAGAATCGGCAACACTGTTGCGAATAAAATAAAGCCCACGAATGCCGAAAGCACCAGGATCAGAATCGGCTCCAGCAGTGTCATCAACCTCATTGAGAGAGTATTGACCTGTTTCTCGTAATCCTTCGCCAGCCGGTCGAGTGTATCTTCAAGCCGGCCGGTTTGCTGTCCCACGGCAAATACCTGCACAACTGCTGGAGGAAAGACATTCGTCCGCTGCAGGGCGACGCCGATCTCGACTCCCATGCCGACTTCCTCGCTGCAGTCGATCAGAGCTTCGCGAAGCACCACATTGTCGATGGAGCGTGCTGCGATTTCGAATGACCTCAAGAGTTCAACGCCACTCCGAAGCAGCACGCAGATTACCATGGCCGCTCGACTGATGCCTTGTTTTCTTGCCATCTCGCCAACGAGAGGTAACCGCAGTAGGAAGCGATGAAAAGTGCGTTTCCCGCGATCGCTTCTTAAAAACGTCATTGTCCCGACCGTTGTCAAAGTCACGACCACGAGCAATCCGACCCAGTGACCGACCAGAAAGTCGCTTCCAGCCTTCAGCACAATCGTCGGCCATGGAAGTTCGCGACCGGCATCGACCAGGTTCTGAAGCAACATCGGAACGACAACGGTCATCAGGAACACACTGACTCCCACGGCGCAGACGAGAACAACCAGCGGATAAAGCAGTGCAGTCAGCACCTTGTCCTGTAACTCAAAGGCCCGCTCTCGAAAGTCGGCAAGTCGGCCAAGGACGTCGTCAAGATTTCCAGCATTCTCGCCAACTTCGACCATGTGGACGGCCAGGTCGTCAAATGCTTCGGGCGTTGCCCGCATCGCCTCCGAAAGACTACTGCCCGTAGAGACCTGCTCTCGAATCTGCAGCAGGCATCGTTCCATCGGCCCGGTTTGTTGCTCCAACGAGATGTCCAACGCTTCAAGCAGAGGGATTCCCACCCCCAGTAAAGTGGACAATTCACGAACCACTTCTGCCACCGTACGAGGGCGAATTCGTGACCACAAAGTTGGCAGTGTGAACTCTGCACCGGTTCGTTTTGCTGCGTCTTCCGCTAGCGAAAGAACAACCAGCCCCTGTGCCCTGAGTTGCTCTCTGGCCTGTACCGGAGTGTCGGCCGCGAGGGTTCCACGGTGCACTGAAGCGGCGGCATCGGATGCTGTGTAAGCGAATACTGGCAAGAGTTCAGACCAGAAATCGTGCGGAAATGGATTTGTTTGAGGGAGCCTACTGGAAGCTGATGATGTCCACAAATATTTTCAAGATGGTCAAATTAGTTCTTGACAAACTGGCACAGTGGATGTGTACTGACTTCTCCTTCAGGTTCTGGCATATCGGTACAAAGTGTCACGTCTGCCTTTTGCTCTATTTGTCAGCTTCTCCTTCGGGCCTTTGCTTTATTCGCTTCTGAACGTTTCATTCGAAACGTGCTGCCGTGACGGCAATCTCCCATTCAGAGAAGTAACATCCCTGACTCTTAGGAGACGCTTTTTATGCGCTCGAAGTCGCGTGCGTCGCTGTATCTCAGTGGGCTGGTTTTGGTCGTGCTGGTCGCCGTTGCGATCTTCTTTCGTTCCCGCCCCGAAATTCCGCTTGTGGTGAACCGCGACGGGGAATTGGCGAGCGGCGTCCGTCAGATTGTCGAAGTCGGTGGTGTGCGGAGGCCTGCCAGTGACATCCGCCCGTTTCTTAAGCCGAAAGACCCCGGCAAGGATGACGACGGGAAGCCGCTGAGCGATTACTTCACGGATTACGGGACGACTCCTCCTGTGCCGGCTGATGCGAATCCTCAAGTGGCGTCGGCGGTTGCAGCCTTACGAGGGAACCGCAACCCGGAACGCGTTTCGCTGTTTCATAAACCTCAACCGTTCGATGCTGAGGAGTTTGCTCGAAACCCGGATGCCTATCTGAATGTCGTTGAGCCAGGGCGAGCGTTTCGTGCGGCACAGCCTGGACCGGGGGTTCCCACACTGAAGGGGATGAGCCCTGCTCTGCAGTATGCAGAACAGGGCGAGTCCGTTTCTCTGAAAGTAAAAACAGTTGCCGGCGCTCCAGTGACATTTACGTCGCTCGATCTGGGAGCGTTCGAAAACCGGCTCACGACGATTACGGTCCGAGCGGACAACAAAGGGGTGGCACGAACAGCATTTAGTGGTCCGCCAGGCACGATTGGTGATGTCAATATTCTGGCGGCCTCGCCAATGACATCCGGCCAGGCGAAGTACACCGTCCACGTGACAGAGCCTCGGCAGACGGCAGCACTTGGATCGGTCCGTACAGGCCAGGCAGCAAATAACTGAGTTGTGAAATCGGAAATCGCGATAACAATCAGAAACTGGGCATTCGCGGAGCGATCCTGCGGGTTTCAGGTTTCGCAATACACAAATTACATCGTCGCACACACTGTAAAACAGTCGTGAATTAAGGGAGTGGGCAACATGGTTAGTCGTATAGTGAAGTCGTCACGAAAATGGTCACTTGCGGTCTTTGCTGTTCTGGTGGCGGGGGCAGTGTATCTGACCCTTGATAACAAGCCGGAGCCGGCAAAAGCGCAAGGCGGCGGAGGGACCCCGACTCTTGCGACGATCCCGAATCCGCCGGCAGTGACCGGCGGCTCGATCGTCACGCCAACAAAAGCGTTTTCGATGGCTGGGCCGACGGCACCACAACGATGCATGAATCGTGGATGTGCCCCGAGTTGCGCGACGGCAAGTGCTCTGGGCTCGCCATCCGGCTCATACGGAACCCCAGCAGGTAGCGGCGGGGGAGGTTGCGGAACAGGTAAGTGTGGAGGTTCAACAAGTCCTGCGCCGACCGCGCACGGCGTGCCGGCCGGCTTGATATCGGGAGGCGGCTCTTTTGTCCCCTCAACGACAACTGGCAGCACCATGGGAACTTCCACGGCGATTTCTGCCTTGGGGCGCGCTGGTGGGCATCCGGCCATGACCAGCACCGGTAACTCGATTATTGATAGTCAGACTTTGAACTACATCCATTACGCCTGGGACTGGCCGGCGAGTAACGGTTTGCGGATTGAGCGAATTCATCGATACCGGGACATGGACCGGCAAAGCAGTTTTGGTCCTGGTGTCTTTTCGAACTTTGATGCACAGCTCCGGCTCTTTGATGTTGGCAGTTCGGGGAACCCGCTTCCCGTGGTGGAGGTTTTTGACCCTCTTGCCAATTCGACCCGGCGGATGATGCCAGCAACAGCCAGTGATCAGAGCCGATTCGTTGACAATAACAGTGTTTCAAATTCTCATCAGTATAAAACGTCCCCACTGGTTCACGACGATGCCCTGAAAAGCCATGCCTATCGCGAGCTACGACTGCTGGACTCTTCCGGTCAGCCAGCCGCCACAGACTACACGCAGGCTGTATCGGCTGAACTGGTTCTGCACTCCGGGGATGTTTTTCATTTCGAGATCATTCAGGCAGGCTCTGAGTTTATCGATATCGACACGGGTGAGGCATTTCTGCAACCTCGCGATGGGCGTCTGGTCTCTATTCGAGACCACACGAATCGCGGGATGACGATCTCGTATAAGTCATGGACTGAAGCTGAGCTGCAGGAATCACCAGAGAGGCAATGGCAGATTGACACCGTGACGGACGCTCACGGCGTGTCAGCCCAGTTCCACTACGGCCAAACGCAGGTGGCGACTCGCTGGGCAGTCAGCCAGATTGACCTGCCCAACGGTGAATCAGTCAGCTACACCTACGAAAATGATCAAATCACAGCCGTCAATCATCCGGATGGCAGTCAGTCGACTTTCGCTTATGGCTGGGAGTCGGTTTCGCAGACGACAAGCCTGACATTTTTCGACCCCTCAGCAGAGGGTAGTCACCGCACGAAACAAGTCTATCTGTCAAATAATCTTGTTGACGTTGACGGCTTCGTCTACACGTCCTCATCAAACCTGGTGCGCGTCGTCGTTAATGGAGACGGCGAAGTCACGTACATGAATATGCAGACCGGTCCATCCAATCAGATGTACGTCTACGGTGGAGCCGGGAAAATGTTCTATCCATCCGGCGGTAATCATTGGACTGACGGTTGGGACATCGACGAGCCATCGCCGGAGATTCCCCTGGTGTGGGGAGGAAATCTGCCGCAGACTAATCTTGACGACACATCAAACCGTCTTGAACCAAACGGAACAACCTGGGGGTACCCCGGGGACTCTCTGAGCTACTCCGTCGGAGCGCCTGCCTACATTTACAATGAGCACGGCACCAGCACGCAGTACGCCTACACTTCATCCAACGCAGCTCTTGCCAGTGTTACTCATCCAGACGGGAGCACGGAAAGCTATACTCGAGACTCAGAAGATCGCGTGACAATGTATACCGACCGACTGGGGCGGTCTCGGCAGTTTACTTACGACGACCGAGGCAATCTGACGAAGCTTGATCTGTTCAAGTGGAGCGCTGCCGACGACTTTTACGAAGACTACTGGGACGGAGATGACACTTACGGTGACTATGGCCAGGAAGACTATACTGAGAACAATATCCAGGCGACCTGGAACTGGGAGTACTTCCCGGCCGGCCATGTGAATGAGTTCATGCTGGCGGCATTCATTGACGCCAATGGTAACCGGACTGACTACGAGTACGACAGTAATCATCGCATCTCCAAAGTGATCGAGCCGCCCGACTTCGAAGGCGACCCGCGAGCCACCACCGATTACACATGGGATAACATTGGCCGCTTGACGGTGATCTCCGATCCATCGGGCAGCGTTCGTCAGTTCGAATACGACAATCGTAACCGCCTGATCAAGACGACGTATTCAGACGGCACCAGCGAACGAAAATTCTACGGCACGGGCGCCAATGCCAACCTGGTGGTACGTTCTAAAGATCGCCGAGGCGTTCTGACTGACTACGAATACGACGCGACAGGTCGAGTGACCAAGACAATCCTGGCCGCCGGAAACATGGACGAAAGCGGCAGTGAGTTTCCACTCAGCAGTCCGACTGTCACCGTTGAAAACACGGTTGAGTATCTGAACGGCACCGACCTGCCGGTCACAACTGTCTCTGCCGGAAGCCGAACGGACTACACCTACGATTACAAGCATCGAATGGTAGCGAAGTCAGTCTATCCAAACACGGAGACCACACTGACGACACACAATGTTTATGTCGACAACCGCAAGCTCTACGAGCAGGACGCATACGGTCGCCGCAAGTACTTTGGATATGACAATTCATCCGGGCGAATGATCCGCACAATCCAGGCAACTGTTCCTGAATTCGTGCCAGACGGCAACAACGCCTACTTTGATGGAGATGCTTTTGCTGCTACGTACCTGGGCGATGGAACAACTTTCCAGCAACTCCTTGACTACCTCGAGCAGGATGGTGGCGTCACGGGCGAAGAGGGGTACGGCATGTACTTCGGCATAAACGACATCATCATGTCACACGTCCGAAAACCCGATCCCGACGTCAACGGTCATGCAATTATAACAGACGCAGTCTATAACCAAGACGGGCAAGCACTTGAACGAATAAATGGAAGAGGTTTTTCCACTCAATACCAATTCGATGCTGGCAGAAATATTACGGCCGAGGTCATGGCGTCTGGGACCGCAATTGAGGCTCGTACAGAGCGAGACTACGACGCACAGGGCAATGTTCTGTTTATTCGAACACCTCGCTACTTCGATCCCGACGATGCTCAAGGGTTCGAAAAAAGCCAAACGGCACTGACGTACACAGGGCGAAACCTTCTTGCCACACGCGAAGTCGCAACAAATACGCCAGAAGCGGCTACTGAGTCATTCACCTATGATCTAAGTCGACAACAGAGCTCACATACTGATTACCGAGGCGCCTTGCATCAAACTCTACGAACCTCATGTTGCAACCGAACCGTACTATCTATTAACCCAGCCGGAAACGGAGTAGTGACACATAGAGACGCTTTAGGAAACATTACCCATCAAGTTAGTGTGGCAGACGCTGAATTGCACACTGATTTGCACGACCCTTTGAACGGTTCAACCCTTCGAGAGACGACCAATCGATATGACGAACTCGGACGGATAACTGCCAGTACAACGTGGTTAACTCCGCTTGGGGTAGTTGACACTGACTCTCCTGTAATCTATGACGGAGCTCCGATCAATTCTACTGCACAAGCTCCGGCTCAAGGAATCTATGGTCTGACAACGCATTGGAGCTACACATATAGTCTTGATGACGACTCAGCGATTAATAACCAGCTCAATGAGCTAGCTGCCGATTCTCTTATTGCACTGAACCTTGACGGAAGCGCAAGCAAAAAGGTGTCCCCTTCTGGAATATCAACCATAGATATTACCGACTCAACTGGACGCACCGTCGCGAAGGTTACCCTTGAGTCAAATGGAGAAATCGTCGAATCCGTTAGCAATGTTCACGACACGATTGTGAGTTTGCCAAGCTACGGAGAAGTCGTCGAGTCTAGTCGAGTCGACGCATTGGGGAACGTACTACGGCACCGTCGAAACGCATTGGGAAAAATCGTCGAAGTAGTAGACGCAAGCGGCAATATCGGAACTGTTCAATATGATCCAAACGGCAATCGCGTAGCAACAAACGACCCAAATGGAGTCGGCTACATTCTCGTCTACGACGAACTTGATCGAGCGATTTCCGCAACAGACGCCCTCGGCCATGCACAGCACACTCGGCACGATCGTGAGGGAAATACAATCTCAATTACTGACCCGAAAGGAAATCAGAGAGTCATTACATTAAATGTTCGTGGCCGTGCAACTTCAATGATTGACCGTCTCGGCGGAAATTCCACATCTGCCTATGACGCGATGGGTAATCGCATTTCAGTTACAGACGCTGATGGTGCAACTACTGAGTACGAGTACGACAACACAGGACAAAGAATCGCAATTCTTTCACCAGGACACGAAACAGGTTCCCAGCCAGGCGACCCGACTTACAGAAGAGTGCAGATTCAATACACGGCAAGCGGCGACGTTTCCAGCAACTTGTCAGCAGCTGGATTAGAGACAAGGTACAACTACGACTTAGCGGGACGTGTGATTGAACGCATAATTGAAACCAACGACAACGAAAGCGACACACATCAGTTCGACTACAACGCCGACAGTAAGATGATTTCTGCCACAACTGCAGCATATGCTAATGTCACTACATTCAAATATGATGGATCTGGACGGCTAATCGAAGAGACACTGCACACTGACGCAACGCAATTCCAAACCGCAACGACGTTCGACTCTGCCGGGCGACCAGTCGCCTTTACATTTCCAAACGGATCAACTGACGTCCGAGCATATTCTCAGACAGGCGGCCTGCTGTCTGTACAATACGACGGTTCGCCTATTGTTACCCGCCAATACGATAATGGCGGACGAGTCAGTCATGCAATTTATGGCAATGGGATACATACCGATTACACGTACTTCGCCGACAATCGTCCCAATACGATTGCCAGTACTGCAGTGGGGAATTACGCATATGACTACGACGCAAATAAGAACCGAACGGGCGAAACGATCACTGGCGGATCCAGTGGATATGGATATGTGGCAACAATCGACAATAAGGATCGATTAACGAACTGGAGCCGAAATAACGGTTCGTCTAACATTTCTTGGAACCTCTCCTTGGAAGGAGATGCACTGTCGCGCACCGAATCCGGCAACACTGAGATGAGGGGCTATTCTCAATCGCATGCAGTAGAATCTTCCGGCAACACGTTATATCAGTCCGATGTGGATGGCAGACGCATTGAAGGTGATGGTCGAATCTACCAGTGGGGGCTTTCCAAGAGCGTCGATCGGATCATATCAGACAGCTCTGATACGACGTTTTCATATGACGCGTTCGGACGCAGAATAGCAGTTACCTCGGATGGCAACACTTCCATGTTAATCTGGAGCAAAGATCGTCTCGTCGGCGTTTATGCGCCGGATGGCTCTTTAAAGCAGAATCGTATTACCGGGATTCACATTAATG
The DNA here is from genome assembly GCA_963976765.1 of uncultured Planctomycetaceae bacterium. GTDB lineage: Bacteria > Planctomycetota > Planctomycetia > Planctomycetales > Planctomycetaceae > JABMPE01. The sequence continues at coordinate 11,450 of CAXBME010000064.1, forward strand.
AAGTTTATGCACTTGCGCAGACAGATGAGATAACCTATTGTCACTCGGATCCGCAGTTTAACGTCCGAGCCTTCAGCAATAGTGCGGGAGCAGTTGTAGAGTATTGCAACTACAGCCCGTACGGCAGCATCTCATTACTGAGCTCTGCTGGTGTCCCGATTGAAGAGATTTCGACGCCGTGGGCACCGACTTTCATGTCGCAACTTAGTCAAGAGGTCGACGGCCTGTCACTGTTTCGACACCGAGTCTATGACTCGCAGTCCGAACGTTTTCTTCGGCCAGACCCCGTCGGCTACGAAGACGGTTTGAACAGGTACGCGTTTGTCGGAAACAATCCACTGCGGTTTCGCGAAGTCAACGGACTAAAAAAAGAGGAAGGAGTGGAAATTGACGCGGGTTTTGGCCATTCAATTTATGTTGTTGAAGCAAAGTTTCAAGATCTTGAGGTCGATTGCTGCTGGAAAGGTGGAATTGTAAAAGGAAAGAAAATGTCGTTCTCTTTAGAGGCGGCTATTGTGCTTGGGCTTTACTATAAGGTTCATGTTCCACTTGGGATTGGAATGATCCCTATTCTTATTGATTTTGGGGGCGGCTTCGAGCTTGGGAGGCTGAACGTAAAGTTGAAAGATGAATGCTCTTCGTGCCCCGCATGGAATAGAGAATGCTGCTGCGATTGTGCAAGTGTTGGAATAGCGTTCGGACCAAGAGCGGAGATTGATTACATTATTGGCAGAGCTTGGTTTGCTGCCTACGGGCAGGTGGACGGGCGAATCTGCTTTTCGAATGGCAGAGGATGCAAGAAGAACGGCTTTGCAATTGGAATCTGCGCAAGCGGGACGGCAGAGGCTGGATATCGGAATTTCTGGATGGTGAATCGGTGGTTCGAAACCATTGATGAGTGCTGGGGCACAGACCCCGATATCTTGGAGTGTAATAAGTTATAATCGAGTTTAATGAGTTTGTGGAGATTGCATTTCTCTGTGTTTTCGGCTGACTTGTACGTGTGTGTGTGTGTGT
>CAXBME010000065.1:0-12198 GCA_963976765.1 uncultured Planctomycetaceae bacterium
CCCTTACCCAACCCGAACTCTCATAAGCCGTGGTACAGAAATCAGGGGCACTCCATGATGCCTTGCTGAGTGCATTTGCAATGTCTGGTTCATTAAGTGCGTTTGCATTTAGTTGTCGGAGTTCTTCGAAACTGACCAATGCTTTCTCACCTTGTGCCTTCATTGCCTCAAAGATGTCTGTAAACTCTTGGGACGTGAAGAATTCCAAGGTTTGGCTTTCTTTTTGGCACGTTACAACATCTTGCAACAGCCGATGGACCTCGCGGTCACCATCGGTTTTGAGTGCCGGTTCGATCAGTTTTAGCTCGTCAATCAGACCAATGGGTGTTCCCGGACTAAACGCAAGTGCAGCCCGTAATGGCTTGTCGAAGAGTTCCTTGTTGATCTCGGGTGGAACAGTTTCGGCTGCGGTTTCTTCATCACCCTGCATGAAGATCGCTGCAATTCCAATCACGGCAACAATGAGAATGCCAGCGACAATTGGAATGATCGGCTTTTTGTTTGCTGGAGACTTTTCGTCCTGAACTTCTTCTGCATCGTCACTGCTTGTCGTTGGACCGTTGGCTGTCGGTACGAGATACGAATTTGAGGAGTCGTGGGAGCTATGCGAAGGCTCGTGGTGGTACGAGTATGCCGTCGAGGAATGCGTGTTCGTTGAAGAGACCGACGAAAACAATCGAGGCACAGGCGTGTTTCTGCGACCGCTTTCACGGGAAGAGAAAGACGAGATTGTTGAGCGATTCGCCGCTCCTTACCGAACGATGTCGGAGGAGAAGCTACTCAGCAAAGTCGGGCGAACATTCGTGAGTACGGGCGAGGGCCGTCACGGCACTCCGTTTCGGGTAACTGTGACTGTTGAGGAATCGGATTGCCGAAGCGAACTATGGTTTCAGGCTGAAGTGGACGACGGCTTGGAACATTTCGGTGGTGGTGGTTGTGCCTACTTCCACCGCAAAGTGCCCGCCTCTGAATCGTGTAACTGGATCAAGGAATGATTCTGAGGTGTCATTCCAAAAGTTGGAACGGCTTTCAGGCATCGAAGTCGGGCATGTTGGACTTCAGCCATTCGTGAGCATTGTCGGCCTCAGTGTCACCGAACACCGAAGCTCCAATCTTCTTTTGTGCGGCTGCGATTCTACGGCTGACCATATTGCTCTCGATGGCCTCGCTCTCTTCCATACCGAGTGTCCGCAGAAGAGGCTCTATCGTGGGGCCGATGAATACCTTTATGAGTGGGTCTTCAAGCGACAAGTGAAATGCCATCCGGCATTTGCATGGCAAGTCTTCGGCGAATTCAACGATCCGGTCATCGTGAGACCGCAGTGGATGCCTCTCGGCGACCAGAATAACGTACTGCCGGTCATCAAACGTCAGCAGAGACGTGAGATCGCTCGTTAGTTCGGAGGCGAGCCGCAGGTCAAAGTCTGCGTCAATCGCCGTCTGAAGTTCGCTCAGATACTTCAGCGTGTCGGGAAAATGAGTGACAAGCAGTATCCCGGCAGGCTGCGAGGCAGCTTCTTTCTCAATCTCCGCTCGAATGCCACTTTCTTTGGCCTTTTCAGTCAGCCAGATGCGATCAGGCAGAAATTCAACGTTCGATTTGTTGCCACCGAACAGAAATCCAAATAGTCCCATGTGATGCTCATTATGATCGAGAAGTGCGACCCGCCAAAAGTATGATACAGCCGAGCAACGGTGCCAATGAGTGACTGGCAGGGTGCGCAATGATGAAGATGTGACCTGTTTCATAATTGAGAAGTCGTAGCGATGGCTCGTCAGTTCATCGACCTGAGAGACGGCGGTATTCTGCTCTACGAAGAGCCTTTCCTGCCTCCAGAGCTTTCAGACCGGTACTTTGTCGAGTTGAGGGATAACTGCTGCTGGGAGCAGAAGCCCGGTGTGTTCGGGCATAAGCAACCCAGACTTACAGCTTTCTATGGCGATAAAGGATTGACCTATCGATACTCAAGTACGGTCAACGTAGCTCACTCATGGACGCCGACTCTGCTTGAAATCAAAGACAGCATCGAAGCTGTTCATGGCGAGTACAACTCCTGCCTGCTGAACCGCTATCGATCAGGATCAGACAGCATGGGCTGGCACTCTGACGATGAACCAGAAATGGGGAACGTCATTGGCTCCGTGTCATTGGGGGCGACTCAAAAGTTCAGAATCAGGCACAAGGCGAGCAGGGAAACGATGACTTTTTCTGCTGGGCATGGGACGCTCATCATCATGGCAGGAACAATGCAGCAGTTTTGGCAGCATGAAGTCCCTAAGACTAAGCAGGATGTCGGCGAACGAATTAACCTTACCTTCAGGCAGATTCAAAACGAGTAGCTGTCCAGTCATTTAGCGAGTACATGGCTTCAAAAGAATTCATTCAAGTGAAACTGCTTTTTGTTTGCAGCAAGAACCAATGGCGAAGCCCAACTGCCGAGCGGCTTTTTGATGGATTCAACAACTACGCCGCAAGATCAGCAGGAACGGAGAAAGGTGCTCGTGTCAAAGTGACGGCTGGCCATGTCGGCTGGGCTGACATGATTTTCGTCATGGAAAAGAAGCATAAACGCAGGCTTGAGGCCCAGTTTGCTGACATTCTTGTCGCCAAGAAACTCATTTGCCTCAACATTCCAGACGACTACGCCTTCATGGACTCAGCTTTAATTGATCTGTTGAAAGCGACTCTCAGTTTCCACATCGAAATTCCAAAGGACACTGAATGAGTCGACTCAAAACGACATCGAGATTGATTCTGGCAGTCTTCATGCTTGGTGCTGGGATCATGCATTTCGTCAAGCCGGACTTCTATCTCAAGATCATGCCGCCGTACCTTCCGGCCCACTACGAACTGGTGATCCTGAGCGGTTTCTGCGAAGTGGTGCTTGGCGTTCTGCTATTTGTGCCGAAAGTTTCCAGAATGGCTGCATGGGGAATCATTGCCCTACTGATTGCCGTCTTCCCAGCAAACATCTACCTCTTTCAGAATCCAGACATTCTGCCAGCGCCGCCGATATTTCACCTGTTGCGGCTTCCATTTCAGGGGCTTTTGATTCTTTGGGCTTACTGGCACACGAAATCCAAGAGCCAAGATGAATCTTGGTCCGATTCTCCATGCGATCCTTGACGAGTACGTCTGGCCGATCAGCCACAGCAGTGTTCTTCCATCGTCATCAACCAAAGAATCAGTCAGTGTTCCCCGATGTCTTCGTTCCAGAGTTCAGGCTTGGACCGAATAAAGTCCTGCATCAACTTAACACACACAGGGTCGTCAGCGATTTCAAGCGTGACTCCCCTCGACCGAACATACTCTTCCGGCCCTCGGAATGTCTGGTTCTCTCCGATGACAATCCGAGGAATGCAATAGAGCAGAGCCATGCCCGAACACATGTCACACGGCGAGAGTGTTGAGTACAGCACGGCCCGGCGATATTCGCTGGCTTTGAGTCGCCCTGCATTCTCAACGGCATCCATCTCGGCGTGCAGAATTGCACTGCCATTCTGCACTCGACGATTATGACCTCTTCCAACAATCTCTCCGTCGATCACTAAGACGGAGCCGATGGGAATACCGCCCTCGGCCAACCCCTTGCGGGCTTCTTCGATAGCAGCTTGCAGGAATTGCACATCGGTCGCTTCAGTCATGATTTCTTCAGTACCAGTTTGATGGACAGCCACGGAATAAAGAAACAGGCAAGGACGGCCAGCTTCCAGAGCCCCAACCCACAATAGAAAATGACATCGAGTTCATGATTTGTCAGACCAAACATTGACCCGTGAAGATCGTGGATCACGTTGCCCATTAGCAGAATGGCACCAAGCCAGATGAAGACCATGGCAAAACCGAGTATCCAGCAGCGAAGCAGGATTCGGTTCAGCAGAACGAGAGTCTCTCGTGTTGAGTCTGATATGATTTCATTCCTGAATGGCTCGAAGATACCGCTCCGCTGATCGATGAACTGATGACTTTGCGTCAGTGAAGACGGTCTTGCCCCACCATGCTCCATAGATGCGATCAAACTCAAACGGGTCAACCGCATCCACAATCTGGCGAACGGTCGATACAGGCAGCGGGATCAGGTTCGGATAGGAGTACATGAAGCTCACCCAGCGCCGATCCTGAACGACTTGCAAGATGTCGCCACTCAGAATTACACCATTACCACCTGCTCCGTCAGGCCAGTGCAGAACGGAACCGCCTTCAAAGTGGCCGCCACAGTGGACCAGCGTGATTCCCTTGCCAAGCTCTTTGTTTTCACCGTCCCAGAACTCGATAGCGGAGTCAGGACGCATCACCCACTGACGGTCGGCGACGTGCAGATAGATGGGGCAGTCGAATGCTCTGCTCCATTCGAGCATGCCGGTGTAGTAATGCGGATGACTGATGGCAATGGCCGAGATGCCACCGATGCCTTTCACCATCTCGACAACAGCATCGTCGATCAGCGGTATGCAGTCCCAGAGAATGTTTCCTTCCGGGCGAGTGATGAGCAATGCCCGTTGACCGATGGCGAACGAAGGCTCCATTCCTATTCCGAAAAGACCAGCTTCTTCCAGCCTGACGACGTTCCGATGCGACTCCTGAAGATTCTTCAGCATCGTCCATTTCTGACCTGTCCAGCCGATAAATTGTCGCTCGTCAGTGCAAATGTTGCATTCGGCTGGTGGCTCATCCGACTCGGCGTATTGAGCACCGCATGTTGTGCAAATGAAGTTTGACATGGCAGCATTCCATCATGATTCGGTAAGACCCGTTGGGGCGTCGTTCTCGCTGATCTCTCGGATGACCCGACAGGGGTTACCAGCAGCAAATACGTTCTCAGGGATGCCCTTCGTTACAACGCTTCCTGCACCGATTACTGTTTTTGATCCAATCGTGATGCCGGGACAGATGATCGCTCCCCCGCCAACCCAGACATCGGAACCAATCGAGACAGGCTTGCCGGATTCCTGCGTGCGACGCAGCTCGGCATCCATTGGATGCGTGGCCGTGTAAATCTGAACGGCGGGGCCAAAGAGCGTAAACTTACCGATTCGAACCTCGCAAACGTCGAGAACGACGCAGTTGAAATTGAAGAAGACCCGCTCGCCGAGGTGAATGTTACTGCCATAGTCACAATAGAACGGCGGCTGCATCCAGACGGAATCACCGCCGCTGCCAAACAACTCAGTCAGAATCTGACGGCGAAAATCCTGTTCACTCTCCCGAGTTGCGTTGAGGTTCTGGCAAAGGTCTCTGGCATGTTCTCTGGCCCGGACGAGTTCGGAGTCGAGAGGATCATACAATTCACCAGCGAGCATCTTCTGTTTCTCGGTTGTCATCGTGCTGCCTTCACTCTCACATCGCCAGACCATGCTGAACTATGAAAGTCATTCGACTCATCGAGTGTCAGCTTCTGGTCAGGATGAATGTATTTCGTCCTTGCTGTTTCAATCGAATTCTATCCGGCTACGAATCCGCTCGGTAGAATCATGCTTTCTCTAATCCAGACACGAGACAATCTCATGAAACCAATCCGACTGCTTCTCCTGTTGCTGTTTGCCGCAAGCAACAACTTTACGTTCGCTGCCGATCCCACTGGTCAGAACGCTGCCACCTTGGAGACGCAGGTGAAGGTGCAGATGGACTATCTGCTGTATCTGCCAAAGGACTACGAGAAGCAGGAATCGTGGCCACTGCTGCTGTTTCTCCATGGTTCCGGGGAGCGTGGTGACGATCTCGAACTCGTCAAGAAGCATGGACCACCGAAACTCATCGCAGCAGGCAAAGAGTTCCCCTTTATCGTCGTTTCACCGCAGTGTCGAAAAGATCGACGCTGGGAACCCATTGAACTTAATGCTCTGCTTGATGATCTCTGCAACAGGTACAAAATCGATCAGGATCGTATCTGTGTGACAGGCCTGAGCATGGGCGGGTTTGGCACATGGCAAATGGCCTCGTTCGCCCCGAACCGTTTAGCTGCCATTGCTCCGATCTGTGGCGGCGGCGAAGTCTACTGGACCCGCAGTTTTACACACCTGCCTGTCTGGGCTTTTCATGGTGGAAAAGACACTGGCGTACCACTCGAACGATCTCAGGAGATGATCGATGCCCTCAAGAAGAAAGGCGGCGATCCAAAGTTGACGGTCTATCCAGAGGCTGGCCACGACTCATGGACTGAAACTTACGACAATCCTGCGTTGTATGAATGGCTGCTGGAGCAGAGGCGGATTACGAAGGAGTAGCCATGTCGAAGAATCAGCGGCAGCAGCCACGGAAACCGGCCACCAAGCTGCCGAACCTGCAAGAGAAATGCAGAAGCAAAAGGTTCAGGCTACAAAATTTCGAAGACGAAATGAGTCTTGAAGATGACCGGGTAGATGCTTGATTTGCTCATGAATGTCTGTGATGAGAAGATCATGAGCATGACTTCTCCCAACGGTTAGTCATACATGCCGACTTTGCCACCGTAGGCTGTGAAGACGGTTTTCGCATGGACCGCCAGAATGTCCGTAAGTGCCGGGTCGTTTGATGAGAGCGGTCTGTCTGGTTGAATCTCGCCCTTGCGAGCAGCCAGCACGATTGCCGCCAGAACATGCTCAACATCGACGGGCAGATGCGTCCGTTCTTCGAGTTTGATTGCCAGATCAAACAAGACATCTGCCAGCGATGGATCGACGGTTGCCTGTCCCGAAGTTGTCACAGTGATGCCGGGTACGATCTGTTGATTGCTATTCGGCATCTGGCACCACGAGTTTCATTTCCTGTCCCGTCCCATCAGTCTGTGGAGTTCATCAGTGAGATTCACAACTGTTTCTTCCTGACTTCCAGCAACGTTCACGTTCTCGTGGGGATCAACTTTGTGATCGTAGAGCATTCGTGACGACTGCTTCCCCGTCTTGTCAGTGTACTCGGTAAATCGGAATGTGTTGGTACGGATCGTGTCGCCGTTCTGGAACCGCCCTACGGCAGCAGACTTCCATTCGGCCTTCGCATTCTTCATCAGCGTGACAAAGCTGCGACCTTGCAGATGATCGGGCAACGACAGACCAGCGAGTTCACACAAACTTGGATACAGGTCAATCGTCTCAATGAGTCCGGTTCTCCGCTGTCCGCCATTGATTCCCGGAGCCCGCACGATCAATGGAATCTGCATCGAGGTCTCGTAGCAGGAGTGCTTACACCACAGTGTGTGCTCGCCGAGGTTCCAGCCATGATCGCCCCACAGGACCACGATTGTATTTTCAGAGAGTTCAAGCCTGTTGAGTTCATCAAGCAGCTTCCCGATCTGAGCGTCGGTGTAACTCACGCAAGCGTAGTAGCCATGAATCAGATTGCGTGCCGTCTCGTCCGACACCGGACCTTTCGCCGGAATCCCCGCATAGGCCCTCATTTCGCCTGACGTATGAATCGACTCCTTCGGAGCATCTTTCGGGACGTGATAGTTGTCGGGCAGGTGAATCTGGTCGTGGTCGTACAAGTCCCAGTATTTCTTAGGGGCAATAAATGGAAGATGCGGTTTCAGAAAGCCGACAGCCAGAAAAAATGGCTCTTCCCGCTCCTTCAGTCGTCGCAGATCAGCGATGGCTCGCTCGGCAATTACGCCATCGGCGTAGGCATCGTCAGGTACATCTGCCGATTCCCACGCTGGTCCTCGCTTACGGCTGCCTTGTTTCTGACGTTTTGTGTGCAGTTCGTGATTTTCGGGGTTCCGATACCATGGGATGTCTTTCGGTCTCCACGCCGATTCGGACCAGCCTTCACCGCTATCGGTTGGATGGTGAAATACCTTGCCGAGAGAAACGGTGTAGTAGCCATTCTTTCGAAACTGAGTATTCAGAGTCGTGATGCCGGGAGCATCCTGATCGGCTCGTGTAAGATAACTGACAAACCGATTGCGTGTTGGCCGAATCCCGGTCATCAGACTGGCTCGTGACGCTCCACACGTCGGCACCATGCAGTAAGCCCGCTCAAACAGGACACCAGATTTCGCCAGCCGGTCAATGTTCGGAGAGTGAATGTGCTGTTTGCCGTAACACGCCAGTTCCGGCCTGAGATCATCAACGGCGATAAACAACACGTTGGGGCGATCAGCAGCATGGATCAGGTTTACCACCACCAATAACAGCACCGCTGTCAGCAATCGAATTCTCATTGTCCACCTTCAGTTGATTGTGCGTTCTGCCGCTCCTTCTTGAGCTTGAGCAGCGCACCGGGGAAGTCGGTGTATAGTCGCTCGACACCGGCATCGAGCAAATGTGTTATCGTGGCGGCATCATTGACCGTCCACGCTCCGACCTCAATTCCGGCAGCCTTGATCTTTCGGACATTCTCCGGCGTGACGCCGCTGTGGTGCAGCACGAGCGTCTCGAAGCCATGCTGTCTGGCGATGCGAATGTCTTCATTAATGTCTGTGCTGGCTCCCCGATCCCAGAATACCGGGATGTCTGGAGCCAGTCGCTTCACTTCAGTCATGTATGCAAGGTTTCCGTCGTTAAACCCGACCCACCGCTCAGCTTTCAGTTCTTTAACGAGAGCAACAGCAGCGGCTACGCAGTCCATCTTGGGTTGAATCGACACACGGCTTCTGTTCTGTTTCATGACCAGCAACAGAACGTCCTTCAAAAGTGGGATTCTTTCAGGCGGACATTCTTCGACACTCTGTTTGGTCCGCCGCCGAAAGTCACTGGCAACATCGACCTTCGCCAGTTCCTGATAGGTGGATTTGGCGACGACAAGATTCTGATCGCCGACACGCTTTGTTGTCGTGTCATGAATCACGATCAGTTGGCCGTCTTTCGTACGAAGGATGTCGAGTTCGATCCAGTCGGCACCGAGATCGATCCCACTCTGAAATGCCGGGATCGTGTTCTCCGGGAAGTCGCCTGAATTGCCACGATGAGCCGTGACACCGTTCTTCAGAAATGAAGTTGCCAAAGGTTGATGGCTGTCATTGCCTTCAGCCAAGACGGCATCGCTGAAAACGAAGGCCAGCAGAAAGCCAGTGAAACCGTTCAACATCATTTCAGTTCCTTACGAAGATCAGTTCTTCACATTCCCTGTAACGATCTGATGCTGGGGAATGGCGACGACCAGTCGGTACGAACCCGCACTTCTCTAAGACTCGAATCGATGCAACATTGTGAGCCGCTACGAACGATGACAGTGGCCGCTCAGGGATTTCCCGTAGCAAAAGTTGTAACGCCTGCGTGGCGATGCCTTTTCCCCAGAACGGTGTTCCGATCCAATAGCCGATACAGGATCGCCATCGGCTTCGAAACACGAGATGCACCCGGCAACAACATTGTCGGCTAGAATTGTTCTTACGCTGACTTTGACATCACTCAGAATCGCAGTCCAGTGAGCGTCAAATTCGTCTTTGCTTCGAGGATTTGTTGCGGCGCATTCATTCGCTTCTTCATCGAGTTGAAACTCGAACAGAATCGGCAGGTCGACTGGCTCGACACTGCGAAGCTGAGTGACCGATTCACGGTTTGCCGGGCCTTTTGAATCGAGTTCGCTCATGTCTTGTGCCGCTGGAGTCATTGACGTTGGGCCGTGAATCCTGACTCGTCGCCCTGATGGAAGAAAATCATTCCGTCGAGAGTGTCGCCATTCAGGATCGCCCATCCCTGACCGGAAGTGGGCGACATTTCATCCATACCTTCGAACGAGAACTCAACTGCTGTCTGACCATTACGTTCGGTCTCCTGCCAGTCGATTCCACACTGGACGTAGCCGAACTGAAACTCACCTTGATCTTCCGCTGTAAATTCGATGTAACCGGAGACTTCCTCATCCACAAAGTCCTGATCCCACATCTCCATTGATGTGATGCGCCACCGGCCAGCAATCTGTGACTCTTGTGTCATAGAAGCTGCCTCCAGTCCGGCAATCCTCGTCGCATGTCTTTCGTGGTTTTCACTGCGTCGAACTGCTCAGCGTCGAACGGACCATACCACTGAAGGAAGTCTTGGTGCTGGTCATTCTGAGGATCAGCGAGAATCTCAAGGTACTCGGCATAGCCCCAGACGCCGCCGACATCTTCTGGCGGGCAGGCCCGTTCGCCTTCAAGGCACTGAGGATAGCGGGCACCTTTGGCAGCCCGAACCTTCCGACTTTCCGTCAGCGTCTTGTGCTTTTCCTGCAACGTCATCATCAACTTCGTTCTCCGAAAGCTCACGCTTCATCTTCATCTTCGTCAGCGTCACGAGACGCTCTCTTCGTGATCCAGCACGAACCGTGTTTCGACATTCCGATGTGCGGGTAGTAGTCAGCGGCCTTTGGAGCCGCCAACAGAACCAACGTCGTATGCAGCCCTGCGGCTTCGTGCGTGAGACGGATCAGTTCCCGGCCAATACCCCGCCTCTGAAACTCCTCATCGACGGCCAGATCGGATAGATATGTGCAGTAGCCAAAGTCTGTGATGGCTCGTGAGACACCGACGATCCGATTCCCGGAACGTGCCGTTATGATGACATCCCCATTCGCCAGCATGGCCCGGATGGTTTCAGGCTCATCAACCGGTCGTCGTTCTGCGAGAGTAGATCGCAGCAGGACATCCACGAACTCTTCTGATGTAAGGTCCGGCTCAAGCTGGTAAGTCACTTCGTCCAAGATGCTGGTCCTGTCATGCTGAGTGCCGTGGGCTGTTCCGGGGTCGGCATCTCTCATTTGAGATCAATCATGATACGCACTTTCCTTCTGCTGATGCTCCTGTTGAGCTTGGAAATCCGGTCGCTGGATGCCGCCGACAAGCCGCTCAAGGTCTTCATCCTTGCGGGCCAATCGAACATGGTCGGCTGGGGTGACAGTCAAAAGTTGCCCGACGAACTCAGAACAGGCAACGACCGGGTGCTGATGTTCGAGAATGGCAAGTGGCAACCGCTGAAACCCAATCGGAAGGCTGCGAAGAACCAGCAGAAGTTTGGAATGACCGAGTTCTCGTTTGGTCCTGAAATCGCCTTTGGTCACGAGATGACCAAGGCATGGCCCGAGGAGACTATCGGCATCATCAAACTGGCGGTGGGCGGTACGAGCATCCTGACGTGGAAACCAGACTGGTCGAAGGAAGATGCCAATCGGGTTGGCCAAGGACGAACCGGTTCGCTTTACAAGCAACTGATTCAAAAGGTCGATCAGGCACGCAAAGCCCGAGAGATCGAGATCGTCGGCTTCCTGTGGCTTCAGGGTGGCGGGGACATGAAGAACATCGCCGTCGCCGAGGAGTATCTCGACAATCTGAAATCACTCGTCGCAGCCATCAGACGGGACACTGGAGTTCCCAATCTCCCGTTTCTGTGTGGATCGATGCGGCGCAGCGAAGACCCTGACGACATCTCTGACATTACACCGCAGCGAGTGGCGGGACCGTATCCCGCTGTCGAATTCGTGCTGAAGGCTCAATGGGCTGCCCAGACCGAAATCCCGCACACACGAACTGTCATCCTGCGGGACATTGAGAAACATCCGATGAACGTGCATTACAACACCGCAGGACAACTTGAAACCGGCAGGTTATTTGCCAAGGCGTTTTTGACCATGAGCAAAGTCGGTAGCCAGTGACAGGTTATCTCCGCAGAACGCAGGCACAATCAGGACCACCGGCAGAGCCGGGGGTATGAGGAAGGCCCCTAAAAGGGGCCGTGGGTTAAGTGGCTGACAGAACGTCTGACAGCTCGACGGCACGCCGTTCGGAACTCACCAACCGTCAGCTTCAAAGCGGGGGCTGCGCGGCGACAGGGCGACGACAACGAAGCTGAGCTGTCACCGGACGACCTGCTGTTCAATGTGCCGTCGAGTCTGTTGCGAGTGCTGGACCGTGACTTAAAGGCCGCTGGCATCGCGAAACGAGACGACCGTGGTCGGACGCTCGACATTCACGCTTTGCGGCACACGTTCGGCACTCATTTGAGCCGGGCAGGTGTCCCGCTGCGGACAACTCAGGCTGCCATGCGGCATTCGTCTCCAGTTCTCACGGCGAACGTCTACACGGATCCGAGATTACTCGACGTTCACGGAGCGGTCGAGTCACTGCCAGCACTCACGTCAAACGGCGCGCCCCGCCACGATGAAGCTGAGAAACTGCGGGCTACCGGGACAGCTGACGATGGCCTCGAACAGTTTGCCCCATATGCTGATGATGTCCCGCTGAGTGTTGAAAGTTGAAAATCCGGTGGCGGCTCCTTTGCCCTTTCGATGTACGATCGGGCAGCTTT
>CAXBME010000066.1:0-12020 GCA_963976765.1 uncultured Planctomycetaceae bacterium
TGACGATCTCCGGTGTTCCGGACGGGGCAACCTTGTCGGCAGGCACGGATAATGGTGACGGTACCTGGACGCTGAGCTCAGGTGATCTTGAAGGTCTGACGATTACGCCAGCGGATGACTTCTCTGGCAGCTTTGATCTGGGCGTCACTGCTCAGTCTGCTGATGGTGAAGATGTCGCCGTAACAACAGATAGCCTGACGGTTGATGTTGCCGGTGTCGCGGATGCGCCAACACTTGAGACGTCGAACGCTTCTGGCAACGAAGATTCTGCCATTGCACTGGATATCGACGCAGGCCTTACCGATAGCTCGGAAGTTCTGACGGTGACCATCTCTGGCGTACCGGATGGTGCGACCCTGTCGGCGGGTACGGATAATGGCGATGGTACTTGGACGTTGTCGTCTGGTGACCTTGAAGGTCTGACGATTACGCCAGCCGATGACTTCTCTGGCAGTTTTGATCTCGGCGTTACCGCTCAGTCTGCGGATGGTGAAGACGTTGCGACGACCAGCGGATCAATTACGGTTGATGTTGCGGGTGTTGCGGATGCGCCGAGGCTTGATGTTGCGGATGCGTCTGGTACTGAAGATTCAGCGATAGCACTCGATATCGACGCCGGGCTAACAGATTCCAGCGAGACACTTACAGTCACGATCTCTGGCGTTCCGGATGGTGCGACCCTGTCGGCTGGTGCCAATAATGGCGATGGGACCTGGACGCTGAGCTCAACCGACCTTGAAGGCCTGTCGATCACACCGGCGGATGACTTCTCTGGAAGCTTTGACTTGGGTGTCACCGCCCAGTCTGCGGATGGTGAAAACGTTGCCAATGTTAGCGATACCATCACAGTTGATGTAGCTGGCGTTGCAGATGCGCCAACGCTGGAAACGTCGAACGCTTCTGGCAATGAAGACAGTGCCATTGCGCTGGATATTGATGCGGGTCTGACCGACAGCTCTGAAACACTGACGGTCACCATCTCCGGTGTTCCGGACGGTGCGACCCTGTCGGCGGGCACGGATAACGGTGACGGTACATGGACGCTATCGTCTGGTGACCTTGAAGGCTTGACGATTACACCGGCCGACGACTTCTCTGGCAGCTTTGATCTTGGTGTGACGGCCCAGTCTGCGGATGGCGAGGATGTCGCCACGACCAGTGGATCAATCACGGTTGATGTCGCCGGTGTTGCCGACGCGCCAACACTTGAACTTACAGATGCGATGGGTGCTGAAGATTCTGCCATTGCACTAGATATTGATGCAGGCTTGGCGGATAGCTCCGAGACTTTGACAGTCACGATCTCCGGTGTTCCGGATGGTGCGACCCTGTCGGCCGGTACGGATAACGGTGACGGCATCTGGACGTTGTCGTCTGGTGACCTTGAAGGTCTGACGATTACACCTGCGGATGACTTTAGCGGTTCGTTCGATCTTGATGTTACAGCGCAGTCGGCAGATGGCGAAGATGTAGCGACGACTTCTGGTTCGATCACGGTTGATGTCGCCGGTGTTGCCGACGCGCCAACACTTGAGACCACCAATGCGTCTGGCAATGAAGACAGTGCGATTGCACTTGATATCGATGCGGCTCTGACAGATTCCAGTGAAGTTCTCACTGTGACGATCTCTGGCGTGCCGGATGGCGCAACCTTGTCTGCTGGTACCGACAATGGCGATGGCACCTGGACGTTGGAATCGGATGACCTTGAAGGCCTGACGATCACCCCGGCGGATGACTTCTCTGGCAGCTTTGATCTTGGTGTGACGGCTCAGTCTGCCGATGGTGAAGATGTTGCCTCTGTAAGCGATTCCATCACGGTTGATGTTGCCGGTGTCGCGGATGCGCCAACACTTGAGACGTCGAACGCTTCTGGCAATGAAGACAGCGCGATTGCGCTCGACATTGATGCCGGTCTGACAGATTCCAGTGAAGTTCTCACTGTGACGATCTCCGGTGTTCCGGACGGGGCAACCTTGTCGGCAGGCACGGATAATGGGGATGGCACCTGGACGTTGGGATCGGATGATCTTGAGGGTCTGACGATTACGCCAGCGGATGACTTCTCTGGAAGCTTTGACTTGGGTGTCACCGCCCAGTCTGCGGATGGTGAAAACGTTGCCAATGTTAGCGATACCATCACAGTTGATGTAGCTGGTGTCGCCGATGCGCCGACGCTGGATGTGGCGGATGCGTCTGGTACTGAAGATAGTGCGATTGCGCTCGATATTGATGCGGCTCTGACAGATTCCAGTGAAGTTCTCACTGTAACGATCTCTGGTGTTCCGGATGGTGCGACTTTGTCTGCGGGTACGGATAATGGGGATGGCACTTGGACTTTGTCGTCGGGTGATCTTGAAGGCCTGTCGATTACACCTGCAGATGACTTTAGCGGTTCGTTCGATCTTGGTGTGACTGCACAGTCTGCCGATGGTGAAGATGTTGCGACCGCTTCAGATTCGATCACGGTTGATGTCGCCGGTGTAGCTGATGCGCCGACGCTGGATGTTGCGGATGCGTCTGGCAATGAAGATTCAGCCATTGCGCTTGATATTGATGCAGGCCTTACCGACAGTTCGGAAGTTCTGACAGTCACGATCTCTGGTGTTCCGGATGGTGCGAGCCTGTCGGCGGGGACTGATAATGGTGACGGTACCTGGACCCTGTCATCGGGTGGCCTTGAAGGTCTGACAATTACACCTGCAGATGACTTCTCTGGCAGCTTCGATCTTGGTGTGACGGCACAGTCGGCTGATGGCGAAGATATTGCGACGACCTCTGATTCGATCACAGTTGATGTCGCCAGTGTTGCCGACGCGCCAACACTTGAACTTACAGATGCGATGGGTGCTGAAGATTCGGCCATTGCACTGGATATTGATGCAGGCCTGACGGATAGCTCGGAAACGCTGACGTTGACGATCTCTGGTGTTCCGGATGGTGCGACTTTGTCTGCGGGTACGGATAATGGGGATGGCACTTGGACTTTGTCGTCGGGTGATCTTGAAGGCCTGTCGATTACACCTGCCGATGACTTTAGTGGTTCGTTCGATCTTAGTGTCACCGCCCAGTCTGCCGACGGTGAAGATGTCGCCGTAACAACAGATAGCCTGACGGTTGATGTTGCGGGTGTTGCTGATGCTCCGACGTTGGAAACGTCTGACGCTAGTGGTTCGGAAGACAGCGCGATTGCGCTTGATATTGACGCCGGGCTAACAGATTCCAGCGAGACACTTACAGTCACGATCTCTGGCGTTCCGGATGGCGCAACCTTGTCTGCTGGTACCGACAATGGCGATGGCACCTGGACGTTGGAATCGGATGACCTTGAAGGCCTGACGATCACCCCGGCGGATGACTTCTCTGGCAGCTTTGATCTTGGTGTGACGGCTCAGTCTGCCGATGGTGAAGATGTTGCCTCTGTAAGCGATTCCATCACGGTTGATGTTGCCGGTGTCGCGGATGCGCCAACACTTGAGACGTCGAACGCTTCTGGCAATGAAGACAGCGCGATTGCGCTCGACATTGATGCCGGTCTGACAGATTCCAGTGAAGTTCTCACTGTGACGATCTCCGGTGTTCCGGACGGGGCAACCTTGTCGGCAGGCACGGATAATGGGGATGGCACCTGGACGTTGGGATCGGATGATCTTGAGGGTCTGACGATTACGCCAGCGGATGACTTCTCTGGAAGCTTTGACTTGGGTGTCACCGCCCAGTCTGCGGATGGTGAAAACGTTGCCAATGTTAGCGATACCATCACAGTTGATGTAGCTGGTGTCGCCGATGCGCCGACGCTGGATGTGGCGGATGCGTCTGGTACTGAAGATAGTGCGATTGCGCTCGATATTGATGCGGCTCTGACAGATTCCAGTGAAGTTCTCACTGTAACGATCTCTGGTGTTCCGGATGGTGCGACTTTGTCTGCGGGTACGGATAATGGGGATGGCACTTGGACTTTGTCGTCGGGTGATCTTGAAGGCCTGTCGATTACACCTGCAGATGACTTTAGCGGTTCGTTCGATCTTGGTGTGACTGCACAGTCTGCCGATGGTGAAGATGTTGCGACCGCTTCAGATTCGATCACGGTTGATGTCGCCGGTGTAGCTGATGCGCCGACGCTGGATGTTGCGGATGCGTCTGGCAATGAAGATTCAGCCATTGCGCTTGATATTGATGCAGGCCTTACCGACAGTTCGGAAGTTCTGACAGTCACGATCTCTGGTGTTCCGGATGGTGCGAGCCTGTCGGCGGGGACTGATAATGGTGACGGTACCTGGACCCTGTCATCGGGTGGCCTTGAAGGTCTGACAATTACACCTGCAGATGACTTCTCTGGCAGCTTCGATCTTGGTGTGACGGCACAGTCGGCTGATGGCGAAGATATTGCGACGACCTCTGATTCGATCACAGTTGATGTCGCCAGTGTTGCCGACGCGCCAACACTTGAACTTACAGATGCGATGGGTGCTGAAGATTCTGCCATTGCACTAGATATTGATGCAGGCTTGGCGGATAGCTCCGAGACTTTGACAGTCACGATCTCCGGTGTTCCGGATGGTGCGACCCTGTCGGCCGGTACGGATAACGGTGACGGCATCTGGACGTTGTCGTCTGGTGACCTTGAAGGTCTGACGATTACACCTGCGGATGACTTTAGCGGTTCGTTCGATCTTGATGTTACAGCGCAGTCGGCAGATGGCGAAGATGTAGCGACGACTTCTGGTTCGATCACGGTTGATGTCGCGGGTGTTGCCGACGCGCCAACACTTGAACTTACAGATGCGATGGGTGCTGAAGATTCGGCCATTGCACTGGATATTGATGCAGGCCTGACGGATAGCTCGGAAACGCTGACGTTGACGATCTCTGGTGTTCCGGATGGTGCGACTTTGTCTGCGGGTACGGATAATGGGGATGGCACTTGGACTTTGTCGTCGGGTGATCTTGAAGGCCTGTCGATTACACCTGCCGATGACTTTAGTGGTTCGTTCGATCTTAGTGTCACCGCCCAGTCTGCCGACGGTGAAGATGTCGCCGTAACAACAGATAGCCTGACGGTTGATGTTGCGGGTGTTGCTGATGCTCCGACGTTGGAAACGTCTGACGCTAGTGGTTCGGAAGACAGCGCGATTGCGCTTGATATTGACGCCGGGCTAACAGATTCCAGCGAGACACTTACAGTCACGATCTCTGGCGTTCCGGATGGCGCAACCTTGTCTGCTGGTACCGACAATGGCGATGGCACCTGGACGTTGGAATCGGATGACCTTGAAGGCCTGACGATCACCCCGGCGGATGACTTCTCTGGCAGCTTTGATCTTGGTGTGACGGCTCAGTCTGCCGATGGTGAAGATGTTGCCTCTGTAAGCGATTCCATCACGGTTGATGTTGCCGGTGTCGCGGATGCGCCAACACTTGAGACGTCGAACGCTTCTGGCAATGAAGACAGCGCGATTGCGCTCGACATTGATGCCGGTCTGACAGATTCCAGTGAAGTTCTCACTGTGACGATCTCCGGTGTTCCGGACGGGGCAACCTTGTCGGCAGGCACGGATAATGGTGACGGTACCTGGACGCTGAGCTCAGGTGATCTTGAAGGTCTGACGATTACGCCAGCGGATGACTTCTCTGGCAGCTTTGATCTGGGCGTCACTGCTCAGTCTGCTGATGGTGAAGATGTCGCCGTAACAACAGATAGCCTGACGGTTGATGTTGCCGGTGTCGCGGATGCGCCAACACTTGAGACGTCGAACGCTTCTGGCAATGAAGACAGCGCGATTGCGCTCGACATTGATGCCGGTCTGACAGATTCCAGTGAAGTTCTCACTGTGACGATCTCCGGTGTTCCGGACGGGGCAACCTTGTCGGCAGGCACGGATAATGGGGATGGCACCTGGACGTTGGGATCGGATGATCTTGAGGGTCTGACGATTACGCCAGCGGATGACTTCTCTGGAAGCTTTGACTTGGGTGTCACCGCCCAGTCTGCGGATGGTGAAAACGTTGCCAATGTTAGCGATACCATCACAGTTGATGTAGCTGGTGTCGCCGATGCGCCGACGCTGGATGTGGCGGATGCGTCTGGTACTGAAGATAGTGCGATTGCGCTCGATATTGATGCGGCTCTGACAGATTCCAGTGAAGTTCTCACTGTAACGATCTCTGGTGTTCCGGATGGTGCGACTTTGTCTGCGGGTACGGATAATGGGGATGGCACTTGGACTTTGTCGTCGGGTGATCTTGAAGGCCTGTCGATTACACCTGCCGATGACTTTAGTGGTTCGTTCGATCTTAGTGTCACCGCCCAGTCTGCCGACGGTGAAGATGTCGCCGTAACAACAGATAGCCTGACGGTTGATGTTGCGGGTGTTGCTGATGCTCCGACGTTGGAAACGTCTGACGCTAGTGGTTCGGAAGACAGCGCGATTGCGCTTGATATTGACGCCGGGCTAACAGATTCCAGCGAGACACTTACAGTCACGATCTCTGGCGTTCCGGATGGTGCGACCCTGTCGGCTGGTGCCGATAACGGGGATGGCACTTGGACCTTGTCGTCGGATGATCTTGCCGGGCTCTCGGTTACACCGCCTTCTGATTATAGTGGTAGTTTCGATCTTCAAATTACAGCGAGCACACAAGACGGCGTTGATATCGCAAGTGTTTCTGACACAGTGATGGTGGATGTGATTGGCGATGCTGATCTGCCTACACTTGAAGTTTCGAACGCCAGCGGTTCGGAAGACAGCGCAATTGCGCTTGATATTGACGCCGGGCTAACAGATTCCAGCGAGACACTTACAGTCACGATCTCTGGCGTACCGGATGGTGCGACCCTGTCGGCTGGCACCGACAACGGTGACAGCACATGGACGCTGTCATCGGGTGATCTTGAGGGCCTGACGATTACACCTGCGGATGATTTTAGCGGATCATTTGATCTGGGCGTGACGGCACAGTCTGCCGACGGCGAAGATGTTGCGACGACCACGGGCTCAATCACAGTTGATGTTGCCGGTGTCGCCGATGCACCAACACTTGATGTCGTGGGTGCATCTGGAAACGAAGATTCAGCGATTGCGCTGGATATTGATGCGGGTCTAACAGATTCCAGTGAAGTTCTCTCTGTCACGATCTCCGGTGTTCCGGATGGTGCGACCCTGTCGGCGGGTACGGATAATGGTGACGGCACATGGACGCTGAGCTCAACCGACCTTGAAGGCCTGTCGATCACACCGGCGGATGACTTCTCTGGAAGCTTTGACTTGGGTGTCACCGCCCAGTCTGCGGATGGTGAAAACGTTGCCAATGTTAGCGATACCATCACAGTTGATGTAGCTGGTGTCGCCGATGCGCCGACGCTGGATGTGGCGGATGCGTCTGGTACTGAAGATAGTGCGATTGCGCTCGATATTGATGCGGCTCTGACAGATTCCAGTGAAGTTCTCACTGTAACGATCTCTGGTGTTCCGGATGGTGCGACTTTGTCTGCGGGTACGGATAATGGGGATGGCACTTGGACTTTGTCGTCGGGTGATCTTGAAGGCCTGTCGATTACACCTGCCGATGACTTTAGTGGTTCGTTCGATCTTAGTGTCACCGCCCAGTCTGCCGACGGTGAAGATGTCGCCGTAACAACAGATAGCCTGACGGTTGATGTTGCGGGTGTTGCTGATGCTCCGACGTTGGAAACGTCTGACGCTAGTGGTTCGGAAGACAGCGCGATTGCGCTTGATATTGACGCCGGGCTAACAGATTCCAGCGAGACACTTACAGTCACGATCTCTGGCGTTCCGGATGGTGCGACCCTGTCGGCTGGTGCCGATAACGGGGATGGCACTTGGACCTTGTCGTCGGATGATCTTGCCGGGCTCTCGGTTACACCGCCTTCTGATTATAGTGGTAGTTTCGATCTTCAAATTACAGCGAGCACACAAGACGGCGTTGATATCGCAAGTGTTTCTGACACGGTAATGGTGGATGTGATCGGTGATGCTGATCTGCCCTCGCTTGAGGTCTCCGACGCCAGTGGTTCAGAAGATAGCGCGATTGCGCTTGATATTGATGCAGGCCTTACCGACAGCTCCGAAACCCTGAGCATTACGATCAGTGGTGTTCCCGATGGTGCGATCCTGTCGGCGGGTACTGATAATGGTGACGGTACATGGACGCTATCGTCTGGTGACCTTGAAGGCTTGACGATTACACCGGCCGACGACTTCTCTGGCAGCTTTGATCTTGGTGTGACGGCCCAGTCTGCGGATGGCGAGGATGTCGCCACGACCAGTGGATCAATCACGGTTGATGTCGCCGGTGTTGCCGACGCGCCAACACTTGAACTTACAGATGCGATGGGTGCTGAAGATTCTGCCATTGCACTAGATATTGATGCAGGCTTGGCGGATAGCTCCGAGACTTTGACAGTCACGATCTCCGGTGTTCCGGATGGTGCGACCCTGTCGGCCGGTACGGATAACGGTGACGGCATCTGGACGTTGTCGTCTGGTGACCTTGAAGGTCTGACGATTACACCTGCGGATGACTTTAGCGGTTCGTTCGATCTTGATGTTACAGCGCAGTCGGCAGATGGCGAAGATGTAGCGACGACTTCTGGTTCGATCACGGTTGATGTCGCCGGTGTTGCCGACGCGCCAACACTTGAGACCACCAATGCGTCTGGCAATGAAGACAGTGCGATTGCACTTGATATCGATGCGGCTCTGACAGATTCCAGTGAAGTTCTCACTGTGACGATCTCTGGCGTGCCGGATGGCGCAACCTTGTCTGCTGGTACCGACAATGGCGATGGCACCTGGACGTTGGAATCGGATGACCTTGAAGGCCTGACGATCACCCCGGCGGATGACTTCTCTGGCAGCTTTGATCTTGGTGTGACGGCTCAGTCTGCCGATGGTGAAGATGTTGCCTCTGTAAGCGATTCCATCACGGTTGATGTTGCCGGTGTCGCGGATGCGCCAACACTTGAGACGTCGAACGCTTCTGGCAATGAAGACAGCGCGATTGCGCTCGACATTGATGCCGGTCTGACAGATTCCAGTGAAGTTCTCACTGTGACGATCTCCGGTGTTCCGGACGGTGCGACTTTGTCCGCTGGTACGGATAACGGTGACGGCAGCTGGACGTTAAGCTCAGGCGATCTTGATGGCCTCAAGATATGCCCTGTCCATAATTTTAGCGGATCGTTTGATCTCGACGTGAGTGCACAATCAGCGGACGGATCAGATGTTGCCAGCGTAAGTGACAGTATCACTGTTGATGTCGAAGGCGTTGCAGACAGACCGCTCCTTGATGTGTCTGATGCATTGGGCAATGAAGACAGTGCGATCGCGCTTGATATAGACGCAAGTCTGACCGATT
Source organism: uncultured Planctomycetaceae bacterium (assembly GCA_963976765.1). Lineage (GTDB taxonomy): Bacteria > Planctomycetota > Planctomycetia > Planctomycetales > Planctomycetaceae > JABMPE01. Next base: position 9,379 of record CAXBME010000066.1, read on the forward strand.
CCAGTGAAGTTCTGACCGTTACAGTGAGTGGTGTTCCTGATGGTGCAATCCTTTCTGCGGGAACAGATAATGGAGATGGCACCTGGACACTTGGGGCCGATGACCTAGAAGGCCTCACAATTACACCGCCGGAAAACTATAGCGGATCTTTCGATCTGAGTGTCATTGCCCGATCCACGGATGGTGATTCTTCTGCATCGACATCAGACCCAATTCGACTGACGCGGGGCTCAAGCTCTGCTAGCAACACGATTACAGTTGAGGTTACTGGCGTCGCGGATGCGCCGACACTTGATGTGGCGGATGCGTCTGGCAATGAAGATTCAGCCATCGAGCTTGATGTTGACGCAGGTCTTACCGATAGCTCGGAAGTTCTGACGGTGACCATCTCTGGCGTTCCGGATGGCGCGACCCTTTCGGCTGGTATGGACAACGGTGACGGCACCTGGACGCTGTCGTCGGGTGACCTTGAAGGTCTGACGATTACACCAGCGGGTGACTTCTCTGGCAGCTTTGATCTGGGCGTCACTGCTCAGTCTACGGATGGCGAGGATGTTGCCACGACCAGCGGTTCGATCACCGTTGATGTTACGGGTGTCGCCGATGCGCCGACGTTGGAAACATCTGATGCCAGCGGTTCGGAAGACAGTGCCATTGCACTCGATATCGATGCCGGTTTGACGGACTCCAGTGAAGTTCTGTCTGTCACGATCTCTGGTGTTCCGGACGGTGCGACTTTGTCTGCTGGTACGGATAACGGTGACGGCACTTGGACTTTGTCATCCGGTGACCTTGATGGTCTGACGATTACACCTGCGGATGATTTTAGTGGGTCGTTTGATCTGGGTGTGAGTGCTCAGTCTGCCGACGGTGAAGATGTCGCCAATGTTAGCGATACCATTACAGTCGATGTTGCCGGTGTTGCGGATGCGCCGACGTTGGAAACGTCTGACGCCAGTGGCTCGGAAGACAGTGCAATTGCGCTTGATATCGACGCAGGTCTTACCGACAGCTCCGAAACATTAACCGTAACCATCTCCGGTGTTCCGGATGGTGCGACTCTGTCGGCTGGTACGGATAATGGTGATGGCACCTGGACTTTGTCGTCGGGCGATCTTGAAGGTTTGACGATTACACCGGCTGATGACTTTAGCGGGTCGTTTGATCTTGGTGTTACCGCCCAGTCTGCGGATGGCGAAAACGTTGCCAATGTTAGCGATACCATCACAGTTGATGTAGCTGGTGTCGCCGATGCGCCGACGCTGGAAATGTCTGATGCCAGTGGCTCGGAAGACAGTGCGATTGCACTGGATATTGATGCAGGTCTGACGGACTCCAGCGAAACTCTGACGGTTACGATCTCCGGTGTTCCGGATGGTGCGACTTTGTCGGCTGGCACGGACAACGGCGACGGAACCTGGACCCTGTCATCGGGTGATCTTGAAGGTCTGACGATTACCCCTGCGGATGATTATTCGGGATCATTTGATCTGAGTGTGACAGTGACCTCGGCCGACGGCGAAGATACTGCGAGTGTCACCGATGTCATCACAGTTGATATTGCCGGTGTTGCCGATACGCCGACCCTTGATGTGATTGACGCGTCTGGTGATGAAGATACCAGCATCGCGCTTGATATCGACGCAGGTCTAAGCGATGCGTCGGAAGTTCTCTCCGTCACGATTTCTGGCGTTCCCGATGGTGCGAGCCTGTCGGCTGGTGCCGATAATGGTGATGGCACATGGACGCTGTCGGCGGGAGACTTGGACGGACTGACGCTTACACCAGCGGATGACTATAGCGGATCGTTTGATCTGAGTGTGACGGTGACCTCGACCGATGGCGACGATACCGCGAGTGTCTCGGACACCATCACGGTGGATGTTGCCGGCGTTGCCGATGCGCCAACAGTTGAAGCAAGTGACGCGTCTGGTGATGAAGATACCAACATTGCACTTGATATTGACGCAGGTCTAAGCGACGCGTCCGAAGTTCTGTCCGTTACGATTTCTGGCGTTCCGGATGGGGCAACTCTGTCGGCTGGTAGCAATAATGGTGATGGCACCTGGACGCTGTCGGCGGGTGATCTGGACGGACTGACAATCAAACCGGCGGACGATTATAGCGGATCATTTGATCTGAGTGTCACGGTGACCTCGACCGATGGTGATGATACCGCAAGTGTTTCTGATACCGTCACAGTTGATGTTGAGGGTGTTGCCGACACGCCAACCCTTGAGGTGTCGGATGCCAGCGGTGACGAAGGTAACAGCGTCGCACTGGATATCGATGCCGCCGTGACCGACAGCAGCGAAACGCTCAGCATTACCATCAGTGGCGTGCCGTCGGGGGCAACTTTGTCTGCCGGGACCAACAACGGTGATGGCACATGGACCCTGACGTCCGCGCAATTGGTTGGACTGACGATTGCGGCGGCCAGTGACTATTCCGGCACGTTTGAGCTCAATGTTTCTGTGCAGTCGCGCGATGGAGATGACACCGCAACGACCACCGCCATTCTTGACGTCACGATTGAAGAAATGGTTGCTGCGGATGAAGTTGTCTGGGGATCTGGTTCGAATGATAGCATCGAAACCGGATCGGGCAATGACACCATCGGTTCTGGTGGCGGTCATGACACG
>CAXBME010000067.1:0-11082 GCA_963976765.1 uncultured Planctomycetaceae bacterium
CTAGTGTTCTGAGTCAGAGATTCGTTGGCAAACGTTTTTGACTCGGTTGGGGATGAGGTCTGCGGTTGCCGTCCACCTGAATGGCTTCGGTTGGGCGTTGTGTTCTTCGAGATAATCGGCGATGGCCTGTTCGAGTTGGCGGACGCTGCGAAAGGCTCCTCGACGAATTCGTTTGTTGGTGATCTCTGCGAAGAAGCGTTCTACCTGATTGAGCCAGGAAGCAGATGTTGGTGTGAAGTGAATGTGATATCTCGGTCGGCGGGCGAACCAGCGACGGACCTTCGGTGTTTTGTGCGTGGCGTAGTTATCCATCACGACGTGAAGTTCGACACCGTCTTCTTCCGGGATCGACTGGTCAACCTGGTTCATGAACTTCAGAAACTCCTGGTGTCGGTGGCGTCTGAGGCATTTGCCAATCACTTCACCAGTAGCCACGTTCAGAGCGGAGAACAGACTGGTTGTTCCATGCCGTACGTAGTCATGCGTATGTCGCTCCGGTGAGCCAGGGCTCATGGGAAGCAGCGGCTGTGTTCGGTCCAGTGCCTGCACCTGACTCTTTTCGTCGATGCACAAAATGATCGCCCGATCTGGTGGATCAAGGTAGAGCCCGACGATGTCCCGAACTTTTGGGATACTTCGCTTTGTACTTTTCGAGGAAGTGCGCGAAGGCTTTGTGCGCCGCTTCATGAGTTTCGGCCTGCCAGATGTCGTGCAGGTCTGACTTGGCTTTGGGCTGAACACACTTCGGCAGGTTGCTGAGCACGTTGGCCGTCTTGTGAACCCAGCAGCGTCGTTCACGCATCTCAGGAAAGACCTTGCATGCAGCAGCCCAGAAGCCGAGAGCTCCATCGGCAACTGCAACTTTGGGAATCATCGCCAGTCCGCGATGTTTCAGACCGACCAGCAGTTCGCTTCAGCTTTGTTCGCTTTCGCGATAACCATCGAGGATCGCAATCAGTTCTTTACGTCCATCGGCTGTTGCACCGATCAACACAAGAATGCACTGTTTTTGTTGGCTTCGTCCTCCAGCCGGACGTTGACGTGAATGCCGTCGGCCCACACGTAGACGTAGTGCTTCTGCGAGAGGTCACGCTTCGACCATGTCTCGTACTCATCGGACCATTGTTCCGTTCATTGACTCACGCGGGCAGTCGGACGACGACGTTGGCACTGAGCCCTTTGGCTCGCTCTCCCACAAGAGCCTGCAGATCTTCCGAGAAGTCTCCTGTAGAAATTCCTTTCAGATACAGCCACGTAATCAGCTCTTCGTCGAGTCCGTTCTCTTCAGGTACGGCGGCAGCACCTGCGGCGGGAACTGAACACGATCGTCCCTCGAAGGTCTGTCACGGACTCGCGGTTGACGCACCGGAAGTTTGCCGGCCCCGTCAGAATCTCACGCTCGGGAAGCGACCCATTGCGAACAACCAGGCGGCGTCCCTGTTCGTCACGACGCCCCGAATGTTCTGCAAGAAAGTCATCGACTTCCACATCAATCGCCGCCTGAAGCATCCGTATGGCTCCCTCACGAATCAGCTCATCCAGAGGACTGCGCCCCTCGGAGTCTGCTCGAAACGTCACCACTTCCGGAGCAGGAACTCCACTCTCCGAACTGTCGGCTGGAATCTGATTAACATCTCTCGTAGCGTTTCTCGCGGCGTATCCTTGTGCCCATTGTGGGCGGCTGAAGACTGAATTCCCTCAGCAGGATACGCCACCTTTCTTCAACACCTCACGCCACGACTTCTGACAGTAACTCAAGATGCAGCGTCTTCAAGTACATCGAAACGTTCTACAACTCAAAGAGAATTCATCAAACCCTCGGATACCGAACGCCAGACAAATTTGAAGAACTGCATCAAGCAAAAATAGCCGTCTAAAACCTCACTCCAGGTGTCCACTCCAAATGGGTAATCGCAGAATCATCTCAAAGGGCTTTTCGGAAGTGTTCGATTTATCAACAGTGAAAACGAACGCACATTCAACGAAAGGAAGCCGCAACGATTGCCAGAAAACAACTCATCCAAAGAAACCGCCACCTGAACCAGTAACGTTCAAGATACGGTATTTGGACAGTTACCTTTGGCAATCGCGGAGCACTGTTTCCCAGAGGGCGAAAATTCGTTCGGGGCTGAATTGGTCGTTTACGGACTGGGCGGCGGTTGCCAGGCGGGTTCGCGTTGCTTCGTCGTTGGCGAGCGACTGCATGGCTGCTGCGAGGGCGATGACGTCGTTGTGAGGAATCAGCAGACCGTTTTTGTTGTGGGTAATGATTTCGGACGGACCGGATTCGCAGTCGAAGGCGATCGGGGCGATGCCGTGAGACATTGCTTCCAGGAGTGTGTTCGGAAAGCCCTCGTATCGTGACGGCAGGACGGCGATGGACGACTGTGGGATGGCTGACCAGGGAGACTCGATCCAGCCAGGAAAGAGGAGTCGGTCTTTCAGGCCAAGATCCTGGGTGGTTTTCTCAAGGTTGGTTTTCTCTGGGCCGTCGCCGATAATCGCCAGGTTCCAGGCAGGACACTGTCCGACCGCTTGAGCGAAGGCATCGATCAGACGGTCGAAGCCCTTTTCGAATGAAAATCTTCCGATCGCGACAAACCAGTTGCTGTTTCCCTGGAAGTCAAGTTTCGGGCAGTTTGCGGCGGAAACGGCCACCACACTCGGATGTGGCACGGCGTTGGGGATTACGTGAATCGGCGCGGTTCCGGCAATCGGTGCAAGGGCGGTACGGATGGCTTCCGTCTGTACGACTATCGAACATGCACGTGGATATGTTCGTTTTCGCAACCACTCCCAGACTCGACCGATGCGGTGGTGTCGAATGTCTGTCCGTTCGGAAATTACTACCTTTAAGTCGGTGCCTCGCACGGCAAGCAGAGTCAGAACGTTTGTTCGATCGGTGAGGCTGATCACACGGTCCGGAGCGGATTTGATCAGGGCGACACGGAGCGACTGGATTCTCAAGCGATTTGCTTTGATCGCTGACCAGATTCCTGTTGAATCGCCCATCACGTTGAGGCCGATTCGCTCAACTTTTGGCGAGAACGTAATCTGGTCATGCTCGACCGAGTCCAGCGTAATCAGAGTGACATCTCGCCCGGCGTCAGCCCAGTGGCTGGCCATGGTCGCCGCCGCATGCTCGCTCCCCCCGCCCGTTAGCGAGTGGATCACGATCGTTAGACGCTGCCAGTTTGATTTCAACGTTAGCCCTTTGCGATAAAACCTTGAGAAGTCAATTTAGCGTTCAGATTACCAATGCGATTCGATAGGGGTATTTTCGAACAAAAGCGGCAAGGCTCGTTCAAAAAGTGACCGGTCGCTGCGAAAACGATCACACGGATGACGATTGCAATCTTCCGTGTCGATCTTGCAAAAGTCGATGTCGTTCAGTGCTGACTCAGCCACGAGTTCCAGTCAAAACAAAAACTATTGGAATGGACCGTCCTTAACCTGCCTCTGTTAGTAGGGTTAACTGTTAACGATCCCACATTCTTTGTGGTCACGCTGTGTAAGATGCGGAAGATTTAACGTTCTGGATGGGCATTCTGTTCAGTGTTTGGCGCCGTCAGATTATGGTCGGACATCATGATTGGCCCGGCGTTTGCTTTAAGGTCGGCTGTTGACAATGTTTGCTGCCGACATGGCAGCAAATCGAATTGCTTGTAATCCGTTGACGACACTTTGCAGTTTACTCAGTGGTCGGGCTCCAACAGAGGGGCCGGGCTTGTCGTAGTCAGCACTCACAAGGTACGAATTCAGGGACTCGAAGCCATGACAACTTCAACCAAAGCTACGGTTGCAGAACCTGTCACATTACCAGAAGCGATCACGGAAATTCGTGACTGCCAAGGGATTAACGACGCACGGCTTGTCGAGATGACTCGAGAAGGTGGCCAGGAAGCTTTTGCTGAGCTTGTTCGCCGCTATGAAAACCGGTTGATTCGAGTTATTTCTCGATTCATTCTCGACCCCGTTATGGTCGAAGATTTAACGCAGGAAGTATTCCTGCGGGCCTACCGCCGTCTGGAACTTTTCGATCCTTCTCGCCGATTCGGTCCGTGGTTGTTCCAGATCGGCGTCAACATGACGCTGGACCATCTTCGCAAGACGCAGCGTCGGATCAAGTGGAGCCTGTTCAGTCAGAATCGTAATGAAGAGCAACGGTCGATTGATCCGGCCACTGCAGATCCACGAGACGCATTGGATCTTTCTCAGGAAGTTCGATTAGTTCTTGATCAGATTCCAGAAAAATATCGTACAGTGCTTGTCCTGCGAGATTTGGAAAACTTCTCGACTTCAGAAATCGCAGCAATCACCAATCGAAAAGAAGCCACGATTCGGTGGCGACTTGCCGAAGCTCGTGCGAAATTCCAGAAACTCTGGACGGCACGTCAACAACGCGAATCCATTGCCGGCGGGACCGAGGTTGATTACGCATGAAGTGCAGAACTGCTCGACGAAAGATTCGCCTTCTCGTCGGTAACGATTTAGCTCAGAACGAAGTCGAAGTCGTCCAGGAACACATTGCTGAATGTGATCCCTGTCGACAGCATGTTGAAGACATGCTGGACAGTTCTGATATTCTCATAACGTATAGCGAGGAGGCACTGTCGCAACGCAGGACCAGCGTCTGGGAAAGTGTTGTTGAGCAGTTGCCTCCTCAGTCGGATTCAGCGAACTCTCCGAGAAGTTGGCAATTGCGGCAGTCGATACTGGTTATCGCTGCCGTTTTCGCGATCAGTACCATTGGAATTCTGCCGGACCTGATTTCAACTTCGACGTTCATTGGGCCGTCCGGAATTCAAGTAACCAAACCTGAAAACATTGAGTTGCCGGCTGGCGAGTATGTCCGTCATTACTCGGATCAGAGCTGGCAGTCATTGGAAGAACTTGACAGCACGCCTCAAGGAAATCGACGCGGTCCGGTTCGGAACGTCGTTGGCTTTTAGAGTTCTTCGAGACAACGATTCTGCTGTCGCGGCCCGGAGTGTTGTTGAAGAGGTCTCTTATGGAGAGGAGCTTTGACAGTGTTGCGGGCTTTGTATTTTAATCACAGGCTGAAGCAGCTTTGCGTGGTGGCGGCGGTCGAGAGTCAAAACTCCGTTATCAATTAACGGAACTTCGCGGAGCTTATTCCGGTCTGCTGGCATTCTGGTTAAAAGTTCACAGTCTCCCCCAGAGACCAGTTTCGCCAGGTGTCCTGAAAAATGGGTTCAGTGTTGAATGCCCCTGCAATGATGCAGAACAAATTTCAGTCGGTATGATCTCGTAATTGTGTTGGTGAAAGCTGAAATATCTCTTGAGGACTGAAACGTGCCAATTTTCGAATACAGGTGCGGACCCTGCACCAGCGAGTTCGAACTGTTAATACGTGGCGACGAAACAGCTGAGTGTCCATCGTGCGGGAGCAGCAAGGTTGAGAGGTTGTTCAGCGCTCCTGCGGCTCCAGTCGTCGGTTACGGTTCGCTCCCGATGGCTCCGGGGTGCCCGCCTGCAAGTGCTCCGCCGTGCAGTCCGAGCTGCTGCCGACTTCCGTAACGGTTGCCCTGCGAAATGATCGAAATTACTCGAGCGGGTGAGTCGTTGAACGAGGCCTTGCGGCTGCAACTTCAGAATTTCAGCGAAGCCGATCGGCTCACCAGAATCGAGCAGCTTCTTGATTCGGAGAAGCGTCGGATTGTGTCACTCGACAATTGTCTGGTTTGCAGGATAGGCAGTCGAATAGCCGGAGTCCTGCTGCTCGTCAACCAGTCGGATGGGACTGTCTATGTTTGGCCAGCAGAAACGCTGGCTGGCCTCCATCCTGCGGACGATGCGGGGATCCGACGTGCCCTCTATCGAGAGGCCACCTGCGTTGTTGACTCGCCAGGGAACTGGATTGGCCAATCTCTGCTCGAAACTGATCGGGACGAGCAGTCACGTGAACTGGCGAAAAACGGTTTTCCGCGGCTGACGGATCTGGTTTTTATGAATCGACCGGTGTCGGCTTTCCCGGAGGTTGCTTCGCATAGCCGAGGGTTGAGGTCGGACGTGTGGAGTAGCGATTCGTTTGACGAGGCGGTCAACGGCGCCGATTTTGCGAGCCTGGTTGAGCAAACATACGAAAGCACCTGCGATTGTCCAGAGCTGAACGGATCACGAGACGGGTGGGAATCTCTGGAAAGCCATCGCCACTCCGGATCTCACCGCCCGGAGTTGTGGCGATTATTTCGCTACGAAGGCCAACCGGCCGGGCTATTACTACTTACTGAGCATCCTCCAGACGCTGTCTGGGAAGTGGTCTACTTCGGTGTCGCTCCGCAGTTCCGCGGAATGGGTTTTGGTCAGCGGATCCTGGAAGCTGGCATCGATCTGGCTCAAAGAAGAGGGGTGCTTGAAATCGTGCTCGCTGTAGATGTCAGAAATACCCCGGCGATGCGTCTGTATGAGCAACTGAAGTTTGAGCAGTTCGATCGCCGGATCGTTCATGCGAGGATTCGAAAGAAAGTTAGCCTGTAAGACTTTTAAGAATGGCTTTGCGCGTCAACGTCCCAGGAAGGTGCCCGAACCGCGAAAGTGTTCCGATTGTCCGGAATGCGGAAAGTATTCGAGTCCGCTTCGACGTAAAGTGAAGGCTTGCTGTAGCGGTAATGAGAATCCTTCAGCCTGTATGTCTCGTTCGTCGATTTCTGATTTGTAGAGGAAGGCAATCCGGGTTCGTTGGTCAGCATGGTCCGGCACGCCTCACAATGTAATCGTTTTATTCAATCGGCCGCTCATCATGCACCGAACTCAGGCAACCTGCTCGCGATATCAGTGGCGTCCTATCGGCGATGTCTGCGTCTGTATTTGCCCGGTCTGACGACGAAAGTCAGACCGGCACTTCCGACGTCGCGGAGTCTTCGCCCGCACACTCGCTCAATTTCCTTCGACCGCCGTTCGAACTGGATAAACCTGAACGGTCGTCGAACCTGCAAGGTTCGCTGCTATGGCTACTGATCTTTCTTTACGTGCCCGCATCCCACAGCTCACTGATCGCATCGTCGCGTCCTACCAGGACATTGGGACGATCAATCACCTCGGACACTGTCCGTTGCCCGGAACGGTAGCAGTGATCGAGATCGCCGAATCGCTCAAAGAGATCCTTTTTCCCGGCTATCGTCGCCGCGAAAATCTCAACATGGACAATGTCGTCTACTACGTGGGCGATCTGGTCGATGCATTGCACGACAGTTTGACCGAGCAGATTGCGCGAGCGCTCCGGTACGGGGCTGACGTCCTCAATGAACATTGTGATGGGGCGAGGGTTTCTGACTTCGAAATGCGAGCGCAGGAAATAGCAATCCAGTTCCTGGAAACGTTGCCCGATATCAGACGAACGCTCGCGTCCGATGTAGCGGCTGCACACGATGGCGACCCCGCTTCCAAGGCGCAGGACGAGATCATCTTCTGCTACCCCGGCGTCGAGGCCATCACCGTTTATCGCCTGGCCCACGAACTCCACACGCTGGGTGTTCCTTTAATTCCCAGAATGCTGACCGAGTGGGCTCATAGCCGAACCGGCATCGACATTCACCCTGGAGCCACTATCGGCGGATCGTTTTTCATTGATCACGGAACGGGAGTCGTTATTGGCGAAACCTGTGAGATTGCCGAAAATGTCAAGCTCTATCAGGGCGTCACACTGGGAGCCGTCAGCTTTCCGCGAGACGGCGAAGGCAACATCATCCGAGGCCAGAAGCGACATCCGACGATCGAGGATGGAGTTGTGATTTACTCCAATGCGACGGTACTTGGCGGCGAGACGGTCATCGGCGCCAACTCGATGATTGGCGCCAGCGTCTCGATTATGAACAAGAAAATTGCTCCCAACACGTTGGTCACCGTCGAGAAAGCAAACCTCCGTTATCGCGAAGCGTCGTAGCACGACCGTCCCAACGCTGACTATTTACTCTTGAACTGCTCCAGTTGCTCGTTGCTGTGCTGTTCGGCCAGGATGTGCGTGCAGGATCTGAAAGGGCTCAGTGCCGTTCCTGCTCGAATTGTCTGCTTTTCTGGCCAGGGGAAGTCGTCATGGCACGCTACGTTTCTTTGTTGATTATTACCGTCCTGATTCTGTGTCTGGGAGCGACTTTCTATCAGGTGCTCGCTCCATTCCTGATGCCGTTATTTCTCGCGGCAATGGCCTCGTTGCTGGTGCAGCCGATCCTGCGTTACTTCATGCAGCGATGGCCTGATCGAAGGCCTCTCGCGGCGGCGGCCACGACGATCACGTTTCTCGCGCCGATCATGCTGCCGCTGCTCGCCGGAATCCTGATCGGCGGATATCAGTTGTTAAATCTGGCCAACGAACTGCGGAGCAGCATCCCAAAAGTTCGAGACGTTCAGGCGGCGATTCCGTCGACGACAGAGAATGCCAAAGCGCTGCTGGCTCGCGAAAAAGACCTCGTCACCCGGTGGGTTATCGACACTACCGACGACGTCCTTGGCGAGCAGGTGACGTCGTTTGACATCGATCTGCTCAAGCTGAATGAAACTCAGATTGAGACGCTGAACGAGAACCGCGAGATGCTTAAGGCTGCCCGTGAGACAATCGTCAGGAACGAGTTCCAGCAGTTTCGGGGCGGCCTCGTCAATCTTGCCGGTGGCGTGGCAGTCCGAACGCTCGGAGTCGTCGGGCGATCTGTCGGGAGTGCCTTCGAGGCGACCGTCGACCGGACGCTTTCGTTCCTGCAGGCCGTGCTGGCGACGCTTCTCGCGCTGGTTGTATTTACGATGGCTCTGTTTTATTTCCTGGCCGACGGCCCAGAGCTGATCGCTGCTGCCCAGGCATTGATTCCGGTCGAACGTGCTCATCAGGACGAACTGCTCAGTAAGTTCGAATCGTCCGTTCGAGCCGTCGTGCTCGCGACGTTTCTGGCCGCAATCGGGCAAGGGCTCGCGACAGCACTGTGTCTGAAGCTGGCCGGCTTCAACTACTTCTTCGTCCTCCTGGCTCTGTCAACTTTCGCTGCGCTGGTTCCGATGGCCGGTACCCCTCTCGTTTGGATTCCAGCCGTTTTCTGGTTGAGCATCGAAAGTAACTGGGGAGCTGCCATTTTCGTCGCCGCCTTCTGCCTCATCGTCGTCGGATTTCTCGACAACGTCATTCGGACGTGGGTCTTGAAAAGCGACACCAGCCTCCATCCATTGCTTGCTTTCGTAAGCGTACTTGGAGGTCTGCAGGTCATGGGGCTGTGGGGCGTTTTCATTGGTCCTATCGTTGCGTGCTGTCTTCACTCTCTGGTTGAAATCTTCAATTCCGAGCTCAAATCCGCGACAGAGTTTTCAAGTATTCCTGGATCAGCCGATGCAAAGGCGGGCGACTCAAGTGCAGAGATCGCAGTAAGCATTGAAACTCCAGCGGAAGAGCAGCCTGAAGATGTCTCAATCGAGAGACCTGAGTCGTCTCAGGCCGCCGACGATAAATCCGGCAGCGCTGCGTCGGCCGGGCAGCCTGATCGTCCGTCAGAGTCCCCGTGATTTACGCCGATTTCTGACGATTTCGCTTCGCTACAGAGTCCTGTTCGGCGGAGCTATACTCCCGCACTTCACAGGGTGAGGTCTCGCGAAGGAGTACGTTTTTCGCCTGATGCCCGGTTCTCGAATCACGTTCAGAAGAAAACAGTTCGAATCATGAAGGTTCTCGTAGTCGGCCAGGGCGGCCGCGAACACGCCCTCCTCTGGAAACTCAAGCAATCACCTTCGGTCGACGAAGTTTTCTGTGCTCCTGGAAATGCTGGTACGGCAGCTGACGGCGTGAACGTCAACATCGCCGACAACAATATTCACGAACTCGTCAAGTTTGCCGTTAAAGAAAAGATCGGTCTGGCGGTCGTCGGACCGGAAGTTCCGCTATGTGCCGGAATCGTCGACGCCTTTGAAAAGGCTGGTGTCAAAGCATTTGGCCCATCGAAGGCGGCAGCCCAGCTCGAAGGCAGCAAGATTTTCGCCAAACAGGTAATGCGTCGAGCAAATGTGCCGACCGCTTCGGTGGAAATCTTCAGCCGAGCCGAGGAAGCCATCGGCTGGCTCGACAAACAGGAAGATGCTCCGTGGGTGGTGAAAGCTGACGGCCTTGCTGCCGGAAAGGGGGCGATCGTCTGCGCCGACCGCAAAGAAGCTATCGATGCCGTGAACCTCATTCTTACTCAGCGGGAATTCGGCGCCGCCGGTGACCAGCTCATTATTGAAGAATGTCTTGTTGGGCAGGAAGCCAGTATCCTGGCTATCGTCGACGGCACGACGATCATTCCTCTGGAAACATCGCAGGATCACAAACGAGCCTACGACAATGACGACGGGCCAAACACTGGCGGGATGGGGGCTTACTGCCCCGCACCCCTCGTCACCCCGGAGCTGATGGACGAGATTCTTGAAAAAGTCCTGCTGCCAACCATCCATGCGATGAACACCGCCGACACGCCGTTTCGGGGAATTCTTTACGCGGGAATCATGCTCACTGAAACAGGCCCAAAAGTTCTGGAGTACAACGTCCGGTTTGGTGATCCGGAATGTCAGCCAGTCCTCATGCGGCTTAAGTCAGACCTCGCCCAAATCCTGCTCGCTGCCGCCGAACACCGTCTCGAAGAAGTCGAGCCACTGGAGTGGGATCCCCGCCCTTCGATCTGTGTTGTCATGGCTTCCGAGGGGTACCCAGCCTCGTATGAGAAAGGCCGCCCTATCACCGGTCTGGACGCAATCGCCGGAGGGGAAGATGTCAAAGTCTTCCACGCCGGTACGAAGCTGATCAACGGAAAGGTGGTCAACAACGGAGGCCGGGTTCTCGGCGTCACCGCCTTGGGGGATGACCTCGCCGCCGCCAAATCAAAAGCCTACGAAGCCGCCCATAAAATCAAATGGGAAGGCGGATGGTTTCGCAACGACATTTCCGACAAGGCGTCCTTTTCCGAGGGGCGGGTCTAAGAAGGAACGCAACGTCGCTAAGCCCTCGACCACGCTAACCAAAGGGGCAAGTAGCCCGGAAACGTTTGCAACACTTGTAATGCCCCCGATTTCTGTACCACGGCTTATGAGAGTTCGGGTTGGGTAAGGGGTTGA
>CAXBME010000068.1:0-10490 GCA_963976765.1 uncultured Planctomycetaceae bacterium
GTGACCTGGACGAAACTGAAGCCGAACATGCTCTTGCCGCGGACGTTCTTCGCGCCAGGGACGGCCTGCAGAGCGACCGACAGCGGATACGTGATCTGGTCTTCCATGTCGCGCGGCGACCGGCCATTCCACTCAGTCAGGACGATAACCTGGTTCTCACCCACGTTGGGAATCGCGTCCAGCGGTACCTTCTGAGTGGAGTAATAGCCAAAGCCGATCATCGCGACCGAAGCGATCAGCACGACGAGCCGCTCGCGAATGCAGAAATCGAGGATGCCTCTAATCATTGGACCGCTCCCTCTGTTCGCGAAGCCTGACGGACTGTCGAGGTTGCTGACTTCGGTGTTCTGGCAACGTCCGGCTGGAACACGGGCGGAGCGAGTGTGCCTGGCTGAACTTTGACCGCCTGATCAGTCGTTTCCACAGGTCGAAACACCGGGGCCTGAGGCTGCGGTGTCGGCAGCAGCTCTGGTTTGCGAGGGCTGGAGTCTGGCAAAGGCCCCGACGTCTCGGGCGTTTGAAACACAGGTGGTGGCGGAGAGTCCGGTCCGACCGACCGTGGTACGGGCACGGGGACCACTTCATCGCCGACCTCTGGACTCGAAACACTCGACTCTCGATTCGCCAGGACTGCGAGGTACTTGTCCGGCTCGGCCAGCAGGTCTTTGCGACAAGCTTCGCAGCAGATGAAGACGGGCTTGCCGTTGACGTCCACCTTCGGAGGCGCGCCCATTGCACCCAGCAGATAGCCTCGCACCGGACAGACCTTCTGGCTCTCGGCGAGTGGTCGATCGTCGTCTGACAGTTCGGCCAGGGCTTCGATCATGTCGGGCGTCAATGGCTGATCGTACGGCGACGCTTCCTTCATCGGCTCCACACGCGTCGGATCGATCAGCGACGGGTTACCCGCGAGCTGCATCTGGGAGTCGATCAGGAAGTTGCCGCGTGTCGCGACCAGTTCACCCAGCTTCAGGCCGCTGCGAATCACAAGCTGATCGCCGCAATTCGGACCGAGCACCACGCGACGAATCTCGAAGCGACCCGGTTCGTTCTCGACGTAGACGACACTGTTTTCGCCAGCCATCAGGACTGCGTCCCGGGGAATCATCAACGCTTCTGCACTGAGGCTCGGCTGATCGGTAAAACCAAACTGTGCTGAGGGGACCAGGTCGATGCCGCACACCGGGCAGTCGCCGGCAGCGTCAGCCACAACGTGCGGATGCCGTGGACTGATCCATTTGTTGGCCAGTTCCGGGTCAAAGACGAGTGTCTCGGTCGCGTCGGACAGCGGGACGTCGATCGTCGCTTTGGCGTAATCGCCAACGCGGAGCACGCCTTCTTTATTCGGAATGACGACTCTCACTCCAACGGTTCGAGTCTTCGGGTTGACGTGAGGATCGATGAACGCGACGCGACCTGCAAAGGTACGATTGGGCAGAGACTGCACCTGCGCGTCCACCTTCTGTCCGTAGCGAATGGTCGCCGCGTCTTCAGGGAAGAGTTCCAGCATCAGCCAGACGGTCGACAGATCAGCCACTTTGAAAAGTGCCTGGCCTTCTTTGACGTACTCGCCTTCGTCAGCCAGTTTCTCGATGACCGTGCCGCTGATCGGAGCACACACGTGAAGCCGGCTGTTAGCCTCGCCAACCTTCTCAAGATCTGCAATCTGCTCCACCGTCATGCCGAGTTCGATCAGACGCTCTTTGGCACTGCCGTAGAGGTCCTCGCCACTGCCGATAATACGCTGGACTTTCTCGGAGCGGTTTTCGTTGCGGGCCTGTTTCGCCAGCAGCAGTTCGACCTGACCGGAGTACAGCCGCGGCGAGTACAGCAGCGCCAGATTGTCGCCTTTCTTCACCACCATGCCGGTGTAATCCGCGTACAGACGGTCGAGCCGGCCATCGACATAAGCCGAGATGGTCCGCTCGGTCCCTTCGTCATAATTGAGTTCGCCAATGGCTCGAATCGTTCGCGTCATGGGCATTGATGTGACGGCGACAGTCTGGATATTGGCGACGCGACGTGATGCGGGATCAAGATGAATCGACTGCGAATCCGAATCACCACCACCCGACGACGCCGGCACGAGTTCCATCGCACAAACCGGGCAGCGTCCCGGCTCGGACTGCGGCGGAGTACACATCATCGGGCAGATGTAGCGAGTTTCTGCCGCACCCCCACCAGCGTGCGAATGTCCGCCACCTCCACCAGCCGTGATGAATCCATATTTCTGCGCGACGCCCAGCAGCACGATCACGAAGACGCCTGCGGTCAGAAAGAGCAGCGGCTGGATCAGCATCGATCGCCACAGACTCCCGGTGGACTCTGACACTTGAACCACGGGAGTGATTGGTTCAGACACCGATGGCGGGGATGTATCCGCTGTCGGTCCTGCCGTGGCATTTGACGCAGATGCCGGTGTCGTCTTGTCTAAAGACTCCGGCGAAGGCGGACCTGCAGCGTCTGTCGCGACTGTTGCGTTGGTTGGAGGCAGATCGGGCTGCTGGCCGAAACCACTGGGAGTTTTCTGTGACATGATTGCTTCCTCGATTCGACATCAAGCGATGTGACGTCCCGTCTCAAGACAGGCAGTCGCCGAGCGTTGATCCCTTTGCGTCACCACGGAGCAGGCGGCTTCAGGCGAAGCGCGTTACGCAACCGGACGTGGTGGTAGACAGCAGAGTGCGGCAAGCGGGCCGAGTGACCGGACGGTGCGTATCTGCAACGCGACTGGAGCCTCGCGTCGGCAACGTTGTGTCCCCAACTATCAGAGTCGTGACACCGCTCAGATCACCGTCCCGCCTGACACACTGTGTGGGCGGGAACAGAGACGGCTCAGGTTTGCCACGTGCAGAAAAGCACCTGCACGGAACGCGGAACCGTATTGAGGAGCGACAACTGGCAGGTCATGCGACCAGTCAGAACATCAATGGCCGGTGCCGGTTCGGCAGCTACGGCCACATAAGCGTAAACCGGGATCAATCGGAGCTGCGTGTCGCTGTCAGTCGGAGGGGCAACGGGAGCCGGCTTCGACGGGGTGCAGTGGCAGACGCAGCTTTTGTCCGTCGATTGTGTCGAATGGCAACATGAGCTGACCTCGACGTCTGGACCTGCCGATTGGCAACACGCATGACTACTAACACCCGTCTGTCCGATCTTCGTCTGACAGCAGCAGCCCACTGACCCGTAAGACGTCGACGACTCCGAGCAACAACTCCCGCTTACACCGCACTCACCGACCGGCATTATAAATGCCGTCTGCACCAGCACGGCAATTGCCAGTGCTGCTCGCAGAATCCGGTGGGTGATGGAACGGGCCGTCATGATCTGTGATTCTTGTCTGTGAGTGTGCTGAAAAGAGTCTCGGTCAGACGTTGATGGCTGAGTTATCTTCGGGACTACAGAACTCATCGGAACCGCCCATCGATTTCGATAAGTGAATTCTGGCGATTTGCTGACCTGCTTTGCGATCTGGATGCCGAAACAACGCAAGCCCACTGGTTTTTCTATGAATACGTCGCGGATTGCTTTTACGAAAAAACTCTGACGACACAAAGACCAGTTTGCAGCAGTCAATTGCAGTGCCCGGAACCGCTCCGACAGAGGGGCGTATTCGCCCTTTAAGTGAGCGGATGCGACCAGGAATCCCGG
Organism: uncultured Planctomycetaceae bacterium; assembly: GCA_963976765.1. Taxonomy (GTDB): domain Bacteria; phylum Planctomycetota; class Planctomycetia; order Planctomycetales; family Planctomycetaceae; genus JABMPE01. The sequence continues at coordinate 3,652 of CAXBME010000068.1, forward strand.
CCGATTCAAGCGCTTTTCGTACTGGGACAGACACCGGAACGATCTTTCGATCGATGCAGACAGATCGATCCGCATCCGGCATGATGGTTGCGTATACGACCGCGTTCACAACGAGACTCTCAAGGCAACAGGAACATGCTGATGGCATCAGAACATACCGACCGCGGAGTTCGTGGAATGGTTATTTCATCGCGTTTCAAACTGGTGGCGAAGTTCGGGCTGGTGTTTGCGTTGGGAATTGCGTCTCACTGGCTGTTCTCCGGCACAGCGGCGAGCACGGGAGGCCAGACAGAGTCAACTGGTCACGACCACAGCGAGGCAGGTCCGACGAAGTGGACGTGCTCGATGCACCCGCAAATCATTAAGGACGGACCGGGCAAATGTCCGTTGTGTGGGATGGAACTCATCCCGCTCAAGATGGGTGGCGCGAAAATGACCGGTCAGCGGCAACTGGTCGTCAGCCCTGCCGCACGAGCCCTGATGAACGTGCAGGTGATGCCCGCCGAACGGCGAGTCGTCGAAACGACGGTCCGGATGGTCGGCAAAGTCGATTACGACGAAACACGCTTCAAATACATCACGGCCTGGGTCTCCGGTCGGCTGGATCGGCTGTTCGTAGATTACACCGGCGTGAGCGTCGAGAAGGGCGCGCACATGGTCTACATCTACAGCGAAGAACTGTACGCCGCCCAGCAGGAACTCATCGAAGCCCTGAAATCATCGCGTGAGCAATCCGAGACCGGGCGGAACTTCTTCAACACCGGGGGCATCGATCTGCTGGAGTCCGCTCGCGAGAAACTCCGCCTGCTGGGGCTGTCCGCGGAACAGGTCGCGGAGATCGAGACGCAGTCGAAACCGGAAGATCACACGCTGATCAACTCATCGCTGAGCGGGATCGTGATCGAAAAGCTGAAACAGGAGGGCGATCGTGTCCGCGTGGGCGAGCGAATTTATACCGTCGCCGACCTCAGTCAGCTCTGGGTCAAAATGGATGCGTATGAGTCGGACCTGATCTGGCTGCGCTACGGTCAGAACGTCACCTTCACAACAGAGGCGTACCCGGGCGAGGAATTCCACGGCCGCGTGGCGTTCATTGATCCGGTCCTCGACGAGAAAACCCGCACGGTCAAAGTCCGTGTGAATGTGCCGAACGCTGACGGGCGACTGAAACCGGAAATGTTTGTACGGGCGATTGTGAAGGCGAAAATCGCGGCCGGCGGACGCGTCGTCGATGCCAGTCTCGCCGGGAAATGGGTCAGCCCGATGCATCCGGAAATCGTCAAGGACGAACCCGGTCCGTGTGATATCTGCGGAATGCCGCTCGTCCGGGCCGAGTCACTGGGTTACGTCTCGGTCGATGCGGCTGGCCGCGGAGAAACCGCGCTGGTGATACCGGCCTCCGCTCCGCTGCTGACTGGAACGCGGGCGATCGTCTATGTCGAGCTGCCGGATACGAAGGAACCGACATTTGAAGGCCGCGAGATTGTGCTCGGCCCGCGCGCCGGCGACTACTATCTGGTGAAGCACGGCCTGAGCGAAGGCGACCTGGTCGTCACCTCCGGCAACTTCAAGATCGACAGTGCTCTGCAGATTCAGGCGAAGCCCAGCATGATGACGCCCGAAGGCGGCGGTGGTGGCGGCCACGATCACGGTGGCGGAGCAAAGAAAGCCGCCACGGGAGAACCCGCCGCGACCGTCGACCTGCCGATCTCCGTGCGCCGGAAGCTGGAGCAGATTGGTGAAGCGTTCAAAGTCATCCAGACGGCGGCAGAGGGCGATGACCGTGAAGCGATCCGTTCTGCCTGGCGCAACTTCGGACGGCTGGTGCAGTCCATCGACGCGGACAGTCTGACGGGGCATGCGAAGATGGTGTGGAAGGAACTGTCGATGCTGCTGGTCAATGATGCGGTCGAGGGCCTTGAAGTCGTCGATGTCGCCGCAGCCCGTGAACTCCTGGTCGGCACGAACCGAACCATGGAGCGGCTGGATCTGTCGCTGGGTCTGTCACACGCCGGTCATGTTCCGCAGCAGTACGACGTGCCGGACGACTTCCGCCATCAGCTCGCCGCCGTCTGGCAGACTTATCAGCAGATCGGTGCAGCTCTGGCCGGCGACGACCTCGAGAAATCTCTCACAGCGGCGGCCGGTTTGAAGGCCAGTCTTGCCGCCGTGGACATGAAACTGTTGACAGACGCGGCTGCTCACAATGCCTGGATGCGCGAACTGAAGGACCTGCAGAAGATCACTGCGAGTCTGATCGCAGCGAAAGACATCAAAACGCAACGCGGACACTTTGCATCGCTGAGCGGAGTCACACAGGTGCTGGCCATGTCGTTCGGCTTCGGCGAGTCCACTCCGGTGTTCCAGCACCACTGCCCCATGGCCTTTGGTAACAAGGGAGCCATCTGGCTGCAGCTTGATGACAAGTCTCGCAACCCGTACTTCGGCTCCACCATGCTGAGCTGTGCCGATCGCGTCGAACAGATCGGCGGCACCACACCCGACTCAGACATTGATCCGCACGCTGGCCACAAGCATTGATCCACTTGGCACGACCGATCGCTACTTTCCACTTTCGCCAGCTCACTTTGATAATCTGCAACGGTAACTACCATGTCCACAGATGGAACTGACTCTGCACCTCAAGCAGCCAGCGCGACACCGCCTCAGCAGGCGATGAGCCCACTCGACCACATCATCCGGTTCTGCCTGGAAAACAAGCTGGTCGTGGCGCTGATTATTCTGATGGTGCTGGGCTGGGGTGTCCTGGTCGCTCCGTTCGACTGGGACGTCGGTGGCCTGCCTCGGAACCCGGTCCCCGTCGATGCGATTCCGGACATCGGCGAGAATCAGCAGATCGTCTTTACCGAGTGGATGGGTCGCTCGCCTGAGGATATCGAAGACCAGATTACGTATCCCCTGACGGTGTCGCTGCTGGGGCTGCCCGGTGTAAAGACGATTCGCAGTTATTCGTTCTTCGGATTCTCGTCGATCTACATCATCTTCAAAGAGGACGTCGACTTTTACTGGTCGCGCAGCCGCGTGCTGGAGAAATTGAACAGTCTCCCGGCGGGCACGCTCCCCGAAGGCACGCAGGCGGCACTCGGGCCGGATGCGACGGCGCTTGGCCAGATCTACTGGTACACGCTGGAAGGCCGCGATCCCGAGGGTGAGCCGATCGGTGGCTGGGACCTGGACGAACTGCGGACGACTCAGGACTGGTATGTGCGCTATGCGCTGATGTCGGCCGAGGGTGTCAGCGAAGACGCTTCGATCGGTGGCTTCGTGCAGGAGTATCAGATCGACGTCGACCCGGATGCCATGCGGGCGTTCAACGTCAGCCTGGAAGAGGTCTATCGGGCCGTCAAGATGTCCAACATCGACGTCGGCGCGCGGACGATTGAAGTCAACAAAGCCGAATACATCATCCGCGGCCTGGGATTTATCGAGACGGTCAACGACATCGAGCAGAGCGTCATTAAGGACAACGATGACGTGCCCGTTTACGTCCGCGACGTGGCGGAAGTCACACTCGGGCCGGCGTTGCGGCGCGGAGCACTCGACAAGGGCGGAGCCGAAGCCGTCGGTGGCGTCGTCGTCGTCCGCTATGGATTCAACCCGCTCGAAGCAATCAAGAACGTCAAGAAGAAGATCGCCGAAATCGCGCCTGGTCTCCCCACCAAAGCCATCGTCGATTACCACAAAGTCAATCGGGCTGAGGTCGAGGCGTTTGCCCGTGACCTCGGATTCAGCGCGTACAACGGTAGTGAACTCAATCAGAAAGACTGGCAGAACTGGTTGCTGACGCGTCCGGTGCGTGTGGATGACTCAAAGGTAACGGCAGAGGAAATTGAGGCCTTCGCTCGCGAACACGGGTTCGACGGTCTGGTTGCGAGTCCAGAGCCGCGGGGGAGTCCAGAGTCAGGCGGTCAAGAACACGCAGACCACGAGTCGGCGTCCGGCCATGCGGCGATGGGCCATGCCGGACACGGTGACAAGCATGATGGCTCTCAACTCTCGACGCTCAACACTCGACTGAACCAGACCGATTGGCTCGACTACATCCGCGCGACGCATCGCTCCGAGCGTCCCGATTGGCTGATCGCACCACACGAACAGTGGCCGGAATGGATCAACACCAGTCACGTCACGGTCGTGCCGTTCTACGATCGGACGGGATTGATTTACGAGACACTGGGCACACTGGACTCGTCGCTGACCGAAGAAATCCTGGTCACCATCATCGTCGTGCTCATCATGGTACTCCACCTCCGAAGTTCGTTTCTCATCAGTGTGCTGCTGCCGCTGGCTGTGCTGATGTGTTTCATTGCGATGAAGACGTTCGGGGTGGAAGCCAACATTGTGGCATTGTCCGGCATTGCTATCGCGATCGGAACGATGGTCGATATGGGAATTGTGTTATGCGAGAACATTCTCAATCACCTCAACGAGGCGGATGAGAACGAGGACAAACTGGAAGTCGTGTTTCGCGCTTCGAGCGAAGTCGGCAGCGCGGTACTGACGGCTGTGGCAACAACCGTCGTCAGCTTTCTGCCCGTCTTCACCATGACGGCCGCCGAAGGCAAGTTGTTCAAGCCGCTGGCCTTTACCAAGACGTTCGCGCTGGCGTCTTCCGTGATCGTCGCACTGACGATTATCCCGCCCGCAGCGCATCTGCTGTTCGCCGGGCAGGTGGATTCGGAAAAGCTGAAACGAGGCCTGTTGATCGGTCTGGTTGTCGCCGGAGTCATCACCGGATTCGCTCTGGTCTGGTACGTCGGAGCGATCATGGCCTTGCTCGGACTGTGGCATCTGGCTGGTCAACACATTCCGGATCAGTTCAGCAAACATGGAGCCCTGCTCGCCAACAGTGTTGCGATTCTGCTGGTCGGTGTGCTGTTGACCGACCACTGGCTGCCGCTGGGTCCGGAGAAAGGGCTGCTGCGTAACTTCATTTTCGTGGGCGGTCTGATCGGCGGCCTGATGCTGTTCTTCCAGCTCTTCCAGCGAGTGATCTATCGACCGCTGCTGACCTGGTGTCTCGACCACAAACTGCTGTTTCTTTCTCTTCCGACCGTGATCGTGCTGCTCGGCGGCAGTTCGTGGCTGGGTTTCGACAAAGTGTTCGGTTTCGTCCCGTGGACGGCGGAAAAGATGGGGATTGGCGCCGAGAACGTGCGCACAACTTCGGTCTGGTCGAAGCTGGCTCATACCTTCCCGGGCCTCGGCAAGGAGTTCATGCCGCCACTCGACGAGGGTTCGTATCTCTACATGCCGACCACCATGCCGCATGCCTCGATCGGCGAGGCGATGGACGTGCTGCAGTTGCAGAACAAGGCACTGATGGCGATCCCGGAAATCGAATCCGCCGTCGGTAAGATCGGTCGCGTTGAAAGCCCGCTCGACCCGGCACCGATCTCGATGATTGAGACCATCATCAACTACAAGCCGGAATACCTGACTGGTAAAGACGGCCACCGCATCGACTATCGCTACAACGAATCCAGCAATGAGTTCGAGCGTGACGAAAACGGCGAACTGATTCCCGACTCGGAAGGACGACCTTACCGAATCTGGCGGGATCACATCCGCACGCCGACCGACATCTGGAAAGAGATTGTCGACGCGGCTCAGGTTCCCGGTACAACGTCCGCTCCGAAGCTGCAGCCGATCGCGGCCCGGATTGTGATGCTGCAGAGCGGCATGCGCGCCCCGATGGGTGTCAAAGTCAAAGGCCCGACTCTGGAGACCATCGAGAAAGTCGCGCTGGATATTGAACAGCTTCTCAAGCAGGTGCCCAGCGTCGAGGCGCCGGCCGTGATCGCCGACCGCGTGGTCGGCAAGCCGTATCTGGAAATAGAAATTGATCGCGATGCCATCGCGCGGTACGGGGTGATGATCCGTTCGGTGCAGGATGTCATCGAAGTCGCAATCGGCGGACGAAAAGTCACCACAACCGTCGAAGGCCGCGAGCGTTTTCCGGTCCGCGTGCGGTATCTCCGCGAACTGCGTGACACCCCTGAAACGCTCGGTCGCATCCTGGTCCCGGCCCCGGGTGGCGCGCAGATCCCGCTCGAACAGCTCGCCAACATTCGCTACGTCCGCGGCCCGCAGGTCGTCAAAAGTGAAGACACCTTCCTGGTGGCTTACGTCCTGTTCGATATGAAGCCTGGCAATGCGGAAGTCGATGTCGTCGAGGAGTGCCAGCGGTTCCTCGAACAGAAGATCGCCAGCGGCGAATTCATCCTGCCGCCTGGTGTGAGTTACGCTTTCGCCGGCAATTACGAGAATCAGGTGCGTTCGCAGAAGACGCTGTCGGTGGTGCTGCCGCTGGCTCTGTTCGTCATCTTTCTGATCCTCTACTTCCAGTTCAAGCAGGTCATCACGACGTCGCTGGTCTTCAGCGGGATCATCGTCGCCTGGGCTGGCGGCTTCATCATGATCTGGATGTACGGTCAGGACTGGTTCCTGAACTTCTCGGTGTTCGATACCGACATGCGGACACTGTTTCAGGTCCATCCGATCAACCTGAGCGTCGCCGTCTGGGTGGGTTTCCTGGCACTGTTCGGGATCGCGTCAGACGACGGGGTGGTCATCACGACTTATCTCGACCAGAGCTTCCGCACGAAGCAGATCGACACCATTGAGGATGCCCGGAAAGCCACAATCGAAGGCGGTCAGCGTCGAGTGCGGCCCTGCCTGATGACCACGGCCACAACCATCCTCGCACTGATCCCCGTGTTGACTTCAACCGGCCGAGGCTCGGACATCATGGTCCCGATGGCCATCCCCAGCTTTGGCGGCATGACGATCGAAATCATGACCATGCTCGTCGTCCC
>CAXBME010000069.1:0-9876 GCA_963976765.1 uncultured Planctomycetaceae bacterium
CTGAAGCACTCTTCGCGCTGAAGCACTCTTCGCGCTGAAGCACTCTTCGCGCTGATAAGGACGACTCGGCCAGCAGTTGCAGTCCAGCGATTTCAACGGCTCAGTATTTTCGTGAGCCATTCCAGTGACTGCTTCTGCCAGGCATCCCACATGGGGCCTTTGTAACCGTTCAGGCCGTGCCCGCCGGATGGGAGTTGCAGATACTCCGTCGCGGTGCCGTGAGCCTTCAGGGCGTCGTGGAATGCCTGGCTGTTCGCGGGAACGACGACCCAGTCGTCCAGCGCGTGCGCAAGGTAGGTCGGACACGTTTCGGCAGTGACCTGCTTTTCGTTCGAAAACAGATCAATCAGCTCGTCGCTCGGTTCGTCTCCGAGCAGGTTGCGGCGAGAGCCCCCGTGCGTGGTCTTGTCCATCGTAACGACCGGGTAGACGAGAATGGCAAAGTCCGGTCGACTCGATTGCCGCGTAATCGGATCCTTCGATTGAGCAACGCCCGAGTCGAAATGTGTGGCCGCAGTCGACGCCAGATGTCCCCCCGCCGAGAACCCGATGATGCCGATCTTCTTCGCATCAAGATCCCACTCTTGCGCGTTGGCCCGGGCCGTTCGGATGGCTCGTTGAGCATCCAGCAGCGGAACGTACGGTCGCCCTTTCGGCAGGCGATACTCAAGGACAAGCCCAGTGACGCCGTGCCCATTCAGCCACTTCGCTATGCCGTGCCCTTCTCCGCCAGTAACCAGCCCGCCATATCCGCCGCCGGGACAGATCACGATGGCCGTGCCATTCGGCGTTGCCGGTCGATGCAGCGTCAGACGCACATTGACTTCTTCAGAAGTCCCGTCGCCGTTCGGCGCCTTCCCGTCCCAAAGCGACAGCGTCTCCGGCTTGTGCGACAAGCCCTCAGCAGAAGCAGCAGACCCCGAGGCCAAAACAAAGACGCACGCCACAACGCTCAACAGACGACAAGGCAACAAACGACGCATGAGAATTCCTCGGAAAAGCTCGGAACACGAATCGGAAATGCAGCGAGGCATAGCCACACATCCTACCGCGATCCCAACTCCATAAGCAGCCTCAACCACTGTTCAACACCGTCGAATTATGCCCTGGTCATTTACTGGTTGTTCCTGAATTGTGTGTCGGTCTATGATCGACGGGGCCTGCCTTCAATTTGAATTATCAGCGCCCTGTTTCCCGAGCGTAGTTTCGAGTATGGATCAACATCATCGGTCTACGGACTGCACTGGTATGCCGACCGAATGTCGCTTCAGGCAACTGACGTTCGTCGGCGCGACATTGATTGCAATGTTCCTTTCCTCGTGCGGGGGATCGTCTCAGCCGACCATCACTGACGAGTCAGGCAGGAAGACTCCCGCTGCCACGGAAGCCAGGTCGCCATCGGCAACGTCTTCTCCCGAGTTGACTCGAATCCGAAGTGATTCTGATTGGTTCGACGATATCACTGAGTCAACAGGAATCGTGTTTACCTATCGAAATGGCGCCGAAGCAAATCAATTCACCATTCTTGAAACCGTTGGTGGAGGTGTTGGGATATTCGACTTCGATTGCGACAGGCAGCAGGACGTCTTCTGTGTCGGAGGTGGCACAATTGATCCAGGCTCAGTGACTCCATCAGGACTTCCCTGCCACCTTTTTCACAACATTGGCGATTTTCAATTCAAGGACGTGACCGTCAGCGGTCATATCCCAAGTGACACTGACTATTCGCATGGATGTGTTGCTGGAGACATTGACAACGATGGATTTCCCGACCTGTTCGTTACGTGCTACGGGCGCTCCTGTCTGATGCTGAATTGTGGAGACGGCACGTTCATCGATATGACGAACTCCGCAGGTCTGGCGGATGAATCATGGAGTACTGCCGCCGCATTTGGCGACGTTGATGGCGACGGATCAGCAGACCTCTACGTGACCAGTTACACCGACTGGAGCCCCAAGAGCCACACGCCCTGCGGAAACTCGATCGATCAAACTATCGATGTTTGCCCGCCACAGAACTACAACCCTTTGCCGGACAGACTCTACCGCAATCAGGGGAATGGCGAATTCCAGGAAGTATCCGAAGAGATGGGTATCCGTAAAGACGGAATGGGATTGGGTGTTCTTGCCGCTGACATCAATGAGGATGGTCAGGTCGACTTCTTCGTGGCAAATGACGCAGTAGCAAACCGTCTCTACCTCAGTTCGGAAAGATATTCTTTCATCGAAACTGCAGAAGTTGCGGGCGTAGCGTACAACGACGGTGGCTCTCCCGAGGGCAGCATGGGAATTGACGCCGAAGACATTGATGGAGATGGTCTCTGCGAATTGTGGGTTACCAACTTTGAAATGGAGGACAACTCGCTGTTTCAGAATCAGGGCAACGGACTTTTTCAGCACGCAACTGCAGCATTTGGCCTGGCTGGTCAGAGTCGAATTAACGTTGGCTTCGGAACTGGTCTACATGACCTCGACGGCGATTCCTGGATGGACGTGTACGTTTTCAACGGACACGTGCTTTACAACAATGGGCTTACACCGTTTCGCCAGCCGGCGTTCGTATTCCGAAATCTCGATGGCAGAAAGTTTGCCGATGTAACGGGTTCAGCCGGTACGTGGTTCCATGTGCCTCACTCAGCACGCGGCGGGGCTGTCGGAGACCTGGACGGCAATGGGATGCTGGATCTGGTAACCAGTTCGATCAACGAACCAACTGCCATTCTTCGAAACCAACTACCTGTTAAGAATTGGATACGATTGCAGCTTGTCGGGCGACACAGCTCAAGAATTCCAGTCGGTGCACGGGTAACCGTCAAAGCTTTCGGTCGCAGCTGCGTCAGGTTGGCAAAGAGTGGATCTGGATTTCTGTCGCAATCGGATTCACGCATCCTGTTTGCGATCGAGCCAGAGCGGGCCGAAGTCGATGTCGAAGTTGCCTGGCCATCCGGCAAGTATGAAACTTTCAGAGCGCGAGCAACTGCAACCGACCACGTACTCATCGAAGACTCGGGAGCTGATTAAGAGATGGCAGCTTCCAGAAACTCAGGAAAGTCTCGATCGCAAAGGACAATGAATCGGCAAGTCTTTCGCCGATGGCCGCGATTCGCCGGACTGCTCGCTCTTCTAATCATCCTGGTTTCCGTCTGGTGGAGTAAGCAGGACGATATTGCCAGCGTGTGCCAACAGGCTGGTGCGTTGTTGGCGACAAATCCAAACAGGGCAGTTCTATTGCTCGAACAAGTCGTATCAGTCTCAGGCACCGATGCGCCTGATGCGTACGTTTTGTGGACTCGAGCACTGCTGGCAGCAGGTCGACATTCTGAAGCGCTGGGCTGCTTCAGCCTGATGAACAACCCGTCTGCGGCTGACCATAAAATGTTGCTGCTACTGGCAGACGAAGCTGTGGCGTCTGGCGATCCGTTGCTCGCTCGATTTTCGCTGGAAGCAATTTCGCCTGAAAGTGTTGATCGACCGACTGCTCTTCAACGATTGATCAGTCTCAACCAGCAAACCGGCAATGCGACCGCAATCATGCCATTGGCTCAGGAGCTGTTGATTCTGCAACCGGATAACGCGAATTCCTGGCGGGTGTTAGCTCAAGTTCAGGAGTCGCAACAGGAACTGCACGCCGCCGCTGCAACATTTCAGGAAGTTCTGAAACGCGAGCGAGTTACCGACCGTCGTGCGTCTGCGTTGCGATCACTGCTGAGACTTCAGGTTCTGCTTGGCGAGCGTACAGATGCCCGTATTTCCCTTGATGAGCTGACGAAGATTGCTCCACTCAAAACCACTGACCAAATCAACGAGGTTTTGTTGTTGAAACTGGAGGGAGAGATGGAACAAGCGTGGATGAAAATTGGTGAAGTCGTTGCTCAGTCGCCCACGAACATGCTGGCACGCGAAACCCGCGGAACACTTGCTTTTTCTCGTGGCGAGAATAATACGGCTCGGAAAGACTTCGAAGCAGTCCTTCGCGTTGAACCTCTCAACAAGCAAGTTCACTATAAACTCGCTCAGGTCTTGCTCCGAATGGGTAACACGGACGATGCCCGGAAACATCTCCAGGAAAATCGCCGTCTTACCGAGATCTCTGCTGACATCCTGAAACTTGAGACCGCCGCAGCAGAGGGTAAAGCCGAGATTAACCGTCTGAATAAACTGGCAACAGCCTACGATCAAATCGGGCAAAAGGAAACGGCGACGCGGCTCAGAGAAGCCGCGAGTCGCCTTGTTCCTGTCGCCCAGTAACCGGTTTGTGAAGAGTCCTTGCTTATTCGGTCAGAGCAATATCGATCGTGTTTTCTCCGGCTTTGACTTCGAAAGTCAGCCCGGAAGTTTCAGCACTTTGATAGCGTTCTGGGATATCGCTTTTCGGTTGTTCGGGAAGTGTACCGGCCATGCCCCTCTCCATAATCTCTTCGTCAGTCAATCCCAGATCCGGCAGCGGGGGAGTTACACCGACGTTATAGGACCCAGCAAGCACTTGTGGGGCATTCCGCATCAGTAGCTCATACTTACCGGCGGCATCGGTAGTGTCGGTAGCCATGTGACCACCGCCATCCATCATGAACACGATAACGGTTCCTTCAGGAACCGGAGTATTTTTGAAGGTTACAGTTCCAGTGACGGTACCGGTCTCTCCTTCCGGAAGTCCGCTTCCACCACACCCCAATGTCGACAGAAAAAACGCGATGACAAGACTTTTAAGAATGTTGACTGAACACTGCATGAGAACCCACTGACCTTTAACTGACGAATGATGAAGCAGGAAAGCCCCGCCCCATCAAATGACGGAACGGGACTGATTTACGACGGGACCGAGAAGCGATACCACTCTTCTAGAAGTCCCCTAACTCACCGCCGTCATTTCTGGTCGACGCACGCTTCAGCGTCGTGAGGTTAGTGTTGTCGCTGAGGAACCTTACTCCGCCATCTGCCAGTAATGCATGGACACCGCCCGTGTGAGATGAGAAAATCCCATTGTTGGCGCCATCATTATCGCAGACACCCGGAAGCACTGCGCCGCCGATTTCAGTAACAGCGTTCGGTGCGTACCGAATGGTCGTCAGATTAAAGCGTCTTTGATTCGTCGTCTCGGAAAGCCCAGCAGTTCCCATCATCCATCCATGGCGATTGTTGATCCGCACTTCCACGCCTGCTGCATTCACCCCGAATGTTGACTGCTCGCTGATCGCGATGATGTTACTGGTTCCATCCTTCATGTCTTTAAAGCTTACGGTTCTGACCGACAAAAGAACGCCGCCACGGGCATGAATCCCTTGCGACGGGCAACTGCAGCAGTTGTCGCTGTTAAACTGTTGCGAAACTCCGGCATTGAAGAAGTTGTCAGGATTAGCCGCAGGTGTGCCGGCATCGTCAACTGCTCCAGAAATTCCAACATACTCCGAGGTCTGAGTGAAGATTCCAGCCCCCGTGTCCCTGAGTGCATCAACCGGACTCGACGGGCATCTCAGCCAGGGAAACACCTTCCCTCGGACGAGCGGCCCATTAAACGTCTGCCCTGTTCCCTGCCCGGTATAACCGTAGGACTGTCCATCAAACGTCAGTGAATCGTATAGTGGTGCTTCGTCGAGATACGGCAAGAGTGCCATCCAGAACGACCCTCCCCATCCTCCGGGTGCGCCAGGTGCGCGAACGCCAATCGGAAAAGTTCCGGCTGTGTCATGGTAGTTGTGCAGGGCGATCCCAATCTGCTTGAGATTGGCCTTGCACTGCGCCCGTCTGGCCGCTTCGCGTGCCTGCTGAACAGCCGGCAGTAACAGAGCCACGAGAATGGCGATAATCGCGATGACGACCAGGAGTTCAATCAGCGTGAATCCTCGCCGAACCATGTTGCGTCGTTCCATAAGAGCACCTCCAGAGAAAAAACTAAAATGACCCACAGGTCTCGCTGACCCGTGAAAACGTTTACAGAGGCAGCCAACCTTCCTTGAAAGATCAAATCAAGATCCGCAGATGTCTTGAATGAGTATGTCGCTGGGATCCAACTGCGTCAATGACGCAATTCAACGGCCTCGCTAACGAACACATCCGTATTCACTCCGATAGGCATGACACTCTGCGCCAACATTGAAACCCAACGGCACCATTCGCGTCTGTCCGTTTTTCATGGGGCACCGCAACGATACTCAAGGAGCGAATTCGCACTCTGAATATGCCGCCAACTGAGTTGAGTGCTTGGAATCGCCAGCATGTCCTGGCATGATGCTCCCCCGGATAAGATCGGAACGAGCAGACTCAAATCCGGGCTCTTGCGTTTAACAGCGAAATCAGGAAAGTTGGTGAGTTTCCGCCGAGTGTTGTCAAATCGGCTCCCCAAAAGAACCAGGAACCTTGCCGTTTGTAATCCATGCTCGATCAGAATCGCAGGCAAGGAAACGATCACTGAATCTGAGTTGGAGACAACTTCTCCGATTTCCAATTACAGAATGCTGCCAAATGAAATGTGTCACAGGTGGGATACTTATCGCGACCGCTGAACAGGCCTTCGCACATTCTCAGCTCGTTCAGTTTCCAAATCACTTATTTGCACAAGACATTCTGATGCCGGCCAGCATTGTGCTCCTTGCGACAGGAACTGGCTTCCTTGTTTGGGGAATGATGACCGAGTGTCGCACCGTGCCTTTGGAAGATTCCAAAGTTAAAGCTCAGAACTGAATTTTGAAGCAGGACTTCTTCGAACTTCGCGGCAAACCGGAGGGGACAATGATTGCAGAGCGAACTTGCAGAAGAGTTCTCGTAGCGCAGATCATTGTCGCTTTGCTTCCAACGGCGGTCGTAGGATACGGACTTCTGGCAGGCAGAACGACTGCGTCCATGCGCAGGGCCGCGACGCTGGTGGTCGATAAACAGTATGCGAACGCACTGCGAATCCTGGAAGAGATGCCTCAGGCAGTTCAAGAACTGGCCACGTCGCAACTCTTAGCAGCGCGGGCGACCGCAGGTCTGGGCGACAGTGATAGAGCACTCAAACTTTACCAACAGATTCGTCCGTCTGACCCCGTGATTCAGTTGGAAGTTGCCTACGGAATCGGTTCGAGGTTGAATGCGTTGGGGCAAATGCAGAATGCTGAGCCCTGGCTTCGTGAAGTGTTACGCTTGAATCCAAGGCACAAAGGCACATTGCGGATCCTCTCCCGCGCATTGCAGCTGCAAGGTCGAGTCTGGGAATCACAATCGCTGATCTGGCAACTCGTTGTCCAGGACAGCTTCAAAGGCGACGATCTGCACATGCTGGGAACGGCTCAAGAGTTTCTTGCCGACCACTCTCTCGTCGAACGTTCCAGACGACTTGCCCCCGATGACCCGCTTCCTCAACTGGGACGTGCAAGACAGATGCTGATGCGCAATCAATTGGAGCAATCAGAAAAGCTCCTGCGTGAAATTATCCCGGCTGCATCATCCGTCTCTGAAGCAACTGTTGCGTTGGGACGAATCCTGCTGGAACGAGGCGATGAAACTTCGTTTCTGGATTGGCATGAGCAACTAGGCGAAGTTCACGACACACACCCCGATTTGTGGCTTTTGCGAGGACTATGGTTACGAAAACGTGGACATTACGAGTATGCAGCCAGATGCTTTTGGGAAGCGATCGAGCGGATGCCGAATCATGTTGAAGCGTCATACCAAATGTCGCAGGTTCTTTCGACACTGGGATATCGTAATGCTGCCGAGAACATTGGCTTGAGGTCTCGCAAGCTGGCTCAACTCGAACTCTCACTGGCTGAGTTTCGAGGTGACCCGACAGTGCCAGTTATGCGACAAATTATCGTCCAACTCGCAGAGCTTGGTCGTTACTGGGAAGCTGCAGCGTATTGCTGCCTGGCGAATCGAGGGATGCCGCAGGCAGCAAGTTGGGCGCGTGCCGATCTTGGCAAATACGTCAGCGCACTAAGAAATGATCGGTCAATTACAATTAGTGAATGCCGACCACCGATAATCTTCAGCATTCCACGCGACAACTTCCCGCTTCCTGATAAAACGCACTTTAAGCAATCTGAGACCTTGGAATCTGCTGACCACGGTGGAGTGCTCACAGCGCGGAGCCCGGTCCGCTTCATAGAGAATGCAAGGGACGTGGGCTTCGATTTTACGTTCTACAACGGATCCGTTACGGCCAAAGGCCTGGAACACATTTTCGAAACGACCGGAGGCGGGATTGCCGTACTCGACTTTGACGCGGACCTTTATCCTGACATCTGGTCCGCGCAGGGAAGTGATATCTGGACTGACTCTCAGGATCGAACTGACCTCGACCAGATATTCCGAAATATCGATGGCAAACATTTCGTGAATACGACCCAGTCGTCGGCTGTGCGGGAAGATCGGTTCTCGCAAGGCGTTGCTGCTGGAGATATTGACAACGACGGTTTTCCCGATGTCTACGTCGCAAACCAGGGAGTGAATCGGCTTTATCTGAATAATGGCGATGGAACCTTTTCGGAAATAACAGCACAATCGGGGCTGTCAGGAAAAGTCTGGTCCATGAGCGCCGCGATTGTCGACTTGAACCAGGATTCGATTCCCGACATTTACGAAGTTAACTATCTCCAGATTGAGTCTGTTCTCAATCGCCGATGCAAGAGTAACGGTCAGCCGCTGACCTGTGCTCCTACCCTGTTCGCCGCAGAGCAGGATCGCCTCTGGCTGGGAAATGGCGACGGCACTTTTACGGACCATTCGGCCCCTTCGGGAATCGTTCAACCGGAAGGAAAGGGCCTGGGGCTCGTCGCAGCAGACTTTGACGGGACGGGACGAATCAGTGTGTTTGTCGGAAACGATACAACAAACAACTTTTTCTTTCGCAACGTCACGCCGCCACCGGGAATGCATCCCCAGTTTGAAGAACAGGGGCTGATTTCCGGACTGGCTGCTGATGGCGAAGGGCGTGCTCAGGCAACCATGGGAATTGCGTTCGGTGATGCTGACTCCGACGGTCTGCAGGACGTCTTTACAACCAACTTTTACGCCGATCCTAATTCACTGTTGCTGCAGCAAAGTGATGCTTACTTCGTCGACCGTTCACGTGACTCAGGGATCTACGATTCAGGGTACAACCTTCTAGGATTTGGTTCGCAGTTCCTTGATGCCGATCTCGATGGTCGACCGGATCTGCTTGTGACGAACGGTCATGTTGATCGAACGTCTGCTACTGGAGAACCTGACAAAATGCCCCCGCAGTTCTTTTGGAATATTGGGTCAGGAAAATTTGTCGAGCCTGAACCTGCTCGCACTGGCCCATTCTTTGTTCATAAAGTTCTTGGTCGAGCACTTTCAATACTAGACTGGAACTGCGATGGCTTGCAGGACGCAGCAGTTTCACATCTGTATGAATCTGCGGCACTGCTTACAAATTCAACCAGCAAAGTGTCTGGAAGTCTGATAATTTCGCTGGTCGACGACTTATCCGAACGAGATGCGAATGGCGTCACAGTAACAGTTGCTCAGGGGCCTGACTGGCCCGTTCAGACAAAGCAGCTGTGCGCTGGTAATGGATACCTCAGCACTAACGAGCGAATACTCGTCTTCGCACTTCGGACGGATTCAGAATCTGTCGTTATTTCGGTTAAATGGCCAGACTGTTTGAAACAGGATTACGAATACAAGATCAAAACTCGAACAGACAGGCTGCGGATAATTCGCGGTGAAACAAATCGACTCTTCAGTTTGCCTTGCCCGACTACAGTACCAGGTGGTACCGGTTTCGTTGAACTGGAACGCTAAAGATTGACGAAACTCGTGTGACGACTCAAATTAACGCCTCTTGATTTGTGCATCGATGCGCAGTTTACTGTGGAAAATCGGCTCATCCGGTAAGTCGGGGCTGTTGGTTGTGAAGAGCGGACATGCTGATTT
>CAXBME010000070.1:0-9681 GCA_963976765.1 uncultured Planctomycetaceae bacterium
TGATTCGACCAACCCGCCGTCACCGGAACTTTCTACACGCCGTGGGACAATATCCAACCACGGCGCTACGTTCTCTAACGGACGTTACAACTTGGCATACAATTCGCTATAAGCCACGACGTCACTGACTGAAAGCAGATATGCGGCCATTGGCCAGATCCACACAGCTTGAGCGAATTTACATTCAAGGGATAATTCGGTTTATGCCGACTGGAATACGTGACGTATAAGAACGTCTGCGGAGACTTGGATTCTGAAATGAGACGGTTACCCCATCAAGCAATGGCAATCCTGTTGAGCGGGGCGGTGCTGGCAAGCTCCGTTCTTCCGCCGGCTGTTTGTCATGCGCATTCCAATGGTGAGCCGTCACATTCGCACGGGGAAGACCACAAGCATTCGGATCCTCTCGAACGTGGTCACGTTCACCGTCACGAAACGCCAACTGATTCCGGTCATACTGACCACGATCACAGCCAAGCCGCGAATGGATTGCTAGAAAGCGTCCGTAAAATCAAGCCGCCGGTCGCTCATTTGCATTTTGCGATCGCCGGATTCGACTTTTCGTTGCCGCTGCCAAGTGACGATGGCGTGACCGGGCCGCTGACTCCTGAATGTTACGACGCGGGATTCTTTGGGATTGTCCGATTGACTGACGACACAATCACTGTATCGCAGGTTGATTTGTCCGCAGTCGTCGATGTATCGATTGCGATAGCTGTGACGCTAGGTGTTTCAGTCGGGGCGGCTCGATGGAATCACGTCCGTACTGCGGATCGCTCTTTCTTATGTGACAGTGCGCGATGTGAACGGTCTGGTGTGCTGCTGATCTAGACCGGCGACTGTCCTGCTTCCTGGAACCTGTTCGCGCCTTCTGATGCGCGACGCTCTCTTGTTTCCGGTGACACCTTCCACAGTCGCAACGACACCGTCGAAATATCGGTTCGGGTTGCGCTGAGTCGGGGCGCCGCAAGACTCGGGGACGTCGGCCACTGACGTCGACGCGATGCCTCTCTTCCGCTTTGAACTCAATCGCTGCGTCGAAGGTGACCTCATGCGCATCCCGAAATCAATTCGTATCCTGAGTGGAATGGCTGTTGCGGCCGCACTTGGTACTGCTGCGTTTTTCACTCGCGAACAATGGATGCCGCTCCTTGTTCGGAATTCCGCCGAGGCCGCTCCGGAAGAAAACGCTGCACCGCCAGTCGAAGAACCCAAGGTACTCAAGCTGAGTCCGCAGGCTCGTATGAATCTGAGGCTGGTGTCGAAGCCGGCAAAACCGCAGACCTATTGGAAGAAGATTCAGATTCCCGGAGAAATCGTTGATCGACCGGGACGATCAGACCGCGGGGTCACGTCGCCTGCTGTCGGAGTCGTCACGCAGATTCATGCGTTTCCCGGAGACACCGTCAAAACGGGCGATCGTCTCTTCACATTGCGGCTCTTCAGTGAGTATCTGCAGAACACGCAGAAGGAACTCTTCGCAGTTACGCGGGAGACAGAACTGGTCAACGAGGAACTGAAACGACTTCAACCACTGGTGAGTACTGGGAGTATTGCCAAGTCGAAAATCATCGATCTGAACAATCAACTGCGGAGACACGCGGCAAAAATCGAGGCTCATCAACAGGACCTCCTGACGCGAGGCTTGAATCCTGACCAGATCGCCAGCGTAGCCGCTGGTAAGTTTGTGTCAGATGTAGATGTCGTTGCTCCACCACCTGTCGATGCCCCGGAAAAGACCACTTCAGTTCAGCCGACAGCGTTCCAGCTCGTGCAGGGTGAGACTGTCGAACTGGCTTACGAAGTTCAGGAGTTGGCGGCGGAACTTGGTCAGCAGGTACAGGCCGGGCAACTGCTTTCGACACTGGCCAATCATCGATCGCTCTATGTCGAAGGCCATGCATTCAAGCGTGACGCTCCGGCTTTGGAGAGCGCGGCACAAGCTAGTTGGGACATCGCCGTCGAGTTTGCGGAAGACAACGCCGATCACTGGCCGGCTCTGGAGCAGCAATTTCGGATTCGGCATCTTTCCAACTCGATCGACACCAGTAGCCGCACGTTCGATTTTTTCATCCCGCTGACGAACCAGTCTCGCGATTACCAGCAGGACGGTCAGACATTCATCGTCTGGCGATTCCGGCCCGGACAGCGAGTTCGTCTGCACGTCCCGGTCGAGAAGCTGGACGACGTAATCGTGCTGCCGTCTGAAGCGGTCGTGCGTGAAGGCCCGGAAGCGTACGTCTTCCGGCAGAACGGTGACCTTTTCAATCGTATCCCTGTGCAGGTCCTGCACGAGGACCGGTTGAACATCGTGCTGGCCAACGATGGCAGCATGAAGCCGGGGCTGTACTTCGCTCAGAACGCAGCCGCTTCGCTGAATCGAGTTCTCAAAGCACAGGCGGCCAGCGGTATGCGAGCCGACGTCCACGTTCACGCGGACGGCACCGTCCACGCGTCTCACTGAGGAAGGCTCACATGCTTAACGCAGTTATCAGATTTGCTCTTCGATACCGGATGCTGGTTGTCGTCATCAGCGTGGCGCTGATGGTTTACGGGTCGTTCCTCGCCACGCAGATGCCGATCGACGTGTTTCCCGACCTCGACCGCCCCCGCGTCATCATCATCACCGAATGTCCCGGACTGGCGACGGAAGAAGTCGAGACGTTGGTCACTCAGCCGATCGAGATCGCCTTGCTGGGAGCCAGCGGTGTGCAGGCTGTTCGCAGCCAATCCACGGCCGGACTGAATGTGATTTACATCGAGTTCGACTGGGACACGGAAATCAAGACGGCTCGCCAGACGGTTCAGGAGCGACTGGTGACGCTGGGCGGAATCCTGCCCGAAGGCATCCTGCCGCAGATGACGCCTCCGGCTTCGATCATGGGGCAGATCGTTGTTGCTGGCATCTATCGACAACAGGGACCGAACGGCGGCGAGCTGTACCCGATCGGCAACACTGAGCTGATGGCCGAAATGGTCACACAGGACGGTCAGTCGCCGAAATTATTCGTGTGGGAACCTGTTGACCGACACAGCGTCGAAACCTGGAAGTCGGTGACGCTGGACGAAGTCGTCTGGCATCCCGGTCGAGAGTTGGACGCATCCGACCCCAGCAGCGGCGATCGAGCAACCACAATCAACGTTCAGGGGACACAGCACGAACTCGCGATGCCGTCCACGGCGTCACGACAACTTTCGTTGCGGACGACGGCGGACTGGGTCATTCGGCCTCGTGTCCTCAAAGTCACGGGAGTGGCTGAGGTGTTCATCCTTGGCGGTGACAAGAAACAGTATCAGGTCCGCATCGATCCGACGGCTCTGCTGGAATACGGCGTGACGCTGCAGGATGTCGAGCAGGCACTGAAAGAAAGCAACATCAACACCAGCGGCGGCTTCGCCGTGAAAGGCGAGACCGAACGGCCGATTCGAGTGCTCGGTCGACTGGGACCGGAACCGTATCGCGTGCTGGAAGATCTGCGGAACGTTCCGGTTAAAGCCAATCAGGAGAGAACCGTCCTGCTCAGCGAAGTCGCTCATGTGGTCGAAGGAGCCCAGTTCAAACGCGGTGACGGCAGCGTCAACGGTCGACCGGGCGTTGTCTTCACGATTGTGAAGCAGCCGCACGTCGATACCCGCGATCTGACCGAGCGGCTGGAAAAGGCGCTGCAGGAAGCGGAGGACTCGCTGCCTGCGGACATCGTGATCAACTCGCAACTGTTCCAGCTTCGCAACTTCATCGACCGTGGCATCTTCAACGTCGGCGAGGCTTTGGTCATCGGAGCCGTACTGGTTGTGATCGTCCTGTTTCTGTTTCTGCTGAACTTCCGCACGACGTTCATCACGCTGACGGCGATCCCGCTGTCTCTGGTGATCACGACGCTGGTGTTTCGCGTGATGGGCTATATCACCGGCACCGAACTTTCGATCAACGTTATGACGCTTGGCGGTCTGGCTGTGGCAATGGGCGAGTTGGTCGATGATGCCATCGTCGATGTCGAGAACATTTTTCGCCGACTGAGGAATTGGCGATTGTCGATTGATGATTGTCGATTGCACGGCGATGACGCGTCCGAGCAATCGAAAATCGAAAATCAAAAATCGTCAATGCAAGTGGTCTATGAGGCGAGCAAAGAAATCCGCAGTGCCATCGTGTTTGGGACGGCGGTTGTGATTCTTGTCTTCCTGCCGCTTTTCGCACTATCGGGAGTTGAAGGCCGACTATTCGCTCCGCTGGGCGTCGCGTACATCGTGTCGATTCTGGCATCGCTGCTGGTGTCGCTGACCGTGACGCCCGTGTTGTCGTACTACTTACTACCACAGTCCAAAGCGACGCACGCTGAGCATGACGGACTACTACTTCGATCCATGAAGTGGATCGCCAGTTATCTGGTTCGCCTCAGCATGGCCATTCCCACAACGCTCTTGTTGCTGACGTGGTTGCTCGTTGCGTTTGCCGGCTGGGAAATGTCGCAACTCGGTCGCAACTTCCTGCCGGAGTTCGACGAAGGCAGCGTCCAGATCAACGTGACGCTGCCGCCGAGTTCTTCGCTCGAAGCGTCTAACCAGACGTCCGGGTTGATCGACGCTCGACTCCGCGAAATGCAGAAGTCACCGAAGAACCCGGACGGCGAGATACTGTTCTTCGTCCGCCGAACAGGACGCGCGGAAATGGACGAACACGCGTCGCCCGTTAACGCGGGCGAGTACATCCTGAGCATGAATCCGGACAGCGGTCGGCATCGCGACGAGATACTCGACGAACTACTGGAAAAACTTGGCGAGGAAGTCCCCGGTATCGATGTGGAAGTCGAACAGCCACTGGCTCACCTCATCAGTCACATGGTGTCCGGTGTCTACGCGCAGATCGCCATCAAGATTCATGGCGACGATCTCGACACGCTTCGCCAACTCGCCGAGCGCGTGAAGTCGACGGTGCAGAACATTGACGGCGTCACACCGCCGGTGATCGAACCGATCCAGCAGACGGAAGAACTGCACATCAAACTGCGATCGAGTGACCTCGCGTTTCATGGCGTCACACGGGCGTACGTCGCGAACATCCTGCAGACCGCGTTGCAGGGCGAAGTCATCTCACAGGTACTGGAAGGTCAGCGAAAGTTCGACCTGCTCGTTCGACTGGAAGAAGAGTACCGCACGGACTACGCCAATCTGGGTCGTTTGCGGATCGACCTGCCAGACGACTGGGGACAGATCGAGCTGAGCGAACTGGCGGACATCGGACGTGGCTCCGGCCCGAACGCCGTGAACCGCGAGAACGCCCGCCGCCGCATGGTCATTCGCTGCAACACGCAGGACCGCGATCTGGCCAGCACCGTCGCCGAAATCGAGCGACGCGTGCAGAGTCAGGTCGAACTGCCGGAAGGTTACTTCATCGAGTACGGCGGACAGTTCGAGAGCCAGCAGCGGGCCACTCGAACAATCGTCGTGCTGGCAGGTGTCTCGGTCATTGGCATGTTTGTCGTACTGACAATCCTGTTCCCATCCGTGCGAGTCGTCCTGCAGATTCTCAACGCACTTCCGACCGCGTTTATCGGCGGTGTGCTCGCACTGGTCATCACGAACCAGTCGCTGACGGTCGCCAGTCTGGTCGGCTTCATTTCGCTCGGTGGCATCGCGGTAAGGAACGGCATCCTGCTGGTCACTCACTACTTCCATCTGATGAAGGAAGAGGGCGAAGAATTCTCGCGCGACATGATCATGCGCGGCAGTCTGGAACGACTGGCTCCCGTGTTGATGACAGCTCTCACCGCCGGCATCGGTCTGATCCCGCTTGTCCTTGGCGGACAGGAACCCGGTCGCGAAATCCTCTACCCGGTCGCCACGGTCATTCTCGGTGGACTGTTCACCTCGACGTTCTGCGAGTTCCTGATTCACCCCGGCATCTTCTGGAAATACAGCGGCAAGGACGCTGCGAGACTCGCGAAGCTCGATGACTCAAACGAGGAGCTGATCCCGTGATGAACCTCTGATCGAAACTCATTTTCCATTCCGTGATGACGTGTCGTCTCACGGACGTTCACAACCGGTCGCTGCATCGTCGCAGTGCCATCCACTTTTCTGGAGCATCCCTGATGAAAACTTCTCTCAACCTGCTGGCTGCATTTGTGGCGACGTCCGCCCTGAGCTTACTTTCCGGATGCGGCGGACCGAATGAACCCGCTCCGTCCGCTCCAGCGACCCAGCCTGCTGCTGCTCAGACCGAAGAAGACGACCACGGCCATCCGCATCCGCAGGGTGGCCACGGAGCTGGCCCGCATGATGGCACGCTGGCCGACTGGGGTGGCGGTGCTTACCACGTCGAGTTCACCGTCGATCACGACAAGAAAGAAGCTGTGGTCTACATCCTGGGCAGCGACGAAGAAACTGCTGAACCGATCAAGGCGACGACGGTCCTGCTGAGTATCACCAGTCCTGAATTCCAGGTCGAACTGACGGCCTTGCCTCTCGAAGGCGAAGCCGACGGCCTGTGTTCACGATTTGTGGGAACGCACGACAGCCTTGGGATCGTGCGGGAGTTTCAGGGCACAATCAGTGGAGACATTGACGGCACGCCGTATGTCGGCGAGTTCAGCGAAGAAGCGCACGGTGCGGGCGGTCACTCGCATGGCCATTCCCACGGCGACGATGACGCTCTGGTCTGGGAAGGCAATCCCGTCGAGCACGCCGGAACGACGCTTCTTCTTGGTCATCACGGCAAAACACTGCACGCGGGCAAAGAAGTTGAACCGGCTGTTTCGATCACTCGCGACGGCAAACCGGTGACCGACGCCAGGGTCTTCAACTCGCTCGTGAGTGCGGACGGCAAGACCGTGCTGGCGAAAGAAGTGCCCACCATCTTCGAGCCCACGACCGAAGACGAACCGGCCCACTACGCACAGGGAGCATTGGCAATCCCGAAGGACGTCAAGAAAGTCGCTATCCGCTTCCGAGTCGTTCTGGCGGGCGAAGAAGCGAAGACGTTCGATGTCCCAATCTCTGTGGAGTAATTCGCCATGTGGTGGAGAGCAGTTATAGCCGGTCTTGTTGTGGCGGGCGTTTCGGAACTGGCGGATCGCTTTCCGCGACTCGGAGCCCTGTTGCTGACGTTACCCATCGTCAGCATCGTGGCCTTCATCGCTGTTTGGCAGAAAGAGCAGGACACCAGCACGATCTCTCGCCTCGCCCGCGAGACGCTCGTGCTGGTCCCACTCGGACTTCCATTCTTTGTACCACTCGCATTCTCACAACGACTTGGCCTCGGCTTCTGGGGTGCCTTCGCAACAGGTTTGGTCTTGGCCTCGATAACGATCGGGTTGTGGTTCTGGCTGGGACCACAAGCGTCAGCGTCAAATCGTTGAACAAACGGGGGACAGCGAGTCAGCCGAAGGCAGATTCAGACTTGAGAGAATCCGTGGCCCGGCAGCAAAAATGTCGGGATTCTCGTGAAGTTCACACGAACCCGCTCACAGGATGTTCGGCGGACGTCAACAAAAACATAAGCACTGGCAAGGAGGTCAATGGTGATGCGACACGAAACAATGTTGATTGTGGCAACAGGTTTATTACTAAGCGGTTGCGCCGGGTCGCAGGTCACGAAGCGACCTGCGACCGCAGAGACACACACAGTTGCACGAGCGACGACGACCGGAGCAGTCGATGGCGTGTCTGAGGGCGCCGGAAAAAGTGAACCGGTAATCGAACAGGTTGCGATGTGGCAGCCAGCATCAACTGTAAGCACACCTGCTCCGCTTCCCTCTGCTGATGGTGAGACGCAAACGCTGGACTCGCTCGAACGACTCGCACTGTCCAACAATCCAACACTGGTCCAATTGCAGGCACGAGTCGATGCCGCCAACGGCCGCTGGGTGCAGGTCGGACTGTATCCTAATCCAGAGATCGCTTATTCCGCCCCAGAAATCGGTAACTCAGGAACTCCCGGACAGCAGGGCGCGTATCTGCAGCAGGAATTTGTGACCGCCGACAAACTGAGTCTGAACCGCAACGCAGCAACATGGGATGTGAAGCGGTCTGAACAGGAACTGGCCGCTCAGCGTCTGCGTGTGCTGACCGATGTCCGTCGTGGTTTCTACTCGGTGCGGATTGCTCAGGAGCGAGTCAATATCGCGGTGGAACTGCAAAGCATCGCGCAGGCGGCCGTCGAGAAAGCGAAAGAACTCGTCAAACTGCAGGAGCCGCAAACTGTTCTCACGCAGGCAGAGATCGAAGCGGAACTCGCCGACGTGCTTGTTGAGAATTCGCAAGCTCAGCTTGATGGCCAGTGGCGAAATCTCGCGGCAGTGATCGGTCGACCGGAGATGCCGGTACAGGGTGTTGCTGGCGACCTGACGTCCGATGGCCCGCAACTGGTGTGGGAGCAGACGCTCGATCGAATTCACCGCGAGAGTCCAGAACTGGCTGCTGCGGCGGCCGAGGTCGAGCAGGCGCGGTGGGCGTTGCAGGTTGCGTCGGTGCAGGCTGTCCCTAACGTGACGGTCCAAGCTGGAGCGATGTACGACTACGGCACGCGCGACCCGATCGCCACATTGCAGATTCAACTTCCCATCCCGATTTACGACCGTAATCAGGGCGGTATCGCCGAAGCCCACTCCAATGTCCTCGCCGCCGAGAAATCTGTGCAGCGAATGCAGCTCAGCCTGCAACAGCGACTGGCTGCGGTGTACCAGCAATACGAGCAGGCCCGCCAGCAGGCCGTCCGCTACGACGGTACGATCCTGAAGAAAGCAAAGACAAACCTCGACCTCAACCGCCAAGCCTTCGAGGCCGGCGAATCAGCTTATCTCGCAGTCCTGACGGCCCAGCGATCGTACTCACAGGCTCGTCTGACATGGCTCAACGCTGTGGAGCAACTCTGGTCAGCCACCGTGCAGATGGAAGGCCTGTTGCTGAGCGACAGCCTTGATTGAGCTGTTTTGTCATCTGTATTTCGGTCGCTTCATTAGTAAACATCAGAGGTTGAATCCGACAAGCGTCAGCGTCAAACGCGAATTGAATGCGATGGAATGGTTCTCAGGCTCATTCTTTGTCTGGAATAAAAAGGCTGAGGTGGCCTACTGTCGCAAACTCACTCAACGGTAACGACTGATCCAGCAGTGGGTGGCTTGCCCTATCAACGTCAACGTAGCTCTCGAAGGTCAACGAATCTGATTGTGTCTAGCGGCCTCCTCAGCATCCTTGCCAGTGTAAGTGATGTACTCTTGAGTGATGCGTAAACCCGAATGTCCAAGCCAGGCCTGCATATGCTCAACCTTCGCACCGTGTTTCAGGGCTTTCATGGCCGCTGTCTTGCAAAGACTGTGGACACCTACTGCACGTCGACCAAGGCGATCAACATCAATGTTCATGCTTCGAGCATACTTCTTCACCAGTTGCAGAATATCCCGACCGAAGATGGGGCGATCCGTGACACTACTTCGGCTTCTCTCAATTGCAGGAAAGAGAGGGCTCGTTGGAGCGTCTCGCAAGTTGCCGACGTTAAGCCATCTGAGTACCGGACCAGCGGCTTCAAGCAAAGGCAGGCGGCGTTCCCTTCCGTCTCTTATCTTTAACAGCGATATACCACTCGGTATCTGTGTGTTCGAGGTCGCCAACCCGAGTGGAGTGCCCCCGATTTCTGTACCACGGCTTATGAGAGTTCGGGTTGGGTAAGGGGTTGAGTCTTTG
>CAXBME010000071.1:0-9492 GCA_963976765.1 uncultured Planctomycetaceae bacterium
CCCTGAACTCCGACCGACTCAGTCGGCAATTTCCTCAGACCGTTACACGACGCACTCTCCCAAACCATCCGGCACGTCAGACGATGTCACACGTTACATCGCCGTGCAGGCTTTCCGCCCCTTGCTTGACGACCCCGACGGCGTCGCACTGCTCCAGGAATTTCTGGCCGACGGAGACACCGCCACACGTCGATACGCCATCTGCGTCCTGAGTTGTTCCGAAGTTAAGCCGCGGAGCAAGGCTCCTGGATATCGATCCGTTCAGCGAGCACTCAGCAAACTCGTCCCCGCGTTAATCGCCGCTTCGTACGACGCAGACGTCAACGTCAGAACCAAAGTCATCGCCGAAACCCAGGGCTTCGAGAAAGACCATCCGGAAATCATCGACCGCTACGTCGCCATGATCGGTTCTGATGACTTCGCAGAGGTCTACGACATTTCAGCAATTCTCTTCGACCTTGCCCCCGAACACCGCGAACTCATCGGAAATCGTCACCTGAAGTTTTATATTGACAACATCGAAGGATTCCGGGCACGACGCGCTCAGGGCAAAACGAACACTCTGATTGGCAACTATTATTCGGGTGGCCTCGATCTTCTGACAACCGCCATCGAATGCGGCGTAAAATCACCGCGAATCGACGAGGCCCTTTTCGAGACGCTCAACGACTCGCGAGCCGACGTGAGCGACCGCGCTCAGGCGGCTTATCTGCTGTCGGCCCATTTCGACCATTCATCCAGATTGACGACCGCTATTGTCGAGTTGCTGACCAGCGACTCGCCTCAACTGGATCAGAATTGCGAAACGGAGGGACATCGTATCAACCCTGAATTCGGCCCAGGAACTCAGTACTACCAATCTTTGCGAGCGGCGCTTTTTGACGCACTGGGGAATGTCGGACCGGCAGCAAAGACTGCCATCCCTGTACTGAATTCATTCCTTGAAACGCAGTTAACCTTTCATGAAAAGCGGCGTCTCAACCAGTCAAGCTCGAACGCTCCCAGCAACTACAATGCCCTGAAGGCTCGTGAAGCCATTGCAAAGGCCATCGCGGCCCTTCAGAGCCTCGGAATCAATTCCGAATCCATTCGGATCCTTGAAAAATACGTCGACCAGACGGTGTTCAAAGGTGGAAACCCTGATCTAAAGGCAATGGCTGCCGAATTGCTTCGCCAGATCCCGCCGAAAGAAACTCAACGTTTACGAAACGAGCCTGAAGAAGCGTCATCGCAGAACTGACAGACCGTACGCTTTTAAGCGTTGTCGACCGGACGTCTCGAATAGCCAGGCACTGAATTTCGACCAATGGACCGTCAGACAAAAACAGCTCGCCGCAATCTGATGCGGCGAGCTGTTTAAACTCGAAAACTAACTGTCCGACGACGAATTATTTGTCGCGGAAAACTTCATGACAGGCATCGCAGGTTTCACCGGATGCGTCGAAAATGGATTTCGCTTTGTCGCCATCGCCGGCTTTGATGGCCGTGTTCAAGCCGCTCATTGCCTGGTGGTACTCCTTGGACCAGGTTGTCCATTGTGGGAGTTTTGCAGGATCTTTGACTTCGTGAGTATCGGCTTCCATGGCCAGCCCCAGCACGACCAGAACTGCGGCGTTTTCCGAGTACGTTTCCAGGCGGCGAGGTCGTTTCAGCGCTCGGCGAAGCGTCCCGCCCTGCAGTTCCAGCTCTTCCATCATGCGGTGCATGTTGACCAGCTTGTTCCACGGATGATCTTTCTCACGCTTTTCACCTTTGCCGGATAGAGCTTCGGTGACGTTCGTCAGTGCGGCCTTCGCATCGTCGAGCTTCTTCGTTTTGCTGAGAACGAGCGCGGCGTCTCGAAGCCCCGTCGCGTTGATGCCGGACGCTTCGCCGTCTTTGTGCTCGGCCAATGCCTGAGCCAGACAGGCGATCACGCCAGCGTCACGAGCGATTGCCTTTGCGTCCATTGCCCGCTCAAAGCTCGCCACGTTCGTCAGTGCTTTACCCAGGTCTTCAGCTTTAGACTTTGCGGCCGCGGCGAGCTCCTCTGCACCAACAGCTTTCGAAACATCAACCGGTGCACCAGCAACACCAACGGAAACGGCACAAGCGGTCGCAGCAAGCAGAGTCAAACAGAACAGCATACGTTTCATGGGAGTATCTCCAGGCAGGTCAGGATTGAATTCATGGAAAATGGTCGGTGCCAAGTTCTTCTTCGCGCCACACTTCCTCAACAGAAGGCGATTCTTGCGGCAGCGGCCAGGCTGCGTCAAACGACACTTATTCACAAGTCACCAACAGATCGACAGGGACTTGTGCATCACGACCAGCGACTACTTCAGCTGGCTCAGACCGACGACACCGACCTCTTCACGACAGGCAAATGGTTCGGCGTAAGCACAGCCAATCGTCCAGCCCCAGTACCGGGCTCGGTCGCGGATATCGTCCAGCAGAGTCGGGTGTTCGGAGCCTCGCCCCTGAACAACCTGGCTCTCATAACAGGCGACGGCTTTCATCTTTCGGTCAATCGCCGAGCTGATATCCAGCACGAACGCTGGCTTTGGATGAATCCGCAGATGAATGCTCCAGTAGTAAAAAATCCGTGGTGGCCAGAATCGATCTCCAGTCAGAGGCAGCTGACCGTCTTCGTCCGTGCGGCTCAACTTGCTCCAGAATCGCGCGGCGTCAACGAGTTCGCTGGCGACGATGTGATCCGGGTGAGCGTCTTCCCAGTACGGCGCGAGGATCGTTTTCGGCCTGACTTCGCGAAAAACGTTGGCGAGCTTCTGCCGTGCTTCAAGCGTGTGTTGAAGTTGCCGATTTGGTAACCCGAGGTTGCCTCTCCATGTCAGACCGAGAACTTCCGTCGCGGCACTTGTCTCGGTCGCTCTCTTCTCTCGCGAGCCATGCGGAGTCGGTTCGCCGTCGGTCAACTCCAGCACTCCGACCGACAGATTCTGCTGCAACGACGTGACGATCGTGCCGCCAACACTGATCTCGGCATCATCCGGGTGCGGAGCGACTACCAATACGTCGAGGCCGTCAACGGGAATACTCATACTTTCAATCCATCGGTGAATTGCGGATCAACTACAAAAAGCCGGCAACAAGTCTGAGTCTGACGCAAAGCCACAAAGACGCAACGACTCGCGAAGGAGTTCTTGGCAAATCCTTGAGTCTTCGCCGCTTTGTGTCAGAGTCAGAAAGAGGCAGCGGCCAAAAAAGAAAGGGCCTCGATCCGAAGACCGAGACCCTTTCCACTTATCAATCAGCTTCCGACAGCAAGTGCCGGATCAGTTCTCTAGTTCAGCAGACCAAACAGGTTGGCCAGCTTGTTGTTCCGTCGGATTGGGAAGAGCGAACGAGCACTCTTCTCTTCCGGTGGAGCAGGAGCAACGCCGTTGTCCTGCACTGGAGCAGGAGTCGCTGGAGTTGCTTCCGGAGCGTGGCAGGATGGGCTGCACGCCGGGCCAGCCGGAGCACAGGCACCACACTTAGGGCCACATGCTGAACCGCAAGCGGCTCCGCATGATGGCTTGCAGCAGTCAACCACTTCGTAACCGCAAAGTTCCAGAGCTTCTTCAGCTTCGTTGCGAACATTACGATCGCAGTCAGCCAGAGCAGCCGTCAGAGCTTCGACAGCTTTGTTGCACATGCAGCAGCAGCCGTTGCGACGAACCTGGTCGCCGATTTCATCAGCAGCTTCGCCACGAACCCGCTCGTCGCAATCGTTCAGAGCGTAGACAAAAGCAGCCATGATTTCCGGATTGCAGTTGCAGTTGAACTTGTCACCCAGTTTGTCAATCGCTTTCGCACGGTGCTTGGCGTAGCAGGCAGTCTGTGATTCGTAGATCAACTCAGCGATTTCGCAAGCGTCTGCACAGCAACGATCGTCGCCGCAGCAGGCACCTTTGGCACCGCAGGCAGGAGCACAGCTCGAAGCACACGGAGCGGCACAGTTTGCACCTTTAGGTCCGCAGGCTGGAGCACAGGCTGATGCACATGGAGCAGCACAGTTAGCTCCCTTTGGAGCACAGGCTGGAGCACATGGTGCGGCACAGTTAGCACCCTTTGGTCCGCAGGCTGGAGCACAGGCTGATCCCTTTGGTCCGCAGGCTGGAGCACATGGTGCAGCACAGTTAGCGGCTTTAGGGGCACAGGCTGGAGCACAGGCCGATGCACAAGGAGCAGCACAGCTGCTCGCTTTAGGTGCACAAGCCGGAGCACAGTTGCTCGCACATGGAGCGGCGCAGTTTGCACCTTTCGGAGCACAGGCTGGAGCACAAGCTCCGCCGTCAGCTCCACACTTAGGAGCACATGCCGAAGCGGCAGGTGCACAGCAGCTTGGTTTTGCCGGGCAGCAGTTGCTCGGCTTGCAGCATGGTGCCTGTTGCGTTGAGACCTTTCTCTGGTACTCGAACGTCGTCCCGCAGCACGGACGGGCAATGGTTGGTTTACAACAACGAGGTTGGCAAGTGGGGGCACAACCGCAACTCTTGGCGGCTCCGCACTTGCCGCCACCACCGAACATGGAGGAGAACAGACCAGCATCAGCGCTGGCGTTCATTCCAAGCAGGGCGACTACGGCAGTCAGTGATTGGATCCATTTCATTCTTAGCGTCTCCTTGCGCTTGAACAGGGTCGCAGCCAGACAGTCCGGGTTGAGGTCTTCAACTTACGGCGTCTCATTTTCCGAAACGTCATGTCACCATGACTTGCCTGTTGATCCTTAAATCCACCCCAAAAGGGATGCCCAGGGTTAAGCATCAGCAGGCTCAGGGAGAGACGCCGTTCATGACGCGCGTCACGGTCTCCCGGTCGGACCAGAATTGCCTGGCCAGCAAAAAAAGTTGACTCGTCTCCAGATTTCAGCAGTCTCGAATTCCCCCAGACTTCGCCTCTGAGGTAATTCACAATTCGCTCTGTTGGAGGGAAACGTCCGCCCGCCCTGCATCGGCCTCCTCAAGGACCTCTGCACGACAGACATCTGCTTTCCGAGCGACAGACCAGACCATTCCGAAGCACGCGGCTTTAGTGACAGCTTCAGATCGGCCTGATCCAACGAAACTATCGGTTGGCCGATTTAGCCGCCTTAACTTTGTAAGTCGTGAATTCACCTGGAATTAGAACGCCTCAGCGATCTCATTTTGAGGAATGTTCCGGCTGCGTAAGCTGCGTGAGACTTTGATGCCCGACGAGCCAGCCGATGCCCCCCTTTCCCGTAACACCAGGCAACCTGTAGCCGCCCTGGCGATCTACATAAGACTGACAGGACTATGCGAATCGATCTGTCAGCGGTCGCCGACTGAGCCACCTGAGTCGAATGCGCAACGCTCCGGCAGCCTCGATCGCAACCCGTCGTTTGACTTTTTCAAAACAGCATTTCGCCAGATTCAGCCGGCATCGCCTTCTGGCCATCAGCCCCAAAGGAATTCGGTCCGTCAACAAAGACTACTCGGTACACAACACCCCTCCTCCATGCCCTGCCGGTTGAGATTGCCTCCCGAGAGACCTAATCTGAGCCGTTGCGATTCCCCCCTGACTTTCCTTCGGAGAACACTATGACACGCTCACTGGCATTCGCACTTGCAACCCTGCTCACACTTTCAGCTCTTCCCGCACTGGCTGCTGACACGGTGAAAGCTCCCGCCGAATCTGGCGACATGAAGCCAATCTTTAACGGTAAAGACCTGGCAGACTGGGATGGCGACTCTCGACTATGGTCCGTCAAAGACGGCGTCATTCACGGAGAAACCACCGACGACGCGAAAGCAAACGGCAACACCTTCCTGATCTGGAAGGATGGTGAGCTGAAGGACTTCGAACTGAGACTCTCGTTCCGCTGCAGTGTCAGCAATAACTCAGGCATTCAGTACCGATCCAGACACATCACCGAAAATGCCCGCAACGAGTGGGTTGTGAAGGGCTACCAGCACGAAATCCGCAACGAGAACACGCTGCCGAACGTCTCTGGTTTCATCTACGACGAAGGCGGACTGACTGGCGGACGCGGTCGAACCTGTCTGGTCGGTGAAAAGGCCGTATGGGTTGCCGACGATAAGAAAGGCAGCAAGAAGGTCACCGACACCCTGATCACGGCAGAGGAATACTCAAAGCTGTTCAAGGTCGACGAGTGGAATGACGTGATCATCATCGCCAAAGGTCGACACATTCAGCACTACATGAACGGTCGCCTGGTTCTCGATTTCCAGGACGCCGAAAAGAACGCCCTGCTCGAAGGCATCCTCGCCCTGCAACTGCACGCCGGAAAACCGATGTGGACCGAATTCAAAAACATCCGCGTTAAACACATCAAGTAGAAGCAGTAGCAAGCGACTTTCGCACTCAGCTATTTGAAACAGGAGAGAGCAGAGTTAGAGTTCGCATACTTTCTCTGTGTCCTCTGCTTTCTCCTGTTCGAAATCTTCCAGTCGTTGAGTCATAAGAGCAGAAGCTACGATTACCGATCGGGAGACAATTCGGCGTGTCCATCTCCGTTCAGGAATTTGCTCAACACCTGATCTCCAGCGGGCTGCTTTCAAGTGACGGCGCGAAAGCACTGTGGGACCAGCACGCCTCGACACAGCCGTTCACGACTGAAAGCTTCGCGACAGCGCTGCAGACATAAGGGCACTTGACGGCATTTCAGGCAAAAGCACTTCAAGCTGAAAAGTGTCCGCTGCTGGTACTTGGGAATTACGAGCTGAAAGACATGCTCAGTCGAGATCCCGGCCAGTTCCATCCGCCAATCCTCGCCCCACTACTTGCAGTGCTCACACCCTTCCCCACACAGAACCGCCCGCTGGACACACCGCTAGATGCAGCGGCAATACGGAGTCACCGAAGAATCCTCCAGAGCCTTCGTCATCGCAATCACCATCCTCTTGAAACTAATCGACAACCAATCGACACGCCGAACCGTACCACACGCGATCGAACCTAAGATCCCTGTCCTAATCTGCTCGTGTGCGCCGGACGCTGCTCAATCTCACTCAAACACTGACGTCACTCGGCGAACACGTCGAACACCATCTGATTCTGTGGCTGCTGCCCACTCTGCTCGCGACGGACGAAACAAATACAGACTCTAATCCTACGCGGCCAGAACTTGACGCTGTCCGACCGTCTGCCTAAATTCCCGCACTAACCAAGCATTTGATCACATCTGCTGACCCGTTCGGGTTGCTAAAGGGGCCATCGCGTCGATGTTTGAAGGTCTTCATTCCACATTGCGAATACTTCTCGATGTGGCCAACGAAGTCATCCCGTTCGATGGTCACCGGGTGTATCTGCGCAGTCTGAATGGTGACGGCGAGGATGTCTGGCATTTTCACCGCGGGTTTATCGATTCGGAGTGCGAGACGGATAGGTGCCGCGCTCTGATGGCCGAGGTCGAGTCAAGCAAAAGCGAGCGCTGCCGGTGTACGCGAACCCAGAAAGAATGGACTGGCCTATCTGATCAGGACAAGTACTTCACAAGTCTGAATTTCGACTTCGTGGTCTGCGTTGTCCGATTCCGTTTTGATTCTGCCGAAGGCTTTGTGGCGATCGCGCGAGACTTCAGTCGTGGCGATTTTTCGCCGGTTGAATGCCGTCAACTTACATCGGCAGCGAGACTACTGGAAGCAGCGGTCGCTAGACCAGACGGACCTCACTACCAGTTGTTGAAGCGGCTCCAGACGTGCTTCCTGGATCAGAGGACACTTTTGCAGGATTCGCCAAGCGAAAAGGTTCTCGAAGCCTACATCCAAAAGGTTGCGGTTCTCTGCCATCCGCAGTTATTCGATCCCACGCACCCGGAATTTGATCGCAATCACAACCCAGAGCACACGATCCGGATCGATCTGAAGCGAGTGTCTCCGAATCACACAGTGATGAGGATTGAAAACACATTCTTCTCAACGAATCCTGATGAATGGCGCCAGTGTCCGAATGGCTCAGATATTCCGAGACACGAGACACCGTATCTGCTTTCGGAAGAGAACAGCATTGCCACCAGAGTCTTCAAGACCTGTGAGCCAGTCTTTGAGGACGATTACCAGGCATCCGAGTTGAAGGCAATTCGGTTGTTCTCTGACACCAGACGACACATTTCAGCGCCAATTGTGGCTGGCCACGGAAAGAACGAATGTCTTGGCGTTCTGACAATTGAGACAACTGATCCAGATGCTTACTCAGATGTGGTGACAGCTGCGGTAGCCCTTCTCGCTGGACATGCCTTCTGGCCGCTTGATCGCGCCCGAAAACGAGAAGACGCAGACTCAAAAGCAAGAGAAGTGATTCAGGTAGGCGTGACGAAAGGTGAGTTCCGGGAACAAGCGACTGAAGACGGGATTATTGCGTCGCTTCAGGACGGGCTCGAAAAGCTGCGGTATCGCCGTGGCTTTTTCTCGCGTGTCACATACCTGAACGACGCCTACGACGAATTTGAAATCTGCGGTGATCCCGAAAGATCCTGGGGTGGACCTGAAATGCAGATGCTCGCAGGTCAGCGTGCTCGCATCAGCAGTGATGACCGCGACAAGAATGACTGTCAGGTCGACGCTGTAAGAACTGGTAAAGCAGTTCCGATCCCGAACCCACGTGATGACGTCAGAGTTCATTCCGAAGTTCAACGAGTGATGGACCTGAATCCGTTCGCGATCTTTCCGCTGAAGGACCGGCATGATCGCGTCGTCTGGACGCTTCACATCGAACGTGAAGACACCGCTCCGATTGGCAAGACGGACATCGACCTGGTCAATGAGCTATGCGTCAACGCAATGAAGGCTCGTGACGACTCCAGACACAGCGCATTCGAGCTGCAATGGTTTGAGCTTCTGTACACAAAGGGATTCTCATCGCGGAAAGCTCTGTTTGAAGAATTTGCAGCGTTCGTCTGTGACGAACCGAACCGCATCGTCACTCGCTGTCGCATCTATACGCTGGACGGCTCGAACATCCAGAGGGCTTTACTGCAGCATGGCCGGCATCAAGTCGACGGATTCGATGAAATGGTGCTGGGTGACGAGGTCAGTGCACTTCGCAATGAAATTGTCGACATGCAGCGTCCCTTGCTCGTCACGCTTCCGAAAGGCCGATGGAAGTTTGACCAGGGGGATGAATTCACGGCGAAAAGATGGGACAAGGATCCGCACGAGGACCGCTTCGGTGAACGATCGCAATGGCTTGAACTCCCAGTTGATGTCGGTCACCGCGTAGTGGCCAAAGTCGTGGTCGACTTCTACCGAGAACCGAGAGATGCGTTCACTCTCGGGGAAGTTCGCCACCTAACACGGCTAGTCCGCCTATTGTCACTTGCCGCCGATACGCTTGAACTTGAACGAGACCGCACAAACCTCGTCTCTGTTGGTCTGCAGCACCGGCTTCTTTGGCACCATCTGTTCATAAACTGGCGAGATCTATACATCTATTGTAAGGATGACGAAGTCACTAAACAGGACATGCGGTCGCGTCTGATATTGTCCCACGCCGTGTAGAAAGTTCCGGTGACGGCGGGTTGATAGATTC
>CAXBME010000072.1:0-8431 GCA_963976765.1 uncultured Planctomycetaceae bacterium
TGTGACGTCGTCGTCGTTTCTTCGTCATCGAAAGTCTCCTGGCCCACAATCGGGCGGGCTAGACTCTCATAACAAGTGGATCAGTTTGAGGGAGGCACTCCAGAGGCATTCCAATGTGACGCTGCTTCCGATGAGCATTTGGGGCCTTCTCAAGAATCTCATGGAAGCAACCTTGCCCGCCGATCGATGAGGGAGGAAGAAGGGCGAGGGCGGTAGCACAACTCGGAACGGTTCCAGCTTCGATGGCCGAGGCTTCGTCAACCGGTAACCCGGCGGATCGCTGTGAGTCAGGATCTTCGTCAACATGTCCCCGTGAATGCCATACTCGACACACGCGGCCCGCTTGCTCAGTTCGCCGTTCAGAACGCAACGGCGAACCTCAATCCACTGATCCATATCGGTGAACACCCTTGTCTCCCGCGGCAAGCCAATCCAGACGATTTCGGAATTTCCGAAAGTCTGAAATGACTCCCACAGGTGATCATCTGGACGCTCCACTTTTCATTCGACCGCCACTCCCAGCCCCCGCTACGTTTTCTGACCGGCGTTTACAGACGAATCTGGAACTACAGAGAGTCGCCCCAGACTTAGTCGAAAAGACTACCAGAATCACTGAACGCGTCATCAATTTCACGAATTCTAAAGCCAGCGATCGCCGGATTCTCCGTAACGCGTCCCAGATCAATGTCCAGATTTCCGTCACTGGTGATCTGGAAGGAGCGAGCGACGGCTTTATTGCCAGACCCTGCCTCTGCGAAGATGTCGAAGTTGTCAAGCTTCAACATTCCGTCGATTGAAACATCGAAGACTCGTGCACCGGTTCGAAATGCGGGACCGTAGATTTCCGAGAAATACAGTGTAACTTCAACCGTCATACCGGCTTCAACGGCTACGTCGAAACTGAGGTCAGCTCCGCCTGCCCGATCATAGAGGACAGTCTGGAATACAGACGCCGGAACGCCAGCAACGTTCGGATCACTGACGTCAATCGATGCCCCGGTTCCGAAACTGGCTCCTGCTCCGTTATGGCTACCACCAGCTGGCACGAATCCTTCAACCGCCGGACCGCCGGCGTTCACACTAAGTTCGAACGCCGGATCAGCAGTGATGCTGATGTCAAAGGTACCAGAAATTGCCGGGGCTGCTCCGTCCGTGAAACTGAAACCAAAACTGTCTGACGCGGCAAATGTTCCATCCTGAGTGTAGGTCACTTTTCCATCATTCACCTGTTGCTGCGTAAATGACGACGCCACAGCACCGTCAACTCGCAATGTACCGGATGCTGGGGCAGGCGACGTCACGGTGTAGACCAGATCCGCCGATATGTTGTCTACATCCGATCCGCTCAATGCCGCAGCGGTAATAGTCCGTGTCGTACCTTCTCGCAGTGTGATCCCAGCGTTCACGTCGACTGTCGGAGCGTCGTTGACCGGAGTGATGTTGATATGGAAGGTGCCAGGAACCGCAGGTGTGCCATTTTCTCGACCATCAGCCAGCATGAAATTGAAGCTGTCAGAAGACTGTTCGCCTCCACGATGATGATACTCAATCAGGTTATTATTGATGTCAGCCTGAGTAAACGATCCACCTGAAGTCAGTGGAACACCGTTTCGGAACAGACCACCGTGGACAGGCCCGCCGGTCACCGTGAAACTAAAGCTCAATTGACTGGAAGAATCATCGGGATCAGCACTGTTGAGCAGACTGGAACCAATGCTTCCGTTCGCTCCCTCATCGACCGTCAAAGGATTGTTAACAGTCAGGGCAGGCGGCTCATTGACACCAACCACGGTCAAAACCAGTGACTCGGAGTCCGTCAATGCGACACCGCTCTGTTGTGTGACAGTTCCGTTGATCGGGTATTGTCCTTCATCGCCCTCACTCGGACTAATCGTGAAAGTGACAACCCGATTTATGTCCGGTTCCGAAGCAGTCACAAATGATGGCAGGCCGACGAAAGCCGGAACGGCAATGTCTCCCTCGGCGTCTGGAGCGGCTACTCTGAGAGTTACCGTCTGTCCTTCATTGACCGTTACGTTTCCAACTCTTTCCAGCACGGGAGCCGTCTGACCAGGAACCTGATTCAGGTTGATAATTTCGATGGCTGAAATAATCGGGTTTTCGACCTGATGCAGGAAAGTGATGTCCAGCGTTGAATCTGCAGTGACACTCGAAATTGTTCTGACGAGACCGGCGTTTCCACCCACTTCACTGAAGACATCCAGATTGTCGATTACGACAACTCCTTCGGCGGCCACGTCAAAGACGCGAGCTCCTGTTCGGAATGCAGGCCCGTACGTCTCGGCAAAGTACAGCTTTACCTGGTAGTTGCCGGGGTCGACAGGGAAGGAGTAATTCATTTCCGCCCCGCCAGCGACATCGTACCTCAAAGTCTGGAAAATCGACGCCGGCGTTCCATTTGGAACTGAGGCATCGCCAAGATTAATCGCCGCTCTCGTCGAGAACGCGCTGCCGGTATTTCGAATGGATGTTGAATCACCGGAAATCATCGCATTGGGAATTGCCGGTCCACCGACATTCACAAAGTGAACTGTCTCATTCGACTGCACTGTCGGGACGGTGACAACGTTCAACGTAAACGAAATAGATTCGACAACGTCTCCGGCAGTCGCTGTCAGGTCGATGGTCGAACTACCGACGTCGCTGGCTTCCGGATCGAACATGAACAGCCCAGTACCGTCACCGTGGTCAGTGAAAGTGGCAAATGCTGGAAGCCCCGTGACCGTCAGTGCTGGCGTAACTCCTTCGACGCTCGCTGCCGCAACAGGAATGTCGACTGGCCCGGTTTCAGCCGCGATCGTCTGAGCAGGAATCTGGGCCAGAATCGTCACATTCGAAATCACCACGTCGATCGTAGCAGACGCAGACATGGCCCCGTCGTCATCTACCAGCGTGACACTGAAGCTGTCTGATGTCGCCTGATCGTTGGTGTTCTCATATTCGACCATGCCGTCAAGCACGTTCTGCTGAGTGAAGGTAGCTGATGGATTTCCAGCAACGAGGATTCGTCCTGCAACTGGTGTCGTGGCGGTGTAGGTCAGATTCACCGGCACATCATCTGGATCCGAGCCGGAAAGCTGAGCGACACTGATTGGTCGCTTCCCACCAGCCCGCACGGTCAGGTCATTGCTGCGATCGATCCCTGGCGCGTCGTTGACCGGTGTGATGTTGATGTTGAACGTGCCGGAAACATTACCTCCTGCACCATCTGACAGTGTGAATGAGAATGAGTCTGCAATCGACTCGCCGCCATCATGCACATACTGAATCCGATCCGCGTTTACTTCAGCCTGGGTGAAACTCATGGATGTGAGGTTGACCCCGTCACGCTGAAGCGTTCCGTGGAGTGGTGCTGTGAACGAGTAGGTCAGTTCGGCGGCACTGTTGTCAGGATCGCTTCCGCTAAGCAAAGCTGAACCGATGATTGCGGACGCACCTTCCATCATGTCCAACGCGACATTGGTAGCGATCTGCGGTGGATCGTTTGTTGCCAACACCGACACCACAAACGACTCAGCATCCGTCAGAGCGACGCCATTCTGCTGAGTCGCGGTAATCGTGATCGGGTACTCACCGGCGTCTCCCTCGATCGCATTGATCGTCAGTCGACCAGTTCTGTTACCGTTGTCTGTGAACTGGAATCGTTCTGACGGCAGGGGGCTGGCGGTCAGAACGACAGTGTCGCCCTGGCCGTCCGGTGCCCGGAAGTCAATCGTGAGCGTCTGACCTTCGGAGGCAGTTTGATTGCCAATGACCGACAACCTTGGAGCCGACTGCGACGGCACTTGATTCAGATTGATAATCTGAATCGCATTGACGATTGGATTCTCGACCTGGTGCAGGAACGCAAGATCGAGTTTCGAGTCTGCCGTTACAGTAAAGGTTTTGACGAGTCCTTTGTTTCCACCACCTGCTTCCGTAAAGACGTCCAGATTGTCGATGACAGTCGCGCCCTCAGCGACCACGTCAAACACACGAGCCCCTGTGCGGAACGCTGGACCGTAGAGTTCCGCAAAGTACAGATTGACCTGGTATTCACCGGGCTCGACCGGGAATGAGAACTGCATCTCCGGACCACCCGCTCCGTCCCATCGCTGAGTCTGGAAGATCGATGCCGGAGTCCCTGCGGGAATCGTCGGATTACTGACATTAACTGCCGCTGTGGTCGAGAAAACATTTCCGGTATTACGAACCGAACTCGCTCCGGAACCGGTATCGCCCGATATCATCCGACTGGCAATTCCCGGCCCACCGACATTCACGAATGTCACGGTAGCATCCGAAGTGGCCATCGGCCCCTCAACCACGGTGGCGTCGAAGGTAACGGTGTCGGTGCCGTCCATCGTCGTCGCATTGAGTGTGATCGCGTATGGACTTGCCCCTTCATCGCCGACCTGAGGATCGAACCTGAAGACGCCAGTACTACCATCCCCTGAAGGAGTAAACGTTATGAAGGACTGAGCACCTGCGGGAATCATGGCCGACAACTGAGGCACATCGCCGTCAA
This sequence comes from uncultured Planctomycetaceae bacterium, assembly GCA_963976765.1. Taxonomy (GTDB): domain Bacteria; phylum Planctomycetota; class Planctomycetia; order Planctomycetales; family Planctomycetaceae; genus JABMPE01. The sequence goes on from CAXBME010000072.1 coordinate 4,529, forward strand.
CGATCGCCGCTGCCACAGGTATTTCAACCGGTCCCAGACCGGTACCGAACGTTTGATTCGCAATCGGAGCCAGAATCGTCAGCACACGAATATCAAATGTCGCTGACGCCGTCGTCAGCGTGCCACCGGACCCGGTGTTCCCACCATCGTCCACGGTGAACGTGAAGCTGTCCGTCGTTACCTCAGTATCGTCGTGCCGGTAGGACAGGTTGCCTTCGTCGATGTCCTGTTGGGTAAATGTGAAGGGGTACGTGGCCGGGACATTGTTCAGCAGTAGTGTACCCGCGTCTGGATTGTCGCCATCAGTGACAGTGTAGGTCAACTGTCCCGCAGTGGCGTCAACATCTGTGGTTGTCAGTTGCCCCATTGTGATGACCCGAGTTTCGCCCTCACGAATCGTCAGGCCCTGATTCGTGCTGACAACTGGTGCGTCGTTGACAGCGTTGATCGTAATGGCGACTTGAGTTGGATCAGAATCATCAAGTCCATCGTTAGCGATGAGCGTGATCGTGGCGGTCCCCGACTGATTGAGGACCGGAGTTATTGTAAACGTCCGGGTTGCGCCCGTTCCGGAGATCACAATATCTTGATTCCGAATGAGCCCCGTATTGTCAGAACTCGCCCCCAGCGTGACGTTGTTGATGTCCGAATCCACATCGCTTAGCGTCACGGTAATCGGTCCGAGTTGCGTATCTTCGTCTCCAGTCGTATTCCCAACGACAGACTCAATGACCGGAGGATCATTGACAGCTGTGACGTTGATCGTGATCGAAACTGTGCTCGATGTGTTGCTGTTTGGAGTGACATTACTTCCGTCATCGGTCAACGTGACGTTGAATGTCGCCGAACCATTGGTGTCTGGGGCAGCCTGGTAGGTCAACGTACCACCGGCATCAATACTCGGCCCCTGAGTGAACGAAAGGTTTCCCGTACTCTGCCCAACTTGCTGCAAAGGATCGGGAAGGAACGACGGAGTCTGCCCTGGCTCAATCGTGTCGATTCCGGTTACGAATCCCGTCACGGTGACAGGTCCCGCATCCTCAAGCGAAGTCGTCGAAGTCATCGGGATCGTAAAGACCGGTGCCTCGTCGACGTTGTCCACTGTGACTGAAATTGCCGCATCGGAAGTGACGGTATTGCCGTCAACGGTAGCGCTAAGCGTTGCCGTAAAGTCGTAGACATTGTTCGGAGGCGTACCTGCATCCTGCGGATTTTCGAAGTCTGGTGGATCGTTGAACGTCACGATAAACGCTTCATTCGGACGATCCACAGCAGTATCGAGTGCGACACTAAACAGGGCGCTATCCACCCCACTCAGCGTCGCCGATGGATTTGTGCCGGTACCGATGACGAATGGGAGACGAATCGCGCCCGTCTGATTCTCCGGGACATTGGCGGAGAACGGTGGAGTCAGACCAAATTCGGCGACGGAAATGGTGACAGCAAGGTCGGTCATTAACCCGCCAGCATCGGTGACTCGCAGAGTCACGGGATAATCATTATCCCCGTCGGGAATAAAGTCCGGGGCAGTGTCAAATCGCAGAGTTCGAGTCAGCGGCGCTGCGCCTGCAGTTTCGTCGATGCTGAAGACATTACGAGTATCAGAACCGGAAACTTCAGTAATTGTCAATGTGTCGGCGGCATCCGGATCAATTCCGACGATGTCGACAATGTCAACGACACCTTCCGCGACAGTTAACGTCAACGGGGATGTGTTTGAAAATGACGGGGTTTCATTGACATCCATCAGACTGATTGTGATCGTTGCGTTGTCACTCAGATTTGTCGGAGCACCGTCGTCAGTCGCAGACACAGTCAGTGTGAAACTCGGCGTCAATTCGAAATCAAGCTCGGATGAATTGGCGACTGTGATCTCGCCATTGTTCTCATTGATCGCGAAAGCGTTATTCGTGTTGCCAGAGACTATCGCATATTTCAATGTTGTACCGGCATCTGGATCCCTTGCGTTCACGGTACCGACAGGCGTCGCGTCAGCGGCATTCTCCGCCACAGAAAACGTCGCATCGTCGGCTACTGGCGTTTCGTTGACGTTCCGAACGTTAACGACAATATCCTGATCGGTGCTGAGATTCGGTGATCCACTGTCAGTGACTGTCACTCGCACCTGGTAGTCGTTGCCACCGCTTGCTGCAGTAGGGTTTTCAAAGTCAGGTGGATCTTTGAACGTCAGGACGCCAGTTCCCGACACAATATCGAATTTATCCAGATCCGCACCACCGGTAATTGTGTAAGTAAGAGTTTGTGGTGGTGCTTCTGGGTCATTGGCGTCGACATCTCCAGCGAGGAGCTGATTCTCGTCGGCATCAATAGACGCAGAACTGGTAAACGCAGGAGGACTATTCTCACCGACGATAATTGCAATACTTCCGAAATCTGTGTTGGCTGTACTGACAACGGACCCATCGGCCAGACTATTGACATTAGAAATGTCTGGATTCCCCAACGCATCAGCACTCATCCCGGTAAAGACGGCTGATCCCTGCCCGTTAACGTTGGCTTTAACCTTAAATGAAATCGAAGCCAGCAAAACGGGAGCGCCGTTGCCAAGCACAGCCGTGCCACTGGTGGGTGAGTTGACCCCCAGATTCTCTATAAACTTGTCCCCGTTGTTGTCTCCAACATCCGTTCGGGTAAATTCAATATCCCATGTAGAGGTGTCGATGGCACTCGAATCGTAACCGATAGCTTCCACGAGAGACTCGTCGAAGTCGATATCCAGGGCCAGAGAATTGATTCCCTCGATGTTGGCGACATTCTCTTGAGCAAACACCTGTAAGGTGAAACTGTCATCCGGTGCCAACGCCGTATCCGAAGTGATGACTTGCGACGATGCATCGAGCGCTACATAAGTGAAGGCAAGATCGGTCAAAAGTGCCCTTGTCTCAAGGTGCTCAAGAGCATGTACACCCTTCCCGGTATGGCAGCGTCTCCGAAGACACCTTGATCCTGCCATTCGACTAATCGATCGATTTCTTAGTGATGTTAAAAACTGACGGAAACGTGTATTCAACATGGCGGCCTCAAATGTTTGGTTGACTGATCGAAACGAAAAAAGCAATGCGGAGAACCCACTCATCAACCGACCGCCGGAGAAAGATAAGTCTTCCACGTTGTTCAAAGATCGGATGATGCGTCGCCAAGGTGATTCCATCCATGGTCATAGAGTCGTAACAGCTAACAAAAGGAACGATCCGTCACTCCCGCCTTCAATTGAGTTCAATCGATTCGACTAGGCAAGGATTTCAAATATTTGTCAATGCTGCTGTAATCTATCGGTTCACAATCGGGTGCATGCCTAGATATGGGCAACCTAGCTAACCTGAGGGGACTACATAACATAGACGACATGCTCCTTTGATGTAGACGAAATGTCAACCGACACCTCCGAGTAATATCCAAAATGTCCAAATTATTCGGCGATTCGTCGTCGCAGGTTTAGAATTGCGGCAGGAAAAGCAACAGACCCTAGTGCCAGAAATCACCCGGAGCGATCAGCTGCTCCAGAATGCAGGAAACCTCAAAACTCAGCATGAAACCTGGTTTGGTGACAGACTCTTAGCCAGAGCTGTGGCAGCAATATGATGCTCTTAGATCGCGTCGATCCAGTCAGTTACATCCCCCAGCGTGGCATCGATGGTTTGCAGATCACTTCCGGTGCTGGGGTCGGCATTGCCGGCAGGCGACATCGCTGCCGAAGAGCTTCCAAGGACGGTGTTGTTGGCGGTCGCTTCGGGGGCAAGCATGTCAACTGGCGGAGTAAGAGCGACAGAGGCTGCTGCAGAATCCACCGCTGCTCGTGTCGTTGTCTGTCCCGCACCGCTATCTGTCGCCTTCAGAAATCCTGTAGACGAAGATGAGATGGCAATCGCATCCGACTGCGGC
>CAXBME010000073.1:0-8395 GCA_963976765.1 uncultured Planctomycetaceae bacterium
TTTTCAACGCCGATCAGCTCCCCGAAGTGGGTCCGTTTTGAACGCCTATCTCCACTTCACCATTTCTTGTCAAGAGAGGTAGATATGCATCATCTGGACACTCGGATTGCCGCAGTGATTTGCGTCGTCGCACTATTCGCCGCCAGCGGCTGCTCACAGCCGAAATCTGGAACATACTTCAAGCCCGAAATCACGGCGCGCCATGATGGGTTCTTCTCGTATGACATCACGTTCAAGCTGAATGCCGTCAATCGAATCGACTGGAGCCGGGACGCCGACAACCAAGTCACAAATGTCAAGACACCAGTCGTCACTGATCTGCGTGATGCCACGCTGAATGTGACAGTTCACTACTCGCAGGGGACAACCCACGAGACGCAGGCGTTCGACGCCAAATGGCAGATCGGCGAGAGCCTGATCGTCAACGTTCCAATGACTGCGACGATTCAGGGTTACGACATCAAGGGCACCGGCTACCTATACGACGAATCGGGCACGTACCTCGGCACTGTTCCGATCCAATCCAGTTTCCGAACGACTTCGGAGTAACCAGCCACCAACGCGGGCCGGCCAATGGGCGGCCCGCTCGGTGCCTTCTTTTTAGCTATCAGTACCAGCAGCCAATTCTGCGGAGTCTCTCAATGGCCCGACGCAAACACACAACGGTCTACAAAGGCCTTTTCGGAGAAAAACACATCGTAACGAAATATGACCCCGACGGAGGGGGCTGTTTGATGTGGATCGTCGTCGGCATCATCGCATTTGCACTGCTTCGAGGTTGCTCGTAGCAAAGATGTTCGGAAATACTACGCTTCCCCAATCACCGCAACTCGCTCCGGGTTGGTCGACCGGTGCGGCGAAAATTGGTGACACATTATGTTGGAACCGGGTATTGCTGGCGTACTCAATCGGATACACCGGCACGTTCTTACACTCTAAAACAAGGCCTGAATCTCGGAAAATCCGAAAGAGTGACCTTCAGGAAATGATCATCTGGCCGCTATGCCGCCTGACCGCCCGCCACTCTCCGTTCCCCGCTTTGCGTTCTCGCCGCTAAATGCAGTCGCATCGGCACATCGTCTTCCGCGGCACGAAGCGCCTGGGTAGAGAGTTGAGGTGTCGCCAATGTGTTGGACGAGACTGGGAACGTGCTGAATGAACTGGCGTCCTGATGCATTGCACCAGTCGCTCACAACGACGTCCGTGTCCATCAGTCCTGAATTTGGACCTGAGAATCGATGTCTGAGAACGCCATAATCTGAGATTAGGATTCGTGCTGATTCATTTGGAAAGACATAAGCGAGCGCGCCAAGTCGATCCAAAGGAGATGAGACCTCTTGAAATCCGCCTTCACAGAGGCCAGATTCCCCAGACGAGCGGAACAGCGAAATCGTGCCTGTATGATCAGGCCAATAGTGCTTTTCCAGAAACTTGCGCAGCTTTGCAGAGTAGACGACGTCGTCTTCACAGATAAGATAGAAGTCTGCTTCGGGTGTGCGCAAAACAAGTTCGGTTAGCGCGAGATACCAGTTTGAGAATGCTCCAAGGCGAGTCGTCCGTTGAACCCACCGTGTACTTGGTACTACCCTTGGGCATTTGACCTTGGGTTCTGCGAAGACAATTGGCTCCGTCCACCCGGCGTCTGACAGACTTTGGATGCTGACTTCCAGCGTTGGCTGTCTTCGTGGCGCTGTAATGACTCCGACGCACCAAATCCACGATTCTCGACCGAGAGGGGACGTTGTGTATATAGAACTCGCCGCCTCTGAATTGATTGGAGCCTTTGAGGTCAAATTCGAGCAGCCACAACATACACACGCTGGCAGTGTCTCCTCGTGTGAAAACACTTTTGCGTGAGTGCACCGAATACGACACGGATCGACCCAGTCGCGGTAGATACATTGTGGCAGGCCTGTTTGCAAATCTGTCATCTCAGGCTCACTCCACCGGGGTGTTGGGAAAAAGAGGTAGGGGACGAATCGCTTCCCTTACAAGACGTGCAAAGCGGTGCGTTAAACGCCAGGGGTCGCACTCATCAAGAAGACGCTGGCGATTAATTTCCCGAAAGGACTCGAAATCGTCCCATCGTGAAAGAATCGATTCAACAATCGAATCGAGGTCACCAAAATCAGGGCGACAGCAGATGTACGTCTCGCCGGCTCGGTACAGGTCTGGCCACGTGTCGATGAAGTCCGTGTAAGGCTTGACGAGAACACAACCGGCGAGGATAGCCTCGGCGTCTCTGTGGCAGGCCGCCCCCCAGCCCCACGGAGAGACGCAGATTCGCGAACGCAGAAGCGACGCCCAGTACTGTTGCATAGAAAGCAGCGGTCCGGCATGACAGACGACCCGATGCCTGTCACGGAGTTGTCGAATTGACTCGACACATAGTCGCCGATGCTGTGTGACAAGTGGGCTTCTATACCTGGTTGTTCCGGCAAAGTGAACGTCTACATCGCGATGATGTTCAATGACTACTGGCTTCTGTCGAAGTGACTCCAGGCGACGGAACGCTCCATACCCAAACGTAACTCGGATTCGATCAATCTGGTGAGGGTTCAGTGGCTTGAACGAGACACCCGGTTCTGCGGGAAACAGATCCGGACGGCATTCTCGAAACAGCGTATTGTGGAAGCCGAGAGAAAATTCGCGTGAGTTGTATATTGCTCGAGGCCGATAGGCGTGCTGTACTGTTACTGCTGCTACCGTCGGGTGCACCAGTAACTGACGTGTTCGGTTATAGAGTTGAGCCACGTCACTTACGGAATGAACGAGCAGCGGGCACGTATCGGACAACATCGAATCTGATACCTGATCTTCATGCACCCAAACAGCATCAACCGTTTTACTCTTGTCGGTAACGATTTCCACTCCAGCCGATCGAAGATTCGATCTGAGCGTCATCACCAACTGTGGTACCCAACCCTGCCATGAGCTCATCCGGCGTCCAGGGACAAATCCAAGTCTCAGCGTGGGATTTTCCCAGACTCCACTAACGTGAGTAAGCTGGTCACCTTGATGTGCCGTTGATTTCATAGGCAGAGACCTTTCCGCAATGCTGAATGATCTTTCGGTCCATGAATGCGGTGCGGAAGCCACGCTTCAGGAACGCGTAACTGAAGCACCACTCGTGAAACGGGCGAATGGGGTACGGCCCCGTGGCACGCACTGCCCGTGTTTCGTGTATCGAAGGGTTCAACGTAAATCCGGGCCAGGCTGGCATGCCGAACTTTCGGTCCAAGGTTTTTGCGTCTGATAAATACCGATGCAGGCAGAACCCGACTCCTGAGGGGGAAATCCGATGGCGTCCTCGAATCCAATTCAGGGATACAGAGCGAATCGACGAGTTCGCCTTGAGTATGTCCAATGCATTGGAAATGTGGCATCCTGGCTCAAGGAGGAACCAATCATCTTCGTAATGCAGGAAATAATCAGTTGTGACTTCCGAGATCAGACGAGAGAGAGACTGCGCATGCCCGGTATTCGAATTCCACAGAAATCTGAAGTGAGGAAATCTTCGTTCCATGATATCTCGATCTCGATCGCTAGATGAGTCATCCGAGCAGACGAACTCAGTTAGAAGATCGTGATCGAGGCACTTCCCGTAAAACGAATCCATTGTCTTCATGAACAGGTCAAGCCGGCGGCAAGTGGTGACGGTAAACGATATCGATGGATGTCGTTCCTGGCTCGCCTGAACGGAATGTAATGAATTCATTCCAATCATGACCTGGCCCTGTTTTCAATAAGTGCCAACCCGAGCCTATCATCAGTTGGGATTCGAGATTCTGCAGTCCACAGGCGGACTACGTTGAATCCCTGCGTCTCTATGTGACTGATGGCCTGCGAAACGGTACCGTTCACATACCACGCATCGTGAATCAAAATGAGCCCTCCAGGACAGACGAGTTGACGGGCAAGGTCGAACTCAGCAAGCACGTGATCGGCGTCATGCAGAGAGTCGAGCAGAACGGCATCATAAGTCTCGCCTTCCCGCAGTGCGGCTCGCATTCCGGCCAGAGAATCAACCCTTCGCTCTTCAATACACCTTCGGGTACTTTCTGGAAATGACGACCAGAGAGTGTCTCTTTCTTCATGTCGGTATGGATCCATAGTAACCACCTTACCATGTCTTCGGTCGCAAACGGCCGATGCCAGGCAGGCGGCCGATACACCGCGTGCCGTGCCAGTTTCCAGCACGTGTCGGCAGCCATTGCTGCGGATCAGATAGAATAAACACGCAAATAGTGGCATTGTTTCCGGCTCGTCAATTCGCGCCCCCTGCGCGTCGGTGGTTCCGTAGAAAGACCAGGCCAGTGACCGCAGCCCAAACCTCGCAGCCCATATCTGTATCGTCCGAACAAATACCGAGTATTGATCACGTTGCCGCGATGTCGGCAAAGGGTGATTCTGACCGGAGAAACGCCCCTGCCACTCCGCATACTTGAGTTTTCCTTCCGCAGAGAAATGTACCACCGAAACCGGCATCGAGCGCCACATAGCCACTAGTCGAGCTCCGATGTCCTGAAACTCGACATCCTGCGCATGAAGCTGCAAATTGAATTTTCCGTCCAGTTCGATGGCACAGTCCAACTTTGCCAGAGCCAGATTGAAGATAAACTGATTCCGCCAGGAAATCCTGCGGCCCTCGTCAATCCATTCGGACGCTCCTGACATATTGCAAATAGCGTCGTCAAGATTCAGCAGAGCCTCACGGCATCCCGCGAACAGTCCATCGTTAACTACGAGTGGATAGGACAATTCTCCATTGCATTCGCCCAACAGACGCTCGAAATCGGACCGGCGACCACCATACGCAGCATGTAAGACATGTTGCAGGTCGCGATACCGCTTGTCATTGGATTCGCGACACACAAGAATTCTGTCTGAAGGAATCGCCGACAACGTTTCGAAAACCGGAAGCAGACTCTGCAATATGAGCATGTCAGCGTCCAGGCAGATGTACTGGTCAGCGTCAACTACTCGCGCAACAGAATACAGCAACGCTTTGATCCCCACGGTAACGCGACTGAGCACTCGGGTCTGAATGCATCTTGCGCCAAATCGTGCCGCGACTTCTCGGCATCGAGGAGAATCACCGAGCTCAAAAACCACAACCTCAGCGTCTCCACATTGGCCGTTGGTCCGCAGTGAGCCCAGCATGTCTTCGAGAAAACCGACGTAGCTGTCATTGGCAACGGTGGCAATGCATCGGTGTTTCGGACGCATTGAGCTCAGCGGCACGTTTATATCGGTACGCTTCAGGCAGTCGATCACTGTGCGTCGTCGTCCGCGGACTCGAACCTGGGTAACAACAGGGTCAACCCACAATGTGTGGCAGAATTCCCAAACATTGCACGTTGTTACCAATTCCAATTGAGTGAAGTTGCAGACGTCTGCACTTATCTCGACAAGCCCGTCTTCCGGTGTGATATTCTCGACCGCCGCAACTACGTTACCATCCGCTATGACGAAAAAGCTGGCGACCGGCAATCGATTTCCCTGGGACGCACTGTCGTTGAAGCCAACGTGGGAGCGAACCTGAGAGCATTCCTCCGTGAGGAGAAAACGGATGCTCGACGGAGCGTGGGCGCTCAGTACGGTCTCACGCTGCGCACCACCAACAACTACGCGAAGATCATCACACCCGAGTTCTCCATTCGTCCCGAGCGTGCCGTATCCAACGTGACTTTCCACTGGTTCCATACCGGAAAGGTGCCACTTAACGGTGGACGTTTCCGTGGCATTCGCATCAGGAAAACTTGTGGCCAACGGTGCTCGTTGAGTTTGTGTGATTTGCTTGCCAGAACGAATGCGGGAGTAAATTTCCGATTCCACGATGGACTTCCGGAATTCGTCAGCTGACAGGCGTGAAAGTGGCAAATCTTTCAGATACCGATGGGCGGCAAGGACGAGTTCGATGTTTTCAGCTTTTTCTGCAGCTTCCGATAGGTTGTCAAAGTAAAGCGGGTATTCATCGCCGAGATACTCTTTGACGGCCGGAAGCGGATTCACAAGGATCGGTGTCGCACGCGCCATACATTCTATGATGGTGTTGTTGGCACTGCTGTCATACAAGTCGCACAGTACAATATTCCGGGATAGAAGCAGATCATACTCTTCGTGCTTTAGGAACGATATTCGCTCGACCATCGCCCTGGCCTCTGCGGCGACGTTGTGGCGATCAAGGTCCCGATTCAGGACAGTTGAAAAATAGGCATGGTCAATCTCAAGCATGCATCGTCTGTATGACGGCGCATTCAGTCTGAAGATCGAGCTGATTCGCCGCAACCACCACCCGACGTGAACAATTCGACGCACGGGCTGCTCTAGAAATGCATCAGGACTGAAATTGAGTTCTGGTATCTCAGTCGGATGTGTCAGCGTTTCTACTGGTACGTTAACGCGTTCTGCGAGCCACTCCCGAAGGTACTCAGAAAGAACGTAGATCCCCTGGCAACACTTCAATGACTCGCGGAAAGTCGGCCGGGAAAGCAGTGTTTGGGGAGCGTTGGAGACATCATGCCACTCAGGAACACCGGGAGGATTATGGAGGACACCAACCCACGGCTCCCTGTATGGTATGAGGCCCCGCCTTCGCTCGGACTGTTCACGCCAGCAAAATGTTCGTTCAATAAAACTGTCAAACAAGAGTCCTTGTCGACTATGTAAGGGCTTCAGTGCGTCGAGAGCAAACGCCCATCCCGAACGATGGAATGAAAAATCCGGCTGCCGGCTCGGGTCTATGTTCAGTAGTGCTGGTTCTGATATGGATGGCATAACGCAGTGTTTCCGTGCAGCTTCCTGACAATCGCTGGTGAAATATGGCCGTAAACATGAATACCTCGACTACCAATCGTCGTTTATCTCGTAGGCCAACACCTGCAAAAGGTCGCCGGCCTGATTTCGAAATTCATCTTTGACTCGTTGTGTAAAATGCTGTCTCCATTGGCCAGGTTGTCCTGATCGCGTGACCTGTCTGTTCTGAATGACTCCTGGTTTACGCCGGGCGATGGATTCGAAAGTGGAGTCGCTCGCTATTTTCAAGCTTATCTCTACCGCTTCATCGACGAACCCGTAATGGCGAAAAAGCGGCGCAAATGAATTAACGGGATCATCGAAGCAGGATTCGTACTTCAGCTCCAGCGTGTTCGCATCGCTATAATCCCATTTTCGCATTTGTTTGAATACAAACGCAGAAACTAAGATTTCAGCGATAAGACCATCCTCGATGCTCAAAGAGTTTAGATACTGTTGGTAACTCAATCCGTTATACCTGTTCTGAGGCCGATGCACCCAATCTTCCTTAGTCCATAAATGGTAGAAGTAACCGGACACTACGACGTCGCGTGGATCGCGTATCATGTGCGATCCACGATACGCGGGCAGGAGAACCGTGTCGATTCGGCTCTGCTGATCGAACACGATTCCAGATGCTGGAGTTGAAGACTCCTCACTGAATGGGATGAAGTTCAGTCCATACCGACGGGCAACGCCTGTGAGAATACGTCTGAGCCAATGTGTTCCACATTTGTGATGACATGAATGAAACAGCAGTGGAGGGTTCTGCCCGTCACTGAATGGGAGCGGAAGTCTCGGCATTTACGTTCTCTCAGGCATTGACTGTTTTGGCGGGTTGTAAGCAAAGACTAGTGGCCGGTGACGAATCCACTGAAAGCTGTAGCGTCCATCACACGCAACAAACGATGCTTCTCCCTTGCATAAGTGTGCCATGTGAGTTCCGGCAAATCAGTGAGGCGGTCTGAATTGGGCCGTACGAACAGAGCGCCCATTCCACAGCAGGCATCAAGGACTGCAATATCGAGATCAGGTCGTGTCCTGAGGCGTGCTACGGCTTTCCAGACGTCTCCAAACCAGGCTCCCGTTGTTCGTTCTCGCTCCTGATGGACTTCCTTGCTCGGGAGACAGTCGTGAATCAGGATGCAGCCCCCTTCGTTCAGGTACCGTAGAGAGTTCTCGACGTCGCGCAATACCTGTTCTTCGAGGTGAAGGCCGTCGACGAATACCAAGTCAAATCTGTCCCGGTTGCTCTTGAAGAACTCATCGGACGTATTCCGGGTCGTGCCTCCCCTATTTGGATCGACGCCAGTTTTCGCGGCGGATGTAACAGAAGTGAAGTTCTGATTGTTTCCACATCCGATCTCCAGATAGGCGGAATACGCAGCGTGATCGATAATCCCGTTGATCACCGCAGTACGCGTCAACGTTTGTCCGCTCCAAAGATGCTGTGATTTGTCACTGGTTGCTGGCGCCGAAGCATGGCGAATTCCCCGGACAAGCTGCAGGTTGAGTTCATCAACCTGCCGGATAAAAGGCTCTGGAGTTACTGTCAGAAGTCGTGGCGTGAGAGATTGGAGGAAGGTGGCGTATCCTG
>CAXBME010000074.1:0-8245 GCA_963976765.1 uncultured Planctomycetaceae bacterium
GGCTTTGAACCACGTCGACGCGGGTTCGATTCCTGCACCCGCAACTTCGATGACGACACCAACAGGACACCGATGCGGGATCGTTCAATGGCAGGACGCGGCGCTCTGAACGCCGAAATGCTGGTTCGAGTCCAGCTCCCGCAACTGCGGCACTGCCGCTTCGTATTTAACCACGGAAGTCATCCGGCTGGATGAGGACCCGGTTTTGAAAACCGGCGCGGGTTTACACCCGTTGTGGGTTCGAGTCCCACGGCTTCCGCTCAGCAGCAACACGGTCCTGTGGCCTAGCGGCGAAGGCAGCTCCCTTACAAGGAGACGATCGGTGGTTCGAGTCCACCCAGGATCACTTCGAATCTCGGCACCGTAGCCCAACGGCAGAGGCAGTCGTCTCAAAAGCGACGAAGTGTGAGTTCGAATCTCACCGGTGCTATTCACGATCAACATGCCCTCGCGGAGCAGCCAGGAGTGCTCGCCACCCTGTCACGGTGGAGATCGTCGGTTCAAATCCGATCGGGGGTGCTTTCAACAACGGCAGCAACATCTCGGCGTGGTAGCCCAACGGGAGAGGCAACCGGTTTAAGCCCGGTCCAGTGTGGGTTCGACTCCCACTCGCGCCATCACGCGAAGCGGAAGACAGGACAAACGGCCCATTCGTCTAGCGGCAGGACGTCAGGTTCTCAGCCTGGAGACGGGAGTTCAATTCTCCCATGGGTCACTCGGTAGCAAGACATGGCATCGTAGCCCAATTGGAAGAGGCGTCTGGCTTAGGACCAGAAGGTTGAGAGTTCGAATCTCTCCGGTGCTACTCACACACGGAAATCATGCGTCGGCTGGGCATTGGTGAGCCCACGTGGCTGTAACCCTCGCGCCGCAAGGCTGTGCAGGTTCAACTCCTGCCCGACGCACTCAACGGTGGCGTAGTGTCAATGGCGAGCACGACGGATTGTCGATCCGTTAGAGCGGGTTCGAGTCCCGTCGTCACCGCTGCGGCGTTGCGCCGCAATATGACCAGGTGGTGGAATGGTAGACACGCGACGCTCAGAACGTCGTGCCCATGAGGCGTGGGAGTTCGAATCTCCCTCTGGTCACTTCGATGAGATGAGATTCAGCGAACCAGTTGGCTGACCCAGGTCTCTGACTTCGACAACGACATTGCAGGTGCGGCAGGTGCCCAGCTGGCTCTCATAAGGCCGGCCTCCCCGGCTCGATACCGGGACCTGCAACTTAGTGACAACTCAACATCGCGGGTGGGCGAGGCTCATCGGGGTTTCATAAGCCTCGACAGCCGGGTGCGACTCCCGGACCCGCTACTTCCAACGACACGACTCCAATCAAGCGGCCGGGTACGCAAACAGGCAAAGCGGCGAGGTCGAGAGCCTCGTGACTTTGTGAGTTCGACTCTCACCTCGGTCAATCAACTGAGTTCCGCCGAGCCGTGGCGAGGAGAAAGGAACGAAGGCGATAGGACAATCACGACTCCGTGGTCCAACGGCGACGACACCTGCGTGACATGCAGGAGACGATGGTTCAACTCCGTCCGGGGTCACTTGAGCTGAAGTAAGAATGGTCTGCAGGTGTTTCGGCGGCACACCGCTGTGGTAAGGCGGAAGGCCGGGTTCAATTCCCGGGCGGACCTCTTGAAGAGAAGACGACACGGGCTGCTCGTCCAATGGGAAGACGCCTGGCTTGCAACCAGGTAATCGGGGTTCGACTCCCCGGCGGTCCACTGAGGTGAAATATGAAAGCCACTATTACCGAAGATCAGCACACTTCTGTTGCGCGGACTGTTCATCCTGAAGACCTAAAGTGTGGTGACTATGTCGCTGTGCTGAACGATATCGAAGAGTTTCCATCGTTCCTGTGGGGTTGTGATGTTGACTCAAGCTCGCGTGAACAGCCGGTGAGGATGCGGTTTCGGAGTTCTGGTGACGGGACGCCGATGCGGATCAAGTCGATCTGCCTGCCCTTCGTTCTGGTGGTTTCGCCTCGATCCCAGAGTCTCATATTCGATGTCAGACAGGTCGAGTTGGTACGGCTGGCAAAGCGTTACGCGAAAGCTGCGTGGAAACACCTGAAGAAGAAAAAGAAGAACGGAAGGTAGCCGGATACGGTTGGCCGGACCGCACTGCTAATGCGTGTGCCTTTACGGGCATGTGAGTTCGAATCTCATGCCTTCCGCTTTGATACGGCCCGATGGTGAAACGGAAATCATCCCTCGCTTCTAACGAGGTGTTCCGGGTTCGAGTCCTGGTCGGGCTACTGAGACGACAAGCCGCCTGTTGCGGCAAACGGAAGGGCAACCCGATTGGTGACGGGAGCCGGTTGGAAGCCGGTCGAGTGCGTTCACGCGTGCCTTGCGAGTTCGATTCTCGCTCCTTCCGCTGTGGCCGGGTCCGGTGCTGGTTTCCGGAGACAGACTGTGAATCTGTTTGGCGGCGGTTCGATTCCGCTCGGTCACCTGCAAACCACGGGTTTGCATCCGATTGTCGTAGGCGAGCGTCATGAGATGGGGACGTCGCAACGGCGTGTGAGTTTGTCTGCAAAGGACTGGATCGATGGTTACGGCTGTACTTGATCGACCAACACTGGTGCTGAATCGCAACTGGCAGCCTGTCGGTGTCGCCACGGTTGCGAAGGCGCTGACGAAGGTCTGGAACGAGTCGGCTCGGATCGTCGATCCGGCTGACTACCAGCAATACACGTGGGAAGACTGGACTCGTCTGCAGCCGGAAGACGGCGATCTGTTCATCCAGACGCGCCGGTTTCAGTTGCGGGTTCCGGAAGTAGTCACGCTGACGAAGTACGACCGACTGCCGACAAACGCCGTGACGTTCTCGCGACGGAATGTCTTCAAGCGTGACAAGTTCACGTGTCAGTACTGCGGTGCTCAGCCGGGCAGCGAGGAGCTGACGATCGACCACGTCACGCCGCGTGCTCAGGGTGGAACGTCCACCTGGGCAAACTGCGTGCTGGCGTGCATCGACTGTAACTCGCGAAAGGCTGACCGGACTCCGGATCAGGCTCGGATGCCGCTACGGACAAAGCCGGTTCGCCCGACGTGGCGGCCATTGTACGCGGCTCGCGGAGTCCGCATTGAAAGCTGGTCACGTTTCATCAGCGAGAGCTACTGGAATGTGGAACTGGCTGAGTGACACGAGTTGCTGCCGGCCTCGGCGTTGAGGTCGGCAGTCTTACACAGCGGTGTGCTCCTGGGAGAGCAGACAGATTCCAAACCTGTCCCACGGGGTTCGAATCCTCGCACCGTTGCTGCGGCCCAGCCGCTGCCTGCCGACGTGCCTCGACACAGAAAGGCGCCGGTCCTGCCCTCTTCTCATTGAACAGGGCGGATCATGCGGGTGCGAATCCCGCCGTCGGCCCTGACGACTTGTCATTAGTTATTTGTCATTGGTCATCTGTCATCGGACTGGCCTGAAATTGGCAAATGAGAAGTGACAAATAACTAATGACAAATTCCCCCGTCCTTGGAGTGTGGCGGATTCGCACGCGACCCTGCGAAGGTCGAAGACCAGGTTCAATTCCTGGCGAGGACACTTTTCAAACAGCAAGACACCGATGCTCGATGGTCGGGCGGCTGCCTGCAAAGCAGCTCAGAGTGAGTTCGATTCTCACCGGTGTCTCTTTTCAGGCGAGGTCGTTGATGTTGTTTGCCAGCGGCGCACCTGTCACCCGAATGGGTTTGGCGGAGTGTGTCCCGAACATGGGTTCTGAACGGACGGCATCAATGTCGGTTAGCTCAACCGGGTAGAGCACCAGTCCATGAAACTGGATGTTGCAGGTTCGATTCCTGTACCGACCACCAACCTGTCGGCTGGTAACCGACGTTACGAGACGCTGTAAGCGACTCGACCATGAAGGCCCGAGGGAGATGGGCGACTGACTGATCGGCTGCCGGTGTCGGCATCTCGCAGTCTGGCGTTGCGTCGAAAGTCGTGACTGTTGGATTGCGGGTAACGACTCGGCGGCAGCACGAAAGCCGTGCCTTGTAGTGTGTGGATACCGCGTTCGTGAACTGCGACGGAAGCTGGCTGACTCGTGATGTCCTGCCCTGGCGTACTGCGTCCGGGCTGACTGATCGATGACGCCTGCAACTGCTACGGATTCACGACTGCTCAAGCATGTTCCGCACGTCGAAGTGTGATCGGCAGACGACTCGTCTCCCAACGGTACTTTTGAAAACAACAGCAACACGAACAGCACAGTTTGTCGCAGACACGGGCCTGCGTTTTCCGAGTCCGTCACCCGAGGAAAGGCGGTGGCACATGTTCCCAATCGAGACTATTCGAATCCGCAGCTACGAGATGGGTCTGCGCTTCCACGACGGAGAGTTCCGCGGGCTGCTCACTGAAGGCACGCACCGGCTGTTCGATCCGCGTCTGAAGACGCAGGTCGATGTTGTGTCGCGGCGTGATCCGTGGCTGAAGCACGAGAAGCTGGACGTCATCGTGAAGTCCGGCGCGCTGAAGGATCACGCCATCGTCGTGGACCTGAAGGATCACGAGCGTGGTCTGGTCTCGATCGAAGGCCGCTTCAGTCATGTTCTGCCGCCGGGCCTGTACGCGTACTGGATCGGTATGAAGGACGTGAAGGTCGAGGTCGTTGATGGGCGGAACGTGCGATTCGAGCACAGCGATCTGCGAGTCATCGCGCGATCGCCATCGGTCGGGCACGTTCTCGACATCTGCACGGTCAACCGGCAGTGCGTCGGAGTTCTGTTCATCGACGGTCGATACCTCGACACGCTCGATCCAGGGCTGTATGCGTTCTGGAAGGGCACCGGAGACGCAAAGGTCGTCGAGATCGACCTGCGTGAGACGATGGCTGACGTCAGCGGCCAGGAGATCATGACGTCGGACAAGGTCTCGCTGCGGATGAACGCCGTCGTGACGTACTGCATCGTGGATGCACGTCAGGCCGTCACGGCAACAGATGATGTTCGGCAGACGCTGTACCGCGAGGTGCAGTTGGCGCTGCGGGCCGTTGTCGGAGCACGCGAGCTCGACTCGTTCCTGACCGACAAGGATGCAGTCGCGGCCGAAATTGAAGAGATCGTGCGGCGCCGCGCCGCAGAGTTGGGTCTGGAACTGGCATCGGTCGGCATCCGGGATGTGATTCTGCCCGGCGACATGAAGGACCTGATGAACAAGGTCACGGAGGCGAAGAAGGCCGCCGAGGCCAACCTCATCTCGCGTCGCGAGGAGACGGCCGCCATGCGGAGTCAGGCCAACACCGCGAAGGTGCTGGCTGACAACCCGACTCTGATGCGGCTCCGGGAACTGGAGGTCCTGGAGAAGATCGCGACGACCGGCAACCTGAACGTCGTACTCGGCGAAAAGGGACTGGCCGATCGCGTCGTCAATCTGCTGTAAGTGAGAACGCCCTTGGTCCGAGTGTTTGGATCAGGGGCGTTTGTTTTTGCACCTCCCGTACTGGCTATCGCCGCGAGCCCTTGTAGCTCAGTACCGGACGCAGTTCGCGTTCGATGCGTGTCAGGTCGCTTTGGGCTCGCATGACAGCGTGGATGTCGCGGTAGGCCGACGGGGCTTCGTCTCGCAGGCCGGACGCAATGTTGTGGTCGAACCAGACCGATCGCATCTGCTGGTGCAGCGACTTTGACGTCACCGACTTCTTTGCTTCCGTGCGACTGAGGCGTCGGCCTGCTCCGTGTGAGCTGCTGCACAGGGACTCGATGTTGCCCCGGCCAGTGACGTGGAAACTCGCGGTGCCCATCGAACCGGGAATGATGCCGGGTTCGCCCTCACGAGCACTCTGGGCTCCTTTTCGGTGGACGAGGAACTGGTGATCGCCGTGTTGCTCGCGGCGAACGTGATTGTGGTTGCTCTGTACCAGTGTGTCCGGGTCGGCTTTTATACCGAACCGGTCGCGAAGGATATCGGCGGCGGCGTTCAGCATGGCCAGGCGATTCAACTCGGCGTATCGCGATGCCCACTCTACGTCGTTGAAGTAGTCGATACCCGCTTCTGACTCAGCGTCAAGAAACGCCAGACCGTTCGTGTGTGCCTCGCACTTGCTGGTGTGCAGCGACGAAATCAACTGCCCGATGCCGCGTGAGCCGCTGTGAACCATCAGCCAGAGACGTCCTGACTGATCGGCCTGGAACTCCAGGAAGTGGTTTCCCCTGCCCAGCGATCCGAACTGCACGCGAGCGTCTCGCTGCTTCTCTGCTTCGAGACGCGGACAGCTCAGCGGCGTGCCGACCAGGTCGTCAGGTAACTCATGCGGCATTGTCTCCCGGCGATGACGATTCGCAGGGACGGAGTGGTACAGGTCTGCCAGCACGGTGGCCGCTGCCGATTCGCTGGCGAGAACATCGGCTCCGGCATCAAAGCCAATCGCAGCCATGCCGCATCCGATGTCGCTGCCCACGGCCGCCGGGTACAGCAGCTTTGTGGTTACCAGTACCGTTCCAACGCAGACATCTCCGGCAAGGTGGACGTCAGGCATCACGGCGATGCGCTGCACGTCCTCTGCCTGGGACAGACGTCGGAGTGACGTCGCCACGTCGGAGCTGAGCGGCTCGGTGAGCCACATCGGGATGTCCAGCCCCGGAGTTGCATGTTGGTTACTCATGGGCAACCTCCCCGCGGTCGTCACTTGCCGTTTGTGGAGAGGTCGGCGACGCACTCACGACGCGGAACTTCAGACTCGGCGCACGTTTGCGTGTGATCGACGCAGCGACTTCAGAACGCAGTCGCCCCGTCACCCGATCCAGTCGTTCCAGTACGACCGACGGATCGAGACTCATTACACGACCGTCTTCATGACTGCTCGCAGCGCTGACCGTGACGACAAGTTGCGAAGCGTTGGGGGCCGGTATGACAGACTCGACGATGAGTGACTGCAGCAGCTCGTCGGAGAATTCGCCGGAAAGGACCAGGCTCAGCGTCTGCTCGACCTGCTGGCAAAGCTGCTGCGTCTTACGGTCCCGCTTGTTTCGATCCGAATGACTCTTGAAGAAACGGCGAGGATCGACGCCGTCGTCTTCCTGGATTTCACCGCAGCACGCGAGCATCTGCTCGCGCTGACGTTTATTGAGTGGCATAGTGCTCTCACAAAGGAATGGCGTGTGGGCTTAAGAAAGCAGCAGAAGCCACGCCGTGAGAGCTGGTCGAATCGCAGCAGTCTGATCAGTGTCAGGAGCGATCGAGCGGAAGCGTCAGGAAGCACGACGAGGCTGTTCGAAGTTCAATACATCGCATCGTCGGTCTCCTTTCTCGCGGGAGCAGGATTGTGAATGCGGTTCACGATGCCCGCGTGCCCACACGACACGACATTCAGCGAGGGGGTTCGCGCCTCAACACTCGAATCGAATATCGAGGCCTGGAACCAGTGCTGGTCGACGTCGACACCTTATCGGGGGAATCAGGGGGAACACTCGACGGGCGCTACACGCCTTACGTGGACCGAATGCTCTTCCTGCGTTTCGTCGTCCGGCGCCGAGCTGACGGACTCTCGACGGCGACCTGTAGAATGTCATCGGCATGTTGCCGTATTGCCGTCAGGTTGTTGACCAGACGGTCGACGGCATCTCGATCAGCGGCGCTGCAGTTCTTAAGCAGAACCTCGATCCGCCGCTTCTGGTCGTCGCCTTCACCGATGGTGGCTGCGAGACTGGCGAGCAGACGCTCGATCTCGGCCGACTTCCTGACCGCATCTACTACGGAGCCGAACTTGAATCGTGGTCCCGCACGTTCTCCGGCTATACGGGACCGCCCCCCGCGATCTCGCTGAATCTGCTCTCGAAGTTCGTCGACGGTCAGCTGCTTCCGGACTGCCTGCTTCTGCTGCTTCAGACGAGCCTTCCTGTCGTCCCGGTAGACGAGCAACTCCCTGACATGTGCCCATCGAAGCGGGTTCCCGTCGACATCGCGGTCAGCACACAGGGATTCCAGCTCATCAGCGTCGTAGTACCGGGCGAAAGCCTGTGTCTTGTAGAGCAGGTCTTTAGAGACCTTGAACCGTTCCATCAGCTCAGCTTCCGAGTCGCTTCCGCCGTGTTCCCGGACATCGACACCCCGCTGATGGTACTCCCGCAGCCGGTCGGCAAGGTCATCTCCCTTCGGGAGCCCCACAGGAGCCTCAATGCGAGGCTGGGCCGCTTTCCGTCGTCTCGCCATTAGATGCCCCGAGTGCCCATTTAATTCGTCCAGTACTAGGTCGTGTTGACAATCACTTCAGAAGGTTGATGACGGCAGCGAAGCTCCAG
>CAXBME010000075.1:0-8126 GCA_963976765.1 uncultured Planctomycetaceae bacterium
TCGGTCACAAAACCACATAACAATGCAATGCACCGGAGCACTCGCTCACGCGTGTTCTGAATACACAGTCAACCTCTCGTGCCCGGTGATTGCGGGCGTTATGCGGCAACGCAAAGGATCATCTGATGAACGCTTTCACAAATCTACTTGGCGGCATGACGCAAGTGTGGCTGAATGTCGCGTTCATCGTGTGCGTATTTGGCGTCCTCACATTTCGCCCAGAACGCATCGCCAACCCACCTAAGCTCAAGCGTGCAATTCTGCTCTTCTCCGCTGCATTGATTATTCCGTCCGGCAGCATGCTGCTTTCAACCATCGTCGGCAACACATCAAAAACTCCCGGTTTCAATCCGGTCGAAGTACTATTGGCACTTACAAATACCGTTGCTATAGCATTCTTTTGTGCTGCCTTCATTCTCGCGACATCATCCTTGATTCCTCGCCCAATGAGTGAATAGTTATTTCGACAACCCCTTACATGTCTCAGTTGATTCCAGATTCACAATAACGGCACTGTTCACCTCAGGTCGTAGTCTTTTCAAATGCCGTTTGTCACGAACTTCCGAGTTAATCCTGAAACGACCGCATAACAATCACTTGCACCGGAGTCCTCGTCGGGCGTCGGTCTTGAACTCCACGTCAACTCCTCGGCCCCGGTGAAGTGGGTCGTTATCTGGCAACTGGTGCTCGGTCGAGAAATCATGCTGACAATGGTGCTCGGTCAACAATGCTGCACAGTTGAAGCTGCCGCTTTCGATCGAAGGTTCGGCTTCGCGATTCAAGGTCCGTCACGCGACTGGTGCTCGCGCGAATTGTCATGCTGACAAAGGTGCTCGGCCATCAGCGTCGCTCAATCGTCGCCGCCGTTTCTCATCGAACGTTCGGCTTGCCGATGAAAACAAACACGCCCACTAGACAACTGAATCGGCGTCTGGCAAACTTGCGTTTCGTTAACACTGAGATGGTCCTCGGTCAAAACGGTGCTCTGGCAAAAGTGCTCGGTCAAAACTCTGGTCCGCAGCCTGCATCACTATTTGAAACCGGTCCTGCCAAACCAGATAACAATGCAATGCACCGGAGCACTCGCTCACGCGTGTTCTGAATACACAGTCAACCTCTCGTGCCCGGTGATTGCGGGCGTTCTGCCGACATGCCTGGAGAGGAACTACATCATGATGCATCCTGTCTGGTCGGAGTTTCTTCCAAAGCTCCGGGAGGAGCTCGACAACAGGGGGTTAAAGCACATTGCAATCAAAGAGGAAACCGAGGGTGAGCCATTAACGTATGAGGAACTTGAGTCTCAGTACGGTACGTCCGATCTTTTTTTGGACGAATACGTGACGTTTGAGCCAGTTGATGCGAAATGGCGAACTTACCGAGTAGAGGGGGCTCCCAAGAATGACGAGAAGAACTGGATTGGCAGAGCAGAGCTGGATGACTTTCAAAACACTCCGATGATCTCGTATGAAGTCGATTGGGAAATGCGTTTTGGTTATGACCAAGGCACACTACCTCCAGACGTTTTTGAAGACGAATCCGAATTCCTTCAAACCGTGGTTGATTACTTGACGAAGCACTTTGCTGACCGCAATTATTTGCTCGGCGTTAGCGTTCAAGGAGACACATCCAGTTGGGGCCGGCGAGATACCACAGGAGACGATCATGTGGATCAGCAGGGTGGCCCAGACAATCGCTTTTAGATTGTCTGGGTGCCGAAGGCACGCGAGGTCTCATCCTCAGCTCTCGATGAAGATTGAAAACTTCGGTTTAAATTGCATCCGGCGGGTGACGCTGTCGCAGCATGATCCGGCAGCCTGACAGCCCGCCGCCGAAGACTCCGACATCATTGGCATCACGACGAAACATCCTGTGCTGACGCACCCAGACAACCCTTCGGGATTGTCTGGGCCACCCGGCGGAGTTGAATTGGACAATCTTTCGTCGCCGCCCGGTTACGGCCACCGTTAGCCTCAACAGCCTATGAATGGTGCTATTATGATGCGAGCTCTTCCAATCGTTATTTCTATATTCCTGGTCGGTCAGTCCGCGAAGGCTCAGCAAATACCAAAGGCAGAGGCAATCGGGCAGTCCCTCGTGGAAGCGATCGTCTCCAATGATCTCGTCGGATACTCTCAGTGTTGGAGTTCGTCGCGAAGGATGGGCACAATCATGAGGGAGCTTGGCATTGGGAATGCTCCGGAGAGCCTGAAGAATAAGCTCTTGCTGAGAAATAGAAGCATCGCTGAGTCATTCAGGAAGATACAGAAACTGATAGACGACGCGAAGATCGACAGGCAGTCGATTCAATTCAACTCCTGCAAGGCAATTGGTGTTCGCGAGAACAAGTTGCCATTGGGATCTGTTACCAAAGCCGATCAATTCATTCTGCTTCTCTCGGTCGGCGGCGACGAATGGCGGCTTAATATTGATGGCGGGTTGGTGGATCGCGGAATGTGGAGTTTCACAGACTCACCAACTAACCTGTTCGCTGGCGACGTCACACTGAGCTTTCGAGATCACCGGCAAGAGGCTGACAAAGCCGTGAACCGGAGCACTCATTCACGCGAAAACCGCGATTAAAGTCTTCCTTTCGGGCCCGGTTACGGTCGGCGTTAGCTGCCAAAATTCTGTCACACTGATACGTTGTGAGGTCCAGAATGAGATGTTGCAGCTTCGCCCTACTACTGGTTTTCTACACGCTCACAACCTTTGCTGCTGAGCTACCCGCCCAGAATCCAACGCCAGCGTCGATCGCGCGGCAGCGATTCAACCAGGTGTTCGTCAAGGTGATCATGCCAGTCACCGCTCGCACTCCGAAACAGGATGGACCCGTCGTCGAGTCCTGGGCTGCAGAGCAACTCAAAGAGCTGGGCGGGTCCGAGTATTTCGCTGTCACAAACTGGGTCCCAGTTTGTGATGGGCTGCTTGAGGACGATGAAGTCGACAATCGCGTCTGGAGTGGTCAACTTGCCGGCAAGAAGTCTGGTAACTTCTGCCCTGTCGGCGGAGATCTTCCTGAGCGCAAAGACGGCCGCGTGTCAGTTCTCGTTGGTGGCTGGCATCCAGGCGGGGGACACGAGGCGAAGGTCACACTGGTGGATGAACCTGGCACTCGAACCGTTGAGCCGGTGCTCCCTTATTCTGCCCGCAGAGAGAAAAAGCCGATTCCGGGCGAAAAGCCACTGGCTTATGTAGCCGTCCTGATTGGGCCGCCACCTCGAGAGCGTGTCAGGTCACACAGCAATGACAAATAGGCAGAACGATGCGGTGAGCCAAGGCCGCCGATGACTCGGCTATCAGGAAGTCGCTTCGGACACGTTTCCAAGTGGTGCCGGAGCGATCAGGCGTGACCGGTCAGCAGTGGAAAGAACTGTCCGGCGAGCGGTTGGCCGGGCGGGATTGGCGGGATGTCCTGAAGCAGGGAGGCATTCGAGTCGGACATGACTCCATCTCGGACGACGTTGATGACGGTCGCTCGGCGGGGAGATTTCGTGCTGTTTTCGTACGAACCGTGGACCATCAGCGGGTGATGGAATGACGCCTCGCCAGCTTTCAGCTCAATGGCAACCGGATTCTGAAACCGCTCCCACTGATCGGGCGACAGGACATTCTGGATGGCGTCCATGTCTCCGGCCAGGCCAGTGATCGGCAGCAGATTCCACTGATGACTGCCCGGAATGTATTGCAGGCAGCCGTTGCTGGATGTGGCATCGTCGAGGCCGATCCAGCAGGTCAGATGTGCCATCGGCTGAGTGCGAGTCCAGTAGGAATAATCCTGGTGCCACGCGACGACACCTCCGTGCTCGGCCGGTTTACAGAAGAGCTGGTCATGCCAGAACCGAACGGAACCGCCCAGCAATTGCGAAGCGGGGATCCCGAACGCCCGGTGCCAGAGCAGATCGTGGAAGCCTGGCGAAACCCGCCACGCCCCCAGCGCGTGAAAGAGGACACGGTTGGGATCAGCGGACTCGTTGGAGTGGTACTCGTGCCAGAGTTCCCGACCGTCGTGTTCCGGATCAAACAGCCGCGAAAGTTCTTCTCTGAGCTGTTCGACCTGCTCGTCGGACAGAATTCGGACTCCCGCGACGTAACCGTTTTCATGAAAGAACTCGATCTGTTCGTCGCTCAGGCGAAACGCGTCTGAATCTTCGACGTGCGTGTCGCGGTCGAGGAAGTCTGAAACTGGTTTGTGTTCTTTGGAAAAATCCTGAGCCATGTCTTCCCCGAAGTTGTGAGTGAACAGGTTGTCTTTTTAACGCAGTGGTCGCTGAGGTGACAAACGCGGAGGACGGGGAGAGCCAAACAGCGTACTTCACAGTCTCTGCGAGTCCTCGTCGCACTCTGCGTACCGTTCTTTCAGCATGCCGAATTCGCCCTTGCCCCTCGACTCTCACTTCTCAGCCCTCGCGAATCTCGTCTTGAGGCAGTTTGGCGATTCCAGTACTTGTACCGCCCCTTCCGAAGCAAGCGCTCTGATTGCTCCTCTCTTTCTCTCAATTTCTCTCTGCGAGTCCTACCAATGATCCTTTCCGGGACCAGCGGTCACTGCGTGTGGCAAAGCAACCGTTCTGCCGCCGCGATTCTGCCATGTCTGGCGGCGATTCTGCTCCTTACCGGTTGCCAGGGTCTGCCCCACTCACGTGGCACGTTGACGCCGCGCGGTCAGTCTCCGGGCTACACCCGCGATATTCAGCAGGAATTGGACGAATTTCCTTCGCCCGGTGCCCCGCTTCGCCAGGGTCCAGGCGGGCCCGAGTTGCTCGATGACGACGCGACTCAGGGCGAACAGATCGTTGACAACACGCTCGTCGACATCCGCATCGAGGGTAACGATACGATCGAGACCGGAGCCATCATGGCTTATGTGAAGTCTCAGGTCGGCCGCCCACCGAATGAGCGACAGATCAAAGAAGACCTGCGATCGCTCTACGCGACAAAGTGGTTCTTCAGTGTCGAGCGCCGCTACCGCATGACCGAAAGCGGCCTGACGCTGATCTATCGCGTCCTCGAACGCCCGGTGGTTCGCTCCGTCGTAGTCAAGGGAAACGACAATTTTCCGAAACGGCAGATTCTCAAGCAGATCAGCATCGAACCTGGTTCGCCGTTCGACGTCGCGACCAACCTCGCCGCCGCTCGAAAAATCGAAGGCTACTACCACGACAAGAAGTCGTACCCTCAGGCGAAAGTGACTCTGGAATCCGGAGGAAACAAAGAAGACCGCGACGTCATCTTTAACATCGAAGAGGGACCGTACACAGTCATCAAAGACACACAGTTCGTCGGCAACGAAACGATCCGTGACGGCGTGCTGCGAACTCAGATCAAATCGAAACGAACGGTGCTGGGCTGGCTGGCAAACTTCTCGCCGTTCGGCACGCTGTTCAGCGGAAAGTACAACGAAGCCACGCTGCCTCGTGACGTCGCCGCTTTAAAAGAGTACTACCACAACCTTGGCTACTTTGATGTCGAAGTTGAGCGAAGTATCAAACGGGACAACTCCCACTACCTGCCGCAGTTCAAGCTTGTGAAGAACCCGAGCGAGAATTCCAAGTACGAGCACTTGCCGATTCCGTATCTTCGACTGAAACGGGCTGAAGGAGCGACCTTCGTCTATTCCGTGAAAGAAGGGCCGCGGTTCAAACTTCGCAACATTGAAATGGAAGGCAACGAGATCTACTCGCAGGATGAACTCCTGGCAGATTCGGATCTCAGCCCTGGCGACTACTTCAACGCTCGATTTCTCAACAAAGACGTCGCCGACATGCGGGAACGCTACGGCGAACTTGGTCGCCTGTTCGCTCAGGTGAACGCCGTGCCAAGGTTTATCGACGGGCAGCCCGGCGTGGTCGACCTTGTCTATCAGGTTGACGAAGACCGTCCTTACGAGATTCGCAAAGTCAACGTCGTCATCGACGCCCCCGGCGGAAACCCGCACACTCGCGAGACCGTCGTGCGAAACCGCATTCTGGTCGCGCCTGGCGACCTCGCCAATCCATACCTGATTGACAAGAGCAAAGGGCGTCTGCGAGGACAGATCTTCGAAGGCGGCGGCCCCGGAGCACCACAGATCAAAGTCTCGAAAGTTGAAGAAGAATCGCTGCTGGCGGGGATGGTCACTCGTGGCCAGAGTCCGTACGACAGTCAGCCGGTCCCGTACAGTCCGATTTTCGAAAACAGTAATCCCGGTGACCCTTATGGTGGCCTGGGAAATCCCTATTCGCGAGCACTGGAACGCCCCGGTCAGGCAGACCTCGACATCTTCGTGACCGAAGCTCAAACCGGGCGGCTGATGTTTGGCGTCGGCGTCAACAGCGACGCGGGTGTCGTCGGCTCGTTCGTGCTCGAAGAAAATAACTTCGACATCACTCGCTTCCCAACCTCGTTCGCCGACTTCTGGAACGGTGAAGCCTTCCGAGGAAACGGCGAACGATTCCGCATCGAAGCGGTGCCCGGCCAAATCACCAGCCGGTACTCGGCCAGCTGGCAGACCAGCAACTTCCTCGACACCGATTTCAGCTTCGGCGTCAGCGGTTTCTACTATCAACGCTTCCTGCCCGACTGGGACGAAGAGCGAGCTGGCGGGCGAATCTCGCTGGGCTATCAACTCGATAAGTGGTGGTCGATCACCGGTGCCTTCCGTCTGGAAAGCGTCGAGCTGACTCGTCCAGCTGGCGGCATCGGCAACGCTCCACCGCTGCTTCGCAAATCGCTGGGTGACAGTTTTCTGTCAACATTCCGACTGTCGGTGGCTCACGACACGCGTGATTCGGCATTCCTTCCGACCAACGGGCATTTTGTCGAAGCCGCCTACGAAGCCGCTTTTGGCGACTATATTTATCCTCGGTACGAACTGTCCGGAACTCAGCACTTAACGGTGCGTGAACGACCGGACGGCGGCGGACGGCACATTCTGACCTTCAACGGGCAACTGGGTTACACCGGCAACGACACTCCGATTTACGAGCGATTCTACGCCGGTGGTTATCAGTCGTTCCGAGGTTTTGCTTTTCGAGGAATCAGTCCTCAGCAGACAACTGACGGTCGCATCGTCGATGAAGATTCCACGGGGCTGTCAAGTTCTCCCATCGGCGTCGGGGGTAACACTCAGCTGCTCGGTTCCGTTCAGTACTCGGTTCCTCTGACAGCCGACGAAATGATTCGCGCCGTCGCGTTCACCGATTTCGGGACGATCGAACATCGAACGGATCTGGAACACTTCCGCCTGACGGCTGGCTTCGGAGCGCGACTGACGATCCCGGCCATGGGCCCCGCCCCGCTGGCTTTTGACTTCGGTTTCCCGATCGTGTCTGACGAACTCGACGACGAGCGAATTTTCACGTTCTCCGTCGGCCTGACTCGATAAGGCACGAGTTTTCGAGGCTGGCGTCAGTGGTTAGGTTTTCGGAATCAGTGGTTCAGTTTTCGGAACACGACTCGCCGCAGAAGACCGCCGCTTCGTTGAGCATGGCCAAACGTGGATGGATCGTTGGATTCTCAGTCGACACGGCACCATGACATAGCCGTTGCCGGTTGAAAGTAACCCGCACGGATCACGGATACGGTGCATGGGGTCGCGGAGTGTTACTCAGCTGTTGTTCGACAAGCCTGCGGCTTCGGACGACCGAAGATGCATGACGTCTGCGAGGACAACGAACTGAGCGACACGTTCGGCATCACCTCAAACACAAGACCGAAGGGGCATGCCGGAAAGCTGCTGCAGCGAGCCATCGACAGTTACAACGCAAGCAGAACGAAACCGCGGCTGTCCACACCCTTCGAGTACCCGGCCAGTTTCCGGTCTCATACGTGAGTGCTCGTCGCGAAGACCGAGTGCCAGTTGCCAGGCACGAATCTGCGGTTTGTCGTTACAAACCTTGAGGTTTCAACGGGCGACAAAGCCAGCTCCCGTTCTGTACTGACCACAAAGCTGTCGCTTTAACGTCGCTGCACTGCGGAAACTGCAGACATACAAACATCTACCACGAGGATACACCCACTACGCACACAACCCATCAAAGCCCAGCAGGTATGAAAGGACGATTCCTTCCACAGTTACCCATGAACGATCCACGCTAGTGCTTCGTCAGAGGGCAAAGTTCGGGTTCCACGGAATGGATGAATCTGAG
>CAXBME010000076.1:0-7136 GCA_963976765.1 uncultured Planctomycetaceae bacterium
TAATAACATGTGTGACAAAGTACCGTCGACACACTGGCGTGTCTTTGTTTTGTGTGAGGCTGCAAAATTTACTCAGGTCCATTTGTGTGTCGTTGTTGACTATATGTCGTGAAAAAAAATATGTGGTAGAAAGCAAAACTCACGATGCGGTATCGCAAGCCGCCCCCTGCTGAAGCAGCAGCAATAATGAACTCGAACCGACAAGTTATGAACATGCAGGATGCCGAGCCCACTCCTCTGCATTTCGAGGAGGACAGTCGCAAGATGTTGCCTCGCGCTCCTCAATTGAACGAAATGGCGTTCTTCAGAAACGTAGCAAATCACGACGGACCTGCAGTCTCACCTGCGAACGCTGGGCCTGGCTTGCGTGGTTGCCACATGAGTCTCGTGAGCGATGTGCCAGTGACTCACCGTTTGCCCTACTATCACCAGACATTCGACGACTAATTCGTCTACGTTTTTTTTTTGCTCACGTCACTATGGAGACGCTTCTCCCAACGCTTATACGCATCTCTGACGAGAGCTCCGCCACGATGAACGAGTCCCAAGACGGAGTCGAGCCGATATCGAAATTGCCCCCGGTCAGAAGCGTAGAATTTATCTGGGCTCCGCGGCAGTCGATTCCCGAAGCCACACGGTGTGAGTCGCTGCCAGGGAGTGAGAAGCTGAAGCAGTTCACGAAGTCGGTAGTAAGGCGCGCCAGCTGAGTGGTGTCGGTCGGCAACTTGACCCCTGTTGCCAGTTCGGTGATAGCGCCAACTTGTGCAGCACCCACTGGAGCTTGTGGAAGAAAACTGTTATTTATCGAGCACTGGACGGTCAATTCTTTCGAAGGGAGGCCAAAGGTCTCAAATGCACCAACGTATCGCTCCTTACCGGATCCAAACTTCGACGCCTGGCGTGTCGCGTCCACGAGGTAGCCAGGGCACAGGTTGGGCGAGTTGATGGTCGTCGAGTTCTTCAGCATAGGTCTGGTCCCGGCTGCGCCAGCTTCCGACGGCCCCGCGTAGAGGAACCCAAACATGATTTTATCGAGAGAGCGAGAGCTGAGCTGAAACTTGCTCGATCCGGTATGCGACTGCCGAAACGACAGGTAGTTTTTGAACCCAACACTCAAAAACCCTTGGCTCTGTAGCTGATCGCTGAGAAGCACGTCATACTCCGACGATGCAAAACTGATCGCCGTCATGGTCGCTGTCAGGTTGTTTATTTCGTATGAGGCAGAAAGCCCAGTTGTGGGTGTATCGAATTCGACTGGATCAGCATTTGCGGCGTACATACCCGCCGATGGGAGGGAGTTGTTGGTGGATGCGGTCAATACAGAATTGGGTGCGCACGTGAGACGAACCTGGATTTGGTTGAGCAACGAAGCGTCGAGGTACCTCGGTTCGCAGGTGCTTAAGAAATTGCAAGTCAGCTCAACGACGTAGGGAACCGAAGCGGTCGTCAGTACAGCTGAGCCCGACGCGGCGTCGGTGCCGATCGACGCCTCTGCGGCAGTGGCGCCGAGAGCCACGGTGGAGAAATCTCCAACATTGCGGATGATGTCCGGATGAGCGGTGACTGAAGCAGACGAGCCGTAGAGCCTATCCTTCATTGAAATAAGCAAAGAATGAGAGTTATTAGTGGCTGAGACGCTCTGGCCGCCTACCAAAATTTCGACGCGGCTGAAGAGCTTTTGCAGGTCGGCTGGTGCGCGAGCTGCGGCGGTAGATGTGATAGACAGGTTGAAGGCCAGTCGCAGCGACCGTGCGTCGATAATACTGGAACTGGGCAGTGACAGGATAATTTGATCGTTCGAAACGATGTTTGAGTTTTTCCCGGAAACCGGCACACTAAAAGTGTTCGTTGAGAACCCGGCGAGCCGTGAGGAGAAGTAATTCAGGCTCGAGTTCATGGTGTTGTTTTTAATAAGCCGCAACAAAAAAAAAACTGCTGTGTTGTGTATTTTTTATATTCCGCGGCGCGCAAGTCGAGTGGTAACATTGTCAACGTGCGTGTCTTTTCCGTGACTCAGAAAAGCAGTCGGAGCCGACACGAAGCGAGCGGGCACGTCGTCGTCTACGAATTGGTCCTCCGGTGTCGCGATCACCGCCTTCTGTATCACCGACAGTCGGAGCATGCACTTAAAGGAGATGTTCGTAACGTAAAAACTTAGACTGTAGGCATTTGAGCGCCACTGGGTCTGCGCGTACTCGTTTGTTAGAAATAACTCGAGCTGGTGAATCGATCGCTGATTGTAGTCGATACTAAAAATGGGATCGCCGTCTGCCTGATAATAGATGTTGTCCTTCTGAGCAGGGATTGCTGCCAAAATCGTGCTCGGCTGGATGACACTTGGATCGGTCGCTGTGTCGCTAGCCATATTTGCCGTCGAATACGAATTTCCAGTCAAACTGGTCCGCAGATACACGAGCGGACTCGGATCGAGTTGCATAGGACACCTAGAGCTGATCAGTAAGGTAAAGGTGTCGTTTTCTGTCGTCGTCGTAGAGAATGTGTATCTGCCATTGAAACTACCCAACGCAAGGGGGCTATCCGAATCTGGAGCGGTGCCTAGCCCGCTACTCATGCGACTTGCAGTTTCGAGGTAACTCATGTCGCTTGTGACGGGCGAACTCGTAGCTCCGCAAGTCAAGTACGTGTTATTTGCATTTGAAAATATGAAGCCGAAGGAACGAGCGTCTGTCGAGTTGTCGAAAATAACAGGAAAGCTTCCGCTCTTCTTTTGAATGCGAATCACGCATGTCAACATCTTCTCGCCCGACTGTCTGTACTCTCCCAGAGTGTCGAGGGTGACTGGGAATGGCGGTACGAACGTCAGGGGTGCGTTGTTCGTCCCTCCTCCGAGGGCTCCGATGGCAGTGAGCTGCGTTGCCCCTTCTATCCCGTACGTTGGGCCTCCACCGCCAAGCCTTGTTATGCTGTACTCGTAATCGGCCGCTGGATACACGAGAGCGAGATTTGTGACGGCAGCGTTGGCAATATCGAGGGTCACTTGAGCATAATTTTCGTACCGGGCTGACAGCAACGTACAATTCGCCAGCACCCCTGCAGGCAGGAGAGAGCGATTCGTAAAAGTGGCAGCGGGCGTGATCTCTGATCCGAAGTACATGAAGAACAAATTAGCTGGCGCTAGATGGCGATCGAAAACATTGCTTGATGAGAATTGTAGGAGACTTAGCCGTAGAAACTGCCCGTCGTGAGCATGCGCGGATTCTCCTAGAGTGTCGAGGTCTAATCGTATGATTCCATCGTCGCTGATAGCGAACGGGCTCCGTGAGCGATTGTTCGAGTTGACAAAAATGTGGCGTCGACTGACTTCGAATTCGGCGCGACTCATTGTGTTTCTTCTTGTTCATCATTTTTTTTTTCAGCAAACAGTTCACCATTGTTCACCATGTCGCGGCACTCTTGCTCTGTTCTTTTGTGCAAGAAATTCCACAGCATCTCAACCCACTGAGGTGGCACGTCTGGGTGCTTGGCCACCTGCTGGTCGACGGCTTCCTTTCGTTCTTGCAGTTCCATGTTTGTCAAATTCAGGGGATTTTCTTCGACATGTCTCTGCAGCCCCTCGATGTCAAACATGGACCTCGATGATGTTTTTGTATGGACGCAATATTTTTATCGTTGTCGTTTCCTGCGCACCTCGTCGTACGGGTCATTCAGCGCACTAGGCTCGGTCTGCATCATCGTCGCGATCGAAGAGCCCATTGAGCGTGACGAAGAGCCCATTGAATCGCGCGCGCTTGTCATCGACAGTCTCATATCGCTCGTACCCGAGGTTCTGCGCGACGGCTCGAGTAGCTGACGGAGACCGCGCCTCTCTGCATGATCACGTTTAATTTGATCGATCGCCGCCCGATCGGCTTGCGTCTGGCGTTCGAATGCCATGGCGTCGCCTGCGTTTGCCTTGTTGATTTCGATTATGCCAGAGAGCGTATTGATCGTCTGATTTTTGCTCGTGATGGCACCTTGTTGCTGGCGTAGCAGATCGCGCAACGTTTCTGCGTCCGACGCGAGAGTCTCGCGTTCCCCCTGGGTCGCTTCGATTGCACGCTGGGCCGCCGTTTCGGCTGCAGTCTCTCCCGCTTTTGCTAGTTCGTAACGATTGTACGTTTCTTCGGCACGAGATCTCAACAGTTCGCGATCGGCCTCTGCGTTTGCGAGCGCCGCGTCGGCCAATTGACGATCGCGCATGCGGCCTTCGCGTTCGAGACTGACGGCGGTTTGTCCTTGCAGTCGCATCTGTTCTGTTGCCGCGTTGATCTCACGTTGCGCTCGTTGGCGTAACTCAACAAGTTCCTGTTCCGCCAGTGCGCGTATACGAGCGGCTTCCGACACATTTTGCTGCATCACGCGTTCGGCGGCCGCAACCGAGCTTGCCATCACGAGACGCTCTGCGTCGCGTTCCGCGTCGCGTTCCGCTCGCTCTTGTTGTGCGAGTGCCAACCGATCAGCCGCAACTCCCCTCATGCGCGTTGTTTCTTCTGTCGCGAAATTTGCACGCGTCTGAGCGTCTTGCGCCTCTTCGCGAAGAACAGACTGTTGATTGAGCAGATCTTCTCTTTCTACAGCCCTTTCGCGGTTGGCAGCGGCGACATCTCTGCGACTTTGATTCATCGTGTCGATCAGCTGGACCTCCATTAATCGGGCGTTCTCTGACGCTTCTTCCTTCTCGCGTAAGGCAGCCTCCATCTCCCGAATCGTGAGATTACGATTGGACTCAGCTGACTGTTGTGCGCGCGTCGCAACCTGGAGTTCACGTTCGGCTATCGTTTGCAACCGTACGGTCTCTTCCAGATCCTGCCGCAATGCCTGTTCGCGCAGAGCCGACTCGATTTCCACTCTTGCCACGCGTTCTCGCAACGCTGCGTCGGGTCCAAAGCTGTACGGCACATCGCCTGTTTGGGGGTCGCGGTCCGAGTTGGTGGATGCTTGAGCAGGCGCGGGTGCTGGCGCGGGTGCTGGTGCGGGTGCGGGTGCGGGTGCTTGAGCTGGCGCTTGAGCTGGCGCGGGTGCTGGGGTGGGTGCTGATGCGGGTGCTGATGCGGGTACTGATGCCGCAGCGCCTTGATCCGACTCGAATGTTTCGAAAGCCGCGGGTTCGCCAAATGCCCAGTGTGACTCGATCGTAGGGGAGGGTGCTCGAGTAGACGAGTTGCCAGTGGTTCCAGCGTCGGTGTACTCTGAAGAACGTGAGGTGCTTCCCGACGCCATGGACGAAGAGTTCGTGGACGATTGAGTGGACGATTGAGTGGAGTTGAACATGGACGATCCGGTTGAAGCAAGTGACGGAGTGCTGCCAGCAGAGCTGCTGGAAGAGCTACCAGGTGGCAGATTGGGGCCGAGTTGCTGCGGTGTCAGCCCCGTTCGCTCACTTGCGCTCCTGGCCACTGGACCTACGGCTCTGGGGTTTTTTTTTTTTTGCATCAAAGGTCCTGCACTCGGAACCATCATGGATTTGCGTAATGTCTCTCTCCCCTGCAACAGAGGGTCGTAGTACTGCGCGATCTGCTGCTTAGCGCCAGCGAATTGACCGTCCACGTCTTCTTCCATCGTGTTTTTGCGATACAAACGTTGTTGCACATCTGCAAACTGCGTCTCAATTCCCCCAACATCCAATTCGTCGTCATCGTAGACGGCGGCTTTGTCGTCTAGCCTCCGGCGGCGTGTTTTCGATTGTGCCATGGTTTTGAGTGACGTTCGTTGCAGGTCTTCGACGAGCGCCGACTCGCGCAGCTTCAGTGGAGCCAAAATGCCAAGATTTGAAGACGCCGCATTTGCGGTACGCAGCATATCGTTCTGAACACGGGTCGTCTGTGCAATGCGCTGCTCGCCACCGAGTTTGGTGTCAAACAATGCCGCGTCGTGAGCAATAATGTTCATAGGCTGATCCACGTCTCTCACTTTGTTGACACGAACAAATGGACGCGCATGCTTCTTCTCAAACTTGTGCAACGTGGATATTGGAAGCGGCACATAGGCAGCTTGGTAAGTAGCGCGGATGAAATCGTCCGAGCTTTTGCGCATGTTTGCTTTTTTCATTAAACAATATATTTATTTTCTCTCATTCCTTCATCGGAAATCGAAAGATGAAAGGCGTGGGGTCGAGGTACTGGTCCATACAAATGCGGTAACGTTTATATTCTTCTTTTGGCGAAAAATCGATTGTGATGAACGAATGACGCTCTGCTGTTGCAGTACGGAACATGGAAAGAAAGGCTTCGAAGCTCAGACCTGGTAGGTCGGCCTCGCTCCATACCTTCTTGATCTGTTCGATCTGGCTCATGGCGAAGAGACAAAGCACTGTTAGCTGTTCTCTCACGGGCCTAGGAAGTGATTCGCGCGAACTGTAGCTCTGTAGCAGCATGTGAACGCTAATGCCAAGCCCACCAGCCCAGTGGCGATGCGCGATCAAATAACGCGTCAATTTCGCTGATGGTAAAACCATGAGGTCTTCCCCCATACAGTCGTCAAGTACAACGCAGCAGCGTGGAGGGACAGCTTTCTTGTACGGCCATTTTGGCTTGCTGAGATCCAGGCTATTGCGAGTTGTAAGGTGCTTAAAGAAGTTCGTCTCTCCCTTTTCTGTTTTGTTGAATTGCTTGTATGCTTTCATTTGAGATAGATATGTATCCCACTGTTTCTTTTCTTCTTCCAGCTTTACGATAACCTGGGCAAAGGCGTGCTTCGTAGGCAGAATGACGTCGTCGTCGTCGATGCCTGCAATGTTCTGCCAAATTTCTCTGTTTGACTCAAAAGTGCCACAAATCAACCAGCAGCGGTCGTAATACCCCCTTTTCTTAGCGATCGCAATCTGAGATGCGCATGCGACGCTTTTTCCCGACCCTCGTTTCCCAGACCAGCACGTTAGAGTGTGTAGCTTTGGGAAGTGCTCATCGGTTTCTATGGTGAAGGCGTCTTTCTTTGGCGGAATCACTTTGAGGTCGGACAGCATTTTGGGGTATGGCAAGATTATTTCCGTGTGGCTGGTTACGTTTATTACGATTTGACTGGAAAAACGTACTTTTCGCAGAACAACGTACTTTTCGCAGAACAACGTACTTTTCGCTGAAAAACGTACTTTTCGCTGAAAAACGTACTTTTCGCAGAACAACGTACTTTTCGCTGAA
>CAXBME010000077.1:0-6450 GCA_963976765.1 uncultured Planctomycetaceae bacterium
CGGAGGATGCGCTGATGATGAGATCATCGAATCCGTCCCCGTTCACGTCACCCGCGCTCGACACTGAACCACCGGAACGATCACCCGCGTCAATGCCATCAAGTCGGAACCCAGTCGTGCCGTCGAGCGTCGCCAGGTTAATCGCCGAGGCGAACCCACCCGACTTTCCAAACACCACGTAGCTCTCGCCGGCCTCGCTGTTTTCGTTGGGATCCGCGAAGTATGCACTGATGACCAGGTCGTCGAATCCGTCCCCGTTCATGTCCCCCGCACTCGATACTGAGTTGCCGGAGTAGTCGCGCTCGTCAATGCCATCAAGCCGGAAGCCAGTCGTGCCGTCGAGCGTCGCCAGGTTAATCGCTGAGGCGAACCCGCTCGACTTCCCAAACACCACGTAGCTCTCGCCGGCGCTGCGGTTCCCGTCGGAATCCGCGTTGAATGCGCCGATGATGAGATCGTCGAATCCGTCCCCGTTCACGTCACCAGCACTCGATACTGATCGGCCGGAGTAGTCGCTCCCGTCAATGCCATCAAGCCGGAATCCAGTCGTGCCGTCCAGCGTTGCCAGGTCAATTACCGCTGTGAATCCGCCCGACTTCCCGAACACCACGTAGCTCTCGCCGGCGTTGCTGTTCCCACTGAAATGAACGTCGACTGCGCCGATGATGAGATCGTCGAATCCGTCCCCGTTCACATCGCCCGCACTCGATACTGATCTGCCGGAGAAGTCGCCCTCATCAATGCCGTCGAGTCGGAATCCGGAACTGCCGTCCAGCGAGCTCAGGTCAATCGCCGAGACGAACCCGCCCGACTTCCCGAACACCACGTAGCTCTCACCGGCGTAAGTGCTCTCGCCAGGATGAGCGCGATACGCGCCGATGATGAGATCATCGAATCCGTCCCCGTTCACGTCGCCCGCACTTGACACTGATCTGCCTGAACGATCGCCCGCGTGGATGCCATTGATGACGAACCCCTGATTGCCCAGTTTATCCAACGGCAGCACGCTGAAACTGAATGCTTCAGTCGCGATGAAGTTTCCGATCTTCAAGGTGGCAGCGCCCTGCTGGAACACCTTGAAGTCTTCGCCGTCAATTGTTTCGAAGGCTGTAAACGTCCAGCCGGAACCTCGATTCACGGTCGCCATGCTGTTACCGGTGACGATCAGTGTGTTGGACGTATCGCTGAGATTCAGGACTTCCAGTGCGGTCAGCGTCAGCGTGCTGCTCCCGGTCAGGTCGATCTGCTCGATCCCCGTCAACTGGTTGTCAGGGATCGATGACAGATCGAGTGTCTGGGCGTTGACGCCCAACCGGTCGAATCCATTGCCGCCAGCAACTCGCTGGAAGTTGAGGTCGGCGATGTTCAGCACATCGTCACCTTCCCCGCCCAGCAGCACATCGGCTCCGCCGTCTCCGTTGAGCGTGTCGTTACCTTGAGCACCGATCAGAATGTCGATGGCACCACTGCCCTGATTGGCATTCAGTGTGTTGGCAAATTCATCGCCGACCTTCGTTTCGGCACCGCCAGTAAAGTTTCCACCAAAGAAGACGTAGCTCTGACCAATGTTCGCAAGCTCGTCGGAATCCGCTGACGAGGCGCCGATAATGACGTCACCAAAGCCGTCACCGTTGACGTCACCGGCGCTTGAGACAGAGTTGCCAGACCGGTCGTCAGAGATAATGCCATCGAGCCGGAAGCCGGTGGTACCATCCAGGGAGTCCAGGTCAATCGTCGAATTGAACTCGCCTGGCTTACCGAATAGCAA
The DNA here is from genome assembly GCA_963976765.1 of uncultured Planctomycetaceae bacterium. Classification (GTDB taxonomy): domain Bacteria; phylum Planctomycetota; class Planctomycetia; order Planctomycetales; family Planctomycetaceae; genus JABMPE01. The sequence goes on from CAXBME010000077.1 coordinate 1,769, forward strand.
ATAACTTGCCCCAGCCGAATCACGTCCGTCGGGGTCCGCTCGATTTGCTCCGATGATAAGATCGTCGTATCCATCTCCGTTCACGTCACCAGCGCTCGAAACTTCAACTCCAGACAGATCGCCAGCATTCGAGCCTTCCAGACGAAACCCGGTCGTGCCATCCAGCGTGCCCAGATCGATTGCCGAGGCGAAACCACCCGCCTTTCCGAAGACCACATAACTCTCACCTGCAGCGCTCTCGCCGTTGGGATCTGCCACCAACGCACCAACGATGACATCGCCGAAGCCGTCCCCGTTCACGTCGCCCGCACTTGAAACGGAACTGCCAGCCCGGTCGTCAGCATTGACGCCATCGAGTCGGAATCCGGTCACGCCATCGAGTGAACTCAGGTCGATCGCCGAGGTGAACCCACCCGACTTTCCGAATACAACATAGCTTTCTCCTTCACCAGAACTGATCCCATCTGAATCGGCACCATACGCTCCGATGATCAGGTCTGCGAAGCCGTCTCCGTTTACATCGCCTGCGCTCGATACCGACCGGCCTGCTGTGTCGAATTGGTCGACGCCATTGAGTCGGAATCCGGTCGTCCCGTTCAACGAAGCCAGATCGATAGCGGAGGCGAATCCACCCGACTTCCCGAACACGACGTAGCTCTCCCCTGCGGAATTCTTCCCATCAGGGTCGGCAAAGTAAGCGCCCACAATCAGGTCGTTGAAGCCGTCTCCATTCACATCGCCAGCATTCGACACTGAACGACCAGCTCTGTCTCGTGCCTCGACGCCATCAAGCCGGAATCCGGTGGTGCCGTCCAGAGTGTCGAGGTTGATTGCCGATGAGAAACCGGCTGCCTTCCCGAACACGACGTAACTAGCGCCAGCTGAGTCCTGGCCCCCTGGATCGGCTCTATGTGCTCCAATAATGAGGTCGTCAAAGCTGTCTCCGTTCACGTCACCAGCGCTCGACACTGAGATTCCCGTTTCGTCTCCGGCGTCAATGCCATCAAGCCGGAATCCAGTCGTGCCGTCCAGCGAGGCCAGTTCGATTGCCGAACCGAATCCACCCGCCTGCCCGAACACCACGTAGCTTTCACCAGCCGAGATGCGACCGCCTGGATCCGCATATCGTGCCCCAATGAGCAGATCATCGAATCCGTCGCCATTGACATCACCCGCGCTCGAGACAGAAGTGCCGGAGAAGTCTCCTGCAGCGATACCGTTAATGACGAACCCCTGGTTGCCCAGCGGGCTCAATGGCAGCGTGCGGAAACTGAAAGCTTCCGTTGCGATGAAATCGCCGACCTTCAGGGTGGCCGCGTTCTGCTGGAACACCTTGAAGACTTCGCTGCCGATTGTCTCGAAACCTGTGAGAATCCAGCCTGAACCACGATTCACGGTCGCCATACTGTCGCCGGTAACGATCAGTGTGTTCGATGTGCCACTAACATTCAGAACTTCCAGTACAGACAGCGTCAGTGTGCTGTTCCCGGTCAGGTCGATCTGCTCGATCCCCGTCAACTGGTTGTCAGGGATCGACGACAGATCGAGTGTCTGGGCGTTGACGCCCAACCGGTCAAAACCATTTCCGCCGGCAACTCGCTGGAACTGGGTGTCGGCGATGTTCAACACATCGTCGCCCTCACCTCCCAGCAGCACATCGGCTCCGCCGTCTCCGTTGAGCGTGTCATCGCCTTGAGCACCGATCAGAATGTCGATGGCACCGGCACCCTGGTCCGCATTCAGCGTATTGGCAAATTCATCACCGACCTTCGTTTCGGCACCGCCAGTAAAGTTTCCACCAAAGAAGACGTAGGTCTCGCCGGCATCGATGTTTCCGTTGGGATCCGCGAGAAATGCGCCGATGATGAGATCGTCGAAGCCGTCACCGTTGACGTCACCAGCACCGGATACCGACCTGCCGGTATTGTCCACATTGTCGATGCCATCGAGCCGGAACCCGGAGTTGCCGCCGAGCGTTGCCAGGTCAATTTGCGCTGCGAATCCACCCGACTTCCCAAACACCACGTAGCTCGTGCCGGAACGGCTGATTCCGTTGGCAATCGCGTAGGGTGCGCCGATGATGAGATCGTCGAATCCGTCCCCGTTTACGTCGCCCGCACTCGACACCGAAAAGCCGGATAAATCGTTCCCGTCGACGCCATCGAGCCGGAATCCGGTCACGCCATCCAGTGAATTCAGGTCAATTGTCGCTGCGAACCCGCCCGACTTCCCGAAAACCACGTAGCTCTCGCCGGCACGATTGCTCCCGCCAGGATCAGCGGCGTAGGCGCCGATGATGAGGTCGTCGAAGCCGTCCCCGTTCACGTCGCCAGCACTCGAAACAGAGCTTCCGGATTTGTCGTCCTCGTCGATGCCATCGAGCCGGAAACCGGTGTTGCCGTCCAGCGTTGCCAGGTCAATAGCCGCTGCGAACCCGCCCGACTTGCCAAACACCACGTAGCTCTCACCTGCGCTGCTGTTCTCTCCTGAAAATGCGCCGAATGCTCCGATGATAAGATCGTCGTAGCCGTCTCCGTTCACGTCGCCCGCAGTCGACACTGAAAAGCCGGAAAAATCGTTCCCGTCGATGCCATCGAGTCGGAAGCCTGTCGTACCGTCCAGCGTGCTCAGGTCGATTACCGAGACGAACCCGCCCGACTTCCCAAACACGACGTAGCTCTCGCCGGCGCTGCTGTTCCCGTTGGGATCAGCGTTGTATGCGCCGATAATGAGATCGTCGAATCCGTCCCCGTTCACGTCGCCCGCACCGGATACTGATCTGCCGGTATTGTCCCCATTGTCGATACCTTCGAGTCGGAAACCGGAATTGCCGTCCAGCGAGCTCAGGTCAATCGCCGAGGCGAACCCGCCCGACTTCCCGAACACGACGTAGCTTGCACCCGTGTAATTGTTCCCGCTGGAATCCGCAGATCGCGCACCGATGATAAGATCGCTGAAGCCGTCTCCGTTGACGTCACCTGCGCTCGACACTGAGGCTCCCGCTTCGTCTCCGGCATCGACGCCATCAAGTCGGAAGCCTGTCGTACCGTTCAACGTCGCCAGGTCGATTGCCGCTGTGAATCCGCCTGACTTTCCAAACACCACGTAGCTTTCACCGGCGGAAATATTTCCGTCGGGGTCATCGCGAAACGCTCCGATGATAAGGTCGTCGAAGCCGTCCCCGTTCACGTCGCCCGCACTCGACACTGATCTGCCTGAGTAGTCGTTCGCGGCTGTTCCGTTAATGACGAACCCCTGGCTGCCCAGCGGGCTCAACGGCAGCGTGCGGAAACTGAAAGTTTCAGTTGCGATGAAATCTCCGACCTTCAGGGTGGCCGCGTTCTGCTGAAACACCTTGAAGACTTCGCTGCCGATTGTCTCGAAACCTGTGAGAATCCAGCCTGAACCACGATTCACGGTCGCCATGCTGTTACCGGTGACGATCAGTGTATTGGAGGTGTCACTAAGATTCAGAACTTCGAGTGCGGTCAGCGTCAGCGTGCTACCCCCGGTCAGGTCGAGCTGCTCGATCCCGGTTAACTGGTTGTCAGGGATCAATGACAGATCGAGTGTCTGGGCGTTGACGCCCAACCGGTCAAATCCATTGCCGCCGGCAACTCGCTGGAAGTTGAGGTCGGCGATGTTCAGCACATCGTCACCTTCACCGCCCAGCAGCACGTCGGCTCCGCCGTCTCCGTTGAGTGTGTCATCGCCTTGAGCACCGATCAGAATGTCGATGGCACCGGCACCCTGATCGGCATTCAGTGTATTGGCAGTTCCATCGCCGACTTTTGTTTCGGCCCCTCCAGTAAAGTTTCCACCAAAGAACACGTAGCTCTCGCCTGCCCGACTGTTTCCGCCGGGATCAGCGAAGTCGGCGCCGATGATGAGGTCGTCGAAGCCGTCCCCGTTTACATCGCCCGCACTCGACACTGAGATGCCGGAGTAGTCGTCCTCGTCGATGCCATCGAGCCGGAAACCGGTGCTGCCGTTCAGCGTCGCCAGGTCGATTGCCGAGGCGAACCCACCTGACTTTCCAAACACCACGTAGCTCTCGCCGGCGTTAAGGTTTCCGCCTGGATTCGCGCCGTATGCGCCGATAATGAGATCGTCGAAGCCGTCCCCGTTCACGTCGCCAGCCCTCGATACTGATCTGCCGGATAAGTCGTCCTCGTCGATGCCATCAAGTCGGAAGCCGGTGTTGCCGTCGAGCGTCGCCAGGTTAATCGCCGAGGCGAACCCGCCCGACTTCCCGAACACCACGTAGCTCTCGCCGGCCTCGCTGTTTCCGTTGGGACCAGCGAAGAATGCACCGATGACCAGGTCGTCGAATCCGTCCCCGTTCACGTCACCAGCACTCGACACTGAACCACCGGAACGATCACCCTCGTCAATGCCATCAAGCCGGAAGCCAGTCGTGCCGTCGAGCGTCGCCAGGTCCATTGCCGAGGCGAACCCGCTCGACTTCCCGAACACCACGTAGCTCTCGCCGGCCTCGCTGTTTCCGTTGGGACCAGCGAAGAATGCACCGATGACCAGGTCGTCGAATCCGTCCCCGTTCACATCGCCCGCACTCGAAACTGAGTTGCCGGAGAAGTCGCGCTCGTCAATGCCATCAAGCCGGAAGCCAGTCGTGCCGTCGAGCGTCGCCAGGTTAATCGCCGAGGCGAACCCACCCGACT
>CAXBME010000078.1:0-5986 GCA_963976765.1 uncultured Planctomycetaceae bacterium
GGCGTCTGTGGGCGACCTGGATGGCGACGGCGTCGCCGATCTGGCCGTCGGAGCCTACAGCGATTCCACGTACGGTATTTATCGTGGTGCGGTGCATGTGCTGCTGCTGAAGAGCGACGGCACCGTGAAGTCTTCGACGAAGATCGCCAGCGATACCAACGGCGGACCGACGCTTGCGACTTTTGGTCGCTTCGGGAATTCGGTGGCGTCTGTGGGCGACCTGGATGGCGACGGCGTCGCCGATCTGGCCGTCGGAGCCGGAGGCTATTTCGGCGGTTCTTCTCCTGGTGCGGTGCATGTGCTGCTGCTGAACAGCGACGGCACCGTGAAGTCGTCGACGAAGATTGCCAGCGGAACCAGCGGCGGGCCGACGCTCGCGGACCGTGACCGTTTCGGTAGTTCGGTGGCGGCTGTGGGCGACCTGGATGGCGACGGAATCACTGATCTGGCAGTCGGTGCCATTCGCGATTCCACGGGCGGTACTTATCGTGGTGCGGTGCATGTGCTGTTTCTGTCGCCGCTGCTGGACTTTGGGGATGCCCCGGACACGGAAGCGGGAACCGGGCCGGGCAACTACCGGACAAAGATGGACGACAACGGCCCCAGCCACGTCATTGTGCCGGGGCTGCATCTGGGAAACTCGGTTATCGGTGACTTCGGCACTGCTCAAAACGCGACAGCTATGGCGGATGATGTCCACGGCGGTGACCCGACCGTCCACGGCGGCGCTGATGACGAGGATGGCGTGCTGAATCCTCTGGACCTGCAGGGGACCGAAGGGGCCGCTCCGACAATCACGCTGCTGGCGACCAACACGACCGGCATAGACGCGACGCTGTATGGCTGGATTGATTTCAACCATAGCGGCGCATTCGCCAACAGCAATCCCGTGGAACGGGCGTCGATCATCGTGCCAGCCGGCACCGTTGATGGGCGGTTCACGCTGACATTCCCCGTTCTTCCCGCTGGCTCGGCAGGCACGACCTACGCGAGATTCCGGCTGAGTACGGACACAGCAGCAGCAAACTCAACCGGCGCGGCGGACGACGGGGAAGTCGAGGATTACGTCTTCACGATCACCGCCCCCGGCAGCGGCACGGTCGACCACTTCCTGAAAATCGCCAGCGACACCAACGGCGGGCCGACGCTCGCGGATGGTGACCGTTTCGGGAGTTCGGTGGCGAACATCGGGGACCTGAACGGTGACGGCGTGGACGATCTGGCTGTCGGGGCGTCACTCGATGACACGGGCGGCGACAACCGGGGAGCCGTGCATGTACTGTTCATGAACGCCGACGGCACCGTGGCCAGTTCAACAAAGATCGGCGATGGCACAGGCGGCGGTCCAAATCTGGGTGGTGGGGACTATTTCGGCAGCGCTGTGGCCGCAGTGGGCGACCTGGATGGTGATGGAGTGACAGAACTGGCCGTGGGAGCCAGTGGTGACAACATCGACGGTTCCGATCGCGGTGCGGTCTACATTCTGTTCCTGAACACGGACGGCACGGCCAAAAGCTTCACGCTGATCGCCAACAACAGGGGCGGCGGCCCGGGGCTGACGAACTTCGACCGGTTCGGCACGTCCGTCGCGTCAATCGGTGATTTTGATGGGGACGGCGTCGCCGATCTGGCTGTCGGAGCCAGAGGCAATGACACGGGCGGCTCTGGTCGTGGTGCGGTGTATGTGCTGCTGCTGAACGCTGACGGGACGGTCAAAAGCCATCAGAAAATCGCCGACGGAGTAGGCGGACTCGTCGCCGACACACTGGAGGACAGTGACTTCTTTGGCTTCTCGGTGACGAGTGTCGGAGACCTGAATGGGGACGGCGTACCCGACCTGGCTGTTGGAGCAAGCGAAGATGAGAACGACAGCGCTGGCGATGCGAGCGAAGGCGCGGTGTATGTGTTGCTGATGAATGCCGACGGCACGGTACTGAGTCAGCAGAAGATCACTGACGGCAATCCTGGCGGACTGATTGATGGCACGCTGGGTGCCAGTGACGACTTTGGTTCGTCGGTCACAGGCGTAGGCGATCTCGACGGCGACGGTGTCCCCGACCTGGTGGTTGGAGCCCAGGATGACGAGAACGGCGATACGAACGAAGGTGCGATTTATGTCCTGCTGCTGAATCCCGACGGCACGGTCAAGCAGCAGCAGAAGATCAGCGACGGCAATCCCGGAGGGCTCACCAACGGCATTCTGAGTAGCAGTGACGACTTTGGCACGTCGGTGTCCGCCATCGGCGACCTCAATAACGACGGGATCATCGACCTCGCGGTCGGTGCCAAAGACAACAACACCGGAGGCCCCGATCGCGGTGCCCTGTATGTGGTATTCCTGTCACCAGCTTTGGACTTTGGAGATGCACCCGACGCTGGAGCGGGAACCGGTGGTGGCAATTATCAGACCACTGACGCTGACAACGGACCCAGCCACGTCGTGGTGTCTGGTTTGCACCTGGGAGCTTCGGTCGATGGGTTCGGCGAGGGGACCTTCCAGAACGATCGCGCCAACGCAGACGATCAATTCTTCTCGGGTGGCAGTGACGACGAAGACGGCGTGCTGAATCCGCTGGACCTGCAGGGCACCGAAGGCGCGGCTCCCACAATCACGCTGCTGGCGACCAACACGACCGGCACAGACGCCACGCTTTACGGCTGGATTGATTTCAACCAGGACGGCGACTTCGCAGAGTCCGAACGGGCGATGATTAGTGTGTCCGACGGAATCGCGGACGAACGAGTCACTCTGACGTTCCCGAGCATTCCAGCCGGCGCAGCCGGGACGACCTACGCGAGATTCCGGCTGAGTACGGACACGGCGGCGGAGAACTCAATCGGCGCGGCGGACGACGGGGAAGTCGAGGATTACGTCTTCACCATCACCGCGCCGGGCAGCGGCACGGTCGACCACTTCCTGAAAATCGCCCACGAAACGAACGGCGGACCCACACTCGCCAATTATGACTATTTTGGCAGTGCCGTCGCACATCTGGGAGATCTTGACGGTGACGGAATCGACGATATCGCTGTTGGAATTCCAACGGGCGGCGGAGAATCCCGCAATGGCCGTGTGCAGACATTGTTTCTGAATTCTGATGGCAGCGTCAGGGATTCGGTCACGATCGGCAGTAACATCAACGGTGGCCCTGTACAGTCAATGACTCCGGAGTACTTCGGTAGCGCGGTGGCCAGCATTGGCGATCTCGATGGCGACGGAATTGTCGATCTGGCAGTCGGTTCTCCGGATGAATCCACCGCCGGCGACCGTCGCGGCGCCGTTCACCTGCTCTACCTGAATGCCGACGGCACCGTCAGAGATTCAACGAAGATCGCCCACCAGTTGAATGGCGGACCCACGCTCGCGGATATTGATCGCTTCGGGGCCTCCCTGACGGGCATTGGCGATCTGAATGGTGACGGGATTTCTGACCTCGTTGTTGGTACCAGAAGCGACTCTGTCCATGTCCTGCTCTTGAATTCCAACGGGACCGTCAGTAGCTCCAAAAGAATTGCCAGTGGCGTGAATGGCGGTCCCGCGTTTGCGGACGGCGATGGCTTTGGTGTCGCGGTGACTGAAACCGGTGACATCGACGGTGATGGAATTGTTGACCTGGCTGTGTCGGCGTTAAGCGACGACACCGGCGGAACTGATCGGGGAGCCGTCCATATTCTGTTCCTTGACTCTGATGGAACAGTGAAGAGTTCGACGAAGATCGCACACGAACTCAATGGTGGACCATCACTGCAGGATCGCGATAAGTTCGGGACGGCATTGGCGGGCGTGGGCGATCTGGACGGAGACGGCATCAACGATCTCGCCGTCGGAGTGACTGACTCAGTCAACCAGTATTCCGGACATGTGCGTATTCTGTTCTTGAATTCAGACGGAACCGTCAAACGCTCCGCAAAAATCGACGGAAATACGAATGGCGGACCACCGATAAACGGCAATGAATATTTCGGACGAGCCCTGACGAGCGTGGGCGATCTGGACGGTGACGGAGTGGTCGATCTCGCCGTCGGTGCACCAGGCGATGGCACGGGCGGCAGCTATCGTGGTGCCGTGCACGTGCTGTTTCTCGCCCAGACTCCGACTGTAACGATATCACTGGATGACTCGTCACTGATCGTGGATGAGACGGCGACGGTCACGTTTACATTCAGTGAAGCTCCGGTCGGATTCGCAGCAGACGACGTGACGGTTGAAAACGGAACGCTGTCGGTCGTCGCCGCCACTGGCAATCCACTGGTGTTTACGGCCACGCTAACTCCGACGGCGGACGTGGAAGACGACACGAACGTGATCAGTGTGGGAACGGGCTACACCAATGCAGTCGGCATCACGGGGACGGCGGGTGTCTCGGCGAATTACACGATCGAGACGCTGGCTCCCACAGTGGCAGTTTCGCTGGATGATTCGTCGTTAAGGATTGGGGAGACATCAACAGTCACCTTCACGTTCAGCGAAGTTCCGGTCGGCTTTGCCGTGGACGATGCGACAGTCCAGAACGGAGCGTTGTCCGCGTTCGCAGCGACAGGCGATCCGCTGGTGTTCACCGCAACGTTCACTCCGATAGCGGATACCGAAGACGCGACAAACGTGATCAGCGTCGGAACCGGCTACACCGATGTGGTCGGCAACACGGGGACGGCGGGTGTCTCGGCGAATTACGCGATCGACACGCGAAACCCGACTGTGGTGATCACTCCGGACGGGACGACGACGAGTGATTCGCCGATTGTGTTCACATTTCAGTTCAGCGAAGCCGTCAGCGGGTTTGCGTCGGGAGGCATCAGCATCACAAACGGTTCGGCGGGAGTGTTCACACCAGTCGATGGTGACACGTTTACGCTGGAAGTGACTCCGAATTCGCTGGGAACAGTGACAGTCAGTGTGTTGGCAGCAGTCGCTCAGGACGCCGCCGGGAATGACAACACTCCAGCCAGTGCCTCGGTGACGAGTACCGCCGCCGGCGAGGTGGCACTACCAGGCGACGGCACTTACGAAGTCCTGATCAACGGTGGTGACCTGGTCGTTCGAATTGCTGGTGGGGCGGAACAGTTCCGACGTTCGGTCGATTTCGTAAGCGTGCTTGAAATTATGGGTTCAGCCGGTGCCGACCTGATCACGATTCTCAACAGCGGCGGAACGGTGGCGACTCCGATCCTGTTCACCGGCGGACAGGGGGCCGACCTGTTCGACGGGACACTGGCGACCGGATCAACAACGCTGCTCGGCGGAAGCGGCAACGACACTCTGCTGGGCGGAACAAACGACGACTTCATCATTGGTGGTACCGGCAACGACATGATCGCTGGCGGCAATGGCGATGATCGCATCGAGGGACGCAGTGGCAACGACACACTGACTGGCGGAGACGGTAACGACACGCTTCGAGGTGGCAGCGGTCGGGATATGATTGAAGGCGGTGGCGATTCCGACCAACTGTCAGGTGCGGGCGGTCCGGACACAATAACTGGTGGCGACGGTGACGACCTGCTGCGAGGTGGCGCCGGTCAGGATCTGATTGACGGTAATGACGGCGCGGACACTCTCAATGGCGGAGGAGGAGCTGACAACCTCGCTGGCGGCCTGGGCAACGACACTCTCAATGGAATCTTCCGCGACGACGATTTCAATCAACTCGTCGGCCGAGATACGCTGATCGGCGGCAATCGTCCCTCGGCACGCCCAGCACCGATCCAGGCATCACCTGAAACTGAGAACGAACTGGCCATTCAATTCTTCACGACTCCACAGCTCGATAAAGAAAACATCGACGCGCTCTTTGAAGGACCACTGCTGCCGGAATTGCTGGAACTCTGATCCAGCCGTCACCGAAGTCACTTCGGTCGTCGAATTGGTGTCATTACAGATTGCGGCTCCACTACTGACTGTCGTCACATTTCGCGGCATCGGTCGACACCTGATCTGCTCCCTGAATCCTGGTCCGTTTTCGATGTTAGAATTCTGGTGAAAATC
>CAXBME010000079.1:0-5609 GCA_963976765.1 uncultured Planctomycetaceae bacterium
GTGGTTGGTGGTTGGTGGTTGGTGGTTGGTGGTTGGTGGTTGGTGGTTGGTGGTTTTAAGTCGTCTCTAAGAGGCTCGCAAGCGCGTCTGCCGATTCGTCGGTCTCTGTCACGGCACGCTCCTTCTCGCGGGGAATTTCCCCTGTCGCTCCAGGCAGTCGTTCTGTCAGGATATTTCAACGACCGACGGTCGTCCGACGCACGTACGACAGGCGGTGTTTCACGCTGCGAGGCAGGTCTGCCCCCGCCGATTTCGTAGCGAATATGAATCTCCCCCGTGCCCAGGTTTAAGCAGGAAGATACCCGCTGGACGGGGCAGCATTACTAACCCGCCGAAGCTTCCTCGGTGAAGACGTGGCCGCCCTGGACCAGGCGGCGAGTCATGAAAACTTCTCCGATGAGAATCGCGACAAACGCCAGCAGCAGCAGGTGCCAGAGTTCGATACGTGCGGCACTGGTTTCGAGGGACTCGAACAATTCTTCCGGCGTTTCGATGCGGTGCAGTCGGTCTTCGTCGGTTAGTTCTGCCCATTGCTCGTCAGTGAGTGGCGCGAGTTCTGACTCAGTCCGGTCGAAGTTGACGACGAAAAATTCGTCGGCCGCCGGGTTTGCGTTCTCACCGACCGGTGGATGTTTTCGCAATCGATAGGTTCCTGGCAGGTGAGTTTGATCAAGTCGGACCATTGGACGCAGCTCATCGCCGGCTGCCAGGGCTTCGAGTTCTTTGCCTTCCGGACTCATGAAAACCCAGTCGTCCAGAACTTCTTCCTGAGCAATCGGAAACAGCAGCGGTGATCCGACATCGACGTTACGGGTGACTCGACCGGAGGCAAGCTGAAAGATCCACTCATGCAGAAACGCGACGTAGTCGGGGCGAGCAGGCAGCGTTGTCCAGTCGGCATCCAGTGTCGATGTCATCATCGCAACGCGTCCTCGTCCAAACGGTCGAGCAAGCATAAACGCATCGCCGTTGGAATAGCTGCCAATGGTCGAGGCGATGGGTCGGTCGATGGCGTTCGAGGATTCTTCTTTGCCGCTTTCATTGGCTGCGTCCGTTGCCGCTGGAGCGTCGTCAGCGGCGGGCAATTCCGGTCGTAGCGTCGTCGAGTACCATCGCGTGAATCGGGCATCGAGAAGTCCATCGTCGCCGCCGGTCTGAAACTGACTGATCCACGGAAGCTGCAGGCTTTCACTGAGGATGGTGATCGGGGCCTCTTCCATTCCGGCAGGCGCCGATTCGATACCTGACAGCCATGCCGGCAACAATCCACGACCGCCTTCGAAAAGGCGTGCGTTGTACCAGGGCTGATCGATCTGGTCTCCCAGCGAGATTCCCAGTCCCCCGCCGCTGTCGACAAATTCCTTGATCGTGTCGAGTTGCTGATCAGTCAGTCTCGGGACGTTGGCCAGAATGATGACCTGCGCATCACCGATGCTGGCGTGCGAAAAAGTTGAAGAACGAACGGTGCGGGCTTTAATCCACGGGGTCGGATTTGCGACGGCGGAAAGGGCGCTCTTTGCAAAGAACACTTCTGACCGTGCCGGATCGGGACTGCTGCTCCCATCGACGAGCAGAATCGGCAGCGCCTCCGTGATTTCGATGGCGGCTTCAGATCGGTCGTCACCCGGCAGACTGTCTTCGTCGATCGACACGGCCAGCACGTGTGACCCCGGCGTTCGAAAGCGATGCTCGAACTCCACCGTAGCCTGGCCGTCCGGTTCGACTCGGACGGAAATCGTCTTGTCAGCCAGTCGTTGCCCGTCGGCTTCCAGATAGACCTTTCGATTCGACGCGGCCGTCGCCCCCGAGTTCTTCAGCCGGGTTCGAACGCGGATCGGAAAATCGACGACGGTCAACTCACGCGACAACTGAAGTCGATCGACCGCGTCGTTGTTCTGGCGGGCCTGCTGCTTCTGTGTGCCGACGACCCAGATGTCTGCCGGGACCGTCGATTGTTCCCGCAACTCTTTAAGTTGCAGCCAGAGATGCTCGTCCGCGTCCCGCCACGGATGAGACTGCCCGTCCGTCACGACGACAACGTGACGTGAAACGTTGGTTCCCGCATTGACCATCTGCAGACCCCGCAGAATTCCGTCGTTCAGTCGGGACGATCCGGACGGCTTCGACAGATCGTCGAGCGCTTCCCGGATCAGATTCCGATCACGCGTCAGTGATGGAACTCTTGCGTCGACCATTTCGCGAGCGTCGATCAGGCCGACGGTTTCTCCTGGTCCAAGCTGGTCGACAAGAGTTTTCGCCCAACTGACAGCCTGCTCCCGTGGAGTCTGCGCTTTGGCATTCCAGTCGGTGCTGTACGAACTGTCGATCACGATGGCGATGTCGCACGCCGGTTTTGAGGCAAATGTGCCGGCAAGCCCGCCGGACATCCACGGTCGGGACAGAGCGATGGCAATCAGAGCGATCATGCCCATGCGAAGCGCCAGCAGAAGCAGTTCTTCGAGCCTGATCCGCCGTCGAGCGTTGCGACCAATTTCGAGGAACTGCATCGCTCCCCAGTCGACGGTGTCGTACTTTCGCCGACTCAGCAGGTGCGCGAGCACCGGCAGCGAGACTCCCGCCAGCCCGGCCAGCATCCACGGATTGATAAAGTCGAACGACATGTTGGTCTTAAAACTGGTCCGTTGAACAACGGTATGCCACTGGCTCTGTCAGCGCCAAACCGGGATCAGGATCGGTGGAAAATTTCGCACTGGCAGAGCCAGTGGTACACGAATCAAGAGACATGAAATGCCGTCGCTGTGCTTGTCATACCCTACAGCCAGCGGAAGATTGGCGAACGGTAAGAACCGGCCAGCATAACGTCATTCAACCTTCGGGGGGCGGCACATCAGCGAGTTGGTGGCGGCTTCCGGGTTCTTGTTTTCGAACAGGACCTCGAACACCTCGCGCGTGATGGGCATGTCGATGTTGTATTTTTCGGCGAGCTGCTGAACGCTTCGAGTTGTCCGCACACCTTCCGCGACGGCGGACATGCTGCCGAGGATCTGGTCCAGCGTTTCTCCCTGGCCAAGGCGCTCGCCGACGTGGCGGTTGCGACTGAAACCGCTGACGCAGGTTGTGATCAGGTCGCCAATACCAGCCAGACCGAACAACGTGTTCGGGTCTGCTCCGAAGGCTGCACCGAAGCGAGTCATCTCGACCAGGCCGCGAGTCATCAATGCTGACTTGGCGTTGTCACCGAACCCGAGTCCGTCGCAGATTCCGACGGCGATAGCCAGTACGTTCTTCAGAGCGCCGCCGAGTTCTACGCCAATGACATCTTCGTTGGTGTAAACGCGAAAGCGATCGGTCGAGAACACTTCCTGGACCAGCACAGCCAGACTGTGGTCAGCTGACGCCGCGACGACGCTGGCCGGCAGTCGACGCGCGATTTCTTCAGCATGACTCGGCCCCGCCAGAACGACGACACGATCGTTACCGAGTACTTCGGTGATGATTTCGCTGGGGCGAAGCAAAGTTTCGTTTTCGATGCCCTTCAGCACGCTGACGATCGGAACCGGCGCGGTTAAGGCGTCGCGATGTTCGGTCAAAGCGTCTCGCAGAAAAGCCGTTGGAACCGACACGACGATTATATCTGTGTCGGCAACGGCGGCGGCGATGTCAGACGTGACAGTGACAGAGTCCGGCAGCGCGATGCCGGGCAGCAGTCGTTTGTTCTCGCGCTGCTGCTGCATCTGTGTGGCGTAATCCGGATTTCTCGCCCAGATCGAAACACAATGTGCGGGTTGTTCGGCCAGGAGAACCGAGCAGGCTGTCGCCATTGCTCCACCGCCAAGAATGGTGATCTTCATCGCTGTTTCTGTCCGAAGAGGCAGATCAATTTGAAAAATGTTCGAGAGCAAAGCGTCAGAAACCGTCTCGTATCACGCCGATTCTTTGTTTGCCGGAGTTCCTGCTTTTCAATCTGGAAGTATGGATGGAATTCTGACGGATGAATCTCTGGCGAATCCGTTTCTTTTGCGAAACACGATTTGCCGGCTTTCCAATCTCGAACTACGTTTGAACGCTCGGGTGAATTTCGCTCGTCACATCGACCCATTGAAAGTCTGGCAGTCTATCTGCTGGCTGGCTGATCGGTGCCTCGTTGATCTCCAGAAATGTTTGCCAGAAGGAACATCGTAATGAACGTGTCTGCCCTCCAACAGCCGGGTGAATCGACTCAGACTTTCGAAGATCGACGAAACGGTAGCGGCGAAGCTCGACCGGCAGGTCTGCCGGAGCGACGTCAGTTTCGCGACGCTCGAAACTACTCCAACCCCGAAGCGGCCGAGCTGGGCGATGCCATTGACCAGTACAAAATGGACAATTGCCGTCGGTTTATCACGTGGGACGAACTGTACAACGTGATCACGAACCTCGGCTACGAGAAGAAAAAGTAACGAAGCGAAAGTCGTTGCCGGAAATTCCGGATTCAGATTTCTGAACCCGTACGCGTTTCGAAACGACTGGAGCACTTGTGGACTTCGTTTTCAGTGTTCTGCAGGAGGGCCACTAGGGAAACAATGGCTATTTCGAGTGCCAGCTCCTGCACAGAAACCCAGAAAATGGTCTGAAACGCTGCTCGCCCTGATTCAACAAAAGCTGCAACCTCGACAGGAATCTCCTGTCGAGGTTGCAGCTTTTTTCGTATCCGGCGAGAACGAGCATTCTGGTCACAACGGGTTAGAATCAGGTCATGGAAAACGTCGACTGGCAACTGACAGCTGTTTTGATCTGCGTCGCAGCGGCGATGTGGTCGATGGTGGCCCGGCTCCGAAATCTCATCGCCGGCAAAGGCGGATGCGGAGATTGCTCAAAAGCGAAGCCGCCCACCGCTGAATCGGATGAGCCGAAGCTCATCTCAGAAGACCAGATTGCAATTCTTTACGAGTCGAAGAAGTAGCCAGCGCTGCTTGCTCGTTGAGTCGCATATCCGGCAACCAGAACTATTGCCGAACCACTATAACCGGACTCCCTGCCAGGCCGATCCGCAATCACGTTTGAATTGATCGCTGCACCAGCTGACGTTGGCAGCTGGATTCTGTCGTGGAATCCGGATCTTAAACTGTGCCGGTTGTGCCGATTTGTCGGTGAGTAGCGACTCGGCAGTCTGTTATGGATGGTTGCGGATTGACGGTTCGTCCGTAAGTGCTGCAATCTCCGATTCAAAGTGCTGTGCCGCTTTCGCTGATCACAAGAGTCCTGCCTGTCGCTCCGCCTCGTAACCTGAATATGCGGCAGCACTGGTCGTTTACGACGATCCGACATATCTGGTGGATCGTGATCGTCCGAAGAAAGCGGTAGACGCAGGACATGTGTTGCAACACTCCTGCGAAGCAGGCTGCTGGAACCTGGAGTTCCGTCGCGGCCCACTTTTGAACTCGTGGATGGAGTCTGAAACCGTCGAACGGCCATCCGAATGTTCCGCCACAGAATCTAACCGGCGAGCAACTTTTGGAATCACCGTTTTCGACGGCGAAGAGTTCTTAGTTCCGTCCCGCAGGAACATCATTCAAGGAGACACTCGATGTCATTGCGACCGTGGCTTTCAGGATTCCGTGCCCGATTGAACAACACTCGGAGTCGAAGGGTTGTTCGCAGTCGACAGC
>CAXBME010000080.1:0-5440 GCA_963976765.1 uncultured Planctomycetaceae bacterium
GTCATCCAGCACGAGCTGCCGGATCGTGAGCAGATGCAGACGATTGCTGAGGAAATCGCGACAGAAGACGGAGAGTTGCCGGACAGCGACGGGCTGGACCGCGTACTCGATTCGGCGGCGGGGCTAACCCGTTACGAAGCGGAAGGCGCGTTTTCACTTTCATTGGTGAGGCATGGACGAGTTGACCCCGAGGTCATCTGGTCGCTCAAGGCACAGACGCTGCGGAAGAGTGGACTGCTCGGTCTCTATCGAGGCAGAGAGAGGTTCGACCAGATCGGTGGTCTCGATAATCTCAAAGCGTTTTCGTTGCGAGCACTGCGCCGACGGAATATGGGGACTGATTGTCGCCCGAAAGGAGTGTTGCTGCTCTCACCGCCTGGATGCGGGAAGTCAGCCTTCGCGAAGAGTCTCGGTAATGAGACCGGACGGCCGACATTGACTCTCGACTTTGGGGCGATGATGGGAAGTCTCGTCGGGCAGTCGGAAAGCAATATCCGGCAGGCTTTGCGGGTTGCCGATGCGATGTCGCCGTGCGTTCTGTTCTGTGATGAGCTGGAGAAAGGACTGTCCGGCTCTGGCAACAGCAATGGTGATTCCGGAGTCAGTTCGCGTGTCTTCGGCTCGTTTCTGACATGGCTCAATGATCGTTCGTCGGAAGTCTTTGTCGTCGCCACGTGTAACGACATCAGCCGCCTGCCGCCGGAACTCGTAAGAGCGGAACGCTTTGACGGTGTATTCTTCGTGGACCTGCCTGACAAAGAACAGCGGAAGGCGATCTGGCAGATTCACCTGCAGGCGTTCGGCCTCGATTCCAACCAGGAGCGACCGAAGGACGACTCGTGGACCGGTGCCGAGATTCGATCGTGCTGCCGGCTGGCGGCTCTGCTCGATGTGCCGCTTGTTCAGGCGGCGATGAATGTGGTGCCGGTTGCGACCACAGCCAAAGACTCGGTCGAGAAACTGAGGCAATGGGCTCATGGACGATGCCTCTCGGCAGATAACGCCGGTGTCTTTCACAGCACAACCGCAAAGCCAGCACCGCGCCGTCGGAGCGTGACCATTGATCCGACTGAGAACTGACAGGCCAGCAACTGACCTGCTGGCAGACATCAACATCCATTTTCAGGAGCAACGTTTATGACAACAGCAGTGCGTGACTCAACCGGTCACGCGACACACGAAGATCAGTTGCGGAACAGCTCGGCAGCCGTTCGGCTCAGCTTTACGTGGATGGGAGTGAGACGTTCACTGACGTCTCATCAGCGATCCATCGCTGCCGACTCGTTCGGCGCTGAAGGCGACTTTCTGTCCGCCGGCAAGAAGCTAATCGATACGAAACATCCGAAGTTCAAGGCCGTCACGGCGATTCGCGGGGAAGCGGTGTCGATGTGGAAATCACTCAGTCTGCCGTGGCCGGAACCAGGTATTCGGCTGATTCGTCGGGAACAGATTGCTGACTTCGACAACCGGGCATCGTCGCTCGCCGAGCGGCTCAACGAGGCCGTGTTGGAACTCGATGGGCACTACGAAGACTTGCGGAGTGCAGCCCGCGACCGGCTGGGGAGTCTGTTCAACGAATCCGACTATCCCGCGTCTTTGAGTGGGGCCTTCTCCATGTCCTGGGATTTTCCATCGGTCGATCCGCCGAGCTATCTGAGGCAGATCAATCCGGAACTGTACGAGCAGGAGTGTGATCGCGTCCGAACCCGTTTCGCGGAAGCAGTCCGACTGGCAGAGGAAGCCTTCACGGCGGAACTGTCGGAACTGATTTCGCATCTGTGCGAACGACTGAACGGCGACCGTGACGGCAAGCCGAAAGTGTTCCGCGACACTTCAGTTTCAAACCTGACTGACTTCTTTGGTCGCTTTCGGTCACTCAATGTCGGCTCGAATGCGGAACTGGATCGGCTGGTCGAACAGGCTCAGAGCGTCCTGCGTGGCGTTCGTCCTAAATCACTGCGGCAGAGTGATGGACTGCGTCAGCACGTAGCCACTCAGCTTTCGAGTGTGCAGTCCGTACTTGATGGAATGATGGTCGACCGGCCTCGCCGCAACATTATGCGAAGTCGCAATCCACAGTCGTCGGAGGCAGATTGATGAATCTGCTGATTCAACCTGACGGCATTGTCCGCTGCGTTTACGACGAAACCGTCGATCTGGGTTCTCTCGGACCACTTACGATCCGCCGCGCTTCGCATGTCGAGCCAGATGCCGACGGACGCTGGCTGGCTGATCTCAGTCCGATTGGTGGTCCACGGCTCGGTCCGTTTGACTTGCGGAGTGCTGCGGTCGATGCCGAGCAGAAGTGGCTGGTCGCCAACTGGCTGACGTCAACGACGTAACAACCTACGCGTTTCTTTTTCCGAATCCGAAGAGCCCCGACTGTGTGGTCTATTTGATCACGCAGTCGGGGCTTTCTCTATTTCTCAAGATCAAAACAAGGAGACCGCTCATGACGCAGAACGAATTGAATCGTGCCGTGGCGGCTGCCACTGGCGAAACCTGCGCCGAAATTTCTTCGCGAGGTTTTGGCCTGTTGAATCTGCGACCGGCTTCTGACGAGCCAGCTACTCGACACCGAGGTCACCGTAGACGGGGCCGACGACGAGGAAGAAAACGACATCGAGAACCTGTTTATTCGGAGACTGAATGAGCGCTCGACACAAACTGAATCAGGCCTGCGTGAATGGAGCACTCCTGCTGGCAGGCCTCGTCGGAGCCTGCGCCGAGTCATGGACAGTCTTCCTCACACTGCTGGTGATCCTCGTCGGCCTGTCGATCCACGCCGGCGATATCCGCACGTCATCGACTCGTCGCCCTGAAAAACAGCGACGCCGCAGAGACAACTGATGAATCATCCCTAATTCTGAACTTCAAACTGAAAGACATTTCGCAATGCAAATTTTACTGATCAACAACGACGGAGCTGGCTTTGCTGACTACGTCGAAGCTGAAGAAGGCACGACTGTCCGTGAGTTTTTCGAAGGTCACATTTCGAATCCCGATCCGTCGAGTTATCTGATTCGAGTCAACCGTCAGCCGGTGCCGCGCGACCAGGTGCTGGTTGAAGGAGATCGGGTGAGCATCACTCCGAGCAAGATTGAGGGCGCGGGCGCTCTGCCCTGCGAGGTGAATCAATGAGTCGGCGAACCACTGCATTCCACCGAGCAGCCATCGCGATTCATGAAAAACTCTGCCGGGCTCGGCCAATTGACAAGCCGAGCCTCCCAAGAGACTCGTGGGCTGAATGTTTGCGGATACTCGCTCTGATTGAGAAAGCCGAACGTCGCGGTTTGACCGCCGCCACACGTCGCCTGCAATCGACTTTTGTGGCGGCAGTTCTGCGAGTGTCAAACGCTCTCAGAATCGCCGAACGAGCGATGGCTCGAACGCTTGTCGGAACGCAGCCAACAATCCGTGACATCCTCGGCGATCTGGAATCGCTCGGCGCGGAGTTTGACGAGGTCAGCGTGAACACGCAGAGGCATGTGATTTCGGTGACGACTGATGAAGTGGTTCTCGAAGGAATCGACCTCGGTCGCTTCGAGATCGTGCTGGACTGGCAGCGTCTACGAGAAACCGGCGCCTACGAAGTCGTCGCGGTGGACGATCGGTCCGCCGCGACCGACTGCAACACGACTCACCCGCATGTTCAATCCAATTCATTGTGCGAAGGGGAAGGCAAGGCGCCAATTCGTGCGGCACTGGATGACGGGCGACTGTTCGATTTCTTCGTTCTCGTTCGGCAAATTCTGCGCACCTACAACCCGTCGAGTGCCTACGTGCAACTCGAAGACTGGATCGGCATTCAATGCCCGGAGTGCGGATCGACGGCCAGCGACGATGAGAGCAACCTCTGCGAAGGCTGCTCGACGACGACGTGCTTCGAATGCTCGACGCACTGCAACGACTGCGACTACCGCTACTGCTCTGACTGCACCCGAACCTGTGACGGGTGCGATTCTGACACCTGCTCGTCGTGCCGCTCGCAATGCAGCGAGTGTGGCGACGGTTTCTGCAAAGGATGTATCGATGATGAACGCTGCAATTTGTGCATCGAAAACTCGGAAGAGGAAAACGAGGAAGCAACAGAATCGGAAACCGTCGCCGCGACGCGGACGGCGGGCCAGTCGAGCGACGATTCGCTTCACTCCTTATGCGTGGGCGAAGCTGCTTTATCTGAGAGACGCCGGCAACACGGAGATCGGCGGTTTTGCGGTCACGTCCGCCACCGATCCGTTGCTGGTCGAAGACGTCAGCCTGGTCAGACAGCGCTGCACGTCGGCCACCGTCGAGTTCGACGACAACTCGGTCGCCGACTTCTTCGACGACCAGGTCGACGCGGGCCTGATACCCGAGCAGTTTGGCCGCATCTGGATTCACACTCACCCTGGCACAAGCGCCGACCCAAGTCCCACCGATGAGGGAACGTTCGACCGCTGCTTCGGCAACGTCGAATGGACCGTGATGTTCATCCTCGCCCGAGGCGGCGAAACGTACGCTCGACTGCGATTCAACATCGGCCCGCGAGCGTCTCAGTTGATGAACGTCGAAGTTGACTACGCACAGCCGTTCGAAGCCTCCAACAGCTTCGAATGGAAACGCGAGTTCGACGCGAACGTGCAGGAAATCAAATGGCGTGAATCGTCGCGACTCGCTGACGCTGCATACGCCGATCTCGATTGTGATCACTTTCCAAATGTCGAAGAACAACCGCTCGGTCACTTCGACGACGAACTGAAGCAGAACGACGAAGAAGACTGGTTTAACCGGCTTGATGCCGAACCACTTTTTCTTGATTGGGAGGACGAAGAATGCAAGACGCTGCTGCCAGCAACCCCCGGCTGATCCGACAGCAGGGACTCGTGCCGTCAGATCGACTGGTTGATCTGACGGCGACGGTCATCGGAGTCGGAGCCATCGGTCGCCAAGTGGCTCTGCAACTGGCTGCCATCGGCGTTCGATCAATCCAGCTCATCGACTTTGATTCAGTGGACGAAACCAACATCACCACTCAGGGCTACTCAGCCGGCGATGTTGGCAAACTCAAAGTCGATGCCACACGCTCCTCAATCCTCCAACTCGACTCCGACATCCACGTCGAAACCATCAACGACCGCTTCCGACCAAGGCACGTCGTCGGCGAAGCTATCTTCTGCTGCGTCGACTCGATCTCCGCCCGCACCGCCATCTGGCGATCAGTCAACACGGGCTGCCGATTCTGGGCCGACGGCCGAATGCTCGGCGAAACTATCCGGATTCTCTCCGTCGCCAACGACAACGGACGCAGCCACTACCCAACAACACTCTTCCAACAGTCTGAAGCCCAACAAGGCCAATGCACATCCCGCAGTACCATCTACACAGCCAACATCTCGGCCGGCCTCATCACCCACCAATTCACCCGCTGGCTCCGAAACCTGCCAACCGACCCCGACCT
>CAXBME010000081.1:0-4242 GCA_963976765.1 uncultured Planctomycetaceae bacterium
GCAGGATACGCCACCTTCCTCCAATCTCTCACGCCACGACTTCTGACAGTAACTCGCGTGAGAGGCCAAATGACTGACGACGAATGCAACAAAGCATACCAACAACTGATCAAGTATCTTCGAAGCCAAAAAATGGCGTGGCTCGCCGATGCGATTGAGGAAGAAGTTCGTCTAGGAAGAGACGAAGAGATCAAAGTCAAAACCTACACTCAGCACGTGGACGAAAAGGGGCAAGTCTTTAGCCCAAGGCCATCAGGTGCTAAAGCGTCCTTCTTGAGGTCAGTGCAATATACGGGGCAAGAAAAACTCGTTTTGACGATTGACGCGATCGAAGAAACAGTCATCGCAACGGCTTACATGGAGCGAGACTTCTTCAAAGTGATATCCGACACTGTGACTGACGGCAGTCAGGGAGCACCCACGTCTGTAAGTTTCATCCCTAGCCAGCCTCAGGCTCAATCACAGACACATGAATTCTCACAAGGAGGTGTTGCTCAACGTGTTGCCACTGCGGAACGGCTTCAAACCCTTCTAGATCAATTGCGAAAAGAGATTTAGCATGCCGATCAATCAAGACTTACTGAACGGCATCAATGCGGCTTTGGGGGCAGCAGTTACGCCAAGCCTCACGGCAGCGTCCAGCACGAATGACCTCTACGAAGCATATGTGTTTTCGGTCGTATTGGAGGTGGCGAAGAGTGAAGGAGGGACGGTCGCATTTTCAGACATGCACGGTAACACTCCCAGCATCCTGCTGTTTCGGACAGGCCCTAGTGTGCTTTACCACGCCACTCAGAACTACTGTCACGGGATCATACAGTTCGCAGCTAAGCCTACGCTGGAGTTGCATCAAGGAGTGTACGCACGTGGGATTTCAAAGGTGCGACACGAACTAGACGTTTCAGTGATTTGGAAGGATGAAGCAGACACTTGCAGGGCCTCGCAGGTAGACCCGCGTTACAACAAAGTTGTGTTGGCAGCGGAGTGCAAAATGTACCAGACTTCGTACCTGACGGTGAAGCTCGGGAGAGAGTTCATCGGTTATGCAACCGACCTGAGAGGCGTGACAACTTCCTTCGTCGCCAACAAGCAAGCGAATTCCCTAGAGAAGTTGTTAGTCCAACACAAGAAGAACCGAGCACTCAGCGTCATTCCTACAAACTCTACAAGGGTGAATCAGTTGAAAGCGACTATTCAAACCGCGTTCCAGGATTTCAAGACAAAGAACTGATCGTCACCCGTAAAGGCTCCTATGAATCGACTTCTCTCTCACAACCTCTGGCCTACGGTTACCAAGTTGGCTAAGAAAGCCGTCAAACGGGCGGCCATTGCATATGTCAGTTCGGAGGAATATATCCAGTTCGGGGACGGAGACCTCTTGGTCTGTGATGCCAGCACCAACGCCATCAAAGCTGGACAGACCAGTGCCAAAGTGTTGAAGTCAGCATTTGATCGGGGGGCAACGGTCTACAGTCTTCCCGGACTTCACTCGAAGATCATTCTGCTAAATGAAAAAGCAGTCATTGGGTCAGCAAACGCCTCTCAGTCCTCGGCGACCGACTTGGTGGAGGCAAGTCTCCTGACAGATCAACCGGCAATCGTAGCTCACGCTCAATCGTTCATTAACCAGCTTTCGAGTCAGGCCGACCTCTTAACCACTTCAAAGTTAGAAAAGCTTCTCGCAATCAAGGTTGAGCGGCAGAAACGTCAGTTCGGAAAGGCGACAACGCAGTTTCGGACCAACACTAAAGGCTACCGGACATGGATCATTGCAACTATCGCGATGAGAAAAGATGGCCCGGAGGATCCAGACGTCATCGAATCGGCGGTGGAGAAGAGCAAGGAGAATCTCTCCAATCCCAGAAGTACAGTTGAAACTCTGCGTTGGACCGGAACCTCCCGTTTTAGAAACGAATGCAGAAAGGACGACTGGATTGTTCAAACATGGCGTCCAAACGGCACCAAGCGTCCACAATGGGTTTATCCGCGAATGCCAGTACTGGATCGGCTAGAGTTCGAAACTGCAACCATCTTTTTATATGAGCAGTTTCCGAACTCGGATAAACAGGCAGTGACGTGGAGCGACTTCAAGAATCTCGTCTCTAGAGCCGGAATCAAGCGTCAGGTCAAGCCGAATAGTCAGTTTGAGATCACAGAGAGCCAGGCAGATTCTCTTCACGCAATTTGGAAGAAGGCGTAGCACAGTGGCCAAGAAGGCAGCAACCAAGAAGAAAGCACCGAAGCCGCTCACCACCGCACAACGCCTGGGGAGTCTGGTCAAATCGGCTCGTGACATCATGCGGAAGGACAAAGGTCTCAATGGAGACCTGGACCGGCTGCCGATGCTCACATGGGTCATGTTTCTGAAATTCTTGGACGATCAGGAGAAGATCGAAGAAGAACGGGCGAAGCTGAAGAAGCAAAAGTTCCGACCGGTCATCGAAACACCTTATCGCTGGCGGGACTGGGCGGCTCAGGAAGACGGAATCAGTGGTGATGCTCTGATCAAGTTTGTCGATCACGAAGAAGCAATCCGGCCAGATGGCACCACAGGACCAGGACTGATCGCCTACCTGCGAAGCCTACAAGGCAGCAACGGGGATGACCGTCGGGACGTCGTCGCCTCAGTCTTCTCTGGCGTCAACAACCGAATGGAAAGCGGCTACCTGCTGCGGGATGTCATCAACAAAGTCGACGGCATCCACTTCGACTCGACAGAAGAAATCCATACCCTCGGACATCTCTACGAGAGCATGCTCAAAGAGATGCGGGATGCAGCCGGGGATTCCGGAGAGTTCTACACACCCCGCTCAGTCGTCCGGCTGATGGTCGAACTGATGGACCCGCAACTGGGGGAAACCGTTCTGGACCCAGCCTGCGGAACCGGGGGATTCCTTTGCGAAGCCTTCCAACATCTGGAGAAACAGTGCAAGACGGTTGAGCAACGCAAAGTCCTTCAAGAGCAGAGCATCTTCGGCGGGGAAGCCAAAACACTCCCCTACATGCTCTGCGAGATGAACCTGCTGTTGCACGGGCTGGAATCCCCACAGATCCTCAAAGGGAACAGTCTCGCTCAAAAGCTGACCGACATCACCGAGAAGGACCGCGTTGACGTCATCCTGACCAATCCCCCCTTCGGCGGCGAGGAAGAGAAAGGGATTCAGGGGAACTTCCCGGACGACAAGCAAACATCGGAAACGGCCCTGTTGTTCCTGCAACTCATCATGCGACGGCTCAAGACGACCCCCAACCCCGGGCGGGCTGCGGTTGTTGTTCCCAATGGAACTCTCTTTGGAGATGGCGTCTGTGCCCGCATCAAGCAGGAACTCCTGACCAGGTTCAACCTGCACACCATCATTCGGCTCCCCAACGGCGTCTTCGCTCCCTACACCAGCATCCCGACGAATCTCCTGTTCTTTGATCGCACCGGGCCCACGAAAGACGTCTGGTTCTACGAACAGCCGCTCCCGGAAGACCGCAGGCAATACACCAAAACCAAGCCGCTCCAGTACGAAGAGTTCGCCGACTGCATCAAGTGGTGGAAGAAACGCAAGGAAACCGAACGAGCCTGGAAGGTCCCGGCGAAGGAGATTCTGGAAGACAACTGCAACCTCGACCGGAAGAACCCGAACGCCGCTCCCGATTTCGAGCACCTCCCGCCCGAACAACTCGTGGACGACATCCTCACCAAAGAACTCCGCATCACGGAGATCATGCAGGAGATCAAAGAACTCCTGGGGAGGAAACCATGAGCAAATGGCCGAAGGTTCCACTTGGAGAGATTGTCACCCAAGATGCCGAAGCAACTCCTGTCACTGCGGACCAGGAATACCCAAATCTAGGCATCTACTCATTTGGGCGGGGCCTCTTCGAAAAGCAGCCGATTTCCGGAACTTCGACAAGTGCGAAGCATCTCTACCGAGTGAAGACCGGCCAATTCATTTACAGCCGACTCTTTGCGTTTGAGGGAGCCTATGGCTTGGTGGGAAATGATCTGGATGGACATTATGTTTCCAACGAGTACCCGCACTTCGACTGCGATCCTAGACGTGTGCTACCTGAGTTCTTGGTCAGCTACTTTCGAGCATCTTCCACATGGGAGAAAGCAGCGACACTCACGACAGGCATGGGGGATCGACGGCGGAGAATCAAACCTGAACAACTTATCAAGTTGGAGATCCCCCTCCCGGATATTGTCCCACGCCGTGTAGAAAGTTCCGGTGACGGCGGGTTGATAGATTC
>CAXBME010000082.1:0-3294 GCA_963976765.1 uncultured Planctomycetaceae bacterium
CATCCCCAACCGAGTCAAAAACGTTTGCCAACGAATCTCTGACTCAGAACACTAGGAAGGGACGGTTGCTCGCAGGTTATTACCAGCCTGTTGAAAAATCTGGGCGGGATGTGTGGCAGAGATTATTGTTCTCTGGGGATGTTAATGAAAGGAGTCGGTGATGGCGTAGCGGCGGTGTGAGTCTGAGCGGCAGGGAGAGTTGTGGGTCAGTTCGGCCGGTGTGGCGAAGTCTCCTGGGCATGTGTTTTAGGAACGGCTCAATGGCCTGCTGAGCGAAGCCGGGTTTGACAAGTTAGTCGAGGAGCTGACCGCGCCGTTTTATACGTCTGGTGACCGTCCGGGGATTACTCCGGGTGTGTATTTCCGGATGCTGTTTGTCGGGTACTTCGAAGGCATTGACTCGCAACGCAGCCGTGTTCAAAAGCAAACGGGCGTGGCGGTGCGAAGACAGTCTTTCGCTGCGGAAGTTTCTGGGGTTGTCGCTGACCGATTCGGTTCCGGATTACAGTTCTCTGACCCGCATTCGGGACCGCTTCCCGGTGGAAGTCACCGAGCGTGTGTTTGCGTTCGTGCTGCAGATGGCGTGCGAGCGAAGGCTGATTTCGGGGACTCAGGCTGGTGTGGACTCGACGCTGCTGGAAGCGAGCGCGGCGATGCAGACGATTGTCCGTCGTGAAACGGGCGAAGACTGTAAAGACTACCTTCGTCGTCTGATGCGTGAAAAGGGTGTCATTGATGACAACGATAATTCGAGCGACGAAGAGCTGCGTCGCTTCGACAGAAAACGCAAAGTGAAGAACGTTTCCAATACCGAGTGGAAGTCATCCTCGGACGAAGACGCCCGCATCGTGAAGAAGCAACCGACGCCGCCGACCGAAGAGGGAGGAGGTAAGGCGGAGGGCGGTAGCAACCACTGCGGACTCACTTCGGTTACAAAGCCGAACACACCGTGGACCTTGAGACGGAAGTGATCCTGTCAGCCACGGTTCAGGAAGGAACGGCACCGGACTCGCAGACACTGCTGTCGGCCGTTGTGGATGCTCAGATCAACCCGGTCCTTACAGGCAACGATGCGGACATCATGGAAGTGGCTGCGGACAAGGGATACCACAGCAACACTCAGATCACGGATTGCACCGCGGCCGGGCTGCGGACTTACATTCCCGAACCGAACCTGCAACACAATCGCCGCTGGCCAGACAAGCCGGAGGACGTGGCCAAGACCGTTCTGAATAACCTTGACCGCAGCCGGCGAGCGAAGAGCAAACAGATGCAACGCCACCGCAGCGAACGGGTGGAACGCCGCTGTTGCCCACGTGTCCGACAGCGGCGGTGCTCGCCGCACGTGGCTTCGGAGACTGGAGAAAATCAACAAGCGTTACTCGATGGTAGCTGCGGGCCACAACCTCGGCCTTCTGATGAGAGCCCTGCTCGGCAGCGGCAAACCCCACCACCTGGCGTCGCTGATACTGCTCCTGTCAGCTCTCCTCACCACCATTCGAAACCTCATCCAGCTAACACCGAACCCAATCAAAATCCAGAAACCCACTTTTTCAACGCGGCTGTTAGCAGGCTGCGTGTTGCTACGTGTGGGGCTTCCGAGACAGAGAATGGGTTGATGAACTGGGTGAAGAAGTTCTGAGCGAAGAATCCTCGTAAACCTGACTTGGGCAAATCTATGCCACTGGAACTCGGAATCTAGCGAATCGACAACGGTCTCGACCGGATGCAGGTCAGCTCGCTGAAGTTAGATTCCTGGCTCGAAGATATTCTGGATCAGGCGATCCGCGAAACAGGCTTCTTTGGCAACCAGAACTCCGCCGCCCGCCCGCGAGCCTTCAAATGGCGACACACCGTCGACCGACTGAAGAATCGAGTTGGAATTGAGTAGAAGCGTCGCCCGAAGGCAGTCGAATCACTGTCTCAAATGTTGAGGTCAATGTAGACGGCAGCGTGGTCGGACGCCTGTTCCATCGAGCTGCCCATATCCACGTATGTTGCCCATTTATCCGGGCGGCTCACGCGGCTGCCCCAAAGGCCGTTTCGAAAGATGCTCCCCCCTGCAAACGCTGGAACAAGATTCGGAGATATCAAGATGTAGTCGAGCCGATTTCTAATTCCGCATGAGTCGTAAGTGCCAGGACGTGCCCCGACGTCAAATCCAGGGAGTGAGTAACAGTCGACGAGAGGGCTGCTTGAAGAAAACAGGTCTGTAAGATTTGTCGGCGCCGCACCCACAGAGGCAGACCCCTCATTCAAGTCTCCCATCACCACGACATGCTGGTTCTGACTGACCAGCTTCTGGGCGATGTTCTTAACAGCCAAAGCCTGCCGCTGGCGTTTCGGCCCGCCGCCCCCGGACTGAGACTTGAAGTGGTTGACAAGAACGTGAACGACAGTCCCACTCGACATCTTGATGCTGTATTCGGGACAGTCACGGCTAAAGACCTCACCAACATTGTCTTCCAGATCGACGTTTGATCGGATCGATTCAATATCGAAACCAGTCTTGGTCATGATCCCAACGTCGATCCCTCGTTCATCATTCCCGTCGACCAGCATGACGTGATCGTACTGCCCGCCAAGCAGTTCCTTGTTAAATCGAACCATTGATGGCCGATCTTCTGCTTCAACGATTCCTATGATGTCAGCATCAACGTCTTTGATGACTCTGGCCGTCATACGAGTCCCAGACTCGTTGACCGGCTCTGTCGCCAATTCCACCCAGCCAATCCAATCCGATCGGCCGTCTGCCGTTATGACAACATCCTTGGAGCTGTCTGTGGGCTGCATATCAAATCTGCCCCGGTTCTTTCGCAGCCACGCCCATCTCGGAAACGCGGTCCTTTTCTTACGAACTGCTCCGCTGCTATTCCTCGAATAGATGTCCAGTTCGACGAGCAGATCTCGCATCTTGATCTTGTCACTCGCTGAATAGGTCGCGTTTGCCATCAGCGTATTGACCTTCTTACAGGCATCAATGGCCGGTCGCCCAGCAGCCCAGTCCAACGGATCAAACGCTCGTGGGCGGGCAAACAGATTTTCGACGTTGAACGAGGCAATGCGAACCATCAGTTTGAACTCCTGTTGGTGTCTCGACAGTTGCAACCGGGTCGACGAATGATCTGATGATTCTGCGTTCCAGTCAAAGATAATTCAAACAAAGGTCACGTTCAGGAGGCTGCTGTCACTGTGTTCAACTTTCTTTGCGAGTCATGCACATACAAAACTACCGCCCGGGAAGATGTCCCGCTGGTTGTTGAAGGTTGAAAATCCGGTGGCGGCTCCTTTGCC
>CAXBME010000083.1:0-2981 GCA_963976765.1 uncultured Planctomycetaceae bacterium
GTGATCTGACCTGCACGTGGTTGGTTGATTCAACTTACATTTTTTACGCCAGGAGAAGTCCAGTGCCAAAATTCATGAAACTCACCGCTATACTTTAGATGATTCTTTTCAGGTTGTCCGAAATGACATATCTCGGCGCTTTTCCTCCCCGTGAAAGTCACTTTTTCATCGCCATCGCCATCGCCATGTGCAGTATCTTTGTTCCCACCACTTATGCGCAGGATAATCTCCTGAACAACGGATCCTTTGAATCTGGCCTGTCGGGTTGGTCTATCAGCGGCGAGGTCTTCATCCAGAGCGATGCCTGGGATGGTTACAGTTCAGTCCGTCTTCAGCCGCAGCCCACTCAGACTGCGGAACTGTCGCAAAGAGTGGAAGGACTTGAACCAAAAGGCCGTTACACCGTTGCAGCTCGCATTAGGACCTCTGACCACCTCACTCCTCCCATTCTCGGCATCAGAGATGGCGCTCAGATAGGCAAGGCATACGGCTGGGTTGCCGTCGACGACGTGAACATCTGGCTTGAGCGGCGATTCGAGGTTCATGTGGATGACCATGCCACAAGTTTCGAAGTCTATCTTCAAGGAT
Source organism: uncultured Planctomycetaceae bacterium (assembly GCA_963976765.1). GTDB lineage: Bacteria > Planctomycetota > Planctomycetia > Planctomycetales > Planctomycetaceae > JABMPE01. Next base: position 589 of record CAXBME010000083.1, read on the forward strand.
GGAAAACCGATCAGGGTCCGACGGTCGAGTTCGATGCAATAAGGTTGTGGGAAGGACGACAACCGCCACCAGCGGCCGAAAATGGCGAAGCTCCCTGGGCCGAAGCGCCGGTCATCACGGTGGCCCCCGATCCTGGAGAGTCTCTCTTGAGCAACCCCCAGTTCGATGAGCCCGGAGGAGGTGCATGGGCGCTCGGTATCAACGCGAGTATCCTCGGTTCGAAAGATGGAAACATCTTGAGACTCCTCTCAAGCGCAGACACGTCCCGAGCATCCCAGACGATCGAGATCGCACTTCCACCGGGTGGACAATGGACGATCTCAATGGAGGTCAAAGCCGACCCGGATGTCGTTGCGAGCGCGTACTTCACCGGCTCCGACGAATACCTCGTGACACGATCATTCCAGAACGATGACTGGGAGACGATTGAGCTCCAACTTCAGACTGAAGGACGCTGGGTCCGAAACGGAAAGCTCATTCTGGAAAACTGGAAGAATCAACCAGGATCGGCGTGGTACCGAAACGTCAGATTCACGGCACAAGGTGGAGAATGGATGCCGACACTGGCATCGCCTCCGGTGCAACAGAACGACGTCTTTTTCGATGACTTTTCAGATGGCACCTTGAGCCCTGAGAAGTGGCTGGTGTCTGCAAAGGCATGGGGTGGTGACAATGGCGGGGTCGCACCGGAGAACGTGCTGCTTGTTCCAGACATGGACGAAGGAGAACCGATCATCGCACTCCGTCTGGAGGCGCATGGTGATCAATACAGCGGAGAGCTCGAACACAACGGACGCAAAACCAGAGTCGGTGCCGCGATCGCAACCAGGACCTACCATGCGTCCGCTCGATACGAAGTACGTGCACGAATCGCCCCTGAATATGGCACCTGCACAGCATTTTGGCCTTTCCACTACATCGACTATCGGATGGGTGAAGCGGCCCACTGGCACGAACCTAATCCCCGCCGCAACACCGAGATCGACTGGGAGTTTCCCACGGACCTTGCGGGTTCCGATACCGGGAACTTCTCGTTCAAGAAGGCAAGGACGAACTCATGGGGAGGCCAGTTCGGAGGCGAAGGCGGTGAACACAAAGGTCGAAAGATCCTGACTGACGAAACCGGCGCAGCACTCGACCTGGCTCAGGAAGCATTGGACGGGCGATACCACACTTTTACCATCGAATGGCGATCCGGGAGTGACATGGGCGATGAATCAATCTCACGAACTGATGTCGGGTCGGTCCGTTGGCTGATGGATGGACGGATCGTCGACGAGCTGCATGATGTCGAATTCGGACAGGGCAATGTCCCCTTTCGCGCGGCACGATTCTGGCTGGGCACATGGTTTCCAGCAGCGGGATATGCCGGTGATGTCGGCTGGACCGGAAACCCTGAATTCGACACCACTGCTGCGCACATCGCATGGGTCAGAATTACGCCCTTTGATCAGCCACGAGATCGATGGGTCGATGAAACCGTACCGAATCTCGCCTGGGCGGGACCGGACGAATACCCTTCCCCCATCGACCCGATCCAGTATGTTGATGTACCCGGGGGTAACAATCCGCCAGTCTTCTCGCAAGATCCGATAACTGGACCCAAGGGGACGGAAGGTGTCCCGGTCTCGGGTACCCTTGCGGGTTCTGCGACGGATGCTGACAGCGATCCACTGACCTACTCTATCGCCATGGGACCTGCCTGGTTCTCCATCGCCAGCGATGGCACTGCGAGCGGTACACCGGGTGCTGGTAACGTCGGTCCAAACTCATGGGTCATTCAGGTGAGCGATGGAAACGGCGGTACTGATACGGCCACCCTGAATACCACCGTTGATGGCGCGCCGTCGAACAACGCGCCAGTCTTCACGGCTGACCCGATTAATCTGCCGAATGGGATGGAAGGTGTTCCATACTCGCAAAGCATCGCTGGGTCTGCCACGGATACCGACAGTGATCCGCTGACCTACTCGAAGTTAAGTGGACCTGCCTGGTTGGACGTTGCTAGCAATGGCGATGTAACCGGTACACCGAGCGCCGGTGATGCAGGCGCCAATACATGGACGGTTCACGTCAGCGACGGCCAGGGCGGTACAGATACGGCGACGGTGAACATCACCGTTAACCCTGCGCTGAAAGGGTGCTAACGCTTGAACGGTTCAAGTGAGCGACGTCAACGCAGGCACGGGTACAGAGAGGTTGAACATCACCATTGTTGCGACGTCGAACAACCTAAAGTATAGGACAAATCGAAGGGCTATCGTGCGTAGGTCTTCTTATAGATACGAGCCACAGGGGTACTGACAAGTTAACTTGTCAGTACCTATTAGTACCCTCCCCCGCCCTAAACCGACGCGTAATAGTCAGATTTGCAAGGCACTTTTAGATACTGA
>CAXBME010000084.1:0-2306 GCA_963976765.1 uncultured Planctomycetaceae bacterium
TCGTGTCAGCACCCAGACCACCGTCAACCGTCAGAGCACTCAGCGGAACGCCGCTAAGATCACCAACCGTCACCGTGTCGGCACCTGCCTGAGTGTTGATCAGAACTGTGCTGACGGTCGAATCGATCGTCATCCGCGAACCACCTTCGGTCACCGTCAACTGGCCGCTGCTGTTCTGCGCCACTGAAACGGTGTCATCAGTCGCCCCCGTATTCAGAATAACGGTGTCGCCGCCGTTGCCGCCGGAGACGGTGTCATCTCCGCTGCCGTCTCCATCGAACAGAATTTCATCTTCGCCATCACCTCCATCGATTGAATCCATCCCGCCCTGACCGTTGAGCGTGTCGTCGCCGGTGTTGCCAAAAATGGTGTCGTTGCCCGAGCCGCCGTAGACATAGTCGTTGCCGGCTCCGGCATCGATACTGTCGTCACCTGCTCCACCGTTGATGAGGTCATCACCGAAGGATCCGATGATCGTGTCGTTGCCGTCCTGCCCAAGGATCGTGTCATCCTCCGGACCGTTCAGGTTTGCGGTGACACTGGCAGAGCTGCCCGACCCAAGTGAACTCTGCAGGTTGCTGGTTCCGCCGCCAACGGCAAGTCCAGAGATGCCTGCGGTCAACGTAAGTGTACGCTGATGAACGCCGGCAACTGAGAAGACTTCAATTCGATTGTTCGCGGCTCCAATGAAGATCTCTGTATCAGTTCCGGCAAGGCCCTGAGGAGTCACCGCACCCACACCGGGAACGTTAGGAGCGAAACCGGCTGATGCCCTGATCGTCGTCGAATTGACCGTACGGATCATCCCAGTCTGCATGTCGAACACAATCAGGCCATCTGGTGTTCGCACTTCGCCGAGCCCATCCTCGATCGTACGGACGTTTGCCCCCGATTGAGCATCAACAATATCCATTTCTGTGATCGCTCCGGTTGCCGGATTGAAAATGTCGATCTCGTCGTTGGATGTCTGAAATTGTCCCTCGTTGAGCAGATAAACAAGTGGGTTTCCCTGCCCGTCCGGAAGTACTGCGATTCCTGAATATCTACCGCCATCCAGTGTTCCGCTAACATCTGTGGAGTTGATCGTCGCCCCGGTGTCTGGATTCACTCGAAATAGTGTGGAACCGCTGATGAACCACAGATCGGTGCCATCGAATGCGAGTCCATCTTCACCAGTCTGAGCAACAACCGCCGGAGCGCTGAAAGTGTTGAGCTGAGCGCCGGTCACGGGGTCGAATTCCGCAATCATATTTGCCGTGTTGTCGAGTACGCCGAATAGTCGCGTGGAGCCGCCGGGCGGCGTTACGACATCATCATCCACGATCGTACCGAGTCCCATGGAGTCCGTGATGGTGACGCCGCCAGACGCGTTGGACAGGTTGACGATGAATGACTCATTCGGCTCCACCGTGGTATCGCCCAGTACGCCGACGGAAATCGTTTGAGTCGTGGTGCCTGCCGGAAATGTCAGTGTGCCGTTCGTCGCGGTGTAGTCAGAACCGGCCATCGCCGTGTTGTCCATCGTGGCGTAACTGACGGTCACGGTTTGCGTGGAGGCTGGAGTAAGCGTCACGGTGAACACTGCCTGAGTCGTACCGGCGTTACCTTCTGTCACTGTCACGTCGCTGATGGACAGGCCATTACTGGGCGGCGGCGGCCCCTGGTCGTCGTTCTGTACGGTGCCGATGGCTGTGGCGTCGCTGATGTTCGCACCGACCGGATTCGACAGATTGATGAAAAACGTTTCGTCTGGCTCCAACGTCTGATCTGCCACCAGCGACACCGTAATCGTCTGAGTCGTCTGCCCCGGCGCGAACGTGAGCGTCCCTGAGATCGCCGTGTAGTCCACCCCAGCAATGGCCGTCCCGTTGACTGTCGAGTAATTAACGGTCACCGGAGTGCTGCTGACCGATGACAACGTCACGATAAACTGAATTCCCGCCGCACCATCCTCGGCCGCAAACGCGTCTGAAATGGAAAGGTCCGGCAGGCTGGCGGCGATCACCAGGTCATCGCCGGCACCACCGTCGATGTAGTCCGCTCCACCGGAGCCGGCCAGTGTGTCGTTGCCGCCCTGTCCAAAGACACGATCGTCACCGGCGTCGCCATCGAGATCATCCTGGCCAGATCCGCCACGCAACGTGTCTGCACCGTCGTTGCCGCCCAACGAATCGTTGCCCGCGTTTCCGTTCAGATTGTCGTTGCCATTCCCACCGAGCAGCGTGTCAGCTCCCCCGTTTCCGGAAATCGAATCGTCGCCGTCGTCACCATTGATCGAGTCGTTGCCGGCCTGGCCGTTGATGGTG
>CAXBME010000085.1:0-2181 GCA_963976765.1 uncultured Planctomycetaceae bacterium
CCCTTACCCAACCCGAACTCTCATAAGCCGTGGTACAGAAATCAGGGGCACTCCAGGTGGTGCTCGTGGCATGATTGTTTGGGGAAGTGGATATAGCCGTCCGGAACTGGTCCAGACGGGCGATTTGCAGCACGTCGCAGCGGAGCGGTCCAGGCAGCGAGGGATTGAGCCCCGCAGGTTCGCAAGTCATCAGGACGCAGCGAACCTTTTGCGCGGGCTCTTCGTGAGCGCCCCTTGACCGCGAGAACGTCGTGCTACACTCGCACCGACTGTAAGCAGTGTGGTTAATACTACGGCAGTTTTCGTCCCCGAACTTGTTGCATCGAAGTGGGTTTCTCTGGCAGGCTGATTTGCCAATGCCTCCACGCAAGAAAGAATCCACCGCTGGCCAGCACGGCGATGCTGTCATTGATACGCTGTACGCACTGACTCAGGAATTGCGTGTCCTGCGCGATGTGCTGGATGAGATTCGCGAGCAAATAAGCTGGGGCCTGCGAAACGATGCCTTTCGTGCCACCGGGAGTTCGGTCCTCAAGCAGATGGGGCGCGATCCAACCGCCGACGACTGCGGAAAGCGTCTGGTCATTGCCGGACAAGAAAAGTCCAGTAAACCGGACACTGCGAACCAGTCAGGAGAGCTGGAAGTTGCCCGCAACGTCATTCGCGATTTGCTGAACACCACCGAATTGAATCTCGACGAGATGGAAGAGGGAACTCGTCAGGTAATCAGACGGGCTCAGCAAGTCACCAGCGCTACTTACGAAAGTAAGCCGGATGCACCAACGGCAGAATCTGTCACTCGATCGGCTCGTCCGCCTGCTCAACGCGACCGCCTCTTCTGATTTCTTTCCCAGCTTCGCATGCCACGAGAACAATTCTTCTATGACGAAAACCGGGATCACATTGGACTCCTCGACGAGGCGGCCCGCCGGTCTGGCCTGAGTCGTGGCCAGGTTTTCGACGACTTCCTGCACATGGGAGTTTGTGCCTTGTCTGGCGGTCAGCTCGAAGACCAGTACATGCAGATCGTCGGCAAGTACTCGGAGGGCAAGAACGGCAAGCGAGCGTGCGACACACTCGCTCGTCTCTTCGGGTCCGTTGTGAACTCAATGGAAGACACCCGCGACGGAATTCGCGACATTCTCGGCGATCTGTTTCAGGGCGGCATCACATACGGCGAAAACGGCCAGTACCTGACTCCCGACGCAATCACTCTGTTAATGGGCCAGCTCACCACTGGTGACGAAGACGACGGAAAACGAAAGTCAGTCTGCGATCCGTGCGTCGGCTCCGGACGAATGCTGCTGTCAGTCGCCGAAAAGCACCGCAACTGGGAATTCATCGGTCAGGACGTTGATATCAGATGCGTCCGAATGACCGCCATCAACCTCGCCCTGAGAAATCTCTACGGCTGGGTGATTCACGGTAACAGTCTGCATCTGGAGCAGAAGCTCGCATACCGAACTGGGTTTAATGGACGTGGCTTCATCCGCGAAGTGCCGACGGAATCCTGCCCGTACCCGGTGAATTCGATGACCGATGATGAGTTGTCAGAGTCGTCGCGAGAGAAACCGTCCGTCCTCGACATTCGAGAATCACAGCAGAGCTCAGATGTCCCGCTTCCCAGACAGCGAAATCTGTTTGATTGACAACTGGGTGACGATCAGATTTCGCGACCTGGTTGAGTATGCAGGTCTTCTCAGGAAGACCGTTAGATCTCAGTCTCAACGCGAAAGTCGACAACCTGAAGTAATTCATTCATCTCCACAGACAAGTTCTTCAGCACGACCTTGCGATCTTTCCGTTCGAGTGCTTTCTGTAGTTTCCCCAGCGTACTGAGGAATACCGCGTTGACGAACGGAACGCCTTCAAAGTCCATCACGACCGTACCGGTACCTGATTCGACCGCAGGGCTCAGTTCATCGAAAATGCCGTCATCAACTGATGTTCCATCGAGAACTCTGATTTCAAATCTGTCATTTGTTTCAGACAAAAGGAAACTGGGCATCTGAGATTCTTCCAATCGGGTTTCAGTTCTGAGCCTTCAACTCTCTCTTTAACCGATAGAGCCGCGATTCGGCCGACTTCACAGTGATGTGGAGCTTCTTTGCGACTTCCTTGATTGAGTGGGATGATGTCCCGCTGAGTGTTGAAAGTTGAAAATCCGGTGGCGGCTCCTTT
>CAXBME010000086.1:0-2168 GCA_963976765.1 uncultured Planctomycetaceae bacterium
CCGAGTAGCCTTTTTCGCTTATCGCAGCTTCCAGTCACATCGTCGCGACGTTGAGACGGCCGGGGAAGACGATGGGGGATTCGGTCGCTGGAGGAGCGGGACGATTCCATGTTCGACTTCAAAATCGCGCTCTTTCGCGTAAATCGGCATGACGGTGTAGAACCGAATCTTACGGCCATCTGAAAGTTCCAGCGGGCTCCAGTCCATCATGCCTGAATTCAGCAACAGGCAGGTGAAATCCGTGCCGGGGCCTAACGGAGCCGGTGGATCATCGGACGAGATGATCGTGTGGGCTCCTCCCAGCCAGGTTTCATTCAGGTGCGGGTAGTAAGCGATCTGCCTGAGCCACTGGAACGGCCACAGCGTGGACTCGTCACTGGAGTTCGGCTGAGGAATCTGCCAGTCACCGGGGAGATACATGACAGTTCGGCATACTGAAACTCTTCCTGCCCTTCCGGAACGTTCATCGCCACTTCGCTCATGCCGGTTGTGAAGAGCGTGGAGAAGGGGCAATTTTCGTTCGGCCTGATCACGTTGATCGCCACGTGAACGTCGTCATCGACCGGAACGATTTCCTGCAATGCCAGTGCTTCGACTGGTCCGACAGAATATTGACATGTGGTCGAGGATCTCACGCACCGCATCCGATTCCTGCGAAGCCGACATCACTGGCTGAGCCACCTCATTGACCGGAATGTCAACACCCTCAACAGGCATCCGGCATCCGGCTTGTTCCAATACCGCAGCTATTTGAGTGCGTCCATGTTTCCTGGCGAATGACAGAGCATTGCTCAATCATCCGGTTGGCGTACGGTACGTCGTATGACGATCCAAATCTGTAGTGATCAGGTACTCAACGACGTGTTGATGTCCGTTGTGGATTGCCGAATAGAGGGGATTTGCTGTGTGGTCTGACGTATCCAGCGATGCATTGGCGGACACAAGAAATCTGACAAGTTCCAAGTGTCCGTACATTGCCGCCTGATCGATCGGCGTGCCGTAGAATTCATCGGAAACGTTGACGCTGATTCCGTGGTCAATCAACCATTTTGCCATTTCGGCATTGCCTTCACAGCATGCGAGATGTAGCCAGGTACCACCAAATTCGGTGAAATGAATAAGCGCGTCGTTTCCATCAAGAAGCTTCACAGCTTCCTCGACATCGCCGATTTGAATCGCATCAGCGATTTCTCGTGCCACTTCAATTAATTCGCTCATAGGTCTGCCGCAATCTTTCCCATTCGGGCCAAAGCCCGCTCAACTGCTTTACGAGTGCCTCTACTGTCAGCCCTTCTCAGCTCGTCAACAACTTTCTGCAGTGCCTCGGTCGTATGTTGCCCGGCAATGTTCGGTGCCCAGATGAGGTTTTCCCGGCCAAAGATTGGATTGATGTCATATTTTAAAAGTATCTCCATCCCCTCGATAACCAGATCACGCTGCTTCCCCTCGCGACCAAGCTTAAAGAGGATGCGGTGAGCGTGTGGGTCAACCATCCCATCGGGAGCACTGACCTTCAAGACACCCGAAAAGTACGCGCCCCAGCCAAAATTCTTCAGCTGTTTCAGCATCGAGGCAAGTTCTGTGCGATCTTGAGAATTGAGTGTAGCTTTTCCTTTCAACAGTTCGAGAAATCTCTGGCACTGAAAATCGTCGGCCAGTGAATTGTGGACGAGGATGCCGAGTTCGGTGACCTCGTAGACATGTTCACCAGCGACTTCGATATTGAAGACAGCGGGTCGTGCAGCGAGCTGCTCCACGAGAGCCACGGCCACGACACCGTCACGTCCCTGGACAAGCTCACCAGCATCAAACTCACCCAGCGGAATCTCAGCCAAAAGCGTCGACTGACCAGACAGGATGACCTGCCGTCCCCGTCAGTTGAGTTCCGTCTTCAAAGGTGACGTGGGCCAGTTCACTGAAGCTTCGAGTGACGAATCGACCGATAACCAAAATGCCATCACCAGGAACGATCTCCGACGCCGCATCTGTTAGCTTCTCATGAGCCGTGGATTCGACGTACCTTCTGGAGCGGACCGGTACTGTTACGGCGATCTGCGGATAGAATCCGGAGTTCAGTTGGTCACACGGTTTCCGATGCGGGGCAGGAAAAGGGGGCTCATCCGGTAAGTCGGGGCTGTATTTATCCGACGAGTGTTTTGTGAGTGGTA
>CAXBME010000087.1:0-2032 GCA_963976765.1 uncultured Planctomycetaceae bacterium
CGCCCAGATCCAGATTGGCCCAGTTGTCGAGCACTTCGTAATACAGGGTGACGTCGAACTGGTTCAGGTCCAGATCGGAATCCACTTCCGCGGCGCCTGGAACAGAATCAAACCCGGTAGACAGCTCCCCTCGTCCACTCTGCTCGATACGAGTGTAGTTCAACCGAACATTCGGCAGTACCGGAACTGGATGCTCCAGGTAGGCACTCAGGTTGGCATTGGTGTCGCTTTCCAGGTCGAGGTCGTTTTCGACGTCGACCACGTCGTTGTTTTTGCCGGCTTTACCCGAGAGGTCAGAATCCCAATAACTGACACTGGCACCCACCCCGACCACATCAGCGATCGCGACTGGGGCAGCGATGAACAATGAGCCGCCGATGGCAAAAATCAGTTTACGCATAGTGCACCTGTCTTATGGTTGTTGTACCTGACTGATCAGTCGAAACGAATACCGAGACGACGACCAACTTCTTCGTAGGTCTCAATCACATCGCCCAGTCCCTGACGAAAACGGTCCTTATCCATCTTTTTTCGGCTTTCCCTGTCCCAGATACGGCAGCCGTCGGGGCTGAATTCGTCACCCAGGACAATCTGGCCACCCGAGCGGCCAAATTCCAACTTGTAGTCCACCAGCAGCATGCCGGCTTCCTCAAACAGCGCCTTCAGTACGTCATTCACCTGATAGGTCAGTTCTTTCATTCTGGCAAGTTCGTCGGCTTTCGCCCATCCAAAACTGACCGCCAGAGACTCATTGACCATGGGGTCATGCATGGCGTCGTTCTTCAGGAACAATTCAAAGGTGGGCGGGTTCAGCGTCAGCCCTTCCTCGACACCCAGACGACGGCACAGACTGCCCGCCGAGATGTTACGAACCACGCATTCAACCGGGATCATGTCCAGCTTCTTGACCAGTGATTCCGTGCCCGAAAGCAGGCCTTCAAAGTGTGTGGGAATGCCGGCTGCTTCCAGCTTCTCCATGATGAACGCATTGAAGCGATTGTTCACCATGCCCTTGCGGTTAAGCTGCTCTTTCTTCTCGCCGTCAAACGCCGACGTATCGTCGCGAAATACCATCACAAACCGGTCGGGGTCGTCGGTACGGTATACGGATTTGGCCTTGCCCGCGTAAAGCTCTTCACGCTTTTCCATGTCAGGTCTCCGGACGTGCCCGCTCTGTGCAGGCACTGCTAGCATTAGTAAAGGTATTCGAACAGTTCTGAAAGCAGCTCGGGCGAGCGATTCTCACCATCGTAACTCTCGGCGATGGCGGTGGAAACGATAATGTCGCCGTCGCGTTCCTCGAGCCGTATATCAAACGAATGGACCGGTTTCGGGGCGTCGGAGAACCAGCTAAACCACCCTGGCTCGCGCTCGGATTCCGGCCGGAAATCCACAAAGAAATAGCCGTCTTCACGGTTCAGGTCGATCACTGGTATGCCTGCGTCATCCACCGCTCGCCGCACTTCCGCCCAGGCTCGGCCGTAATCCAGGCTCATCACAATTTCCCGGGGTGTTTCATCGTCCGATACCAGCCTGACCAATGGTTCGCTGGCCATGCCCAAGGCCGCACGAGAGTATGACTTGCTGTCTTCCCGATTGCGTAAATACTGGGCCAGGTCGTCGAGCAGCTTCCGACTCGTGTCGAGTTGCTCACGGCTGCGGATGTCCCCGCCGCTCCATGCCATCAGTTCGTTGGGGTCATCGGCAACTTCGAAAGAACGGAATTGAACCTCTGTGGTCTTGCGGCGCACACCAGGAGCGACACGGGCCTGAACAACCACTTTTGCCTCTGGCCCATCAGGGTTGTCCGGCAACCCCAACAAGCCCCTCGCCTGCTTGCTGAAGTTAACCAGCTCACTCTGCATCAGGCCAAGCTGGGGGCTGTCATACGCCACACCAAGGCCGTTTTCATTCATGTAGGAGGTGACCGCCGGCCAGAGGCGACCGGGAACATCATTCACCAGCAGCCATATCTGTCCATCCAGTTCCTCAACCAGATAATTTTCGTCAAGGATATCGGAGGTCATATCCG
>CAXBME010000088.1:0-1926 GCA_963976765.1 uncultured Planctomycetaceae bacterium
GTGCCGGGATAAACCGGATTGAGATAGGGAATGAAAGTGTCCTACGTAGAAAGTCTAGCCAACTGCTATGGCCTCCACCGGAGGTGCGGAGAGGGTAACCGATCCGCGCTGAGCGTCCGGCAAGGGGGGAAACGCAGGCCAGCTATTGAGCTCCGAAATCTGAACTTCCGTGTGCCGACCTGGTCCCTCTACGGGGAAGGCGAAATCGCGACGCTCGCGTATGGCGAGAGCGGCGCGGACACGGCGGAGTCTGGGGAACCTGTGCATGCGTGGAAATCTCAATCGCGAGAACCGGGAGATCCGATCAGTTGCGGCGGCGAGCTTGCTCGCTGGCTGCACGGGCAGCGAACCGTCCAGCGGGAAAGGCTGCCATGAACGCTGATCGGAAGTCGGATGAGTCCATAGTACCGCCGACGCGGGCGAACAACGCCGGAACTGAACCGGTCGCGGAGTCCGTCGAGGAAAGGGACTCAGCCAAGATGAACACCTTGCAGCACGATCGACCCCGAACTTCGAGTCGGACCAAGCGTCGTTCACGCGGGCTGTCGGGTGTGCGCGAAACAGCGAGGGATCGTCCCACGCTGAAGTTCGAGAACCTGTTGCATCACATCAACGTTCCGCTGCTGCACGAGGCCTTCGATGCTTTGAAGAAGTCTGCCGCGGTTGGCATCGACGAAGTGACTTGGCAACAGTACGAGCAAGACCGGGAAGCCTCGATCGAGGCTCTCCACGGTCGCATTCACCGGGGCGCCTACCGAGCGAAACCCTCCAAGAGAATCTACATTTCCAAAGCCGATGGACGGCAACGTCCGATCGGCATCGCGGCCCTGGAGGACAAGATTGTCCAAAAGGCAACTGCGTGGGTGATGCAGTGCATCTACGAGCAGGATTTTCTCGGATTCAGTTATGGCGGCCGTCCTGGTCGCGGCGCTCACGACGCACTCGATGCGTTGTGTGTTGGCGTGAGCAGGAAAAGAGTGAACTGGATTCTGGACGCCGATGTGAAAGGCTTCTTTGACAACGTGGACCACAAGTGGCTCATGAAGTTCATCGAGCATCGCATTAGCGACAAGCGGATTCTCCGTCTGATTGGCAAATGGCTTCGAGCCGGTGTCAGCGAAGACGGGGAATGGTCCAAGACGACGGTGGGAACTCCGCAAGGAGCGGTGATCTCGCCGCTGCTAGCGAACATCTATCTTCACTATGTGTTGGACTTGTGGATCGACCACTGGCGAAAGCAACGCGGCCGCAAGGACGTCGTTGTGGTTCGGTACGTCGATGATTTCGTGATCGGGTTTGAGAGCAAGGCTGAGGCTGAAATGTGCCTGGAAGCACTCCGGGAGCGTTTTGGGAAGTTTGGCCTGGAGCTTCATCCCGAGAAGACACGCTTGATCGAGTTCGGTCGTTACGCGATCGAACGACGGTCCGAGCGTGGAGAAGGTCGACCGGAGACGTTCGACTTTCTCGGCTTCACACATCGCTGTGATACCAGCGCGAAGAAGGGTTGGTTCATGATTCGCCGCGAGACGATCGCGAGCCGGATGGCTCTTACCCTCTCGGCAATCAAAGCGAAACTTCATCGTCGGCGCCACCAGGGGATCGGCCAGCAAGGCCGTTGGCTTGGCAGGGTGGTTCGTGGTTGGATGGCCTACTATGCCGTTCCGGGCAACGTGAGCCGTCTGCGTCGATTTCGTGACGAGGTCAGCCGTCTGTGGTTGCGTGCGCTGCGGCGTCGGAGCCAGCGTCATCGCTGGCCGTGGTCGCGGATGAAGCGTCTGCTGCGGATCTACTTGCCTCCAGCCAAAGTCAGCCACCCGTATCCAGATCAAAGATTTCGCGCCCGAATCAAGGCAGGAGCCGTATGAGACAACACTCACGTACGGATCTGTGCGGGGGGCGACCGGAAACGGTCGTCCCTACCGCGAC
>CAXBME010000089.1:0-1891 GCA_963976765.1 uncultured Planctomycetaceae bacterium
ACGACACAATTTTCGGCGGGGCTGGTAACGACTCAGTTCTGGCGAACAACGGTGCCGACGTTATTTTCGGGGAAGCCGGCGACGACACGTTGAACGGTGACGGCGGTTTCGACTCGATCGACGGTGGGGACGGTAACGACGTTGTGTTTGCCGGTGCTGATGACGACACCGTCTCCGGCGGTCTCGGCAACGACACGATCAACGGCCAGGCCGGCAACGATCTGCTTAATGGCGACGACGGCGACGATGTCATCAACGGCCAGACCGGGCAGGACACACTGAATGGAAACGGTGGAAATGACATCGTCAATGGAAATGCCGGCGACGATTTGATCGCAGGGCAGGATGGTGACGATTCCCTCTATGGCGGTTCCGGGGCGGATGCACTTTTCGGAGACGGCCTCGATACACTTTCGAACGCTTTTGGTAATGATGTTATACGCGGCAACAGCGGTGACGACACGATTATCGGTGGTAACGGAGCCGATTCGCTCGATGGTGGCACAGGTGCGGATTTGGTGCGAAGCACGTTCGACGTGAATCTGGATGAAGTCGCACCTCCACCTCCTCCTCCAGCGCCGATTCCACCACCGCCCGTTCCACCGACGCCAACCACGCCGGGTTCCACACTTGACGATGCCATTGACAGTGGAGCCGGTGTGAACGTTGGAACGAGTACGGTTCTTACCAACGGCACCGGCGATGCCAACGTTCAAATCACGGTTGACGGAGCGGGAAGTTTCAGCACAGCAATCTACGATCCTGTTGGAGCAATCGCCCCCGCTGATCTTGGCTTTGATTCGGATGTTTACTTCCGGACAGGGAGTACCGGTCTGCGTACAGCGTTATCTGCTGCTGCCCAAAACCTCTCACCGATACGCGCAACTGCTACTGAGGCAAATACTACGTTTACACTGTCGGGCGGGGCACTTTCCGTTGCATTGACTCAGCTGGTCGAAAATTCAAATGACGCGATGGGCATGCGAAGCGGGTCGCTCCTGACACAGTCTTACCTGATCACCAATACCACTGCCGCAGCAGCGAACTTTGAGATGGTGCGATACTTCGACGGCGACTTGAGATTTGACGGTACGATTCTCGATGGTGGTGGCCGATTGTTTACAACACTCGGCGAAGAAATCATTTTCGAACTGGATGCGGGAACAGGTGCCAGTGTCTCAACAACGTTTGCTGGAATCACTGGCTTTGGCGGCACCATCCCCATGACGGGGCGTTTTGAAATTGATTCCTTCTCTGGCCTGAGAACGGCAGTGGCAAACGGCACTGCTCTCGACGACATGATTTTCAATGACAGTGACAACGATCAGTTCATCGACACACCATATGACGTAACGTTGGCGCTTAATAACATATTCAGCCTCGCTCCCGGTGCGTCGGTCACCTACACGACCCACACTCTGTTTGGTTCTGGAACTCCGGATAGTGCCGCCCAGCCGCCGGCTAATGTCCCGCCCGTCGCGGCTGACGAGACAGGGGCGATGGTGACAAACACACCCTTGGGTGGTCAAACTGTCACAATCGACGTCGTTTCTAATGACTCGGACACCGATGGAGTCGTTGATTTTTCTACCGTGACCATCGTTACTCCGCCTGCTAATGGAACAGCGGTCAGTCTCGGTAATGGTCTGATTGAATACACGCCCAATCCGGGATTCAGTGGGACTGACACATTTCAATACACAATTGCCGATGACGATGGTGCCGTTAGTGCTCCGGCAACGGTTTCAATCACAGTAAATCTTCTTGTCCTGGACTCGGCTGGTGACACGCTGATCGGTGGCTCTGGTGATGACTCACTAGTCGGTAGTGACAACGACGACTTCATCAATGGTAATGGTGGTGACGACAGCATTCTTGCTGGTGGTGGTAA
>CAXBME010000090.1:0-1630 GCA_963976765.1 uncultured Planctomycetaceae bacterium
GTAACCGTTCACGGTCGATGGCCGCGAGCGAGTTGATTGACGGGTTTTTTCGGTCGCCGATTGCTATCGGTGGATTCGTCGCCGGCGGGTAAAATGCGTCCATCATGGATGACGTTGCAAAACAGGACTGCGAAGGATGCGCGAAGCTGGCGGCGAAGGTCGCTCAGTTGGAGAAGCAAGTTGCCGAGTTGCTCGACAAGCTCGCCGCTCTGCAGAAGAACTCCGCGACGTCGTCCAAACCACCCTCAAGCGACATCACCAACCCGCCGCCAAAACGCAAGAAGCCCGGGCGACCCAGAAAACGTAAAATCGGCGGACAGCCTGGGCACAAACGGCACGAGCGGAAATCGTTTCTCGACGAGCAAGTCGACTTCATCCTCGAACATCGTTACGACGGCTGCCCGTGTTGTGGTGGAAAGCTTTTGGATGAAGGCACCGAGCCGAAGAAGCACCAAAGTTTTGAGCTGATCGACAATCCGATCGAAGTGACCGAACACCATCGCGTCGGCCAAATCTGCGTCGACTGCGGCAAGACGCACCATTGCCCGCTTCCCGAGGATATTCGCCGGGCCGGACTGGTCGGACCCAAAATGACGGCCTTGATCGGCTGGCTCAAAGGCGTCTGCCACATGTCCATCGGGAAGATCAAGAAGTACTGCCGGGATGTCGTCGGCGTGGACCTCAGCCGCGGCCTGATCCAAAAGTTGGTCGGCAAAGTCAGCCAGAGTATCGCCGATCCGTATCAAGAGTTGCTCGATGCGATCTCGCAGCAAAGCCACCTGAACGTGGACGAGACCGGGCACAAGGATAGCGGCAAAAAACTCTGGACATGGTGTTTTCGGGCCTATCTGTTTACCGTCTTCAAGATCTCTCCGAGTCGAGGCAGCGGAGTTTTGATCGAGACGCTTGGAGCTGAATTCGACGGCACGATCGGCTGCGACTACTTTTCGGCCTACCACAAGTTCATGCGGCTCGACGAGAACGTCAAGCTGCAGTTTTGCATCGCCCATTTGATTCGTGATATCAAGTTCCTTTGTGGTCATCCCGAAGAGGCCAATCAGGTCTACGGGGCGAGGCTGCGGGAGCATTTCCGAAAGTTGTTCAAAACCATCGCCCGTCGTGATGAGTTCGCCAGTGAGGAGACGTTTCGCAGGTCGCTGGAGCGAATTCGCGACGACATCGTTTGGGATGCGACCGTCGAGCAACCCGAGACGCAGCACGCGGCCAACATGGCCGAACGTTTCTACGGTCATTTTCAGGACTACTTTCGTTTCATTACGGATCCGAAGATCGGTCCGACGAACAACTTGGCTGAACAGGCGATTCGCTTCGTCGCGATTCATCGCCGAATGACCCAGGGCACCCGAGGCGAGACGGGTCAGCATTGGTTCGAGCGAATCTGCAGCGTGGTGGTGACGTGTGAGCAACAAAGCCGTAGCGTTTTGGGATTTTTGACCGAGGCAGTCGAGTCGTTCCTCAGCGAGCAACCTTCGCCTAGCCTGCTGCCGGCGACCTGCGATAGTTCGTAACCGTTCGAGGGCGAAGCCCGTGAACGGTTACAACCCAGGCCACCTCACGGCCCGCTTCGGGCCGGGGAGGGTTACGCGCTGGTTCCGATGCTCGACCCTCC
>CAXBME010000091.1:0-1621 GCA_963976765.1 uncultured Planctomycetaceae bacterium
CTCCGATCCCTCAGATGCGCCCGCCTCCGCCACAGATGCCTCCGCCACAGATGCCCATGGGACCAAATGTGCAGGGCATGAATCGCGGCGGCATCATGTCTCTGAGGCATATGTAGATGGCCCGCAACCCCCTCCCTCGCAGCAACTTCGGCACGGCCTCTCTTGTGGACCGCCGCAATTCCTTGCCGGAAGTGGAATTAGAGGAGGGCCTTTCGGCTGATGTGGACATTCAGGATGAATCTATAATTCAAGCGCCGGGCATGGACATAGAGTTGGAAGAGGACGGAGGCGTCGTCATAAACTTTGACCCTTCCGACCTTCCTTCCGTCTCGTCGGACTTTTATTCCAATATTGCAGAGGACCTAAGTGACCGGGCCGCTTCTCGGATCTCGTCTGATCTTATTGAGCAGTACGAGTCCAACAAGCTGGGTCGCAAGGACTGGGAAGAGGCGTACACCACCGGTCTGGAGCTTCTTGGTTTCCGTTACGAGGACCGGGCGCAACCCTTCCGGGGAGCCACGGGTGTGACGCATCCACTGCTCGCAGAGGCCGTAACGCAGTTTCAGGCGCAGGCTTTTTCGGAGCTTCTGCCTTCGGGAGGGCCTGTCCGTACTCAGGTCATGGGCAAGCCGACCCCGGAAGTTGAGGAGCAGTCCGAGCGCGTTCGGGAGTACATGAATTATCAAATCACGTGTGTGATGAAAGAGTACACGCCTGAGTTTGACCAGATGTTGTTCTACCTTCCGCTGTCCGGTTCGACCTTTAAGAAGGTGTACTACGACGAATTTCTAGACAGGGCCGTGAGCCGGTTTGTTCCTGCCGAACAGTTGATCGTTCCGTATACTGCAACCGACTTGGATACTGCGGAGAACGTCACCCACGTTCTTCAGATAACCGAGAACGAGCTTCGGAAGAAGCAACTTGCGGGCTTCTACAGTGACATCAAGGTGACGGCATCGCAGTCTGATCCTGGCAGTGTCAAGGACGAGATGGACGAGATATCCGGCATTGAGCCGACGTATCTCGATACCGACGTGACTCTCCTGGAGTGCCACGTAAACCTGGACATAGAGGGCTTCGAGGATGTAGACGAAGACAACGAGCCGACAGGAGTTAAGCTCCCGTACATTGTCACAGTCTCCGAGGAAAGCGGGAAGTTACTGAGCGTTCGTCGCAACTACGACGAAGACGATCCGACCCGCAAGAAGAAGCAGTACTTCGTACACTTTAAATTCCTTCCGGGCTTTGGGTTCTACGGCCTTGGTTTGATACACATGATTGGGGGCCTGAGCCGTACGGCCACCGCGGCCCTGCGACAGTTAATAGATGCAGGGACCCTGGCCAATCTTCCTGCGGGCTTCAAGGCCCGTGGCCTTCGTGTGCGGAATGACGATGAGCCGCTTTCACCGGGCGAGTTTCGCGACGTAGATGCGCCGGGGGGCGCTATACGTGATTCCTTGATGCTGCTTCCGTACAAGGGTGCCGATCAGACTTTGTTTCAGTTGATGGGCTTCTGCGTAGAGGCGGGCCAACGCTTCGCGGCGGTGTCGAACCTTCAGGTAGGCGACGGCAATCAGCAGGCTGCGGTCGGGACGACCATTGCAATGCTGGAGCAGGGCGC
>CAXBME010000092.1:0-1606 GCA_963976765.1 uncultured Planctomycetaceae bacterium
TCGGCCGAATCCGCCAGCAACTCATTGGTCATCGTCGAATCGGAACTGACCAATTCGGCCCAAACCGGCGTCGGTTCTATTTCCGGATAGGACGAGCGTGTAACGAGAAGCCATCCAAGTCCGCGCACAGCGGCCGTGTCCAGCTCGAGCCACAACTGCTCGCCGTCACTCGGGTCAGCATGTGGCCTTGCAATGCTTGGCCGTCCGATGTCACATGCACGGCATGAAGAAGGTTCTTGGAGGAGTTGTTGTGTCTCTTAGTTTGCTCGCTGGTTCTGCATCGGGCCAGTGCCTCGCGCAGGCGCCGTTTGGTAACGTGCCCGCGATCAGTGACCTAATCGTGCCTTACGCGACCAACGGGTTGTTCACGCCGGGTGCGATCATGAATGGGGTTTGCGTGAATGTGAAGTGCCGCATGAGCTTCACCTTTACGGTCAATATCGCTACACCGCCTCCCGGTATTCCGATGCCGTTGGAGATCTGTCTTGACCTGCCAGCAGGCCCTGTGTGCTTCCCCGCCGGTTTCTTTCCAACTCCGCCGCTGGCCAATCAAGCAATATTCGGCGCTACGACGATTCGCGTGCCGTGTGGCCAGACTGAGAACTGGTCGCTTACGCTCTCGCCTCCATTCGGGCCAAAGGTTCCGATTGTCCTTGTGTCATTGACCTGTGGTGGGTGCTAGCCGATGACCGCAATGAGGCTAGCAGTCACCGCTGTTGTCGTGGCTCTCGGCATTGCGGGTGCAGTTTGGTGGATTTGCTCCACGCCAGATCCAGTAATGGGACCTCATTTTGAGGGCGATGAACACCTGCAGCCTGTTGTCGATGAAGCTCCGGAGAAGGACGTTCCTCGCAAGGCAAGTGCTGAGGTCAATGAGCGGGCGCCGGCAGGACTTGATGACGTCAGTGTCGCGAGAAATGCCTCTGCACCCGTGCTTACACTGCGTGGAGTGTTGGCTGAGAGCATCACGAAGAACGTTGGGACTCACGACGGGCAACACGAAAAACTGTCCGCAACCAACCTCGTCGGCGATCTTCAGTACAATCCCGAGAAGAAGGTCTTATCGCCCCAGCAGTTGACCGAGTTGGATCGACTGATCGAGGAGTTTGAGCCCAGACTGACCGAACTGCATCGGCAAGATGGGAACCTCACACGTGAAGCGTTGCTCATCGGTTTGGAGCGAGATCAGCGTCTGTCGCAAGACTTGAACGAGGGGCTTCAGAGCCAAGATCAAGCGAAAATCAACCGTCATCGCTACCAGCTATCAATGACATCCACGAAGCGCTCGCTTCAAACGCTGACCCAGCACTTTGGTGAGCCTCTAAGAGATTGGGCTTGGACCCAGGTTTCGACCACAGAGCCTGACGGGGTGCCGCGAGTCTCAGTTGTCTACTTCCTTCGCGGCGACGCGCCCGGTGTTTTCGCCGCCCGCGAACAGATCACGCAAACTTGGGGTGAGCGGGATAGTCGGATCAGCGACTTCTTTGCACGCCAATGAGTGCGGTGTTGTGTTGAGGCCCGTGGTGTCCATAAACTCGATCACGCTTCCGCCCGCAAGAGTTACATCGGCCACACGCATGCCGATGATTCGGCCAGATGGCCTCCG
>CAXBME010000093.1:0-1514 GCA_963976765.1 uncultured Planctomycetaceae bacterium
GGCTCGTGTCACCGTCTGAAATTGGCAGACTACTCAAACCGGTGACTGATACCTCCGGGGCTGTCACAGCCACGACTGAACCGGTGATCGAGAAGTTGTAGGGGCTCTCGTTGCTATCGCTGTTTATGAAGCTGATCTGGCCGGACTTTGTGCCCACCGTGGTCGCGTCCAGGCGAACAGTAAACGTGTCACTGCTGCCGGGGGCGATTGAACCCGAAAGACCGTTTGTCACGGTGTACCCCGATGGAACTGTCAGCCCGGAGGTCGTCAGCGTCGCATTCCCCGTGTTGGATACCGTAAACGTTCGAGTCAGGGTGCTGCCGCCCTGAGTCACCGAACCGAAGTCCGTCCCGTCAGAACTGCTCGGACTCGTGTCACCATCGGAAACCGTGATGTTGCTCAAACCCAGAACTGTTACCCCCGGGGCTGGATTGCTGTCTGTGACAAACGGAACCGTGGACTCCTGGAAAAAACGTACGCGCGCGAAGATGTCTGTTGACCCGACTGTGGCCGCAAGAATCGAAAACGAGTTAATGTTCAGCGACCGCGTAAAAGTTCGACTGCCGGTGCTCGTGACCGTTCCCGAGAAGACGTACTCCGTCAACTGCCCGAGAGAGATTGTCGGTCCCTGACGAACCTGCACATGGGTGATATTTCCGAACGTGCGATCGGCATTCAGGTCGGTAACAACACCCGTGGCTTCAGTGAACGTGACCGAGCCACTGACTTCGTGAACCGATCCGTCGGCGAGGAACGGGTCAAAGCGGATGCCCGGAACACTGACGCTCATTGCCGAAAGATAACTGGTATCGCCAGTCGGGGTAATCGTCCCGAGGAATGCCCCGTTGACATCGTCGAAGACACCGCTGAACGCGTCGAGCGCCGAATCAGCGTTGACCTGGTACGAGATGGAACTTGCAGACCGGTCGAGGTTGACCGATACGAAACTTTGACTGCTGCCAAAAATTGCGATTTCCCGCGATTGCCCACCAACCGCAGTTGAAGTTGTGTACGCATCCTGAAGTGACTGCTGTCCCTCGGCGTCGATGATCGTCGTCAGAAGTAGGCGAGGCTCACAAATTTCAGCGTGCACCGCGCAAAAGTTAGTTCGTTGAGACTTTCGCCGTGAAGTGCGGGCTAATCGTGAATTGCGACTCAATGTGTTTTGAAATAGCTTTTTCCAAGTATTCAACATTTAACTGATCCTTCTTCGGAGCTTGAATATATGTGGTCTGGCTGAATGCTGTTATTAGATCTCTGTTGTGATTTCAGGAGTGATTGCGAAAACGTTGTCGATCGTGTTGTTTTCGTTCTCGCTGCCGTTGTCTGCGTCAGACGATGAAGTAGCCGTGGTTCCGTTCGACTGATTGCCAGCGATCGTGATTGAGTCTTCAGATTTGGCAACCTCGCTGGCAACAACTGGCTGAATCAGTGGTTGCTCGGCCAACCTGACTGGCGGCGCCTTCAGAAATCCTGTAGACGAAGATGAGATGGCAATCGCATCCGACTGCGGC
>CAXBME010000094.1:0-1505 GCA_963976765.1 uncultured Planctomycetaceae bacterium
TGTTCGTCGTCAGGTATTTTGAGACAGAAGGCTGCCTGACTTAGTGAGGGTTTGGCTCATCTGGTTTCAGTTTAAGCAGCAGACTGTGCGTGCTGCAAGCGCCGTAGTTTCATCGTCTTCCTTTTGATTTTCTCCCTTTCAAGCAGGATGGTTTGGCCCCGCCCGGTGTAGACGTCTGCGGGCGTGAGATTTTTCAGGCTCTCATGATAGCGCTGATGATTGTAGTAGCCGATGAACGCATCGATCTGCGCTTCGAGGTCACCGGGCAGGAAGTAGTTTTCCAGCAGGATGCGGTTCTTCAGCGTCTGATGCCAGCGTTCGATCTTGCCCTGGGTTTGTGGATGGTAAGGCGCGCCGCGTGTATGCTTCATACCCTTGTCGGCAAGATACTCAGCCAGGTCACCGGAGATGTAAGAGGGTCCGTTGTCTGACAGAAGACAGGGTTTGTGAACAACATGGACTTGATCCAACCCGGAGGCTTCAAGCGCCAGATCGAGCGTGTCCTGAACATCACTTGTGGCCATGCCTGTGCAGAGCTTCCAGGCGATGATGTATCGGGAGAAGTCGTCGAGCACGGTGGAGAGATAAAACCACCCCCAGCCGATCACCTTCAGATAGGTGAAGTCAGTCTGCCAGAGCTGATTGGGCGCCGTCGTCTTGTCCTTGAACTCACTCGCCGCCTTCATCACGATAAAGGCCGGGCTGGTGATCAGGTCGTGGGCTTTCAGAAGCCTGTAAACACTGGCCTCCGAGACGAAGTAACGCTTCTCGTCAGTAAACTTCGTGGCGACTTCTCTGGGCGACAGGTCGGGCTCATCCAGCGCCAGCTCGAGCACCTGCTCGCGCACGTCTTCAGGGATGCGGTTCCACACGCGGGTCGAACCGCCCCGAAGATCTTCAAGCGCCGCCTCACCAAATCGTCGATACACATCATACCAGCGATAGAAGGTTGGCCGTGATACGCCAATCTGTTCCAGCGTGCGTTTGATCGGCTGATGTGAGCCTTCAACGATCCGGATGATTTCGAGCTTCTCGGATGCAGGGTATCTCATTCTTCGTTCCCCCCATCCCCGATCACGCTTTTTTTAAGCACGCGGTTTTCAAGGGTGAGATCAGCGACCACCTCTTTCAAATCCCGCATCTCGCGCTTCAGCCCCGTCACTTCGCCAGATGTCGCCTGACGTTCTGTGTCGCCCGACAGCCGTTTCTTTCCAGCCTCCATGAAGTCCTTCGACCAAGTGTAATACAAGCCCTGAGCGATCCCCTCGCGCCGACAAAGCTCCGCAATGGAATACTCTCCGCGCAGTCCTTCGAGAACAATCCGGATCTTCTCTTCGGCTGAAAACTTCCGCCGCGTCTGTCGCTTGATCTCTTTGACGTGTCGTTCTGCCGATCCTTCGACCTTTGATTTCTGCCTCATCGTCTTTCCTTCCAAGGAAATGATGAGCCACAAACCCTCACTTAGCAATTTAGCCGATCTGTCTCATGGTCGCTGACGGGGAACA
>CAXBME010000095.1:0-1505 GCA_963976765.1 uncultured Planctomycetaceae bacterium
TGTCCGTCGTCAGGTAATTTGAGACTTCAGGCTGCCTGACTTAAGGAGGGTCTGGCGCATCTGGTTTGAGTTAAGCAGCGGATTGGGCGTGCTGCAAGCGCCGTAGTTTCATCGTCCTCCTTTTGATTTTCTCACGTTCGAGCAGGATGGTCTGGCCGCGGCCCGTATAGACATCTGCCGGAGTGAGATTGTTCAGGCTCTCGTGATAGCGCTGATGGTTGTAGTAACCGACGAACGCATCGATCTGCGCTTCAAGGTCTCCGGGCAGGAAGTAGTTTTCCAACAGGATGCGGTTCTTCAGCGTCTGATGCCAGCGCTCGATCTTTCCTTGCGTCTGGGGATGATACGGCGCGCCGCGCGTATGCTGCATGCCTTTGTCGGCAAGATACTCAGCCAGATCGCCAGAGATGTAAGACGGTCCGTTGTCTGAGAGTAGTCTCGGGCGATGAACCACATTCACTTCATCGAGTCCGGAAGCTTCAAGCGCCAGGTTCAGCGTGTCCTGCACATCGCTCGCCGCCATGCCCGAGCAGAGCTTCCAGGCGATGATGTAACGGGAGAAGTCGTCCAACACGGTGGAGAGGTAGAACCATCCCCAGCCGATCACTTTCAGATAGGTGAAGTCGGTCTGCCAGAGCTGGTTGGGCGCGGTGGTTTTCTCCCTGAACTCATCGGCCGCTTTCATCACGATGAAGGCCGGGCTGGTAATCAGGTCGTGCGCCCTCAAAAGCCTGTAAACACTGGCTTCCGAGACGAAGTAGTGCTTCTCATCGGTGAACGTCACCGCCAATTCCCGGGGAGATAGTTCCGGTTGATCCAGGGCCATTTCCAGTACCTGCTGACGCACCTCGTTCGGGATGCGGTTCCAGACCCGGCCGGAGCCGCTGCGCCGATCCTCAAGCCCGGCTTCACCGAACCGCCGGTAAAGGTCATACCAGCGATAGAAGGTCGGACGTGACACGCCGATCTGTTCCAGTGTCTTCTTCACCGGCTGGTGTGATTGTTCGACCAGCCGGATGATCTCCAGCTTCTCAGAGGCAGGGTATCTCATTCGGTATCCTCCCCATCCCCGATCACGCTTTTTTTCAGAATGCGGTTTTCCAGCGTCAGGTCGGCCACGACTTCCTTCAGATCCCGCATCTCGCGCTTCAAGCCGCTCACCTCACCGGACGTCGCCTGGCGCTCGGTATCGCCGGAGAGCCGCCTCTTTCCCGCTTCGAGGAATTCCTTCGACCAGGTGTAATAAAGGCCCTGGGCGATCCCCTCACGCCGACACAGTTCGGCAATCGAATATTCTCCGCGCAGGCCTTCCAGAACAATGCGGATCTTCTCTTCGGCAGAGAATTTGCGCCGGGTCTTACGGCGTATCTCTTTCACATGTTTTTCGGCCGATCCTTCCGGCCCGGATTTCTGTCTCATCTTCGCTCCCTTGGCGGGCTACGATGTGCCAGAAATCCTCCTTAAGCAATTTGGCCGATCTGTCTCATGGTCGCTGACGGGGAACA